>JAVVWB010000017.1:0-4010 GCA_036652335.1 Synergistaceae bacterium | reverse complement strand
ATGAGGGGGCTTTTTCTTTTTCTTCTTCGCCCATCAAGTAAGCAACGGAAGTGTTGAGTGCTTTGGCTATTTTTTGTAAGTCAGAGTAGCGAGGTTCTCTTTCACCCGACTCCCACCTACGAACTGTATCAACAGATACGCATACTTCTTTCGCAAAGATGTCTTGTGTTATTTTTTTGTCTTTTCTAATTGTTTTTAAAATGTCTTTTAGCAAGATATCACCTCATTTTTTATTCTATTATGCCATTTGGCAATAGAAATACAACGAGCATAACAGCATATATAAAAAATGCTGTTTGGCAATATTTATTTATTATCTATATTGACAATGCTAAATAGCTTGATATAATTACAGTTATGACAATGCTGTTTGGCAATGTGAGGTGATAAAAAAATGAATGTCATTAAAGAAAAACGTGAAACAGCTTGCTTAACGCAAGAAAAACTTGCTGAAAAACTGGGAATATCTGTTGATTCAGTAAGAAGATATGAGAACGGAGAGAGAGAACCTAGAGCGAGTGACCTCATCGCAATGTCAAAGATTTTTAGTTGCTCAGTGGACGAACTTTTGGGTAATTGCCCTTTTCCCCCTGCCCCCAAGGCGGGGAAAAAAGCGGAGTAGAAGAAGCGAAGGAGTTCTCAGAAGCTGTTGAAGATTTCTTACCCATTATGAACGAGAAAAAAGCATATAGTCTTTTGCTTTTGGACATTGCCGAAGACGGGCGAATTGATAACGAAGAGAACAGAGTTAAAGCGAAGAGAGCTATCGAAGTTTTACAAAATGCAATGGTGTAGTTTTTTATAAGTACCATGACAATCGAATACCGTGGAAAAGGATGTGAGTAAATGAGCAAAAGACAAAAGAATAAAGGTTATTACATAAAATCTGGGCTTACAGATTCTGATGTAAATTTTTTAAATTCCCAGTCTCAAGAGATACTAAAAGAAATAACAAGAAGTGTTTCAGAAGAAATTTCCTTACGAAGAGCAATTTCCATATGTAATACCAATGATGTCACTTGTAAAAAGTAACATGCTCTCTAAGTGAATTTCTTTGTTTCCAGAGATAATGTTTACATCTTTTATGTGAAGAACGTCATCTTCATATTCTAGATTTGATTCTTCCATTGATGTCTCAGATAGATCACAAATGTTTTCTAATAATATTTGAGTTGGTGTATTCCCTAGGAGGTGAAGAGATGATAAATACAGAGAAAAAAAGAGTGTGTATCCGTTTTGAAGAAGAATCTTTTGAAAAGTTGAACAGTTGGCTTGGAAGTATAGAGGAAGCAACAGCTGAACTTAATAGACAAGTCGAAAAAATAAAGGAACTGGCATCAAAAGAACAGGAAGTTAATATCGAAGCCACGCCAGTAGATTTTGAGGGTTAGAAATTATTTAAAGAGATTTTTACAAGTTCTTTCTAAACGCTTGAGATCACTTTTTGTTTTATCGTCTGAAGATAAACAAATTTCTGTCCCACATTTAGGACATTTAATAACCTTTTTTTTGATTGCATCGTTGATTGAAGCTTTAAGTGTTTTTCCGCAATTCTCACACTTAAAATCAAGTTTTTGGTCTTTTAAAACGTCAGCTAAATTTTTCATTTGATTGCATCTCCTTGGGCGTGGCTAGTTCAGTATATCACGAAGAAGAAATGGAAGAGCATAGAGAAAAGCGAAAAGAGTTGGGGGTGAAGAGATGATAAACGAAGTAGACCTGCTTGTAATAGATAGCAAGGTTGTAATGCGGAAGTTGGAAGAAGTTATTAGTCAGATTAAAGAAATCGAACTAAAAATGGACAACTTTCAAAGAGCTAATGCGAGGGAAATCCCATTACTGGCAGAAAAAGAAGCTGTAACACTTAACGAAATTATGAAATTAACAGGTATTGCTCGTAGTACATGGTGGGCTGGTGTTAAGAGTGGGACTTTTCCACAACCAATACCAAGCATAAGTAGACCCAAGAGGTGGGCTTCTTCAGACATCAAAAAGTTTCTGACAACAAAGGAGTGAGTTGAATGAATTTATGGGTAATGGGCTTTTTGATTTTAGGTGGATTATTCACAGTTGCGGTTGTTTTCAATGCTTTCATCGACGCAGGGGAAGACGCGAAATGGATTGAGTATTTGCAAGAGTTAGAAAGGCGAGGTGCTAAGAGTGGAGAGTGTAAGAGAGATTCACATTCGTAATACAGAACTTAAAAATGCAAAAGTACCTACTCTGCCAAAGATAGTTCTTAAGCCTTTTTATTATCTCGATTCGGAGACAGAAGAAAAGGTCTATTGCAAAGGAGTTCAGTACACAGGTTGCAATATGGATTCTGAGCTAATAGAGAGGTTCCCCGATAGTTTCACGATGGGAATAACAAGTGGCAGTAAGGCACTAATGGTTAAGTCAGAGCGGTGCTTACGAATGCCATTCTCAGGCTATTGGTTATTTTGGGACGCAGAGGGTAATAAGTTAATAAGTGTCCTTACAGAAAAAGAAGCTCAAAAACTTATGTACCCGGTATTTGAATAATGGCTAAGGCTTATATGTATCGTAATCACGGTATTTGGGTTGAGAATGCAAAGGCTGTAGGCGAAGTTGGTTATTGCTCTATTTGGTACACCGAACAGTTGCAACCTAGAAGAGTTTTTATAAGAGAGCTTCCTATTCGCAAAACAAAAGTAACAGCTCAAAAGGATTTAGATCGATTTGCAGAAACAAGAAAGTTGAAGGTAATTACTGAATGAATTATTACGTAATTAAATTGGGCGAGAACTACGCTGTTGCCTACAACACAAATAATAATCCTTGTTCACGCTTGTATAACAATAATGGTATTTTGTATGAGACGTTCGGGGAAGCACAAGTTAAGGCTGATGAACTTCAGATGGAGGGTTAAGAAAAATGAACGGAAACAACGGAAACATTCGTCAAACATATATAAGAATTCCCGAAGAGTTACATCGAGATTTAAGAATATTAGCAGCAGAAGAGGATGTTTCTCTTAATACTTTGTTTATTAGTCTTCTGACGGAGGCAAAGGAAGTTCGCCGTGCTTCTTCTCCCACTCTTGAACATAACAAGTAGCTGATTCAATCATTGTTTGGTTTAGAGATTCATTTTTTAGAGCTGCTATAACACGTAATTTTGCATGTAATTCGTCTGAGAGTCTTACGTATAGTTGGGACATTTTTATACCACCTTTTATTTGTCGCAATAGTCGCATTGCAATAATAAAATATATGTGATAATATTCAAGTCGCAATAGTCGCATTGCTAGTATAAATAATGAGGTGATTATATGAAAGTGATTGATTTTCTTGTTCCAGACCTTCCCAAAAATCGTTCTAGGGCTACAAAGGCACGAATTGATACACAGTATTTACTGACAAAGGAACTACGTTCAGAGATTGAGGAAGCTCTTAGTTATGGTTATAGCTGGAGTCAGATATGTAAAGCAAGTGAGAGAAAATTGCGTGATTTGGGTAAATGGAATGAAAAGTGGAATTGTTATCAGATTGAGAAGAATTTTAAAGAGATAAAAAAGGAGAGGTAGAGATGAATACAGGTGGAATAGCAATGGATTTTAGTAATGTTGTAGATAACCCTTTAACGCTATGGGTGTGCTTGGATCCAGAAGAGTTGATTTGTTTATTGTGTATCTCATTTTACGTACTTTACAAAATTACTAATAGGTACGAGCAGAAACCCAAGCATTTGCATGATGACAAAGAGTAGCTCTTCACCACAAAGGCAAAGAGCCACAAAGCAAAAAACATGGTGGTAGTTACAGCTACCACCTCGATTATATCACGAGGAGGAAATTTTAAAAATGAAGTACATATCAGACGCACAGCTCAGACGTTTAGAAGTTTTACAGGAAAGTTTGAACGATGAAATTATAAAGAAGAAAGACGCAGGACGTGAGTTGAAATGGATTCTCGAAGATATTACAGCTCAGAGTGAGCAAAGGGAGATAGAAGTTAGGGAAGAGTGCGGTGAGGGAATCAATTAACAGG
>JAVVWB010000016.1:0-4147 GCA_036652335.1 Synergistaceae bacterium | reverse complement strand
TACTCCTTTATTATTTATTATATATATTATTTATATAGCTATATATTATCTATATACTTGTCTATTGTCTTAATGTTTGCTCTAGTGCACAGGTTGCCGCCAATACACTAGATGGGGGTGACATAAGGAGGGTGACATGGTTAAAAAGATAAAGTAATGCAGGTACTTTACACTATTGTTAATAGGGGGGTATATTTCGGGAGAAAAATAATATTTTTTTCGCAATTGGGTATTGCCAGACCAAAACCCAAACTAAGAGCATTTTTATTTGAGATTACGAAACTAAGAGCATTTTTATTTGAGATTACGAAGTGAACTTTCCTTCTATCTTATTATAACATAAAAATAAATAAAAGTCAACATCTTTAAAACTTCCAACAACTGTTGACTTTTGTCCAACAGTGTGTTATAATTATATTATAAGATATAAGGAGGAATTAATTAAAAATGAAATTAGATTACACAATAACAGACCCATCTGAAAGAAATGATTTAGTTGCCGCTATAATCGAAGAAGTTGGAGCTGAAAACTTAAATGATAAAGCCTTGGAGATAATGACTGACTATCTAATATTCTCTATGGACAAGCAAGAGAAAAAAGAAAAACAAATATTAACAGATAATAGAATGACAACAGTCAATAAAAGAGAAACTTCGATGCAGGGTCTTACTGATAAACTAGAAAATGGGGAAGATGGACTTTACAATTTAATAACAGCTGACAAAAATGTAATATTTGCCCCAACAATATCTATAACTCCAGAAGATTTAAAAGATATCCAGCCATTGCGCCAACTAAAAGAAGCTATTTCAATTATGGCTGCTAAATCAGCGACTGCAACAGGTAAAGATGCTTACCGCATAAAGAGAGCTACTATAGAGATGCGCCAAGAGCAATATATAATAAAGGCAGCCTACAGAAAACCAATCTACTTCTTAAGAGCTGGAAGGGGTTCTCAGAAAATCGATTGGTCTGATGATGTATTCCTAGACGAAGAGGGCAATATCGTTTCAACAGGAAAGTGTTCAATATACAACCCTGAACATGTTTCAGAAATCTTGGTAAACTATCACAAACTAGTTCAGAATGCTTTTGATGACCTAAACTCTGATGTGCGTTGGATGCTTAAAGACTTAGAAACTATAATAGACAAGAGCCTAAAAGAAGAGTTTCCTATGTACTATGATCTTTTAATCTACAAGCTGGATGGAAAATCAAACACAGAAATAAGAGACCTTTTAGCTGCTACACACGGGGTAACTCACTCTCTTGAGTATTTATCATCACTATACAGAAATAAAATTCCTAAGCTGATAGCAGAAACAGCTCAAGAAGATTGGTTAAATTGGCACTTTACTTGCGAAGAAAAAGGTGAATGGAAGACTTGCACAAGGTGCGGTGAAACAAAGCTAGCACACAATAAATATTTCAGTAAAAACAGAACTGACTCTTCGGGTCTTTATAGTATATGCAAAGTTTGCCGCAACAAGAAGAAGTAGGGTAACTTTATATAATCTAGCATTAATCACCTCTATCCCCAATAAGGGACTATTATAGAAGGAGGAGAAATATCATGAACACCACTATTGAAGAACTAAAGGAAACTTACCCTCTGTGCTGCGAACATAATACCGCTTTGTTTGAAGAAGTATGCCAACATGTTTTAATTATGGAGGAAGTTTGCGAAAAAATTAATGTTCCTCTTGAAGAAGTGGTTGAGTTTTTCTATAATGGAAAAATTAAACTAAACTTCATTGAAGAGCAAGAAAAGGAGTTAAGAAAGAATGGATGAGGAAAAAATATTTTGCCCCAAGTGCAGAAAAACAATTGAGGCAAAGAATTTTTACACAGTAAAAAATAAAGAAAAATATCCTACAGGTAGAATAAATTTATGTAAGAAATGCTTGACGCTACATGTTAATTCCTGGGAACCTACTACATTCATAAGTATATTAAAAGATATTGATGTCCCTTATATAGAAAGTGAATGGAACGTACTCTTAGACAAGTTTGCAAAAGACCCTAAGAAAGTTACTGGAGTAACAATATTGGGGAGATACCTTTCAAAGATGAAGTTGAAACAATATAGTGATTTTGTTTGGGCAGATACTGCGACAATAGCAGCTGAAGAAAAAGCAAAAGCAGAACTTCAAAGCAGTCAAGTTAAAGGTCAATTGGGGCGTTACGCTAAAGCTCTAAGCTCTTCTGATTTACTTTTGTTGGAGAAAAATCCCGAAGATTTAACAGAAGAAGATTTGGCAAATATGACCGATGAAGAATTACAACAAGTGTTTGCGCAACCACATCAAAAACCAGAAGAGGAAGATGAATGGCAACCCTATGTAGATAAAACTGAACCTGTTGTTGATGTGGATTCACAGTTAACCGCAGATGACAGACTGTATCTTAATATGAAGTGGGGAAAACTATATAGAGCAGAAGAGTGGATATCGCTTGAGAAGTTTTATGAAGAAATGCTAGAATCTTTTGATGTTCAAGGGGCGGCGCATTTAGACTATTTAAAAATGATATGCAAGACTTCTTTGAAAATGAACCAGGCGATTAACTTAATCGGTTGCCTTTAAACTTTGTGAACCTATCAAGGGTGTCTGCTTAATGGCAGGCTAACGGTGAACGCTCAGCTCATAATGGAGGTGCCAATACCGTGCCAAGTTATTTCTCTCTTGAAATAAAAGGAAACAGGAGTGATTATGAAAAAACAATATTATATTTATATAACAACAAATACCATAAATGGAAAAAGATACATTGGAAAGCACTATGGCTTGTTGAAAGATTCCTACTTAGGGAGTGGAACTCTGTTAAAAAGAGCTATAGAAAAATATGGTCTACAAAACTTCTCTAAAAGTATTCTAAGTGTAAGTAACAGTGAAGAAGAGAATAGGGCTAAAGAAAAAGAGTGGATTGATAAGTTTGATGCTGTAAACAGTATTGAATTTTATAATATTGCAGATGGAGGTCAAGGAGGTAACACTAGAGCAGGCTACTCCAAAGAAGAGAGAGATAAAACAAACTCTAAGATAAGTCTTGCAATGCTAGGGGATGGAAACCCAAATTATGGAAAATCACCCTCAATAAGAACTGTTAAAAAAATTAAACACTCTCTTGGTGAATATTGGACACAAGAGAAAAGAATAGAGAGGACGGAGAGATATAGTGGAGAGTTAAATCCAATGTATGGAAAGAAGCATAGTGAAAAATCAAAAAAGAAAATGTCCGAAAGTAGAAAAGGTGGATATGAAAGTCAAAGAATTGGTATTGAAATGATAAGTACTAATAAACAAATAATAAAAACTTTTTCTAGTAAAAAAGAAGCTTTACTGTGGCTTGAAGTAAAAGGACACACTATGTTGAATAGAGCGATAAAAAATAAAAGTTTATATAAAGAACATTATTGGAGAGAAATAAAAGGTGTAGAGACTAACGAAAACCCAGAATAAAGTCTGGAAGTGAGTAGAGTAGGGTTGTTATTGATAAATAACTCGAAGCGCAAAGCTTTCCTCAAAAAAAAGGAAAGAAGAGATAGTCCATGCCCAAGTGAAAACTTGGGATTCACAGCGATTGCAATGACATAGAAGGATTTGCCAAACTACAAAAATCTTACGACAGCCTTATGAAATCGGCGAAATTTACAGCATTACAAAACAAAGCTGAAACAGGAGAATTTGTGGATTCTGTTGGTGAATTGGTTACACTTTGCGAAGAGCAAGGTATGATTGAAGAGTACCACGAGAATGAACCAAAAGACATTGTTGATATAACACTAAGAGACTTTAAGGGATATACTTATAAACTAGTAACTGAAGAAATGTCACTTGGTAATATGATAGAAAATGCTTTAATGCAAATGAAGAGACAAGAGGAAGAGGATGAGGGAGAACTAGACGAGAACGATGAATACTTAGACCCAGACTTATCTAATGTGCTTGAAGACGCAGACTTCTCTAATCACTTTGACACTCTTGAAAATCAGATAGAACAAGATCAAGATTTAACAAGGGAGGCTTTTTAATTGGCATTAGCAGACTTAATTGCTCTTGAGGGCAAAAGCAAAAAAATAGGATTATCAGAAGAGCGTGTGAGAGCAACTCTTCCTGTTGTGCGGCAATACATTTCCTTTTGGCG
>JAVVWB010000015.1:0-11948 GCA_036652335.1 Synergistaceae bacterium | reverse complement strand
GGCTGCACACTCGCTGTCCCATCTACCCAGTCGTCCCTGTCCCCATTGTAATACTTCACGCTGTTCTGTCCGGCTAAACGATACACCTGTAGACTGCGCAAGTTGTACACACAATAAGGGTCTTCCGGAGCAACACGCTGAAAAGGAAAAGCAGCACTCGCCTCGTCACCACTCTTTCGGAAAGCGAAGTCTGTCAGACCATATGCATCCCCAAGCACACGACCACGGGAGCTCTTCTGCCACAACCGATACGTGCCATCATCCTGCTTTACATAACTTAATTCAATCTGAGGAGGACGCACCCGGTAGCAAACCTGTAAATGAGCATTACTCTTTAACATATCAAAAGAGCCGCACTTTGCTACATGCCAGGGAGCTACCCTCGCACCACACACAGGACACGTCACCGTCTTGCTGTCGTAAGTCTTCGTACCGTAATACTCATTCTCACCCACGGAATATAAAACTGACTGGTCCCCCGGATACTGATTTCCATTACCGACCCACGCAGCGTTGCTGTTCTTCTGTTTCATCGCCGCCCCGTACACATAGTACCGATTAGAGAATCCACTGTTGTCAGAAACTCCACGCTCTCCTAGGAACGACTGGGTGTTGTACCCTGTTGGGTCTTCGTTAGCATGCCCTTTAAACCGCTGGGAATACTCGTCGTACGTCAATGCTTCCGTAGCCGTAGCACGTTGATGGGCAACTCCCTCTGCATCCGTGTACTCGAACTTCTTGTTCCAGAATAACTTAAAACTAGGGCGGATCTCTGCATAAAAGTACTCCACCCAGGTGTTGCTCCCACACACTAAACCTGCACCGGTGGACTGGTAATTCGTGGCAGTACGGAAGCTATCATTCTTAATCATTTCATAGAAGAAGTTATCATAGGAAAGCTGTCCGGATACTAACTTCCGGCTAAACGCCCCCTGTGCTAAAGCTCCATTCTTAGCCATGTTGTAAGCCCTGTCTGCAACTACCATTCCTTCTCGTCTGTCTGCGTCACCCATGAAAACAAACGCGTTGTACCCCAACACTCCAAACTTATCGTGATTCAAGTAAACACCATTCCCATCATACAAAGGCATGATTCGGTTACCATCAAACCCGATACTGATAGGAACATCGTAGACCTCTGCCCCTACTAAAGCGTATAGCTTACCACTAGAGCTTCGAATTAAACTCTTCTTCTGTGGGAACGTAACGTCCTGATTCGAATAGTAAGACTGCTGACAAGAAGCCGGGTCGTCCCAGCTAAAAGAATTACCTGACTGAAAGTTACACCCAAGACGTGACATTAACTGCCCGCTCTTGGCATCCCGATACTCCAAGTGCACGGTGGTACCTGGAATCTCAATCGTAAAAGACTTGTTGTAGTACTTCCTGTAATCGTTGGGACGGAAACCAAACGCATCCGCAAACCCCTGCCACTCTCCGATGTTGGTAATCGCATCCACGGCTACCGTGTCGTGCCTGTCACTAAATCCTCGTATAATAGGATTCATCCACAACGTAACACTGGGGCTTCCGGTACTGATCCAATCATGGTTCACTGCAGTCTGAACTAAAGCTGCAGTGTTAAAACTGTAGATCGTATCGCTACTATTCCCCACACACTCAAAGTTCTGTGTAGACCAGGAGTCATCCATAAAAGTCTGGTAACGTCCGGTACTCCTTACATCATTCAAATCGTAATTCTCCCCAACCGGCATGGGCGAAACATCATAACCTACTGTACGCCAATGCGCACCTCTGGCACTTCCGGAGTGTCCCCACCAAGACACTGTCCCCGGGTGCCACTCTACCGACGGAACACCCTCCTCACGCCCTGCTACCTCCGGTACATGGGCGGATACTGCACTGGGCAACCCCACTGCTACCACACAAGAGACTGCTGCGGCTAACATACCCGGCAGTCCTCTCACTTTAAACTTCACATACTCATCTCCTTTTCTCTGCATCTGGCTTGATTGCTAAAAAAGGGACTGCTTTTCAGCAATCCCTGCACTACAGCGACACCCTGTATCACTATAGAATTCCCTGTTAACCAAGAAACTCTACACTAACACAAGCATAAAAAGAATGCTGCAGCACCCACTGCCAACGACAGCAAGTACTACAACATCATTAATCTAAAAATGCTAGAGCACTCACTGCCTTTCGACAATAAGTACTCTAACACCATCTATGCTAAAACACTCACCACTGCTAAACTAATAACACTAGTAAGTGCCGTAACATCAAACTAAAATCCCTCTGAGGCTATGACATCATTCCACGTCCATGATGCATTCCACCCCTCAGGAACGTAGTCGCTACCACCGCAACCACCACCCCACAGACAGTAAGGAGCTTCCGTGCCGTAGTCTTTACCCTTCCAAATATTATGGCACACACCATCTATCATCATAGTGTACCCATCGTAATCGATAAAGTCACTACCCTGGATTTTGTAATTGGTGACGCCCAACTCAGCAAGTGCACCCTCAAGACCAAATTCTTCTACTTGCTCTTCTGGTGGTGCTAGAGTGTCCGTACCATCGTCCCATTCAGGGTCAGGAGTCGGTGCTACTGGAGCAGGAGCAGGTGCAGGCGTAGGTACTGGTGCCGGTGCTGGAGTCGGAGCAGGCGCTACTGGAGCAGGCGTCGGTGCTACTGGAGTAGGAGCAGGTGCTGGAGCTGGTGCTTCCTTCTTTGTGTCTGCCTTAGCAACTGTAGTGTCTGCTTTCGTACTGGACTTCGTGTCTGCTTTCGTGTCTTTCTTCGTGTCTTTTTTCGTACTAGACTTTTTGTCTTCCTTCGCTGCAGGAGTGTCCTTCGCTACGCTCGTGTCCTTTGCTACGCTCGTGTCACCACTCACTGCCGTCTGACTCTGGGCTAAAGTAGTGGTCGCTTCGCTCCCACCCTGCGGGGCTTTTGCTTCCTCGGTCTTCTCACCCACTGTGTCTTCTACTTTACCGGTTCTTGCGCCCTCTTTCACTGGTGCGTCTGTCTCCGATTGTTTATCTACTGTGTCCTTACTTCCGCTACACCCTGTCATACTAACTGTTACAGCCAATAGTAAAGCTACTAATAATCTCTTCATACTGTTACCTCTCTTTCACTATCTTATAAACCCAGCCGCTGTGCAACTAGGTTTAAACAACTCTATTGTAGCACTCTGGGAGTACTGTGTAAAGTGCTAAATTGATGCAAAGAGATGCAGTGAGTGTATGCACAGTACTCTCTCGAGAACCAATAAGAATAGAAATTCTCTAGGGTCACTGCTATTCTTGCACAAGCTGAGAGTTTTGTGGAATACCACTCAAAAGCATAAAATCTTTATTTGCCACTGTTAGCACCTACTTCCTCTTTCGTTTCAATCAAATATTGCCCTACACAATTTTCACAATTTGCATTACATGAAAAACATTTGATGTAGTCTCTCACAGCAATTAAATATCTTGATTTATTATATATTGACACAATATCTTGTTTAAATATATTAGGGACTTCTATGCCAGTCTGAAAACGGATACTGTTATTTTTAAAAACTTCACAGGGATAAACTCCACCGTCATATTTTATATTTAACTTGCCTTTTGCAGCTTCACATTTTGTTTCAATCTCGACTTCTGATAACGGAACTCCTATACGTATATTTACACTAGATTCATATTTAAGATGAACTAAGATTTCTCTTAACCTTTCTGTTTGGTCATCGGAAAGTGTAATCTCATTGAAATTAGATGCAGCTCTACCATGAGAAACCAGTCGTAAAAAACTTATTTTACCAATACCAATATTTTTGCAGAGATTTATTGTTTCCTCAATTTGATCTACATTCAATTTCATTGGAACAAAATGAGCTTCTGTTGAAATATTGTACTGGGTAGCTTTTAAAGCAGATAATTTCATTAAAGGAAAACACCCTTGGGTTCCCATAATTAAATCATATGTTTCTTCTTTTGCTGCCTCTATATTAAAAATTAGTTTTGTTACACATCCCGAGATAGCTGTCAAAATTTTATCCGTCAAAGAAATATAATTTTCAAACGCGTCAAAGATAATCCCACTTGTATAGACATATGATGCAAGTCCTTTTGAACAAACGTATTTTATCATTTCAACGATATTAGGATGTAAAAATGGCTCACCACCAGAAAAGCAAATAGTTTCTGCTCCCAGTTCTAAAACGCCATCAACTACCTCTTTGAACTTAGCAAAGTCTATTATTTCAGTACAGTGTCGGCTAGATACAGATGAGCAATGTTGACAGTTATTTGGACATTTTCTAATTATTTCAATTGAGATTTCTTTTAACATTTCCTGTCCCTCCTAAAACAATGACAGTTGTTGATATTCATTTTGCATACTTCGATGAACTTCAAACCACCTAATCGCCTCTCTTGCTCACTATTTCTGAATATAGAAAGAGGCTCCCATCTAAATGGAAACCCCTAGCAACCCATTGCACACCAGTCTGAGCTGAAAACTAACAGCCTGCTTAAAACAAAAACAGACAAGGTAGATGCTTGCACAGTTGCAAGTATGATAAGGTCTGACGTGAGCACAATGCCCTACTCAGGTAAAGTGCTAAATTGATGCAAAGAGAATCTCCTGAAACACGACTCCAACTGCTACCAAACTTTTCAAAATAATTGTATCGAAGAGTCTCCACACAAGACCCCTCGATACACTCAACCCCCTGCAATGGTGCAACCACACACCATCACAAGGGAGTAACTAGTGGGAAGAACCCACACAAACGAAAACTCGGAGCCTGCAAGACAGACCCCTAAACAAACTCAGCCCCTCTAAACAGGGTGTAACTAGTGGGAAGAACCCACACAAACGAAAACTCGGAGCCTGTGAAACAAGTAAATCAATACACTGTAGGAAATGTGGTTACAAAGTTACGCGGGCAATTACAGCAAATAACAGCCGCCTAAAGCATGAAATTTCCTTAACTGCTCCTAAAACTAATTTTGGAGAAATCCAGAACTAGTGCAGTTAGCAGTTCACTAAAAGCATTCGATTCGAGGAAAAAGAAAACCTCTCCTGTAGAGTCATAAAGGACTTCCGGGCTAGCTTACTTGGTCATGTAATAGCAAGGACTAAAGAACAGCTAGCGCTTGGAAGTACTCTCCCTCTCTCAACAAAGGACCACCACTACCAAGAGGAATCCTCTCAGTAGGCGGTCAACACACGAAGTCCACAGGTAACGCGGGAGTAGGCGTACCTTCCCAACTTCAATATCTTATAAATCTTTTATTGTAATACCTAGGTCTAGACACAGTTACTATAACATCTCTATCATGTAAATTTACGTAGAAATTACCAACTAAAGGACACACTTGACAGTGCACTTGCTACGCTTTAGAAAGAGAATGCCTTACTTGCAATGTTCGATTCTGTAAGCCCTTGCCGTTGTACTGTTCTCTTGGCTAAAGTCTCGTTTGGTAAAGTAACCTGCTGGCAGTAATTCCGTCTATGAGTAAACGTCTGCTTGCTTAACAGGAGCTGAGGCATTAAGATTCCTTCTTGCTTTTAAGTACAGAAGAATCTGTAAACCGTTGCCTAGCACAGCATTGGCAATGAACAACGCAAAGCTTACTGCAAAAACCGATTGCAAGGTTAGAGTTAATACCACACGGATAACATTGACTATGGTTAAAACATAAAACAGATATTTATCTGGTCGCTCAATTGCTACCCAACCCATCATTACATAGCGAACGGCAAATATTGGTAAGAAACCATTTTCAATAAGAAAAAACAGAATAAGATATTTTACATTCACAGGGCAAATTAGACTCCCTATGAACAGCATAACTACTGAACTCAACAAAAGCATCAGGCTAAATACTACCGCATTACGAAATAATACTCTCTTCCTCTCCTCGAAATTACCCTTACAAACTTCCAAAGAAGTGTCAACCTCTATAGCTGTTCTCAGCATGTCCCACTGCGTGTCTGTACACAGTAACATCAAGTTGTAAGTCCCTATAATTAAAACAGAATCTCCATAAACTGAACCCATACCAAAAAAGTATAGAATAAACATACTGATATTACCCAGAATACTATTCATTTGATATTTACACCCTATAAAAATGTTAGGACGATATGCTGTCATTTTTACGTATTTACAACACAAAAGCACAACGTAACCTGCTGATAAAAGCAGTGCGATTGCAATACAAATTATCTTATTTTCAATAAATAGTCCTGGCAGGACTATACCTAACAATTGTATAAGATAATAACGCAATGTAATCCTAAACCCTTCCTCTTCCTTCCCATCAAATTGAAGTACACTTACAATTCCACACAAGGGAAGAACAAGGAACAGCTGCAGCAAACTGAAGACAAAAAAAGGATAGTACACGCTACCATCCAGCTTCATGTAACGAAAGAATGAGTCTGCATTCAGTATAAATACCAAGAAAACCGCAAAAAGAATCACCGAAGAAGTGAAAATCGCACTCCATGTATAATTACGGTCTTTAATACCATGTTTATTCTCATAAAGCAGGCAACCTTTTACCAGCACACTCTGAAAAAAATCCTCCATAAACTGAAACGCATACGTTATAACAAACATATTGGAATAAGAACTATTGCCATAGACTATCCCAATAGCAAACCACATAAAAATTGGCAGGCACGAACTAACACCTTGAGTAAATCCTAAATTTAATAACCTTTTCATAAATGAATAATCTCTCTTTCGAAATCTATTTTTTAATACAAACTATTGGGCTAAATCCAAGCATACTACTAGAGTTTTAAGAAATTGTATGGCTTTAAAGTTATTGTGTAACTTCTACACAACAAGTAATTAACAATGCAGAACCCCATAAACTGCGTTGATTTGAAAAAGTTTGCCCCCTAGTGGTTTTAAATTTACGTAGAAATTACCAACTAAAGGACACACTTGACAGTGCACTTGCTACGCTTTAGAAAGAGAATGCTTTACTTGCAGAGTTCGATTTGACTAGCTCTGCAAAGAAAACATAATCACGTTGTACTGTTCCCTTGGCTAAATTAATATTAGAAGATAACAGTTAGCATCTATCACATACCGATGGAACTTCCTTTACACCACGTAAAAGGGTTGTACACCTTTTCACAGTGCACAACCCTTTTACTTGTATTTTCATTTATAAAAAATCATCAAAAGAAGTTAGACTAGCAATGACTTCTTTCCTATCATTTCTCTTTCGTTCTAGTTCCTCTAAAATCCTCTTCACGGTTACCTGCAAACTTTCAACCAAATACAAACACTCTAGAGCATCCTCCCTAGTCACCTCTACAAAATTATCCCCAGGGTATCTTGCATCAAAGTAAAAATCCCCTAACCATTTCATGTCTTTGGAAGAGATTTCTAACTGTGGGTACTTTGCTTTCAATTTATTTGTAATAGCCCTAAGATTGAGAGAGTGCAGTAAACCCAAGCTCTCTTCTGCAAACGTTACTTCTAAAACGGCTTTTAAGTATTTCTCTGCAGCCTGAGCACAAAGAGAGGCAACTCCATTGTAATTTCCCATTGTTTCACCGACCTGCATCCCTGCTTTAGCATAACAGTAATCGCTAAACGCCATTCCAAAGTATGAATTTATATTTTTCTCCATAGGACAATCCCCTCCTCTTTTACACGTGAGACCAGTAAGCACACTGAGTTACGAAATGTCTGCACTTCGTAAAAAACTAAATCTGCAACACATCAGAAAACTCTGTACCATAACCACCATGAAGCTTCCTGCTCAGTGAGCACAAAGAGAGGCAACCCCATTACCTTTACAAATATTTTTTACGAAGATAATTTGCCTGCTCCTCATCAATCCGCCCATCATAAAAAGCAACATTGATAGAGCTTTGTACTTCATTGTAAAGTACGTCTAATGCAAAATGATTAATTTTTCGTCCTTCCACAAGATTCTCTAAATCCTCTTTGAGATAGGGCGGTAAATTCACTTCTAAATAATCTTTTTCTGTATTCACATTATCACCTGCCTATTGTAAATTCATTTATGGAATGTTACAAAACCCAAGCTTTCATTTTGCAAACGTTACTTTTTGGGGGAACTGACATTCCAGTGCTGTACCCCTAAAATGCTGTAAGACTGGAAACTGTCACACTCTTCCTCTCAACCTGTAAAGTTCTAGTCATAAGTTCATTGAAACTTGCAGAACCTATTTCTACTTTTTTAAGACTGCTCCCTTCACGTTCAAAAAATTCCCTATCATAAGTGAAAGAATGTCCGCTATTCTTGCACTTCATTATAATGAGCGTTTTCCCCTGATACTCAATAATTTCATAATTTCGTAGAATTTGACTCCTAACATCATCTTGAACTGGTTCTTCTGCTATCACTTGCTCTAAATATGAAGTGTACTTGTCAACACTGTTATTCCAATATTTTTTTAATTCATCATCTATACCAGTTACATAGCACTTGTTTACTTCTAGCCAGCCAGAGCCATAATGACTTTGATGCATCTTTGCTGCCTTCAAATTATCAGCTACTCCTATGATTACAACACCCTCTTTGTTGGGCTGAGTGTTTGCCATGGAAGTTAAGGTTTTAACAATTTTAGAAACACACCCTTTGTTTCTACTGCCCTTGTCTAAATCTGTTATACCCATTTTAAAATCATACATTTGTTGTTCCGATCCAGAAGCTGCCAATAACTGAGTCTCTAACTTTAATTTCCACTCACTGTTACCTTTTGATTGTATTTTTTTAATCATTTGCGGCTCTAGAATACTTTTAATTCTTCTTATTGCATTATTACGTACAGTAACACTCCATTCCCGAGCATTGGTAATTTCACTACACTCAGAATCACCTATGCCACTTAAAGACTTTGCAACCGCTACAAAGTCATTGATGTACTTATTATTTTCCCTTAATTCATATAAAGCTAAAAACATTGCCTGAAAAATCTTTGCCTTTCCACCAGTAACTTTGGTTTTAAAGACTATTGCACTAAAATTGGAATTGACACTTTCAAAGATGCTATTGAAATCTGCTAATATCTTTGAGAATTTATCCATTAGATTTAGAATACCAACATCAGCAATTGCTTTTTCTAAAGCTACATTATTACTACTGTTAAGCTCATAGAAGCTATCTAAAGTTTGAGAGGTAGGTGAAGCTTTGTTACCCAGAAGCATGTATCCATAAATACGTGCAATAATTTCTTCGTCGCGCGATACACGTATATTAGTTTCTGTTATAATATCATGTTTAACCCAAAAGGTTTCCCGCACTTTAATTCCGTATTCTAATTTATTATTACTTAGGCTTAAAATTGGCATTTCAGACAACAAAATTAAATCATTTTCTGTAATGTCTCCCCTGATATAACAAGCAGTCTTTCTAACCAAATCCGAGAACAAACCTACTGCACCAGCTTGTCGTAAATCCTGTGTTGATAGCTTTCTGCCAGTTGAATTTATTCTCCTAAATATCTCTTCCACTTCTGTATCGTCGACTTCAGTAGTGGTTACAGGCAACTGATAATTAAGAAATTTTCTACTTGTCTGATAATCTAGTCTGTTATCATTTTGGGTTAGAATACCACTATTAATCATTTCTTCCGACCCAGCTAGTGCAGCTGTGTTAAAATAATAGTAACTACCATCCTTAAATTTAACAGGAAACTCATTCTTAATAAATGAAAATATTGCATTAAAGCGCTGTAATCCATCAATAATATCTTTTCTATAAAACTCTTCAGGTAACATCTTATACTTTGCAATTAAAAAGATAGGCACAGGGTATTGGTGCAGTATCGTATCTATAAAGGCTTGCTTCTCTTCTAATGTCCAAACTAACTTTCTTTGGTATTTTCTATTAACATAATAATTTCCCTCTAAATAGTCGTTAAAGGTATCTAGAATGTATGTGCCGTTAACATGCATTTCAGCACTCACGGTTCGCTCTCTCCTATTCATATAAATAATTTTCCTCCATTATACTAATATTTTCAAACTTAAACAATAGATTTTATTCTTTATATTCATACAAAAATGTGAAAATGACTATTCTATTGAAACATTTTCTTATTTCTGTTTACCTTCCCTAAAATTGCATGAACTGATGCCTTGCAAAGTCCCAGCACAAGTTAAACAAAACTTTTTATTAGGTTTATCAGGTACTGTCGTACTATCTTCTCCTTAAAATAAGTTCATTTTTGTTAGTAACTCGTCCGGTACTTCGTTGGTGAGTGCAGATTCTGCTAATACTGCTACTAAACCCAGACGTATCGCTTCCATCTGATAGTCGTCAAATTTATGGTCTGCGTACTGTGACACGTCCACTCCTGCTTCTAACCCTAAGCGGATTTGATTCATCTGTTTGCCATCAAATTTAGGGTCTGCATACAGGGAAACGTCCAGTTTTGCCTCCATACCAAGGCGGATTTGATCCATCTGTCCACTGGTAAACTTAGTGTCTGCATACTGTGAGACGTCTAATCCTGCTTCTAAACCAATGCTGATTTGATACATCTGGTTGCCTTCAAATTTAGGGTCAGCATAGAGGGAGATGTTCACTCCTGTTTCTAAACCACAACGAATTTCTTCCATCTGACACCTATCAAATTTAAGGTCTGCATACCGGGAAACGTCCAGCCCTTTTTCTAGACCAAGGCGGATTTCTCTCATCTGACACCAGTCGAATTTAGGGTCTGCGTACTGTGAAACGTCCACTCCTTTTTCTAAACCATACCGAATTTCTCCCATCTGAAGTTCGTTGAATTTAGTGTCCGCATACTGGGAAACGTCTAGCCCTGCTTTTAAACCAAGGCGGATTTGCTCCATCTGCTTGTAGTAGAATTTAGGGTCTGCGTACTGGGAAACGTCCAGTCCTGCTTCTAAACCAATGCGAATCTGGTTCATCTGATTGTCGTTAAACTTCCGGGTGCTTTTTAATTTCTGTAATACTTCCTCTATGCTCATACTAATTTCTCCTCTTTTACTAGAAACCTTTCATTGCTTTCAATTCACTGGTTGCTTCGCTGCTGCTTTGTACTTGCCTGCTACTTCCACACCAAGACGGATTTCTCCCACCTGATTGATGGTCGACATACTGTGATACTCCCAACACCCCATAGATTTCAGCTCACGAATTAATGTAGTAACATTTATTTAAGGCAAATTGGTAAGGACGAGACACACTCCCTGTCCCTCACAATCCTGTTCTTCCTAATACTAGAAACAAGTCATTGCTTCAAGTTCTTCCATAAGACTA
Organism: Synergistaceae bacterium; assembly: GCA_036652335.1. Lineage (GTDB taxonomy): Bacteria > Synergistota > Synergistia > Synergistales > Synergistaceae > JAVVWB01. Next base: position 702 of record JAVVWB010000015.1, on the reverse strand, counting down.
TTTGCTAACACTTGGTTCTTCACGTATTTTACTGCACGCGCATTCTGCTTCACAGCCACCCTACACACGGTTTCTGTCTGTTCTTTTACAAACTGTAAAGTAAGACCATCACGACTAACAGCCTTTAAACACAGCTCCTCGGTCTGTTCTTTAATAAATTCAAGATACCAAACATCCCAAGCAAGCCCCATTAAATAAAGAGATTCCCGCTCTTCTGTCATGCCACTTCCTCCTTCCGTACCAGTAGTAAAAATAAAACAATAAGCATTGATACAATACTCTCAATGCAGTACAATATTCACAAAGAATTTACACAGCTAGAGAAGTACCCACTTACAAAAGTAAGTAACCTTTAGAGCCTGTGCCCTCTTACTAAAACAATGTACCGAAATTTACTACTTTCCCTCTACTCACTTTATTATAAAATAAATTAGCACAGTAGATGGTTTTAAAACCAGTAAATCAGGGGTCTTATTTCACATAAATAACACAGGGTAAAGTGGTAATTTTAGTAACTAGCGATAGCTGAAAAGGAAGAGAGGATTCCTTGAGAGGTTATTCAGCTAAACGATTTTAAGAGTACACCAAAGAGTAAGGTAACCCTAAGTCTGGGCTTAGCTAAATATGCTGGGCTTCACTTATAAATAAAATAATCTCTCGGAATCTTGAGTGATTATGCCAGCAAAGCTGGCAAATGGACTT
>JAVVWB010000014.1:0-17429 GCA_036652335.1 Synergistaceae bacterium | reverse complement strand
GACTTTTCCTCACGTACTTCAGCGTCACAATTTTCTTTGGTAAGATCAATCATTTAATTTACCCTCCTTTTTATTTATGTAATGTAAACATAGATTTCTTGTTTAGTATTATATTCCTAACTTACAAGAAAATCTTTGTTGTTTAGAATAATAATTTTGACTAATTTACTTTTTTTGTATTGCAAATGCACAAGTTAAATATAATGAGTTGTCAGTATTTAATTTTGCAAGTAAAAAAGAGTGAACATTAGTGATTTGAGCCTAATATCAGCGAGATTTTTGGCTTTTTTTAGAGAAGAAAATATAGATATTTGTGAAAGTTAACTAAAAAATTAGAGGATTTTTTATGTGTCTTTTTTGGCTATATTAACCAATTTGTTCTTTTTGTCACATATTGCAAGGTCTATTAGAGAATAATGAAAATATATTCTTAAATTTTGCTGTTACAAGTAAATGCTTATTGACACATATAGGATTAAGTTAGATTTAAGATTAATAGCTTCTAGTGTAATTGTATCAAATAATTTGTCCTTAGTTGAAATTGAAATAATTTTTTCTGTTTTTATTTGAATGGATTTTTCTTGTTATCTTTGATTTTCTTAAAAATTAAATACAATGTGATTATAAAAAATATTTTTGTCGTTTAATAGATGATTTATTTTTGGTGAAGAAAAAGTAGTTATTTTTTATGATTTAATATATTAATCAAACATCTTTGCTTCGTTCATTTTTTCTCTTCTAATAAGTTCTCTTTTTAGAAGAAAAATCTATCCCTATTTTAAACTTTAGCAATAAAAGATATTGGTGTTATTCAAGTATCTTAGAGATATTTATGTTTTTTTATCAAGAAGCTGGCTGAATTTATAATTCACAAATAATGCAAAATTAAATGAGATTTTTGTCTATATTAAATTATAATCTGAAAGAAATGTATTATAAAGTTTATTTTTGGAAATGATATAAAAAAAAGTTTAAAAAATTGATTGCAAACATTGCTTTTTAAGTGTATATTCTATAAATGTTCATTATTAGCAAGGGAAGTGAAGTGTCATGTTAAATGTAGCAATAATAGGTGCAACGGGATATAGTGGTCAGGAATTGATACGAATTTTGCTTGCTCATCCCATGGTTCGCTTGAAGTACCTTGCTTCACGAAGTTATGTGGGTGAGTCAATAAAAGATATTTATAGAAATTTTAGTGATTATGATTTCTCTGGAGCAGAAATTTGCGTAGAGGAAGATATTGAACACTTCTCAAAAGAATGTGATGTAATATTCCTTGCTCTCCCACATGGGATAGCTAGTGAAAAGGTGACGTTATCGGTTCTTAATAGATGTAAGGTTATAGATTTGGGTGCAGATTTTAGACTCAACGATGTTGCTACATATGAAGAATGGTATAAGGTTAAGCATCATGGTGAAACATTGCTTTCTAAAGCAGTGTATGGTTTGCCGGAATTATTTAGAGAAAAAATAAAAGGTTCTAATCTTATAGCAAATCCAGGTTGTTATGCCACCTGTTCAATTTTATCCTTAGCTCCTTTTGTCAAAGGCAATGTGATTGATAATGCCTCAATTATTATAGATGCAAAATCTGGAACGTCAGGAGCTGGCAGGAGTGCGGTTACATCTAATTTATTCTGTGAAGTAAATGAAAACTTTAAAGCTTATAAGATTGCATCTCACAGGCATACTCCAGAAATAGAACAGGTGCTTGAATTGCAAGGACCGATTATATTTACGCCTCATTTACTTCCTATAAACAGAGGAATACTAACGACAATATATGCAAAGTTAAAAGATAAAAATATGACACAAGAGAACTTGAAACAAATGGCAAAAGATTTTTACAAAGATGATAGATTTGTTAGAATTATTGATGGTACTGAGAGTGCTGAGATAAGATGGGTAAAAGCATCTAATTTCTTTGATATGAATATCTTTAAAGATAATAGAACAAATAGAATTGTTATTACCTCTGCTCTTGATAATTTAGTAAAAGGTGCTGCTGGTCAAGCAGTACAAAATATGAACTTATTGTTTGGCTACAAAGAAGATACAGGACTTACTAATTTAGGAGTGTTCCCATCATGAAAAAAATTAACAATGCAATAGTGGCTCCTTTGGGATTTACAGCAAATGGAGTACACAGCGGGGTAAAGAAACGCAGAAATGATTTAAGTCTAATTTTATCTGAAGTGCCATGTTCCTGTGCCGGTGTATACACTAGAAACCTAGTAAAAGCGGCTCCACTTATGGTTACAAAAGAAGTCATTCTTAAAAAAGCTGGAGTACGTGGAGTTATCGTTAACTCAGGAAACGCAAATGCCTGCACGGGAGAAAAAGGGATTGAGGATGCACGTTCAATGGTGCACAAAGTAGAAGAAGTTCTGTCTTTACCGGAAAACTCAATTATTGTTGCTTCTACGGGTGTAATTGGACAGCCTTTACCAATGGCGAAAATTGAAGTTGGTATTGAGAATGTTGTAAAAAATCTTGAAAATTGTCAAGCTGCAGCTGGACGTTGTGCAGAGGGAATTCTAACAACAGACAAATTTATAAAAGGCACAGCTTATGAATTCGAACTTTCAGGCAAAATAGTTAAAATTGGCGCAATAGGAAAAGGTTCGGGAATGATACACCCTAACATGGGTACTATGTTGGGTTTTGTAACGACTGACTGTTCTATATCAAATGAAATGCTACAGAAAGCCCTCTCTGATACTACTGAAAATACATACAATATGATTTCGGTGGACGGAGATACTTCAACAAATGATATGGTAGTAGTTATGGCGAATGGAATGGCTCAGAATCCAATGATTACAGAAGAAAATGAAGATTATGAGACATTTAAGAATATTCTTGAAACAATAAATAAGTATCTAGCAAAACAGATAATATTGGATGGAGAGGGTGCGACCAAATTCCTTGAAGCAGAAGTGGACGGAGCGGCTACAGAAGAAGATGCAAGGTTAATCGCAAAGACAGTTATTTCATCAAATCTTGTTAAAACCGCTTTTTTTGGAGAGGATGCAAACTGGGGGCGTGTGCTTGCTGCTATGGGAAGAAGCTCTGCTCAATTTGATACTACTAAGGTAAAAATAGAATTTATCTCATGTGAAACAGAGAATTGGGAAAACGGTAACAGTGTCCTCTTAATGGAGAAAGGTACGCCACTTCTCTTTGATGAAGATTTAGCACGTGAAATACTCCAAAAGAAATTTATAAAGATAAAAATATCTTTGGGGGACGGTTACTCATCAAAGACAGCGTGGGGTTGTGATCTAAGTTACGAATATGTCCGTATAAACGGTGAATATAGAACATAATAGAGGTCGATAAAAATGAGAGAATATGTACAAAAAGTAAAAACACTGATAGAGAGTATGAACTACGTAAAAGAGTTTAGGGGAAAAATCGTAGTAATAAAACTTGGTGGAGCCGCGCTAGAAAACCCAAAGACACGTTTAACAATAATGGAAGATATTGCTATGATGAAATTTATAGGAATTCATCCTGTTGTAGTTCATGGTGGTGGAGTTCAGATAACAGAAATGCTAGAAAAACTGGGAGAAGAAACCACTTTTGTAAATGGACTGAGAGTTACTACGGAGAACAGTGCAAAAGTGGCTCAAATGGTGCTTGCCGGAGATATAAATAAACGCATAGTATCAGAGCTGTGTACTCAAGGTGTAAACGCACTGGGAATATGTGGAAGTGACTCTAATCTCTTCACTATAGAAAAACATATAGGAGACGTAGACCTAGGATTTGTAGGAGATATAGTTGATGTAAATGCAGAATTTTTGTCAACTCTTATAAACAATGACTTTATTCCTATAATTGCACCTGTCTCCACTGACAAAGACTCTAACGTTTACAATGTAAACGCTGATACAGCTGCTATTGCAGTTGCTCAGGCACTAAAAGCACAGAAACTCATATTCCTCTCAAACGTAGATGGAGTAATGAGAGATATCTTTGATCAAAACTCAATAATACTTCATCTTAAAATAGATGAAATAGACAAATATATAGAAGATGGAATCATATCCGGCGGAATGATAGTAAAATTACAGAGTTGCCGTGAAGCAATTGAAGGTGGAGTGACATCTGTTCACATCTTAGATGGTAGACTGCAACATTCGATACTTCTTGAAATATTTACCCCAAATGGTTTCGGCACAATGGTGGAGAAATAAATCCATTCACAAGGGAAAGATAAAAATGATAAATATGAAAAATATGATTGATTTATGTGAAAAGCACGGGTTTAACAACTACTCACGTTTCCCAGTGGTATGGTCTTCAGCAGACCACGGACATATGGTAGATGTGGACGGCAACAGATATCTAGACTTTATGGCAGGAATTGCTGTAAATTCTCTTGGTTATGACGATGAGGGATTTAAAACTGCATTAAAAGACCAAATAGACAACATAATACACTGCTCAAATCTATACTATAATCTGCCTCAAGTTAAAGCTACAGAACTCCTCAGCGCAGTTTCTGGCTATGACAAAGCATTCTTCTGTAATAGTGGGACAGAGGCCAATGAGGGAGCCTTGAAGCTAGCTAGGATCTTTGGTAAAAAACATAAAAACGGCGCTACTAAAATAATTGCATTTAACAATTCTTTTCATGGAAGAAGTATGGGCGCTCTCAGTGTAACGGGACAGCCCAAATATCAGCAAGACTTTACACCTCTAATTCCAGACATTCTTTTTGCTGACTACAATGATATTAACTCCGTAAAAAAACTAATTGATGACAAAGTATGTGCTCTAATAATGGAACCTATTCAAGGTGAAGGTGGAATAATAACTGCCGAAGCAGAATTTGTTAGAGAACTTAGAACTATTTGTACAAACGAAAAAATAATGCTTATATTTGATGAAGTTCAAACAGGAATAGCAAGAAGCGGAAAAATGTTTGTATTTGAAAAATTAGGCGTAAAACCTGATGTGCTTACATTAGCAAAAGGACTTGGTGGAGGAGTGCCTGTTGGAGCAATATGTGCCACAGAAGAATTTGCAAAATACTTCACTCCCTCTACACATGGCACGACTTTTGGTGCTAATCCATTGGCTACACGTGCTGCAGAATATGTACTCTCAAAGGTTTCGACGGAAGAATTTTTACAATCTGTTGAAGAAAAGAGCGAATATATATTTACTAAACTAAATGGACTAAAAAATAAATTTTCCTCAATAAAATCTATAAGAGGTATGGGGTTACTCATAGGGGTTGAACTTATAGAAAGTGTTCCTACAGCTGAAATTGTAAAGAAAGCATTTGAAAACAAACTCTTAATATTAAGTGCAGGACACAACACACTAAGATTTGCTCCATCTCTCTCTGTTACTAAAGAACAGATAGATCAAGCACTAGACATATTTGAAAAAATAATTAAATAATATAAATATAAAAGTAAAGTATCTCCTTGTCATTACAGACAAATGTTCGGAGTGTACTTTACTTTTTTTATGCGGAAAATACCTAAAATTTGGGTAAATAAAAAATATTTCTCTTTACCAATACTATACAACAATGATATAATCTTTATTTGTCCAGAAGAAATAATTAAAAAAACAATAAAATGCGCCGAATAACGGCTAAACTTGCAACGAAGGGAAATAAAAAATGCAGGATCCATCCAAAATCAGAAACATAGCTATCATAGCTCACATCGACCATGGTAAGACAACACTAATCGACGGAATATTCAAATCAGCTCACTTATTCAGAGACAACCAAGTTGTTGAAGAAAGAGTCATGGATGCTGGTACAATTGAGCGTGAACGTGGAATTACAATCAAAGCAAAACATTGCACAGTAGAGTGGCAAGACTACAAGATTAATATAATTGACACACCGGGGCACGCTGACTTCTCTGGTGAAGTAGAAAGAGTCCTCTCAATGGTTAACTCTGTTCTTCTACTAGTTGATGCAAACGAAGGGCCTATGCCACAGACACGATATGTTCTTATGCGTGCATTAAAACTTGGCTTTAAGCCTATTGTCATAGTAAACAAAGTAGACAGACCAAACGCAGAGCCGTCTGTAGCTTTAGATAAAACATTTGACTTATTTATAGAACTTGGCGCGACAGAAGAGCAGTGTGATTTCCCTGTACTTTATGGTTCTGGGCTCCAAGGCTGGCTTGTTGATGACTTAAACAAATATGAAGATAACACAAAAGCAGGTATGGAAGACCTCTTTAAGCTAATAATAGACAAAGTACCTGCACCTCAAGCAGACGAGACAAAACCATTTCTCATGCAGGCATGCACACTTTCATGGAGCGAATACCTAGGCCGTATAGGTTGCGGAAGGATACTCCAGGGTGTACTTCATAAGGGTGACAGAATAGTAAAGACACATACAAAATGGAATGACTATGAACAGACAAATTGGTCTGTAGTATCTTCCGAAAATGCTAATGCTACACATATATATGTAACAAAGGGACTTGATAAGGCAGAAGTCGACGAAGTTGGAGCAGGAGATATTGTATGGTTAACAGGTCCAGAAAACATTGACCTCGGAGACACTATTTCTTCAACAGAAATATCTGATACAGTATTGGCACCTCTTGATATTGAAGAGCCAACGGTATCTATGTTCTTCATCGTAAATACAAGCCCATTTGCGAATAGAGACGGGAACGCAATAACACTTCGTCAGTTAAAACAGAGAATAGAACGTGAAACAAAAACTGACGCAGCTCTTAGAATGGAAGACATTGGACGTCCTGATGGAGTAAAAGTATCTGGTCGTGGAGAACTTCACCTTGGTATTCTCATTGAGGAAATTCGTAGAGAGGGTTCAGAAGTTTGTGTATCTCGTCCTGAAGTAATTGTGCAGTTAGATGAAAATGGCAAAAAACTTGAACCTGTTGAAGAAGTAATAATTGACGTACCAGAAGAATATCAGGGTATCGTTATTCAGAAACTCTCAGTCCGTAAGGGTGAACTTAAAAATATGGAAAACGGTGGAACCGGTACGCTCCGCCTTGAATTTAAAATTCCAACAAGAGGACTCATTGGATATAGAGGTGAATTTCTTACAGATACAAGAGGACTCGGGATTCTTGCTTCAAGATTCATAGGTTATGAACCTTGGTATGGTGAAATAACAGCAAGATTACGTGGTTCACTTGTGAGTATGGATACAGGCTTTGCAACTTCTTATGCTCTCGATAACTTGCAGGAAAGAGGTACTCTCTTTATTAAGCCTGGAGACGAAGTATACAATGGACAGGTCGTAGGTGAAAGTTCGAGAAACAAAGACATCCCATGTAATCCATCTAAAAGAAAACAGCAGACAAACCACCGTTCTGCAACAAAAGATATGATAACAGTCCTTGATGTACCGAGAACAATGACAGTTGATGTCGCACTTGAATGGATAAGCGATGACGAACTCGTAGAAGTTACACCAAACGAAGTCCGTATCAGAAAAATAATTCTAAATGCTGATGAAAGAAGAAAGTTTAGAATTAAAGCTGGAATCAAAGACGACGAAGAAGAATAAATAAAAAATAAAAAATTCCTCAGGCTAATTAAAAGTCTGAGGAATTTTTTTTATCTATATTAAATAATTACAGCTAACAACAACAATTATTTTTTAAGAAGAGCAAGTGTAGCTGAAACTTGCAATAAAACTCCAGTTTTTAAACAGCATTCATTAGGTTCAAACATAGGATTGTGTAAAGGATAATTCTCTTCTCTATCTATATATCCTGAACCTAAATCATAAAAACAAGAGGGCCTCTCCTGAGCAAAAAATGCAAAATCTTCACAGCCCAAACTTGGGTTTTCTTTTATAATTACATTATCTTTTCCTAGGACTTTAACAGCTACGTCCTTTGTCTGCTCTACAACGACATTATCGTTAACAAGAGGTGCATAGCTTGGACGTAAAACAAACTCACCTTTGCCTCCAAAAGCAGATGCCACATCTTCCACTACAGATTGAACACGTTCTCTTAAAAATAAACGTGTCTCTTGATCTAAAGTTCTAATAATTCCTGTCATAACAACTTTATCACAAATAATATTACCGCCTGTACCACCATGAATCTTGCCAATCGTAACGACGGCGGAATTCGTGGGAGAAACATTACGACTTACAACTGTCTGCAATGTAGAAATAACCTGAGCTGACATAGCGATAGTATCACACCCATTCTCAGGATGTGCCCCATGACAACCCTTTCCAGTTAAAATAATATCAAACATATCAGACCCTGCGTACATCTTGCCGTACTTAAATGCTACAGTATTTGCGGGATACTCGGGACTTAAATGGAGCCCTATTACATTATCTACATATGGGTTTTCAAGACAACCTACAGAAATAAGTCTCTCGGCCCCACCAATTGTTTCTTCTGCTGGCTGAAAAAAGATTTTAACATTTCCTTCTAATTTATTTTCAAGCTTTTTTAAAATGCAAGCCGCACCTAATGCAATTGCAGTATGAGCATCATGTCCACATGCATGCATAACTCCGTTGGTCTTTGACTTATAAGATAAAGTTGTCATCTCAGTTACTGGTAGTGCATCAATATCAGCACGTAAAGCTACCGTTTTACCATCTTTTGCACCGCGAATAATTGCGATAATCCCCTTGTTATCTAGGACAACTTCATGTTCTATATTCATATCAAAAAGCCATGAAGAGATACGCTTGCACGTATCTTCTTCATGTTCAGAAAGACAGGGATTTTCGTGTAACTCTCTTCTATATCCGATAACTTTTTCTTCTATATCAGATACAAGCTTATCTACATTCATAAAGAGTTAAAAGCCTATTACAACAGCAACGGCAATAAATGCCATCATTGCTAAAGTCATAATACCGTAAAGTTTAAGAAAGAACTTCCACCATGTTGCAATTGAAATCCCAGCAATACCACAACCTATTGCAATGTTTGCTGTAGGCCACAAAAGGTTTGAGAAACCATCTCCAAACTGGAAAGCGAGAACTGTAACTTCCCTTGTAAGTCCTGCAACGTCACCTAGAGGTGCCATAATAGGAATTACTGTTGATGCTTGTCCGCTTCCAGAAGAAATGAAGAAATTGATTATAGTTTGTATGAAAAGCATACCCTCTGCAGCCAAAATAAGAGGTGCTCCGTCAATAAGCTCAGCAAGGAAGTGAATGATTGTATCTATAATCATTGCATCTCTCATAACTACAAGTATTGCACGGGCGACACCAACAATCAAAGCACCATAGACAACACCCTTTGCTCCATCAATCAATTCAACTGCAATTTTGTTTGCATCCCATTTAAAGATAAGGGCAACAATAATACCCATCATCAAGAAGACGCCTGTTAACTCTGTATTTCCCCAACCTTTATAAAGGCAACCATAGAAAATAATTGCAAGGCAAATTAAAATTACAACAAATGTTGCATTTTCTTTCTTCCCCATATAAAGATTTTTTAATTCATTTCTGTCATAACTGAAGAGTGACTCTTCCTTTGTTACAAGAGATAAAGATGGGTCTGCTTTAATTCTTTTGCCATAGCGGAAAATCCACCACAAAGAAAGAGCTGAAAAAACTATGAGAATTGCAACTCTCATACCCATACCGGAATAAAGAGGAATACCAGCTATTGTTTGAGCTACGACAATGGTATATGGGTTTGTAATAGCAGCGGCAAAACCTACGCCTATACCTAACATAGCTATTGCAAAGCCAAACATAGCATCATAACCCATTGCGACTCCGACTCCTACCATAATTGGGATCATACCGTTAAAGTCATTCCACATACCGAAAAGAGTTGCACCCATTGCAAAAATAGAATAAAAAATAATGACAATAAGATTTTCTTTTCCTTCTAACCTTCGAAGTAATGTACCTAACATCTTCTCAAAGGAACCTGTTTTAATAACAATTGAAAATGCGCCATTAACAATAAAAATAAGAGCGATAATGTTTGCGACTTCAATCATTCCCTTGTGGAATGAACCAAAGAAATCAATAATATTGGCTGGTTTTGAAGCTTCAATATAGTGAAATGAATCAGGAATAACCATCTTCCTTACAGTACCTCCTACATTAACTTCCTCGTAGGTATACTGACCTCCTGGAATAACCCATGTCAAAACACAGGCTATTGCTACGATATAAAACAAAAGGGTAAAAGCGTGCGGTATCTTGAACTTCATAAACAATCTCTCCTAAATAAATAAAATTTATAAATACACAAAAGCAAATAATAATATAAAAATGGTGTAGAAGCAAGAATATAGCAAAAAAGCAATCTATAAAAGATTGTTCATAACCAAACTATTTATTTAAAGAACTATACCAAATTGAAAGTCCTTGTGCATTCAAATCAACCAAGTGATGACAAAAAACATCGACAAATGAGACAGGGTCTGGGATATTAAATAACATTGCAGATTGAATAAAATTATCTCTCATCTGTTTTCTCAATAACTCAACATCGCCATTTAACTTGACTGCGTAATTGACATATAAATCTATGTTTTTATGTAGAGAATAAACGCAATGCTTGAAATTTTTCAGCTCGCCAAAATGAGTGAGAAATATCTTCTTGGGTGAAAAAGAAAGAGTATAATCAATGCTTTGGTGCATCTCACACGGATTAAACTGTACAGGTGAAGTAGATGGGATAAGCCAACGACCGTTAATTGTCTCCATTTCAGGATAAGAAGTTCCAAATGAATCTCCAACAAAAACAGAAGAGGTCTTCTTGTCGAGGAAAGATAAATGATGCTTTGCATGACCTGGTGTGGCTAAGCACCTTAGCACTCTCTCTCCGACACAAAATTCATAACCGTCTCCGGCCGATATTATTCTCTCTGAATCAATTGGAGAAATACCCCCATAAAGTTTATTGTATTCGCTCTCGCCGTAAACAGATTTTACACTACTAATAAGCTTACTTGGTGCAATAAGGTGCCTTGTCCCACGAGAATGAACAACTAAAGTTGCATTTGGAAAATTCTCCATATATACCCCTGCGCCACCGGCATGATCCAAATGTACATGTGTGAGAAAAAGGTAAAGGACATCATTCCTTGCCACACCAATGCTATCTAAAGCATTAATCACAAGTGGCAAAGAAGAATTTGTTGCAGACTCAATAACAGCAGCTTTACCAGAGTCCTTTATAATATAAACTGCAGTATTCTTTTCTCTTCTGTAATGAGAATCAACGGCAAAAATGCCATCTCCGTGGTTATAAAGCATAAACTAAACTCCTCTAAAATTACTTATTTGAACTTTTCTTAGTGCATTTATAAACATAAAAAGAAACAAGTAAAACACAAAGGCAAATAAGAGCAAAAGAAATCTTTTTAATCTCTTGATGAATTAAATCTTGATTACTACCCAAGAAATAACCTACCAAAGCCAGAATTACAACCCACAAACCTGAACCTAATGCTGTATAAAAACAAAAAGGTTTAAGTGGCATCCGAGCAAGACCGGCAGGCAAAGAAACATATTGTCGAATTACAGGTAGCAATCTCCCTGTAAAAGTGCTTATATGCCCATGTTTTGCAAAGAAGACCTCTGCTTTATCTAATGACTCAGGTGTGACAAAAAAATATTTTCCGAACTTCTCAAAAAAAGGTCGTCCCCATTTAACAGCAATCCAATAATTAAACAATCCACCTAAGACACTTCCTGCTATACCGGAAAGTATAACCAAAATTAAATTCATTTCTCCCTTCCATGCAAGATACCCTGCTGGTGGAACTACAACCTCACTGGGAAAAGGAAAAAACGAAGATTCAAGAAACATTAACCCAACAATACCGGGATAACCCATCTGCCCTACAATAACAACTAACCAATTCACTAAAGCTGAGAACAAATGTGCAAAATTCAAAATAAATTCCATTGTCATCCTCCAAGTACTTAAAATGTCCAAACATATCAATACTATATTCTATAATAAAAACGATTTATATACACCCCTAAAAGTAAAAATAAAAATAAAAAATATTAAGATTAAATAAAGAAATGTAAAAAAAAATTGTATAGCTAACGGATTTGCGTTAAAATGCAGAAGTGTAATCGGTATATGTTTTTGCTTATACCGAGTGGAGGTGTGAAATGAAAGATACAAACAAACTGGCAATAGTAATTGCAGGAAACTTTACAGATGGTGAAAACAATGCTGATCCCTACATCTTACTCAATTACCTACCAGAAGAGATGGCAAAAAAGTGCGAATTTATAGAATGGAGCACTCAACCTAGCAGTCATTACTCAATGTCTTTGATGTTGGATCTCACAAATATGTTTGAGACACTCATAGAACAAAACTACTCAGGGATAATTGTAATCTCAGGAAGTGGCGTTCTCGAAGAAATGGCCTACATGACAGACTTGCTATGGAAACATGACGAACCTCTCATATATGCAAACCTACTTGTTCGGAATTGTGACGGCAAAAGAGAAGGACTTATGAACTTTAAAAGCTCAGTAATAGCTGCCCTCTCTGAACAGACAAAGGGAAAAGGCGTACTAGTATGCACAAGTGCTGAACTGCATGAAGCATCTGATGTTGCAATGTTTGACCCCATAAGCCCAGAAAATGCATTCTACTCTCCTAGAAAAACATGTATAGGAAAAATAATAAATGATGAAGTAATCTACTTTAGAGAAGCAAAAAGACCAAACTTTCTTGTTCGACGTCCAGAAAAATTACTAAACGTGGAACTGTTATGGGCATCAATGGGTGGAGGAGACACCATTATTTCTGTTGCACACAACAGCAGAAAAATAGATGGTTTTGTTCTTGTAGGTTTTGGTACTGGCAATGTTCCTCCTACATGGGTACCAAATATATTAAATATAATAAGAGCTAGCATACCTGTCGCAATTGTATCAAGATGCCCATGTGGAAACCTCCAAGAAAACAATGACTATGAGGGAGGATATCAACGCTTAATAGAAATGGGTGTTATCTCAGGTGGTACTCTAAATGCGTACCAAGCTAGAATAAAAATGATACTGGGGCTATCTGTAGGACTCACACGTGAGGGATTAGAACTATATATGCAAAACAAATCTGTATCGGAAGATATACCGGAGTTGTACAATTAAATGAAAATATACATACTAAGCTTAGGATGTGCAAAAAACAGAGTTGACAGTGAATGTCTTGCTGGAAAACTAAACTATGCTGGGCATACTATTGTTGACAACATAGAGAATGCTGAAGTCGGAATAATAAACACCTGTGGCTTCATACGCCCTGCTATAGAAGAAAACATATCAGAAATACTTGACCTAGAACTACTCAAACAAGAGAAAAAACTAAAAAAAATAGGTGTTGTAGGATGTCTATACAACAGATACTCCGAAGAACTTAAAAAAGAAATGCCCTCAATAGACTTTTGGGCAAAGAGTGAAGACTGGGAAAGCGTAATAAAAGCTCTGGGAGGTAAAAGCTGTACTACAAGATGCAGAACAAAACTCCCCTCATCCTCTCAATTCACTCGCTACCTCAAAATAAGTGAGGGGTGCAACAACGACTGCACCTACTGTGCGATACCAGGAATAAGAGGTCCTCTGCATAGTCTACCAATAGACACAATAATAAAAGAAGCTAACCAACTTGTAAAAGATGGTGCCAAAGAACTCTGTGTGGTTGGACAAGACCTCACAGTATACGGCGTGGACTTTGACAACAAAACACACCTCATAGAGTTACTTGATGAGCTAGAAAAATCACTACCGAAAGCCATCTGGCTTAGATTACTCTACCTACATCCGTCAAGGGTAAACACGGAACTACTAGAAAGAGTTGCAAATGGAGTGCAAATCCTTCCTTATCTTGATATCCCTGTACAGCATGGAGACTCCAGAATACTACATGCAATGAACAGGGGAATATCAGACGAAGAACTTCTCTCAGTATTTTCTAAAGCAAGAGAAATAAGAAACGACTTCACTCTAAGGACTACATGTATGGTTGGATTCCCAGGGGAAAAAAGAACACACTTCGACAAAATGATGAACTTTATAAAAAAAGCACAATTTGACAGAATGGGTGCATTTACCTTCTTCCCAGAAGAGGGAACTCCTGCTTACTCGATGAAAGGACAAGTATCTGAAAAAACAAAAAATGACAGACTAGCAGAACTAATGTCATTACAAGAAGAAATATCCTATAGTCGTCAGCAAATCTTTCTAGGTAAAGAAATGGACGTTTTAGTCGAGACACTAGACAGAGAGCTTGGAATAGCAGAGGGAAGAAGCTATAGAGAAGCTCCAGATGTTGATGGGGTAATAGAAATAAGGAAGATAAGCGACAAAATAAACATAGGTGATATTATAAAAGTGAAAATGACGGAAGCAATGCCTCACGACATGATAGGAGAAGAGGTTAAATAATGGAACTCAACAAAGAAATGAAAACATGGTATGGACTAATTGCAACATTTGGAACAATAGGTAGATATACAAAAATGCCGGGAACAATAGGTTCAATAATTGCTTGTGCAATATGGATAACAGCAAAATCCATGCCGGCATGGGTGATTATAGCTGTTGCAATAATAGGAACTATAGCTGCTGACAAATATGAGAAAAAATCAGGTCATATAGACCCATCAGAAGTAATAATAGATGAAGTAATAGGTTGCTGGATATCCTGTTTTGGCTTTGGTCTGAACTACTCAATAGTTGCACTCTTCTTATTTAGGATAATAGACATATCAAAGCCATTTCCAGTAAAACAAATGGAAAAACTCCCAGGGGGTCTTGGTATAATGGCTGATGATGTCATAGGTGGTGTAATAGTAAACTTACTAATAAGGGCACTTCAATGGCTCTATCTTGCAAACGGATTTAAAATAATAGCTGAAATGATAGGAATGTAAAAATGGAAAAAAGAGAATCACTTGAAACGATAATAGGAAAAGCTATATCTAAAAAAATAAAAATATCATTTGCTGAATCCTGTACAGGTGGAATGGTATCAAGCGCATTTACAGAAATACCGGGAGCCTCTGAAATATTTATGGGATCAGCTGTAACATACAGCAACGAATCAAAAATTAAAATACTTGGGGTAACAACTCAAACAATAGACACCTATGGAGCTGTAAGCTCCCAATGTGCGGAAGAAATGGCAAAAGGATCTCTCAAAATATACGAAACAGACGTGGCAATGAGCATAACAGGCATAGCTGGCCCGGCAGGAGGAACAGAAGAAAAGCCTGTAGGGACAGTATGGTTTGGATACGCAAGTGTTGCAAAAACGTACACCTTCAAAAAAATATTTAAAGGTACAAGAGACCAAATAAGGACTGCATCACTAAACCAAATACTATTTACACTAATGGAAGAGATGAAATAACATGGTAGGGTGAGTACCTAGAAACGTCGGAGTTACCGAACGTACATTTATATGTATAGAAATACCAGAAAAGCAAAAAGAGAAAATAGTAGAATGGATAAACATTCACCGAAAACTAACGACAAACATACGTTGGGTAAAACCAGAAACACTTCACCTAACGCTGAAGTTCTGTGGTGAAAGAGAAAAAACAACCACAAAAAAACTACTTCAAAACCTTGAACAAATAAAACAACCCAAAAAACCAATAATATACATAGATGGAATTGGAGCTTTCCCTAAAATGTCTACGCCCAAAATAATATGGGGTGGAATAAAAGGCGAAACTCAAGAACTAGAAGAAATATTTAAAAAAACAGAAAAAGCAGCACAACAAGCTGGAATAGAAAGAGAAACGAAACCCTACTTTCCACACCTGACCCTAGGGAGAATATCTGACTACCAACCTCTAGAAACTCGAATATTAGAAAACATAAACAAAAATGACCTACACACAGAACCATGGCTCATAGAAGAAATAATCCTTATGAAAAGTGAGCTACTTCCTTCTGGTCCTAAATACACAAAATTAGGGCTTTTCAAAATATAACTCTGTGATATAATAAAAAAGAAATCTTAAAGTTTACATAATTGTCTTGGGGGTAACGAAATGGCAAAGAAATCGGCTTTAACGAGAGAAGACATACTTGAACAAGCACTAGTAGAAATAAGAGGAAAATTTGGCGATGGAGCTATAATGCGTCTTGGTGATGAAGTTCAACATCCTGTCGAAGTAATAGCAACTGGAATACTGCCATTAGATGTTGCACTTGGAATAGGTGGACTGCCTAGAGGAAGAGTAATAGAAATATTTGGCCCTGAGGGTGGCGGTAAAACAACAATAGCTCTCCACGCTCTAGCAGAAGCACAAAAAGCAGGAGGATATGCAGCATTTATAGACGCAGAACATGCGCTTGACCCACGTTTGGCAGCATCTCTTGGTGTTGACACGCTGAACCTATACATGTCACAGCCAGATAGTGGAGAACAAGCTTTTTATATACTAGACACACTTGTAAGAAGTGGTGCCTTTGATCTAGTTGTCGTTGACTCTGTTGCTGCACTTACACCACAAGCAGAAATAGATGGCAAAATGGGAGAAGGTAGTACACAAATGGGTCTTCACGCACGACTCATGTCCTACGCTCTTAGACGACTCACAGCTGCAATATCAAAAAGTAAAACAACTGTAATATTTATAAACCAGCTAAGATCTCAAATTAGCACAGGCTATTCACAAGGCCCTACAGAAACTACTACAGGTGGTAGAGCTCTTAAATTCTACAGCTCTGTAAGAATAGAAGTAAAAAGAGGAAAACAAGTAACACAAGGAGACACAGTAATAGGCCATGAACTTTGGCTAAAAGTCGTAAAAAATAAACAAGCACCACCATTCCGTTCTGCACACACAACTCTCATCTATGGTAAAGGTGTTCCAAAAGCAATGTCTGTCCTTGATATGGCAATAGACAGAGAAATCGTAAAGCGAAAAGGTTCATGGCTTGCATATAAAGGCGAAACACTTGGACAGGGAAAAGAAAGCGTTGCAAACTACATTGATGAACATCAAGAACTAATGGAAGAAATAACAAAAGACGTTTTGCACAAAGTAGCGGAGGGACTTGGGCTTCTTGATGAACTTCCTCGAGATGAAGATGAAATAATGGCACCAAGCATAGAAGATTCAGTAGAGGCACTACTTGATGAAGGTGTCCTCAAACTTAATATTGATGAAGAATTAATAGATAAACCAGAATAAAACACACAAGCAAAAGGAGAGATGAAATATCTCTCCTTTTTTTTTGTATAAATTATTTAAAAAAATAATTTTTAAAAAAACTACAAATAAAAGAAAAACAAAATAAAAGTAAGGGGAGTTGAACATGCTTTTGTAATATCAAGCAATTAATGTCTTGTTATACATACTATAAATAAAGAATAAAGATAATAAGCTAACACAATGTATTTGTTGACATATAAAAAAAAGCTGATAAAATATCTCTTGCACTTC
The DNA here is from genome assembly GCA_036652335.1 of Synergistaceae bacterium. GTDB lineage: Bacteria > Synergistota > Synergistia > Synergistales > Synergistaceae > JAVVWB01. The sequence goes on along the minus strand of JAVVWB010000014.1, from coordinate 11 downwards.
GCGTTAGCGGA
>JAVVWB010000013.1:0-38081 GCA_036652335.1 Synergistaceae bacterium | reverse complement strand
GCACAGGGCTTATTTGGTTATTTATGTACTCAAGGTTTAATCAAAGAATATAAGCGCCATTAACTTCACAAAACTCAAGAGAGTCACCTTGACGTACTATTAGTACGCCTTCGATGGCTCTCTCTTCCTCTTGCATCGTTACTGACACTTCTCTTTGCTGATTTGAGTTCCGTTATTTGTTTCTCAAAACCGAGGGTTGTTTCGTAATAAGCACTTCTTCTCTTCGATTTATCTATTATTTTATGTTTTGCTTTAACGTCTTTACCTTTAGTATCACAGCATAAATTGAGAACCAAAATCTATGATTTTGTGTGAACCATTTTGTTTTTTATCAACACTTAAATGCGGTGTCCAGTGGCTATGCCTTATTCAAAGAGCAGAAGTACTTATCTTCGGTAATTTTAAAGCTCACAATGAATTGTATTTACTGTGAGATAAAATATACAATGACCAAATATAAAATCAGAATAATCTATTTGTAATATTTTTGAAACTAAGATAGTAAGGTTTTTTTGAAAGAATTATTTTAAAAATAATTAACAACAAATTGCGAATTAAAATATCTAGCATATGTAATTATCTGGGTATATAATAAAAGAGTGATTTGTTCGATGGGAGCATTATAAAGTTGCTATTCCAATTAGCGTAAAGATGTATAATATGGTATGCTATAATAAATTGATAATTGCTACAGAGGTGTAAATTTGTTATATAAATTTAGAGCGAAAACCCTTGATGGAGAAACAGTAATAGGAACAAGAGATGAACAAAGCGAAAAACATCTTTTGCTTTGGATGAAAACTAATGCGCTTAGACCTATTGATGTTCAATCTTCATCTATAAAGAGTGAACTTTCTGACGCAGAACGGAATAATTATAAAAAAACATTCTTTCGAAAAAAAATTAAAATTAAAGACAAAGTAGTATTTTTTAGACAATTATCTACAATGATTTCTGCTGGAATTTCAATTTCTGTGGCTTTAAATATTCTTGAATTACAGACATTGAACAAAAGACTGAAGTTAATAATAAAAGACATTTCAAAAAGTGTAATATCAGGTAATACTTTAGCCATTTCTATGGAAACCTATCCAGAATTGTTTGATATGCTTATTATAGGACTAGTTCGTTCTGGAGAGGAGTCAGGAACATTGGATATTTCTTTAGAGAAACTTGCAGATTTTTTAGATGCTCAAGCTTCATTGAGAAAAAAGATTATCTCAGCTTTAACTTATCCAGGTTTTGTAATTTTTATAACGTTTGCTGTTTTTGGGATTATGGTAACAGTTGTTATGCCACAATTTGAGAAAGCTTTTGCAAATTTGAATGTTCCAATGCCACTTTTAACTAAAAATATTTTTGAATTTGGCAAATTTATAAGAACATATTGGTTTGTCTTTCCCTCCTTAATAATAATGTTATTATTTCTAGTCTCTTATTTAAAAAAATATGCTGCATTTAGACTTTTTTTTGATTCATTTTTGCTAAAATTGCCAGTGTTTGGCTCTATTATATATAAAGCTTCTTTATCTCGTTCTTGTCGTACAATGTCAACTCTTTTACGATCTGGTGTTCCAATATTGAATGCATTAGAAATGTCTGGTAACGTAGCGTCAAATGAAAAAATTAAACAAGCATTTATTTCTGTAAAAAAATCCGTTTCTGTAGGTACATCAATTAATTTCGCTATGAGAGAACACAATGTTTTTGAACCTATGCTTTTTCATATGGTAGCTGTTGGAGAAGAGACAGGTAAAACAGATGAGATGCTGGAGAAAATTTCTAACTGGTATGATTCAGAGCTTTCAGAAACTGTTAAAAGATTAGCTTCAATACTTGAGCCTATTATGGTTGTATTTGTAGGTATAATTGTTTGCATTGTTGTTTTATTAATATTTTTACCCATTATTTCTTCAATACAATCTTTTTTGTAATATTAATTCTAAAAAACGAGGATTTGATTTGTTGTGAAGTTTTTAATGAAAACGAAAAGTGCTGTTTTGTATTTTGAAGACAACAAATACCAATATTTTTACTTAGATAACTACGATAAAAATATTTCTAAGCAAAATATTATGGGTTCTGATTTTTCGCAGAGTGGTAGCAAACTGAATTTTTATGACCATTTAACGGAAAAATACAACTATGTTTTTGATGATTTAAATGAAAAAGGTGCTCCTAAGAACATTCCAATAAATGTTGCACTTTCAATAAACGACTCCTTACTTAGAATAGTTGATATTCCTAACATGACCAAAGAAGAGGCTAAATTATCATTTAGGTTTGAATTTGAAGATTATTTCCCATTTTCAGCTGAAGATGCGATCTTTGATCTTGATGAAATAACATTTCCAAGTCAACAATCTGACGAAAAAAGATTTATAGTTTCTGCGTCTCGTAAATCTATAATAACAAATATTATTGAGAGTGCATCAAATAATGGTTATACTATCTCATGTATAGAACCAGCTCAAATTTCTATAGAACGTGCAATGTATCCTAAAGATCCTAAGTCTGATAGTGTCTTGCTTTTGTTTGTTGGTACATATAAATCAACTTTGATTCTTTCTTGGAAGGGAAACGGTGTATTTTATAGAACTATATCAATTGGGAAAGAAAATTTTGATTTTACAACCGGAGCAGATGCTCAGGAACAAATTAGGTCTTTAGCCAAGGAAGTCAGATCCTCTGTTTTATTTGCCAAGTCGCAAATGAGGTGGGGAAGTGCTTCTTTTATTGGCTATGTAACTCAATTTAAAAATACAGATTACACTGAGTATTTCGTGAAAATGCTCAACGAACAGTTAGGAGTCTCAGAATTTTATGCAATTGATCCCATTAAACTTAATGGTTATAAATTTTCAGGAGAAGATAATGTTGAGCTAAATGTTCTTTTAGGGCTAACTTTGAGGTAAACAATGGTTGTAAAACTTGATCTATCAATTAAATCTGAAAAAGAAAATATAGATGCACAGAGAAAGGATTATCGTTATCTTATTCTTTTCTCTGTTGTAGTGATTGTTTTTGTCTCAACTTTATTTCAACTGTCAGTTTCTTGCTATAAAATTTATTCTGTTACGCATAGAATAAAAACTGTTCGTTCTGAAATTCATGATAGGACCCCAAAAGTTTCTTTGGTTGAGACTAAGATAAGACAAATTGAGGAGAAAAATGTTGATATAAACTACAAATTAGACTATATACTAGCTGATGTACCTGTCGTTGAATTTATGACTTACCTATCTATTTTTAATAATAATGATATAAAGATTGAAGAGATAAATTTAAACAATCAGAAAGTTAAAATTTCAGGTTCATCCTCAACAGAAGAAGATTCAATAAAACTAGATAATTTTTTATATGAATTAGGTTTTACGAGAACATCTTCACTTCCTGTTATTAACCAGGTGTTTGAGAATAATTCTAAGGTTATAAAGTTCCTTATTGAGAAAGAAATATACAATCTAGACAATATTCTTGAAAAAAACTTGAATTTAGAAGAAATGTCTTTTAATTCTAATAATAACTAATGTGTTAGGTGTGATCTCAATGTTTTCTATCGAAACTATTTTGATAAATATTAAATTGAAAAAAACTTTTTTCATATCATTAAGCTTGATATCTCTCCTATTTTTACAATTAGGTACTATAAAATATCTAGAACGAAAGAATCAGACGCTTCTTGAGCTAGAACGTGAATTATCTACTCTTGATAAAATTTTGAGCACAAAAACAGATGCTCTAGTCTTGTTAAAGAGAAATTCAAATTTATCAGTCGATAATAAACTAATAGAATCTTTTGAATCACAGACAGCTTTTTACACATATCTAATAAACATACTTAAAACCAATGCTATAGATAATGTTTCTATCTCTCAAGAGGAAGCAACTGAATCGTCTTTAATGTTTAAAGTTACAGGAAAAGCAGATTATCCACAACTTTTACAGCTGTTTATATCAATAAGAGAATCAAGATATATGACAAAAATTGTATCATTCACCCTATTAAATAGTAATAATAATATGAGTAAAATAGATTTTGAGTTTCTTATCACAGGAAAATTTTCGCTAGAAAAAAAGAACGAAGAGGTTATAAATGAATAATTTTCATGTAGAACGTGACTCATTTATGAATAATATAAATACAAGAGAATTTTTTATTCTTATTACACTTGTTTTGTGTTTTATAGTAGTCTTTTTTTTCTTTAATTCTTACCTGTTTATAAAGATAGTTTATTTTGATAAACCTCTTAATCCTATGCAATCACGTAATTTATCTATGAAACAAAAAAATGACATAGAAACCTTAGTCCAAAAGCATGCTCACTATGACAAATATCTCAATGAAAGTTGTATTAACGCTAAATATGCACAAATGCTTTCTGCTAATGTGATTGAACAGAATAATAAAGATTCAGTAAAAGATATACAAGTCCCTGATTTTATACCTAATATAACAATTATGGGATTAATTGTTGTTGGGAATAAATCAATTGCTAAATTAAACATTGAGAATGAATTTGATAGTAAGTTTTATCAAAAAGGTGATCCTTTTGCATCGGGGAAAGGAAAAATTCTTGAAATTGACAGTAAAGGTGTGACATGGTCATGGAAAAATCGAAAACAACGAACAAATTTATAGCACTTTCACTGGCTGTAATATTTGTAATTATCTTTACATCATCCTTATTCGCATATTCTACAAAGGCAAGCAATACAGAAATAAAATCAATTATTGAGGGGTTGCAAGTTCGCCAATTAGGAAGCAATCAAGTTGTTATGACATTTCGTGGAACAAAAATGTCTATACCAATAAAAATAGATGATAAATCAAATGCTTTAACTCTTGAATTCTCAAACATTCGTTTTCCACAGAACACAGACAAACAGGACTGGTGGGAAGACTACAAGTGGGATGTTATTAAAATTACAAAGAAGGAAAGTAATGAATGGTGGAAAAAGTATGACTTACCTCTAGTTCAGAGAGTAAATGTTATATCTAGTGATGTTAATAAAATTAGAGTTAATGTTACAGGTGAAAAACCTTTAACTATTTCAAAAATCTCCGGTATGCCTGGTTCCGACTATATTTCACTAATATTAGAGACTTCACATGATATTAAACCATATGTTCCTCCTAAGGTTGAAGCAAGAAAACCAGGAGATCCTATGTCTATATCTACACCTATAACTTTAGAACTAAGAGATGTGTCTCTAAGAGAAGCATTTAGAATGTTAGCTGAATTACAAAAGTTAAATTTGGTTATAGATTCGTCTGTGCCAGATTCTCCAATTTCCTTTTCTTTTAAATCAACAAGTTTTTCTGAAGTATTTGCTTATGTCTTAAGGATGAATGATTTATCATATTCATTAATGGGAAAAACTTTAATTGTAGGTAAGGCAGAAAACATAAACAAAACATTGGGTAGAGATATTATGAAAGAGTATGTAATTGCATATTCTGAGATTGATAAACTCCCTGCTATGATTATGGGGCTAATTTCACTACAGAAACCACCTGTTGTCGATCAAAGAAGAAGAACCTTGTTTGTAACAGCTACACCAGAGCAACATCTCGAAATTGAGGCCTTGATAAACAGAATAGATCACCCTGGGCAGCAGGTAATGTTGCAAGCGAGGCTTATTGAAGTCAATAACAATGCAAAACAAGAGATAGAAACACTATTAAATTCAGTTTATAAAGGATGGCTAGTTACTTATGGTGCATCAGGTTTAACAGCAGAATATACAAAAGGAAATAGTTTCTTAAAACCAAATGTACTAACTGGAAACAACTCCACGACAACAACTGGTGGAGATGGAACTACTAGCTCCACCTCATCTAATGTTCAACACAATATACCTGTCCCTGGCTCGTCAACAACAAATATTCCTGTTCATTTAGTAGATAATGCAATGAAAGCATTAGATGTTGGATTAACAGCGATGGAAAGCGATAATAAAGGTAAGGTCCTTGCGAGTCCTTCAGTTGTTGCTTTAGATGGTAAAAAGGCAGTTATAAAACTAACCCATAATATTCTTTACCAATCTGGGGTTGATAATAATAGAAATGCTACATACTCCGAACAGGAAACAGGACCAACGCTTGAAATAACTCCGCATATTGGTCGAGATGGTTTTATAACTTTAGAACTTAAGATTACTACAGGTGACGTTATTTCCTATAGAAAAACATTGACATCTGAAATGCCTGAAACTACTAAGAGAGAGCTAAACACTGATATACGAGTAAGAAATGGTGAAATATTTGTCATTGGTGGTTTGTATCAAGAGAATAAAACAAAGGGTATTACAAGAGTCCCTATACTGAGCTCTATACCTTTGTTAGGAGAACTTTTTAAAAGTCGTACTGATAATCATGTTAAATCAGAAATGGCATTTATTGTTGTTCCGTACCTGCTTGATGTTCCTACTGGTCCAGCAGAGATATTTAGTTTACCCAAATCAAGATTCGGGGACTAATAATGGGGGTGCTTATTAGTGTCAAATTCTGTTAGTGTAATGCGTTTGGGAGAACTATTATTAAATGCTGGCGCAATTACACCAGAAAACCTAGATATTGCATTACTAGAGCAAAAGAAATCACATATGCGTTTAGGTGAAGTATTAATAAAAAACGGATATTTATCTGAACTTCACTTAGCTGAGGCACTCTCTGAACAACTAGAGTTGCCCTATATTTCTCTGTTAAAAGTGGTCCCAGAGCAAGAAGCATTAAATTTAATTCCAGAGAACATTGCTATTAGACTGAAATTAATTCCACTTGAATTGATAGGTGACAACTTAATTCGTATCGCAATGTCTGACCCTATGGATAGCTTAGCAATTGATGAAATTAGAGTCCTAACTAGAAAAGAAGTAACAATATGTGTTGCAACTTTTCATGATGTAAATCAAGCTATTTCAACCTACTATAGAGTTCACTCTAGTCTTAAAGATGCGATGGCAGACATCTCTAAACATGAGAAACTTGGTATTGATATTAATAAGATTCAAGCAGAAACGAGTAGCGACATTACGATAAACAAGGTTGATGATGCTCCTGTAATTAGGTTAGTAAATAATATATTAGAACAGGCAGTGAAAGAAAAAGCTTCTGATGTCCACATTGAACCATTTGAACATACAGTTAGAGTTAGGTTTAGAGTTGACGGAACGCTTTTTAGTAATATTGACATACCTAAAGACCTATTATTACCTTTTGTTGCACGTATAAAAATTCTTTCAGGAATGGACATTGCAGAGAAAAGAAGACCACAAGACGGACGTATATTGATAAAGGTTAAGGATAAAAGAATTGATTTACGTGTCTCTTCAATTCCTTCTATTTATGGCGAAAAAATAGTCCTTAGATTACTTGATCAATCAAATGAAAAAATAACAATAGAAAATCTTGGATTCACACCTAGCGATATAACTACAATTAAAGATATTATATCTGCATCTCATGGTATGTTTCTTGTTACAGGGCCTACTGGAAGTGGTAAATCTACCACGCTCTACTCTTTACTTGATATAATAAATAAACCCGAGTTCAATATTATTACCCTTGAAGATCCTGTTGAGTATACACTTGATGGTATAACTCAAATTCAAATTAATGAAAAAATTGGAGTGACCTTTGGAAGCACACTACGTGCTATTTTAAGACAAGACCCTGATAAACTTATGGTTGGTGAGATAAGAGATACTGAAACTGCCCATTTAGCTGTAAGAATTGCTCTTACAGGACACTTCTTACTTAGTACACTACACACAAATGATGCTCCTAGTGCGATTAGTCGTTTAATAGATATGGATGTACCTCGTTTTCTGATTGCATCTTCTTTACGTGGAGTAATGGCTCAGAGACTATTAAGAAAACTTTGCCCTGTTTGTAAAAAAGAGTATCTATCGACAGAAATTATGTCTGAACAATTGGATATTCCATTAAACACTAAATTATATAAACCATGTGGCTGCCCAACTTGTAGATTTACTGGATATTCTGGTAGAGTCTTGGTATCAGAAGTAATGAAAATAGATTCAGAAATCAGGGACATGATTAACAATGGTGAACCTGAATATAAGATTAGGGAATATTTAAAGGATCGACAAGTACTTTCTCTTAGGGATTCTGCTCTTAAGAAAGTAATAGATGGTTTAACTAGCATTGACGAAATGCTTACAACTACAATGGATCTGTGATGGTGACAATATGATTTCTTCCTATTTATATAATTTATTAATTTATTCCATAAAAAGCAGTGCAAGCGATATACACTTGAGTGCACCTTTAAGCCCGTCAATTCGTATCAATGGTTCATTAGTTAGATTAAATCAGGTTGAACCAATAAATAATGAGTTAATGTCTGAGATACTCAATTCATTATTAACAGAAGAACAAGTTTCTACTTTTCAGAAAGAGAGAGAACTGGATTTTAGTTTTTCTCTTAATAGTTCTGAAAATACGAATCAAAGATTTCGCGGAAATGTATCCTATGAACGTGGAAATATAGTCTTAGTACTTAGGATAATTACACCTCACATAAGAACAGTTCACCAACTTAAATTGCCGAACGAAATTTTAAATATTGCCCAGAAAAGTAGTGGTCTTTTTGTAGTAACAGGTCCAACTGGTTCTGGAAAATCAACAACCTTGGCAGCATTAATACAAGAGATTAATACAACAAGAGCGGCTCATATTGTTACAATAGAAGATCCAATCGAGTATATTTATAATTCTGAGAGAGCATTAATTCATCAAAGGGAAGTTGGAAGTGACACAAAGAGTTTTGCTGAGGCTATACGTAGGGCGATGAGGCAAGACCCTGATGTAATAATGATAGGAGAACTTAGAGATCTCGAAACAATCTCGGCAGCTGTAACTGCAGCTGAAACGGGGCACCTAATTTTATGTACTTTACATACTCCAGATGCTCCTCAAAGCATAGATAGAATAATAGATGTTTTTCCTCCTTTTCAACAGCAACAAATTAGAATACAGCTGTCATCCATGTTGTTGGGTGTTCTTTCACAACAATTAATACCTTTGTCTGGTGTATCAGGGAGGATAGTTGCTACTGAATTTTTATATGCTAATAACGCTGTTCGTAATAACATTCGAGAAGGTAAAACAGAGCAGATTAGGAATATTTTACAAACAGGTTCAATGTTGGGTATGCATACAATGGATCAAGATATAGCAAGAATCATTAATGAGGGATTAATAACTAAGAAATTGGGATTAGCTTATGCTCATGATCCAAAGAATTTGGAGCGATATATTGTATAGATGAGAAAACATCGAGCTGTTTCGCTTGTTGAAATACTAATAATTATGCCAATACTTTTGTCTTTGCTTTTTGGGTATGTTGCTATAGAACAACTTTCAACAACGGAGATAAATGTTTCAAAAAACACACAAGAAATTGAACTTGCTAAAAGTGAAGTTTTATCATATTTATCATCTGGAATGTCACCAAATGATTTTTTAAAAATCGAAAAACCATATGTTATAAAAATTATAAGACAACCAGATAGTAATGGAGGTACATATGTTTTATCAATTAAAATTAATGATAAGACACAGAATTTTGAAGAAGAATTTGTCTGGGGATATAAAAATTAAAAAAACACTGGCGTTTTCTATTGCGGAATTGCTTGTGTATATGGTTGTTTTGTCTCTCTTAATGCTACCTCTTTTAAATATATTAAAGGAGAGTGTTAATTCTTCTATAATTAAAACTGATCTTTCAATAATTCAAAATAGATTTGAAAAAGCATACTCCGTTATAGAATTGCCAATATTTTATGCTGGAATGGGTGTTCCACTGGATCACAATGAATATAAAATGTCATTTAACAATGTTATGAAAAGTCCTTTTTTTTGGAATGGGCCAATAAGTGTTGTTCAAGATGGCAGATATACCAAATTACGTTTAGTATACGCTGTCAACCTTGGTGTAACAGTGACTAAAACAAAATATTTACATAAAAATGATGATAAAACGATATCATTGTCTTCTAACCTTGATAGAATACTATCTAGACAAACCCCGCTCAATATAAGAAATATAATATTAATCCCATCCTCATATCCAAGTAGAACGCCCTTTATCGTTGAAGGAATACATCCATCAGAACGCAAACTCAATATTTCATCATATATAAATAATAGCTATACTAGAATTCCTGAAGGGAGTTCTATCTATCAATTATCAGCATATGAGATTTCAGCGAGGAATGGAATTTTATATGCTACTAATTACCGTGTAACAGGAGATCAACCTTTGGCAAGAGGTGTAGATGATATAAATTTTGAACTAGACATAGATAGAAAAATTTTAAAAATATATTTTCTTATGAGAGGAAGAATTACTTATCCAAAGATTCAACCTATTTCAAATTTATCATTGTGGCCGGATACATTACAGAGTGACCAGATAAAGAAGAACTCGTATTACAAACGCAGAGTGTACAAATGTGTATTCCCATTGGTTAATTGTAGAGATGAATAAAAACAAAGGTGTCTCATCCGTAATACTATTGCTGTGGGTTATCCTAGCAATATCGTTTGCTATGTATAGTTTGTTCTATGCAGACCATTTTTCGATTAGTGCTAATGTTCTTGCTCAAAGGATGGAGCACAAGTTTGTTGTTTTTCAAATTAAATCGTATCTTGATCTTGAGTTTAGAAAACTTGTTGAAACAAAAACAATTCCACTACCACCTTCTATCTCTGATAAGAATATAAAAACGAATGATAATCCAGTATACATAATTAATAATGACATACTTAAAGACATATTTGATAAAAATAAAAATATACGTGCTGTAACTATGTATGTTATAGACTCCAACTATAAAAAAAATAAGCCTATCTCATACATAACAGATGAGCTAATATCTACTGGAGTTATTCAAAAGGATGCAGAAATTGTAACTAAAAATATAGGTGGAATAACGGAATCATATGGTATAAGAAATTATTATAAAGTTATCTATGTTCAAATGAACAATTCCACTAACAGTTGGTTCTTGCTAGTTAGTGACGTTGAGCTACTTCGAGATAAAAATGACAACATATCAACTAAAAATGTTTATTCAGAAATGTCTATTTTATATAAAAAGTGAGACAAATAGCACCAGTATGTGTTATTATTTATAAGTAGAAAAATAATGTTTTGATACAAGTATCAAGGAGGTTCATTTATGGCACAGATAGTAGATACAAGCGATTTCCGCCCTGGACTAAAATTGAAATGGGAGGGTGGAATGTGGATAATATTAGAGTGCTCTCATCATAAAATGGGAAGAGGTGGAGCAATAGTAAGAGGAAAGTTACGTAACCTAGTAACAGGCTCAAGTGTTGAACAGTCTTTTAAGTCAGGAGAGCGTTTTGAACGTGTAGTTTTTGATGAAAAACCTGCTCAATATCTATATAAAGATGGTGATGACTACGTCTTTATGGATTTAGAGTCATATGATCAAGCGTATCTTTCAGAAGAGATGCTTGGTGATACCATAAAATATCTTGTAGATGATCTTGAAGTAAGTTTTGATGTCTATGAAGAGAAGATCATGGGAATAGAAGTTCCTAATTCTGTTGTGATGAAAGTAACAGATACCCCGCCTGGTTTTAAGGGAGACACTGCTTCTGGTGGTGGTAAACCAGCTACAACTGAAACAGGTTTAGTTCTTACAGTGCCTTTCTTTGTTGAAAACGATGAAATGATTGTTGTCGACACAAGAACGGGTGAATATATTGAAAGAGCAAAAAAATAATAAGAATTAACAGGAGGGGTTTTATAATGAATGCACAGGAAAAGATAGCATATTTAAAAGGTATTATTGATGGACAAAATTTAACAGATACACCAGATAAAGAGAAATTCTATAAGGCTTTGATAGCGGCAATGGAGTCACTAGCAGAAGCATTCGAAGAACATGAAGAAGTACATCAGGAGCTTAATGATTACCTCGAACAGCTTGATGAAGATGTTTGTGCGATTGAAGACGAAATAGATGAACTCTTTGATGAAGATGATTGTTGTGATTGTGGTTGTGAAGACTACGATGATGATGACGAAGATGATGACGATGCTGAGTATGCATCGGTTCTCTGTCCGGAATGCGGAAAAGATTTCTACATTGAGCCTGATATGTATGAAGACGGTGAAGATTTAGTTTGTCCTCATTGCGGAAAGACATTTACATTCCCAGACTAAATTTGTAATCGAGGACAATATCTTCAGATATTGGAGGCATCAACATGTTAGATAAAAACAAACTGTCAACGTCAGGAGATAGTGTTGTTACTGAAGAATCCAAACTAGAAGAAACTAATAATACTATAGATGGAGAAGTTAAGGTTTCAGACGATGTGCTTGCTCAAATTGCTTTATCTGCCATGGCTACTGTTCCTGGAGTTGAACAAGCTTCACCAGGCTTGATGGCAAATCTCCGGTTAGGACGTAAGATGGTGAATGGTATTAGAGTTTCAACTGATGAAGAAGACAACCCAGAAATTATTATTGATTTGTACGTGGCAGTAAAGTATGGCTTGAGGATACCTGATGTATGTTGGGATGTTCAAGAAGCTGTCAAGGAAAAAGTGGAAAAGTTGACAGGATATACAATTAAGAATGTTAATGTATATGTTCAAGAGATAACCTTTCCAAATAATGAAGATATATCTATTTCTAATGATGCTGATTCTGACAATGATATCGATGCTCAGAATAATGAAAATTAGTTCTTGTGACTACAATGAGTCGGTGTCCATTTAGAGGAAACCGACTCATATTATTGTGAGGTGTTAATTTTGTTTTTTCTTTGGAAATCAAATCAAATTGGTAAAATATGGATCAATGGCGCTCACATAAAAAACATAGTCTCAGAAAATATTCAGGCTGAATTTTATTGTAAAGAGGTCTCTTTTATTGGAGAATGCAGTACTTTTATGGTGTATATTGCATTGCCGGAAGATGTGTCACTTGATAAAAAAATGGCATGTGAAGAAAAGATTTCAAAAATATTAGCTGGTTTAGGTGCTAACCTACAGATAAACTGGGTCCGTGTTTTACCTCAAGATAATCCTAAGACAACACCTATTTGGACTACGCCAATATTTTGGGCTGGTTTTTTTGCATCATTGACAGTGTTAATTCGTCTAGGTATTGTTGGTGTCCTCTATACATTGTTATCGGCTATAATAGGATATTGTGTCTCTTGGTTTTTTCTTACAGAAGACGGAGAAAAACAAATATTAGAAATAATGAAAAAATTCGGGAGATGATTTACTTTGTCAAAATCAAATAAAGCTCAATTGAGACATCTTTCACGTGAAATCGCTCTACAAATTATTTATCAAATAGATATGAGGCCTGACTCTTCTATTGAAGAAGCAATTTCAAATTACCCTTTTGAAGGGGTTGAATCACCAGTAAAGGAATATTCTATAGAATTACTACGTGGCATAGATGATTCCTTTGAAGAACTAAATGATATGTTGAGAGAAAATATAATTGGATGGAGACCAGAACGTATGGTAGCGGTAGATAAAGCCGCTATCACATTGGCTATGTATGAAGGTTTTCTTTCTAAAAAAGTGCCGATTGCAATTGCTATATCTGAAGCAGTTGAATTAGCAAAAGCCTATGGTACTTCTGACTCAGGTCGATTTGTTAACGGAGTACTCGGCCGAATGTCCCGTGATAACGGTGACTTAAATGATAACAAAACAAAATAGTGCAATAATTACAGTTGATGAAATGACTGTAATTATAAAAAAAACGATATGTTCTGCAATTGAATTGCAGAACATATCTATTAAGGGTGAAGTATCTGGTTTTAAACGTCACACAAGTGGGCATCTTTACTTCACAATTTTGGGAAAAGAATCAAGAATTTCTGCTGTTATGTTTAAATCAGCGGCCTCGTTGTCTTTGTCATGGATGAAAGATGGAGATGAAGTTTGTGTTAACGGTAGAATTGATGTTTATGGTGCTAGAGGTGCATATCAATTTTATGCAAATTTAATTACACCATTGGGTGCGGGAGCAAAAGCACGTGCTAAAGAAATGCTTCGAGATAGACTTGAAAGAGAGGGACTTTTTTCTTTATCAATAAAAAGAAAGACACCTCCTTTCCCAAAGAAAGTAGCTGTAATAACTTCTCCAACAGGTGCCGCACTACAAGATGTGCTTAAAATATCACAGAAAAGATATCCCTTAGCAGATATATTAATTGTACCAAGTCTTATGCAAGGTGATCTTGCTTTACCTGAAATAATATATGCATTTGAAAAACTAAATTTTATTAACGATGTTGATATTATAATGTTGGTAAGAGGTGGTGGAGCTAAAGAAGACTTAGATGTCTTTGATAATGAAGAGATTGTTCGAGCAATCAGAAGAACACATGTTCCTGTGATCACCGGACTTGGTCACCAAATTGATTCTACGCTTTCTGATATGGCGGCAGACGTCTTTGCTCCTACACCATCCGGAGCTGCTGAAATGATTTTTCCTGATTCTGTAGAGATAAAAAGATATTTAAAACAAATAAAACACTATAGTGAAAATCGTTTGATTTCATTGATAAAAAAACAAAAAGATAAATTAAATCTAAATATAAACAAGTTAAATTACAATATATTAAAATCTATGATATATCCAAATATGAATACACTAAAAAATGCCTATGACAGAATAAATAAGGCTGTTTTATATAAATTAAATTTTTTCGAAAATAAACTATCATATAATGCTGTTACACTAGACTCTATATCTCCTTTGATGAAACTACAAAAGGGGTTTTTAATTGCTGAAAATAATCAGCATGTAAGAATAAGGAGTATAAATGATGTTGCTATAGGTGATGAAATCAAAATATTTACAAAAGATGGAAATATAGATGCAATAATAAAAAAAATTAGAGTAAAAAAGGCGGTTTAAAATGTTACCTTCTACGTTAGATTGGAATACAAAAGAGAAGACATTAAAATGTTTTGACCAAAGAAGTATACCTTTTAAAAATACTGAAGTAGTATGTGTTACATATAAAGATGTTGCAGAGGCTATAGAAAACATGACTGTTAGAGGCGCTCCAGCTATTGGATCTGCCGCAGCATATGGCGTCGTTTTAGCTGCGTACCGAGATATTGATGACATAGAAAGTGCAATTTCTGCCCTTTCTAACAGTAGACCCACTGCTGTGAATTTATCTTGGGCACTAAAAAGGATGAAAGTTATAATAGAAAAATTTGGTAAAGACAACATTAATTTACCAAATATTTTAGAAAAAGAAGCAATTAAAATTCAAAATTTAGATGTCTTAATCAATAAAACTCTATCAGAATATGGGCAAAAAATTCTGCCTAATAAAGCTACTGTTATCACTCATTGCAATGCTGGGGCCATTGCTACATGTGGCTACGGAACTGCTTTGGGTATACTTAGAGCTGCACGTGAGAATTCTAAAGAAATTAAACTTTATGCGGATGAGACTAGACCAAGACTTCAAGGTGGAAAAATAACTGCTTATGAAATGCATGAAGACATGTTTGATGTAACGGTTATTACTGATTCTATGGCGGCATATTTAATGTCAAAGAAAAAGATAGATGCAGTAATAACAGGGGCGGATCGTGTCGCTATGAATGGAGATACAGCAAACAAAATTGGAACCTATTCACTTGCTGTAGTAGCAAAACATCATGGTGTACCATTTTATATTGCTGCACCTAGAAGTACATTTGATATAAACTGTATAGATGGTAATGAAATACCTATAGAAGAACGAGATGGGGATGAAATACGCGTAATTGCTAATCAAAGAATAATTCCTAAAGAGATAAAAGTATGGAATCCATCTTTTGACGTGACACCTAATTCATTAATAACAGGAATAATTACTGAATATGGGATATTAAAAGCACCATACTCAAAAGTAATACCTAAAATATTTGAACTTCCATCTTTAGATAAAATCATAAAGGAGTAAATAAAATGAAAAAAGATTTTAAAATTGCAGACATAAAATTAGCTAATGAGGGACGTAGAAGGATAGATTGGGCTTGGCAATATATGCCTGTCTTGAATCTTATCTCTGAAAAAAAACAATCTAAGCAGCCTCTCAAAGGATTTATAATTGGTACGTGTCTTCATCTAGAGGCCAAAACTGCATGCTTACTTAAAGTATTAAAAGACCTTGGTGCCACAGTTGTTACGGCTGGAAGTAATCCACTCTCAACACAAGATTCAATATGTGCAGCACTTGTTGAATATGGTATACATGTATTTAGTCAAAGAGGCATGAACAGCGAAGAATATGCAGAAAATATAAGAAGAATGCTAGATTGGAATCCAACCATTATAATTGATGATGGTGGAGACGTTGTATCAATGATAATTAATGAAAGAAAAGATTTAATCCCATTATTACTTGGTGGATGTGAAGAGACTACAACTGGAATAAAAAGATTAAAAGCAATGGATAAAGAGGGTGTCTTACCTTTCCCTATGCTTGCTGTTAATGATGCACGTAGCAAACATCTATTTGATAATAGATATGGTACTGGTCAATCTGCATGGGATGCAATTCTAAGAACGACCAATTTATTAGTTGCTGGAAAAAAAGTTGTAATTTCTGGTTACGGTTGGTGTGGCAAGGGAGCTGCTCTTAGGGCTACGGGGCTTGGTGCTAAAGTAATTGTTGTAGAGATTGACCCTCATAAAGCATTGGAAGCGTTAATGGATGGTCATGAGGTAATGGATATGAATGAAGCAAGTAAGGTCGGAGATATATTCATAACCGTGACAGGCAATACTAAAGTTATAAGAAAAGAACATTTCTTGCAAATGAAAGATGGTGTGCTTTTAGCCAATGCTGGACATTTTGATGTAGAAGTATACCTGCCTGATCTTGAAAGTATCACAAAAAAAATAGTTTCTTCAAGAGAAAATATTGATACATATATACTTGAAGATGGGAGAAAATTACATCTGCTTGGTGAGGGAAGACTTGTAAATCTTGCCGCAGGAGATGGACACCCCGTTGAAATAATGGACTTAAGTTTTGCAATGCAACTTTTATCATGTATATATATCTCTCAAAACAAATTAAATGCAGCGCTATATAATGTTCCTTCTGAGCTTGACACATACATTGCAGAACTGAAGCTAGAAACATTAGGATTAAAAACAGAAAAACTAACAGAAGAGCAGATCAAGTATCTTGCCGAGTGGAGGGAGTAAGGTGCGAAAAGTATATAGAGATGTTCTAATTTGGGACTCTGAGCGAGATAAAGCGACTCGCTGTGACTTGATTACTGAAAATGCAATTATAAAATCTATATTACCAGTAGGTTCAATAAAATATGGAGCCTCCGCTTATGAGGGAAATGGAAGAACTGCCCTAATACCAGGTTTCGTTAATGCTCACGGACATTCAGCAATGTCAATACTGAGAGGAATTGGTGAAGAATTACCTCTAATGGATTGGCTACATAAAATATGGCCAATAGAAGATATGCTTACACCAGAAATGGTAAAAGTTGCTTCTACTTTATCAATAATGGAAATGTTGTCAACGGGAACGACTGCTTTTGCTGACATGTATTTCTATATGGACAAGGTTGCTGAATCAGCACTTGAAACTGGCATAAGATGTGCTTTATCAAGGGGAATTCTTTCTAATTCATGTGATGAGAAGCTAAATGAAAATATTGCTTTGGCAAAAGATTATAATGGTGAAAAAGATTTAATAACAGTACAACTTGGTCCACATGCACCCTACACAGTTGCGTTTGACTCTATGCAGAAGATAGCTAATGCTGCAATAGAAAATGACCTGGCAATACAACTTCACTGGCTTGAAACAGAGAACGAATGGGAATTAGCAGGTTATAAAGGGAAAATGACACCGGAAACCTATTTAACTGACACAGGCTTAATTAATGTAAAACATCTAATACTGGCTCATTGTGTTTGGAATGACTCACAGCAACATTCTTTTTATGCTAAGGATAATATTACTTTAGTACATAACCCGAAAAGTAACTTAAAATTAGGAAGTGGCATAGCCCCAATTGCCTCATATTTAAAAAACGAAGTTTCTGTTGCTATTGGTACAGACGGTCCATCAAGCAACAATAAATTAGATATGTGGGAAGAAATGACTTTTGCAGCATTAATACATAAAGGTAACATGAAAGATTCTACAATTGTGACGGCAAAAGAAGTATTTAAAATGGCAACAATAACTGGTGCTAAGGCGCTGGGTTTTGAAAAGACGGGACTTATAAAAGAAGGTTATAGTGCTGATTTTATGCTAGTAGACCTTGATAAGCCTAATTATGTAGGATGGGACTGTGATAATTTACCGAGCTATCTAGTATATTCAGGCTCATCAAGAGATGTAATTGCATCTGTTGTCCGTGGAAACATGTTATATAACTCAGGTGAATTTAATACAATAGACAAAACTAAAGTTATTCGTGAAGCTAAAAGCTTTAGAGATAAATTATTAAATATTTAATATGCAAATATAGGAGGCATTTTTATGCAATATCGTTCAGGTAAGGAATTAAGAGAACTTTTTTTATCATTTTTTGAAGAAAAAGGATGTAAAAGATGTCACAGCTTTTCACTTGTACCAGATGATCCAACTTTATTATTTACTATAGCAGGTATGGTCCCTTTTAAGCCATACTTTTTAGGAATAAAGACACCTGAATTTACTCGAGCAACGACAGCCCAAAAATGTGTAAGAACAAATGATATAGAAAATGTAGGAAGGACAGCAAGGCATCATACTTTCTTCGAGATGCTAGGAAACTTTAGCTTTGGTGACTACTTTAAAGAAGATATAATACCATGGGCATGGGAATTTCTAACGGAACGTGTAGGGCTTGATCCTAACAGGCTTTATGCCACTGTATATCTTGATGATGATGAAGCATATAATATTTGGAAAAACAAAGTAGGTCTCCCAGAAGAAAGAATTGTAAGACTTGGCGCAGACGACAATTTTTGGGCAGCCGGTCCAGTTGGTCCTTGTGGACCATGTTCGGAAATAATATATGATCAAGGTATCCAATATTCATGTGGCAAACCTGATTGTGCCGTAGGTTGTGATTGTGATAGATATCTTGAAATATGGAACTTAGTTTTTATGCAGTATAATCGTGATTCTGACGGGAATCTTACCCCACTTCCAAAGAAAAACATTGATACAGGTATGGGGCTAGAAAGACTTTCTTCTGTTGTTCAAAATGTGCCCAATGACTTTGAAACAGATCTATTTAAACCTATTATGGAAAAAGCTTGTGAATTGGTAAATGTAAAGTACGGAGAAAATCCAAAAAATGATATGGCTGTAAAAATTATCTCTGACCACGTAAGAGCATCTGCATTTATGATTGCAGATGGAATACTTCCTGCTAATGATGGTGGTGGTTATGTACTAAGACGTATTATAAGAAGAAGTGTAAGATACGGTAAATTACTTGGTATAAACGAACCTTTCTTGACAAAATTGTTGCCAGTAGTAAGAGAATCCATAGGTGATGAATATATTGAACTAAAAGAACAAGCAGATGTTATAAACAAAGTACTAAGTGTTGAAGAAGAAAGATTCCATAGAACGCTTTCTCAGGGAAGTGAGCTCCTAGATAGTGAAATAGAAAAACTTCAGAAAGAACTTAAAGATACACTTGCTGGTGAAATTGCATTTGTACTTTATGACACATTTGGATTTCCAATTGAATTAACAGAAGAAATGTGTGATGAGAAAGGAATAAAAATAGATAAAGATGCCTTTGATGAAGCAATGGAATTGCAGAGAGAAAGAGCCCGTGCTTCAAGTAAACAGACTTCTTCTGTAATATCCAAAACAGTCTATACAGAACTATTTAATAAAATAGGTGCTACGGATTTTTGTGGTTACGATAAAAAAGAGTCTAATGCGACTGTAATTTCTATAATATCAAATGGAGAAGAAAAGGAACTCCTTTCTCCGTCTGATTCAGCAGAAATTATCCTTTCTACTACACCATTTTACGGAGAGAAAGGTGGACAAGTTGGAGACACTGGTGAAATTACCTCTGCAACAGCTTTATTTGAAGTAAATGACACTGTCTGCCCGGTAAATGGAATGATTGCACATAAAGGTGTACTCACATCTGGTGTAATAAAAAAAGGCGATACTGTCCTAGCTAAAATCAACTCAACTAGAAGAGATGCTATAAAAAGACACCATACGGCCACACATATTATTAACGAAGCTTTAACAAGGGTATTAGGTAAACATATACGTCAAGCTGGTTCTCTTGTAACCCCAACTTTCCTTCGTTTTGACTTTAATCACTACGCACCACTTACAGCTGATGAAATTAAAAAAGTTGAAACCATTGCGTATGAAATAGTACTAAGAAATATTGAAGTAAAAACAGAAGAAATGTCAATTGAAGCTGCCAAGAAAACAGGTGCAAAAGCATTATTTGATGAAAAATATGGAAATATAGTTAGAGTTCTTGATATTAAAGATTACTCTACCGAATTATGTGGTGGTACACATGTTTCACGTACAGGCGATATTGGATTAATTAAAATAATTAGAGAAGAAGGAATCGGATCTGGACTTCGCAGGATTAATGCATTGGCTGGATTGCCAGCGCTGAAAATGGTTCAGAAGACAAGTAATGCTTTTGGATTGATGTTGAACATGCTTGGAGAAGATGTTGATACCATTACATCAAAAATAGAAGATATGCTTGATGAAAAGAAAGTCTTAGAACGCAAAAATAGAGAATTGCAAGTCAAAGTCGCAATGTCAAATATTGAGAACACAGTTAAACCAATTGTTTCACATAAGGGCGTTGATTTTATACTAGAATCTTTTGAAGATATTACACCAGAACTTCTTAGACAGGTTGGAGATAGAATACGTCAGAAATATCCAGTATCAGTGATATTGCTTGTAGGTATAGGAGAAGCAAAGAAAGTTTCCTTGATTGCAATGTCAAGTGATGATGCGATAAAAAAAGGAGCTCACTCTGGAAAAATACTGAAAGAGATTGCATCAATAATGGACGGTAAGGGAGGAGGAACCCCATCCCTTGCACAAGGTGGCGCTCCTAATGCTGACAAATTTAAAAATGCGTTAGAAAAGGCCCCTGAAATATTTACAGAACTCATAGGAGAATAATATAAATTGCGCAGAATAATCTCTCTAGATATTGGTAGCGTAAGAATTGGCGTAGCAGTGAGTGACCCCTTAGGTTTTTTTGCCCAAGGGGTTACAGTCTTAAAAGCTGCTGAAGATTGGCTTTTAGAGTTATCAAAATTGATAAATCGTTATGAGAATCCATTATTATTAATAGGAATGCCTAACAGGACCAATGGTACTGAAGGGCCAGAAGCATTAAAAATGAGAGAAATTGGAGATAAAATACAAGAAACATTCCCTAATATTGATATAGAATACTGGGATGAACGATTTACTACGACAATAGCACAGCAAGCTTTATTAGAGGCAGATGTATCTCGGTCAAATAGAAAACAAAAAGTAGATATGATTGCTGCTACATTATTACTACAAAGTTATTTAGATAGGAGGGTGTAATTTTTGGAGTTGCCAGCTGGAGTAAAAGTTACTCCTATGCTTGAACAGTATATATACTGGAAAGAACAGTATCCTGATTGTTTGCTGTTTTTTCGCATGGGTGATTTTTATGAGATGTTTTTTAAAGATGCTGAAATAGCCTCTTCAATATTAGATATTGTACTAACTTCACGTTCAAAAGATTCTGAGAACGCAATCCCAATGGCTGGAGTACCCTTTCATTCTGTAGACTCCTACATAGGAAAGTTAGTCACCGCTGGTTTTCGTGTCGCAATCTGTGAACAGATAACTGAGCCGGATGGTAAAACCCTTGTTGAAAGAAGTGTCACAAGGGTAATCACTCCTGGTACATGGATACCTGAAAATTCTGATTCAGACGGTAGAATCCTTAGTATAAACATAAAGTCAAAAGAAATTTCTCTCGCACTTTTGACGACAAGTACCGGAACTTTTAAAGCTGGTACCTTTGACTTTGATCAGGCTACATCAATAATAACCTCCTTTTCACCTATGGAAGTATTATTGCCAAAAGGACAATTAGAAGAGATCAAAAATCTTATCCCATTTTCTGAAAAGATAAACTATGTTGAAAGAGAAAAGAATGAATTCTCATATACAGGTTCATCTGAGTGGCTATGTAAAAAGTGGAAAATTGCAACATTAAATTCTATGGGGTTTGATGATAGCGACTTCTGTGTCGGATGTGCATATGTCGCACTGCGTTATCTTGAGGAAACACAATTTTCACAGGCTAATCATGTTTCAGGAATTACACAAATTTTACCTACAGAAAATTTAATATTAGACCCAAGTACACAAATTAATCTTGAACTTATAAATTCGAATTCTATGTCGCTATATGCAGTTTTAAATAGATGCTTAACCCCAATGGGTAAAAGACTTTTAAAAGAAATGATACTCTCCCCATCGAGGGATATTAGCAAAATATCAATGAGGCAAGATTCTATTGAAGAGTTAGTTAATAATCTCCCAATATTTATTGCCTTAAAAGATGTGCTTCCTATGTGTAAGGATATGGCAAAATCAATAGGAAGAATGACACTAAAGATGAATACACCCTCTGATTTGCTTGTAATTAAACAGACATTGGAAGAAATACCAAAGATTAGAGAGATAATAAATAAAACCGAGAAAATGTTCTTCTTAGCATCTATTCCTGACGTTGCAGAAATAACTAACTTTCTGTCTATTTCAGTTGCAGACGTTATGCCAAGATTTTTAAAAGATGGGGGAGTCATTAGAACGGGCTATTCTTCTGAACTAGATTCTTGGAGAGAGAAAGCCACTAACTCATCTGATTGGTTAAAACGTTATGAAGAAAAAGAAAGAGAAAGAACAGGGATAAAAACTTTAAAAGCTGGGGTAAATAAAGTTTTTGGCTATTATATAGAAATACCTAAGGGAAGTGTTGAAAAAGTCCCGTTAGAATATATAAGAAAACAAACTCTTGTAAATGGTGAGCGTTTCATAACTGAAGATCTTAAGCTTTTTGAAAGTGACATGTTCTCTGCAGAAGAAGAAATAAGAATAATAGAGGAAAAACTCTATAACGAAATTGTTCTAAAAGTTTTAGAATATAGCAAAGCGATACAGAAAGTAGCATATAGTATTGCTTTAATCGATGTCTTTATATCTTTTGCAGATATTACTATGGAAAGAAACTATGTAAGACCTGAGATAAATATGACGACAAATTTTATAATAACAGGTGCTAGACACCCTGTTATTGAAATTGCACTTGGAAATAAACCGTTTACCTTAAATAATTATGATTTTTCAGAAGAAAAAGGTAAAAAAATTGGAATTATAACTGGACCAAACATGGCAGGTAAATCCACCTATTTAAGAACTGCTGCGTTAATTACAATTATGGCTCACATGGGTATGTTTGTACCTGCTGAAAAAGCTGAAATAGGCCTTGTCGATAGAGTTTTTACTAGAATTGGTGCACATGATGAACTTGCAAGAGGCCAAAGTACATTCATGGTTGAAATGGTTGAGACTGCAAATATATTGAAACATGCCACACAAAGAAGTTTGATAATACTTGATGAAATAGGGCGTGGTACTTCAACATATGATGGTCTTAGCATTGCTTGGTCTGTACTAGAATTTTTACATGGGCACGAAAATTCAAGAGCTAGGGTCCTATTTGCTACCCACTATCATGAACTTACACGTCTTCCAGAAATGCTACCTGGAATAATAAATCTAAGTATGGCTGTAGAAGAAAATGACGATGGTGTGCTTTTTTTACATAGAGTGATTGAATCTCCATCAGATAGATCATATGGAATAGAAGTTGCTAGACTGGCCGGTCTTCCGTCAATAGTTTTGCGTAGATCAAGGGAACTATTAATGGAATTTGAGAAAAATGTATTAGAAAATAAACCAACTCAAAATAATGATGGGCAGATGTTGCTTTTTGACCCGAGGCAGGAATCAATAATAGAGGAACTTGCTTCAATTGATCCAAATTTGATAACACCAATGGAAGCACTGGAGCTTCTTTATCGTTTAAAAAAAGAAAGTATTAAGGCGTTGAAATAATAATGATAAAAAAATTAAACCATGATGTTTCAATGAGAATAGCTGCTGGTGAAGTAATTGAACGACCTGTTTCAATAGTAAAAGAATTAATCGAGAATTCTATAGATGCTTTTTCTAGGGAAATTACTTTATATCTCGAGCAAGGCGGTAAAACTTCAATTGTCATTGAAGATGATGGAATTGGAATCCCATTTGAAGAGCTACCCCTTGCTGTTGAAAGATATGCTACCAGCAAAATAAGTGAAATAGAAGACTTGGAAAGAATTTCTACCCTTGGATATAGAGGAGAAGCTCTTGCGAGTATTTCTGCTGTCAGTAAATTAGAAATTAGAAGTAGGGTTGCTAATAAAGACATAGATTCGGGCGGAATAATTAAATGCGAAGCAGAAAAAATATTGATACACTCTCTTTTCCCTTGTAAAAAGGGTACTAGGATACAAGTTGATAACCTCTTTTTTAACTTACCAGCAAGGAGAAAATTCTTAAAAAATTCATCGGCTGAGCTTAGACGTATATTGCAAGTAATAAATGATTACTCACTTATACACCCTGAGATAACATTTAGAGTCTTTTCTGACAATAGAAAAATAATAGAATATCATTGTGTTGATACAATGGCAGATACGGTTAAAAGATATTGGGGAGAAGATACTTCCTGCTTTTATACTGAAAGAGAGAGAGAAAATATCCACCTTAGGATATGGTGGAATCCTTTGCCTGACAGCAGAAGAGTCCTAGTCTCATTGTTTGTAAATGGACGGCGTGTTCAGGATTCGACAGTTAGAGCTGCGATAATTTCCGGAGACGTAGTTGTTAATGGAGAATGGATTGCGTTAATTGATATGCCTACTGAAGAATTGGATGTAAACATTCATCCAACAAAAGAAGAAGTTAGATTTAGAAAATCACAAAACATTTTTAAAATTGTATATGATGGGACGCATGATCTTATCTCACAAAGATTGTCATTTAAAGAAACATGTGGGTATAAAGAAAGCATATCAGAAAGTGTTGATCTTATGCCAATGTTAGAATCCCAGTCTTACTTTATGGAAAATGAGTTAAATACACTTAAAAGAACAAATTCACTATTTGATGATACGAGAGTAGAATCTCCACAGATACCATCATCTTATCAATCAGAAGTCTCATCTGGAAAACAAATAGAGACACAAATTATGGAAGATAAAAATATAATAAAAGAATTTGATATCAATTATATAGGGCAAACTGGACGTGGTTTCTTACTATTTGACATGCCAGACTCCTTAGCAATACTAGATCCACATGCCGCACACGAAAGAATATTATTCGAGGAAATATTGAATGATTTTAAAGATACAATAAAGACACAAACCCTTGCTCTTCCAATGGAAATACCTTTAATGGTGAAACCCATTGTATATTCCAACGAGAATGAACTGAAAAAACTAGGGTTCACATTTGATGAAAAGAACCTCCTTGGCGTGCCAGATATAAGAGGAAAGGGACATCTCAATCCCATTGAACTCTTACGGTCTGCTTTAAAAGGTATAGAGAATGAGACAGATAAGTCTAAAATTGATAGAGAAGTTTGGTGGAGGATAGCTCGCTTAGCATGTAGAAATGCAGTAAAACTAGGGTGGCACATAGAGAAATCCGAAGCAGAAGAACTAATGAACAGATTAAAATCTTGTGAAACACCATTTACTTGCCCCCATGGTAGACCAACGATATACCTACTAAATAATAGAAAACTTGAAGAGTGGTTTGAGCGATGAATGATAAGAAAACTCCATTAATTGCAATAATCGGTCCTACAGCAGTAGGGAAAACTGAATTCAGCCTTGAATTGGCGCAAAAACTAAATGCCGAGATTATATCTGTTGATTCAAGACAAGTTTATAGATACTTAAATGTTGGTACAGATAAAGTGAATATTGAGACACGGAAAGAAATTCCGCATCACCTAATTGATGTCGTAGATCCTGATCAAATATACTCTGCTGCAGATTTTGCAAAAGATACAAATGATGCCATCATAAGAATAAAAGGCAGAGGTAAAATTCCATTATTAATTGGTGGGAGCGCGCTTTATTACAAGGCTCTTGAAGGTGCTCTATCCAAAGACTTACCAAAAGATAATATAATTAGAGATGAATTAAAAAATGAATTAGAAGTAAAAGGTCTTCAGCCGTTGTATGGTAAGTTACAATTAATAGACCCTACGGCAGCAGATAAAATTCATCCTAATGACCATGTTAGAATAATGAGGGCACTTGAAGTTTATAGAATAACAGGGAAACCTATATCATGGTGGTATTCTACACAAGAAAGAAATAATTCACAATTTGATATAATGTACATTGGGCTTATTAGAGACAGATCCACATTGTATAATAATATAGAGAATAGAGTAAAGATTCAATTTGCATCAGGATATCCGGAAGAAGTAGAGTGGTTATTGAATAATGGATACTCTCCTAATCTTCCTTCGATGCAAGGATTTGGATACAAAGAACTCGTACTTTATATAAGAGGTAAAATGACCTTGTATGAAGCTATACAAGGAGACATTAAGTCTACAAAAATATTTTCGAGACGACAAATGACATGGTTTAAACATTTTTTACCTGTAAAGTGGTACAATCTTCAAGATATTAATGCTAAATTAGCAGTAGAAGATGCATATTCCGATTGTATTTGTCATGTTTCTGAGTGATAAACTATGGAAATCTATTTAGCCAACCCAACTGGACTTTGTTTTGGTGTAAAAAGGGCAATCAACACTCTTGAAGAAGCTTTACTACTTAATGAAAATGTATACTCATTAGGAAGTCCAATACATAACTCTCAAGAAGTTGAAAGATTAAAAAAATTAGGACTTATTGTTGTTAAATCTGTAGATGATATCCCAGATAATGAAGTATCTTTTGTTAGAGCACATGGTGTAACTGCCCAGATTTATTCGCAACTCAAAGCCAAAAGTAAAAAAATGGTTGATGGAACCTGTCCTTTTGTTAAAACAGCACAAGAAAGAGCTAGTGCCCTTTCCAAAGACGGATATATAGTGGTAATATTAGGCGATGTTGAACATCCTGAAGTAAAAGGTATAATGGGATATGCGTCTGGTGAAGTTTATGTTTTATCAGAAAAAGATAAGATCCCAGGGTATCTTAAAGGTAAAAAAATAGGAATACTAAGCCAAACAACTCAAAAAGTTGCATCATTTACTAAACTTGTTGAGGTAATTCGCTCTATTGCAAAAGAAGTTAAAGTTTATAACACCATATGTAAGGCGACATTAGCTAGGCAAGAGGCAGTCTCAAAACTAGCTTTATTTGTTGATAAAATGATAATTATTGGTGGTAAAGATAGTGCCAATACACAAAAGTTAGTTGAAATATCATTGTCTGAGTCTATTGACACACAATGGATTGAACATCCAGATGAATTAAATAGGAGGTGGTTAAAGGAGACTGAGAAAATAGGAATAGCAGCCGGAGGCAGTACTCCGGATTGGCTAATTAAAAAATTAACACAAAAATTAAAAGAGATGTAAGCAGGAGGATGTTGGGTATGGTTGACGAGCTTCTTAAAGAAGATGGAATCGAAACACAAGAAGAAACAATGGAAGAAATGATGCAAAAATTCGATGTCATGGGAGATTTTCACCGTGGCAAGATTATTGAAGGTATTATTGTAGATACACGTGAAGATGGCTGGCTTGTTGATGTAGGATATAAATGTGAAGGTTTTCTTCCCCGGAAAGAATGGTCACATAAAGTCTTACTTGAAGATGAATCTGAGCCGACAAATGGAACAAAAGTAAAAGTTCAGATTACAAATATATCACAGGGTGAAGAAGCTCAGTTAAATCTTAGTCGTTGGCGTTGTGAATTCGATGATCGTTGGAATCAGTTAGAAGAAGAGCTTGCAAAGAATGAAACTGTAACAATAAAAGGACTCCGTAAGGTCAAGGGTGGACTTATTGTCAGTTGTTGTGGACTTGAAGGTTTTATCCCTGTTTCACATCTTACAGAAGATGGTCGTACTGTAAATGCAGGACAGCTCCTTGATCAGTCATTCCAAGCTAAGTTAATTGAAAAGGATCGTCGTAAGCGTCGTTTAGTCTTCTCACGCCGTTCAATAATGGAAGCAGAACTTGCTGAACTTCGTAATTCATTCTACGAGCAGGTAAATGTCGGAGATGTATTAGAAGGTGATGTAAGTAGCATTACTTCTTTTGGTGTTTTCGTAAATCTTGGTGCTATGGAAGGTCTCGTACACATTAGTGAATTATCCTGGCAGCGCAATGCAAAGGCAAAAGATATTATTGCCAAAGGTGATCATATACAAGTCAAAGTTATTGCTATAGACAAAGACAAAAACAAAGTCTCTCTTAGCTTGAAACAGACTCAAGAAGATCCATGGAACAGCGTCTCAGAACGTTGGGAGCCAGGAAAGAAAACTGAAGGTGTTGTAACTAACCTAACTGATTTTGGTGCTTTTGTTGAAATAGAACCTGGTGTTGAGGGACTTATCCATATAGGTGATCTTAGCTGGACAAGAATCAAAGACCCGAAAGAAATCCTTAAAAAAGGTCAAAAAGTTGAAGTATCAGTTATAGAGGTAAATACTGAGCGTAAACGTATAAGCCTTGGATACAAACAACTTAACGATCCATGGAAGGATGTAGCAGATAGATATATCAAAGATGCAGAAGTAACAGTCAAGGTTGTTAGAATTGCAGATTTTGGTGTATTTGTAGAATTAGAACAAGGTGTGGAAGGGCTCATTCATATATCACAGTTAAGTCAGCAAAGAGTTGAACATCCCAAAGAAGTTCTTTCTGAAGGACAGGAGATTACAGCTAGAGTACTTGAAGTTAACCCTTCAGAACGTAGAATTAGGCTTACATTACGTGCAAAGAACGAAGAACCTGTAAAACGCACACCGAAAGAAAACTCTGAAGTATCAAAAAATGAATCAGCAAATAAGAGAACTGATGATAGACCTAAACGTCGTCGTCAAGATACAGAAAGAAAGAAAAACGAGACAAACCAGTTCCCACAGGAAGAAGCAAACGTTACAATCGGTGATTTCCTTAACTTAATAGATTAATTAATATTTCCCCCGTATCCAATTTGTGATACGGGGGATTTCTGTTAGAATATAGCAAGAATATATTGTGTGGAGATGATTAAACTATGTCATTGAGAAATATCTGTATTTATCCAAACCATGTTTTAAAGGAACCGACTGAAGCAATCACAAACTTTGATGATGCGTTACGCGACATAGTAACTGATATGTGGGACTCAATGTACTACTATGACGGGATTGGTTTAGCTGCCCCACAAATTGGGTTGTCAAAAAAAATAGCTGTAATTGATTATAAAGGTGAAAAATACACTCTAATTAATCCTGTAATAACGGAAAAAAATGGAGAAAGATTTGAAGAAGAAGGTTGCTTAAGTTTTCCAGGTATCTATGCGAAAGTATCTTCTCCATCAAGTATAAAAGTGAAATATCAAGATGAAACCGGAACAATCATTGAGAAAGAAATAGATGGCTTCTTAGCTTGTGCTTTTTCACATGAAATTGACCATTTAAATGGGGTTTTATTAATAGATAGAGTTTCAAATTTAAAAAAACAATTTATAAAAAAGAAACTAATTAAGCAAAAAAGTAGAGAGGAAAATTAAAATGAATATAGGTTTCTGTGGTTCAGGTCTCTTTGCATCACAGTGTCTTGATATATTAAATAAAAGTATCAATATAAATTGGGTGGTAACAAACACACCTAAACATGCAGGACGTGGCATGAAATTACAAGAAACACAAGTCCAAATTCTTGCCACAAAACTAAACTTAGAATGTAAAACAACTATAAAGATTTCTGAAGACACAGAATTGATTAATTGGATAAAAGATCAAAAACCTGACTTAATTTTAGTTATTGATTTTGGTCAAATGATAAAAACAAATCTTTTGACGATGCCTACAGTTGGTTGTATAAATATTCACCCTTCAAAATTGCCAGAACTTAGAGGTGCCGCTCCCTTACAAAGAGCATTGATGTTAGGTTTAACTGAAACATACGTTACAATCTTTAAATTGGATGAAGGAATGGACAGTGGGCCAATACTTGATTCAAAGAAAATTGATATTAGTCTTGATGATGATTTTGAAACATTATTAACTAAGTCAGCAAAAATTGGTTCAGAATTGTTATCAAAATATATACTAGAAGTGCCATGCAATGAATGGAAATTTCATTCTCAAGTTACAGATAGCATATCTTATGCACCCAAAATTGCTAAAATAGAGGGAAGAATCGATTGGAATGAACCTTACGGTAATATTATTAATATGATCAGAGGTATAAAAAATTTCCCTGGTGTGTATACAATATATAAAAACAAAAGGTTAAGAATTTTTAAAGCTGAAAGTAGAAAAATTAATGATGATAGTACTGCAAAATTGATTGCAGTTGAAGATGGTTATCCTATAATTTCTTGTGGAAATGGTGCCGTGAAATTACTTGAAGTACAACCTGAGGGCAAAAAGATTCAACAAGCAAAAGATTGGTTATTAGGGGCAAGGTTACAAATAGGAGACTACATCTAGCAATCACAAGAGGTGTTCAAATATGTTAGATATAAAAAACCCACTGGGAGAAATCTGTCATTCAGAAAATATCTTTAATGGCAAAATAGTAAATTTAAAAATCGAATCTTACCTTTCTGAATCAGGGAAAATAACTAAAAGAGAAATAGTTGAGCATGCTTCTGCAGTAGCAATTATTGCTATAAATTCTTCAAATAAGATTTGTTTTGTGAAACAATACAGACAACCAATACGTGAAGTACTATATGAAATCCCAGCTGGTTTAATAGAAAAAGATGAATCGCCCAGACAAACAGCTATAAGAGAATTACAAGAAGAAATTGGTTATAGACCAGGAAGACTAATAGAGGTTATCTCTTTTTATACATCGCCAGGATTTATGAATGAAAAAATTATTCTTTTTTTGGCAACTGATCTTATCCCATCAAAGCTAATGGAAGATGAAGATGAATTTATTGAATTAGAGTGGCTATCATTTCAAGAAGTAAATAATATGATAAAAAATAATAAAATTATTGATGGAAAAACGTTATTAGGGTTCTACCTTTACTTAGCAAGGAGAGCAGAAATATGCCTCTTATAGATATTGATGACAAAAATTTTTCTAACTTAGTTGATAATTTTAAAGACTACCTTACTCTTGAGCGGGGTTGTTCTTCTAATACTGTATTAGCATATCTCTCTGACTTAAGAATATGGTTTTTTTATAGTAAAAGACAGAACATAAATCCTCAAAAAATTACCTCAGAAAATGTTGCACGTTTTTTATTGGACTTGAAAATTAACGGTAAATCCAAGAGCTCAATACAGAGAAATGCTGCCGTATTGAGCTCTTTTGCTAAATATCTTTTGTATGACAGAATAGTTTCTGATGTTCCTAAGCTTGATCCTCTTCCACAGACAGACAAAAAATTGCCACAGATAATGACAGAGGGTGAAATTCAACGTATTTTGAATGCTTGTGCTGATGGAACTATTCTAGGTGAACGAGATAGGGCTATTATAGAATTGGCGTATGGATCAGGCATGCGTGCTTCAGAAATTTGCAATATTAAACTTAAAGATATTGATTCGAGTTCAGGACTTATTTATACCCTTGGTAAGGGAAACAAAGAGAGATGTATCCCATATATAGGTGGAATAAAAAAGTTAATTGACCATTATATACTAACTTATAGACCTAAATTAAATAAACTGAACTTAGATTGGTTGTTTTTAACTAGAACCGGGCAGAAAATCCAAAGAGAATCTCTTTGGTACATACTTAGGAAAAGAGGAACTATGGCCAATATCTCTAAAGAAAGATTACACCCACATGTATTGCGCCATACCTTTGCAACTCACTTGCTAAGAAATGGTATGGACCAAAGAACTCTACAGGAAATATTGGGACATTCTTCAATAATTACTACTGAAAAATATACTCATCTAGATACTGAAATACATGATTATTATGATAAATACCATCCGAGAGCGTATGAGGAGTGAGAAAATGAACATTTATGACAAAGTAGAAATTGCAAAAAATTATATACAAAAAAAGATGATGCCTAATGCAAAAATTGCCCTAATATTAGGTTCAGGATTAATAAATACAAACACGACGAAAGAGATAAATATTAAGGCTATTATTAAATATGATAAAATACCTTATTGGCCTAAATCAACGGTTGATCATCATATAGGTGAACTCCTATTGGGTGAAGTAGATGGAACAGAAGTAATTATTATGAGTGGCAGGGTTCATTACTATGAGGGATATTCTATGTCGGAAATTACATTTCCAATTAGAGTCCTTCGTGAAATAGGAGTAGAAACACTTATTGTTACAAATGCAGCTGGCGGTGTTTCTCTAAACATGAAACCTGGTACAATAATGTTGATAGATGATCATATCAACTTAATGGGAGCCAACCCTCTGATTGGCCTCAATGAAGATAAATGGGGTGAAAGATACCCAGATATGACTTATCCATATAATATTGAATATATTTCAATTATAGAGAAAGTTGCTAAGCAAAACAATATTCACATAGAAAAAGGTACATATTTAGCAATGACAGGGCCTTCTTTTGAAACACCAGCTGAAATTAAAATGATTAGGCTTTTAGGTGGGGATGTTGTAGGAATGTCAACAGTCCCGGAAGTTATTGTTGCAAATCATATGAACATGAAAGTCTGTGGCTTGTCATGTGTCTCAAATTATGCAGCTGGAATTACAAAGAATAGACTTACGCTAGAAGAAGTAATTGAAAATGTTGACTTGGCCTCTTCTAAAATAATGAAATTATTAACATCCTTCATTAGGGAGATTTATCGTAATGTTTAATAGTATTTCTTTTATTGAAAAGAAAAGAGATAACATGGAACACACTGAAGCAGAAATAGGGCAGTTTATTTTTAATATTACAGATAAAAAGATACCAGAATACCAAATATCTGCATGGTTAATGGCGGTTTATTTTAATGGATTGACGGAAAAAGAAACAATGTATCTAACAGATGCGATAGCAAATTCAGGGAGTAAAATTTCCTATGGTTCTGGACTTAATGTCGTAGACAAACATAGTACTGGCGGTGTAGGAGACAAAACAACTCTTATTTTATTGCCAATGCTATCTGCATGTGGAGTTAAAATATCAAAAATGACTGGGCCTGGATTAGGCTTTACAGGTGGTACAGTAGATAAACTTAGATCAATTCCAGGAATTGATGTACATTTAAGTGAAGAGACAATGAGAGAACAAGTATATAAAATTGGTTGTGCTGTTTCTGGACATTCCACAAATTTAGCACCTGCAGAGCACACATTATACTCATTACGTGATGTTACAGGGACTGTGCCATCTATTCCATTGATAACATCTAGCATAATAAGCAAAAAAATAGCTGGAGGAGCAAATTCTTTTTTATTTGACGTAAAAACTGGTAAGGGCGCTTTTATGAAAACAAGAAAAGATTCTATTGAGTTAGCAAAAAATCTTGTTTCTATATCTAAAAAAATGTCAAAAAATGCTTGTGCACTAATTTCAAGTATGGAGCAACCTTTGGGACAATGGATTGGAAATTCTGCAGAAGTTATTGAATCTTATCATATATTAAATAATGCTGGCCCTAGTGATACGAAAGAATTATGCATTGCTTTGGGAAGCAGGATGTTATTACTTGCAAAAATAACGGATAATCTTGAATTTGCGATAGAATTGTGCAGAAAAACATTAGAAGATGGAAGCGCTATGAATAAGTTCTTAGAGATAATTAAAGCGCAACATGCAGAACCAAAGACCAAAGAAGAACTTCTCGTAGCTCTAAAGCTCGCGGATAATGCCATTGAAATTATTGCTGATAGAGATGGTTATGTATCTAAGTTAGATGCTCTACTGATTGGAGAAGCAGTCAGAGCACTTGGTGGTGGACGTGCAAGAATAGATGATGATATAGATTTATCTGTTGCAATCTTCATACCACAAAAAATAGGATATAAAATAAAAAAAGGTGAACCAGTATATAAGATTTATTATAATGATAAAGCTAAGCTTGAAAGTGCTATGGAATATTTGAATTCTTCTTATGAAATTAGTGATTTTGCTGATAAAATTCCTGTCGTTTTAGACTACATATCATAATCTGCTTGCAATAAGTTGTGTTTTCTGATAACCTATCCAAGTTGAGTGGAGGCGAGTTTCAGCTGGTGCTGGGCCCAGACTTCAAATCTGGTGAGGGGCGGTAACTCCGGTCCTGGTGTGTTCGATTCGCACACGCCTCCGCCACTGTATGTTTTAAGTGGTTCTTTAAAAATCCTGTTATCCTCGAAAAACGAGTGATAGCAGGATTTTTTTGTGTCTTTACAGTCCGACAAGTTCCAGTTAATATTGTTAGTGTCCAAAACTAAACCGTACCTTTTACCGTACTTTTTTGTAGGTGGTATATCTTGGGTACGGTCATAGTATTAAAAGGGGGGCTGGCTGTGGGTTTGTCGGAGATGTCTGTTAGAAATTCCAAACCAAAGGAAGAATTGTATTTTTTAAAAGACGATAATGGGCTTTTTCTGGAAGTATGGCCCAATGGTCGCAAAACTTGGAGATTGCGATATTGGGTTGGCGGTAAAGAAAGAAAAAAAACACTTGGCCCGTATCCTCTCCTTTCTCTTAAAGAAGCACGAGAGAGAAGAGACGAGGCAAGAAAGTCTTTACTTAATGGGATAGACCCTTTTAGCAAAGCAATAGCCCCTGCGTATGTATTTGACACATTAGCAATGGAATGGTGGCAAGAACACAAAAAAACATTAAGAAGTGCTAAGAACATTCAGACGATGGAACATCGAATTACAGCATATATAATACCTGTCTTTAAAGGCAGAGACCCCCAAACGATAACATCACATGAGTTGCTAGACATGGTTGAAGCCATTGAAAATAAAGGTAAAATAGAAACAGCACACAGGACTTTGGATATACTAAGACAGATATTCAGATACATTTTGAGGAAAAGACTTATTGATCGCAACCCTGCAATGGACTTGAGAGGTTTAATAGAACCACGCAAACAGGAGCACCATCCGAGTCTTACAGAACCTAGAGACATTGCCAGACTTAGAGATAAGATAAAGGGATACAGTGGTGGCGATACAGTACGCAATGCAATGTTGTATAGCTTATATACATTTGCTCGTCCTGGTGAAGTCAGACACGCAGAATGGAAAGAAATTAACTGGGAAACAAAAGAATGGCATATCCCTGCCATAAAAATGAAAGCCGGAGTTAAGCACATCGTGCCGTTGTCAGAGCAAGCCATTCTAATATTAGAAGAGCAAAAGAAAATAAGTTTTAAAAATGGGAACTATATCTTTCCTGCGGTTCGTTCATCCGACGGCAAAAAGACATATTCAGATGCAACAATAAACAAAGCCTTTATAAGACAAATGGGTTATCCACCAAGAACTGTAACTGCCCATGGCTTCCGCTCAACAGCTTCAACCAGACTAAACGAAAGCGGATTGTGGAGTATAGATGCCATAGAGCACCAATTAGCACACAGTGGTAATGACAGAGTAAGAAAGGCTTATAATTATGCAAAGTATTTACCAGAGCGAAGAAAGATGATGCAATGGTATGCAGATTACATAGATGGATTGAAAGCATAAAACAAGGGGCTACTTTGCGGTAGCCCCTTGTTTTATGGTCTGTATTTAACATTTAAGGCTTTTTGTCTAAATTATTACAAGGATTTCCCTGTTCATTCAAGCTAGCATAGTGCCAATCATTCCACCTAGCTATTGTTTGAAGAGAAAAAAGAGTAGCGAAGCCTAATAGTATTGCATAAATGAAAAGAAACAGAGTTATAAACGAATATATCAAAGATGTACTCTCTATTATTCTAAAGCAGATAATATTTAATAGTGCCAGCATATTAACAATAATATAATGTACAAAGGTGGCAACTACGGATAAAAAAACAGAATTATTTTCATTGTTATCTTTTTCTAATTTTTGGCTACAAATCTTTTTCTTAAACTTCTCATCACCAGAACTTATAAAAATTGATATTCCTGTTGTAGAAAAACCTAAGCTACATGGAAGTAGAATAAATCCAGCTTTTATAAGTGTTTCCATTGTTTTCTCATTTGAGTTGCTAAAAGATAATATCAAAAGAGATAGTAAAAGTGCGATATGAAGATATGGAGAAGACAAAAAAGAATACATTCCACCATACCTT
Organism: Synergistaceae bacterium; assembly: GCA_036652335.1. Lineage (GTDB taxonomy): Bacteria > Synergistota > Synergistia > Synergistales > Synergistaceae > JAVVWB01. Next base: position 1,553 of record JAVVWB010000013.1, on the reverse strand, counting down.
TTCCAATAACTCTTAAAAGAATTTTTTAAATTTATATAGGGATTAAGCAGATAGTCTTTTTTATTGTAAAGTTCTAAGGACCATTTCACCAGCTTCAACGATAGCTGTTGAATATGGTTGAGTATCTGGCTGATACTCTTTTGTATAAATGAGTGGATAGTCGCTAGTACTCTTTTCAACAACTTCGCCCCCTTCTATTGTTTTTACTGTTGTTTTGCCATTTGATGCGGATAGTCGTATTAAAGACTTATCTTGGTCTCTTAACGTCATTCCGTCGGATTTTTTACTGCTTTGAATTTGTTCGTATGAATAGAGACCATGTATTTTCATGTTTTCAAAAACTTTTGCGTCAAGTTCAGACAACTCGTCCGGATTGGGTATAGTAAGTTTTATATTTAACATGCGAATATAGTCTAAATTTAATATTTGATCAATCATCTCTCGACTTGTTTCAATTATAACATCAATATCTCCATATTCTTTATTTATAACAGGATAAGAAAAGATTTGAGAGAGAGCTTTATGTACTGATTTAGCGGACATTTTAGAACAGTCAAAAATTAATCTGTGACGTTTAGGGAAGAATACATAACCAAACGATGTATATTCTGGTTTCAATCCGTGCGGTATTGCTATTACTTCATTTTTATCTGAAATGGGCTGTCTAGTGCTTGTATCGAACCATTTGGTATTTTCTGGTAAATCAAAATATTTATGAAAAGAGCCAGTAATTCCGTCTACAAGTTCTCCTAATTCTTGTGTTCTTGCAAGGGTATTCACCAATAAAGCCTGTTTTGAATATCCGTGGCCAATAAGACCTTTGGACTGAATATCTCTAAATAGTTCTGCATAATTATTAGGTCTTTGTTTATTAGTATCGACAAATTTGATGTTGATTGCTGCACATTTGATTTTTCTTGTTTTTGACATTTTTTCTCCTCCTTGAATATAAAAAATCTACAATCTACTTTTTCTTCTCAACATTGGTATTGCCACCAACAACATCAAAGCTCCGAAACCTAAATTAGAAATTTTTAAAACGCTCTTTTGGGTTTGGATTTTTTGACGATTTCTACGACTTTGCCGATTATGCGGAACCATGAGGGGTCTTTTGTGTATTCTGTATCGATGTTAACAGTGGTGTAGTTAGGATTGGCGGAACGGAGTTCAACTCCTGATGGAGTCCATACTACCCATTTAATAAACCAGCTATCGTTATAAGATACAAGTGCAATATCTCCATTGATTACGTCTTCTGCAGGATTTATGACTGCAATACTTCCATCTGCAAGTCCTGCACCTTCCATGCTGTCGCCGTCTATGTGTATGCCAAAAGGTTTTTTCTCTTGGTCAATACACGCAAATGATTCAACAGGCATACAGATAGTGTCTGTATACTTGCCCTCTATTCCATATAAACCATTACCAGCACCACAAGATGCTGCCATTGATATATCCAACACAGGAATTTCTGTAAAGCTCCCAAGTCTGACTTCAGATGAGGGGGCTTTTTCTTTTTCTTCTTCGCCCATCAAGTAAGCAACGGAAGTGTT
>JAVVWB010000012.1:0-43198 GCA_036652335.1 Synergistaceae bacterium | reverse complement strand
TCCGCTAACGCGAAGTGCAAGAGATATTTTATCAGCTTTTTTTTATATGTCAACACTTTTTTTTAATGTTTTTGCTTTTTTGTTTTTTTTAGGTGTTTGTTGGATTTTTTGTGGGTTTTTGTGTATGGTTATGAATTTTCAAAAGGGGTGTTTGTATTTTAAAAGCGGGATAACTTGTTTGCGTTTGTCGCATTAAGTTGTCCCGCTTTGTTTTGTTTTTTGTTTGTTTTGTTTTTTGTTTTTTTGGTTTTTGTTAGTTTATTCCGGTTTTGTGGCCAGTCTTAGGTTTATTATGTTTTTGGTGGGACATTTTGCTGCACAGAGGCCACAGTTTATGCAGAGGTCGTAGTCTATTACAGCAAGTGAGTCTTTCATTGTTATTGCCTGTTTGGGGCATGCTTTTACGCAGAGTGTGCATCCTATGCATCCTACTGAGCATGATTTTTTGACTTCTGTCCCTTTTAGTGGTGAGTTGCATTGTATTCTTACTTTTTTGCTTTTTGGTATTAGTGTTATTACGTTTTTAGGACAGTTGTTTACACATGCTCCGCATCCTACACATTTGTCTTCGTCTACTTTTGCTATTCCTTCTTTTATGTGGATTGCATCAAATGGGCAGACGTTTACACATGTGCCTAGTCCTAGGCATCCGTATGCACAGGATGTCGGGCCTTTTCCAGGTACTATTACTGCTTCTCTGCAGTCCATTACTCCGTAGTAGGCACAGTTGTTTACTGTTTTGTCTGGTGTGCCTTTGCATTTTACTATTGCTATTTTGGGTTCTTCTGTTGATGCTTCTACTCCGAGGATTTCTGCTATTTTTGCAACGATGTCTGCTCCGGCTGCGGTGCATCCGTTTGCTTTTGCTTTTCCTGTTGCTGCTGCTTCTGCAAATCCATCACATCCAGGGTATCCACATCCACCACAGTTTGCTCCAGGTAGGACTTCTCTTATTTTTGCTTGTTTTTCGTCAACCGGTACAAAGAATTTTTTTGAGGCGTATGCCAAGAGGAGTCCGAAGGTTAGTCCAAGTCCGCCCATTACTAGAGCAGGGTATATCATTCCTGTCATTTTTTCCGCCTCCTACTTTATTATTCCGCTGAAGCCCATGAATGCTATTGACATGAGTCCAGCTGTTACTAGTGCTATTGGTAGTCCACGAAGGCATTTTGGCATTCTTGGACTGATTTCTATTCTTTCTCTTATTCCTGCCATGAGTACGATCGCAAGGAGAAAGCCTGTTGAAGCTCCGAGTGCGTGTACTATTGATTGTATGAGTGTGTATTTTTCGTTCATGTTTATTACTGCAACTCCAAGTACCGCACAGTTTGTGGTGATTAGCGGGAGGAATATTCCAAGTGATTTGTATAGACCTGGCTGTACTTTTTTGAGGACTATTTCTACAAATTGTACGAGTGCTGCAATTATTAGTATGAATGATAGGGTGTAGAGGTATTCAAGGTTTAGCGGTACGAGTATTAGTTCGTATGCTAACCATGTCATTGTAGCTGCCATTACTGTTACAAATATGACTGCTGCTCCCATACCTTTTGCTGTGTCTAGTTTGCTTGATACTCCCAGGAATGGGCAACATCCCAGAAATCGTGAGAGTAGTATGTTGTTTACGAATATTGAGCCTATGAATAGTGCAAGTAGTGATGTCATTATGCGTTAGCCTCCTTTGTTGCAGGTGCAGAGGTTTCTGTTGCTGTTTGTTCTAGTGTTGCTGCCCCACATGCTTTTCTGAGGTAGCATCCACGACAGGCGTTGAGTTTTTCCCATCCGTCGTAGCAGCTTGTGTGTCCTGTTTTTTGTTCTTCTTTTTTCATTTGTGCTTTTCTAAATAGTGCTATTAGTATTCCAAGTGTGATAAATCCACCAGGAGCTAGTATTACTAGGAGCGCTGGCTGGTATGAGGCCGGCATTAGTGCGTGTCCAAATATTGTGCCGTTTCCTAGTAGTTCTCTTATGCTTCCTATGAATGTGAGTGCTGCTGTAAATCCAAGTCCCATTCCTATTCCGTCACAGAGGGATGATATTACGCTGTTTTTGAATGCAAAGGCTTCTGCTCTTGCAAGGATTATGCAGTTTACGACTATGAGCGGGATGAATATTCCAAGGGATTTGTCTAGTGCCGGTGCGTACGCAGATATTAGTAGCTGTACCATTGTTACAAATCCTGCTATTACTACGATGAAGGCTGGTATTCTGATTTCATCGGGGATTATTTTTCTTATGGCTGATATTGCTACGTTTGATCCCATGAGTACGGCTGTTGCAGCTAGTCCCATTCCAAGTCCGTTTATTGAGCTTGATGTTACTGCCAGTGTTGGGCAGAGTCCAAGTACAAGTACGAATGTAGGGTTTTCGTTTATTATGCCGTTTTTGATGATGTTGAGTAGTTTCATCATTATTGGGCACCCCCATCTTTTAGGTTGTTTTTCCAGAAGTAGAGTGCTTCGTTTACTCCTGTGGCAACCGCTGTTGATGTGATTGTTGCTCCAGAGATTGCTTGTATTTCGTTTTCGTTTGTTGTCGGTGTTTTTACTACTGTTAGGTTTTCTGTTTTTTTGTTTTTAAATTGTCCTGCAAATGGTGCTTCTGGTGCTTTTGCACCAAGTCCAGGTGTTTCTGAGTGGTTGAGGATTTTGATGTCCATGAGTTGTCCATCTTTTCTTATTCCTACTACCATTTCTATGAGTCCTGCGTATCCTTTGGGTGCAACTGTTATGTTGTAGCCTATGAGTTGTCCGTCCGCAGTACCTATGTTTATTTCACGTATTGTGCCTGTGGGGTCTGTGGCTATTTTGAGTGTTTTGAATTCTTTTGCTCCAGGTAGCGTTTGTGCTAGTGCTTCCATTTTTTCTTTTTGTTTTGTCGCTGCTATTGGTTCGAGTGTTACTGTGTATACTTTGCCTAGTATCATTCCAGTGATGAGTGTTATGGCAAAGAGTACGATTCCAAGTCTTGCTATTTTAGCCATTTTTTTTCACCTCTCCGAAGATACGTGGTTTTGTTGCTGCATCAATTAGAGGTACTGTGATGTTCATGATGAGGATTGAGTATGATACACCTTCTGGGTATCCTCCATAGGTTCTGATTATTGTTGTTAGAAATCCACATCCTAGAGCAAATATGATTTGTCCTTTTGTTGTCATTGGTGATGTGGTGTAGTCTGTAGCCATGAATATTGCTCCAAGGAAGAGGCCTCCTGCGTATATTTCGTATAGTGGTGCAGGTCTTCCAAGTAGGGCTGAGAGTATTCCCACTGTGGCGATGTAGATTACTGGTATGTGCCATTTGATGATGCCTTTTATGAGTAGTATTCCAAGTCCTATTAGTAGTGCTATTGCTGATGTTTCTCCTATGCAACCACCAACGTGTCCAAGTATTACGTCTTGCATTGTTGGTAGGTGTTCTAGTGTCCCTGCTTTGATGAGTGCAAGGGGTGTGGCTCCTGTTACTCCGTCTATTGTCCATGTGGTCATTGGTACAGGCCAGCTTGTTAGCATCATGGCTCTTGCTGCAAGGGCAGGGTTGACTATGTTGCATCCAATTCCACCAAAGAATTCTTTTACTATTATTATTGCAAATATGCTTCCTATTATTGCCATCCAGTATGGTATTGTGGGTGGTAGGTTGTATGCAAGTAGTAGGCCCGTTACTGCTGCAGATAGGTCTCCTATTGTTTGTTCTCTTTTGGAGCAGGCTTCCCAGAGTGCTTCTGAGAGGACGCAGGCTATTACACATGTTGCCATTACGAGTGCTGCTCTTATTCCAAGGTAGTAGGTTCCGGCAAGTCCAGCAGGGGCAAGTGCTATGAGTACCCATGCCATTATTTTACGTGTGTCTAGTGGTGCATGGACGTGAGGTGAGCTTGATATTACAAGTAAACGATCCATTATTTGCTTGCCGCCTTTCTGCGTTGTGCCATTATTGTTGCTTTTCCGTCACGGCAGGATTGTGTGAGGTGTTTGTTTGCTGGACATACGTATGTGCAGCTTCCACATTCGATGCAGTTCATTCCACCGTTTGTTTCAAATTCTTCGTATTGTCTTGCTAGGACAAGTTTGTGAAGTAGGTTGGGCTGTACTCCTGTAGGGCATGCGTCTACACAGCGTCCACAACGGATGCAGGCTGTTTCTTCTCCACAATGTGTTTCTTTTTCTGTGAGCGCCAGTATTCCTGATGTGCCTTTTTCTACTGGGATGTCTATTGTTCTGAGTGCCATTCCCATCATTGGCCCACCTGAGAGTATTTTTGCTGGTTCTTGTTTGAATCCACCGCATAGGTCGATTAGTTCGTGTACGGAGGTGCCAAGAGGTGTTTCTATGTTTTTGGGCTGTGTTATTGCTTCGCCTGTTACTGTGACTATTCTTGTGGTTACAGGGTTTCCCTCTGCTATTGCTTCAAAGATTTGGTGTATTGTACGGACGTTTAGGACTATGCATCCTGCGTCTGCTGGGAGTTGTGTTACTTTGAATTCTCTGCCCGTTATTGCTTCGATTAGCATTTTTTCTGAGCCTTGTGGGTATTTTACTGTTAGGCTTTGTACTGTGATGTCTGTTGTGTTTTGTTTTGTTATTTCTTCTTCTATTGTTTTGATTGCTTCAGGTTTGTTGTTTTCTATTCCTATTACACCTTTGGCTTCAGGGAAGAGTCTCATGATTAGTTTGAGCCCTTTTATTATTTTTGCCGGGTCTTCTATCATGAGTCTGTTGTCACAGTTGAGGTATGGTTCGCATTCAACTGCATTTATGATTATGTGGTCAATTTTTTTGTCTGCCGGGGGTAGTAGTTTTACTGTGGTTGGGAATGTTGCTCCTCCAAATCCTACTATTCCAGCTTCTCTTATTATTTTGGTGTATTCTTTTGGATCTGCTGTTTCGTAGTTTGGAAGTGGTGTCCATGAGGGGTCTTTCTGGTATTGCCCATCGTTTTCTACTATTACGCAGGTGACAAAGGTTCCACTTGTTGTCATTCGAGGTGCTACGTCTTTTACTGTTCCAGAGACGCTTGAGAGTATAGGAGCCGCTACGAAGGCTTCTGTGTCTCCTAGTTTTTGTCCTACTAATACGGCGTCACCTTTTTTGACTACAGGCTGACATGGAGCCCCTATGTGCTGTCCCATTGGGAAGACAAGGTCTCCTGTAGGTAGGTATTTTTCGATTGTTAGGTTTTTGGTTAAGTCTTTTTTCTGAGGTGGGTGTACTCCGCCCCAGAATGACGGAAGTTTCATCGATTTTTTCCTCCTTGTTTTTTACAGTACCTTTTTTTATTTTTTATATAGCATTCTAAATATAGCACTACATTTTAACACTTTATTCTTAAAAAGAAAGGGTTGTTTATGAATTTTTTCACGTAGTTTTCATTTTTGTTTTTTTATTTTTTGTTATTTTTGTTTTTGGTTGTTTTTGGTCGTTTTTGTTTTTGGTTGTTTTCGTGTGTTTTTGGGTGTTTGATATGTTTAAAGCGGACTTTGGTTAAGTCCGCTTTTTTTTGTTTTTATTTTTAACCACACGGGTTATTTGTTAGAGTCCTCAGGTGCTTCTGGTTCTCCTCGGTGGTCGGTATGAGTTTGGTCTGTTTGGTCTGCTTACTTTGATTAGTCTGAATACTTGTCCAGACGAGCTGTCTGAGCGTGCAACTTTGAGTCTGTCTCCTGTGTTGACGTATGAGCTTCCTACGTCAAGGAGTGTCCCAGATTCTAGATTTCTTATTACGTAGCCACCTTGGACGTTTTCAAATATCCATTGTTGGTTTTCGCCACCATGGTAGTCCCATAGGAGTACTTTCCCAGATCCACTGTTTCTTGATTTGTCTAGAGCTTTGTTTGTGGTAGAAGCAAGTATTTTGAAGGTGTATTCACTGCGTCCTGTAGGTACTATTCTCCATACTTGGTTGTGTGATCTTTTGTTGGGGTATGCTATTATGCTGTTGCCATTTTCATATCTTTCTGCGTTTACGTCTGCAACTAGGTTTGTGCCGACAATGGCAAGTTGATAGTATCCATCATATATTACGTTTGCCGCTTGTACCTCTGTTGCTTTTGTCAGGGGTATTGCAGTTATTGTTATTATTGATATTATTAGGAAAAGTTTTTTTATTTGTTGAAGTTTCTGTTTCACTTTTTCACCTCCTTTTGTATGGTAGTATAACATTGTTTTTTCTTTTTTTTGTGTTTTTTATATGTATTTTTTTTATTATTTTGTTTCTTTTTTTTTGTTTTGTTGACAGGCTTTTATTGTGGTGCTATTTTAACTTAGTAAAATATTATAAGGTATGGAGTGATTGTTTTGCGTGTTTTAAAATTTTGGAAGGATAGGACAGCTTCTGACGATTTTGCCGTTTTCTCAACTGTTAACGAGATTGTTTCTAATGTTCGTAAGTTTGGGGATAGGGCTGTTTCTGATTATAATGTGAAGTTTGGCGGGCTTGAGTCTTCTGATTTTAGGGTCCCTAAGGAAGTTTTAGATAGAGCTTTTGATGAAATTTCTGATGATTTGAGGAGTGCTATTTTGGTGGCAGCAGATAATTTGAAGAGGTTTGCTGTGCTTCAAAAGGGTAGTTTGGCTGAGGTTGAAGCAACTGAGGTTACTCCTGGCGTTTTTTTAGGACATAATGTTATTCCAGTTGATTCTTGCTGTTGTTATGTGCCTGGGGGAAATCATCCTCTTTTTTCTACAGCTCTTATGTTGGCAATTCCTGCAAAGGTTGCAGGTGTGCCTAGGGTTTGTGCTGCTGTTCCTCCTATGAATGGCTCTTCTCTTCCACATCCAGCTACTTTGGCGGCTTTGAAGGTCGCTGGAGTCGATGAGGTTTATTCTATCGGTGGAGCTCAGGCTGTTGCTGCTTTAGCTTATGGAACTGAGACTATTGCACCTGTTTCTATGATTGTAGGGCCGGGGAATAAGTATGTTACGGAGGCTAAGCGTCAGGTTTATGGACGTGTTGGTATAGATTTTGTGGCAGGACCAAGTGAGGTTTTGGTTATTGCTGATGAGTCTGCCGATCCTAAGGTTATTGCTTGTGATATTTTGGCCCAGTCTGAGCATGATAAGGATGCTGCCGGTATTTTGGTTACTACTTCTGCAAGTTTGGCTGAGAGTGTGGCAAGTGAGGTTGAGTCTCTTTTGAGGTCTCTTGATACTGCTGATATCGCTTCTGTTTCTTGGAAGGATAATGGACGTATTATTGTTGCCAATTCTTTGGAGGAGGCTGCCGAGATTTCTAATGATGTTGCTCCTGAGCATCTTGAGATTAATTTGCGTGATAATGATGTGATTATTCCTTTGCTTCGTAATTATGGCTCTTTGTTTATTGGAGAGGGAGCTGCTGAGGTGTTTGGCGATTATGTAGCAGGTACTAATCATACTTTGCCTACTATGGGCGCTGCTCGCTATACTGGTGGGGTTTCTGTTATGACGTTTCTTAAGGTTTGTACTTTCCAGAGTGTCACAGATGAGGGCGTGGCTAGTATCGCTCCTGTTGCGGAGGTTATGGCTCGTAATGAGGGGCTTTCCGCACATGCCATGGCTGCCGCTGTTAGGATTAAGAGGTAGGTTTTAGTTTTTCTTTTTTTGTTTTATTTTTTGGCAACTTGAGTTTTTTCTCAAGTTGCTTTTTTGTTGCTTTTTTATAGGTATTTTTCAAGTGTTTTTTCGTCTGTTTCGGTTGCTGTTAGTTCTTCTTTTTTTATTGTTGTTTTTATTTTTCCTTCATTCATTATTATGTATCTGTCTCCCAGTTTTATTGCTTGGCTTAGGCTGTGTGAGACGAGTATTATGGGTATTTTGTTTTTGAGTGTGAGTATTAGGTTTTCTATTGTGCTTGATGATTTTTTGTCTAGTGATGCTGTCGGTTCGTCTAGTAGGAGTATTTCTGGATTTAGTGCCAGTGTTCTAGCAAAGCATAGTCTTTGCTGTTGGCCACCCGATAGGTCTTTTGCCGGTTTGTTTAGGCTGTTTTTTATTTCTTCCCATAGTCCAACTTGCTTTAGTGTTTCTTCCGCTTTTGTTTCACTTTGTTTTTTTGTCATGTTCAGTGTTAGTTGTGTTGGCAGTGTGATGTTTTTGCGTACGCTTATGGGTAGTGGGTTGGGTGTCTGAAATACCATTCCCACTTTTTGGCGTAGTTTAGGTAGGTCGTTTTGTGGGATGTCGTTTATGTTTTTGGGAAGTCCTTGTATTGGTAGGGATATTTGTCCCGTTATTTGGTGCCCCTCATATGTTTCGTTTAGTCTATTTAGTGTGCGTAGTAGTGTGGTTTTGCCTGAGCCTGATCTCCCTAGGAGGATTGTTATTCCTTGTGTGGGGATTGTTAGGTTTATGTCGTGGAGTATTTTTTCTTTGTTGAATGTTAGTGTTAGTTTTTTTATTTGTATGTTTTGTGTATTGCTGTTCATTATTTCGTCCCTTTCCATTTTTTTGCCATTGTTCTTTCTAGTAGCCATGCTATGAATAGTGATGTGGTTGATAGTATTAGTAGTATTATTGTGGTACCAAATCCTTTTGCTAGTTCTGTTTCGTCTATGTATTGTGCCGCTGTGTAGTAGATTAGAAATGGCAGTGCTTCGTATTTCGCTGTTAGTCCTGCTGGTAGTCCTGCGTTTGCGACTGCACCTGTTAGCATTATTACTGCTGTGTCTTCTATTGCTCTTCCCGTTGCTAGCATTATTCCACCTAGTATTCCCGGTGTGACTGAGGGGAGTAGGATGTGGTAGAGGTTTTGTTTTTCTGTTAGTCCTAGTGCTGTACCAGTTTGTTCAAGTGATGTAGGAAGGCTTTCTATTGAGTTTTTTGTGGTTATTATTAGTGATGGTATTACGAGTAGCGCCAAGCAGAAAGCAGATAGGAGTAGGCATGTGGTTGCTTGTGGTAGTAGTGTTTTTTTTAGGATTATTATGAGTACAAATCCAAATAGTCCTATTACTATTGAGGGGACTCCTGCCACTAGTTCTGTCGCTGTCGTGAGTGCTTTTTTCGTTTTGCCTGTGGCAAATTTAGCTAGGTATATTCCACTTCCAATTCCCGGTATTAGGGCTATTAACATGGTGAGTGCCAGTAGGTATGTTGTGCCTATTAGTGCCGGCCATATTCCGTCCCATACAGGTTTGTTGTTTAGTATGGCATCTATTGGTGGGGTTGTCCCAAAGAAGAGTTTTGTGTTTAAGGTGCTGTATCCCTGTTTTATTAGGAATGTTATGAATGTTAGAAATCCACCTATTATGATGATTGTAGATAGGTTTGCCCATATTTTTAGCATCTTTTCTTTTGTCAATTTTTCTCTTCCTTTGTTTTTCTAATTAGTATGTTTGTTGTTATGCTTATTAGTAGTAGGAGTCCTCCTGCTACGAATAGTGAGTAGTATGCAGGGCCTCCTATGTCTGATGATAGTACGAGTCCTATGTGTACCGTTAGTGTCCTTATAGCATCTGTTGGGAGTTTGGGGTATTGTACTGCGTTTCCTGCAAGCATTGCAGGTATGAGTGTGTCTCCCGTTGCTCTTCCAAATCCGAGTAGTAGGGATGATGTTATCCATTTTTTTGATGCAGGTAGTGTTATGTTGATTAGGGTTTGTTGCGGTGTTAGTCCGAGGGCTGTGGCTGTTAGTGTTGTTTCTTTTTCTTGTTCTGTTATTGCTTCGTCTATTGATAGTACCATTGTGGGAACTATGAGTATTCCTAGTATTATTGTGGCTGTTAGCCATGAGTAGCCTGATCCTCCTAGTGCGTTTCTTACTATTGGGACTAGCATGAATACGGAGGCAAAGCCATATACGACTGTGGGGATTGCTGTCATTAGTCTTAGTGTGGCTCGTAGGAGGGTTGCTATTTTTTTTGTTCCTATTCCGTGGAGGTATGATATGCATCCTAGTGATATTGTGGCTCCCATGAGTAGGGCTGATGAGGATAGTAGGAGTGTGCCACATATCATAGGTAGTATTCCGTATTGGTTTGTTTCTGGGTTCCATTTTGATGAGATTAGTGCATTTCCACTTTGGTATAGTCCTATTGTTGCATAGGTTATGATAAAGACAAAGAGTAACACCATTAGTGTAGCTGTGTATGTAGCACAGATTTTTAGCCATTTTGGTGTTTTTCTCTTTGTCTTTGTCATTGTTTTTTATTCTGTTCTTTCTTGTTTTTTAGTTTTTTGTTTTTTAGTTTTTGCGTGGAAGTGGAATGTATCCACTTTCTTTGATTATTTCTGCGCCTTCTTGTGAGTAGATGTAGTCTATGAATAGTTGTGTTAGTTTGTTTGGTGTCCCTTTTGTGTTCATGTATAGGCTACGTACTACTGTGTATGTGCCTTTTGCTGCATTTTCTTGTGATGCTTTCATTCCTTCTAGGATAGGTGCTTTTACTGTTTTGTCTATGTGACCTATTCCTACGTAGCCTATGCTGTTTTTGTCTTTAGCTATGGCTGTTTTCATTGCTCCGTTTGAGTTTACTATGTTTGTTGATGGTGCTATGACTGATTTGTTTATTACTTTTTTGGTGAATACGTCTCTTGTGCCACTTCCGTCTTCACGTCCGTAGACATTAATTGTTTTGTCTTTTCCACCAAGTTGTTTCCAGTTGTTTATTTTTCCTGTGTATATGTCTTCTACTTGTTTTTTTGTTAGTTCTTTTATTTCGTTTGCAGGGTTTATTACTACTGCTACTCCGTCAACTGCAAATGGGTATGTTTGTAGTTGGTATTTTTCTATTTCTTCTGGTTTTAGAGCACGTCCGGTGTTGCCTATTGCAACGAGTCCTTCACCTACTTGTTTTACTCCTACTCCTGTGCCTCCGCCTGCTACTGTTATTTTTATGTCAGGATTTACTGTCATTATGCGTTTGGCTGCTTCTTTCATTACAGGGATGTGAGCTGTGCCTCCTGCTATGTCAAGGGTGCCTTTTTGTCCTTTGAATGTGTCTAGCGGTGCACCATATGCTGTGGTAGCAAGTATTGTTAAGGATGAGACTATTGCTATTATTGTTTTTTTCATTGTTTTGTTTCTCCCTTGTTTTTTGTTTTGTGTTTTTTTGTTTAGTTGTTTTTTTGTTCGGTTACGCTAGATGTCTTTTGTTTATGCATTCCTTGCATTTGTGTTTGTTTTTTGTGTCATGTAGGTTTCATTTCGCGTCACCGCCTTTTGTCTTTTTGTTTAGTGTCAGCAAGGCTCACTATTACATTTCACTTTCTTTTTGTCAAGGGAGTGTCTTTGCGTTTTTGGATTTTTTTGGGGGGTTATCAGGTTTTGATATATTTGTCCCTTTATATATAATAACGGACCCCTGTTAGGAGTCCGTTATTTTGTATTTTAGAACATTAGCTCTTCGCCAGTAGGCTTTTTAACTTCCATTTCGAGTGTCCATGTCCCGTCTGGGTTTTCTGTTGCTTTGCCCTGTTCGGTTTCATATTCGTATTCGAGTTTGAAGCTTCTTGCTGATTGTTCTACTTCGTCTTTTGTTGCGCCATCAAAGGTCATTCTCATTGTTTTTCCTCCTGAACTTTTGAAACACTTGGGTATTATACTACTTACTCCATTCTGTGTATGTATGTATTTTGTGAAAGTTGTATTTTTTTGCTGTTTGTATCATGTTTTTTGTCCCTCGGCTTTGTCCGTCCCAGAAAGCACATAGGATTGATGTCTGTTGTGAGGCATATTTTGCCATTTCTGTGTTTCTTATGTGGCCTGCTGATATTCCGTGTGTTTCCCATTTAGCAGGCATTCGTGTTAGTTTGTAGGATTTTTCTGTGGCGTATTTTTCGCCTAGTTGGTCTGCACCTTTTGCTGTGCCAGATATTATTTCTATTTCTTCTGCTTTGTAGTTTGATGTTATTTCGTCACATTTTGCTTTTAGGTAGTCGTAGTCAGTGAATTCTCTGCTTCCTGCTATTATTATTCTAGTTGTCATTGCTTTGCTCCTTGTGCATTTATATTACAATTATATGTTATTTTTTACTTTCTGTATACTTTTTTTGAGTTTTTTTGTTGTTGTGTTACTATTTGTTTAGTTTGTTTTTTTGTGAGGTTGAGTTTATGGTGGATGTGAATGTTACTTCGAGATGTTTTAGGTTGTCTGATGATGTTTTTGATAGAGGCGCCGTTTTTGACGGTGTTGGTGATATTTATAGGTATAAGTTGTGGCGTGTGTGGGATTTGTCTTTGCCTAGGCTTTTGTTTGTTATGATGAATCCTTCTTGCGCAAATGTTGATTTTGATGACGCTACTGTGGCAAAGTGTCAGAGGTTTGCGCGTCTTTGGGGCTATGGTTCTCTTTTTGTGGGGAATACTTTTGCTTTTCGTGCTACTTATCAGGATGATTTGGTCGCAGCTGATGATCCTGTAGGACCGGGGAATTTTGAGGCTATTCTTGAGATGGCTAGGGTTCCGGGCACTAGGACTGTTATGGCTTACGGTAAGCCTAAGAGTAGGAGGTTGCTTGGCGTGGGCGGTGAGCTTTGTAAGTTTTTGAAGGGTTATGGTGTTGAGCTTTATGCTTTGAAGTTGTTGGCAGATGGGACTCCAGGGCATCCTTTGTATGTGAGTCAGAGTACGGTGCCTGTGAGGATTTAGGGGTTTTGGTGGTTTGTGAGATGATGTGGGCGGGTTTTCGCCCTTTTTTTGTATAAAAAAACGACCTAAACTTTTCGTTTAGGTCGTTGTATTTTCTATGGAGCCGCCTTCCGGACTCGAACCGGAGACCCCATCCTTACCATGGATGTGCTCTACCTGCTGAGCTAAGGCGGCATCGATATGCGGTAAGGGCATAAAAATGGTGGTAGGAGCTGGATTTGAACCAGCGTAGGCTCTCGCCGACAGATTTACAGTCTGTTGCCTTTGACCACTCGGCCATTCTACCACGTAGCAAATCTATGCGTTCATAGGTTTGACAAGTGATAATTTTACATTGTTTTTTCTATTTGTCAAGAGTTTTTATTTATTTTCTTTTATGTGTATGTCTCTTTGTGGGTATGGTATGTTTATTTTTTCTTTTTCAAACTCTTCTATTATTTTGTATCTTATTTGACTTTTTATGTCTCCTTCTGTGTCTTTCTTTAGGTTTATGAAGAATACAGCTGTGAATTTTATGCTGCTTTCTTCAAATTCGTCCATTACTACTTTTGGTGCCGGGTTTTTTAGTATGGCTGGGTGGTTTTCCATTACGTTTTGTATTATTTGCGTTACTTTTTTGATGTCACTTTGGTAGGCTACACCAACGTCAAGTCTTATCATGAGTTGTGTGTCGCTGAGTGTTAGGTTTATTATGGGGCTGTTGTGTACTTTGCTGTTTGGTATTACGAGTTCTTTGCTTTGTTGGCAACGAAGTACTGTGTTTTGTATTGTGAGTTCTGTTACTATTCCTCTCATGTCTCCTATTATTACTTCGTCTCCTACTCTGAGTTTACCCTGTAGGAGGAGGAGTACTCCGGAGAAGAAGTCTCCCATTATTTTCTGTGTTCCAAGTCCAAGGGCTATGGCCATTGCTCCACCTAGGAATGCAAAGGCTGTGAATGGTATTCGTAGGCTCCAGAGTGCTGTGATTATTGCAAGTACGAAGCCTATGGAGGATATTACTTTTCTTATTAGTATTATTTCGTGTCGTGATAGTCTGTTGCGTGTCTGTGCTTTGTGTTCAAATCCTTTGCCTATGTATTTGGATATGAGTATGCATAGGAGGAATGCTGTGAGTCCTTTTAGGAGTCGCACTAGTGTTATTGGGTAGTCTGATATGTGCCAAAGTTCTTTGTCTGCTATGGATAGGACTCTTTCGTACCAGAATGTTTCTACTTTTTCATCTGTGGTCATTGAACCTTGCATTCTTTGTACTTCTAGTTCCATTAGTGTGAATATTTCTTTTATTGATCCTAGTTCCGATAGGTAGTGGAGGTATCTTATTTTCCTTTCGGATAGGGTTATTGTTTCTTCTTGGAGTTGTTGTTTTTCTTCCGAAGTTAGTGTGTCCATTTTTGTGTAGAATCTTTTGTTGAGTTCTTGTTCCGTTTCTCTTATTACTTGTATTGTGGTGTTGCAGAAGACCATTGCTTCTTTTTGTTTTTTCTTGTATTCATTTGTTAGTTCAAATAGTTCTTTTTTTGTTGATGAGCCAAATCTTTTGTCGAGTATGTCGTCCATTGTGTAGAGTGCTAGTCTTACTGTTTGTAGGTAGACTTTTAGGTCTAGGAGAAATCTTATTTCGTATGTTATTTGGGCTTCTTCTGTGGAGACGAAGTATTTTTCAAATTCTGTGGGGTTTTCGTTGAGTCTTTTGCTTTCTGCAAGTGTTTTGTATTTTTTGCTTAGTTCAAGTTTTCTTTTGTTTATGTCGGTTATTTTTTGGTATACGAGCGCATCTAGGTATGTGAAGTCTGATTTGCTTACTTCAAAGTTGTTTCTTATTTTTTCTAGTGTTTTTTCTAGTAGTGAGAGTCGTGTTTTTAGTTCCGGTATGTTGGTTTCTAGGTAGCTTTTGTTTAGTTTGTAGAAGGTGCGTTTGGTCATGGCTAGTTCTAGTTTTGCTTCTATTTCTTTTTCTTCCCAGTGGAGTGCAAGGATTTCTCCTTCTCCATTTTCTTTTTTGGAGCTTAGTATTCTGTATTCTCTTTCAATTTTGCCCATTTCGAGGGTTGCTTCTGAGAGGTTTTTGTTTGATTCTTCTAGTTTTTCTTCTTCTCTTTTTATTTCTGCTTTGATTACGTATAGGCTTTCCATGTAGTCTAGGAACATTAGGAAGTTGTATGGCGGGGTTGTAGCAGCTAGTTCTGCTATTCTGTTTTCGTCTGGCAGTGTGATGTGAGATACACTTCCATGTTGTCTTAGGAAGTATAGTGATTCGTAGTAGTTTATTGTGTCAGCAAGGACGATTTCGTGTTGTATGACTGTTGTTTCTGTGATGTCGTGCTGTTTGGCAATTCCTTCTTCTGTGTTTCTTATTTGGTTTATTTCTTTTTCTATTTCTTCTATTCTTTTTAGTGGTGTGTTTTGATTTTTTATTATTGTTTCTTTTGTTTCTGTTGGGGCTTGTGCTTTTGCTTCTGTTGTTGGAGTTGTGAGGAGTAAGGTTGTTAAGATTATTACTGTGAGTTTAGCAATTATTTTCTTATACATCTCGGCTTTCCCCCGTTTGTTTTTCTCTGTTTTGTTTTTCTCTGTTTTGTGTTTTTTTAGTTTGTCTAGTTCTTGTATTATACTATTACTTTTTTCTTTTTTGCATCTCTTTTTCTGATTTCACGCTTTTTGATGTACAATTAGTTATTGATTTTATTACGGAGGATTTTATTATGGATTTTTCAAATAAAAAGTTGGTGTATTCTCTTGCGTTGACAGTTATTTTAATTTGGGGTCTTACTTTTCTGTCAACTAAGGTGTTGTTAGGCTTTTTGTCTCCTACGGAAATTCTTTTTTTCCGTTATGTAGTTGCTTTTGTGGCCCTTTTTGCTTTTTCTCCCAGACCTTTCGCTTTGCTTAGTTTTAGGGAGGAGTTGCTTTTTGCTTTGTCTGGGATTTTTGGTATTACTTTGAATTTTATGTTTGAAAATTCTGCGTTGCTTTATAGTACAACTTCAAATGTTTCTCTTTTGGTCTCTTGTGCTCCTATGTTTACAGGTATTTTTGCACATTTTTTGACTAAGGAGGAGAAGATTTCTTCAAATTTTGTGTGGGGTTGTCTTTTTGGTTTAGGCGGAGTTTTTATGATTGTTTTTAATGGACATGTGGTGTTGAAGCTTAATCCTATAGGAGATGTTTTGGCTATTTGCGCTGCTTTGTCTTTTGTTTCTTATTCTCTTCTTGTGAGAAAGATTAGTACAGAGCTTCCTCTTATTTTGGTGGCTAGGAAGACTGTTTTTTATTCTTTGGTTTCTCTTGTGCCTTTGCTTTTTACTCCTCTTATTGAGTGGAAGCCCGATGTTTTGGCAAAGCCCGTTGTTGTTGCTCATTTGCTTTTTTTGGGTGTGCTTGCTTCTTCTTTTTGTTTGGTGCTTTGGAATAGGGTTATTTGGTCTCTTGGTGCTGTTAAGGCAAATAATATGATTTATTTGTCTCCCCCTGTTACTATGTTGGCAGCAGCACTGTTTTTGCATGAGCATATTACTGTTTTTGCTGTTGTTGGTGCTGTGCTTATTCTTTTTGGTGTTTATGTTTCACAGAGGAGTCCAATGAGTGAGGCTGTTTAGTTTTTTGGTTTTTTTGTAGCGGTGATTTTGTATTTTTTTTCTTGGGGTTCTGTAGATGTTTCCCATTCATTTTTGTTTAAATATTCAGTGATTTTGTTTTTTGATATGGTGCTGTCTGTTATTATTTCTATTTTTTCTTCTTTTGTTTTGTCTAGTGTTCTTTTTGTCATTATTACGGATTGAGGAAATGGTGTTTTACTTAGGTCTAGTGTTGTATTTTTTTCTTTGTTCATGTTGTCTCCTTTTTTTTGTTTGTTTCTTTATGTTATTATCTTTTTAGATGTTATCACTTTTTCGTTTTTTTAGTTTTTAGTTTTTTATTTTTAGTTTTTTATTTTTGGAGGTTGTTATGCTTAGTTCGGTTGATTCTCTTATTTTTGATATTGACGGCGTTTTGCTGAATGTAGATAGGTCTTTTCCTGAGGTTATTCATTCTGGGATTTTGGAGGGCTTTGAGAGGTTCGGTGGAGGTGTTTCTGATTGCGAGGGTTTTACTGCTGAGCATCAGTGTTTGCTGAAGCGACATGGCGCTTTTAATGATGATTATGATATTACTTGGTTTTTGACGTGTTTTTGTGTTTCAAAAAATTCTGAGCGTTTGTCTGCTTGTTTTCCCTCTGTGTCGGAGCTTGAGGAGGTTATTTCTTCTTTTAGGATGCCTTTTCGTGAGTGGGTGGAGTCTTCTTTTACAGATTCTGTCCCTTATGATGAGTTTCGTGATTTTTGTTTTGATCTTTATGCAGGGACTTCAAGTAGGAAGGGACTTTATTTGTTAGAGGTTCCTATGCTTGATTTGAATTGGAAGGATTTCCCTGTGCCTGTAGGTATTTATACAGGAAGAGATACGACTGAGACTAATATGGCTCTTAAGAGTTTAGGTTGGCAGGATTTTCCCCGTGAGTTTATTGTGAATTCTTCTTCCGGTATTAAGAAGCCGTCACCGAGAGGGCTTGAGATTGTTTCTAGGAGGACTGGTTCTCTTTCCCCTTGTTTCTTCGGAGATACTGCAAGCGATTTGCAGGCATTTGAGGCTTTCGGTAAGGGGATGTTTGTGGCGATTGGGGAGTTGCTTCCAGAAGCAGATAATTCTTTTTTGACTTTGGAAGATGGTATTAAGTTTGTTTTAGGTTAGGTGTTATTTTTTGTGATATAAAAAAGAGTCGCCTTGTGGGCGACTCTTTTTTGTTTATGCTGTTGTCATAAATTTGTTGAAGTTCATTTCTCTTGTTTTTGCGGAGATGGTAAACCAGTCTATTATTGTGAGTATCCCACATAGCCCACAGGTGAGGAGTTTGAGTATTCCAATTCCTGTGTCACCTATCATAAATCTGTCGACTCCAAATGAGCCTAGGAATATTGATATTAGAAGTATTGTGGTCGGGTCTTTCATTTCTAGTGTGCTTACCATCATGAGTTTGTCTTCTGGCATGTTTGCAAGACGTTCTCTTATTAGTGGCATTTTTTCTTGTGGGAAGAATTTAGCGTTTGTTATGATGTAGTAATCTGCTTTTGTCTGATCCATTCATATCGCCCCTTTTCTGATTTTTTGATTATATACCTTATTTTGTTTCTTTTAAAGTTAATTTTTTATTCTTCGAATGGCTCTCCATATTTTATTATTTTTCTTACCCATTCACTTTTAATTTCCCATATGTTTCCACATACGTTGTATATTGACCAGTTATCTATTTTAAATATGCGATTCCAACTTTTTTTTATTATTTCGTTTTCTTCCGGATAGATATTTTTGTATTTTCCTATAAAGAATTCAAATTTATTTGCTATTCCTTTTTTTTGAAGTCGTTTTTCGTATTCTTCGTTGTCTTTTTCGTCTGTTGGGATGTATATTCTGTTTAGTACACGATCCCATTTTGTTTCGTCAAAGTATATTACTTTTTCTTTTGGGACTTCTAGTATGTAGACTACTGTGCCTGGTATTGGTCTTCTGCAGTTTTCTGAGCTTATTGAGCACCATATAGGAGCTGTTACGTCGTCGGGTTTTGCTACGATTTTTTGTGCCTCTTGCGTGAACCAGTCGTAGCTTTCAAGAAATAGTGTGGCGTCTTCTTTAAAGTGTAGTTTTACGTATTCTCTTACGTTTATTATTCTTTTTTTTGTTTCTAGTGCGTGTAGAGTTTTGTCGTTTTGTCTCGTGTAGAGTTTTACTGTTTCTACCATTTTTGCACCTCTTTATCCTAGTATAATAGGTTTTTTAGTATATATAGCAAGAATAATGTTATTGTGCTGTATAGTATGATTTTGTTGCTTTTTTCGTCTGATGTAGATGTTGTTTCTTTGTAGATTATGTATATAAATAGTAGTGTGAATGGAATAGCTAGAAAGTTGTATCCCAGAGATTGTTTTATGTCTAGCTGTATGAGTTTTTCTAGCGCATGGGTTACGCCACAGGTGGGGCATGGAAAGTTGAGGAGTTTTTTTATTGGACAAGGAAGGTTAAGACAACGATATGTTGTGTATATTACGCTGTATAGGAGTGTTGCTTTTAGAATTTTTATGAGGGTTGTTTTTGTCATTTTGTTTGTGTGGTTGCTTTCTCTTTTATTTTACATAAAAAATACATAAAATTTACATATCATACGTTTAGAATGTAGTTACTGCGAGAAACAAATATCATTCTTACCCTCCTTACAGAAGGTGCATTTAGAACGGGACTGTGGTACGTCCCGTTCTTCTTTTTTATTCAAATTCAAGTGTTATTTCGTTTTTTTCGTTAAATGGAATTTCTTTTGGTTTTCCTATTATTTCCATTCCTGCTTCTGTTGCTTCTCTTGCCATGTTTTCTGTCACATATATTGTTTTTAGGTTTTTTGTGTTTTCTAGTATTGCAAGTTTAACTTTTGTGTAGTCGACTATGCAACTGGTTTTTATGCAGGCTTGTATTGTTTGTTTGTCGTCTCTCATTATCATCGGTATTTTTGATGTTGTGGCAGCTGTAGATGTGAGCGAGTTTGGATAGGTTTGTTCTATATCCATTTGCTTATATAGTTTTTTTGTTATGAAGTCTCCCATTCCAATTCCGTTGGCGTTTCCATGAGAGGCTTTTGTTAGTTCAAGTATTCCAAGTTTTTCTGTGTGTATTTGTCCTTTGAAGTGTTCGTTGTTGTATCTGCCCGTTACGTTTGGGTCGTGCCCTGTTCCACTTATGTCTTTGCCTATTTCTTTTACTATCATTACGTCTGTCTTTTTGAAGTATGGCAGAGGTAGTGTGGCGTAGGAGTATTTAAGTAGTTCTTCTTCTCTGTTAGGTATTTCTTTTGGTGGTATGCTTTCTATTTTGCATAGTTTGTTGTAGCCATTTTCTATTAGGGCTATTCCAAATTTTATTTTTTCTTTTTCTATTATTTTGTTTCCTACTTCTTCTATTATTTGCGGTAGTTCTTTAAAGCCCGTTTGGTGGTAGTTTTGCGCACCTTTTTGTTTGCCTAGTCCTATTGCCATCATTTTCATGAGTCCACTTTCATATTTACCTTTGAATGATGTGTGGGCTTTTATGCGGTTTATTAGTATTATTCCGTCCGCTTGGTGAGCGTTTTTGTCCATGTATATGGGGCGTCCTGTTTCTGTTTCTCCTATTTGGACTGTTTCCATTGAGGAGATTATAGGGACTTCCATTGTTTTTTCTGTTATGCCAAAGGTTGCAAGCATTTCTTTTTGTCCCTGTGCTGTTGCACCGCCGTGGCTTCCCATGGCAGGGACTATGAATGGGTATGCGCCTTTTGCTTTTATCATTTCGCATACCGTTTTTGTTATTAGGCTTATTTGGTCTATTCCTCTGCTTCCGCCTGTTATCGCTATTTTTTCTCCTGCTTTTATCTCTTTGTATTCTTTGAGGTTTTGCAGTTGTTTTGTTAGTTCTTTGTCAGGCTCTGTTATTTTTTCTGAATAGAAGTGTTGTTTTACTTTTATTACTTTTGGCAGTGGAATGTTTTTTAGTGTTTCTTCTATGAAGCTCATTTTACTTTTCGTGGACTTCTCTTGTTGCAATTATGTCTGTGTCTGTGCCTGCTGGGTTTTTGAGTATTATTTGTCCCATGGCTATTGGCGCTTTTACTTTTATTTTGCGGATTTCTGCCATTACGTCAAATATTTTATTTAGTGGGACAGGACGTGCAGTACGTACGCTTAGTTCGATGAAGTCTCCGTTTTTTACAAGTACGCTGGTGGAGAATGTCCTCATTGGCATTTCTATTTCTTGTTTGACCCATGTGAGTCCTCTGGGGCATGAGTAGCCTTCTGCTTCTATGAATTTTGGCGGTGTGTCATCTGTCATTTTTGCTTTTATTTTGCAACTTCTGGGGCATATTATGCAGGTGTATTCTTTTTCTATTACCATTTTACCTGCACCTCCATTGTGTCGATATTTTCTATGTCTATGTTTCCAATTTTTACTGTGTGCATTTCTGATGGATTTAGTGCAAGTGGTCTAAATTTCTTTATTACTTTCCCATTTGCTAGGATTTCTACGTCACTTTGCGGCATTGGTGAGTAGACTCTGAAAAATAGTGATACGTCTTTGCCAGAGGTTATTTTTTGCGGAACTATGTATCTTATTCCAAATCCCGGTTTTACTTTTATTTCTTTTGTTGTTTTTTCTCTTTTCCCTTGGATGTAGTTCGCTGCGTTTTTGCCAGCTTTTTCGGCTTCTCTTGATACGAAGTCTACTACGTCGTGTACATGGAGTACGTTTCCACATGCAAATATCCCGTCTTTTTCGGTCATGCAGGTGTCATCTACTTCAGCTCCTTGGGTGATTGGAGATAGTGGTATTCCTGCTTCTCTTGAGAGTTCGTTTTCTGGTATGAGTCCTACAGAGAGTAGTAATGTGTCACATGGGACGAAGCGTTCTGTTCCTTCTATTGGTTGTCTTCCGTCATCTACTTCTGATACGGTTACTCCTACTAGACGACCGTTTTCTCCATGTATGTTTGTTACTGTGGTTTTGAGGTATAGCGGGATGTCGTAGTCTATTAGGCATTGTCTTATGTTTCTCTGGAGTCCGCTCGGGTAGGGTAGGACTTCAAATACTGCTTCTACTTTTGCTCCCTCTAGTGTCATACGACGTGCCATTATTAGTCCTATGTCACCTGATCCAAGTATGCAGACTTTTTTGCCCGGCATTATGTTTTCAAGGTTGATTAGGTTTTGGACTGTTCCTGCTGTGTATACGCCAGACGGTCTGTCTCCGGGTATGGAGAGTGCCCCTCTTGCTCTTTCTCTGCATCCCATTGCAAGGATTACTGCTTCTGCTTGAATTTCTTTTATTTCTCCCTCTCTGCTGGTGATGAGTTTTTTGTCTTGCGAGAGGTCGAGTACGATTGTGTTTTCTAGCACTTTTATACCGAGTTCTTTTACTTTTTGTATGTATCTGTGGGCATATTCGGGACCGGATAGGGCTTCTTTGAATATGGCAAGACCAAATCCGTCATGTATGCACTGGTTGAGTATTCCACCTAGTATTCTGTCTCTTTCTATTATTATGACGTCGTCACAGCCGTTTTCTTTTGCTGATATTGCAGCTGCTAGTCCAGCTGGACCACCGCCTATTATTACAATTTTGTGATTTTCTTTTATCATATCTAGTTGTCCTCTCTTACGTTACCTGTGAATAGAGGTGAATTTTCTTCTCTTAGTATGTAGTCTTCCGGTTTGTAGCCGTATTCGTCTCTTAGCATTCTTACTATTCTTGGTGTGCAAAATCCACCTTGGCAACGACCCATTCCGTTTCTCGCTCTGTATTTTATGCTTGCGAGTGTTTTTGCTCCTAGTTTGTTTTCTATTGCGTCACGAATTTCTTTTTTTGTTATTTTTTCGCAACGGCATATTATTTCGCCATATTCCGGGTTTTCTTTTATTAGTTTTTCTTGTTCTTCGTGTGTTAGATCACAGAAGTGACCCACAAGTCCGGGGCGTTCTGCTTTGAAGTTTGATTTTTTCCCAAGTATGAGTGTTTTTCCTATTATGTCTTTTACCATTTCTGCTATTGCAGGAGCACTTGTTACACCCGGGCTTTCTATTCCGACTATGTTGATAAAGCCTTTTACTGTGTCTGACTCTTCTATTATGAAGTCAGCGTTGCCTCCTACTGAGGGGGGGGTCCTTTTTGCTCTGTTTCCCGCAAAGCTACGAATGAAGTCACTCATTTTGAGGTCGTATAAAAGTTTCTGTCCTTCTTTTTTGAGGTCTTCGAGGATTGGCGCTGTGACTTTGTAGTCTTCCGGTGCTTCTTCATCTATGTATTGTGCGCTAGGACCTATTAAGATGTTGCCGTCTACTGTAGGGGTGAGGTGTATCCCAAGTCCTGCTGCTTTTGCGCCAGGTACTGGGTATATTAGTGTTTTTAGTAATCCGTCCAGCCTTTTGTCTAGTACGTAGTATTCTCCACGACATGGATATATTTTTATTTGTTGTCCGTCGTTTGAGGTGTAGACTCCTATCATTTCGCTTATTTTGTCTGAGTAGAGTCCAGCTGAGTTTATTACCATTTTTGTCTTAAATTCTTTGCCATTTGATGTTTTTATTATAAATATTCCGGCATCTTTTTTTATTGAGATTACTTTTGATTTGAGGAAGTATTCTACATCATTTTCACATGCGTTTTCCGCAAGCGCTATTGTTAGTCCATATGGTGATATTATCGCAGTTGTAGGGCTCCATATTGCAGCAATTCCCTCTACGTTGGGTTGCTTTTCTTGCATTTGGCGTGAGTTTAGGACTTCAAGTCCTGCTACTCCGTTTGCTTTGCCTTGTTCCATTAGGCGGTTTATTCCCGGCATTTCTTCTTCATCAAGTGCTACGGTTAGTTTGCCTATTCTTTTTATTTTTACTTTGAGTTCATCACAAAGTTGGTCCATCATTGCGTTTCCTTTTACCGCAAGTTTGGCCCTAAGTGTGTTTGGTTTATAGTTTATCCCAGAATGAAGGACTCCGCTGTTACGGCAACTTGTTTCAAATCCTACATCAGGCTCTTTTTCGAGTAGCGCTGTTTTTAGTGTGTAGCGTGAAAGTTCACGGGCTATTGCGTTGCCCACTATTCCACCACCTATTATTATTACGTCATATATATTGCTCAACGATAAGTACCTCCTAAAATTCCATTGGTCGTTTCAGTGTAATTATCTATTATAAATCAAAACTGTTGTATTTTCACACTTTTTTAGGATTTTTTTGTAAAAAATAGAGATTTAGGGAAGTTTAATCTAGAGTTAGATAGTGTAGTACAAAGTAATGTTAGGTTTTATTTAGAAGTTTGGGGCATTTGCATGTCAAAAGTTTTAAATATCAGAGTCTTTTTTATATAAGGAGAGTATTTGAGTTTTTTGACAAGTTTTGTTTTTTGATGAGGTGTGTATAAAAAAAAGCACGGTAGAAATCTACCGTGCTTTGAATGCTTAAAGAGTAGAAACTTAAATTACTTAAGTTCGACCTTTGCTCCTGCTTCTTCGAGCTTCTTCTGCATTTCTTCTGCTTCTTCTTTTGCAAGTCCTTCTTTGACTGCCTTAGGTGCGCCGTCAACGAGTTCCTTTGCTTCTTTAAGGCCGAGGCCTGTGATTTCACGTACTACTTTGATTACGGAAATCTTGTTTGCACCAGCTTCAACGAGTACTACGTTGAATTCTGTCTTTTCTTCTTCTGCTGCTGCAGGTGCTGCTGCGCCTGCCATAGGCATCATCATTGCAGGTGCTGCTGCTGATACGCCGAATTTTTCTTCAAGTTCTTTTACGAGCTCAGAGAGTTCAAGTACTGTCATTTCTTCAATTGCTTTGATAAGGTCTTCACGTGTCATATCAATTCATCCTCCTAAGGATTAAATAAGTTTTTTATTTTTGTTTTATATTTATGCGGCTATGCCGCGATTGTACATGGTGTTACTATGCAGCTTCCTTTTTGTCTTTGATCTGTGAAAGAGCTGTGACAAATCCTCTTGTTGTTCCAGATAGAACTGTAACAAGTCCGCGGAGTGGTGCTGCGATTGTTCCAACGACCTGAGCGATAAGCTCTTCTTTTGAAGGAAGGTCTGCAAGTGCAAATACCTGATCCTTAGAAAGAATTTGACCGTCAAGAATTGCTCCTTTAACTATGAGAGCTGCGTTTTCTTTTACTTTTGAGAACTCACGAATTGCTTTTGCAACTGCGGCTACATCGCCATAAGAAAGTACGTATCCATTAGGACCAAAGTCGATTTCTGAAGCCTGTGGAATACCACATTCTGTAAGAGCTATACGCATCAATGTGTTTTTGCAAACTTTCATTTCGCCACCGGCAGTACGTATCTGCTTACGGCAAGCATTGATCTTCTTTACTGTGAGTCCACGATATTCAACAATGAATACTGCGTCACTCTTTTTAAGGGATTCAACTAAACCGTCGATAGCTTGTCTTTTTGCTTCTGTTGGCATCTATGTTCACCTCCTATTTTTGTGATGAGCGGATGCCAATAAAAAATGGCTTCCGTCGCCCAAGGGAGTCCGGAAGCCATAAACATTCTATGTTAAGTAATAGCAATGTGTTATAGGTTTTCTTCGCAGACCTCGGTAGGAAATTAAGCACCTAAATGCACCTACTGTCTTGAGTCTAAGCGAAGATATATTACAGTATAATCATTTTTTTGTAAAGCCTTATTTTTTTATTTTTAATATTTGATGTCTTCTATATATAATGTATAATCCTATAAGATACATTCATATATTAGGAGGGGTTTTTTTGAAAAAGTTATTTCTTTCTTTTGTGTTCTTAATTCTCTTTATTTCACCAGTTTTTGCTAAACCGGTAGGAGAAGTTTATGTAAATAAAAATTACAACCTTGACTCTCTAAAAACAGCTCTGGTGCTGCCAGTAGTGTTCCAAGTAGCAATCTCAGAGGGAGAGGCTTTCTTCACTGAAAAAGTTAACCAAAAGTGGGATGACCTAATTTTCTCACTTTCCGAAGATTTATCATTCCTACTAAAAAAGCCAAAAGATGTCATAGAAAGAGACATGCTTGTAAAAGGCACAAAGCCCGAAGCACTCTCACCAGAAATGATGGCACAAAAAGCTGCATCATTATCTGACCAATACGTAAATGCATACATTAGAGCCGTTGTCACGAAATGTGAATACATCACAGTCCGTCACCCAGAAGAACTCGAATGGGCAACCACATACGACTACATTAGCGTAAGAGAAAATAACAAATGGGTCACAAAAAGCGTCCCACGCCGTTACCAGAGAGTAAAGCCAGCATGGTCAGAAAATTTTGCAGTAGGTGCAGTAACAATAGAAATCCGTGACTCAAAAACAAACGACCTAATAATAGGCTCATCAGTATCAGCAACAACGGGTGATGACCTATTCACATCAGCACCAACCTTAACGACACACATAACAAACGTCATCACAAACGCAACAAAAAGGCTAACCAAAATCAAATAATGAAAATAATTGATGCTCATGTCCACATCTACCCGCCGGAATTTGAAAAAGAGCGGGACAAAATAGCAGAAAAAGAACCTTGGTTTGACATACTAACCCAATCCAAAGTCCACAAATGGTGTACTGCAGAAGAACTAATTGTGCAAATGGACCAAGACGGAATAGAGTCATCCTTTGTTACCAGCTTTGCTTTTTACGATCAAGGACTGTGCAAAATTGCAAATGACTACGTACTAGACACAGCGAAAAAATACCCCGGCAGAATACAACCACTTGCGGTAATATCACCTGTAAGACGTGGTGCAACAGATGAAATCGCACGATGTGCAGATGCAGGGGCAGTCGGAATTGGAGAACTCTTCCCAGACGGACAACATATAGACATATCAGACTCATCAGACACATGGAGACTCGCCGCCGAATGTGACGAAAGAAACCTCTTTATAATGATACACACAGCAGAACAGGCAGGACATCAATACAACGGTAAAGGCAAAACGGGAGCAGTAGAAGCGGCAAAGTTTGTAAGAAACAACCCACTCACAAAAGTAATATTTGCACACTTTGGTGGTGGACTATGGGCATACGAAGCAATGCCCGAAATGAAACTCGCTCTCTCAAACACATACTACGACACAGCGGCAATGCCTTGGCTCTTCACGCACGAAATCATAGATTCAATCTTTGCTATAGGCGCAGGACACAAACTACTATATGGCTCTGACTCCCCTATACTAAACCTTGAAAGATACAAGAAACTACTAGACAAAACATCACTAACAGAAGAAAATCTGGAACTACTACTATACAAAAACGCAAAAAAATTACTAGAAAAAACAAAAATCTAACCTCAAAGGGGGAGCACCTATGGAAATATGCCTTGAATATGGAGAGGTACTTCTTAGACTTCTCATCTCAGCTTTCTGCGGGCTCATCTTTGGGCTTGAAAGATACCACAAAGGCAAACCTGTAGGAGCGAGAACAAACATACTAGTAGCACTTGCAGCATGTGAAACAGCAATGATCTCCGCATACGGATTTGTCAGCTCATCAGAAGTATATCAAGCAGCAGACATCGCAATAAAAACAGACCCGGCTCGACTTGTAGTAGGAATACTAAGCGGAATAGGATTCATCGGTGCAGGAATAATATACAAAAGTCCTGCGGGAACAATAAAAGGAATAACAACTGCGACAGAAATATACGCTATAGCAGTAATAAGCATAGGTTACGGACTAGGGCTATACTTCCTATCCACATGTGTCGCAATAATCGCATACTTTGCAATGCAAAGTAGCAGAATAAACAAAATAGCAAACTTCCTACACAAAAACAAAAGACCTGACGACGACACCGAAGACGAAGAAGAAGGATAAAAAACAAAACAACAAACACAAAAGCAGTTGCCAAAAGGCGACTGCTCTTTTTGTAAATTAAGAACGAAAAAATTCAAATAATCTAACAACGACACCCTTTTCAAAACAAACCCTACACTGTACAATTTCAAACATCGTTGTCTTAAGGCAACTACCGGAGATAAACACATGAAAACAAACAAAAACGAGTTACTTGGAATCTTTCTTATCATCATGGCAGGAATTACTTGGGGTGCTAATGGAACAATACCAAGTGCACTAGCACCAAAAGAAGCCTCGACAATAGCCATAGGTGCATCACGAATAGTATTTACCGGCTTGCTAATGGCAATAATGTTACTACTCAAAGATGGACTCTCCGCATTCAAACTAACCTCAAAAAACAAAGGAATATTTCTGGCTGCAACAGGGTTAATATTCTATCAATTCTCATTTTACACAGCAATAAAACTTACAGGTGTAACAATAAGCACAATGATAACAATAGGCTCCTCCACCATATTTGCAGGAATAATAGGGCTAATATTCTTCAAAGAAAAACTCACAAAAAAATGGTCTATCTCTACACTTATGGCGCTAACAGGCTGCTTACTACTATCAATATCAAACAACGGGAACACCTCTTACACATTCAGCGCACATGGAATAATACTCTCATTTCTAACAGGAGTTTCATACTCAATTATCGGAGCGGGGCTAAGACTTGAAGGTGACGGCTCATTTAAATCACTTGCCATGTCATTCTTACTCAGTGGTTGCGTAGGGCTTCCAATATTACTACTTACCGGTGCGTCATGGATACTCACACCTTCAGGAATAAGCACAGTCCTAATAATCTCACTATTCACAACCATTATTCCATACCTATTCTTCTTCAAAGGGATAAACAGAATTCCACTAGGAAAAGCATATACACTATCCCTCACAGAACCTCTCACAGCATGGATACTATCATCACTCATACTCGGTGAAAGACTCTCCATAATTGGAATAATTGGCGTTATTCTCCTCTCCTTTGCGATAATTCTTCTCGCTTGTGAAAAAAAATAAAATCCCTTATCTAACACAAAAACAAAAGCCACTGGACACCGCATTAAAACTTGCGGTGAGACGAGATTTAGGGGATTTAAAAAATATTAAATCAACGGAGAAGAAGTTGAAATAAAAATTACACTACACCCAAAAGCAAATAAAAGAGATGTAGATTACAAAACAAGGGATTGTGATGTAAGAAGTGCTTATGCTCTTTGCATTATTCACTTTAGAAACTTTCTTCCACCCCCCCTATACCACCTTTCAAACTTACGTATTATAATGTAAACAAATCTTAAACTTATTTTTATAAACAAAACCTAAATATATGATACACTGTTTTTGGGAGGTGTTTAAAATAGAAAACTTCATCACAAACAAAGAAATCTGCCGTATATACAGAAACGGAAAAAAAGAAACAACACCTGACCCCTGCATAATGGAAACTAAATACTCATTCTTTGTAAATGGAGAACGCCTCTACACCACCTCAATAACGCCCACAGACATTGAACTCCTCATAACTGGGCAACTATACCTTAGAGGAAAAATATCAAAAGCATCAGACATATTATCGATAGAGCAAAGCGGAACATCTCTATCACTCACAATAAAAAACAACGCAAACAGCAAAGCTCCAAACAAAAGAAACGAATATAAAAAAGCAAACATAGACACCATAACTGACGGGCTAAAATGGATAGAAAAAGCCCCAATATTTGTAAAAACCGGTTGCACACACATAGCAGCACTCATCACCCAAAACGGAGAAAAACTCTACAGGGGAGAAGACATCAGTCGTCACAACGCTGTAGACAAAGCAATAGGTTGGCTCATAAAAAACGAACAGCCAACAGAAAACGTCATACTCATAACATCAGGGCGACTACCACTTGACATGACAGAAAAAGCAAACTACACAGGAATACC
Source organism: Synergistaceae bacterium (assembly GCA_036652335.1). Classification (GTDB taxonomy): domain Bacteria; phylum Synergistota; class Synergistia; order Synergistales; family Synergistaceae; genus JAVVWB01. Next base: position 14,264 of record JAVVWB010000012.1, on the reverse strand, counting down.
AATAATAGTAAGCGTATCTGCAACGACAGCACAAAGCATAGACCTTGCAGAAAAAAATAAAATCACGCTGGTTTGTTTTGCTCGTGAAGGAAGAATGAACGTCTGTACCGGTGAAAAAATCACCACCAACTAAAAGGAGGCCCCCCAATGGAATTTAAAACACAAGTGCAAGAAATAATCGAAAACAACTCAAAAACATTCACAGACCTAAGCGACACAATATGGGGATATGCAGAAACAGGATTCAACCTAACTAAATCCGCAGATGCACAGTGCAAAGTCCTCAGCGACGAAGGCTTTCAAATAACAAGAGGAATAGACGGAATGGCAGACGCCATACTTGCCACCTATGGCACAGGCTCACCAGTCATAGCACTACTTGGCGAATACGACGCACTCCCGAATTTAAGCCAAAAAGCTAACGAATGGGAGAAAAAAGCTGAAAAAACAGGAGAACCTGGACACGGATGTGGACACCACCTACTTGGCACAGGCTCACTTGCAGCAGCAATAGCAGTAAAGAAAATAATGGAAGAAAACGGCATAGAAGGCACACTTAGATACTACGGTTGCCCCGCAGAAGAAAGTGGCTGTGGAAAAACATTCATGGCACGTGACGGAATATTTGATGACGTAGACGCATTCCTCACATGGCACCCATTCACAGAAGTAAAACTATGGGGAGGCTCCGCACTCTCCACCTACGAAGTATTCTTTGAATTTAAAGGAAGAAGCGCTCACGCAGCGGCAGCACCGGAAAACGGACGAAGCGCCCTAGACGCAGCAGAACTCATGAACGTGGGAGTAAACTACCTCCGTGAACACGTAATACCTGAAGCAAGAATGCACTACGCATACTGGGACACAGGGGGACACTACCCCAACGTAGTACAAGCAACCTCAAAACTACTATACTTCATAAGAGCACCAAAAACGGCACAAGTAAAAGAAATATACAAAAGGGTAGAAAAAATAGCCAAAGGCGCAGCCATGATGACAGAAACAGAAGTAGAAGTATCATGGTACGCATCAATGGCTGAATACTTCCCTAACAAAATACTAAGCCGTGCATTACACGACAACATGACAGCACTCGGCAACATCGAATACACAGACGACGAAAAAGTATTCGCATGCCACTTTGCAGACACAGCAGATGAATCAGCAACAGCAAAAGCACAAAACCTAATAAAAACTACATTCCCCAAAGAAAAAGTAGAACACCTACTAAAAGAACCAATCCTTGGAGAAGTATTCCCATTCAACGTTGATGAACCACCAATAGCAGGCTCTACAGACGTAGGAGACGCAAGCTGGATAGCACCAACAGCAATGATGATAGCTCCAATATGTGCACAAGGCACAGTACCACACTCATGGCAATACGTAGCATGTGGTAAATCATCAATTGCACACAAAGGAATGCTATATGCAGCAAAAACACTTGCAATGACCACAATAGACCTACTAACAAACCCAGAACTACTGGAAAAAGCAAAACTCGAACACAAAGAAACACTAAATGGTGAAAAATACTTCTGCCCAATCCCACTTGAAGTAAAACCAGAAAGATAAAAATAACAAAAAAACAAACAAAAAAAGACAAAACAACAAAAAAGGGACACCACAACGGTGTCCCTTTAAAAATAAAAAAACTCAAAACCTACAAACAAGCAAACAAAACAAAAAACACTAAAAAATTCAAAAATCCTAAACTCTACAAAAAACCTAAAAACTCTAAAACTTCTAAAAACACTAAAAAACAAAACAAAAAAAACGGACACCGATGCGAAGTCGGTATCCGTTGAACATTCTAATTTGTGAGATTTTGTATTTTCATAAAACTACAACTAAAAAACTAAAAACTGGAAAAAATTAACTAAAAAATTAACTGAAACAACCTCAAAACCCTAATAAAACTAAAAATAAAGTGAAGCAACTACCTCTCTACGTCCAAAACTACACGTAACTTATCCCTAATCTTCCTCAACTTAGAACTAACAGCCTGCTGAGAAACACCCAAAACATCTGCAATCTCCCTTTGACTAAAACCCTCAAGAAGTGCCTGAGTAACATCAAGCTCCTCAGAAGAAAGAGACCTCTCTAAAAGATCCCTAATCTCATTACTCTCCTCAAAATCATCGTCATCATCACAAATCACATCCTCGATACACTCCAAATCGAACACATCATTATCCCTATCACTCCTAAGACGTGACGCTGCTGCCCTCACATAACCGGGAAGCCTATTCTTAAGGAAAAGCGGAAGCCACTCAATCTCCTTACACTTTGGAATAAGCACAAGCAAAGCTAAATAACCCTCCTGCACCAAATCCTCAAACTCTGCTCCTCGCCCCTGATAACGCACTGCTGTCGCCTTAACTAATGGGTCGTAGCTCAGAACTGTCGCTCCGAGGTCGCCCCCTATTCTCTCTGAAACATTCATATAATCTTCCAACTAAATACTTTCTCCTAATTCAAGATGTATAAAATTTCTCTTTGGATAACAAAGCACCTTTGTAAAACCGAAATAAAGTGCCAACTCACGAAACTCATCCTGCTCGCCTGCAACAATCCTAACATCTGCTGCTAAACCTCGTCTATGAAAACTACCCTTAACTCCGCCCACCTCTTTATTATGCTCTGAACAACGATACCCACTATTTATAACAATCGGCTTACCCCACTTTGCACGTAAAGCCTCTAATTTGAACAAAAAATTGGGGTGAAGCATAACCGTATGACAACAGGGACACTGAAACTCATTAAGCAAAAAATACCGTGAGACCCTAATCTCATTGATCCTCAGTACGAGAACCTCCTCTTCTGAAAATTCTGATATGTGAAGCGATCAAAAGCAAAACATCTCCTATCCGCTTCAAAAGTGCTCGGTTCAAAGATTTCCCTCCTTTAACCCGATGACAGAACTCAACTCTTGGACAGCTTTGGTCAACTCTTCCATACGCTTTTCCATACGAACAAGCAAGTAAGATGCCACTGCAATCGAAAAAGAATTCTGAATCATCGATGAAATGAACTCCTCCATAAACCTCTTCCTCCTCCTTAAAAAATTAAAAACAGCTCTAAAAGAGCTAAAACACGAAAATCAGACAAAAAACTAAATCTAACCACCATAAAGCTACAAATTAAAGCTGTTTTACCAACCAAAACTATGCTACGATCTCAGTAACATTACGTTCGATAAGCTCTGCTCCGTTCTTAGAACCCAAAGTAAAAACAAAGGGCTGCTGAACCAAAACTGCGTCCATAGCATCTTCTATCATCTTCTTACCACCCTCTGCTGAAAGAGCATCAGCTGCATAATTCATACTGATATTAAAAGACTTACCGGAATCTGTAAGAAACTTAAGTTTAATTGTCTTCATCCACTACACACCTCCTCTCATCAAAAAATAAAAAACTTCTATTCTACAAGTAAACCTGTTGAATACTTCTTTGTTGCTATTACTGCTGGTTCAAGAAGAGGTGAAAGAGTAGCTACAAGACTCTTTGCCTGATCGCCTGTGATTGCATCTTTAACCTTTGCTAAAGAAACTGTCTTCTCTACGACCTTACCGTCTACTTCTCCAAGATTTAAAACCATTCTCAATGATGTTGAAACTGGATTGATATTTGCCATATTGTTTACCTCCTTTCATCTATGATAACTATAATAGTGCATTTGACTCCCAATTTCTACAACCAAATTAAAAATCGAAGAGCATAAGCACCTCTAACACCATAACCCCCAAATTTGTTCGCTCGACGTATGCACAATACGTCATCACTTCTCAAAATCAGAGGTTATTTCGTCATAAGCACTTCTGCTCTTCGATATTATTTCTATATATTTAAATTTTTTGATTTACATTATTGTTCTATTCGTTACGTAACTATCCCTTAATCGTCACACCGCTAGTAGTAATGCGGTGTCCAGTGGCTTTGAGGTTGGGCTATTATTTAGACAAAAAAAATCCCCCACGGAATGTGGGGGAGAAGAGAAATAAAGGACATTATTAGCAGTAAATATTTCTATTAGACTTGAGCTATTTCTAATAGTAGAAATTATTATGTGGGTCTAGACTTAACAAAAAGAACCAGAACCAGAACCAATCTACAAAAGTAGAAATTATTATGTGGGTCTAGACGAAAGAAAGAATTGTTTAAGATTTTCTTATCTACAAAAGTAGAAATTATTATGTGGGTCTAGACTACAAATATTAGAGAAGAAACCACCGATATCTACAAAAGTAGAAATTATTATGTGGGTCTAGACGAAAGACAAGAAACCGAGCAGGAGATGTATCTACAAAAGTAGAAATTATTATGTGGGTCTAGACTACCTTACATAGCAGATGGTGCACAGGCTATCTACAAAAGTAGAAATTATTATGTGGGTCTAGACAATATATCAGGTCAATCGCTAGGTGGCAGATCTACAAAAGTAGAAATTATTATGTGGGTCTAGACGAGGAATAAGTGCCGAAACTGTTACAGGATCTACAAAAGTAGAAATTATTATGTGGGTCTAGACTCTTTTTGTTATTGTTCCCTGTGTTATATCTACAAAAGTAGAAATTATTATGTGGGTCTAGACTTAACAAAAAGAACCAGAACCAGAACCAATCTACAAAAGTAGAAATTATTATGTGGGTCTAGACGTCCCTTGTGGTGTTAGTTGTATTTGTAATCTACAAAAGTAGAAATTATTATGTGGGTCTAGACTTTATAAGTTTGCATGCCTGAGATGTTAATCTACAAAAGTAGAAATTATTATGTGGGTCTAGACAAGCCTGTGGTAAGGCAATTGGCATTAGTATCTACAAAAGTAGAAATTATTATGTGGGTCTAGACGAGTTAAAGGAGGTGTCTTATCGCCGGAGATCTACAAAAGTAGAAATTATTATGTGGGTCTAGACATAGCGAACCGATAGAGACAAGTTCAATATCTACAAAAGTAGAAATTATTATGTGGGTCTAGACGCAAAACTGTACACAAATTCAGGAACGGATCTACAAAAGTAGAAATTATTATGTGGGTCTAGACATAGGCATCTGCCTTCGTACTTGTGAGAATCTACAAAAGTAGAAATTATTATGTGGGTCTAGACAAACCCGGCGACCTTACTGTCCTTCTTCATCTACAAAAGTAGAAATTATTATGTGGGTCTAGACGTCGAAGTAGTAACCCTTGAGTCCTTTATCTACAAAAGTAGAAATTATTATGTGGGTCTAGACCTCCTTTAATTCGCTTCATTTCGATCCAATCTACAAAAGTAGAAATTATTATGTGGGTCTAGACCCCTATTTGGGAAATTTTGATTTTTTTAAATAAAAAAACTGTTTTTTATGAAGTTTTAAGAGATTTTTTGCCATTTTTCATTCTCTTTTCATAAAAAGTTAGGTTTTTTTGTTTCTTTTTTACATCAAGAGCGATGTTTGCAACTTTTATATAGTTTAACTACACTATTATAATATCATTCTCGTCGTTCTTTGCATATCCCATTCTTATTATTTCACATGTTTTAGATAATTTTAATATCATTACACTATCTCTTTGTGTAAATTTAGGTTCAAATTTATTTCTTATTTCTGCTGATATATTTGTTAATATTTTTTCACTATTGTCTATTTCAAAAACTGAATACTGTAATCTGTGACCAAATTTTGATATGTATTTTGAAAATCTAGTACGGAGTTTATCATCAGATATATCATAGCTAATTACTATCATTTTTTTTCTCCATATCAAATAGATTATATTCTGGTTCTATTTTGCCCTTCATAAAGTCTCTATAATACTGCTGTATATATAGAAAAATATCCCTTTTCCTTTCTAATATAGGCTTCATTAAAAAGGATATATACTCTCCGTTTTTTCGCCAATCTAAGAGGTAACGTCCGTTTACTTTCGTAAAGTCTTCTTCCTTGCATTGGTTTAGGTTTATTGCTTTCTTGATTTCTATATCTATAAGCGGTCTTAGGGGTTCTATTAGATCACAGACCAATGATTTTCTCATAAAAAACTGTTGGTGTAATACACCTTGATATGTGTCAAATCCGTAGATTTTTAGCAATGATTCCGTTATGCTGAATAGCAATGTATATCCTATATCTAATGTGCTATTTACGTAGTCACTTTTTATTCTCGGTTTGCGTCCAAGCCATTCTATATTATTGAAATGCGTTTTGAAGTACATTCTCGCAGTTGATCCCTCTAGCCCAAGCAATCCCTGCAAGTCTCCTTTGTGATTTCTTATTGATCTTTTATACTCGTCAATTTGTGCTATAACTTTTTTTGTCTCGTCCGTTTTATTTCTTTGTTGATTTAAGGTCCATCGCTGGTTTGATATTTTTTTATATATTATTTCCCTAGCTAGTTCATATCCATTGTATGTATACTGTTTTTGTTTAAGTAGAAAGTTTCCTTCCATTTTATTGCCGATTATGTCATATACTCTTAGTGCGTTTGTCATAAGTATTATTGGAAAGCCAAATTTGTGTGATCTCTGTATGATGCCGCTCGTCATTGTAAAATGCCCTATAAGGTATAGGGCAAATAGCCTATAGCAAGTTGATTGGTGTTTTATATTACCTTCATCATCTTTTACAATGATGTTGTCATTTGAAAATGACAATTTTTCTCCTCTATTTAAAAAAATAAATATTATTTGTTTCTTTTCAAATTCATTGACATTCATCATCAGTATGTACACTCCTGTCACATGCAGGTTCATATATACATCTTTGACATTTTGCTATGTTTGTCTGAATAAACTTATTAGGGACAAATGTTTGCAAGTCATTTATAGTTTTTTCAAATTTTTGGAGTATGACAGGGTCTTCTTCTGGTTTGTTTATTCTGTGTACTTTGTTGTTGTCCATACTGTATAGTCTTATTTCTTTTACTGTGTAACCATTTTCACACAAGGAAAAGTATTGTGCATATAGTTGAAAGATATAACCATCGTATATGGTTGTAATTTTCTTTTTTCTTTCCGTAAGTATCCCTTTTTCTGTATCAAATATGTCTATTTTTCCCCTAAGTTTGTACTTATCACAATATAGTTCTGTACCCTGCATTATTGTTTTTTTATCAGAATATCTTCTTTCGTCTATTGCACTGTGTGCTGATTTCCCGTTTAGTTGATCAGGGCTCTGAAATAGTACGTCTTCCATATCTCCATATAAATTATGAAAATATATAGACATGGGGCAGAAGATGAAGTCATTTAGCTGTGTAAATAATATTATGTTCTCCATTTTCCGCCCCTCTATATCTTTTTTGTTATTTAATATCTCTTGTCTGAGCAAACTCAAACCAGTCAGGGGTTGAGATTGTCATTTCCTTGTAGCTTATTTCACCGTTTTCATCTAAATTTTCATCAATTTTGTCTAGTACACAGAGTCCTTTTAGTGCAATGTGATATGCACCGTTTGCGTCTGCGTCTTTTGGTAATAAGGAACCTGCTGTTCTACTGTCAAAGAATTTGCCCTTTTTATCTTTTACAGGAGAGATTATGTAGTCTTCTCCTGTTTGTGCATTACTGTTTCTTAGTTGTAATGTGTTTTTGAATATGTAGTAAAGTTTTGCTGCAAATTCTTTCTCTCTGTTTTCTATGTAATCTTTTAGTTCTTCACCTTTCTCGTATGGGACGTTTAGACTAAATAGAACTTTTTTCATTTCTTCTGTGGGCATTGTGTCTTGCTGTTGCCACTTTCCATTTTCTTTGTGTCCTACAATTCTTTTTCCATTCGTGTATATTGACCATTTCTTCTTATACGAGGTTTGGTATGTGTCAAATTTATCATAGTCTACCTCAAATACAAATTTGTCTTCTTCTTTTACGTATTTGATTGAGTCTATTTTTGACATAAATTCTTTCTGTTTTTCTTGTGTTGTAGTTTTTGAAAGATTGAATAAATTTGCAAATCCTGTTACAGGGTCTATTTTTGATGTGTAAGATGCAGGAATATAGAATAATATCCCGTTTTGTTTGCCTATGTTTTTAAAGCTGTCAAATTTTTCTGTTAGCTGTAGACCCTTTAATATTCCACATGGCTCCGTTGTTGCTTTTTCTTTGAATACTAGGTAGTTGAGCTTGTCTATTAGCATTTTTTCAAACTTTTGATAGACTTGCTTTTCTACATGGAAACGTCCTCTTTTAAATCCAAAGTTTAGATCTTCCATTACTATTATTGCATTGTATTCTATCGCCATTTTCACTATCTCATGTACTACTTGTGAGAGATAGCCTTCTTTTAGTTCTTTTATTTTTTCTATAGTTTTCCAATTTTTGCGTGCTTCATCTCTTGACCTTTCTTTCGTGTCAAGTTTCGCATGGTAGTCTGTTTTGTTTATGTTGTTGTAGTCTTTTTGCTCAAGAAGTTCGCCTTTTCTATTTATTAGTGTTACGTAGATTAGGTTTCTTTCTCCTCTGTCTATTCCTATGATGTTTATGTCTTTGTTATCTTTTAGGAATTTATTTATTTCGTTATTTACTATTACTTTGTCTGGTAACTTGAAGTTTATAGTAATTGGTACATGGAATAGATATTTGTTTTCTGTATAACGTTTGTCTTTTATTAGTTCGTGTTTGACTTCTGTTATACGGACATTGCCTTTTTCTATGTATTCACGTGCTGTTGTATTTATTTCGTTTATGGCTTTTTTACCATTTGCATGGAGGTATATTTCTTTGTATATTTCGTCTGGTATTGCGTTCCCGTCGCTGTCTCTTTTGTTTACTTTTTTGCTCCCTATTTCGTGCCTTATCGGGTTTTCTATGCTTTTTTTACGGAAAAATAGTTCGGCTTCTCCATTTAGTTTGTAGATGACGTCTTTTAAGTTTTCTTCGCTAAATAAACTTTCCCAGTATAGTGTGTGTAGGTTTTTCTTTCCTGTTGCACCATTTGCAAAGTCTTTGTTCCATATCTGAAATAGATATAGTTTTCCATCTTCGACAAATTTGTTGATTCTCTGCTCCGATATGTTGTCAAATGTTATTTTGTATCCTTGTTCGGCGACTTCTTTGTAAAATTTAGATATATTTTCGTAAGTCTCTGTTTTAGAGAACTCAAATCCAAAGTTTTTCCAGTCTTCATGTTTTGATATTGAATCTTTAAAGAAATCTATAAGTTTGTGACAAAATTCAAGGTCAAATGTGTCTCCTCCTTTGTGCATTCCATTTTTATAGTTTTCAAGTATTTCCTTTGACGGGTTGAAGGTCTCAATTCCTTTTTTTGACAAAAATACTTTAGGCAACATCTTGTTTGGTCCAGGTAAGAATTTGTAAGTTATTTTTCTATATTGATTTACTGATTCATCGCCTATTAGCTCCTTTTCCGAGAGCTTTTTGTCTTTGTTCATTATTCCTAGATAGTAGTTACCGTCTTTTAGTAATAGTATTGAAAGGTTGTCTTTTTCTTTGTTTTTGTCCCAGCCATTTGCAAGAGTAGGACACTTAAATGTTAATTTGAATTTCTCTTCTGAATATGGTTTCTGCGTTACATAGTTACGAACCTTGTCATAGACAAATATTATTTGTTTTAGTTGTTCAAATAGTTTGTCGTATTGAGAATAGAAATCTACATCAATTTCTATTTCTACACCATTTTGCAGCATTTTAATTTTAAAGAATATTTTTTCTATTGCATCTAAGTAATTTTTTACTATTTCTATTTCATTTTCATTTTCTAGTAGATTTGTTTCTTTATCTTTTAATTCATTAAACTTATTTTGGTATTTTTCTATTGCACTTATATCAGAAAGTAGGTTGTCTATGTATTGTTTTGTGTAGTCTTTTTCTTCACCCATGTAGAAAGAAATTGCTTCGTTTATTTCTTTTAATGAGTATGTTTTTTGTTTTAGATATTTTTCTATCTTTTTTAAGTTTGTGGACTTTTCTGGGCTGCCTATTTCATTTTCCTTGTACGCAATTTGAGCATTTTTTAGTGCTTCCCAGTTTCCCAGTAATTCGGGTGAGAGTTTTTCTCTGTTTTTGTTTTCCACATATATTTTTGTAGTATCATATTCATCTATATTTGAAAGTAAATTTCTTATTTCACTGTATAGATTTGTTTTTGAAAAGTCGTCACCAAGTGCATTTATTGTGTCCAAAACTTCTTTGTCGTCTAGAAACTTTTCCGGGATAAATGATAGTGTCTCTCTGTCACTTAATATTTGTTTGAAGAGAAGTAACATTTTAAATGAAGTACCTTTAGGCATATTGTCTTTATGTTGTTGACGGAATAGATTAGCTTTTTCGTTTATACCTTGTATTTTTCTTTCGCCTGCTTTTTCTGTACGTCCTGATAATATTAGATTGTAGTAGTCTATCCCTTCTTGTGATAGTGCTTTGTTAAATGCTTTTATGTTAAAGATTTCATCTAGTTTCGTACCATTTAGAATATCTTTTAGTTCGTTTTCTGTTTCGGTTATTATTTCTGGTGCAATTTCTTTTATTTTGTTGTATATTTCTATGTTAGTCAGAAATTTGGGGAAGTTTTCGTTTACGATACGATATGCAACAGAGGTGCTTTTTTCCTCACTTGAGTACATATTTTTTCTGTTTTCATGAAACCCTGTAAAATATGTGGAAAATTTATTAAATGTTTTTAGTTGTTCTACTTCCTCTTCTGTTAATAAATTTTTTTCTGAAACAAGGATTTCAGAAAACAGTTTTTCAGAAAAGATTTGTTTAAAAAATTCTTGCTTTTCTTTTTCTTTATTTTTCTCTTCTTCTGATAATGTTTTTGTTTTTGCACCTGACTTGCCAGAAAAACATTCTATGATTTCTTCTCTCTTCTTCTTTTGTTCTTTCTCTAAGTTTTCTCTATATTTATCATCTGTTTTATTTTTTATTGCTTTCTCTAACTCAGTCCAGTCTAAATTTGCTCCTGTTTCTGGGATAGCATTTAGTACATTAGATATAAACTTTTTATGGTATCTGTCTATTATTTTCTTAACTTTTTTATAGTTTTCTCTTCTTGCTTCATCTTCTGATATTAAATTTCTTTTTGATATGTAGTCTTCTGTTTTACCAATAGGTTTTAGCTCAAATCTCAATGTCTTAGATAATAAATATTTCCCTGAGAAGTCTAGTAAACTTTTTGCCACAACTATCACTCCTTGTATTTTTTATTAAGCTAGAGTTATTTATCAAAATATATCATATTTCTTTAAATATTACACTTTTGTTTTCAAATGACTTTTTGTGATTGTTTTCAATAAATTTATTTTTTATATTTTTTTTATTCTTTAACTTTTATGTTTAATTTGTGTTTATTTGAAGTTTGATTACAGTTGTTGTTTTTTGTGGAGTGTTATATTTTTTGTTTGTATGATTTTACAAAAACGAGTATCGTTTTTAAGAAAGGTGTTTTTGTTTTTTACGGTTTGTTTTATAAGGTTTGTGTTTTGTTGGTTTGTTGTGTTTGTTTGTAGAAAGGGTTTTTTTATGTATAAAGTATTTAGAGAAGTGATATACGATAGCTTTTTTAACGAAGAGATGTGTATGTATCGATGTGATACAAAAAGAGAGTCTCTGTGGGCGTACTTTTCGTACGACCTCGGAGACTCTCTTTGTTTATGTAGAGTTAGAACTATTTATGTTGTAGCTTATTCAGCTGTTACGTCTTTCTGTGCTTGAGCTACGTCAACTCTGATTCCTGCACCCATTGTTGATGTGAGTGAGACACCTTTGATGTATGTGCCTTTAACTGCTGCGGGACGAGCTTTGAGGATTGCTTTGAAGAGTGCTTTTACGTTTTCTTCAAGCTGTGTTGCTGTGAAGGATGCTCTTCCTACTGCGTTGTGTGTGATAGCTGTTTTGTCTACACGGAATTCTACACGACCTGCTTTGATTTCCTTTACGGCAGAAGCAACATCGAATGATACTGTGCCTGCTTTTGCGCTTGGCATGAGTCCACGGGGACCGAGGACTTTACCAAGACGTCCAGCTGCTTTCATGATGTCCGGTGTGGCGATTACCGCATCGAAATCCATTTTTCCGTTCATTATTTCAGCTACGAGATCTTCTCCGCCTACGATGTCCGCGCCTGCTTCTCTTGCTTCGTTCTGTTTTTCTCCGAGGGCAAGTACGCAAACTTTCTTTACGTGACCTGTTCCGTGGGGAAGTACTATTGTGCTACGAACTTGCTGGTCAGCATGACGGGGGTCAACACCGAGACGAACGTGAAGTTCTAGGCTTTCGTCAAATTTTGCTGTTGCACATTCTTTTGCGAGTGCTACAGCATCAGAGATTGTGTAGTCTTTGTTGAAGTCTACTTTTTCGAGTAGTGCTTTTCTTCTTTTAGAAATTTTTGCCATTTTTGTTTCCTCCTTGTGGTAGTGGCGACGGCCGTTAGGCAATCTCCCACGATTTGAGTTTCCTCAAATCTTTTGTTGTTAGTCGATTACTTCAATTCCCATTGAACGTGCTGTGCCTTCTATCATGTGCATTGCACCTTCGATGTCGATTGCGTTGAGGTCGGGCATCTTGAATGCCGCAATTTCTTCAACTTGTTTCTTTGTTATTTTGCCTACTTTGTCTTTGTTAGGTACTGCTGATCCTTTGTCTTTTCCAGCTGCTTTTTTTACGAGTACGCTTGCAGGTGGTGTTTTGAGGATGAATGTGAAGCTACGGTCAGCATATACTGTGATTACTACAGGGATGATTGTTCCTACCTGATCTGCTGTCTTAGCATTGAATGCTTTGACAAATTCCATGATGTTAATTCCACGCTGTCCAAGCGCAGGTCCTACTGGTGGAGCTGGTGTTGCTTTGCCACCCGGGAGCTGTAGTTTAAGCTCACCAATTACTTTCTTTGCCATGGTGTTACCTCCTTGATTTTACTGCTCTTTATCTTTATTTAGGACTGTGTCCTATTTAAGTTTTGTTTTGTTGCTTTTATTGTATTTTTGTTAGGTCTTCGTAGCTTGCTTCGGCTGTTATTTCTCTGCCGAATACGTTTACTAGGAATTTGATTTTTCCTTTTTCAACTTCTATTTCTGTTACGGGACCTGTGTATCCAGCAAATGGACCAGATGTAACTTGTATTACATCACCTATTGCAAAGTCAATTTCCATTTTTGGTTTGGTTTGCTGTCCGATTTTGCTCATTATGTCTTCTACTTCTTTGGGTGTGAGCGGGATTGGGTGGTTTCCTGAACCAACGAAGCCCGTTACTCCCGGTGTGTGACGAATGACGTACCAAGATTGTTCGTCTAGCATTGTTTCTACGAGTACGTAGCTTGGGAATACTTTACGACGAATTTTTTTTGATTTACCGTCTTTGATGCTTACTTTTTCTTCAATGGGAACAAGGACGTGGAAAATTCTGTTTTCCATGTCCATCGTTGCGATTCGCTGTTCTATGTTCGCCCTTACTCTGTTTTCATATCCGGAGTAGGTTTGTACTATGTACCAACGACGCTCGTTTGAAAGTCCAAATATTTCGCTCATTGTTTAGTAAGAGGACTTTTGTCCCCTTCACCTCCAGATTACAGTCGATTCCTATTTTCCTAGTTAAAGGATTTCTTAGAGAATCTTGGAGAAAAATCCTGTTAGAAGCAAATCTACCAGTCCGAGATATGCAGCAGCAATTAAGGAGAAGATGACAACTACAACAGTTGATAGTATCAACTGTTTTTTCGTAGGCCATGTTACCTTTTTGAGTTCTGCATTTGATTCCCGAATGTAGTCGAGGAGCTTTTCCATAACCCCGACCTCCTCATCTTCGACTTTTAATTTTTGTTGCTGTTTCTTTTATGTGGTGGTGTTGCTTTTTGTTTTTTGATTTTTGGTTTTCTGCCATTTTTGTTGTTGTTTTTACGTTATTTGTAAAAAGACAATAAAAATGGCAGGCCTGGAAGGATTCGAACCCTCAACCCCCGCATTTGGAGTGCGGTGCTCTAACCAGTTCGAGCTACAGACCTGCGTGCAGAGGGTATTATAACTTATTTACATTCTTTGTGCAAGGTGTGTTTGTCACAAAATTTGCAATATTTGTTTTTTTCAAGTTTCTTTGTTTGCTTTTTTTTGTTTACGAGTGTTACGTAGTTACGACGTTTGCACTCTGTACACTGAAGACCGATGATGTCTGCCATTTTTCTTCACTCCAGACAAATTTAGATTTTGGGCGGTTGACTGTTATCAGCCGCCCATTTTTGTTTTATTTTTAGCCGATTATTTCTGTTACAACGCCGGCGCCGACTGTACGTCCGCCTTCACGAACTGCGAAACGAAGTCCGGGCTGCATTG
>JAVVWB010000011.1:0-59397 GCA_036652335.1 Synergistaceae bacterium | reverse complement strand
GACTTTTCCTCACGTACTTCAGCGTCACAATTTTCTTTGGTAAGATCAATCATTTTTGATTCGCCTCCCATAAATTATTTTGTAACTGTAAATCTTGCTATATGATAACATCAGCGGAAACGATTTCAAGTCCTTTTTACTCTTCATTAAGTTATATTTTTGCCAAAAACCAAAATAAATAAAAATTTCACAAATTATATCTTTTATTAACTTTTTTGCCTTGCCCAAGAACGATAGTAAGTATATAATTACTTGATGTATTCTTACAGATATTGTTAAATATGATTTTTAATGTTACGGAGGAGATTATAAATGCCATACGATTTTGCTGCTATTGAGAAAAAATGGCAAAAAGAGTGGGACGATTCTAAGGTTTTTGAAGTAGAAGCCGACCCATCAAAGGAAAAGTTTTATTGCCTTGAAATGTTCCCTTATCCAAGTGGAGCTTTACATATGGGGCATCTTCGCAACTATTCCATAGGAGACCTTCTTGCCCGTTTCTTAAGAAAACAGGGTTTGAATGTACTTTATCCAATGGGATTTGATGCTTTTGGTATGCCTGCAGAAAATGCAGCTATAAAGAAACACCTTCCACCATCGGATTGGACATGGGGAAATATAGAATTTATGACAGAACAGCTTAAACGTGCTGGATATAGCTATGACTGGCGTCGCAGAGTTGTAACATGTCATGAAGACTACTACAAATGGAACCAATGGCTCTTCCTTCAATTTTACAAAAAAGGTCTTGTCTATCGTAAGCATGCACCCGTCAACTGGTGTGAAAGCTGTAAGACTGTACTTGCAAATGAACAGGTAGTAGACGACGGTGTTTGCTGGCGTTGTGGTACCCCTGTAGTAAAACGTGGGCTTGAACAGTGGTTTATTAGAATTACAGACTACGCACAGGAATTAGTTGACTCCCTTGATGAACTCAAAGGTTGGCCTGAAAGAGTCGTATCTATGCAGAGAAACTGGATAGGACGATCTGAAGGTGTCCACTTTAGCATGGATATAGCAGATACAGATTTAAAGATTGAAGCATTTACAACAAGAATAGATACAATCTTTGGTGTAACATTTGTGGCAATGGCTGCAGAACATCCATTTGTTGAAGAATTTGCCAACAAATTGGGTGGAGAAAAGGCAGAAGAAATTCGTGCTTTTGCAAAGAAAATGTCCTCACGTAGTGCAATAGAACGTACTGCTGTAGGAGTAGAAAAAGAAGGACTTAACACAGGCTTCTTTGCTGTTAACCCCATTACAGGAAAGAAAGTTCCTATCTGGATTGCAGACTATATACTTACTGATTATGGTACAGGTGCTATCATGGGTGTCCCTGCACATGACCAGAGAGACTTTGATTTTGCAAGAAAATATAATATACCTGTAATCCCTGTAGTTCGCCCAATCGATGGGCCTGAGCTTGATGGAGATGCGATGACATCTTCTGTAGAGGCAGACGGTATTGCCTGTAACTCAGGACAGTTTGATGGACTCACAACACCAGAAGCAATCAAACAGATTGGTCTATGGTTTGAAGAAAAAGAACTGGGTAAGAAAGAAGTTCAATTCCGTTTAAGAGACTGGTTGATTTCACGTCAACGCTACTGGGGAACACCTATCCCAATGGTTTATTGTGATCATTGTGGAATAGTTCCAGTACCTGAGGATCAGCTTCCGGTTAAATTACCTCTTGATATAGAGATGCCTAAAAATGGTGGAAATCCACTTGCATTACGTGAAGATTGGATAAATACTACATGCCCAATATGTGGGAGACCTGCACGTAGAGAGACAGATACAATAGACACATTCTTCTGTTCCTCATGGTACTTCTGTCGTTACACATCACCATGGAGCACAGATAAACCCTTTAATAAAGATGATGCTTCATATTGGATGACAGTTGACCAGTATATAGGCGGTATAGAGCACGCATGTTTACACCTTATCTATGCTAGATTCTTTACAAAGGTTTGTGCTGACTTAGGATTACTTCCCAAAGACGTAAGAGAACCCTTTAAGAGACTTCTAACTCAGGGTATGGTAATAAAAGATGGTGCAAAAATGTCGAAGTCAATAGGCAATGTTGTTGACCCCGATGAAATTATGAGCAAATATGGTGCAGACACAGCAAGATTATTCATACTATTCGCAGCTCCGCCAGAAAAAGACCTTGACTGGTCAGAAAGAGGCGTAGAGGGTGCATATAGATTCCTTTGTCGTGTATGGCGTCTTGTAGAGACAAACCTCTCTTCACTCAAAACTGCTTCAAATACACGTATCAAAATGTCAGACATAAAAGAATCTTCTGTAAGAGATATCAAACGCATAATACATAGCACTCTTAGCAGAACAACAAAAGATATTCGTGATGAGCGTCAGTTTAATACAGCTGTTGCAAGATTGATGGAACTAACAAACGCACTCTTGGCATACAAACCATCAAATGATGAAGAATGGGCAATTATGAGAGAGGGTGTAGAAATTCTTCTCTGTTGTCTATCACCATTTGCGCCTCACATTACAGAAGAACTTTGGCATCTAATCGGCAATACCACATTCCTTTCAAAAGAAAAGTGGTTTGAAGTAGAAGAAGATGCTTTAGTTGAAGATGTAGTAACAGTCGTGCTACAGATAAATGGAAAAGTACGTGAACAATTTACAGTTCCCGCCGGACTTTCAAAAGAAGAACTTGAAGCTGATATAATGTCTCGTGAAGAGACCAAAGCACGAATTGATGGCAAAGAAATCGTTCGTGTGATAGCTGTTCCCGGCAGACTTGTAAATGTTGTTGTAAAGGGCTAACGTAAAATGCCAAGTCTCCATATGATAGTCGCATCTGGTACGGCACAGCGACGTCTACTGGAGGAAACTATATTAAATTATGAAAAAAAGGGGTACCCTATGACATCCAGACAAGAGGGTGGAGAGTGGGTTCCCCTTCTTTCTGAAAACATGTCGTGCGGACTCTTTGAAGAAAACAGTTTAGTTGTTGTCGACTCTGCTGTGCAAATGGGTGCGATGCCAGAAAATCTATTACCTATGATAGATAAGGACTCCTCCGTAATAATACTTCTGGTATATGATACTGACCCATCAAAGTTATTTCCCAAGGGTTCAATGTCAAACTTTACAATATTGAAACCAGACGAATATCCCCGTTGGCCTCGTGAGAGACAAAAATGGGTATCTGATTTAGCAAAATCTATGGGCATTAAAATTGATTTTAATGCTGTAGCTCTCATAGTAGAATTGCTAGATGACCCAGAAGAAATAAGAGGACAACTTAAAGCTCTTTCACTTTTTAAGAGAACTGGAACTGTTACAATGCAAGATGTTGATTCCTTTTGCTTGGACGACGGAAGCAAAGACCTATTAAAGATACTAGATGGACTTTGTTCTTGTGATTATAAAGGTGTAATGAAATCCTTTTATTCTATATCAAGAAATGGAGAACTTATGCCTCTTATATCAGCAATTCATAACAGAATGAGACTTGCAATGTACAACGCAACAAATCCTAGATGTGCTGCCATGTACGCAAAAGCACTAGGTGCTAAAGACTATGCGTGGCGAATGGCATCTCTAGCAACGAAGAACTATCCAAGTGATTCTATTACGGACTTTTCACTAGGGCTTATTTGTATGAATATAGCAGAAAAAACTGGTAAAAGTGCGGGATGGAATGGCCTTGAAACTTTGTTGATAACATTTTTAAGTAGCAAAAAAAATTAAAAATTCTCTTGTAAAGGAGATACATAATGCAGGAAAATAAAATAGCAGTAGTGGCTATAATTGTAGAAGATTCTGTCGCTTCTCCGAAAGTAAATGAAGTATTGCACAAATTTGGGGAACTGATTGTAGGTCGTCTAGGTATTCCTTACAGAGAACGCAAACTTAATGTTATTTCTATAATTGTGGATGGAGAACCAGACGAAATCAGCGCTCTTACAGGACAACTTGGCAAAATAGAGGGTGTAACTGTTAAGGCTGCAGTTTCCAAGAAATAATTTGACTTTTCTTGCAATAAAAGATAAAAAATGATACTCTAAACATATAAATATATCTGTGTCATTCGGTTAGATCTGTTGACATAGTAAATATATAATAAAATAAGATATCTGTTTGACTGGAGTCTTCCGCTCAAAGAGAAAAGCTTAGATGATATTGTTTTTCACCTACCCTTTTGCTCTTGAGCGAAAGGGTATTTTTATTAAGGGGATGTTAATATGTATGATATCAACGATTTTCACGATGCATCTTTTATAGATGATGCTGAAATCAGAGAAACTATTAAGGAATCAAAAAAAATTGCACAAGACAAAGAGGCTGTAAAAGCAATATTTGAAAAAGCAAGAGAATGTAAAGGGCTTACACACAGGGAAGCTGCTGTACTCCTTGATATAACAGATCCTGAACTTGAAACAGAACTTTACCATTTAGCAAAAGAAATAAAAGAGAGAATTTATGGAAGAAGAATAGTTTTATTTGCTCCTCTCTATGTTGCAAACTACTGTGTAAATGGTTGTGTGTATTGTGGTTTTCACAAAGGGAATCAGTCAATATGCAGAAAAAAATTGACAATGGAAGAAATAGACCAAGAGGCAGACGCAATTCTTTCAATGGGACATAAAAGAATAGCTCTAGAAGCAGGAGAAGACCCTGTAAATATATCTCTTGACTACATAATTGATTGTATGAAGAGAGTATATGCATACAAAAACAAACATGGTGACTCAATTCGTCGTATAAACGTAAACATTGCTGCAACTACAGTAGAAGAATACAAAAAACTAAAATCAGCAGACATAGGTACTTTTATTCTATTTCAAGAGACATTTCACAGAGAAACCTATGCAAAAATGCACCCAACTGGACCTAAAAGTGACTATGATTGGCATACAACTGCATTACACAGAGCACAGCAAGGTGGCATAGATGATGTAGGCACAGGTGTTCTCTATGGACTCTATGACTATAGATACGAGTTAACAGCACAGCTAATGTTTGCTGAACACATGGAAAAAATGTGTGGTGTAGGACCTCACACAATATCCGTTCCACGTTTGCGTCAAGCTGAAGGTGTCGACCTAAAAACATTCCCACATCTTCTTACAGATGAACAATTCCTTAGGCTTATTGCAGTAATACGTGTATCAACACCATATACAGGAATGATTCTTTCTACACGTGAAACACCAGAAACAAGACGTAAGGCCCTAGAACTTGGTATTTCACAGGTAAGTGCAGGATCATGTACTGGTATAGGTGGATACCATAAAGAAATTGGGCAAATAAATAAGCCAAACACAGCTCAATTTACAGTTTCTGATGACAGGACACCAGATGAAGTCCTCACATGGCTTTGTGAAGACGGATATATTCCAAGTTACTGCACAGCGTGTTATCGCCAAGGTAGAACTGGAGATAGGTTTATGTCTCTTGCTAAGTCTGGTCAAATAAGAAACATATGTCAACCAAATGCAATACTCACATTTAAAGAATATCTTCTTGGCTATGGTTCCGAGCATTTGAAAAAATTAGGTGAGACTGTTATAGAGAAAGAAATAGAAAAAATTCCAAACGAAAAAATTAAAACCCTTACAAAGGAAAGAATAAAACTTCTTGAAAACGGGGAACAGGATTTATTCTTCTAAATGAGAGAGAGACTTCAAGTCTCTCTCTTATTTTAAAGAAGTGATCACAAAGAACAAAAAAGCGACCGACATTGTCGATCGCTTGATTTTTAAGTGTGATGTGTCGTTACACTATGCTGTAATAGCTTTAACTTTTGCAGCCATAGATGCTTTACGACGTGCTGCTGTATTACGGTGGACGACGCCCTTAACTACTGCTTTATCAAGAACACCCTGAGCCTCGTTCAGCTTCTTTGTTGCAAGCTCAAGATCCTTAAGTTCAACTGCTTCAAGGAACTTCTTTACTGCGTTCTTGCAGCGTGTTTTCCAGAAACGGTTATATATACGGTTTCTCTCTGTGACCAGAACTCGTTTTTTTGCTGATTTCTTATTTGGCAATGCCGTCACCTCCTTCATAAAAGACATCGGTCATAATAACACATAAACTAGGTGTTTTGCAAGGGCTCTTTGACAAATTGATAAAAAATATTTAAAAGTTATATATTTTTTACCAAAATATATATATTTTCCTTGCCCCATATCAAACTCTATGATATATTTATTAGGTTATTGAACAGACAACAATAAATTTAAAAATAACTGCATTCAAATGCAAAGAAATGAACCACAGGAGGTGTAGTCTGTGAAAAGAACATATCAGCCCCACAATACCAGACGTAAGCGGTCAATGGGATTTCTCGTACGTTCAGAATCTGCTACAGGACGTCGTATCCTTAGAAATCGCCGTCGCAAGGGCAGAGCTCGTCTCGCCGTATAATATCCGTGAAATTCGGTTTCTCATCTGCGGTAAGATTAAAACGCGGATGGCAGTTTGACATTGTATTCCGCACTGGGCGTCGTGAAACCGGCGAACTGGTGCGGTTATTCTTTGTTGCTCAATCGTCTGAACCTACTCAAGTCGGAGTAACCGTTGGCAAGAAAATAGCCAAGGCAAACAGAAGGACAAGAGGAAGAAGAATGTTACGAGAGGCATTTAGAAAACTGCTCCCGTGGATGAAAGAGGGAATATGGATAGTAGCGTCGTTGCGTGAGAAAGCATTATTGCTTTCTGCAGAAGAAGTGTATTTTGATGTAGCACGTTCACTAAAAAGAAGGGGTCTTATGAGGGATGACTGGCCTGGTCCAGATTGGGACGTTGATTGCAAATAAATTGCAAAAAATAATTTCTCTTATATTTCTCCTAATGTTGTCTTTCTATCAAAGAATCATTTCACCGTTTTTAGGTGGCGGTAAATGTCGTTTTCATCCGACCTGTTCGGAATACGCCTATCAAGCTATAGAAAAATATGGAATATTTTACGGTATTCCTTTATCTATAGGAAGGTTACTTCGTTGCGGGCCTTGGTCTAAGGGTGGATATGATCCCTTGCCAGAAGAAGGCCATATTGGACTTAGGATTTGGTTAGGAGAGTTAAATAAAAAGATTTGTTCTTTTTTTAACTTTTAGTACAAACATCGAAAGGTTAGGTGTCTGAATTGGGCGCAATTTGGAGCGGAGCAGGTAATATGTTGCTTACTATAATTGAATTTTTCTACAGTGTAACAAACTCATACGGACTTGCAATTGTATTACTTACCATACTTGTAAGAATAGCACTTTATCCCCTTAATCAGAAACAACTTACTAGCATGCAACACATGCAGAAAATTCAGCCAAGATTAAAAGTAATTCAAGAAAAATATGCAGACGATAAGGAAAAAATGACAGAAGAAACAATGAGACTTTACAGGGAAAACAAAGTTAACCCTGCAGCAGGCTGTCTTCCACTTCTTGTCCAGCTTCCTATTCTTATACTTCTATTTAACGTACTTCGCACATACAATTTTGCTGCGGATTCAACATTCCTTGGAGTATTGCTTGGTGGCTCTACAACAGCAGGACTAGCTCAGGCTGTTGGAGTTACAGCTACTCCAAATGGCACATACAGCTTACTTGCTGTTCTTATGGGAGTAATGAAGAATCCATTGGGATTGGTACATATATCATTATATCTTCCAAACCTTATTTTGCTTGTAAGTATCTCTTTCCTTACATGGGCACAGCAGAAACTATCAGGCGGGGATAACCCACAGATGGCAACAATGAACACAATCATGCCATTCTTTATGGGCTTTATCTGTCTTTCAATGCCTGGCGGAGTAATGATTTATTGGGGACTTTCTTCTCTAATAGGAGTTATACAACAGTATTTTGTATCAAGTAAAACAAAAAAGGAACTTGCAGTAAAACCAAATCTTCATAAAAACAAACCAGCAACAGATGATGATGAGGACGAGGAATAGACATGGATTTTAACAAAGAAGAACAAGCTGCTGTTCCAGAGGTAGAACACCTAATACTAGAGTGTTCTAGCGTCGAAGAAGCATGCGAAAAAGCTGCAGAGCATTGGGAAATCACATCGTCTGATATAGAATATACAGTATTATCAGAAGACAAAAAGCTTTTTGGAATTTTAGGAAGTAAATTAAAAATAGAAGTCTACCCATTTGCCCCTGTTTCATATATTAGATCATGCCACTTTGTAAACGATGTCCTTGATAAAATGGAACTTGATCTTATTCCAGAACTTGTTGACGATGGCACTGTTAACCTCGTAGGAGAAGACGCAGGCGTTGTAATCGGCAAATATGGTGAAACATTAAAAGCTTTAGAATACCTCACAAACTTAATTTGTCACGATGACTTCTCTGTAAGAAGAGTACGTTTTGACTGTGGCGGATACAGAGGAAGAAGAGAAGGTGCTTTGACGAGACTTGCAACTTCGGTCGCAAGAGAAGCAGTCCGCAAAGGTTCCTCTGTAAGTTTAGAACCAATGTCAAGTTGGGAAAGAAGAATTATTCATATAGCTTTACGTGAGAGCGATGAAGTTGAGACGAAGTCAATCGGTGAAGAACCGACACGCAGAGTTTTAATAACACCGAAATCAGGGAATCGTTCTTTTACTCGTAAAAGACATCAGCGTTCATATTAAAAACAAAAAATCGCCCTATAGGGCGATTTTTTTTTATCTCCTTCATAAAAACTACATATTTAATTGGTAATATCTAGTTGATTAACAAATTAGAAAAGTATTCTATAATATAGCCAAAGCTAAAAAATAAATATTTACCGGAGGTGCTTTTTGTGGACAAGAAAAAAATAAAACTCACAATTAAAAAAGTAATAATGGCAAGCATAGGAGCATTATTGATATTTGCCGGTGGTTCTTTTGGTGCATACATGGCAGTAAAACAAAATCTGTCTTCAAATTCCAATGACAGTAACAATAAAAATGTTGCTGAAATAAACATGACATCTACGGCAAGAGCCGCCTATGGCAATGATATATATACAGGAAATCCTATTGTTAAGATTGTAAAAAACAGTTCTCCTGCAGTAGTAAATATAGACACAGAAACAATGGTAAAACAGAGAACAATGTCACATCCTTTCTTTAACGATCCATTCTTTAACGAATTTTTTGGCGAAGAATTCTTTGGCAACAACGCACCTCAACAAAAAGAAAGAATGGTGCCAAGACGAGGAAAAGGGTCAGGTTTTATAGTAAGCGAAAATGGCTACATCTTAACGAATAACCATGTAGTAGAGGGTGCAAACAAGGTTAAAGTTACATTACTTGATGGACGTACATATGAGGCAAAAAAAATAGGGCAGGACCCAACTTTTGATTTAGCAGTAATCCAAATTAAAGCAAAAGATTTACCTCACCTAAACTTAGGTGATTCTGATAAAACTGAAGTTGGCGAATGGGTTGTTGCAATTGGTAACCCACTAGGCTTTGAAAATTCAGTAACAGCAGGTGTTGTATCTGCAAAAAATAGAACACTCCAAGCTCCAGATATAAATTTTCAAGGTTTTATGCAGACAGACGCAGCAATAAATCCAGGTAACAGTGGCGGTCCTCTCATTGATCTAAATGGAAATGTTATAGGCATAAACACAGCTATTGTGCCTTATGCACAAGGAATAGGATTTGCTGTTCCTATAAACATGGCAAAGCAAATAATGAATGACCTAATACAACATGGAGAAGTCCGCAGAGGTTGGTTAGGAGTAACAGTGCAACCTCTCACAAACTCACTTGTTGAAGCCTACAAACTTCCCGTAAAAGAAGGCTCGATAATTGCAAATGTACAAAGAGGGTCAGCAGCTGAAAAATATGGACTGCAACGTGGTGACATAATAATAGAGATTGGCGACAAGAAAATTAAAAATAGTCAAGACGTTGTTTTTGCAGTAAGAAATAAATTAGCAGGAGAAAAAGTCAAATTTATAATCTACAGAGACTCAAAGAAAATGGAGCTATACGTTGTTCTAGATGAAATAGAAGGAAGCAAAACTACGAAACAAAAAACAACACAAGATAAACCAATAGCAAAAGCAGAAGAAAAATCAACAAAAATGGGGCTAACTGTAGAAGCTAACAGTCCTGATTTAGCAAGGAAATATAGAATAAAAGAAAATAAAGGTCTTGTAGTTGTGAATGTGGACAGAGGCTCAAGAGGGAACCAGCTTGGATTTAAACAGGGAGACGTAATCCTTGAAATAAACAAAGTAAAAATGGATAACATCTCTGCATGGAACAAAGTAATGAATGCTAAGAACAAAGCATTGGGTTTTCTAGTGTCACGTAACGATCAGACGCTTTTTATTTCAATAGAAATGTAATAAAAGGAGAGCTTATAATAGCTCTCCTTTTTATAATGCAAAACTACACAGCACAATCCTATGTGCTAAAATATAAGAAGTAGCACATAACAATTTCAAAGGGGGAATAGTTATGACAGAAGTACAGAAAAGAGAAAACGAAATGGAAGAAGACCTAGAAATGACGATGGAAGAAAAAATTGAACATCTAGAACGTCGGATTGAAGAACTACAAAAAGTAATAAATGCAAACTTAGAAGAAGCTCATAATGCAAAAGTACTCGATGTAGAAAAGATCAAAGAAGCTCTAAATACTGGATCTGACTATGTGATGAATGCAGTAAAACCTGTAATGGAAAAATGCCAAACATCAGGAAAAGAAGCTGTTGCAAAAGTTGAGACAAAAGTTTCAGAAAATCCTTTAATCTCTTTAATGACAGCTTTTGGCATAGGTATTGCTCTTGGAACAGCCGTAAACTACATAGTTAAATCATCCGAAAGAAAAGACTAATCGGTGGTGGGGCAAAATTGAATTTAATCGCAAATGTAATAATAAGCTTTCTTGAACTTATGGAGGCAGAGGGAAAAGTCTTTAAAAAGAATACAGAGAACCTAGTCAAAGAGTGTATATGGAAATTCTTCGGTGGACTCATAGTCTTTGTGTCTGCGATGATCTTTCTCTTTGTTATATACCTATATCTAAAAGAAAGTTATGGTATATACATTGCTTTAATTTCAGTAGCTTCACTAATGTTTGTGTCTGGAATGACAATGATAATTAAAATCTCTAAAGGAAAAGAAACTTTGTTTCAAGCGGAAAAACTGAATGACACACCTAAAGAGACAAAAGACAGTAAGGTGTTATAAATGACAGAATATAAAAATCAAGAAGAACTTGACCTATATAATGCGAAGGAAAAGTTTGTTTCATCAATGATTAAACTATCTCCGTCATCGGTAGTAAAAAATAGCCCAATTCCGTCTTTGGGAGTGGCACTAGGATCCGGAGTCGTCATGGCTGTAACTGGACTGAAAGTAGCAAAATTTATGTTTGGTGGAATGGCAACAGTACTTAAAATCTTAAAAGATTTCAAATAACATAAAAAAGAATAGAGAAAACGGCAAAAAGTTAAAAAACACATCTATTTACTGACAACATAAAAAGTTAAAGTAACGCTAACATAACAATAAAAAAACGCTGACTTACCATTTTTTGAAATGTAAGTTAGCGTTTTTTTATAAAATCATGAAAACATAAAATCAGTGTGTGAAACAGAAACTAATAACTATCATTTTTACGTATGAAAAAAAGTGTTATTTTAGCGTAATTTAGAATACAAAAAATCACGCTAGAATTTCACTTTTGAAAATGAAGTCTAGCGTGATTATATTTAACTAAGAAATCAAAAAATTTAATGATGGACAAGGAAAAATAAGTTTTCTTAAATGTAAAAAAATGGAGGCGGCACCCGGATTCGAACCGAGGATAAAGGATTTGCAATCCTCTGCCTTACCACTTGGCCATGCCGCCACGTGGGAAAGTATAGCAATCATCTTAAATGGTGTCAAGTAAATAAGTAGAACTTAATTATTAAATTAAATTCCATTGTTTTTTTTAATGATTTTTGAGATTCTTAAGAAACTTAGATATTTTCCTTGATTTCTTTCAAATCTTCTGTATAATCTCACACTAAGGAAGTTTTTGCTTAATAAGATAAGCTTGGTTCTAGTTTGAGAGAAAGTGGCTGGTAAAACATGAAGATATTTACGATAAACCCCGGGGCAACAACTACGAAGATAGCACTCTTTGAGGATACAACAGAAATTTGGAGAGAATCAATTTCATATACAAGAGAACAGCTCTCTGTTTTTAACGCACCGGAAGACGAAGAAGATTTACGATATGAGGATGTTATCGCTCATTTAAACAATAGAGGAATTGCGTTAAATGACATTGATGCCTTTGTAGGACGAGGAGGACTTTTACACCCTATAAGTGGAGGAACATGGATCGTAACTGACGACATGATAGAAGACCTAAAATCGAAAAAATATGGTTCACATGCATCAAATTTAGGTTGTATATTAGCTCTTAGAATGTCAGAAACGGCAGGAAAAGTTGCTGCCTACACAGTAGACCCTGTATGTGTAGACGAGATGCCACCAATTGCTCATATCAGCGGTATTCCTTCACTACCCAGAGTATCTATATTCCATGCCCTAAATCAAAAAGCAGTTGCACACAGAGTTGCTGCAAAATTGGGAAAGAAAATGGAAGAATGTAAATTCATAATTGCTCACATGGGTGGAGGAATAACAGTTGGAGCTCATTACCTAGGTAGAGTAATAGATGTAAATAATGCTCTAGGAGGCTACGGTCCTATGACACCTGAGAGGTCTGGTACTGTTCACGGTATTGAGACAGTGAAACTCTGCTTTTCTGGCAAATACACAGAACAAGAAGTAAGAAGAATGTTAGTAGGAGACGGTGGGCTTTATGCACATCTAGCCACAACAGACTTTAGATACATAGCTGAAAAAGCAAAAGCAGGAGATGGAAAATTTGCCTTAACAGTAGATGCTTTGGCATATCAAATTGCATGCGAAATAGGAAGTCGTTCTATGGCAATGAAAGGCGAAATTGATGCAATAATTTTAACGGGAGGACTAGCTAATAGTGACTATCTCTGTAATCTTGTAAGGTCAAAAACAGAATGGCTGGCAAAAGTTATAATCGTTCCCGGAGAAGATGAACTACAAGCCCTTGCAGAGGGAGTGTATCGTGTCCTTAGTAAGGAAGAGGAAGCAAAGGTATATGTGAGTGAACAATAAAGAAATAGTAGCAACAATAAAATGGAAACACGTAATTGCGGTAACAGGAGCATTGGGGTCAGGTAAAACCGAATTTACGATGAGCATAGCAAAATCTCTCTCATCTCTAAAAAAACAGGTTATACTTGCAGACATGGATATTATAAATCCCTACTTCTGCCTTAGGACGATGATTTTAAACCTAGAGAGAGGAAATCTCTCGATATTAACACCTCCTGGAAATGTAAAATGGGGAGATATGAGCTACATAAACCCAGCAATAAGGACAAAAATATTCGATGAATCGGTACAGCTTGTACTTGATATAGGTGGAGATTCACAAGGTGCTCTTGCTCTTAAACAATATGAAAATGAAATAAGAGAAGCTGGATATAACTTAATATTTGTAATAAACCCTTACAGGACTCACACAAAAACATTAAAAGAACTATCTGAAATGAGATCTCAGCTTGAAGAAATAGCAGGCCTTGAAGTAACTGCTGTAGTTGCAAACCCTCACTTTATGGACAAAACAACCGTAGCAGAAAGTGTAAGGGGAATAAAAAGAGTAAGTGAATTTGCAAAAGTAATGGGTTTAGAAATGCTCTTTGGAATAGCCGAAAAATCCATAGCAGAAGAAGTCCGCAAAGAATTAGATGAAGATATATTGCTGTGGACTTTAGACAGAGAAATATTGCTCCCGTGGGAAACTACACGAGAGGTTCACATATAGGAAAGAGGTGTTTGATTTGCCAAAAGGAAGAGTAGAAATATTGGAAGAATATTGTAAGAGTTGTTCCCTCTGTATAGAGGCATGTCCGAAAAACGTACTGGCAATCTCTAGCAAAATTAATCCCAAGGGTTATCGTCCTGTGGCCGTCGTAAACAGCGACGATTGCATTGGTTGTGGAATGTGTGCTATGCGCTGTCCCGATGCAGCCATTAAAGTATTTCGTGAAGAATAAGATCGGAGGCGAATAGTATTATGGAAAGAGCATTAATGAAGGGTACAGAAGCTATTGCAGAAGCCGCAATCCAGGCAGGATGCAAATATTTCTATGGTTACCCAATAACACCCCAAAATGAAATACCTGAGTATATGTCGAAGAGACTCTTTGAAGTAGGTGGAGTATATCTCCAAGCAGAAAGTGAAGTAGCAGCATCAAATATGATACTTGGTGGAGGAACAACAGGAGAACCTGTAATGACAAGTTCTTCAAGTCCGGGAGTATCACTTATGGCTGAAGCAGTAAGTTACATGGCAGGTCAAGAAATCCCTGTTGTAATCGTAAACGTAATGCGTGCAGGGCCTGGACTAGGTGGTATTCTTCCATCTCAGGCTGACTACAACCAAGCCAAAAATGGAATGGCACATGGCGACTTTAAACTTATTGTGCTTGCACCAAACTCTGTGCAAGAAGCAGTCGACCTTATGAAAAAGGCATTTGATCTTGCCCAAACATATAGAAATCCAACAATAATGATTTGTGACGGAGTAATAGGACAAATCATGGAAGCTGTCGAAATTCCTGAAGGAAATGCAGAAAACCTTTCAAAACCAGTTGAATGGGCAGCGGGCTACATGAAAGAACGTGGTGGAAAGAGAACTATCCTCCGTAGCTTAATTCTCGACCCTGCAGAGCTTGAAAGACATAACCAGAAACTTGAAGCAAAGTGGAAAGTACTTCAAGAAAAAGAAACTCTCTGTGAGAACTATAAAACAGAAGATGCAGAACTCGTCATCTCTGCATTCGGAACAATGGGAAGAGTTGCACGTTCTGTAGTCGACAAACTTCGTGGAGAAGGTGTAAAAATAGGCTTAATCCGTCCAATTATATTGAGCCCATTCCCCGTAAACGACTTTGAAAAATTACAACCTACATGCAAACATATACTAGATGTAGAAATGAACTGGGGACAAATGAAAGAAGACGTTGAAAAGGCTGTAAAATACAAAATTCCTGTCTCTTTCTTTGGACATACAGGTGGCTTATGCCCCAGCGTACTTGAAATAGAAGAACAGTGTCGCAAAATACTTGCGACTCTTGGATAAGGGCAGGTGTAATTATGACTGAAAAAGTAATATACGAAAGACCTAAAAGTTGGGTAGATGGAGTACACACACACTACTGCCCGGGATGTACACATGGAATAGTTCACAGAATGGTATGTGAAGTCTTGAATGAACTTGATATACAAGATATCACAACAGGAATTGCACCTGTAGGATGTGCCGCAATGATGTACAACTACATAGATATAGACTACCTTGAAGCTCCTCATGGAAGAGCTCCGGCAGTTGCAACAGGATTTAAGAGAATTCGTCCTGATAGACTTATTTTTACATATCAAGGTGATGGTGACCTTGCTTCAATAGGTGCAGCAGAAATCGTACACGCAGCAAACCGCTCTGAAAACATTACCGTAATATTTATAAACAATGCAATCTACGGAATGACAGGTGGACAGATGGCACCTACAACCTTGATAGGACAAAAAACAACAACAACACAATCCGGACGTGATCCGAAAAAAGCAGGATACCCAATGAGAATGTCAGAAATGCTTGCAACACTAGAAGCACCTGCATACATTGAGAGAGTATCTTCGGCAAAATCGGCACATCTACCTGCTCTTAAGAGAGCAATAAAAAAAGCTTTCCAGAACCAGATTGATAACAAAGGGTTTTCATTTGTAGAAGTCCTCTCGACATGTCCTACCAACTGGGGAATGCGTCCCACACAGGCATGTGACTGGCTTGTAGACAACATGATTCCTTATTATCCCCTTGGTCTGATAAAAGACTTTGACTAGGAGGGGATAATAAATGTCTAACTTCACACGTACACTCTTTTGTGCTGGATTTGGTGGTCAGGGCGTAATGGTATTAGGACAGCTAGTTGCATACGCAGGAATTAAAGAAGGACGCTACGTATCATGGTTACCTTCTTATGGGCCAGAAATGCGTGGTGGAACGGCTAACTGCGGTGTAACAGTTAGTGATAAAGAAATTAGTTCTCCATTTGTTGTTCAATCTGATATAGTTGTAGTCCTTAACCAACCATCATTAGATAAATATGAGAGTTTTGTCTCTCCAGGTGGCATATTGATTTACAACCAAGACTTAGCTGAATATCCTAAACCGAGAACAGACATAAAAATTGTGCCAATTTCGGCTACAAAACTCTCGGAAAGTGTAAATAACCCTAGAGCATTAAACGTAGTTCTTCTTGGTGCAATAGTTGCTCTATCAGATGTAATTGAAAACGAAACAGCAAAAGAAATAATAAAAGAAAAACTGGGTGCAAGAAAACCAGAATATCTAGAAAGCAACTTAAAAGCATACGAACTCGGCAGAGAAGCCGGATTAAAATTTCTATAAGTAAAAGAAAAGGGGACTTGATTATTCAAGTCCCCTTTATTTTATGAATTATATAAAATAAATACATAATTAACATAAAATAAACATAACAGACTGTTATCATAACCTTAGGAACCAAACTGGAAAGATGGAGGTTATGTAAATGAAAAAAATATTAGTAACATTGATGTTTGTACTGCTATGTGTAGGGGTTGCATTTGCTGCACCAAATGGTAAAAATAGCGAGCCAAACAGAAATGAGAGAAAACAAGAATTTTCGAAGAATAATCCAGAAATAAGAGATAAAATGAGAGAAGCAAAACAACTAAGATATGAACTAAAAAGTGAACTTCTTAAAGAAAAGCCAGATAACGCAAAAGCAGTCACTTTGTATGATAAATTGTCAAAAGTGGAAAAAGAAATTTCAGATAAAAGATTTGAATATAACTTAAAAAACAGAAAAACTCCTTGTAGAGAACGTAGAAACTGCAATGAAGAAAAAAAAGGCTCCCAACAAAAAAACAGGCAAATGAAACAAAAAAACGGTAGAGATAGAGGCGACGGAGAATTTAGATGTGTTGTTCCTCCAACTGAAAAAGAAATAAACGAAATCAAGGAACTAAGAGAAGAAATGCGCACAGAACGCAAAAAGGAAACCCCTGACGAGAATAAACTAAGAGAACTTCATGAAAAACTACAGGCACAAAGAAGAGTAATAAAAGACAGAGAATTTAAAGAAATATTAAAGAACCCACATAAATACCAAGACTCAGACTTCTTTTGCGGAAGAAAGTGTCGCTAAAACAAAACAGCTTTAATTTGTTTTGAATTAAAATAGGAGGCTTACAAATGAGAATACTAATAGTTGAAGATGAAAAAGCAATAGCAGAAGTAGAAAAAGCATATCTTGAAAAAGAAGGTTACATGGCTGATATCGCAGAAGATGGTTTGGAAGCTATTGAATTTTTTAACTCTGGAGTAAACTATGACCTTCTCATTCTAGACATAATGCTTCCTGGAATGCAAGGAGACGAAATCTGTCGCAACATAAGATTGAAATCACAAGTTCCAATAATAATGGTGACGGCAAGAAGCTCAGAAGATGATGTCGTTTTAGGACTAAATGCAGGGGCTGATGACTACATAATAAAGCCATTTAGCCCCAAAGTCC
Source organism: Synergistaceae bacterium (assembly GCA_036652335.1). GTDB lineage: Bacteria > Synergistota > Synergistia > Synergistales > Synergistaceae > JAVVWB01. The sequence continues at coordinate 41,743 of JAVVWB010000011.1, read as the reverse complement.
TAATGGCAAGAGTAAGAGCCAACCTGAGAAAATCTTTGCCAATGGAAGAAATGTCACATAAAAAAGTGTTTGTAACTGACTCATTATTTGTAGATTATGATACATACACAGTAGTTAAAAATGGGATTCAAATTCCTATGACAAAAAATGAATTTCTGCTCTTTTCAACAATGGCAGAAAACCCTGAAAAAACATGGAGTAGAGATGAACTAATCACACATGCTCTGGGATACGAATATGATGGTTTTGAGCGATCAATAGATAGCTACATAAAGAATATAAGAAAAAAGCTATCAGATGACGAACATGAAAACGGTTACATAAAAACAGTACATGGCTTCGGCTACATAATAGCAAAGGCATAAAAATGAAAAGGTCATTAAAAACACAACTTACAATTCAATATATGATAATTGTTATAATTTGTATGTTGGTCATTCCATTGGGAATAACCAAAATACTTGATGTTCAGTTCAAAAGATATATAGAGGAAAGAGTCCAAGCAAGCCGTGATGATGTCCTCGTTTTCTTACAGGAGCTTTACACTAAAGGTAATAATTGGGATAGAGCAGCAATGGAACTCATAAATCATGAGTTTATGCCATGGCCAATATTTAGAGCTACTGTATATGATGTAAATGACAACGTTGTGTTTGATGTGACCAAACGTAAAGAAAAGAAACGTAGACATAAAATGGACGAGCCACGCTTTGATAAAAAAGTTCTTGCACTAGAAGACAAAATATATATAGGTGACACCTATATAGGCAAAGTTCGATTTTACTGTATCCCATTCAAAGACAGACCAGAATCTGCATTCTTAATTAGATTTAAAAAAATGCTCTACAAATCAATGGCACTAATGCTGCTACTAAGTGCAGGACTTGCGTTATACATGACAAAGAGAATAGAAGATCCTCTCTCAAAAGTAACTAAAAGAGCCTACGACATAAGCAATGGGAAATATAAAATAAAAGAAGAAATGAACTCTAATATAACAGAAATTCAAACCTTGATAGACAGTATTGATCGATTGGGAATGGGACTTGACGAGCAAAATAGACTTAGAAAAAGACTAATGGGCGACATTGCACACGAACTACGTAACCCAATAGCAATAGTAAAATCGCATCTAGAAGCATTTGCTGATGGAGTCTGGCAAGCAACACCGGAAAGAATAAACCTAACAGTGGAAGAAATAGATAGACTATCAAGGCTAATAACAGAGGTTGAAAAATTAGAAATATTAGAAGCAGAAAATACAAGAATATTAAAAGAAAATACAGATCTATCAAATGAACTAGAAAAAACAGTTACAGCATATATGCCTTTATTCAAAGCAAAAAATGTAACATTAACATCAGATATACAAAGCGGAATTATAGCAAACATTGATATGCAAAAAATGAGACAAGTCTTTGAAAATTTACTATCTAATGCACTACGATATACAGATTCTATGAGAGAAGTCAAACTATCTTTGAAAAAAGAAAACAACTTTAATGTTATAAGAGTAGAAGACTCAGGAATTGGAATATCAGACAAAGATTTGCCTAATATATTTGAAAGATTTTATCGTGCAGACAAATCAAGAGCAAGAGCCAGTGGTGGAATGGGCATAGGCTTGACATTAGCAAAAGCGACAGTAAAAGCACATAATGGTGAAATATTGGTAGAAAGCAGGGAGGGAGAGGGATCTCTCTTTACCGTAAAACTACCTGCTTAAGAGGTGAAAAAATTGAAGAAAATCGCATTTCTTTCCTTATGTATTCTAATACTTTCTGTACAGCCTATAAATGCTGCGACTCACACATTAGAAGAATGCATAGCCATTGCGGTAGAGAAACATCCTACTCTAGTAAAAGCAAAAGCAAAAATTGATTCTCTAAAAGCTGTTGAAAGTCAAATGGCTTCAGATGGAAGACTACAGGCAACATTAAACAGTGGATACGAAAAAACCGGAAGCTCTAAAAATGACACAACAACTCCTGGTCCATATGAAACCTCTGTTACTGCTACCCAATCTCTATATGATTGGGGCAAGAGAGATTTAAAAGTCAAAAGTGCAAAAAGCAACACAAGCTCTGCTGTGATGGACTACATCACTCAAAAAGATATAGTTATATCAGATGTAAGAACCTCATATTACAGCTTAAACAAAGCAGGCCGTGAAAAGACGATAGCAGAAGAACGTTATAAAAACTACCAAAATCGTCTTAAATGGGCAAAAACCTACTACCAAGTAGGAACAAAGCCGAAAATTGAAATGACAAAAGCTGAATCTGACCTAGCAAATGCTAAACTAACACTAGTAAAATCTCAAGCATCAATAGAGCAAGCACGGGCGTCACTTGCTGCTGCGATGGGATTACCTCTAATAGAAATAGAAAAAATGACAGACGTGCTTGAAATTTCGGATAAAGAAATACAGATAAAAGAAGCTATAGAACTAGCATTAAGTCAAAAAGGATCTATTCTTTCACAGAAAAAGAAAATTGAATATCAAAAATTCACTCTTGACTTAACGAAAAAAGGCATGACTCCGGATGTAACAGCATCTGCAGGTTACAGCGTATATGGAGAAAACTCTCTTGATGACAATGGTTGGAACGCCAGAGTAACTCTATCCATGCCACTTATTGACGGTGGTCTCACAAAAAGCAAAATACAAAGTGCCTCAAAAGATTTGACCTCTGCTGAAGCAGAAATGCAAAACATTGAAAACGACGTAAAACTCTCAGTCCGTAAATCATGGTATGCGTTAAAAGAAGCAAAAGAACTATTAGTTTCTTCAAAAGAAGCTGAAAAGGTAGCAAAAGAAACCTTGGACTTGGCATTGGAGAGATACAAAACGGGAGTAGGAAATAGTCTTGAAGTTTCCGATGCTGTGGACAGCTTTGCTCTAGCTCAGACTAATACAGTTACAGCTATGTACCAATGCAAACAGTCACACTTGGAACTTGAACTGTCAATAGGGGGGCTGGAACTTGAAGCTAAATAAGAAAATAAAAAAATGCATAATTTATTCATTTCTATTTATAGCAATAGTATCATCAGGAACATATCTTTTCACTAGAGATAAAAAAAGTAAAGTGGAATACAAAACGGTGACCATAGAGAGATCAAATATGCAATCTGTAATTCAAGCTACAGGTACACTTGATGCTGTTGAGACAATAGATGTAGGAACAAAAATATCAGGTACTATATCTGAAATATACATAGATTACAACAGTATTGTAAAAAAAGGAGACTTAATTGCGGAAATAGAATCTGAATCACAAAAAGCAGAAGTGGAACAGGCAAAAGCTGCATTATTGGAATCAGAAGCATCACTAATAGGAGCACAAGCTCAATATAGAAAAGCGCAAAAAAATTATAAAAGGACTCAAATACTTGCTAAAAAAGATCTAGTCTCTAAATCTGACTTAGATGCAGACGAAGAAACTCTTGCTTCGTCCTTAGCTACTCTTCAAATGGCAAAAGCAAAAGTAATGCAGTCAACAGCAACTCTTACAAAGGCAAACTTGAACCTGGGCTACACTAGAATATACTCTCCGGTAGATGGGGTTGTTGTTGCAAAGAATGTAGAAAGAGGACAAACAGTAGCTGCTAGCTACCAAACGCCAAGTATTGCTGAAATAGCAAGAGATTTAAAACAAATGCAAGTAGAAGTGAATGTTGACGAAGCTGATATAGGTGGAGTTGCTGTTGGTCAGGATGCAATCTTCTCAGTAGATGCTCATCCTGAAATAGAATTTAAGGGCAAAGTTACTCAAATAAGGCTATCTCCAACGGAAGAAAATAATGTTGTTAGCTATGTAGTAATCGTTCGTCTTGTAAATGAAGATAACTTGCTAATGCCAGGAATGACGGCGAATGTTTCATTGATAATGAAAAATGTTGAAAATGTTCTAACTGTTCCCAACAGTGCGCTTCGTTTTCAAATAATGGAAGAAGAGCAGAAAAAAGCTGAGCAATTTGGCCCAGGTAAAAAGAACGCAAACATAACGAAATCCTCTAAAGACTCATCTGTTTTTATCTTGAAAAAAGGAACGCCAAAGAAAGTAACTGTCAAAAAAGGTATAACAGATGGAGTAAACACCGAAATTAAAACCGGAGTAAATGAAGGGGATAAAGTAATAACGGGGATAATAGTCCCAAAAGAGGAAAAATAAATGGCACTTGTAGAGCTTAAAAACATAAAAAAAAGTTTCTACTTGGGGAAAGAAGAGATAGAAATACTGCATGGTGTTGACCTCACTGTAGAAAAAGGCGATTTTATTGCAATGATGGGACCATCTGGTTCAGGTAAATCTACAACAATGAACATACTGGGATGTTTAGATAAACCAACATCTGGAGAATACTTTCTTGACAATGCAGACGTAACATCGCTTGAGATGGACGAACTGGCAGAGATACGAAATAGAAAAATTGGATTTGTATTCCAAGGATTTAACCTATTACAAAAAACAAGTGCTCTAGAAAACGTAGAACTTCCATTACTCTATTCAAAAATTCCCAAAAGAGACAGACATCAAAGAGCTAGAGAGGCACTAATAGAAGTAGGGCTACAAGATAGAATGAACCATGAACCATCACAGCTTTCAGGCGGGCAACAGCAAAGAGTAGCTATTGCACGTGGGATAATAAACAAAGCCCCCATACTAATGGCAGATGAACCGACAGGAAACCTTGATTCAAAAACAAGTGACGAAATAATGACAATATTCACAAAAATAAACGAAGAAGGAACCACAATAATTCTTGTAACACACGAACCAGATGTTGCCTCATATGCAAAGAAAATAGTTCATTTCAAAGATGGCAAAATAACTGGAATAACAGCAAATAGGGAGGTAAAAAATGGTCTCACTATTTGAAATATCAATAACTGCAATAAAAGCTCTAATAAGAAACAAGACTAGATCAATGCTTACAGTATTAGGGATAATAATAGGGGTAGCCGCAGTAATTGCAGCTTTTGCTGTTGGTGCAGGAGCAAATAAAATAATAGATGAACAAATCTCTTCTTTAGGCAGTAACTTCATAATAGTATTCCCAGACAGAAGTGCATCTGCAGCTAACGGAATTGCCAGACCACTAACAGACGATGATGCAAAAGCGATAACGAAAGAAGTTTCTGGTATAGATGCAGTTGCTCCAATGATAGAGACAACAGCACAGCTAATATACGGTAACACAAACTGGTCTACAGAAGTTATAGGTAGCTATCCAACCTTTTCTTATGTAAGAGATTACGAAATAGCAAAAGGTAGAGACATAAAAGAAAGTGACGTAAGACATGCTACGAAAATAGCAATAATAGGTGAAACAATAGTACAAAAAATGTTCATAGGGGAAGACCCTATAGGTAAAATCATTCGTATAAAAAAAGTACCTTTTAAAATTGTTGGGATATTCAAATCAAAGGGGCAAAATTCAATGGGTAGCGATCAAGATGACTTGGTTGTAGTACCTTTGACATCAGCGCAAAAAAGATTGGTACGTTGGCGCACCCCTGGTAGAATAGGTAACATATTTATAAAAGGTGTATCAATGGACTCACTTCAATACATACAGATGCAGACAGAAACATTACTCAGAGAACGCCATAGGATAAAACCGGGGGGAATGGATGACTTCTCAGTAAGGAATATAACCGAAATGCTAGAAACAAGACGTAAAACAACAACAATAATGTCAATGTTGCTAGGGTCTATAGCTCTAATCTCTCTTGTAGTAGGCGGTATTGGTATAATGAACATAATGCTAGTCTCAGTAATGGAAAGAACTAGAGAAATAGGAATTAGAATGGCTGTAGGGGCAAAATCACTTGACATAAAATTCCAATTTCTTATGGAGGCAGTAATCCTATCAACTGTGGGTGGAATACTTGGAATAATCGTTGGAGTATTCACAGGTTATGGACTTTCAAAAATAACATCTGCACCTCCGATATTTACCTTTTTATCAATAATATTGGCTTTTGTATTTTCAACGTTTGTGGGAATAGTATTTGGATACTATCCTGCTGCAAAGGCTTCTAAGTTAAATCCGATAGACGCACTAAAATATGAATAGAGGGTCTTTTTAGACCTTCTATTTTTTTATGTTTTTGTAAATATTAAAACAACTTGCAATGTCGTAAATTTTTATATAGATAAAAATATTTTGTGCAACCGATTGAACATCGACCAATACAGGAAAATTCTTTAATTATTTCTATTGACTAAATTGCATATAGACATATAATAAACAGTGTTGACTAAATAAATTAGACTATAAATTGCACACATATAAAATATAGGGGGAGCTTTGAATATGAAAAATCAAGTATATTTAACCCTGGCAGACGGTTCTGTTTGGAAGGGATATGGAGAATTATCCCAGCCTGTTGAAGGCGAAGTCGTATTTACGACATCATCCGGAGGGTACCCTCAAGTTCTAACTGACCCATCATACTGTGGACAAATTATTGTCTTTGCATTTCCACCCACGGGAATTTATGGGGTTGATACAGAAAGACTTGAAGGTCAAAATGCATGGGCATCAGCAGCTCTTTGTTCAATGGTTGATGAAACCCAAGATGGAAGATTTCAACATCTTTCAACATGGATGAAAGAGAAAGAGACCCCATTGCTTGGTGGATTTGACACAAGACATCTAATACTTACACTCAGAAAAAATGGATCAATAATGGGAAGAATAGATACCGAACCGGCCCTTCCAAAAACACAAACATTTGACACAAACTACATCCCTCTCGTTTCTTGTAAAGAGAAAGAAGTTTTTGGCGATGGAGATGTTGCAATAGGTGTGGTTGACTTTGGTGTAAAAGAAAACCTCATTAGGACACTCTTATCAAAAAACTGCAAGGTAATTAAATTCCCTCACTCGGTGAAAGCAGAAGAAATTATTAAATCAGGCGTAAAGGGTCTTATCTTAAGTGGAGGCCCCGGTAATCCAGATGAACTTCCTGAGGGGGTCGAATTAGTAAAATCCCTAATTGGTAAAATCCCATATATGGGAATAGGACTTGGCTGTGCTTTTCTCGCTCTTGCGTGTGGGGCTTCAATATACAAAATGAACTTTGGTCACAGGGGTGCTAAACCTGTAATAGATGTAGTTACTGAACATGGATTTCAGTCTTCTCAGAATCATCAATTCTCAATTGTAGAAGAAAGCTTGAAAAATACACCTCTTATGTTATCATTCCGTAACCTAGCAGATAACACAATTGAAGGCATAAGACATAAAGCTACATTTGCATGTGGTGTTCTATTTGACCCGGATGCCTCACCTGGACCAGAAGAATCTGTCTTTATACTAGAAAGATTTATTGAGCGTGTCCGCTCTGGAGAGGTGGCATAAAATGAAAGATCCAGCACTTAAAACTATCCTTGTACTTGGTTCAGGCCCTATTAAAATCGGTCAAGCCGCCGAATTTGACTACGCTGGAAGCCAAGCATGTCGTGCATTAAAAGAAGAAGGGTGCAGAGTTGTCCTATTAAATAGCAACCCTGCAACAATACAAACAGACGACACTGTAGCAGACGTCGTTTGTCTAAGGCCACTCCTTCCTGAAGTAGTGGAAGAAATATTAAAAGAACACAAACCGGATGGTGTCGTTGCAACTCTAGGAGGCCAGACAGGACTCAACTTGTGTATGGAATGTAATAAACTTGGTATGTGGAAAAAGTACAACTGTAGAGTTCTTGGCACACAACCAGAGGCAATAGAAAGATCCGAAGCAAGAGAACCTTTTAGGGAAGCAATGCTTGAAGCAAAGCAACCTATAATCGCAAGTATTGGAATATCTTCTCTTGAAGAAGCGTACGAGTTTAAGAAAAACAATCCTCTCCCTTTAATACTTCGCCCTGATTTTACCCTGGGGGGGTCTGGAAACTCTGTAGTAAGAGAAGAAGGGCACTTCGAAGAACAGGTTAAATTTGCTCTCTCATGCTCTCCTGTACATAGGGCCTTAATAGAAAGATATCTTGCTGGCTGGCATGAAATTGAAGTCGAAGTACTAAGAGACTGTGCAGGAAATACTTTGGCTGTATGTAGCATGGAAAACATAGACCCTATGGGTGTTCACACAGGAGACTCAATAGTTGTGTCGCCTGCATTGACACTTACAGACAGAGAATGGCAGATGCTCAGGACAGCAGCAATCAGAATAGTAAACGTCCTTGATATAAGAGGTGCATGTAACGTTCAATTTACACTCTCACCGGACGGATCTGAATACTTTGTAATAGAAGTAAACCCAAGAGCAAGCCGCTCAAGTGCTTTAGCAAGTAAAGCAACAGGTTACCCTATCGCAAGAATGGCAACAAAAATAGCATTAGGAATGTTACTCACAGAAATGGCAAATCCTGTAACAAAAGCAGGAAGCGCTCTTTCCGAACCAGCTCTTGACTATGTAGCAGTAAAAGTTCCTTCATGGCCCTTTGATACCTTCCCACAAGCAGATACATCACTCGGCCCTAGAATGAAAGCAACAGGTGAAGTCTTGGCGTTAGGTTCTTCCTTTGCTCAGGCATTTGTAAAAGCCTGTAGATCTCTTGAAAGAGGAATCTCAATCCCTGATAGAAAAATGAGAAAATGGGACACAGAAATATTGTGGAAAGAGATAATGACACCCACCAACCTAAGACTGCATGCAATTACAGAACTTCTAAGACGCAAAGAAGTAACAGTCGAAGAAATAGTAAACAAAACACACATAAGAAAATATTTTATTGAACAACTAGATAAAATTCAGATAGCAGAAGCACGTCTAGAAGGCTCTGAAAACATAAGAGAAAACATACTTCTTGCTAGAATGATGGGTTTTAGACCTGGTCATATCTCTGAAGTCTCCGGAATATCAGTCTCAAAAATTGAAGACATACTAAAAGCTGAAGGATGCGGTATTGGATACAGAGAAGTTGATGGCTGTGCAGGTGAGGTCCCATCGGGCTCAGGATACTACTATGGCGTATATGGTGTAGAAAGTGATCCTTGGGAAGAAGCAGAAGGTGGTATTGTAGTAATAGGCTCTGGAGCTATTAGAATTGCACAGGGAGTAGAATTTGACTACTGTTGTGTTAAAGCTGTAGAAGCACTGCGTCGCAGGGGAATTCGTGCGATAATGCTCAACGTAAACCCAGAAACTGTAAGTACGGACCATGACATATCTGATGCACTCTATCTAGAACCACTTACAAGAGATGACACAATGCCAATACTACAAAGAGAAAAAGCGCAGGGAGTATTTGCCTGTTTTGGAGGGCAGACATCTCTAAGACTTGGACTTGACTTAGCTAAAGAGGGAATACGACTTTTTGGTCCTGACGCAGATGTAATAGATGCTGCAGAAGACAGAGGAAGATTCTCTAGATTACTTCATAAACTTGGTGTAGCAGAACCAGAAGGTACAGACGTAGCCTCAATAGAAGAGGCTAAAGCCGTCTCACGTAAACTAGGATTTCCTCTAATGGTACGTCCTAGCTTCGTAATAGGTGGAGTTGCAATGAAGGTTGTCTATGATGAAGATGACCTTGTATCAGTTCTATCTGAGGCGTTTGAAGTAATGCCAGGACAAAAAGTAATGGTAGATAGATTCTTGCAGGGTAAAGAATTTGAGTGTGATGCTCTTTGTGATGGAGAAGATGTCCTAATCCCGGGTGTTTTTGAACACATCGATCCATCAGGAATTCACTCTGGAGACTCTATTGCAGTATTTCCAAGCTTCTCTCTAACAGAGAAACAACACGAAGAAATTCTTGAGTTCGTAAAAAAGATATCAAAAGAACTGGATATTCATGGCTTGTTAAACATCCAGTTTGTACTTAGAGATGGAGTATTCTGGATAATAGAAGCAAACCCGAGAGCAAGTAGAACGGTCCCAATTGCAAGCAAAATATCAAAAATTCCTATGATAGACATCGCTGTGGGATTAGCCCTTGGTGAAAAGCTTGTCGACATGGGGTATGGAATAGGACTCACAGTAAAAGAGGGACTTTGGGGTGTAAAAGTTCCTGTATTCTCAAACGACAAACTACCTGGAATAGATCCAAAACTTGGGCCTAGAATGATGTCGACAGGCGAAAGTCTCGGTCTGGGTACAAACCTTGTAGATGCAACAAATGAAGCCTTAAAAGGTGCAGGTTGGAATCCTCCTCGTTATGGGCAGGTTCTCCTCAGTGTATCTGATGCACACAAATCAGATATCATGCCGGTAGCTGCACAGTTTAGAGCGTTGGGCTGGGGGCTTTGGGCGACAGCAGGAACTGCTAAATACCTCAGAAGATGGGGTATTGAAGTTAAAGAAGTTGTGCCAGAAGAAATAGTAGGAAAACTACGTGACGGACAGTGGGATTTATTATTGAATATTCCAGGTGGCATAAAAAGACATCTAACACAAGGTGCTGCAATCAGAAGCAATGCCTGTTCCTGTGGTGTTCCCTGCTTACATTCTATTGCGGCTATATGGGCTGTTGTTTGTAGCCTTGGAAACTATTTGGCTGAAAAACAATAGAAATACTTTCTTTTTTTAATAAAATAGAGTAATATAGTTTTGGAATATAAACTAAATATTGTTACTTTCTTGAATTAGAAAGCGAGGTCGCTATAGTGGTTGTAAACAAATTGTTAGATGATATTGGTAGACAGATACTTAGAATTTTACAGGAAGACGGCAGGATTTCGTTCAATGAGCTTGGTAGAAAAGTAGGCTTATCTTCACCTGCTGTAGCAGAAAGAGTAAGAAGAATGGAAGAAGCCGGAATAATACTTGGCTATAGAGCCATAGTTGATCATTCAAGTGTTGGTCATCCAATTATGGCTTATATTAGACTTGCAATTCCAGCTACAAATCTTCCTCAATGTGATGAACTTGCGAAAGCTATCCCAGAAGTACTCGAATGTCATCATGTAACAGGGAGTGACGGTGTAATATTAAAAGTCGCAGTCTCATCCGTAGGGCACCTTGAAGACGTAGTTAGCAAAATGGGTGTTTGCGGAATGACGACGACCGCTATTATCTTGTCTTCTCCAATTCTTTCCAGACCCCTTGATGCTGAAAAAGTTTTGGGAGACTAATACTTAAAGCATAGTTTTTTCAATGGAGTAAGCTGTATAGCTTACTCCATTTTTATTGCCATTTATGTAGATAATATGCATGGAAACTACGTATATAGGCATGTTTTGTGGTATAATAAAATGAGCTAAAACAGTTTTTAATTTTAAGATAACTATTAGATGTAAAGTAATTGGAGGTTTTTTTGATGGATCACAATACCAAACAGGGAAGTCTATTTGAGGTTGGCAAAGTTATTCCTCTCCCTATCGAGAACGAAATAAAAGAAAGCTACCTTAACTATGCAATGAGTGTCATTGTAGGAAGAGCTTTACCTGATGCACGAGATGGCTTAAAGCCAGTACAACGTAGGATACTTTACGCAATGCTTGAAATGGGAGTTAGACATAATCAAGCATTTAAAAAATCGGCAAGAATTGTCGGTGATGCAATGGGTAAATATCACCCACATGGTGATAGTGCAATATATGACACAATGGCGAGAATGTCACAAGACTTTAGTATGAGATACACACTTGTTGATGGTCAAGGTAACTTTGGATCTATAGATGGCGACTCTCCTGCTGCTATGCGTTACACAGAGGCAAGACTTGATGCCATAGGAGAAGAACTTCTTGCAGACATTAACGAAGACACTGTAGACTGGGGACCAAACTACGATGAATCACTGATGGAACCCCTTTCACTCCCATCAAGAATTCCGAACTTAATTGTAAATGGAAGTACAGGTATTGCTGTAGGCATGGCAACAAATATGCCTCCTCATAACTTGGGTGAGGCCGTTGATGCTTGCTGTGCCATGCTTGATAACGAAAATATAGAGCTTGGAGAACTAATGTCATTCCTACCAGGTCCTGACTTTCCAACTGGTGGCATTATTTTGGGAAGAGAAGGTATTATCGATGCCTACAGAACAGGTAGAGGTAAAATAACTGTAAGAGGAAAAGTTGACATAGAAGAAAAACGTAAGGGAAGACCGGCAATAATAATTTCTGAAATCCCTTATATGGTTAACAAAACAAACTTCATAGAAACAATAGCAAAGGGTGTACAGAATGGAGCTATAGATGGAATCTCAGACCTTAGAGATGAATCAGACAGAGAAGGTATGAGAATTGTTGTCGAGCTTCAGAGAGATGCAGATCCAAACTTAGTGCTTCGTCAGTTGTACATCAGGACTCAGCTACAAAGCACATTTGGAGTCATAAACCTAGCAATAGTAAATGGTGAAACTAAAGAACTTTCTCTAAAAGAAATGATATCTGTATTCTTAAATTACCGTAGAACTGTAATTAGAAGACGTACAGAATTTAGACTGCGTAAAGCAGAAGACAGGGCTCACATAGTTGAGGGGCTTCTTAGAGCTTTAGACGTAATAAGTGAAGTAATATCAATAATTAGATCTTCTGATAACGCTGTATCCGCAAGAACTAACTTGGTAGAAAATCTTGAATTTACAGAAATTCAGGCACAAGCAATTCTTGATATGAAACTTCAGCGTCTTACAGGACTAGAAAAAGAAAAACTAGATTCTGAATTAAAACAACTTCTTATGGATATCTCACGTTACAACAGCATACTAGGAAGCAGTGCAATACTAGACTCTGTTGTCAAAGAAGAGCTTCTTGAAGTACGTAAACAATATGCAGACAAACGTCGCACAGAAATAGAAAATGCAGTTACTGAAGTAGCTGATGAAGACCTTATCCCTGAAGAAGACATCGTAGTAGCACTAAGCAGAGATGGTTATATTCGTAGAATGCCGCTACAAGATTATCGTGTGCAGGCTAGAGGCGGAAAGGGTGTTAAAGGTGTTGCAACAAAGTCTGAGGATGAAATATATCTTTTGACTATAACAAACACACATAGAACACTCTATCTCTTTACTACAAAGGGTAGAGTCTTTGGCGTAAGAGGCTTCTCTTTACCTGAACCAAAAACAGGAAAAGGAAAACTCATAGGTTCATTGATAACACTTGAAAAAGACGAGAGAGTTGTTGCCATAAAAGATAGTCAACTAGATGGAGCTAAATTTGTATTCTTTGTAACATTTAATGGTACAGCAAAGAGACTCCCTGTAGAAGAACTCGAAGGATTAACAAGAGCCGGAAGAAGAGTGCTTGGCCTTGTCCCAGAAGATAATATATCAAGAGTAGTTGTTACATCGGGAACAGATGACCTACTCCTTACTACTGCTACAGCCCAAACATTACGAGTGTCAGAAGAAGAATTTAGACCTTTGGGCAGACAAGCACAGGGTGTAAGAGGTATAAAACTTGCTGATGGTGACGTCGTTGTAGGATGTGATGTCGTTACAGAAGGACGTCAGGTTCTATTTATCAGTGAGTTTGGTATAGGTAAAAGAACGCCTTACGGCGAATTTACTCCTCATCACCGTGCAGGTTTTGGCGTGAGAGCAATGAAGCTTGCAGATAAGACAGGCAAGCTTGTAGGAGCATGGGGTGTATGTGACGACGAAGAACTTGTTGTAATTAGTAGTAAGGGAAGAATGGTACGTATACCAACAAAAGAAGTCTCATCTTTAAGCCGTACGGCTACTGGTTACACAGTCGTAAGACTTGACGAAGCCGATACTGTCGCAGATGTAAGTATCGTTCGTTCGGACGACGAAGAGGCATAGGCGTATGAAACTAGCTAAAGAAGGATTTCCTACAATAGCATTCATTCTTTTTACTATGCTTGCTGGTTGGTTTCTTTCTCCATACATTACATATTTCTTATTGATACCGTTAGGAATAGTAGTATGGTTCTTCCGTGATCCAGAGAGGACTCCGGATTGTGAAGAGGGTTTCGTAAGCCCTGCTGATGGTGTAGTTGTTGAACTAGAAGAAAGTTTTCATGAATATACAGGTAAAGCAATTAAAATTGGTATATTCATGAACGCATTTAATGTTCATGTAAATAGATTCCCAACAGATGCAACTGTAGGTTATACAAAATATGTCCCAGGTAAAAAGTGGTTTGCGATAGCTCCAAAAGCATCAGAGATAAATGAACGTTTTTATGTTGGTGGGGACTCACAATATGGGCGATTTGTATTGACGCAAATAGCCGGTATTCTTGCTAGAAGAATAGTTTGTAAAGTAAAAATAGGTGATAAAATCGGTCGTGCTAATCGCTATGGTATGATAAAATTAGGTTCTAAAGTAGATTTATATTTACCTGAATCAATAAAAGCAACTGTTAAAATTGGTGATAAGGTTATAGCCGGAAAGACCATAGTTGGGAGATAGTTATGAGAAAATACGATAGAAAAGTAAAATATATTCCAGTTAGAAAAATAATACCAAACATGATAACAAGTGGAAGTGTATTCTGTGGAGTATCGTCACTTATAATGACATACCATGATCATCTTTTACCCGCTGCTGTCCTTATTTGTTTTGCCGTATTTTTTGACGTAATGGATGGAAGAGTTGCACGTAGTTTAGGCGGTAGCAGTGCGTTTGGTGAAGAACTGGATAGTCTTGCAGATGCAATAAGTTTCGGAGTAGCTCCAGCGTTTCTTATGTATGTTTCATACATAGGGATAAGAGGCGGTCTTATTGGTGTCCTTGCAACATCATTTTTTGCCCTTTGTGGAGTACTAAGACTAGCAAGGTTTAATGTTACACATGTTCCGGCAGGACCTTTTCAAGGATTGCCTATCCCTGCAGGAGGACTTACCTTAGCGGCTTGCATAATAGCGAAGCTTCCTATGACTCCGATGTTTGCTGTTGTTTTAATGTCATTTATAGGAGCTCTAATGGTAAGTTCCGTTCCATATTGTAATGCAAAAAAGATGAAAAAGAACAATATAAACAAGATAAAATTTGGATCAGTCATTGCATTTACTGTTTTATCATTCATCGTTCTAAGAGAAAAGGCCTTTTTGTTGCTTGCTCTTGTATATATTGCTAGCGGTATAATTCGTTTTAATGTTGCTGAATGGATTCTTGAAGAAGAAGTTTTAGAAAACAAGGATTAGTATTGTTCTGTAGAAATATTATATACGCCGACTTTAATAAGCTAAAGTCGGTGTTTTTGTAGGGGGAGAAAAATGAAGAAATTAATGACAGGTAATGAGGCGATAGCCAGAGGTGCATGGGAAGCAGGTGTTACCCTTGCTGCTGCTTACCCAGGAACACCTTCAACAGAAATATTAGAAAATATTTCCACATATAAAGAAATATATTCAGAATGGTCAACTAACGAAAAGGTTGCACTTGAAGTGGCGTCGGGAGCAAGTATTGCTGGTGGAAGAGCTCTTTGTGCAATGAAACACGTAGGTGTAAATGTTGCGGCAGATCCTCTCTTTACTATGTCATATTCAGGTGTCAATGGAGGACTAATAGTCGTTAGTGCAGATGATCCTGGTCTATTTAGTTCACAAAACGAACAGGACAATAGATATTATGCAAACCATGCTAAGGTCGCAATGTTTGAGCCTTCTGATAGTCAAGAATGCGTTGATTTTATCAAAGAGGCATTTGATTTTTCCGAAAAATATGATACCCCTGTACTTTTTAGAGTAACGACAAGAATATGTCATAGTAAGTCACTCGTCGAGATTTCTGATAGAAAAGAAAAAGAAGTAAAAGAATACACAAAAGATGTCGCTAAATATGTAATGGCACCAGCTGCAGCAAAAAAGCGTAAATATGTTTTGGAAGATAGAATAAAACTAATGCTTACATATAGTGAAGAAACACCACTTAACAAAGTTGAGTGTTTTTCTGATGAGATTGGAGTAATAACGAGCGGAATATCATACAATCATGCAAAAGAAGTCTTTGGCGAAACAGTATCATATTTAAAGCTTGGATTTACTTGGCCTCTACCCATTGAAAAAATTAAAAAATTTGCTAAGACAGTAAAACAAATATACATAATTGAAGAAAACGAACCATATATAGAAAAGCACGTTAAATCACTGGGAATAAATTGTATCGGCAGAGAAAAACTTCCATGGGTAGATGAACTTACACCAGAGAAGATTAGAAAAGCATTCCTCAATGAATCCAATGAGAATGACCTCTATAAAGTAGATATAAATGTACCGCCACGTCCTCCTGTACTATGTGCGGGCTGTACACATAGAGGATTTTTTTATGAAGTAAAAAAATACAAAGATGTTATAGTAACAGGTGATATTGGTTGCTATACATTGGGTGCTGTACCGCCTCTTTCTGCTATTGATACTGTAATATGTATGGGTGCAAGTATCTCCGCTGGAATTGGATTTAGCAAAATTATTTCTAAAACTGGTAGGAAACAAAAAGTCTTTGCTGTAATAGGTGATTCGACATTTTTTCACTCTGGTATAACCGGACTTATAGATGCTGTCGTGAACAAAGCACCAATAGTTATAAATATTTTGGATAACAGAATTACTGCTATGACAGGACACCAAGATAATCCAGGAACAGGCCGTACTCTCATGGGAGAACCAACTACACAAGTTGACTTAAAGTCCTTATGTGTTGCTTGTGGCGTAAAAGAAGAAAATGTAAGACTCATTGATCCTTATAAACTAGAAGAAACAAAAGAAGCAGTAAAAGCTGGTTATGACGCAACAGAACCATTCGTAATAATAACTACGTCCCCATGTGCTTTAATTAAAGATGTAGTAAAAGCAAGGTCTAAAATGAAATGTTACGTTGATCAAGATAAGTGCATAAAATGTAAAATGTGCTTCAAGGTTGGTTGCCCCGCAATAAACTTTAAAGATGACACTGTATTTATTGACAGGACGACGTGTAATGGTTGTAAAGTTTGTGCTCAAGTCTGTCCTAAAGATGCAATTTTGAGGGAGGAATAGAGAGATATGGGCGATAAAACAAGAAGCATTCTTCTCGTTGGAGTTGGAGGACAGGGAACAATCCTCGCATCAAAGATTCTATCTGAAGCACTTCTGCGTAAGGGATATGACGTTAAAATGTCAGAGATCCACGGAATGTCTCAGAGAGGTGGTAGCGTTACAACTCATGTAAGATTTGGAAGTAAGGTCTATTCTCCTATAGTCCCTGAGGGAGAAGCAGATGTGCTAGTCTCATTTGAAAAAGTGGAAGCAGTTAGATGGCTTAATTATTTAAAAAAGGACGGTACTTTAATAGTTAATGATTTTGAAATTTATTCACTTCCCGTTCTTATGGGGGCCGCTACCTATCCTAATGATATAGTAGAAAAACTCTCATCATCAGTTAAAAACATCAAACTTTTTAATGCTGGTAAAATTGCAGAAGAGTTGGGTAATATTAAAGCACAAAATATCGTATTGCTTGGCGTTTTAGTAAAAGCTATGGGACTAGAAGATATAGATTGGATTTCAGTGCTTAAAGAGCTTATACCAGCAAAGTTATATGATTTGAATGAAAAAGCATTTAAGATAGGATTAAGTCTTTAAATAAAAATGCGAAGGGTGAGCTTGTCTCGCCCTTCATGTTTTTTATATAACAAAAAAAATATAAAGAGGTATGATAATGAAGAAATATAAACATTATAAAGGTGGACTTTATGAATTTATAGGATTTGCTAGACACTCTGAAACGGAAGAAGAAATGGTTGTCTACAGACCTCTTTATAACGATAGCGGTATGTGGGTACGTCCAAAGAAAATGTTCTTTGAAAAAATAATTGTTGATGGAATTGAAGTGGAAAGATTTAAGGAAGTTTTAGATTAAGACTTTAATTCTGTTATGAAATGAGGTATGTTTCATGAACGAACAAGCAAAAGAAGTTGCAAAATTAATTAAAAACGGAAAAGTAACGATTTTTAGTGGGGCTGGTTTAAGTACAGAATCTGGACTTATGGATTTTAGATCAAAAAATGGAATATGGGCGCATGTTGACCCAACTGAAATGGCATCAGTCGGGGTAATGGAAAGAAGATATAATGAGTTTCTAAGCTTCTATAAATCAGCACTTTACGTCCCAGAGACAATTAAACCGAATATAGGCCATACCCTTATTGCTGAGTGGGAGAAAAAAGGACTTATAAATGGGATAATAACTCAAAATATTGACGGGTTACACTATAAAGCAGGTTCCCAAAATATAGCGGAGTTACATGGAAGTCTTGAACCTATAACATGTTGTTCTTGTGGCAAAAGAGGAAGCGAAAGAGACTTCTTAGATGGTGTCCCATGTGAATGTGGTGGTCATTTGAGACCAAATGTTGTCTTGTTTGGAGAAATGTTGCCAGAAAAACCGCTTCAATTAGCTGATAAGTGGAGTAATAACTGTGATACATTTATTGTGCTTGGTTCTTCTCTTGTCGTTTCACCAGCAAACTATTTTCCAAGACAAGCTAAAAATCATGGAGCAAAGCTTGTCATCATAAATAGAGAAAGTACGCAATGTGATTCGATGGCTGATATCGTTGTTCACGAAGGGATTGGAAACTTTCTAAAGGAAGTTTCAACTTTCATTTAATATTACAAAAGAAATAAAAAGGGGTAAGCAACTTAGTTGCTTACCCCTTTTTATAAGTATAAATTAATGCATATAGCGAAGTACCATTTCTGCTATTACAGCTGAGCCGATAAATGTTCCGACAAATACGAAAAGTCCAACGAGAACGATTTTCCAACCCTGTTTTTTGAGTGTATCAATGTCTTTTCCAACGGCCAAACCTGCATATGCAAGAATTGGTGTGCAAAGTCCAATGAAGCTAACTTTAGAAACAGCGTTAGAGATTATCTCTGATCCAGGGAAACCCGGAATTGTTACAATACAGCCAAGTGTTACTATGTATGCTACTGCAGGCAACCCTTTCCATGGCATTAAGCGTGATATTGTTACACCAACAGCAATAATACCTAGGAGAGCTACGAGTCCTGGAACAGTAGCAACAAATGCCTGAGCTGCGGCACCTATGCCTTCTGTTGAAAGAATAGAAAGTCCCTTTGTTGCTCCTACCCAGTTTCCTACCATTACTTCCAATCCAAAGATTAGAAGAAAAAGAGTCATTTGACGTTTGTCCATATCAGATCGACCTCCTAATCCTTATCGGTCCCGTAGGGGTTGTCATTGCTGGATGTAGGAACGCTTGGTGCTTCCTTAACACCCATGAGCTTTACAAGTTTGTTGGCAAGTGGAAGGCTGAGGAATACACACATATAAACACCATCTAGGCCTGAGAACATATTACTTGCTGCAGCAAGTGCTGTAAGTTCATCTTTAATATTGGGGTACATTTCAAGAAGTGGTGCTAGTGATGCTGTCATCATACCGGCACTACCTGTTCCTGTTGCCATTGCAAGTGCTTGTGGGCTGAAGAAAGGCATTGTTGAAGCTACCAATGAAGAAAGAAGACTGCAGAATATTGCTCCAAAGATTGTCCCTGTTACGTAAACACCCATTACACCGCGGCCTTCTGGTGAATCAAGACCATATTTTTCTCCGATAATTGCTATGTTTGGCTCACGAGCATTTGAGAATGCTGCACCTACAGCTTCACGACGGAGACCTAACATAACTGCGATAGGAACACCAAAGAATACTGTGCCAATATTACCGAATTCCTGAAGTACGAGAGCAGGACCAGCTGCTACTACTTTCCAAAAACTTGGTCCGACTAAAGTACCATAGCGTGCCATAAGAAAGAAGAATGTTACTCCTACAAGTGATGATGCTTGGAACATATCATCTCTGTCCAATAACTTAAGCTTTGGAATACCCATTAAAGCTCCGAGGATAAAGGAGTAAAGAAGTGGAATGAGGACTAATAGTCCTGGTCCGACTTGAAACTTCTTCGCACCTATGAGCTCTGCAATTACAGTGAGTATCAAAGCATAGATATGGAGCTTTTTGTTGCGTAGTGCTTTTTCAACTAAATTCATTGCGTACTGCCTCCTAAAATTATAATAAGATAATAACGTTTCTATATTTCAGAGAAGAATCTAGCATTCATTGCTGCAACGTATTCTTCTTTAGTATAGACTGGTTCAAAAGTCTCTATTATATCTTTTGCCTGTTGGGCATTATCAAAAAGTAGGTCTACGATTGTTGTAAGAATTGATTTTGCAGGAATTAAAACTGCAGAGTTAAAATCAAGTACTTTGAAGTCACTTGAGTGTAATGCACCTGTTACTCCACCACCAAAGGCGTGAACCGCAGGCATTATATGCATTATATCACCCATATCGGTTGATGCGGCAAAGATAGTGTGTCTTTTTACATTTTCTTCTCCAATAAGGGCTACAGAGTTTTCTGCAAATAGGTCATTTAATTTTAAGGATGGTTTCAAAGGCATATCACCAGGAATACTTGTGACAAAACATTCTGCTCCTATAGAAGCTGCTCCTGCTTTAAATGCCTTCATTACTTTATCAAATATTTCATCTATTACTTCGGCGCTCACAGCTCTCACATATCCTTCAATTCTAATGTCATCAGGTACGCTGTTTACAGAGTCTCCGCCTTTAGTAAAGATATAATGAACTCTTACTTTGTCTTCATCTCTAAATGTTTCTCTTAGTGCGTTGACAGCATTTATGCCACATACTGCGGCGTAAAGTGCATTGATACCTTTTTCGGGAGCAGCTGCAGCATGTGCCTGTTTACCCTTGAACTGTAACATAAATACTCTAAATCCATTGCCTGAATCGGGAATGGTTATGTTAGCGTTAGGGGCATTTTCTCCTGCGTGTACCATCATAGACATGTCTATATCATCTATTGCACCTAATCTTATAAACTCAGGCTTGCCACAAAGATAAACAATTTTGCCTTCGTCGTGCATCTGTTTTCTTTGTGTTATTTCAATAAATTCTTCCGCAGGAGTTCCAAGTATGGAAACAGTCCCAGAAAGTTCACTCATTAATCCAGTTTTTGCTAAAGCTTTTGCTACTGTTAGAATTGTAGCTGTTTGTAAGTTGTGACCACAAGTATGGGTCGCACCTGTGTCAGGATTTGCGTAAGGATGATTTCTACAGATAATACCATCAAGCTCACCAATAACTCCTATTTTAGGCCCCTCTTTGCCAGAAGAGATGTCTGCTCGAATACCAGTCAGTGCTATGTTTTTTGTAACGTTAAGCCCTAGTTTTTCTAGCTCACCTGCTAATATACCTGATGTACGAGTTTCAAAGAAACCAAGCTCTGCATTCTGAGCTATATCGTCTGAATACGCTTCTATTTCTTCCCTGAGTGAGTCTACAACAGTACATAGCCTAGATTTTATTTCATTTTTATCCAACTTGTTTCTCCTCCTTACCTTACAATAAATTTTCTGATTTTACTGGTCTTGCAAAAAGTTCTTTCAATATATCACTGGGTGACGCATTGTTAAATAAAACTCTATAAACTCCTTCTGCTAATGGCATTTCGACGTTGAACTGTTTGCTGTTTTCAACTATTGCCTTTGCCGTATAAACACCCTCTGCAACTTGACCTAGTTCCTTTGTGGCTTCGTCTAAGGATTTACCACTTCCCAGAGCATATCCAAGTCTAAAGTTTCTTGAATGGATGCTACAGCAAGTGACAATTAAATCTCCTACGCCTGCAAGCCCTGATAAGGTAATAGGTGAAGCCCCCATAGCTATGCCGAATCTCATCATTTCTGAAAGTCCTCTGCAAGCAAGGGCTGCGACAGCGTTATCACCTAAATTCATTGCTTTTGCTATTCCTGATGCTATAGCATAAATATTTTTTGTTGCTCCGCCAACTTCGAGACCGATTACGTCGTGTGATGTATATGCACGGAAACTGTTTCCAGTAACAATAGATTGCCACATCTCGGCTTCCTTGTCTAAAAAGGAAGCAACAGAAACAGTTGTGGGGCATTGCGACATGACCTCCTCAGCGTGGCTAGGGCCAGATAGTGCGGAATAGATGTAGTCAGGACATATTTCGCTGTATATTTGATGTAAAAATTTGCCTGTTTTAATTTCTATTCCTTTTGATAGATTTAAGATGTGTATGTCTCTGTGTTTGGCTTGATCTATCTTTTCTAGAACTTCTCTTACGAACTGCGATGGTATAGCCATTATTACTTTATTAGAAAATGCGAATGCACATTCTAAGTCTGTAGTTGCTGAAATTTTGTTGTCTAATTTAACTTCTTTGAAACAAAAAGTGTTTATAGAAAAGCTGTTTATTGAATTAGCTTGTGCTTGGTCAATGGTCCAAAGCAAAACATCGTTTTTAAGTGAAGCTAAATGTGATGCAATTGCTGTTCCAAAACTGCCTGCTCCTAATATTGTTATCTTCAATTATACTGTTCCTCCAAAAGAAAATCTTTCTTTAATAGTACTGCCTAACTTATCAATTATACCCTAATAGTAGGATAAAACAAAAAAAGTTAAACGATATTTTATTGTTGAAAAGAAAGTATATTTAGACCTTAATTTATAAAATAAGGTTAATCTGAATTTGTGTCTAACTTAAAATTGAATATTGTAAATTTTATGAATTTTATTTATGTCTTTAAATTTTTCGTTTATTTCAAAAAAGTAGAAGAGTAAAGAAAGTATAGAATAAAACAAGGTACTTACTATAGTGACGGGGTGTTAGTGTTGCAAAAAAACAGATAAACTGATAAACTTTTACCGTTGTATTTGTCAGGGTGGCGGAACTGGTAGACGCGCTAGACTCAGAATCTAGTGGGCATTAGCCTATAGGGGTTCAATTCCCCTCCTTGACACCACTTTAAAATTAGAAGATCACCTCTATAGGTGGTCTTTTTTTTTGTTTCTTTTTTATTCTAATTAATGTATAGTTATATATAGATTAAAAATCTCTTTTTAATTTTTATTTTTATGAACGGAGATGGAAAAATGTTTTTATCCTTATTATTTTGGTCATTTATAGGTTATTTATTGGGTTCATGTCCTACAGGTTTTCTTGTTACAAAAATTATTGCTTCTTCTGACATAAGAGCTTTTGGTTCTGGAAATATTGGTGCAACAAATGTAGGCAGGTTGTTGGGAAAGAAGTGGGCTGTTTTTGTAGCAGTGTTTGATATGTTAAAGGGCGGTATTGCTGTACTTATAGCTTCTATTTTTACTATTGATTCAAATATATTGGCGATAACAGGTTTTTTTGCAGTATTGGGGCATAATTTCCCTGTATGGCTTAAGTTTAAGGGTGGGAAAGGTGTTGCTACAACATTTGGAGTTTTAGGTTTCTATGATTTCTTTAATCCAATTTCTGCTATCATAGGCGGTTGCGTTTGGTTTGTTGTAATGAAAACTACAAAATATGTTTCTGTCGCATCTATGGTTGGACTTTTTGCCTCTGCCTTTTGCACGAGACTTTTTGATATGCCTATACCCTATACTATTTCTGCTTTTGCTCTTGCGTGCTTATCTGTATGGCGACATAGGACAAATATATCAAGAATAAAAACAGGTACTGAATCTAAGGTGAAATGTTGATATATAAAAATTAGCCGTCACTTTAAAGTGACGGCTAATTTTTATTGTATTTTAATATAAGTCTTTTGTTGCAACTACATCTGCTTTAGTTTTACACACATTTTTAATTATTATATCTCCCGTATGGACAGGCAAGGATATTTTCTTCTCTCTTATCTCTTCTAAGCACTTTGAAATCATATCTTTGGGAATATTTATTGATGTTTTTACTGAGAGTGGTATATCACTACCTGTAACATATGCTAAGGATGTAACCATGCGAGTTGGGCATGTTAGCTCTTCTTTTGCGTATCTTTCACCAATCGGACAGGTATGTCCCGATACGTTGCTTACTTCGTTACCTGTTAGGTCAGCTGTTATTCTGCATCCCATAGGGCATCCAATGCATGTAAGTTCTTTCAACATTATTGTGATACCTCCACTCTTACAGAGATCCTATTTGGATTTTCAAACTCATTTAGAAGCTCAGTATTGAATTTTAATGAGACCATTTCTCCTGGTGTCAATATTCTTTTCTTTTGTCTTAGCACATTTTTACTGTCTATGTCCACACAGACAGTGCTGTTTTTGTATATACCTTTTGGTCTAAACATTATTGTTGTAGATCCCTTGGCACCTGTCGAAATAAATTGTGGAACTGAGCCCATTACACCAGCGCCTGATTCTACAGGAATTAGTGTCGTAGATTTTTCTAGCACTCCGTTTATATATTTAACAGCGTTTCTCCCAGCTATGGTTGCTTCCTCCGATACAAAGTCTACTAAATCGTGTACGTGTAATACGTTCCCACATGAGAATATACCGTCAACTGAAGTATGTAGTGTTTCATCTACAAATGGGCCATTAGTAGTGGGGGAGATATTAACCTTTGCCATTTCAGATAGCTCATTTTCTGGAATTAGTCCTACAGATAATAGAAGTGTGTCACATTCGTAATATTTCTCTGTTCCACTGATTGGTTTTAAATTTTCGTCAACTTCTGATACGGTTACACCTTCAATTCTATCTTTGCCGGCTATGTCTGTTACTGTATGATTGAGTAATAAAGGAATGTTAAAATCATCCAAGCACTGTACAATATTTCGTTTAAGGCCTGCAGAGTATGGCATAAGCTCAACGCATGCCAAAACTTCTGCTCCCATGAAAGTCATACGTCTTGCCATTATGAGTCCAATGTCTCCAGAACCTAAAATCACAACTTTTTTACCTGGCATATAGCCCTCTATATTTACAAATCTTTGTGCCGTACCAGCAGTATATATCCCGGAACATCTCCATCCTGGTATGCCAAGAGACCCTCTCGGACGTTCTCTACATCCCATCGCAAGAATTATTGAGTTGGCTTTAAAGTGTTCAATCCCTGCTGTTTTGTTTACTGATGTTACAATTTTGTCCTCAGATATATTTATGACCATTGTCTCACATTTATATGGTATGGAATATTTAATTACTTTGTCTATGTATCTTTTAGCATATTCTGGCCCCGTTAATTCTTCTTTGAATGTGTGTAGGCCAAACCCATTGTGAATACACTGCTTTAGTATCCCGCCTAATGTATCATCTCTTTCAAGGATAAGTATGTTTTGACATCCTTCCTCGTATGCGGAAATTGCCGCAGCAAGTCCTGCCGGACCTCCTCCTATTATCAAAACATCTATAGTACGCATTATTCGACATCCCTTTCTATATTATCTTTATTAAAAAGTTTGTGAGAAAGGATGTTGGAGCCGATATTAGCCTTTGTTACCTCTAATGGAGATACTCCTAATTCCTCCGAAAGAATTTCTACAGTCTTGGGTAGGCAGAATCCGGATTGACAACGTCCCATACCTGCTCTTACTCTAAATTTTATCCCATCAACGGTTCTTGCACCTACTGGTCTCCTTATTGCTTGTCTTATTTCAGCCTCCGTTACACTTTCACAACGGCAGACAATTTTTGCATATTCGGGATTAGTGGTTATTGCTAAAGCTTTTTCTTGGTCACTCATTTTTCTAAAAAGCGGAATTGCTTTCCTATATGGATTATAAGTGGGTTTTGTTTTTGCGTTTAGTTTGTCTGCAACTAATTCAGCAAGATATATTCCAATTGCAGGTGCTGATGTCAGTCCTGGAGATTCTACACCTCCTGCATTAAAGAAGCCTTTTGCATCAGGAGCTTCTCCCAGTACAAAATCATTTTTATCGCAGTGTGCCCGTAGCCCAGTAAATGTTGTTATAAAAGAACGGACAGGTATGTCTTCCCAAGTCTTACGCGCTGTAGTGATAATAGATTCAAGCCCATGTCTTGTGGTTCTAGTGTCTCCTTTGTCTTCTATGTCTTCTGCCGTTGGCCCTATCAACAGTGTCCCGTCGACCGTTGGAGCTACAAGTATTCCTTTTCCCATTTTTGTTGGAATTTGGAATATCGTTGAATTGAATGTCCCTGCAAACTTTTTGTCTACAATGTAATATTCACCACGTCGTGGTGTGATGTGAAATTTGTCTTCTGATACCATGTTGTTTAATACATCTGAATAAAGTCCTGCACAGTTTATTATGCACTTTGCTTCAAATGATTTATTGTTGCTTTCTATAGACCAGTTATCTCCCAACTTTTTAATGCTAGTAACAGGCGTGTTTCTATAGAATATAACGCCGTTGTCAGCAGCATTTTCAGCATAAGCAAAAGTTAATCCGTATGGGCAAACTATGCCAGCATTTCCTACTAAAAGGGCCTTTGTCGCTTTTTGTGAAATATTAGGTTCTAGGTTTCTTATCTTGTCTGCTGAAAGTATTTCTAATTTAGGAACGCCGTTTTTTATGCCTTGCTCCATCAAATTGTCTATTTTGTAATTATCTTCATTGGAAAAGGATACAACCAATGATGTATTCCATTTTCTTTCAACTTCTAGCTCAGAACACACTTTCTCATACATAAGGTTCCCTAGTACATTATATTTTGCTTTTATTGTCCCGGGTTTTGCATCATATCCGCCGTGGATAATAGCTGTGTTTGCCTTACTCTGTCCTGCACAAATATCTACGTCTTTTTCAAGGAGGGCAACCCTTAAGTCATACTTCGCTATTTCTCTAGCAACGGCACAACCGACAATTCCTCCTCCTATAATTATTACGTCAAACATCCTTTATCATTCCCTTTCTTGTTGGAAACGAAAAGGGCATAGCTACCTTATAAATATAGGTAGACTATGCCCCTGTTTATACGTTATTTGCCTTTAAAATTGATTGTTACGTTATGCCCAGGGGATTAAGTTGAATACAATTGCTGCAACTACTCCACCAAGAATTGGTGCAACTACAGGAATCCATGAATATCCCCAATTTGCTGTAGTCTTGTTTTTCATAGGAATCAATGCATACATGATTCGTGGGCCAAGATCACGAGCTGGGTTAATTGCATATCCTGTGACTCCACCAAGAGACATACCAATTGAAACAATTATTCCGAAGACATAGAGATTCCCAATTCCAGGTGCACTGGCTCCAGGAACTTTACCTACACCAAGAATTGCAAAAACTAACATAAATGTGCCGATAAATTCTGAGTAGAAGTTATGAAATGTGTGTGGGACTGCTGGTGCCGTGCAGAAACATGCACGCTTAAGACCTGCATCTTCCGTGGCATCAAATTGACATTTAAACTGAATGTACATAAGCAAAGCTCCGAGCATGGCTCCTAGCATTTGAGCTACTATATATCCTGGTACCATATCCCAAGAAAAAACACCAATCGCTGCAAGCCCTATTGATACGGCAGGGTTTAGGTGAGCGCCTGATACGGCTCCAAATGTAAATACTGGGAGCAAAACGGCAAGTCCCCATGCTATTGTAATTTGTACAGAGCCTCCGCCTTTCATTCCGGATTTATCAAGTAAAACGTTTGCTACAACGCCATCGCCAAGTAGTATAAGCATAGCTGTTCCAATAAATTCTGCAATATAGGGTAGCATTTAAAAGACCTCCAATTTTTATTTTCTAATCTTCACTAGAAACAAAATAAAAAATGTTATTTATAGCTTAATCTTCCTTTGCCCAAGCAAAAGAGCATTTAACTGCTCTCTTCCATCCTTTTACAAGTGCTGTGCGTTTATCTAAGCACATCTCAGGTTTAAACTGTTTGTCAATTGCCCAGTTTTTAAGGACTTCTTCCTTGTTTGCCCAATATCCAACTGCTATCCCTGCAAGATATGCTGCTCCCATCGCCGTTGTTTCAACGCATTTAGGTCTACGTACAGGTGCATTGATGATGTCTGACTGGAACTGCATAAGGAAATCGTTCTTACATGCGCCTCCGTCAACTTTAAGAGCTGCAAGACTAATACCAGAATCGTCTTCCATTGCTTTGAGGACATCGTTTGTTTGATAGGCAAGTGATTCTACTGTAGCTCTTACCAAGTGTGCCTTATTTGCACCTCTGGTAAGCCCTACAATTGTGCCTCTTGCGTACTGATCCCAATAGGGAGCACCTAACCCTACAAATGCAGGTACTACATAAACTCCATTTGTATCGGGAACTTTATTTGCATAGTATTCAGAGTCAGGAGCGGAGTCGATAATCTTTAGTTCATCTCTTAGCCATTGGATTGCTGCTCCAGCTACAAAAATTGAACCTTCTAATGCATAAGATACCTTACCTTCTTCAAGTCCCCATGCTATTGTTGTTACGAGTCCATTCTTTGAATATTTAACTTGGTCGCCTATATTCATAAGCATGAAACAACCTGTCCCATATGTATTCTTTGCTTCACCAGGTGTAAAACATGCTTGACCGAACAGTGCTGCTTGCTGGTCTCCGGCGGCTCCAGCTATTTTAATTTTGCCACCGAACAAAGCTTCGTCTGTTTCACCGTAGACACAGCTTGATGGTTTAACAGATGGAAGCATTGATTTAGGAATATTAAGTTCAGTAAGAATTTCTTCGTCCCACTGAAGTGTCTTAATATTATATAGAAGAGTTCTTGAAGCATTGGAATAGTCTGTTACATGGACTTTCCCATTTGTAAGCTTCCAAATAAGCCATGTGTCAATTGTTCCAAAAAGCAATTCCCCTTTTTCTGCTCTTTCTCTTGCTCCAGGGACATTCTCCAAAATCCAACGAAGTTTAGTGCCTGAGAAATAAGCATCAATAACGAGACCTGTTTTTTCTCTAAAAGAATTAGAAAGACCTTTTTCTTTTAAGGAATCGCAAAATTCAGATGTTCTTCGACACTGCCAAACAATTGCATTGTAAACAGGTTCGCCTGTAGCTTTATCCCAAACGACTGTAGTTTCACGCTGATTGGTGATACCTATTGCAGCTATGTCGGCGGCTTTAGCGCCAACCTTAGTCATAGCTTCGATAGCTACACCCAACTGTGTTGCCCAAATCTCATTGGCATCATGCTCAACCCAACTTGGGTTAGGGTAAAACTGTGTAAATTCTTTCTGCGCAACACTACACGGTTCTCCCTTTTCATTAAAAAGAATACACCTGTTACTAGTTGTTCCTGCATCAAGCGCCATAATATACTTTGGCATAACATCAACAGCCCCCTTCTAGGTTACATTATTAGGAATAATGTTAACTTTAATTATAATACTCTTGCAAGATAATAGTGTCAATTGTATACATCTATATATTTAAAAGTGAAATTTTTCTCTTAACTTTGTAATTTTAAATTGTTTTAAAGTGGATTTGTAGATAAAACACAATAAAAATTTTTATTGTATCAAATAATAAAAATTTTTAAAAAAAGAAACTATTGACAGATATAAGTTTTTAATCGATAATATCCGTCGTAAAGATACTTTATCTATAACTAAATATAATAAAAATATAAAACAGGCGACAACTGTCTATTGACAGTTGTCGCTTTTTTGCTATAATACCCATTTGTACAAATGTAACGAAATTAGAGAAATTTCCAAAAAATCTTAATTAGGGAGGATGTTCCCATGCAGGTTAGAACACCTTCAGGCAAAGCTTTTGAAAAGCGTGTTGTCTTTGGTAAAGAAAAAAATCTTATTCCTTTACCTGATCTCGTCGAGGTTCAGCGTAACTCTTATGACTGGTTTTTCCAGATGGAAAAAGAGGAACGTGAATCTCAGGGGCTACAGGAACTCTTCGATGAAGTGTTTCCTATTGAAAGTTTTGACGGTTCATTTGCTTTAGAATTTGTCAAATACTATATTGATCCTGAACAGATAACGTTAGAAGAGGCTCGTAGTAGGGACCTTACATGGTCGAGACCACTAAGAGCGACAATCCGACTCGTTAACAGAAAATCAGGAGAAATCAAAGAAGAAGAAATATATCTTGGAGACTTTCCTTCAATGACAGAACGCGGTACCTTTATTGTTAATGGTACCGAACGTGTAGTTGTAAACCAGTTAGCAAGATCTGCTGGCGTATATTATTCATCAGATCTATCAATTCCGGGACAGGAAAGCTATGTTGCAAAGCTTATTCCTGATCGTGGTGCCTGGATTGAATTTGACCTTGCACCCGACAGTGTAATGTCTGTAAAAATTGATAACCGTAAAAAGATTCCTGTAACAATGTTGCTAAGAGTCTTTGGTCTTGAAACAACTGAGGAAATATTAAAACTATTTGATGCCCAAGAAGTAGAAAGAGATCTTATTGATGACGATGTAAACGGAATGTTGTTGGCAGAAGCAATCACTGCCGAAAATGCGGACACATCTGAAAAGATTGAAATAGCAAAAAATACAAGAATAACAAAAGAAATATTGGAAAAATTATGGAACCATGGCCGTACAAAAGTATGGGTATGGGATGTTGACCCTGCAATAGCTGCCACACTTTGTGTTGATACAACAACATCACCCGACGCAGCAATGCTTGAACTATTTAAAAAACTTCGTCCGAATGAACCGGCACGAATGGAAAACGCAAGGGATTATATAGGTAGTATCTTCTTTGATTCAAGAAGATATAACTTGGGTAGAGTAGGACGTTATAAGATTAATAGACGTCTTTCACTTGATCTCCCTTCAACAGAACGTCTGCTTACTATCACAGACTTACATTCAATAATTTCAGGACTCTTTGCTCTTCGTAATGACGAAGAAAAAGTTGATGATATTGACCACTTGGGTAATCGTAGAGTTCGTGCAGTAGGTGAACTCTTGCAAAATCAGGTTCGCATTGGCCTTCTTAGAATGGAAAGAATAGCAAAAGAACGTATGACGACTACACCAGATCTTGCAACAGCAATGGCGAAAGATCTTATCAACGTACGTCCTATCTCTGCAGCACTTAGAGAATTCTTTGGTTCTGGCCAGCTCTCACAGTTTATGGACCAGACAAACCCACTTGCAGAACTTACACATAGACGTCGTCTTTCAGCACTTGGCCCTGGTGGACTAAGCAGAGAAAGAGCTGGATTTGAAGCTCGTGACGTCCATCACACTCACTATGGTAGAGTCTGCCCTATCGAAACACCTGAAGGACCAAACATTGGATTGGTCACATCTCTTGCCACATTTGCAAGAATAAATGAATATGGATTCCTTGTATGTCCTAGAAGAAGAGTAGTAGATGGAAGAGTAACAGATGAAGTAGTCTATCTCTCTGCTGATGAAGAAGACGAATACTTCATCAGTCGTGCCGACACACCTATTGATGAAAAAGGAAATGTACTTCCTACAGGAGCCGGTAACGGTATATATGTAAGGCACGACGATAATACAATTGAAATAGAACCTAAAGAACTTGACTTTATGGACATCTCTCCAAAGCAAATTGTTTCTATCTCAACTGCATTGATTCCATTCCTTGAACACGATGACGCTAACCGTGCTCTAATGGGATCAAACATGCAACGTCAGGCCGTACCTCTTGTATTCCCTGATTCACCTATTGTCGGAACAGGCATAGAACACCGTATAGCAAAAGACTCTGGATCATGTATTGTTTCACGCAGAGCAGGTGTTGTAAGTTATATCGATTCTGACAAAATTGAAATAAAAACAGAAGACGGTCTTACTGATACTTACCCCATGGCTAAATTTAGACGTTCAAACCAAGGTACTGTGATACACCAGAAACCACTTGTAGAACATGGTCAGTATGTTGCAGCTTCGGAAATCATTGCTGATGGACAGGCATGTGATGAGGGTGAACTTGCACTTGGACGTAACGTAGTTGTTGCATTCGTATCATGGGAAGGATACAACTATGAAGACGCTATACTATTAAGCCAGAAGCTAGTAAGAGAAGATTTTTATACATCTATACATATAGAAGAATATGAAGTAGAAGCAAGAGACACGAAACTTGGCCCTGAAGAGATCACTCGTGACATTCCAAACGTTGGTGAAGATGCACTTAAAAACATTGATGACTATGGAATCGTTCGTATTGGAGCTGAAGTAAAAGCAGGAGACATCCTAGTAGGAAAAGTTACACCTAAGGGTGAATCTGATCAGTCCCCTGAAGAGAAACTTCTCCGTGCAATATTTGGTGAAAAAGCAAGAGAAGTAAGAGACACCTGCTTGAGAGTTCCACACGGTGAAGGTGGAAAAATTGTCGAAATCAAAAGATTGACAAGAGAAGAAAATGGTGAAGATTTAAACCCAGGTGTAAACGAAGTAATAAAAGTCTATGTTGCTCAGTTCCGTAAAATTACGGAAGGAGACAAAATGGCTGGACGTCACGGTAATAAGGGTGTTGTATCACGTATTATGGCAGAAGAAGACATGCCGTATTTGCAAGATGGTACCCCTGTTGACGTTGTTCTAAATCCACTTGGTGTCCCTAGCCGTATGAACCTTGGACAGGTTCTCGAAACAATGCTTGGTTTTATCGCAATGCAAAACGGATGGAAAGTCGCAACGCCTGTATTTGACTCTGCAACTCTTGAAGAGTTAGCTCCATCAGTTAAGAAAATTCAGGAAACAAAATATCCTGAAATGAGAGATGACTGTAAAATAACTCTCTATGACGGACGTACAGGAGAACCAATGGCAAACAAAGTAACAGTTGGTGTCATGTACATGCTTAAACTTAACCACTTGGTTGATGATAAAATCCACGCTCGTTCAATAGGCCCGTACAGCCTTATCACACAACAGCCACTCGGAGGAAAAACTCAGTTTGGTGGACAGCGTTTCGGAGAAATGGAAGTTTGGGCCCTTGAAGGATACGGAGCAGCTCACGTACTTCAAGAAATACTAACAGTAAAATCAGACGACATAAGAGGTCGTTTGAAAACATACGAACGCATAGTAAAGGGTGAAAACATCGCAAAGCCTGGCGTTCCAGAAAGCTTTAGAGTACTCATTAAAGAACTTCAGGGACTAGGATTGGATGTTGAAATCCAATATTCAGATGGCTCATTTGGTGAACTCGTACTAAATGAAGATACAGATGATGATAAAAAATCACATTTATCATTTAAACCAGATTCATCTATAGATGATTTAGAAATTCCTGTTTCATCTGAAGCTAGTGGTCGCATCGATTCAGACTTATTCCATTCAAGTGCTACGGAATACAGTGCACTTGAATTACATGAAACGGATTCTGAAATGGACAAAAAAATTCTAAGTGATGATACGGCAACAACGCTCTTTGGCGATTCAGAAAAAAATTCAGGACTATAGGGGGGAAAAGTAATGACCAACAAAAATCTTGAAATTACAGGCGTCAGAATGAGACTTTCCTCACCGGAGAGAGTAAGGGCACTGTCAAGTGGTGAAGTAAAAAAGCCTGAAACAATAAACTACAGATCCTTACGTCCTGAAAAGGATGGACTATTTTGTGAACGTATCTTTGGCCCAATGAAAAGTTACGAATGTTCCTGTGGAAAGTACAAACGTAGTGGTCCTAAATTCAAAGGTGTTGTTTGTGACAGATGTGGAGTCGAAATAACAGATAACCGTGTGCGTAGGGAAAGAATGGGACATATAGAACTTGCAGCTCCAGTTGTCCACATTTGGTACCTCAGAGGAATTCCCAGTAGACTTAGCTTGCTCCTTGGTACATCCACAAAAGAACTAGAAAAAGTCGTTTACTTTGCGCCTACACGTCGTATCGAAAAAGTATATAAAGTTGTAACAGAAAGCAGACGTGTCGATTTGACAAGAAGAGGCACACTTCTCTCTGCTTCCGAAGAACGTATACACCGTTTCTACGACCCTAAATTTAAGGCAGAAGAAGCCTATAGAATTACAAAAGTCGAAGAAATAGCCATTGATAAAGGTGACATTCTTCCTGCAAATCAGGTTTCACGTCTAAGATCAGATTTTGGAGACCTCTTTAAAGTTGAGCCAGCATATAGACTATACAAAGAAAATGGCGAAGAATTCGGCAACGATACTCTTGTAGCTGAGTCAATGCTAGCTGATAACTTAGAGGCAGATCCAGAACTTAAATCTGCAAAGGCTGCTATAAACAACCAAGATGCTTACATTGTAATGTCAGTAGAACACCTTCCTTTTGCAAAAAATGATGTAATCTCGGAATCTGAACTTAAAGTTTACGAACAGAAATATCCGAAACGTTTTGAAACTGCAGAAGAAAAAATAACAATAGAAGATCCGTGTTACATTGTTATTGATGGTGCAGACTCACCATTTACTCGCTCAGACATAATTCTTGAAAAAGAAGAAATGACATGTAAAGCATATGACAAAGAATTTTCTGCAGGAATAGGTGCTGAAGGTGTCTACACTCTACTTGATAAACTAGACACAGCAGAACTAGTCATTTCTCTGAGAGAAGAAATAACAGAATGTTCTGGACAGAAAAAACGTAAACTTGTTAAACGTCTACAAGTTGTAGAAGACTTTAGAAAAAGCGATAGTCAGCCTAAATGGATGGTACTCTCAGTACTACCAGTAATCCCGCCTGACTTAAGACCTATGGTTCAGCTTGATGGCGGACGTTTTGCAACCTCCGACTTAAACGACCTATATCGTCGTGTAATAAACAGAAACAATCGTCTACGTAAACTACAGGAACTTAGAGCACCAGAAATAATCGTACGCAACGAAAAAAGAATGCTTCAAGAATCAGTTGATGCCTTAATAGACAATGGTCGTAGAGGTAAAGCAGTTCTTGGCGCAGGAAACAGACCGCTAAAGAGCTTAACAGACCTTCTTAGAGGTAAAAAAGGACGTTTCCGTCAGAACTTGCTCGGAAAACGTGTTGACTACTCAGGACGTTCTGTCATCGCAATTGGTCCACATCTAAAAGTATACCAGTGTGGACTACCAAAACAGATGGCTCTTGAACTTTTCAAACCGTTTGTCATCCATAAACTTGTTGAAAACGGACTTGCGCCCAACGTAAAGAGCGCACGTAGATACATCGAAAAGGGAAGAGACGAAGTTTGGGCAATACTTGAAAACATAATAAAAGATCATCCTGTAATGTTGAACCGTGCTCCTACGCTTCACAGACTTGGTATTCAGGCATTTGAACCGGTTCTAATAGAAGGGAAAGCAATAAGACTTCACCCACTAGTTTGTACAGCATTTAATGCTGACTTTGACGGAGACCAAATGGCTGTTCACGTACCTCTCTCTCTTGAGGCACAGACAGAAGCGAGAGTATTAATGCTATCATCGAACAACCTCCTCTCTCCTGCAAGTGGAAAGCCTGTTGTTACCCCTACACAGGATATCATCCTTGGTTCATACTTCCTTACAGCAATGTATGATGGCATGAAAGGTGAAGGTTTATACTTCAGAGACAGTGAAGATGTAATAAGTGCATTGGATCATGAAGCAGTACACATTAATGCAAAAATCAAACTAATGAAAAACCCTGAATGGGACTGCGGAGATTCTGAAGGCAAATGGATAGAAACATCACCTGGTAGAGTTCTCTTTAACTGTGCTCTACACCCAAAACTTAGATTTAAAAATGAGACAATAAATAAAAAGCAAATGTCATCATTGCTTGATATAGCCTATGACAAAGTTGGTCAAACAGGAATGGTCGAAATGCTTGACTCAATTAAGTCACTTGGATATCACTGGTCAACAAAGAGTGGAATCAGCTTGGGCGTAGGTGACATAATAGTTCCATCAGCAAAGAAAGAAATTCTTGATGTTGCTTTGGTACAAGAAGAAGAACTTACTAACCAGTTTGAATACGGTATCATGACTGAAGATGAATATATGAGACAAAAAGACATCCTCTGGTCAGATGCTGGACGAAGGATTGCTGATAAAATCATGGAAGCATTGGATGAGAAAAACTCACTCCGCATAATGGTTGACTCAGGAGCTCGAGGTTCAAGAGGTCAGGTTGCACAGATGGCTGGTATCCGAGGACTGATGGCAGACCCTTCGGGAAAAATCATCAGATATCCTATTACAGCAAACTTTAAAGAAGGTTTGAACACACTAGAATACTTTATCTCTACCCACGGTGCTCGTAAGGGATTGGCTGACACGGCTCTTCGTACTGCAAAATCAGGATACCTAACACGTCGTTTGGTAGACGTTGCTCAAGACCTAATTGTAATGGAAGAAGATTGTGACACACACGCAGGTGTAGAAATACGTCCACTTCTCCAGCAAGATGGTAAAGTAACAATCTCAATTGCTGAAAGACTATCAGGTAGAATTGCACTTGAAGATCTATATTATGAAGAGACAAAAGAACTTCTCTTAACAAGAGGAGAAGAAATCTCAAATGAAAAAGCTAAATACATTGAATCACTCGGAATCACCTCTGTATGGGTAAGAAGCCCATTGACATGTGGACTTAGACATGGAATATGCAGAACCTGCTATGGCAGAGACCTTGCTACACGTAAAAGAGTTGCAATAGGTGAATCAGTCGGTGTTGTAGCTGCTCAGTCAATTGGAGAACCTGGTACACAGCTTACAATGCGTACATTCCACACTGGTGGTGTACGTCAGTTCACAGGAGAAGACATCACTCAGGGTCTCCCTAGAATAGAACAACTCTTTGAAGTAAGAAGGCCCAAAAAACTAGCAATACTTGCTGAGGTTGATGGGGAACTCCTTGAAATAAGAGAAAACGATGGGAAGAAAAAACTCATCATTGGTGTTGAAACTGCAAATGGTGAAGAAGAAAAAGTATCCTTTAATATTCCAGCTTCACAAAACTTTGTCTCAGGAATTGAAGTAGGAAAAATGCTTAAAAAAGGTCAAGTTCTCACAGAGGGCTACGTAGACCCACAGCAACTCCTTGAAGTTGAAGGACTTGAAGCTGTGCAGCACTACCTACTTGATGGAATTCAAGATGTATATCGTTCACAGGGTGTTTCTATCAATGACAAACACATAGAAACAATACTGAGAAAAGTTGCTCCTGTAAACAGAGTTAGAGTAGTAGAAGAAGGAGACACATCATTAGTATCAGGTGAACTTGTATGGAAAGAAGATCTTGAAGAAATAGTACAAACAATCAAAGAGCAAAATGCTAAATCTCTTGAAGACTCATACGAATTCCTCCAAAGATACAAACTTGTAGAACTACCATCAGAAATGAAGCACGAAGATATCTCAAAAGCAATGACTAAAGAATGCCTAAGCAAAATGTTACGCTCAGGTGGACCTCAGGGAAAAATAGTTGTTGAAGATGAAAGCGGCTTAATTGATGTAATAATAGGAGATGCTGCTTTTAGAAGAGCGGTAGAAGAACACGAACTACTTGAAGATTTTATAAATCCTGAAACAGGGGAAGTAGTAATATCTGCAGGTACAAGATTAACATCTTCTGACCTTACTAAAATAGTATCAATGCCATTTACACCAATAAACGTCAGAGACACAACAATATTTGAAGACCTAGACAGAGGTTTCTGGCTTGCTTCAAACATTGAAATCGAAGGACAGGAAACAATCAAAGCCGATCGTGCTTTAACAGAACACGAAGCTGAAATACTAAGAAACTCAGATATTTCAAAAATTAAACTATGGAAATCCCCTGAACATATAGACATTACAGATGCAATGCACCACGTAATGATAAACCTAATCGGGAAACCAATAATACAAGGTATAAACGAAAATGGTGAAAAGATAGAGAACATATCATCACAAATTGATGGTTCTGTAGTAAGGGGAATAATTGAAGGCGAAATATCCGGCATAGAGACAGACGAATACATCATCACAAAAGAAAAGATAGTAGAAACAGTACTTACGGAAAAAGTAATGGGTAAGATCCTACTTGAAGACATAATTGATGAAGAAGGAAACGTCATTGCTAAAGCAGGAACAGAAGTAAGAGCTTCCAACGTAAAATCGCTCTCAAAATTAGTAAATAGAATAATCGTAGTAAGAACGAAACAGGCTGCAAGTGAACACAAAGAAATCAGAACAAGAGTGTCATTTGTAAGAAGACTGAAAGAAGAACCACAGTGGAAACCTGTAGTTCACGGAGTAACAAAAGCAGCACTTGCAACAGACAGCTTCCTCTCTGCCGCATCATTCCAGCAGACAGCACAAGTACTTGCTGCCTCAGCTGTAAGAGGAGACGTTGACAACCTTGTTGGACTAAAAGAAAACGTAATAATAGGGTTGCTCATACCGGCAGGAACAGGAATTCAAAGAAACAAAACTGTAAATATCACTGAAAAGCCAAAAACAGAGATAACACAGAATAACGAATAAAAAGCATCAGCAAAAAATAGGTAAAAATACCTAGTTAAAAATAACAGCGTAAGTGATTGATTTTATTGACATCAATCGCTTACGCTGTTATTATATCTCGGTGCGTCCTATAGGTTAAGGAGTTTATTTTATAATGTCATTAAGTGAATTGGCTTGTGAAAACAGACTGGTAGGTACAAATTCGGTAATAAAATATCTAAAAGTCAACAAAATTGATAAGATTTTTCTTGCAAAAGATACAGAAGAAAAACACAAGATAATGATAATAAACATGGCGGAAGAAAATCATGTTTTTGTTGAAATTGTTGAAAGTATGTTGCAATTGGGGAGAGCTTGCGCTGTGCCGAGAAAAACAGCAGTAGCGGCTATCCTTAAAAAGGAAGAAAAAATAGATAAATAATAAGGAAGGAGGGAGTTATTTGCCAACAATTAGTCAGTTAATTCGTGTAGGAAGAGAAGACAAAAGACGTACATCAAGTGCGCCTGCACTTCAGGAAAACCCACAGCGTCGCGGTGTATGTACGCGTGTATATACAGTTACACCGAAGAAGCCTAACTCTGCTCTCCGTAAGGTTGCCCGTGTTCGCCTAACAAACGGAATAGAAGTAACAGCTTATATCCCAGGTGTTGGTCATAATTTACAGGAACACTCTGTAGTATTGGTACGTGGTGGACGAGTAAAAGACTTACCTGGTGTTCGTTATCATATAGTCAGAGGTACTCTTGACTGCGGTGGAGTCGAAAATCGTCGTCAGAGCCGTTCACTCTACGGTGCTCGTAGACCTAAGTAGAAAAATAAGGGAGGTTTTATACAATGTCACGTAAAGGACATATAAGAAAACGTGTAACTCAGCCCGATTCAGTCTATGGGAAACCCGCAATTACTAAATTCGTAAACTGCTTGATGCTTGGTGGTAAAAAAAGCACAGCTGAAAGAATTTTGTATGGAGCACTGGATCTGGCAGCAGGTAGACTCGATCTCGAGCCTGCTGAAGTATTTGAAAAAGCAATGGCAAACGTAAGCCCGTTGGTTGAAGTAAAGCCACGCCGTGTAGGTGGAGCGACATATCAGGTTCCTGTAGAAGTAGATCCTGAAAGAGCTCGTGCACTTGCAATACGTTGGATAATTAACTTCTCACGTTCACGCAAGGGTATTCCGATGATTGAACGTCTTGCACGTGAATTCTCAGATGCCTGCAAAGGTGAAGGTGGATCAGTCAAGAAAAAAGAAGATACACACCGTATGGCTGAAGCAAACAAGGCGTTTGCACATTATCGCTGGTAACATATGAAGTATCAGATTTTTAACGAATTAGTTTGGTGGTGTTAGTTATGCAAGGAATTGATTTATCAAAAGTGCGCAATATAGGTATTGCAGCACACATAGACGCAGGTAAAACAACAACAACAGAAAGAATACTGTTCTATACCGGACGTAAACACAAACTTGGTGAAACACACGAGGGTGGGGCAACAATGGACTGGATGGAGCAGGAACGTGAGCGTGGTATAACAATCACTTCTGCTGCTACTACTTGTTTCTGGAATGATTGCCTAATTAACATCATTGATACACCCGGCCACGTGGACTTCACTGTTGAAGTTGAACGTTCAATGAGAATCCTCGATGGTGCTGTTTCAGTTTTCTGTGCAGTCGGTGGTGTTGAACCACAGTCAGAAACAGTGTGGCGTCAGGCTGACAAATACAAAGTTCCACGTGTAGCATTTGTAAACAAAATGGACAGAGTTGGAGCTAACTTCCACGCTGTTGTAGACCAAATGCACAAACGTCTTGGAGCTGGTGCTGTGCCTATTCAGATGCCGATTGGTGCTGAAGATGAATTCAAAGGAATGATTGACCTTATCACAGGTAAGGCAATTATTTATGATGATACACTCGGTACTGAATTCCACTCAACAGACATTCCGGCAGAACTTGCCGATGAAGCAGAAATTGCAAGGTCAGAAATGATTGAATTGCTCGCGGAACACAATGATGAAATGATGGAACTTTACCTTGAAGGTAAAGAAATTTCAGAGGAATTGATTCGTGCGACAATTAGAAAAGCAACAATTGCTCTCGAGATTGTCCCTGTTATGTGTGGATCAGCATTTAAAAACAAAGGTGTTCAGCCCTTACTTGATGCTGTCGTTGCATATCTCCCAAGTCCTCTCGATATGCCAGCTGTAGTTGCAGTTGACCCAGATGACACGGAAAAAGAAATTGCAATTCATTCATCAATTGACGAACCTTTCTCAGCATTGGCATTTAAAATCATGGTCGACCCATTTGTTGGTAGACTTGCATTCTGCAGAATTTACTCAGGTAAAATTGAAAGCGGTATGTCTATCTATAATACAAATACAAGACGTCGTGAACGCGTTGGACGTATCCTCCGCATGCATGCTAACAAAAGAGAAGAAATGGATTCAGCTGAAGCCGGTTTGATAGTAGCAATCCCTGGATTCAAACAAGTTCGCACAGGAGATACACTCTGTGACGAAAAGAATCCTATCTTACTTGAAAACCTTATCTTCCCAGAACCGGTAATCTCACTTTCTGTTGAGCCAATGAGTAAAGCAGATCAGATTAAATTGGCAAAGGGACTTGAAGCACTCTCAGAAGAAGACCCAACCTTCCGTGTTTCAGTAAACGAAGATACAGGACAGACAATCATCAGTGGTATGGGTGAGCTTCACCTTGAAATCATCGTTGATAGACTTCGTAGAGAATTTAACGTTGAAGTAAAAGTAGGGCAACCACAGGTTGCTTATAGAGAAACAATACGCAAGCCTGCAAGAGAACAAGGTAAATTTGTTCGTCAGTCAGGTGGTAAAGGCCAATACGGAGATGTTGTTCTTGAGGTTGAACCAATCGAAGGCGGAAAAGGTTTCGAATGGATTGACAAAATTGTCGGCGGTGCAATTCCTAAGGAATACATCCCTGCAGCTCAAAAAGGTGTTGAAGAAGCACTTAACAACGGTATCCTTGGTGGATATCCCGTAATCGGAGTTAGAGTCACCATTGTTGACGGTAGCTACCATGACGTTGACAGTTCTGAAATGGCCTTCCGTATTGCAGGTTCAATGGCAATAAAAGAATGTCTCAAGAAAGCAACCCCAGTTCTAATGGAACCAATTGAAGATGTAGAAGTTGTTGTTCCAGAAGAATATATGGGAGATGTAATCGGAGATATCTCATCACGTCGCGGTAGAGTCGCTGAAATGGGCGTAAGAGCTAATGCAAGAATTGTAAAGGCTTACGTACCACTTGCTGAAATGTTTGGTTATGCAACCGACCTTAGAAGTAAGACATCAGGAAGAGCTTCATATTCAATGTCATTTGACCACTATGAAGAAGTTCCAAAAAGCGTAGCCGACATCGTGCTAAAAAGCGAATAATAAAGTATAATATACAGCTAGACATATTCTAGAAGGAGGTTGGTTTGATATGGCAAAGGAAAAGTACGTAAGAAATAAGCCACATCTTAACATAGGTACAATTGGTCACATTGACCACGGTAAGACAACATCAACCGCAGCAATCACAAAAACACTTGCCCGCCACGGTGGAGCAGACTTCACACCTTTTGATATGATTGACAAGGCCCCTGAAGAAAGAGAACGCGGAATCACAATCAACATCTCACACGTTGAATACCAGACAG
>JAVVWB010000010.1:0-81583 GCA_036652335.1 Synergistaceae bacterium | reverse complement strand
TTGCTCAATAAGTTTATAAAAATCTGCTGTAGCCGTGGAACATCAAAGTACATGGTTTTGTAATCTATTCCTATTTCTTTACTTGTGAACTTTATGTTTTTGCTTTCTAATCGAGATCTCATTACGTTAAATATTGTGTTAAATACTTCTCTTTCATCACAGAGAGTGGGGTGTAATTCTAATTTGTTGCTTTCTATTTTACCCATGTCTAATGTGTCGTTTACTAAGTTGAGGAGAAGCCTTGCTGCGTTTTCAATTTCTATAATGTCTTCTTTGAGTTTATCTGTGTCGTTTTTGTCTTTTGATAGATAAGTTAGTCCTAAA
The DNA here is from genome assembly GCA_036652335.1 of Synergistaceae bacterium. GTDB lineage: Bacteria > Synergistota > Synergistia > Synergistales > Synergistaceae > JAVVWB01. Next base: position 81,259 of record JAVVWB010000010.1, on the reverse strand, counting down.
ATAGCGTGTAATGGTGTGCGCATGTCGTGACTGACTCTAGCTAGGAAGTTGGTCTTTGCTTCGTTTGCCATTTGAGCCTGACGGAGTAGTTCTGCGTGCTTTTTCTCTTCAAGTATGCTTGTTTCGTCTGTTATATATGAAGCAATGGCTTCTTTGCCATACCAGTTAATGCTTTGAGATTTTACTATAAAGTGTTTGCCTAATTTTTCTATAGTTACGTCTTTTTCAAAAACAGAGTCACCTTTTAGTGTTGATGTCGGACAGAAATCACATGGCTCATCTCTATCATAAAGTTTTTTATAACATATTGTTTCATTTTGTGAATTTATCTGTTTTGCGAGATCCTTTGCTTGGGCATTTTCGTATAAAATTTTATGAGTCCCTTTTTCAATTACATATAGTGCTGTAGGCGTACGCTCACATAGTATTTTATACTGTATTATTTCTTCGGGGAGACTTGTAAAGATAGCGTAATATATGGGGTAACCGTCTTCTTCTCTTATTTTGATGGCATGCAACATAATCCATACATAGTATCCGCCTTTGTGGTAGATTCTATATGTTACGATAATTGGAGCTCCTATTGGAATAGCTCTTTTGATTTCTGAAAGCAATAGAGGAAGGTCGTCTGGATGTACAGATCTCTTTAGTAGGTCGTCTTCTATCCATTCAACATATTCGTCATGTGTGAGTCCGCTCAGTCGTGGTGTGCCTTCACTAAAATATATTATGTTGATATTTTGGTCGTATATTTTAAATAGACCTATTCCTCCCGGAATGTTTTGGATGAGGTTTTGAAGTATTATGTCTTTCTGACGAATTTCGTCGTAGTAAAGCTCTCTCTCTTTAGCTTCTTTTTTTGCCCATTGTTCTTTTTCTTTTGCTTTTATAAGCTCTTCTCTTTCAGTATTTTCTTTTAGTGTAAAGCAATAAAATTCATTTTCTTCTATGTAGGCTATTATGTCATAGTATTTTTGTGGCCCTTCAAGGTAGATAGTGTCATGCTCTGTGTATACAGGAGTCCCCATTGTTGTAAAAAAGCCTAGTAAGTTTTTATCTATTATTTTTTTATGTTCTAGTACAAGTTCATCTGGGGTGGTTTTAAAGATCATCGCAAAGGAGTTGTTCACATATTGGTATTCAAATGAGGTGGAGTCAGAGTTTTTCCTTAGTATTGCAAAAGGTATTTTCATGCTGTTGTATGCGAAGTTGTGAGAGAGGAAGTGTTTTTGAAATTTATTTTGTGACAATACACTAGTGACACGGTGCCTGAGGAGCTCCGGCGTAAAGGGTTTATTGACAAAGTCATCTGCACCAGCTTTAAGGGCTTTTAATTCATATTCCTCTCCTCTGCTGGTGATAGCAATGACAGGTAAATTTGTAAAGTTAGAATTTTTTCTCAGTGCCGAAATTAAGGATATTCCGTCCATTTCTGGCATCATTATATCTGTAATTATAATGTCTATTTGAGTTTTGGAGAGGAGAGTAAGGGCCTCTTTACCGTTTTCAGCTTCAACGATATTAAACTCAGCAGAGAAACAACTGTTTAGAATTGTTCTGTTTAAATCAATATCATCTACTATAAGCATGGTCTTTCTTCTCATGAAATCTCTCCTTTTGCTGTAGTGAAACTTGTTTATATCAAGTAAGATATGTGTATCTATTGTCTGTTTTGCAACTTAATGAAAAGAGATTGTAGTTTACTTATATAATACACAAAAATAGAGATGTGTTGCTATATGTTAATTGTAATTATTAAGATTAATTTGTATAGAGGTTAACAATCTTCAGGTAAATCCTTTCTGTAACTTTCTGCTTCTGAGCAAAAGAGAGCAAGTTTAATCTTTGCATCTTGTATTTGTTTGTGTACCTGAATCGGTGATGTCCCTCCAAGTGTATTTCTCCGCTCCATTGCTTTTCTTGGAGTAAGAAGGGGTAGTAGGTCTTCTTTTACTTCTGGGATGATATTTGTCCACTGTTCTATGGTCAGTGATGTAAGGGGACATTTGTTTTCTACGCAATAACGTACTATATGTCCAACTTTTTCGTGGGCATTTCTAAATGGAACACCTTGCATTACTAGGTATTCAGCTACGTCAGTTGCGAGTATTAGTCCATCCGAAAAACCTTTGTTTGCTGCTTCTTCGTCTATTTCAACTTCTTTTATAAGAGTAGGGAGAACGGAGAATATCCCATTTAAGCAATCAATGGTGCGGAAAAGAGATCTTTTGTCGTCTTGAAGGTCTCTGTTGTATGTGAGAGGAATGCCTTTTGTCATTGTTAGCAAATCAACTAGTGCTCCGTTTAACTGTCCCGCTTTGCCTCTTAGTATTTCAAGGACGTCGGGGTTTTTCTTCTGGGGCATTATGCTTGATCCTGTGCAGAAAGCATCTGGAAGTTTTACCCAACCAAATTCTGTCGTGAAATATATTATTAGGTCTTCTGATAGTCTGCTTACGTGACCACCAAATACAGAGGCAAAGTATAAAATGTCTGTAAAGTGGTCTCTGTGTGCTACTGTATCCATGCTGTTTGCAGTCATTTTTGAGAAGCCGAGGTCGTTACAAGTAAATTCTCTGTCTATTGGCAATGTGGAACCAGCAAGTGCACCACATCCTAAAGGACATTCGTCAACAGCTTCATAAGCGTCAAAGAATCTTTTGGCGTCACGAAGAAATGCCTGTGTATGAGCCATCCAAAAGTGTCCCATTGATATGGGTTGGGCCTGTTGTAGGTGAGTATAGCCAGGTACGACTATTTCTGCGTGTTCTTCTGCTTTTACTAGCATAACAGTGATGAGTTCATTAAGCTTTTCCCAAATTTGAAGGAGTTCTTTTCTTAGGTAAATACGAACTGTTGTATTTACTTGATCATTTCTACTCCTGCCCATGTGAAGTCTTGCGCCTGTTGCTCCGCATTTCTCAATGAGTCGTGATTCAATATTCATGTGAACATCTTCAAGGGAGACTTTTGGTACAAATTCGCCTGATTTTATTTCTTCTGCAATTTCTTTGAGGTTCTTTTCTATTATTGTAGCTTCTTCTTTTGAGAGGAGCTCTGTATGAGCAAGCATACGTACGTGAGCTATGCTTCCTCTTATATCGGCAAGTGCCATTCTCCAGTCTAAATCAAGAGATTGAGTAAAGTTGACTACATATTCATTTGTGTCTTGTGAAAAACGACCTTTCCACATATTGATTACCACCTTTGTCTTTTCTTTAATGTTAAATTATAGCTTATTTGCTTGTGTTTGGATATTTTTATTTGTTTTTTTGTAAAAAGCCAGTCTGCTGTTTTGTGTTTACTAGGTCAAAAACAGTTATTTCTGGTGGAGCAAAAAATCTCAAAGGTGGTCCTACAAAGCCGGCTCCGTTGCTAACATATATGTATCCTCCGTCTTTTAGTTCTTTTAGCCCGTAGCTGTGTCCACCTATTTTGTGACGTGAACTCCATAGGGGGAAGAGTTGCCCCCCGTGGGTGTGCCCAGATAGTTGTAAATCAAAATGTCCTTTTGTGCCGGTTTCAACTATGGGTCTATGTCTTAGAAGTAGAAGAAATTTATTTTTTTGTTCTTTTGATTTTGAGAGTACCAGAAGTTCTGATTTTGTAAGTCCCCATGTTTTTGCTGTTAGGTGATCTCTATCGTCTGCCCCTGCTATTAGTATCCCGCATGTGTCTATGACTTCTGTTCTAAGTACTTTCATTTTTGCTTTTTCCATAAATTCTATGGAGTCTTCTACGTCGTCATAGTAATCGTGGTTGCCAGTAATAGCGTATATCCCACAAGGCGCATTTATTTCTCGAAGTTTCTTTGCGTCTTCGTCTCTTCCTTTGCCTCTTCCGTCGACAAGATCACCTGTTATGACTACTATGTCCGGTTTTGCTTCATTTATCTTTTTTACAACTGTATCGAGTAGTACCGCTCCTGTCCATTGACCTATGTGCATGTCTGTCAGTTGTACTATCCGTAGTTTGTTCGTGTGTAATTTTTCTGTGAAAATTGTTATGTTTATTGTCTCTATTTTGTTTGCACGATGGACACCATAAGCAGTTATGGCAAGTGACAGAGAGAATATGAAGTATAGCTCTTTTGCTCCATATCTTATTTCTTGCATTATTATTAGCTCTTCTATGTTTAAAAGTAAAAACAAAATTGCACTAATACAAACAAATGAGAGCCAAAGTACACTTGCTCTGTCTGTCCATTTTCTATTTCTTTTAGATCTTATCTGTTTCGTCCTTCTTGTTATATAGCTGAGTAATGTCATAAAGAGACTAAATGGTATCCATAAATAGGTTGTTATAGAAGGACCAAGGGTCTTTTTTATTTGTAAATACAAGAAGAGGTGAATGAGGATTATTAGTGCGGTGTATATGTACCAAAATATATTGTGCTCAGAGAACCGCTTCTCGTAAGTTTTGTCTTCCATTTGGTGCCCTCTTTTCTATATTTGCGCAGAGTACAATTTCCCGAATGATTCTAATATTTTTTGCCATAAAGGACGTTTGAGCCATTCTTCCAATGTTATTTCTGTACAATCTTTTATGTCTTTTTCAAATTGAGTTGCAAATGAGTTGTTTATTTCTCTGTCGTAAATAAAGAGCTGGTTTTCAAAGTTTATTTCCAGACTCCTTACATCCATATTACATGTGCCTACAGAAGAGACGTTCTTATCTGATAACATTGTTTTTGAATGTAAGAAACCTTTTTCATAGAGGAATATTCTAACTCCTGCAATGAGAAGTTTTTCAAAGTTGCTTTTTGACGCCCAGTGTACAAGAAAATGGTCTTTTGAACGTGGCATCATAAGTCTTACGTCTACACCGGATAGAGATGTGTTGACGATCGTATCTACAAGCGAGTTTCCTGGCACAAAGTAGGGAGTGGCTATCCATACACGCTCTGTAGCACGTGATATCATTGAAAAATAGCCTTTTGCTATTGAGTGCCAAGGAGTAAATATTCCACTTGGCACGACTTGAAGAGGAGTCTCTGGAAGTGATGTGTAGTCTTTGTTGTTCTCCTTTTCAAGGGTTTTGATTTCATCATAGATGTCTTTTTGTTTTTCTTCTGTCCTTGTGCACCAGTCATGTATAAATATTTTATTTAATTCTTCTACAGCTTCTCCGACTATACGGATATGAGTGTCTCTCCAGTAGCCGAGAGCACCTTTGCCTAGGTATTCATCACCGATATTAAGTCCTCCTGTGAATGCGATTTCTCCGTCTACTACTACAATTTTTCTGTGATTTCTGTAATTCATTTTTCTACGGAATCTCGCAAAGGAGACAGGGTAAAAGGAGTTGCATTCTATTCCAGCATTTTCAAGCATTTGAGTGTATTCTTTGTTTAGAGACCAACTTCCTATTGCATCATAAAGAACACGTACTGTGACACCTCTATTTGCGGCCTCTATTAATATGTCTCTTATTTCTTGCCCAAGGCTATCGTTGTTTATTATGAAATATTGAAAGTGAATATATTTTGTTGCTTCTCTAAGAGCTTTTTTTAGAGGAGTGAAAGTCTCTACCCCGTCTATCAATATGTCTACTTTGTTGTTTTTTAAAAGTTTAGCGGAGGAAACTGAATAGAGTAGCTTTGCCAAAAACGAGACACTTTTGCAATCTGATGGTTCTGGACACTCTGTATTTTCAGGAATTTCTGGTTTCATATATTCTCTTTTTCTTTTGTAAGCAGATGGGTCAGGACCAATAATGATATATATGAGGACACCAATAACAGGAATAAATATCAAAGCAACTAACCAAAGTAGCGTTCTATCAGGGTTCTGTCCTTCGAGAAATATTATGTAAGCCACTATAAGTGAGTAGATGATTATTAGGTGGTAGAGGTATTTGTTGAGTGTTGAGTATATGTTAGAAATAGCATGAGTCACATTCGTATTTTGTGAGAAAAAATCTAGCAAAGTAGGTATGTTGCCAGCTATGAATGCAACTATAATTGCTAGTATAATAATTTTAGTTTTACTCCACATGAGGAGACCCCCTAAATTAAACAAAAATTCTATTATATTATAGTATAAATTTGTGGTATTCTGTTATGATATTAGTATAATAGTTGCAATATATTATAGCTGTTTACAATATCCTTTGTTATCGGGAGTGTTTTTTATGAATAAAATTTTAAGGATAAAATTTTTCTCAGTTTTTGTAATTTTGATTATCTGCTTGGTATTTCCAAATATTGTTTATGCTCTTTCTCCTAATGAAAAAGAACATAATAAATCATGGGGATTTAGACACAAAGAGGGCATAGTTTTGGTCTTCTCTGGCGGTGGAACTAAAGGACTTGCTCATATAGGAGTCTTAAAGGTGCTTGAGAGGGAAAATATCCCTATTGCTGCAATTGTTGGTACAAGCATGGGTTCAATTATTGGTGGAATTTATGCAAGTGGATATACAGCAGAAGAGATGGAGAAGCTGACTCTTGAAACGAGCTTGACTGATATCGTATCAGGTCGTAGCTCTACAGCTTCACCTATAGATATGTCTCATAATCCTCCTGTAAGCGGAAGTCAACTTTTGACATTTCAAATGACTAAAGGGCATATTCTTAAAGGTAGAACAGGGCTGCTTAATCCAAAAAATCTTTACAGCTTTTTGAGTGATAAAACATCTCGTGCAACTGTTACAAATTTTGATGAACTTCATATTCCATTTGCTGCAGTTGCTACTGATTTGGAAACAGGAGAAGAAGTTATTCTTCGTGATGGTAATTTGGCTTCTGCACTACGTGCCTCAATGTCGATCCCTGGAGTTTTTGATCCATGGGAAATGGATGGTAGGCTTCTTGTTGATGGTGGTCTAAAAGCAAATTTGCCTGTAAAAATTGCGAAGAAACTTTTCCCAGGTCATCCTGTTGTTGCTGTAAACTTATCACCCCAAAATATAAAAAGAAATAGAGAACAGCTCCGTTCCTTATTGGAAGTTGGAGCTCAAACTTTGGAAATTTTGATGATAGAGCAAGTCAGAGAAAACGTAAAAGAGGCTGATCTAGTTATAGCTCCTAAGGTTTCTGAATTTGGAATTCTTGATTCATCTGGATATGACAAAATAATTGCAAAAGGTGTAGAGGCAACAGAACCACTGGTCTCAGAACTGCATAAACTTGTTGATTCAACTCTAAATAGTGAATCGGATGAGATAATAAAAAAGCCTGCTGAGCAAAAAACTCTCTATGTAGATGAGTTACGTTTTGAAGGTGTGCCTAAAAATATTGTAGAAAGCCTAAATAAAAGATATTCTGGTTTGATAGGCAAACCTTTAAATATGGCAGAAGTAGCTAAAGCAGTAAAAGAGCTTTCTTTACGCCCAGAATTTTTGTCGGTAGAAGGAAGAGTAGAGAAACGCTCACGTAAGACTGCTACTGTAATTTTTACTATGCAGAGACCTCCAAAATATGAGTTTACTCTAAATGGTTATGTTGGCAATATTCACTCTGACTCTTGGGTTTCCATCTCTGCTCAGGTAAGAGATATGTTGATGGACGGAGATGTTGGGTCTCTTGAGTACAGACTGGGTAACAGATGGGGAGTAAAAGGAAAGTATTTTACAGCTCTCTCTGGTAAAAGGAGTCAATTCGGTTTCTTATTGTCGGCTGTAAACGAAGGTATTTCACCAAGAGGGGAATCTTTACTTGAGTATGAGCGTTATACTGGACGTGCTTTTTGGTACAAAGAATTGGGTTCTCATACACGTTTTGGTTTGGGATATACAGGTGAACGAATAAACGACTTTGATACTGAACACGGATTTAGTGCCATGGTGACTTATAACAATTTGGATGACCAGTTGCTTCCTACAAGGGGGCTCTCTATAAAAGCAGATGCTTGGTATCCTTTTGGAGAAACACTGATAAGTAACGTCTCTTTCCATTATTACTTGCCTGCGTGGAGAAAGTGGAAATTGATTTTGTCTGGTGGACTTAAAACGGGAGACGAATCTTATTTCCCTTATGCAGCATTCTTAGGTAACAGAGAAGAGCTTTACTCCCTCTCAAAGAATCCCCTCTATGGTGATCAGGCTTATTGGGTGCATTTGGGAGCAGAGAAGACGATATTGCGTTCTTGGTGGGGCGGTTTAAATGCAGAACTATTTGCGAATTATGGACATGTATTTTCTAATTGGGTGACGAAAACAACCCATTGGGAAACAGGTGTTGCATTGTCCCTTCCTACGAACAATTTTGCAGGCAAACTCTTTGTTGTCTATGACCAAAATGATGAATTTACTTTTGGTTATTCTTTTGGAATACCGTCTTTCTGGAATGGACCACTGCAATAGAATGGATAGAGTTAAAATCCTTGTCGCAGATGAGGAGCCTATTCTTCATAGATTATATACAAACCTCTTTAGAGAAGAAGACTCTTCTTTCTTGATTACATCAGTATCTAAGAAAGAAGATTTATATAACAGTCTAAAAGAGACAAAGGTTGACATGTTGATATTGGATATACATATGAATGGATTTAACTATAAGAAAGATTTATCTGAATTAAAATCACGATATCCTGACTTGGGAATAATAGTTTGTTCAGATAAAGTTCCGTATAATGTATTGGATGAAGTAAAAAAAGAGTGTTTTGAGTTTCTAGTTAGGCCCTTTAAATTTGAAAAGTTAAAAGAGTCTGTAAGAGACTATATATCTTTTAAACGGACTTTGTGCTCATCTGATTTAGAGGTAGACCAAGTGGACTCATTTCTGCTTTCTGTTACGAAGGATATTGCATCAAAACCACAGGGCTTAGATGTTGCACTTTTAAATAAAGTTCTATGTATAATGAGAGAAAGCCTTGCTTCGTACAGTGTCAAAGAAATGGCTCTAGAACTTGGTGTCTCAACCTTTACTTCAAGACGTTACCTAGAGTATCTTTTGAATGTAGGGAAAATATGCGCTGAATTTTCTTACAAAAGGGTAGGTCGTCCAGAAAAAAAATATTCAATTTTATAAGATAAGTAAATAAAGAGAGACTGCCAGTTACATGACAGTCTCTCTTTTTGCATATAGTTATATAAATCGTGTGACAATATATGATGCAGAAATAGCTCCAAGTAGGACAATTAAAATATCTGAGTTTCTCCATGAAAGTAGAAAAGCAACTATAAATCCAGCGAGTGATGACCTGTAATCCCCTGTAGAGGTAAGAATATCAGGAAATACAAGTGTCCCAAGCATGGCAAATGGCACGTAGTGGAGAAAGGATTCTACAAGTGGAGGCAATTTTCTTTCTGAAAAGAACAACCCAGGTATGACTCGTGATGGGATAGTTACTAGAGCCATTAAAATAGATAGAGTGATGATTTTATTCATAGTGCTTAACCTCTTTGTTGATAGGGAAGAAATATGCTCCTACAGAAGCTCCAATAGTAGCAGAAATCATAATTCCTATGCCTTTGTTAAAGAAAGTCGAAAGTGGAGTCCATTTTATAACAGCACTTATAGACATTGCACTTAAAGTAACGATGAGAGCTGCTTTACTAGCTTTTGCTGCTGGTACTAAAAGAGCTAGAAAGAGAGCATAGATTGCTATTCCCATACATAATTGAATTGTATGAGGCAGGAAAGATGTACCCCACCAGCCCAGATATGAACCAAATATCCATGTGAAGTGTCCGGGAAAGTTAACTCCTATTACAAAGTTAGCTGATAAACTCTCTTCTTTTTGCATCGATGCAACAGAAAAACTCTCGTCAGTAAGCTGAAAAAAGATCCAAAACTTTTTAAGTAATGGGATTTTAGATTTAATTCTCTTTGAAAGTGACGACGAGAGCATTATATGTCTTAAATTTATCATTGCTGTCGCAAATACAATTTCCGGTAATGCACTCCCTGCAAGATAGAGGTTGATTGCGACAAACTGACTTGCACCAGCAAACACAACCGCAGACATAAAAAGGCTCTCCCATAGTGTAAGAGATGCTGTTTTTGCAAGTATTCCAAAGGCCGCAGCTCCCGGTATATAACCTATTGCTATAGGTGTGCCTACTTTTACGCCATTTATAAATTCCTTTATAAGAAAGGTGTTTTTATTTAGGTCATTCATTTATAAGCACACCCATTACTCCTCTGTGCCCAGAACTTTCCAGTTCTGTTTGTTTGAGTACATCGCATCATCTGCTGCTTTAAAGATTTTAGATGTACTATTTAGCTTCTCATTGTCATAGAAAGCATATCCAAAAGCAGATGTAAGTTTTATTTTATGGGTCGAGTTATATTTGACAAACTCATTTTGTAGTTGTCCCCACTTTTCTTCAATTTGATCTTTTTTCATTTCAACTAACAACACAACAAATTCATCTCCGCCTATACGGAAAACTGGACTGTTTGAAAAAGTCTTGCATATTAACATGGAGAGATCACGAATCAAGGTATCTCCTACCTGGTGCCCGTGTATGTCATTTGTCATTTTTAAATTATTTAAATCAAAAATTCCTATTGCAAAGCTCTCAAAAGTTTTAATATTTTTTTCCATGTGCATGAGTTCATATGTATAAGATGTTCTATTTCTTACGTTTGTTAGGGTGTCTCTTTGTGATAGAGCTAGTGCTGTTTTATGGTGTCTGTAAATTACCGTTGTAATAGTCAAAATTACTAATATTAAGCAGATAAATGAGAATAGTCCACTCTTTAGAAGTTGAGCATATACTGCTTTTGTAAATTGATTTGTGTCTTTTACTACTACAAGATACCAGTTCAAGCTTGGTACATATCTCGTTATTATATAGGCATCTATTTTTTCGCTTTGATACCATTTACCTACTGGTTTGTCTGATATGGTTTGAATGGCTTCTTTTACAGAAGCGAAGAACGGGTCCTTGAAGAGGTTTGAACTATCAAAACGTGTCAGGTTTGATGAAACCTCAATATCTCCTTGTGAATTTATGAGATAAATTCTTGCATCATAAAGTTTTTCACTTTTTGCTAAGAATTCTTGTAGATGTGGTGTTTTTATCCCTACTGCTGCTATGCCAAGGGTTTCGTCTTTGTCTTTAATTTTTGAATTTACAAAAACAGTTATAAAATTCTTGTTTGCACGGTCATTATCTACGTTAAAAGCATAGCTTTTGTCACCTTTAATAAAGTCAAAGTACCATCTGTCTTCCTCAGCGTTAGGGTCAAGTACTCTATCTAGTCCTCTTTTATGGTGATAATAATTGAGTGTTTTTTCTTCAACAAGTGAGAAAGAGTCAAATTTATATTTTTTCTGGTAAGTAGCTAGGTAGTTTTTTATAACAGCGGTATTCTCAGCTTTTTTTGCAGATGACATTTCATTTTTGAGATAGTTTGTCAAGAATGTGTCATGTGCCATAGAGACAGATACAGTTAGTGGTATGTCAAGCATATTTGCAATTTGAGAATGAATATTTTCAGAAATAACACGTGATACAGTCTCGATATCCTTACAGAAAAGTTTTTCAAAAGAAATGCAGAAAGAAGAGAGTGTAAAGATAAATCCTGTCAGTGTTATTATGACTATTAAGGCATTTATAGAAAAGACTTCATTTTTGAATTTCAAGAAAGTACCTCCCAAATATAATAAAAAGACAAAATCACTGTGAATAAATGATTTATTCTATGATTTTAACACAAGTATATAGAGACATCTTCAGTATTTGTTGAAAAAAAATACCTAAAATGAGTTATATGATTTGTATGTAATAGGGAGTATTTGAAAAAGATGAAGTGATTTGGTTGGATTGTGTGCTCCACGGCACCGGTTCAGCCTAATTTAGTCTTTGTAAATAACGCCGAACCTGTGCTTACTTGATAACTTAGTTCGTGAGAAGTGCTTTAGTTATGTTGCGTGGTGCCCGAGTGAGAAACAACCTAGTTGTTTTTCATAATGAAGTTTTCGACAGGAAGACCATTAGAGAATTCGACTGTCATAAATTTGCCTTCAGGTGTCATCCAAAATGGTTGACCGGCAATGTATACTAACTTATTGCTCATACACTCACCTCCGTTTATTAAATTTGTTGCTATGTGTATCAACAACAATTTATTATCTATCTTATTGTAAATAATGTCAAGGGCTATGTTGTCAAATAGGCAAAATTTAGATTGTTTGACTATAAAAAGTAAGTTAGGCTTTATAGATATATATCTTTTCTCCTTAAATTTAATACGTGAAGAAACTCTCTCTGTTTGTCTGAATCGTTACTGTCAATGACCTTAAAATCAAGGCTTTCGTTAGAGCCTGAGTCTGAAATAATGTCACCGTTTGGGGAGATAATAAGAGAATGCCCTGAGTATTCTGCGTCTTTTGAAGCCCCGCACCTGCTACATGCAACTACAAACATCATATTCTCTATGGCACGTGCTTTGAGTAATGTTATCCAGTGGTCTAGGCGTGATAATGGCCACTCTGCTGAAACAAATAGTATCTTTGCACCATCTATGGCACCAAGACAAATCCATTCACAAAATCTAATGTCGTAGCAAATTGCCATTGAGGATTTTACTCCTTCAATTTCAAATGTAACTCTTTTGTCTCCGGAAGAGAGATACTTTCCCTCGTTTATCATTGGAACTAAATGTGCTTTGTCATAATATGCAATGTACTCTTTTTGCGGTGATACTGCTAATGCTCTATTTTTTATGCCACTTTCTGTCTTTGCTAGAACAGAACCACCAACGAAATAACAGTCATATTTTTCGGCCAGATGACGTAAAAAAATTAAAGCTTCTTTTGCCTCTACATCTGCACTTTTATCTGCATTTTTTAAATCATACCCTACATCAAAAAGTTCGGGCAAAACTATTACAGTAGGAATCTCTGACTGTGTGTAGTGAGAATCCATGTATTTTTCAATGTGTGAGAAGTTTTTATCTCTTTTGTTTTCTTCCAGTTTGATTTGAAGCGTGCCTACCCTAAGCAGTGGCATGAAATCCCTCCCAAAGAGAGTTTATTTGTCTTTTAACAATAGGTCATTTAGCAATGAATCTATTTCGTCTTTGTATTTACCTTCAGTTTTTTTATCTTTTTTTATAGAAAATGTGAGCCAATCTCCCTCTGCTGCCTCTTTTGGTAATAGGCTTCGTGGAAAAAGTACGGGAGCACCGTCGTATTCTGGAATCAGTGAACAAAGACCCTTGTCTATTGAGTCAATAAAGAATTTTACTTCCATATTGGTTTCACCTCGCAGGAAACGCTGTATTTTACAGACTCTCCGTCTGTTTTTATTAAAATATCTCCCTTAGCTGTGTCTAACCTTATAATGTTACTTTTATTTTTTAATAATTTTAAAGTTTTCTTTGACGGATGACCGTAGGAGTTATTTTCTCCATAGCTAAAAATAATAAACTGTGGAGAAATTTCTTTTAACATCTTATTAGAGATCCCGTTGTGACTTCCATGGTGAGCTGCTTTTAGTATTGTAGCGTGGGGGAGAGGTGGAATCGAGTTTCTTTCTTCATGTTCCATATCCCCTGTTAATAAAAATGATGTTTTGCCATATGTAATCTTTATAACAATAGAGTTATTATTGGCATCTGAACGAGTGTTTTTTAGAAGTCTTTCTGGAGCAAGGACTTCTATCTTTCCTCCTCCGATTTCATAATTGTATCCTCTTTTGGGGGTTATAAAAGCTATGTTCTTCTCTCTGATTTTCTTGTAAAAATTTAATTGAGTTGGTGAGCCACGGTTGTATCCACTATCCCAAAGTTCTTTTATGGTAAAGTTGTCTAGTACACTTTCCATCCCTCCTATGTGGTCGGAATGTGGGTGCGTCGCAACTAAAATGTCTATTTTTTCTACACTGTTTTTTTCTAGATACTTAACAACTTTTAAGCCATTTTCTTTTGTCCCTGCATCTATAAGAACTGTTTCACCCTTTGGAAAAACAAATAAGAAAGAGTCTCCCTGCCCTACGTTTATTGCGTGAAATCGCAGTTCATCCGCTTCAAGTGGTGTTTTTAAAAAATTGCCAATGAAATTTAATGATATAGCTGCAATTAAAAGAATAATGGAAAAAAATATTTTATTTTTATTTATAAAAATTTTCTTCATTTTTGTGTTGCCTCCTGGTGTATAATTTACAAGTGTGTATGGATTTTTAGGAGATGATATAATGCTTGGTCTTACTTTGATTTTGCCGTTAATGATAATCCTAATAGTAGGGAGCTTGCTTCGTAAATATAATTTTTACTCTGAAAATGACTTGCAAACTTTGTCTAAGACACTATATTGGATTGTATTGCCTCCTCTTCTTTTCAGTACGACATATAAATCTGGAAAAGAAGTCTTGGGACAAAGTAATCTTCTTACTTCCCTTATTATATGCTATCTTTTGACAATTGTAATTGCCGGAATTTTTGCATATTTTTGTATACATAAAGGGCAGAAAGAAAGAATAGCTGTCTCTGTATTCTCATCTATTAGATCAAACAATATATATTTGGGTTTTCCTGTAATGTTTATGGCTTTAGGTGAGGTGGGACTTGAAAATGCCTCAATATATATAGCTGTATGTACTATTCCATATCATTTAATTTCCCTTATAGCTGGTGAAATAATGTTGTCAGGGAAAATTACAATGGAAGCTTTTTCCCATGTTATGAAAAGACTTATAAAAAATCCTTTGTTGGCATCGTGTTTTTTGGGGATTTTCTTTGCACTTGTAGGTCCTGACAAATTGCCACGTGTTTTTGACACTACAATGAAAATGATGGGTAATTCAGCGACTGCCATAGCATTGCTTGCATTGGGCGGATCTTTAGAACTCTCAAAAGTTACGAAAATTATGAAGATGCTAAAACGCACGTGGTTTGATTGCTTAATAAAACTTATTGTTCACCCTGCAATTCTCTATCTTACCCTTACTGTTTTTCCTGTACCTACAATTCTAATGCAAACGACAGTAATGATAAGTGCAATGCCTACAGCTGTTAACTGTTTTATAATGGCAAAAGAAATGAATATGGATGGGGATTATGCTGCGGATTTGGTTGCTGCTTCTGTCATACTAAGTGCTATCTCAATTCCTTTCTGGGCATCTTTTCTTAAATTGATATAATAATTAAAAAAGGTGGAGAGAACTAAATAGTTCTCTCCACCTTTTTATCTTTTTTAGTATTTTCTACTCTGTTAACTTTTCTATTTCATCAATAGTTTCTGAGAAAATCTTGATTACTGTCTCTATTGGTTTAGGTGTGCTCATGTCTACTCCGGCACCCTTTAGAAGTTCTATTGGGAAATCGGATCCTCCCATTGTAAGGAAGTTAAGATACTTCTTTCGCCCCTCTTCTCCCTTTTGTAAGATATTTGAGGCAAGTGCTGTTGCAGCAGAAAATCCTGTGGCATATTGATATACATAGAAAGGAGAATAGAAGTGAGGAATACGTGCCCACTCCATCTTTAATTCTTCGTCTATTACTATCTCATCGCCATAATATTTTCTGTTTAAATCGTACCAAAGTTCCTTTAAGCCATCAGGGGTTGTGTCTTTCCCGTTTGCGGCACGTTGGTGTACTTCCTTTTCAAACGAAGCAAACATAGTCTGTCTGTAGACTGTTGTTCTAATGTTCTCTAATCTCCTGTTAAGAAGGTACATCTTCTTATGCTTGTCATCAGTTTTCTCAATTAAGTGAGAGAGCATGAGAACTTCATTTGTTGTGGATGCGACTTCTGCTGTGAAAATGCAATAATCTGCAGTGGGGTATGGCTGATTTTCTCGTGAATAGAAGCTGTGCATGGAATGTCCCATCTCGTGTACAAGTGTGGAAACGTCGTTTAAGCTATTTGTATAATTCATAAATATATAGGGGTGTGTTGCATAGCTTCCCCATGAATAGGCGCCACTTCTTTTGCCCTTACTTGGAAATACATCAACCCAGCCAGAATCAATTCCTCTTTTGACTTGTTGTATGTATTTCTCTCCAAGTGGTGCAAGTGACTCATACATAATTTCTTTTGCTTCACTCCAAGAAATATCTTTGTATGGGTCACTTACAAGAGGAGCGTAAATATCATACATATGTAATTCTTTTAGCCCAAGCATCTTCTTCCTTAAAGAGATATATCTGTGCATAGGTTTTAGATTTGATTCAAGTGTTTTTACTAAGTTTGAATATATTGATTCTGGAATATTGTCACTATCTAAAGCAGCTTCAAGTGGTGAGTTATACTTTCTTGTTTCTGAATAGAACTTTGTTGATTTAAGCATTCCGTCAAATGTAGCACCGAGAGTGTTTTGCATCTCTCCATAGGGCTTGTAAAGTGCCTTAAATGCTGATTTACGTACTTCTCTGTTGTCAGAACGGAGGTAAGAAACGGCTCGTTCTTCGGAAAGTTCTACTTCTTTTCCATCTTCGTCTTTAATTGAGTCAAATTTCATATCAGCATTTGTGAGCATAGAGAATGCGTTGTCAGAAACGCCTGCCATATCAGAAGTTTTTGCCATTATGGCCTCTACTTCTTTGGATAAAATATGTGTTCGTTGACGCAATATTTCCTTTAATGAGAATGAATATTCCTTAAGCAGTGGAGAAGATATGTATGACTCTAATTTCTCCTGTGGAAGAGAGAGTAACTCCGGTGTTATAAAGCTTGTCTCTGTAGAGAACATCATTCCTAAAGTAGAAACTCTGTTTGCCGGTCCTTGATATTTTGAGTCAGAAGTGTCTTCATGACTCTTCATATTTGCATATACATATAGCTTCTCTAGTGTAATTGAAAGGTTATCTCTTACTGTAAAGAGGTCTAAAAGAGTATTTGCCGATTGACCAAGTTTGCCCTTAAACTTAGAGAAGGAAGAGATATTGTCTTTTATAAGATTGAAGTCCTTTTCCCAAGACCCTTCATTTTCGTAAATATCTGTGAGCTTCCATTTGAATTTGCTTGGTATGTCACATCTTTCTGGAAGTACAGAGCCATTCCCAAGTTTGAGTTCTTGCACCTTTGTTTCTGAATAATTTTCTGTCATGTAACGATCCTCCGTTTAAAGTGTTTGAAGTTTTGAAGTTAAAGAAATATTACTTGAAATACAAGACGGCTTATATAAATTGCAAATACACATATTACGACACTTAATGTGGCATAAAAGATACCTGTAAAAATTCTACCATTTGCAAGTAAATCCATTATCTCAAGAGAAAATGTAGAAAATGTGGTAAACCCTCCGCATAAACCTGTTTTCATAAAGAGTATGGCATAAGGTTGTATTGATTCAAAGTGGAGAGTCGTAACCGTAATAAGTCCTATAAGAAATGCTCCAAGAAAATTTATTGCTAACGTCGCTACAGGAAAGTTAATAAGTGAGAAAAAAGGAATTATGCTCATTGCATAACGTAGCGATGCACCAATGAATCCTCCTAAACCCACTGCCAAAAACTCCATAAAAACATCTCCTTTTCCTTTGCCGAATACCCTAAAAAGTAACTATGTAATTATACACATAATAGCAAAATTAGGTTTGTGTTTTACTACATAAGCAACTAAAATAATAGTGACGGTAAAAATCCCTTGTTTGGAGGTATCCACAATATGAAGTACGATTTCGACAGATACATAGACAGACGTAATACGGATTGTGAAAAGTGGGACTACTTAAAAGAAGAGTTTGGACGTGATGATTTACTTGCTCTTTGGGTTGCAGATATGGACTTTACTGCTCCACCCAGAGTATTGGAAGAGATACACAAAAAAGTTGATCAGGGCGCATTGGGATATCCTATTATTCCAGACTCACTTTTGGAAGCTATAGCAAATTGGCAGAAGAAAAGACATGGTTGGACTTTTGATACCAAAGCAATAACATGGGCTCCTGGTGTTGTAGCAGGACTTTCTTTTGCAGTAATGGCATATACGAAGCCGGGAGACGGTGTAATTATACAATCACCTGTTTATCATCCTTTCTACCGTACTGTTAAAGAGGCAGGAAGAATAATAAATCTTAATCCTTTGAAATATAAAAATGGTAAATATGTAATGGACTTGGAGGGCTTGGAAAAGCTGGTAACTCCTACATGTAGGACTCTAATTCTTTGTAGCCCGCATAACCCAGTAAGCAGAGTTTGGACAAAAAAAGAACTTGAAGCTCTTGCAGAGCTTGCAATTCGCAAAAATATGCTTATCATCACAGATGAAATTCACCAAGACATAGTATATAGCGATGCCAAACATACATGTTTTGCATCACTTCCTAAAATGGAAGAAAGAACGATAACTTTCACAGCACCAAGTAAGACATTTAACATTGCAGGAATGAAAGCCTCTGTAGGAATAATTCCCAATGATTTTTTACGGGCACAATATATATCAGTAATTGAGCGTTTCCATTTAAATTCTGTAAATATTCTTGGTATAGTTGGGATGGAAGCTGCCTATAGATATTGTGAAGATTGGCTTGACGAATTACTTGTATATCTTGAGAAGAACAGAGACTACACGGAAAAATTTGTCAAAGAGAATATGCCTAAAGCTGTAATGAACCATCCAGAGGGAACTTATATTTTCTGGATTGACTTTAGAGGATATGGATTTAACTCAGAGACACTGGAAGAGTTTTTGGTAAATAAAGCTGGAGTTGCTTTGAACAAAGGCACAGGTTTTGGTGTTGAGGGTGACGGGTTTGCAAGAATAAATATAGGGACAACTTTTGCTCAGTTAGAAACGGCATTGAAACATATAGCCGATGCACTACAGAAAGAATTTAAGTAGAATAAAAGACGCAACAGATGTATGAAGTTACTTCTCTACATCTGTTGTTTTTTTTGAGTATTTGAAATGGCGTAAAATATGATAGATAAATTTAAGGCAAATGTTTTTTTGTTTTTCAAAAGCAGATAGTCAATAGTCTTGTAATATATGAGCGTGTTTATACGATACAGAAAGTTATAAAGTATGCTACAATGTCATAATTAGAAAAACTAAATATATGCGTTTCTGAGGGGGAATTCGGTTTGAAGCCGAAGCGGCCCCGCCACTGTAACCCGAAAGGGAAGCCAGGTTACCCGAAGAAGCGATAGGTGTTTGCGCGGGCATTCTTCTCATCTTTGAATAACACGAGGGAGAGACTATGTTCTTTCCCTCTTTTTTATATTGGAGGCCTATTTTTGAAAAAGAAAAATTGTTTTTCTTTACTAGTAATAGCTTTATTTCTCCTTTTTGCGGACAAATCTTTTGCAACACCTAAGCGGATTGTTTCAATAACGCCTACAGGGACGGAACTAATATATGCTTTGGGGCTTGATGAAAATCTTCTGGCTGTCACTACTTTTTGTGATTATCCCCCCGAAGCAGCTAAAAAAGAAAAAATTGGTGGTTTTGCCTCCATGAACTTTGAGTATCTTGTGGCAAAAAAAGTTGATTTGGTTTTAATACAAGATTTGCATTCGCAATTTGTCCCGCAACTGAAACAATTAAAAATACCTTATGTCATGTTACGTAACGATAGCATATCTAATATATGTAAATCTATTCTTGAAGTTGGATCGGTTTGCGGCAAAGAAAAAGAAGCAACCCGTATAGTGGCTTCAATAAATAGTGATGTGAGATATGTATATGAAAAATTGAAAAAATCCAAAAAGCCAAAGGTTCTAGTCTGCATATCTAGGGAGCTTTCTGGTAAAAAAATAAATAGTTTCTATGCTGCCGGTAAAACAAGTTTTTATAATGAAATGATAGAAAAATCTGGAGGCATAAATGCAATGCAAGGAAATAATATTACATATCCTGTAGTTTCACAGGAAGGGTTGATGTTAATAAATCCTGATGTAATCGCAGATATGATAGGTGATAGCAAATCAATTCACTCTGCAAAATACGAAAAAAGAATGATGTCTGATAAAGAAGTTGTTACACAGTGGAAAAATGGTGTAAGAGTAGAAGCTATAAAGAAAAATAAAATAGTTGTTTTGAGGGGAAATATATTTTTACGTCCCGGCCCCAGAGTAGGGACGGCTATAATTGCTTTTGCAAAAGCTATACATCCGGAGGCATCATGGGACAAGAAACCTATATTGAAGTAAAAGATTTATCTTTGAAAATAGGAGATAAAGACATATTAAAACACATCTCTTTTTCATTGCAAAAGGGTAAGTATCTTGCTGTCATTGGTCCGAATGGAGCAGGAAAGAGTTCTCTTCTGAAATCCTTGGGAATGTTATATAAAAGGAACTTAACGGGAGAAATTTATCTAAACAATAAATCCCTCTTTTCTGTTAGAGCAAAGGAAGTAGCAAAACTTATTGCGTGGGTACATCAAACAGGCTCTGACTCTCTGCCTTATACTGTTAGAGAATTTACAAAAATGTCTCGTTATCCATGGCAAACAACATTGGGTTATGAAACAAAAAAAGACTTAGAAATCGTAGAGAACGCACTTTCAATGGCAAATGTTACTGATATTGCTGAAAGAGAGCTAAACAGTCTAAGTGGCGGAGAACGTCAAAGGGCCTTGATTGCGGCAGCTCTTGCTCAAGAGACTGAAATCCTTTTTCTAGATGAACCGACGAGTTTTCTCGATTATCAACATCAAGTGGAAATGATGGACTTAATAGAAAGCATTAACAAAGAAAAGGGTTTAACCATAATAATGGTAACTCACGATATCAATATGGCATTGCATGGTGCGGATGAAGTGCTTGCGATGAAAAGTGGTACTCTTAAATGGAGCGGAACAACTCAAGAATTACTAGAAAATGGAACTCTTAGAACAATATTTGATACCGAATTTGAAATATTTGACAATGAGGACCAAGTATATCCTTATGTTGTGCCAAGGGGGATGATAGTATGAAAAAAGGAATGATACCGTTTATCATTATTACCTCATTGGCGGTTCTTATAATTGCACCATTTTTAGGAGCACAACAGATACCTTTTTCTGTGATATTTGAAACGACAGATGGTGGATTTTTAAACATATTATGGGATTTGAGAATACCTAGGACATTACTTGGTTGGACTGTAGGTGCAACTCTCGCTGTGTCAGGACTTATATTTCAAGCAATGTTTAGAAACCCCCTTGCTTCACCAGATATGTTAGGTGTGTCTACAGGAGCGGCCTTTGGTGCTGTCATTTATATAAGGTTAGGACTAGTATTTTCATTTCTAAACACAATATCCGGAATATCACTATCAGCTTTTGTTGGTGCAATGTTTGCGACCTCTGTAATATACCTAGCAGGTAATCTCAAACGCGGTGGAATGTCTGAGGCAACGCTACTTTTAGCGGGGATAGCAATGAGCTATCTATTTGGAAGCCTTAATATGATAGTGCAATATGGAAGTGGTTTTACTGACTCTTTCAAAATGATGAGATGGTCTATGGGTGGGCTTCAAGCGATAGGGTTTTCTCAACTATATATAGCTTTGCCTGCTTTGATACTCATAGCATCAGTAGGTTATATATACGGTCCGGAATTAAATCTATTTGTATGTGGAGAAGATATTGCCGCAAGTAGGGGGGTCTCAGTAAAAATAATGAGACGTATTCTATTTATTTCTGTCTCCTTTGCTGTGGGACTTGCTGTTTCAGTATGTGGGCCTATCGGTTTTGTGGGACTTATGGTTCCTCATATATGCAGAAAACTTGTAGGTACAGACCATAGAAAATTGGTAATAACTTCATTGTTCTTCGGAGGTTCTTTTTTGGTTTTCTGTGACACTGTAGCTAGAACGATGTGGACTCCAACAGAAGTACCTGTCGGAATACTAACTTCTTTTGTGGGGTCAATATTTTTCTTAGTTTTGCTTGTAAAAGGCAAAAGATAATAAATAGGGGTGTTGATATGATTGAGTCATTTGTTGTAGGCGGTTCCATAATGTGGATGATACTTGTACTCTCTATTGTTTCGTTTGCTGTTGTTATAGAGAGACTCTGGTTTTTTAAGCAATCTTCATGTGATCCTGAAAAGTTAGAAGTTGAAGTAGGTAAAGCTCTCTTTGAGAAGAACGACAACGAACTTCATAAGCTTTTGGACAAGCAAAAAAGTTCCATGCACAGGCTTTTCTCTGTTGCTATAAATCATTGGAGTACTGATACAGAAGATATGAAGCTTCTGCTAAACCAACAAGTTAGAAGAGAGCTTTACAGATGGGAAAAGCACCTTTTTGTACTTGAAATAATAGGCAAAATTGCACCTCTATTGGGATTACTTGGAACGGTACTTGGAATGTCTGAAATGTTCCAGTCTCTTCATTTGGGCGGCCAAGTAAGTTCAACAGCAGTAACAGGTGGTATATGGAAAGCACTCTTTACTACAATAGCAGGACTTACAGTTGCTATTCCTACTATATTTGTTCATGGCATACTAACATCGAGAATAGACAATCAAGAAGAAACATTAAACCGTGCAGCTGATTTTCTAATTAGAGAACAATTGTTAAGAAGTGAAAGTAATGAGAAGAAATAAACGAAGGAGTGCAGACGTAGACATCACGCCACTAATAGATGTCCTCTTTATGCTCATAATATTCTTTGTCCTTACCACATCATTTATACAGGGCAAAATAGATGTTGATTTGCCAAATGGCAAAGGTGTTTCCTCAAATCAAGATAAGGCGATTATGCTTACAGTTGAGAAGAATGGTTTAATCTACTGGAATGGTCAAGAGGTAACACAAGAGAATGTAAGACGCCTTGCAAAAGAGCATACAGGGAGAGAAGTCTTGGTTGCAGGTGACAAGGACTCTTCATACGGTGTCGTGGCAAAAGTCTTGTCTATTCTTAGAGAAGAAGGAATAACCTCTGCTGGTCTGCTAATGCAAGGCGGAGAATAAAATGGATCAAGAAAAAAAGATTTGGTCTATTGCAATAATAGTAAGCATCGTTTTTCATTTGGGACTACTCATATTTTATCCTGAAGTGGAAAAAGAGAAAGAGCTCCCCATAATGAATGTTACTCTTAGAATGATGACTTCTTCGAAACCTAAGGAACAAGAGGGTAAAAAGCTTGAACAGCCCAAAAAGGAACAAATAAAACCTAAACAACCCCAAAATATAGTAAAGAAAAAGAAAAAAGAAATAAAAAAAGAAGAAAAAAGAGTCGCAACGGATATATCGACAAAAACGACAGAAACTTCTATAGAAGAACTTGTTGAAGCAACTTCTAACTCTGCTACAACTGATGTAGGAAACGCTACAGGAGAAACTGGGCAAGGGACACAGGGTCATGGTAGCGGAAATAGCGGCGGCGAAAGTGTTGGCCCTGTTGACGTAAGGACTTTGATTGTAACGAGAAAAGTAATTCCAGAGTATCCGGCCTTTTCAAGAAAACGCAAAGAAGAGGGAACTGTAACTATAATAGTTACAATAGATAATGGTAGAGTTACGAAAACCGAAATAGAAAAATCTTCAGGTTGGGGTAGACTTGATGCAAGTGCAGTAAGGGCTGTAGAACAGTGGAGATTTGAAAGTCCCGTAAAAGTAAGAGCAAGGATACCAATAACATTTTTACTACAATAAAATAAAGCTATAATGATATATCCCCCTTCTGCTGGATAGCCAGTGAAAGGGGGACATATTAGTAAAACTCATTGATTTTTTATTTTTAAGAAAATTTACAAGGACTTTTCTTTTGAAGTCATATATTTTGCAATATATAAAACTGGTGTGTCTGCCAAGCTGGTTACAATATAAATTAAATAGGTAGAAAAGATAATTGAGACCAGAGTCTTTATCTCATAAATGCCACCAAAAGCAAAAATTGTAAAGAGCACTGTGTTAATGAATTGTGATATTAGAGTAGAGCCATTATTTCTAAGCCATAGGAATTTATCTTTATCGTGGAATTTTGCTTTTGTGAAATCCCACCATTTATGATATGCCCAAACATCAAAATACTGTGAAATGGCGTAAACAATGAAGCTGGAAAACATAAGTCTTGGAGTATGAGAGAAAATATTTCTTATACTTCCCATAACGATATCGTTATTTGATGGAGTGAAGAAAAGCCAGAATTGAGTTAGTATGATAAAGACAACAGATGTGCAAATAGAAAGTCTTACTGCTGTTATAGAATCCTTTTTACCGTGCATCTCACTTAGAATATCTGTAATTAAAAAGGTAGAAGCAAAAAGGATATTTCCTAGAGTTTGCTCCATTCCAAAAGCATTTATCAAAATTAAAGCTTCAATATTTGCAGTAATAGTGGCTATTACTGTAAATATAAAGAGACCTACTTTTCCAAAAAGCTTATAAAAGAACAATACTGATGAATATACAAAAACAAGATTTAAAACTAATAATAATTCATTTGTCATATACTAATTCTCTCCTTTATTACCTATACCAAAATCACAATTATTAAGCAAAATGTCGATTCTCTTATTATCCTTTATATGAGGATAAATATCATGTAAAAAAATCTCTATTACTTCTTTGTGTGGTTTTATCTTTGTGCTGTTTGGTGACATAATATTGATACATATACGCTCAAAAAGTCTAAGACCCTCGTTTATGTCGTAGGTCATTGACTCAAATGTTTGCTTTTCTATGCCAAACAAAAAACAAGCTTCATTAAAGAAAGAAGCAATTATATCATGATTTTTCTCATTTATACCCTTATGTAAATAATTTTCTCTCAAATCGTAGTCAAAAGTTTCTACGCCACTTTTAACTTTAAGAGAAATATTTTTCTTTGCAAGTAGCTCCCTATATAAAGGGATTTTATCTCTCTCAATCCAGTGGAATTCTGTGTGTAATGTGTCTATATTTTTACTATGGCATAAATTGATAATTTTTTCTACACAGCAATTGGATAAATCGGAGAAACTGCCTGAATTTATTACCTCTAATTTTTTATAAATGCCTGTGACGCTATTTAAAACTTCGGAATTTAGAATATCATTTTGACTCTGGTCTAAAGAGAAGTCTAAATGATAGTCACAGAAAGAGCACTTTTTCCACCTACAACCATGGCCACGTAAAAGTACAATCTCTCTTGGATTTTTTTCGCTAATAACAGAATACCTTTCTAAGTCCATAATAATAGCTCCCAAAAAGACAAAAATAAATAAATGACACAACCAGTACCTCATAATACCACGAAATAGATATATAATTAAGGAATAAAAAATATGAAAGAGGAACATACAATGAGTCAAAAAAATCGCTTAACCTTTAATAATAATACATTGCGAGTAGGCGGTACTTCTTGGGTAATTCCAGGTACATTTGAAACTAATTTGCGTGAACTTTCAAAAGATGTTACTGATATGGAGATAGTTCTATTTGAAACTCCTGAATATTCAAATATACCTACAAAAGAAGAAGTAGCTAAACTCAAAGATGTTTGTGAAGAGCTAGATATGACTTGTAATGTACACTTCCCTGTTGGTGTTTGCCACTTTCCCGATATGAAGACAAGGATTGAGTGTGAGGATTTATGTCTTAGAACAATAGACCTATTTGCACCTATGAATCCATTCGGTTGGGTTCTTCACTTGGTAGGAGAGATAAGAGGAAGTTCTCCTACAAACAACATGGAAAAATGGAAAGAAATAACATATAATTCTACAGTGAGATTGGCATCTGCCGTTGACGATAAAAAGAAAATATGTGCTGAGACTTTGGACTATAAGTATGAATACGTATATGACATTGTTCAAAAGGCAGGAATTTCTGTTTGTTTTGACATTGGACATATTACACTTTACGGGTACCCTCCATATGGAATGATGGATAAATATTTGGCTAATACCAGAATAATACATCTACATGGAGTTAATCCAAGTGGAGAAGATCATGTCTCTACTGAGTATTTTGACAAGAAATTACTTACTGATCTTATAAAAAGATGTAATGACGGTAAAGAACGAGTTATGTCTTTGGAAGTATTCGAAAATGACTACAATTTATCCGTAAATGATTTACGGACTTTTTGTGATAACTATAAAATTAAAATAGGATAGAAAGCAGAAGGAAAACAAATGAAGAAAATATTAAACAAAATAATCAGAAACGCCTTTTACATTTTACTAATCACTGTTGCCATATCATTACTCGTATGTTACGGAAAATACTTTTTTCTTGAAAACATATTACCAATAATAAAATATTACGATAATGTTATGAGGGGTTATGTCTCTAATTTTACTACCTCTGTCACTCCGTGGAAATTATTTACCTTTTGGGGAATAGCACTATTTTATGGTTTCCTGCACTCAGCTGCTCCAGGACATGGTAAAGCAATAATTACTACATACTTTTTGAACCATGAAGAGAAAGTCTCTAGTGCTGTAATACTTGCTGGTATGATGTCTTTGGTTCATACGCTCGTATCAATAGCTTTCTCTCTTCTTATTGTTACAGCACTAAATGGCATGGAAGAACTTTTTAATATAGAAATAAGAGGATTTCTTGTAGGAATAAGTGGGCTTTTAATAATGTCTCTGGGACTTTTTCTTTTCTTTCATGAGGTCTCTCATCACAAACATCATCACGATCACTGCAATAAGTCTTGTTCTATGTCAAAGTACTCTAGTCCTGCAATGCTTGGAGTGATCTCAGGCCTTGTACCTTGCCCAATAACAATATTTTTAATAACGTTCTCATTTACAAATGGTATCCCATTAGTAGGACTAATTGCTGTACTTGGACTTTCTATGGGCATGTTCCTTTTAGTTGCTTTTATCGGTGTAGCTGTAGTATTAGGTAGAGGTAAGATAATTCACTGGCTTGAATGTCTTTTCTCTGAAGGAGTTGAAAAAATAAGCTCTGTTCTGGAACTAATATCGGCAGTTGTTATAGCACTTATCGGATTTGTTATGGCTCTTTCACTTATTTAGTGTCACAACGGATTACCAACTATTAACTTTGTAAAACTTATAAGGGGCACCAAAACGTATAAAATACGTTTTGGTGCCCCTTATTTTTTTTGAGTAAATCTAATCTACTGGTTAGTAGGGTAAGCACTCTTTTTTATAGTATCTTTTACATATTGTTATATTTTTGCGTCGTAGCCTGCTTCGTCCAAGATTTCAATTATTTTTTCTGATGATTTATCTGTTTTTACAATTATTTCTTTTGTTTTTAAATCAAGAGAAAATACTTCGACTTTTTCATTTGCAAAGGCATCTCTTATCCTTTTTTCACAGTGAGCGCATGTCATATCAGGAACTTTGATTTTAATTTCTGTCATTTAAAACACTTCTTTCTGTAATTTAATTTCTTTCTGCAGAGCCTATTATTCTAAGAGAGTTTAATACAACCGTGATTGAGCTTATTGCCATTGCTACTTCTGCTACGACTGGGTGGAGAAGTCCTGACATTGCAAGCGGAATTGCAATTGTGTTGTACAAAAATGCAAAGAATAAATTTTCTATTATTATTTTCCACGTAATTCTTGATATTTTTACGGCAGATACTACTTTTGATATTCCTCCGCTTAAAATTACTATGTCAGAATTGTCTACTGCAAGATCCATTCCTGCTCCTATTGCAATTCCTATGTCTGCTCCTTTTAGTGCTGCTGCGTCATTTATTCCGTCTCCGACCATTATTACTTTTTTACCTTTTGCTTGTTCTCTCTGTACTATGTCTAGCTTATCTTTAGGAAGTACACCACTGTAGACTTCTGTAATTTCTGATTCGTTTGCTATTTTTTCTGCTGTTTCTTTGCTGTCGCCTGTTGCCATTATTGGAGTTATGCCAAGTAGTTTGAGGTCTTTTATAGCGTTTGGTGTGTCGCTTCTTATAGAGTCTGCTATTTCAAAGTAAGCTATAGGTTCTGAGTTTTTTCTTACTTCTACAAGTGTTGTAAAAGTTGATATTTTATTTTCCCAAAAATTTCTATTTTTTGTTTTTCCTATAAACCATTCATCTTTTCCCCATCTACCGTATATACCATCACCTGGGATTTCTTTAACTGAGTCTGGATCTGTGGCATTTCTTGCAGCTAACGTTCCTAAATCTTCTTTTATTGCTTTTGCAAGAGGGTGTCCTGAGTTTGCTTCTAATGAGTAAATGTAAGGTTTTTCCTCTGTGTCTACTTCGCATGATATGACAGTTGTTTTGCCCATTGTGAGAGTTCCTGTTTTGTCCAGTATAATGCAATTTGCTCTATGTAATGTTTGTATTGCTTCTGCGTTGCGTATAAGTAACCCGTTTCTTGAAGCTTCTCCTGTGCTTGATACTAAAGCTATAGGTGTTGCAAGCCCTAATGCGCAAGGGCAGGCTATTACAAGAGTTGCAACAAATGAATATATAGCTATGTTTATTGGCTCTGCGTGATTAAATACTGCTCCCCATGGAAGGTATTTTGCATATGGTTCTACTAATGCGTAAAGATAATTGAAACCTATGTACCATGCGATTGCACTAGCTATTGCTAAAGTAAGTACAGCTGGCACGAATACTAACGTTATCCTGTCTGCTACTGCTTGTAATGGAATTTTGCTACCTTGTGCTTCTCTTACTAGTTCTAGCATTTTTGAGAGGAATGTGTCTTCTCCTAATTTTGTCGTTTCTACTTTTATTACGCCAGAGAGGTTCATTGCTCCACTTGTGACTTCGGAATTTTCTTCTTTGTGTACAGGAAGCGGTTCACCTGTAAGGAGTGATTCGTCTATGTCTGATTGCCCTTTTATGATAATTCCATCAAGAGGAATACGTTCTCCTGGATTTATCTGTATTATCGATTGGGGTTTTACTGCATCTATAGGTACCATCAGTGCTTGGTTGTCTCTTATTACTCTTGCCTCTCTTGGTTGAAGAGTAAGTAGCTTTTTTATCTGCTTTGCTGCTTTATCACGGAGTTTAGATTCTATAAAACGTCCAAGATAGTGCATCATAATTATCATTATTCCCACTGTACCAAAAGAGGGTATAGGGTAACCATAAAACACGAGGACAGCTGTAATCCAAGATGCTACGGAGCTTATGGTGATTAGAGTGTCCATGTTCGTATGTGAGTGTATCCCTGCTATCCACGCACCTTTTAGTGTCCTGTGAGCTCCTATAAATATAACTATAGCACCTGCTGCTATTTCGATCAGTGTGTAGTTAGGAATTGCAACGTGATATATCATGTGCATTATCATTAGTACTGATACAGGAAGCCCAAATGTAAATATAAATATAAGCTCGTTGCGTGCCTTTTTATATTTCTCTTCGTCGTGGTTTTTGCCTATATCTTTTGATATTCCATAGCCACTTTTTTTGACAGCATTAGATATTTCATCAAATGTAACTTCGGGACTTGCCACTACAAAAACACTTTCTGTGGCTAGATTTACTGATGCGTATGTTACTCCCTCTATTTTTGAAATAGTTCTTTCTACTATTTTTGAGCATGTAGTACAGGTCATTCCTGTGACTTTGAAGTTCATTTTTATCTCAGTTTTTTCTCTCATTTTTACCCCTTCTTATAGTTAGTTAGTGCTAACTAATTATCCTATAGAGTCGGATATTACACAAGAGTATTTATAGAAAAATAAAGGTGTCGAAGTCGCCCTCAACACCTTTATTTTTCTTAGCTTTTTGTGCTTAGTGAATTAGTCCTGTGAGATTGCTCCAACGGGACATGTTGCTACGCAAGCGCCGCATTCTACACATGTATCTGCATCTACTGTTGCTTTTCCGTCATCAACTGTAATTGCTGAAACAGGGCATGCTCCTACGCAAGCTTCGCATCCTACGCATTCGTCTTTGTTTACTACTGCTTTTGCCATTTGAAAAACCTCCTTCAACAAGATGATGTAACTATCGTACCTTTCGGACTCTATGTATGCTACTCTAAAAAGGTCTTTTTGTGAAGAGTATTTGTGATGTTCTAAAAGGAGAATTTATCCCTGTATAGACTCGGGTATTCACCCATTACATCTTTGAATGCAGATGAAAATTTGCTTGTGTTAAGAAATCCTACTTCTTGCGCTACGTCTGTCACGCTCATATTTGTTGAAGTTAGCATCTCTGCAGCTTTATTCATTTTTGTTTTTCTTATATATGTATATACAGGAACTCCCATTTTCTCTTTAAAACACCTTTTAAATGCTGATGGTGAAATGTCATATTTTTCGGCTAAATCAGCTATTCTGATAGAGGAGTATATGTTTTTGTGTATGTATTCAATAGCGGATTCTGTGCCTTTTAATGTGTAATTGTGGAAGCCTTTTTTTCTTTTTTCCATATTCTCACCTTCAAAGTATCTATATTTTATGTGACTTTATATAGTTGTGATTTAGTAGAAATTAAAATGAAGTAAGTAGTAAGTTTGTTTTGTGTTACTTGCTTTTAAAATTTACTAAATCTTTCCCCATAATCAATACATGACTTAATTCCGTCTTCGTCTGGTGTGTCGTTTATTGTTAGTCCTTCTTCAAATAAATGTGCGTTGTCCACTATGACACGCTTTTCCCAGTCTCTCATCCATTCACCGTTACCCCAACTATATGATCCAAATAATGCAACTTTTTTGTTTTTAAGCTTGCTTTCTATTTTTGTGAAATATGGGTCAAATTCTATTTCCTCAAGCATTTCTGTCCCCATTGAGGGGCAACCAAATGCAATCATTTCATGTTCATCTATGGTTGATTCTTTTGCCTCTGATACCGGGATTAAGTTGCATTCTGTCCCGGCAGATTTAAGCCCTTTTCCTATTGATTGTGCCATAATCCTTGTATTACCAGTTGCACTCCAATATATAATTGCTACTTTCATAGTTATAACAACCCCTTTTTCATGTTAATAACCCTATGTTGTTGGACGAAGTGTTTATTTCATTTATGATTTCTGATAGGCATGTACCACCGCTTATTTTTTCACAAAGATAGTTTCTGCAATCTTTATATCTATCAAATAAGTTTTTAGCTCTGTTTGTCTCTCCATATACTTTCCATTCTCCGCATAATTTACATTTTTTTCCATTGTTTTCTATGAAACCTATAACGTCTTCTGGTGGATATCCTAAAAATAACCCTATCTCATGAGGAAAGTTTTTTTGTCCTCTTAGATGTTCTTTTAAAGAATTGATTAGTTCTCTAATGGTTGCACTTTCTTTATAGTTGTATTTTATTAAGATTTCTTGTGACTTTTTTAGGTGAAGGTGTTCTTGTAGCAGTGTGTCTCTGTATAAGTACACTAATGTGTGTCTTTTGCATTTACACAGTATCTCTAACGATATACCTAGTGTGTCAAATTTGTTTTTATATGTGCTGATTATTTCGTCAAGACAGGGTGTTGCTCTGTCATAAGAATTTTGCCATGAAAACAAGTTTGCGGGTTTTATCCCCATTATTGTTGGTGCACAATGTAACCCAATTAAGGATTCAAATTTAGATTCCATTGGTATTTCACGCCTCCTTTCTTATATTTCTGATTTAAGAGTGTTGAGAGAGAGTCAGCATTCTCTCTCTCAACTTTTTATGGAGGTAGTGCGTCGACGATAGCAAATATTATTTCTGTATTTTTGTATCAGTTTTAGTTGCCTCTCTTTTTTCACAGCAGCTACAGTGACTGCAACCTGAACAGCAAGTAGATGCTTTTTTTGTAACGGTGAAGAAGAGTGCAGCAAATAAAAGCCCAAATATTATTATTCCTACTATTATGTTTGACATAGGGGTTACTCCTTTTTAAAGTATTCTTGAACCTATCTGATATATTAGTGTTGCTACTACATATCCGCAGAGGAGTTGCCAACCTAGTGCAAATAATGTCCATTTGATTGATTTCATTTCTGCCCTTATTGCTCCTATTGCTGCAAAACATGGAGGGGCAAGTACCGTAAAGACCATAAATGAGTAGGCGCTAATTGGTGTGAAAACTTGAGCTAGGTTGTGTATTAAGTTTGGATCTCCCTCTGATACTTCTCCTAGTCCATATAGAATTCCAAGCGTCGCAACTACAACTTCTTTTGCAAGAAAACCTGTGACAACTGCGACAGCTGCTTGCCATGAACCAAAACCAAGAGGAGCGAATATTGGAGCTATTATTTTCCCAAATGATGCTAACATGCTTTCATTCATATCGACCATTTCAAGAGAGATATTAAAGCTCTGTAAGAACCAGATTACACCGCAAGCAAAGAATATTATCGTTCCTGCTTTTATCATGAAAGCTTTTCCTCTGTCCCATGTATGAATAAGTACTCCTTTAATTGTAGGGATTCTGTATCCTGGTAGTTCCATTACAAAAGGAGCGGGGTCACCTGCAAACATTTTTGTCTTTTTTAATATGATTCCTGAAATTATTACCATTACAATTCCAATTATGTACATTGACGGACCGACCCAAGTATTGTTTTGAAAGAACATCGCTGTAAATAGTGCAAGAACAGGGAGTTTTGCTCCGCAAGGGATGAATGGGGTTAGTATTATTGTCATACGTCTATCTTTGTCATTCTCAATTGTCCTCGAACCCATAATTGCAGGGACAGCACAACCGGAACCAATTAACATCGGGATGAATGATTTCCCTGATAGACCAAATGAACGGAAAATTCTGTCCATAATAAAGGCAACTCTTGCCATGTATCCACTGTCTTCTAAGATAGCTATAAATACGTATAAAATCATAAGTTGAGGTACAAAGGTAAGGACGCTCGTAACGCCACCTATGCAGCCATCGTTTATAAGAGATATTAGCCATTCAGATACACCTGCACCTGTAAGGAATGTTTCCAAAAAGGCAGTTATTGAGCCAGATGATTCTTCAATCCAACCAATAAAGAAATCTCCTACTGTGGAAATAGAGACGTAGTAGACTCCCCACATAATTGCAAAAAATATTGGCAAGCCTAAAAATCTATTTGTTACGACACGGTCAATTTGGTCTGAAACAGCTTCACCTGATTTGCAGTTACGACATAGAGCAGTTGAAAGAATTTTGTCTATGGCAAAGTATCTGCCGTTTGCTAAAATACTTTCTGCATCGTCTCCCATTTCGTTTTCTACTTTTGTGATTACAGTGTCTATTTTGAGCATTGCGTCATTATCTATTGAGAGGTGTTCTTTTACTACAGGATCTCTGCCAAATAAATTTACTGCGACCCAACGTAATGAGTGTCCTTTTATGAATGGTTCAACAATCGTTTCTATTTCTTTAATTGCTTTGCACACAGTACACTCAAACTCAATTTGTTTTAACTCAGCTGTGCCAGTTGTTACTTGTTCCATTGCTGCACTCATAAGAGTGTCTAGTCCGAATCCTTCGGAAGCAGATGTCTTTATAACAGGGCAACCGAGTTTTTTTGATAGAATTTGTTCATCTAATGTATCATTTCTTTTTTCCAATATGTCAGACATATTAAGAGCTACTACCATAGGGATATTCATCTCAAGTAGCTGAGTTGTTAGGTAAAGACTTCTTTCAATATTTGTGGAGTCGACAATGTTAATGATTGCATTTGGTTTGTCGTCTGTTAGGTAGTCTCTTGTTACTCTTTCCTCTAGTGAGTACGGTGAGAGTGAATATATGCCGGGCAGGTCTACCAAAAGTGTGTTTTTTGATTTCTTTAATTCGCCCTCTTTTTTTTCTACTGTTACTCCGGGCCAGTTTCCTACATACTGGGTACTACCTGTTAGCGCATTGTACATTGTAGTTTTTCCACAGTTTGGATTCCCGAGTAATGCTATTTTATAACCCACTAAAACTCCTCCTTGCGGTTAGCGTGTGCTAACTTATATAACTAAAAAAATCAGGTTTATCGCCTGTTGTTTTTTTGTATTATTCAACTTCTATTTTTTCTGCATCGCTTTTCCTTAGTGAAAGCTCATATCCTCTCACTGTTATCTCTACTGGGTCGCCAAGCGGGGCAGTTTTTCTAATATATATTTTTGTGCCTTTTGTGAGCCCCATGTCCATAATTCTACGTTTCAAAGCACCTTCTCCTTTGATTTTGGAAATTACGACATGTGTGTTGCATGCAATATCCTTTAGTGTTGCCATTTATATCCCTCCTATATGTGAATTCTAAAAGCCATTGAATTGTCTAAGGCTAATCTTGTCCCTCTAACTAGAATGATTAAATTGTCGCTGTTAGACGAAACGACTTTTACTTTTTCTCCTCTGATAAATCCCATTGATTCTAAAAATTTTTTTGTTTCGTCACGCCCGGTGATATGTTTTATTGTCGCTTCTTGACCGCACGAAAGAAATGTTAGTGGCATTAAATCACCTCGATTTATAATCGGTTAGCAATGGCTAACGCAAGTGCATATTATAATCAGTTTCAAAAAATGTCAAGAGAAAGTATGCAGTAAATCGAAAATAAACCATTTGGGCTACAAGTTGAAATCATTTTAATTTAGAATTTCAAACAAAAAAACCACGCTTCGTTTAGATGAAGTGTGGTTTTTTGTTTTGTTGTTTTTTATTTTTTGAATATTAGTGTAATTTTTGTGCCTTTGTCTTTTTCACTTTCTGTTACTATTTCTGCTTTGTGAATTTCTGCTATGTGTTTTACTATTGAGAGTCCTAGTCCTGTACCGCCTGTTTCTTTTGAGTGGCTTTTGTCTTCTCTGTAAAATCTTTCGTATATTCTTTGTAAATTTTCTTTGCTTATTCCTATTCCCGTGTCTTCAATGGATAACAATGTTTCTTCGTTTTTTTCTTCTAGGGTGATTGTTACTTTGCCCTGTGGTTTGTTGTAGGTTATAGCATTGTCACATAGATTGTATATTGCTTCATATAGAAGAGTGGTGTCTCCCTTTATTACTGGGTCATTTCCCGATAGTGATATTGTTATGTCTTTTTGTGTTGCTTTTGCTGTGAGGTCATTTTTTACTTTTTCACATATTTCTTTTATTTTTATGTCTTCCTTTTTATATGGATTTTTATTTTCATCCATGGATGAAAGTTTTATTATGTCTTGTATGAGAGAGAGTAGACGAGATGATTCTTGTTGTATGTTATTAGCAAAATGTTTTATGTCTTGCTCTTTTACTATCCCGTCTTTTATTATTTCTGCCGTTGCCATTATTCCCGCAAGTGGTGTTTTGAGCTCATGTGAGACGTTTGCAGTGAATTCTTTTCTCATTGTTTCTGTCTTTTCTTCATCTGTTGTGTCACTGATGAATAGGAATACAGAGTGTTCTTCTTCTCCCGTTTGAACTGAGCTTGCGTTTAGACGCATTGGAACTCTGTTTATTTTTATTAGTGTGTGTGAATTTTTACCTTTTAATGCATTTTCGACTATTTCACTGTAGGTTGCATTTCTGTAGAAGTCCATGTAGTAGTCTTTTTCTTTACAGTGGAGTAGTTCTTTTGCTTTTTTATTTGCTGTTACAATGTTTCCTTTTTCATTTAGTATTATTATTGCATCGCTTACATTTTCCATTATGGATTGCATTTCTTTTGTTTTTTCTTCTATTTCTTCAATGTGTTTGTCTATTTCTTTGTTTTGTTGAGTTATTCTTTTTAGTAGTGGGTAGATTTCTTGGTATGTATCGTTGCTCATTGGATTTTTTAGGTCTAGTGCATTTATTGGCGCTACCATGTTTCTTGCTGTTTTTTGTGCGATTATGGCAGATATAAACATTATCACTATGAATATTATTATGATTGGTTGTATCAATGCCCATGTCATTGTTATTATTGTCGGCTGGTCTATTGATATTCGCAAAATTTGTCCGTTTTCTAGCAGTTTTGCAGAGTATAGGGTTCTTTTCGATAGAGTTGCTGAGTATCGTTTGCTTTCCCCATATCCATATTTTATAGCTTTTTGTATTTCTTCTCGTTTTTTGTGATTTTGAAGTTCGTTTACGTTTATTTGATTGTCGTATGTTACTTTTCCGTCGGGGGTTATTATGTTTATTCTCTCTTTTGAGAGGGGAATTTTTGTTATGTTTTTATTGCTTTTTTCCTCGTTTAGCATTTCTGCTATTACGTTGAGTAAGTTTTTCTGTTGTTCGTTTCTTATGTCTGTGAAGTAGCCGTGCAGTATAAATATTACAAATAGCACTGAGGTTATCATTACGAGTGTTGATGTCTGGAGTACTATTTTATATATTTTGTTTTTCATTTTTTGTCACCTACTTTGTAGCCAATGCCTCGTACTGTTTCTATTATGTCGTTTTCACTTAGCTTGTTACGTAGAGATCTTATGTGTACATCGACAGTTCTGGTTTCTCCATCAAAGTCATAGCCCCATATGTTTTCAAGCAGTAGTTCTCTTGTCATTACTCTGCCTTTGTTTTCTAGTAATGTTTTTAGAAGTTCGTATTCTTTTAGGGTGAGTAAGATTTCTTTGCCACTTTGTGTTATGGTTCTGCTTTCTGTGTCCATTTCTATGTTATAAAGTTTAAGCTTGGTTTCGATTTTATTTGGACTACGTCTTAGTACCGCTTTTATTCTTGATATGAGTTCCATTATTCCAAATGGCTTGGTTACGTAGTCGTCTGCTCCGCAGTCAAGTGTCATTACTTTGTCATATTCACTGTCTTTTGCTGTGAGCATTATTACTGGGATGTCTTTTGTAGCAGGTGATGCTTTTAATTTTTTTAGTATGGAGATCCCGTCTTCATCTGGTAGCATTATGTCTAGGAGTAGTAGTTGAGGCTTTTGCTGTTTGATATGTTCATAGAAAGGTTTTGAGTTGTCAAAGCCGATAGCATCAAAGCCCGTGTTGTTTAATGTGTAGCAAACAAGTTCTCTTATACTTTTGTCGTCTTCTATTATCGCTATCAAGTTATTCTCCTTCCGCATATTCTCCCGTTATTGAGAATACAACCCATTCTGCAACGTTTGTTGCGTGGTCTGCTATGCGTTCTAAGTATTTTGCTACCATTAGTATGTCTATGACAGTTTCAGGGTTTTCTACTTCTTTGCGAAGTAGTTCTATGAGGTCTTTTTTTATTTTAAAAAATAGTATGTCTACGTTGTCGTCATACTCTATTACTTCTTTTGCTAATGTTAAGTCCTGTTTTACAAAAGAGTCAATAGCATTTGTGAGCATTTTTGAAGCTTCTTGTGACATTGTTTTTATGTCATCATAGAGTGGAATTTCTCCATCAGATGTGTATTGGGTAAGTTCTGCTATGTCACAGGATTGGTCTCCTATCCGTTCTAGGTCTGTTACCATTTTTAAGGCGGATGATACCATTCTAAGGTCTTTTGCTACAGGTTGCTGGTGTAGTATGAGTCTCATACATTGTTGTTCTATGTTTTTTTCTTCTTCATCTATACGTTCTTCTGTTATTTTCATTTTTTCATAGTATGAGGTGTCTTTTTCT
Organism: Synergistaceae bacterium; assembly: GCA_036652335.1. GTDB lineage: Bacteria > Synergistota > Synergistia > Synergistales > Synergistaceae > JAVVWB01. Next base: position 44,126 of record JAVVWB010000010.1, on the reverse strand, counting down.
AGAAATGCTTTTATTGCTTCTACAAATCCGCTTTCACATAGTGTTCCCATTTTTATTAGGTTGTTTTTGAGTTCTTGTAGTTCGATGTCAAATTTATTTCTCATGTTTTTGTCTCCTATCCAAATCTTCCTGTGATGTAGTCTTCTGTTTTTTTGTTTTTTGGTGTAGAGAAGAGTGTTTCTGTGTCGTTTATTTCTATGACTTCTCCGTGTAGGAAGAATGCTGTTGTGTCTGATATTCTTGAGGCTTGTTGCATGTTGTGTGTTACAAAGACTATTGTCAGTTTCTCTTTTAGTTCTGTTACTAGGTCTTCTATTTTTGATGTTGAAATTGGATCAAGTGCCGATGTTGCTTCGTCCATGAGTAGTATTTCAGGTTCTACTGCGAGGGCTCTTGCAATGCAGAGTCTTTGCTGTTGCCCACCAGATAGCCCCATTGCGGATTTGTGTAGTCTGTCTTTTACTTCGTCCCATATTGCTGCGTTTGTGAGTGATTTTTCTACTATTTCGTCAAGCATTTTTTTGTTTGTGATGTTGTGAGTATGAGGCCCATATGCAATGTTATCATATATGCTCATAGGAAATGGGGTTGGCTTTTGGAATACCATTCCAACGTTTTTGCGTAGGATGTTTACATCGTCTGTCCGGTATATGCTTTTTTCGTTTATTAGTATGTCTCCTGTTGTTTTGCATCCTTCAATTAGATCTGTCATTCTGTTTATTGATTTTAGTAGTGTCGATTTTCCACACCCCGAGGGGCCGATAAAAGCTGTGAGTCCGGTTTCTTTTATCGAGATGTTTATGTTGTGCAGTGCTTGCGTTTCGTTGTAGTAGAGGTTGAAGTTTTGTATTTTAATTTTGTCCATTTTTATTTATCCCGTCTATCTTTTTATTTTTCGTGATATGTGTTCTGCTGTAAGGTTGAGTATGAATACAGTTATTATTAGTATTACCGCTGTTGCATATGATTGTTCTGCTTTTAGTCCCTCTGTCCATAGTGAGTACATGTGTACTGATAATGTCCTTCCTGAACTAAATAGGCTTTTAGATATTTGTGCTACGGACCCTGCTGTGTATACTAGGGCAACTGTTTCTCCTATTATTCTTCCTATTGCTAGGACTATGCCTGCAAAGATTCCATTTGCTGCTGATGGAAGTACGATTTTGAATACTGTTTGAAGTTTCCCTGCTCCCAGAGCAAAGCTGCTTTCACGTAGCGAGTCAGGGACACTTTTTAGAGCTTCTTCTGTCGTTCTTATTATGAGAGGTAATATGATTATTGCAAGAGTGAAGGCACCAGCTATCAGACAGTATGTTTTGAATATGGCTGTTACAAAGAATAAGTAACCAAATAAGCCGTATACGATTGATGGTATGCCTTGTAATGTTTCTGTTGCACTTCTCATTATTTTTACAAATTTGTTGTCTTTGTGGGTGTATTCCACAAAGTGTATAGCAGAGAATATGCCTATAGGTACAGATATTAGCAGAGATATTGCTACGATGCTTATTGTGTTTATTAGAGCAGGTAGTAAGGATGAATTTTCGCTAGTGTAGTTTATGCTGAATAATCCTATGTTTATGTGAGGCATTCCTTTGTAAAGTATGTATCCCAGTAGAGATAGTGTGGTTGTTGTCGTTATTATTATAGATAGATGTACTAATAGTCTTAGTAATAGAGATTTTGTGTTTGCTTTCATTATTGTGTTCTCCTTTTTATTAAGTTAAAACACATGTTTGTCAGCAGTATAAATATGAAGAGGACTGTCCCCGTAGCTATTAGTGCATCTCTGTGTAAGTCTTGTGCATATCCCATTTCTAGTACTATGTTTGAGGTGAGTGTTCTTGCTCCTTTAAATATGGAAGATGGTATTACAGCTTGGTTCCCTGCTATCATTACTATCGCCATTGTTTCTCCCAATGCTCGCCCTATCCCTAGTATTAATGCTGCTGCTATTCCTGATTTCGCCGCCGGTACTACAGCATAAAATATGCTTCTTTCATGTGATGCTCCAAGAGCAAGAGAGCTTTCGTAGTAGCTTTCAGGTACTGCTTTTATTGAGCTTTCAGATATGTTTATTACTGTAGGAAGTATCATTATTCCAAGAACTATTGATGCAGCAAGTATACTTGTTCCACTCCCATGGAAGTTTTCTCTTATAAGAGGGACTATTACCATTAGTCCCCAAAATCCAAATACTATTGACGGTATTCCTGCAAGTAGGTTTATAGTTGATTTTAGTGAGTTGTAGTATTTTTTAGGACAAAACGAGGCAATGTAAATTGCAGATAGTATCCCAATCGGTACGCCTATTATTATTGCTCCTGCTGTTACGTATAGGCTTCCTATTATCATGGGAAATATTCCGAAGATTTCTGCGCTAGGTTTCCATTCTGTCCCCAATATGAAGTCCCTTATCCCTATTTTGGTGAGTGTTGGGACTGTGTTTGAGAATAGGAATATACACATTAGTGCTATTGTTACGATTGAAATACATGCGCTTGCCATGAAAACGAATTTCATTATTTGTTCTTTTTTGTTATTCATGACGACTCCTTTGTTAGTTCTTTCCATGTTGTGATTTTACCAGTGTAGATTTTTTTTATTTTTTCTGCGCTAGTTTGTGTGATTGGGTTTTTGTTGTTGATTATTATTACAATTCCGTCATAAGCTATTGCTGTGTGTTTAAGATTTTTTTGAATTTCACTTTTTTTTAGTTCACGCGAAGCCATTCCTATGTCTATTATGTTTTCTGCTACTCCGTTTATTCCTGTTGTTGAGTCACTTGGATTTATTTCTATTGTGACGTTGTTGTTAATTTTTTCGTATGATTCTTTGAGTTTTTCCATTACAGGTGCTACTGATGATGATCCAGCTATAGTAATTTTCCCTTTTGGCATTTCTGATTTGAATTTTTTCTTCTCGGTTGCAGAGATGTACCCTGTATTTTCAATTATTTTTTGACCGTCTGACGATAGTATGAAGTTGATGAAGTCTTCTGTGGACGGAGATTGTGTGCCTTTTGTTGCAATGTTGAAGGGCCTTTTTATTTTGTATGACCCGTTTTTAATGTTTTCTGTCGTTGCTTTAGCGTTGTCAATGTCGAGGGCTTTTACTCTTTCGTTTAATGAGCCTAGAGAGATGTAGCCTATTGCGTATTTGTTGCTACTTACGTTTTCTATCATTACACCCGTGCTTTGTGTTATGTCTCCTGTTTGCAATGTTGCGTCAACTTTTTTGCCGTTTATTTCTTCTTTTACATCAAAAAGTTCTGTAAATGCTCCTCTTGTTCCAGACCCATCTTCTCTGGATATTACGGTTATTTCTCTTGATGAGTCAAAGATGTCTTGTTTTTTTGCTTTACCATTAAAGACAAGGATTATTCCTATAAGTATCGCAATTACTGCTATTAAATAACTTGTTTTGCCCATTCAAACGACTCCCATCTGTATTTTGTCTTTTTTATTCTGATAGTATTGTAAGAATTGTTTGTAAAATTTCTTGTCAAGTTATGTTAAATCTTTGTAAAGTTTTTTTAAATAATTCGTACTAGCCAAAAAACAATTTATGTTGTACGATGTGTTGGCACATATCACATATAAATTGTGCTAAAAATTAAATAGTTGCATCAATATTGTCAGGGAATTTGGTGAAAATCCAAAGCAGCCCCGCTACTGTAACCGGGACGAACCCGCATGAGTCACTGTCGTAAGATGGGAAGACGCGGAAGTAGGATGAACGGAAGTCAGGATATCTGGATATTGTATGATTTTGTTAGTTATCGCGAGGGCGAGAGATAACTTTCTAGACGTAAAATTTGCGTCTTAATAGGTGTATTAAAAGCTGAAGCCCTCAAAAGGGGTTTCAGCTTTTTTATTGAAAATTAAATATAGGCAATAACGATTTATGGAATCTGGTGAAAATCCAGAGCAGCCCCGCTACTGTAACCGGGACGAAACCACACAAGTCACTGTCATAAGATGGGAAGACGTGGAAGTAGGATGAACGGGAGTCAGGATACCTAATCGTTATTTGATTTGTTAGTTATCGCGAGGGCAAGAGATGACTAACTAGACGTAAAATTTACGTCTCAATAGGTGTATTAAAAGCTGAAGCCCTCAATAATGGTTTCAGCTTTTTTTTATGGAAAAATAAATTATTTTAATGAAGGAGTGGCTTTTTATGTTTAATACTCGCAGTATGAAAGTAATTTTAGCAGTAGTATTTGTTTTTGCTTTTTCTGCTATAGCTTTTGCAGATCAGCCTGCAAAAAAAGAAGAAGTAAAAGACCTCGCACGAGTTGAGGTAACAGGTTCACGTCTTGTAAACTCAATTGATGATGTACCAGCTCCAGCATACGTCATAACAAGTGCAGATATTTCAAAGAGCGGTGCAAGAAATTTACAGGAAGTTCTTACGAGAGTTCCGGGAGTGATAGGGCTTTCAGGAAGTTCATCTATGATGCAAGACAAGAGTGTTATAGTCAGAGGTGTAAATACAGAAGTGCTTCTTTTGGTTGATGGTGTGCCTTTTATGAATACTCATAATGGTTCCGGAATGAAGCATGGTAGTCCTTTTGATTTAAGAGGAATTGATCTTTCAACTGTTGAAAGAATTGAAGTTGTAAAGGGTTCAAGCTCTGCAATATACGGTTCAAATGCAGCTGGTGGTGTTATCAACGTAATTACTCGCAAAGGTGCAAAAAAATCATCTGGAAGCATTAAAGTTGAAGCTGGTTCAAACGAATATTATAAGGGTACGATTCGTGGTACAGCAGTAATGAGCGATGATTTGGCCGTAACACTTGGCTACACAAGAACAGAAGAAAACGGAGATGTAAAACTTCGTAAACTTGATGATGTTAAGGTAAAAGAGCTTGGGAAAAAGAAGGGTGTAGGTCTTTATGATTACTCTACTGGCTATAAGGCAAATGACTATAACCTTAAAATAGAAAAGGGTAATTGGAATTTTGTCGGAGAAGCAGGCGATTATAAGTCTGATTGGATAGGAAGACAGTATGGGAGCAAATACCATCAGGAAGATGACTATAAACGATTCTCTTTGAATTATGCTGATGGTACAAATACAGGACGTTTCTATTATAACGGTATTAAAAAAGATTACTCTATCGTTGGTACAACAACCTTAAACAAATATGATGATAAAAGTATTGGACTTACATTTAATCGTAAGCAAGAACTTTTCGGATTAGCTACGGTTTGGGGTGTTGATTTCAAACAGGACAAGGGTAAATTTTCCGGTGGTGATAGTAATCTCAACTATGACCTAAAACGTAATGGAATTGCTCCTTATATCGAAACTTCCGTTAAACTCGGAGAAGCAAACCTTGATTTAGGTCTTCGTTATGAGCATTGGGATATTGACCAAGGTAAAGATGTAAATGAGATTATTCCTCGTCTTTCACTTAACTGGTTGTCAGAAACAGGGAAGTTGTTCTATGCAACAGCTGGTAGAGTTTTTGTAATGCCAAGTTTCTATCAGACCTACTTGCCAATGGTTGATGAGGATTTTGGTGCCTATGGTAAATATACATATTTAAGAAATCCTGGCTTAAAGCCTGAAAAGGGCTGGACTTATGATATTGGTGTGAAAGATACAAAGGCAAAGCACCCATGGAAGTTAGGAATTTTCTATATGAATATTGACGATAAAATTGAATACAATACAGATTATGCAGGAATCAATACTATTAACCAGTATCAAAACAGAGACGAATATCGTGCATGGGGTATTGAAGGTGAAGTAAAATTCAATATTAACGAATATTGGAGCTATACTCAGGGTTTTGCTTGGACTGATGCAGATGTTAAGAAAACCTCAGATAGTATTTGGACTCGTTCAGAGTCTCCACGTCTAGATCTTTCTGGTTTCATTAACTATAAAAATGGGCCATGGACAGGGGAGTTAGCTCTTCACTACTATGGAGATAGAGTGCTGACAAGCAAGGTTTATGATGAAGATAATATCTTTATTGCAAACTTGTCCGTTGGCTGGAAAGAGAAAAACCATACTCTAAAATTGGCATGTCTTAACATTTTTGATAAGGAATATGTCCTTGATAACTCAGGTTATATAAATGCAGAGCGTCGTTTTGTCGCTTCATGGGAATATGAGTTTTAAGAAGTAATATAATTTTATTGTTAGAAATGTTTGTAATTGTTTTGTAAATAGTACGTATTTGTAATACGGCAAATTGATTTAGATTTTATCTGAGGAAAGAAAAAGTTATTTTAATTTGCCGATTTATTTGCCTTGTCTATTTACTACTTTTTGCCCGAGAAGTAGTAAATACCTCTCTGTAACAACTATAGTAACAACCACACACAAAACAGCCCCCGATTAAAATCGGGGGCTGTTTTGTTATTATCTTATATAGTTTGTGGCTATTTTCTTTTCTATTTCGGGCTTTGGTATCTCGGCTTTTTCTATGTTTTTTAGTAGCCAAGCCATGTTTTTTGCAAGGGTTCTCATTGTTTGAAGCCCCTCGAAGTCCTGTTTTACCTCATCAGGTGTGTTTCCGTGTACAGAATTCCAATATTGAGATGAAACTATGGGCATATTGCTTATGGTGAAGTATTTGTTGAGTCTGTCAAATGTGGCACTTGCTCCACCTCTTCTGCAACTTGCTATTGAAGCACCAAGTTTACCAGCAAATCTTTTCCCACTTGAGTAAAATGTTCTGTCTAGTAATGCACATAGAGCGCCATTTGCTCCTGCATAGTAGACAGGCGACCCTATGACTATTGCATCTGATTCTGCAATTTCGTTTGCTAATTCATTGCATTTGTCATCGTTAAATATGCATTTACCTATTTCGTAGCATTTTTTACATGCTATGCAACCACGTATTGGTGATGTGCCTAGTTGAAAGATTTCTGTTTCGATGTTTTCTTTTGTTAGTGTGTCTACAATTTCAGATAGTGCCGTGTAGACACACCCTTTTTCGTGAGGACTACCATTGATCAATAGAACTTTTGTCATATTTTAGCCTCCGTTATTTTGTTTTATTTTTCTCGCATTTTTCTATAAATCTTTTTACTGCTTCTTTGTTTCCTGCAAAGTGAATGTGTAAGTATGATGCTATGATGTTGTCTTTTGCATATCCACCTTTGTATTTTTCTCCTACACCACAGTTGCCAGTAAATTCGTAGGCGTATGGGAATGTTTTTTCGTTGTCAGGTGTTATTGCTGAGAAGTGAAATTCATGCCCGTTCATAACTTTCCCCTTTGTGGTAAGGAGGTTGTCGTTTAATGATTCTGCTTTTACGTATCCCATTCTTTTTAGTTTGTTTGTCATAAAGGATATAGCAGGTATTATTCCACACATCTGAAATGTTTCTCCGTCAAAGTTTGCTATGCTTTTTGTGAGGTACATAAATCCTCCACATTCTGCGATTATGGGTATATTTTTGTTTGTAGCATTTATTATTTCATTTTTCATTTCTATGTTTTCTGATAGTTGCTTGGCAAACATTTCTGGAAAGCCACCACCAAAGATTATGCCGTCTGCTTGCGGAAGTTTTTTGTCATGTAGTGGGCTGAAGTATGTGATTTCTGCTCCTGCATTTTCAAGCTCAGCTTGGCTTTCTGCATAGTAGAAAGAAAATGCTTCGTCTTTTGCTACTGCAAGTTTTATTTTCTTTTCATTTGTTGTTTTGTGTTCTTCTGCTTCTATTGATTGTGTAGTTTTTGATAGGGCTATGAGCCCTTCAATGTCGATGCTTTTTTCTACACTATTGCAGATAATTTCTATTTGTTTTTTGTTGTCGTTTTCCTGTGCAGGAAGTAGTCCTAGGTGGCGTTCTGTTATGGCCATTTCTGGGTTGCGATGTATTACTCCATATACTTTTATGTTTAGTTTTTCCAGTGCTTCGCATATCATTTCTTTGTGCTTTTCGGAGCCGACTTTATTTAGTATTACTCCGGCGAGGTTGACATTTTTGTCATATTCTTTAAATCCAAGTGCAATAGCGGCTGCACTTTCTCCCATTGCTTTTACATCTATTACAAGTATTACGGGGATTTTTAATAATTTAGATATCTCTGCTGTGCTGCTTATTCCATTTTTACCGCCGTCATATAGCCCCATTACGCCCTCTACAACCGTGATGTCGGATTTCGAGGCGTGTTTTGCAAATAGGGATGTCATTGTTTCTTTGTCCAGTAGCCATGTGTCTAAGTTGTGTACCTGTTGACCTGCCGCTATGCTTAGGTAGGTTGGGTCTATGTAGTCGGGCCCTGTTTTGTATCCTTGAACTTTTAATCCACGTTTTTTTAATAAGGCAAGGATACCACATGTTATGGTAGTTTTTCCCGATCCACTTTGAGTTGCTGCAATAAGAATTCGTGGAGGATTTTTCACTGTTTTCGCCATTTTTACCCTCTTTTACAGTTTCATTATTTCTTTTGTGAGATAGTCTATGTCTATATTTTTTTTGAGTTCTTCTGCTAAGATGTCGTACGCTCGTTCTTTCGCAGCAGTTGAGTCTACTACTTTTTGCTCTTCTATCCCTTTAGCTTTTCTTATTTTGTTTAGCCATTTATTCCTGAATGTATCATTGTGGAAGATGTTGTGTAGATATGAGCCGGCGAGTGTGAAGTTTTCGTTGGACGCTCCGTCTTCTTTGCCGTTTATTTCAAGTAGAGCTTTGTATTTGCCTTTGTTTTTTGTAAAGACTGTTTTGCCAAAGTGTATTTCGTATCCTTTTACGTCGATATTATTTTCAAAGTATGGATGTATTGTTTTACCGTCACTTCTTATTGTGGTTTTTTCGTTTTCAAATGTAGTTGTGACTGGTAGGAGTCCAAGACCATTTATTTCTTTTATTGATTCATTGTCTTTGAGGTTGTTGTCGTCTATTTTTTCTCCCATCATTTGGTATCCGCCACATATTCCGTATACTATTCCACCTTTTGACGCAAAATTCTTTATTTTTTCTGCAAGTCCTGTATCTGTGAGGTATTTCATGTCTAGAACTGAGCTTTTTGTCCCAGGTAGTATTATTGCGTCCAATGTATCAAATGATGTTGCATTGTCAATTTTTTCGATTTTTACATCATTTTCAAATCTAAATGCTTCTATGTCTGTATGGTTTGATACTCGTGGAAATTTTACAACGCCTATTGTTATTTTTTCTGTGATGTTGTTTTCTTTTTTGTCCCAGTTAATGCTCATTACGTCTTCAGCTTCTATTACGATGTCTTTGAGGTAAGGCATTACACCGAGGACTTTCACCCCTGTTTTCTTTTCAAGCCATTCGACTGCGTCTGTAAATAGGGATATGTCTCCTCTAAATTTGTTGAATATGATTCCTTTTACTCTACTTTTATTTTCTTCTAGAAGTTCTAGTGTGCCTACTATAGAGGCAAGAGAGCCACCTCTGTCTACGTCCGTAATGAGTACGACGGGTATGTCTGCCTCATTTGCGACACGCATATTCACTATTTCTCCCTTGTTTAGGTTTATTTCTGCAGGACTGCCCGCTCCTTCTGAAATTATTAGATCAAAGTTGTTTTCTATGTATTTTAAGGTGGAGCGAAGAACTTCAAGTCCTTTGGTCATTGTGAAAGATCTATAGTAGTTCTTGTCGCACGGGGCATCCCAAACTTTCCCAAGTAGTACTATTTCAGAAGAGGTGTCTTTTCGTGGTTTAAGGAGAATAGGGTTCATATATACTTCTGGTTCATGTCTTGCAGCCTCTGCCTGTACCCCTTGAGCACGTCCCATTTCTTTCCCATCGACTGTGACACATGAGTTGTTGGACATGTTTTGGGATTTAAAGGGACATACGTTGTAGCCCATGTCTGAGAAGAGTCGACATAGAGCTGTGACAATAAAGCTTTTACCGCTGTCGCTACTTGTTCCCTGTATCATTAGACCTTTCATTTAGTATTCGATCCCCTCTCTTGCAGGGATACCTTTTTTAAAATAGTGCTTTATAGGTTCCATTGAGGTTACTAGGTTAGCTTTTTCGAGTATTTCTTCGGGGACATTACGTCCTGTCATGATTAGTTCTGTTTCTTCAGGTCTAGCGTCTATCATGGCAAGTGCCTGTTCTTTTGTTATACATCCGCAACGAAGAGCTTCCATCATTTCGTCTATTACTAGTATGTCTAGGTTTTCGTTTTTTAGGGCTTCCATTGCTTCAAGGTAGAGAGGACATGGTTGTGCACAGATTTCTCCATGTCTTCCTACCGGACATTGTATTATGTCGAGTCCGATTTTCTTCGCTGATATATGTTCTCCGCATTCTTGGTTTTTTCTCATTTGGAATATTTTAATTTTAAATCCTCGCCCCAATGCTCTAAAGCATAGCCCAAACATTGCAGTGCTTTTGCCTTTCCCGTTGCCCGTATATATTTGAAATTGTCCTAGTTTCATTTTTTTGTTCTCCTGTTTAAAAATTTTCTGAGGATACAATCTTTCTGGCTACATTTAGAAATTGTCCTATTTCCTTTTCTGTATGAAGATTTGAGAGAAAGAGAGCTTCAAATTGTGATGGTGCTACAACTATTCCGTTTTCTAAAAGTCCTTTAAACCACCGTGCGTATCTCTGTGTGTCTGATTTTTTTGCTTCGTCATATGATGTGACTGGTTCGTTTGTAAAAAATATTGTTATGAGCGATTCTATCCCTTGTACTTGTGCATCAATTTGGTTTTCTTTGAATATTTCTATTAGCCCTGTTTTTAGAGTTTTGGCGTTTTTGTTTATTTCACTATATATTTCTGGGTGTTCTTTTAATTTTTTTAGCGCTGTTATTCCTGCTGCCATTGCTATTGGGTTCCCAGATAGTGTCCCTGCCTGGTAGACTGGGCCTAGAGGAGAGATTTGTTGCATGATTTCTTTTCTGCCTCCGTAAGCACCAACAGGTAAGCCTCCTCCGATTATTTTGCCAAATGTTTGTAGGTCGGGTTTTATCCCAAAATACGTTGATGCACAGTTAATGGAGAGTCTAAATCCTGTTATTACTTCATCAAATATTAGTAGGGCGTTGTTTTCTTCTGTTATTTCTCTTAATCCTTGTAAAAATCCAGGAAGGGGAGGAATTACTCCCATGTTTGCTGCAACAGGTTCAACTATTATTGCTGCAATTTTGTCTTTATATTTTGCAAATACTTCTTTTACTGATTGTAGGTCGTTATATCTACATGTAATGGTGTCTGCTGCTGTTTCTTTTGTTACGCCAGCACTGTTTGGCTGTCCTGCTGTTGCAAGTCCTGATCCTGCTTTTACTAGCATTGAGTCGGAGTGTCCATGGTAGCAACCTTCAAATTTTACTATCATGTCTTTCCCTGTGTAGCCTCTTGCGAGTCTAAGTACGCTTAAAACAGCTTCTGTACCAGATGATACCATTCGTACCATTTCTATAGAGGGGACTATTTCTGTTATTAGTTCTGCCATTTCGACTTCACTTTTTGTAGGGAGTCCGTAGCTTGTGCCGTGGCTAAGAGCTTCTGTTATAGCTTTTGATATTTGAGAATTATTGTGTCCAAGTATCATTGGCCCCCATGAGCCAATGTAGTCAGTGTATGTTTTACCATCTTCATCTGTTAGTGTTACTCCGTTTGCTGATTTTATAAATATTGGGTTTGCATTAACACTTTTGAATGCTCTTACAGGACTGTTTACTCCTCCAGGAATTACTTTTTGTGCTCTTTCAAATAATGTTTCTGAGTTGTTCATTATTACAGTTTCCCTTCTTTCAGCCATTTTGCAATGTCAAGTGCAGAGTAGGTGATGATGATGTCTGCACCTGCTCTTGCAAGACAAACCATGCTTTCTGATACTGTTCTTTCTTCGTCAATCCATCCATTTTGTGCGGCTGCTTTTATCATGGAGTATTCTCCGCTTACACAGTATGATCCAACAGGAACGGGGCTTATTTCTTTTACTGATTTTAGGACGTCCAAGTATGGCAGACCTGGCTTGACCATTATCATGTCTGCTCCCTCATCTATGTCTAGTTTTGCTTCTCTTATTGCTTCTGCTATGTTTCGGGGGTCCATTTGGTAACTTTTTCTGTCTCCAAAAGAGGGGGCAGATCCGGCAGCTTCTCTAAATGGTCCGTAGAAAGCGGAAGCATATTTAACTGCATATGAAAATATTAGTTTGTCTTGCATGTTTTCTGCGTCAAGAGCTGTTCTGATAGCAGCAATTCTTCCGTCCATCATGTCTGATGGGGCTATTACATCTGCTCCTGCATTTGCATATGATAGTGCTGATTTTTCAAGTAATTTGAGTGTTGTGTCATTTTCAATGGTATTACCTTTTAGTACACCACAGTGACCATGTGATGTGTATTCACAAAGGCAGACATCTGCCATGTATGTGATGTCTGGAAAGTTTTTCTTGCCAATTCTTAGTGCTTGCTGTACGACACCATTGTCGTCGTAAGCACCACTTCCTGTTTCATCTTTTGTTTTCGGAATTCCAAATAGTAGTACAGAGGTTATGCCTGCTTTTTGTACTTTTTCCAATATAAGAGGGAAGTTGTCTGGACTATATCTCTTTTGTCCTGGCATTGCTTCTATGTCTTCTATGAGATTTTTACCCTCTTTTATAAAGATAGGGTATGTAAACATTGATGGTGCTAGTTTTGTTTCTGCTACCATATTTCTTATGTTTTCGTTTTGTCTTAGTCGTCTAGGTCTAATTATCATTGTTAGTTTTCCTCCACAATTTCTACCAAGTCATTTAGTGTCGCTTTTTTTGCAATTTTTATGTTTTTGTATCCGGCTTTTTGGGCTTCAAGTGCTGTTTGTTTCCCTATGCAACAGACATATTGAGGGGTTAATTTGGGATATGTTTTTATAAAGCCCTTTACTGTTGACGCACTTGTAAAGAGTATTGTGTCTATGTAGCTTGGAGTTATCGATTTTTCTGTGTATTTTGTTTTGTATATATGGATTTCTGTGTAATTCATACTTTTTTCTTTTAGGAATTTTGTCATTTCATCTGATCCTGCTTCCGCACGCAGTAGTAAAATTTTGTCTTCTTTTGCTTTTTTATATAGTTCTTCTGCCATAGATATTCCGTCATATGTTTCTGGAATTAAATCTACTTTTAGTCCGTGTTTTCTAAGTTGTGTAGCGGTTGAATTTCCAATTGCTGCTATTTTGATATTTCCCAGTGAACGTATGTCTTGTCCGAGTCTTTCTAAGTTCTCAAATAGGCTTTCAACTCCAGTGATACTTGTGAAACAAATCCAGTCATATTTGGCAAAATCTGGAAGGTCTATGTTTATTGTTTCTGTTTGTATTGTGGGTAGTTCAAGAACTTCTGCGCCTTTGTCTCTTAAAATTTTAGAGAGTTTTGCACTTCTATTTTTAGGACGTGTTATTGCTATTTTTTTACCATTTAGAGGCAGAAGTTTTTTCCATTCATATTTTGTCCCTAGTGGAACTACGTTTCCTACTACGATTACAGAAGGTGCTTTTAATTTTTCTCTTACAGCTATGTCAGGGAAATCTTTTAGTGTGCCAGTTATTTTGTATTGTTGGGCTGTTGTCCCTGAGTGTATCCCTGCTATAGGAGTTTTTTCTGACATACCATTTTCTATAAGAGATGTGCATATGTCTGGGATTGCTGTTACGCCCATTAGAAATACAAGTGTGCCTCCCAATTTTACAAGTGCAGAGTAGTCTGTTTCTGCTATTTTACCCTCTTTTGTGTGAGCCGTTATGATGTGTAGCGAGTTTGCTACTCCTCTGTGTGTTACAGGTATCCCAGCTGAAGAGGGTGCGGCTATAGCAGAGGTTATACCAGGCACAACTTCATATTCAATATCGTTTGCTATGAGGGCTTCTATTTCTTCTCCTCCACGTCCAAAGACAAAAGGATCTCCACCTTTGAGACGTATAACTTTATTGCCAAGGAGTGCTTCTTTTACTAGTATGAGTTCTATTTCTTTTTGTGGTATCGGGTGTGATCCACCTTCTTTTCCCACGTTTATCATTTTTGTTTTTTCAGGGATTTGAGAGAGGATTCCTTCTCCTACTAATCTGTCATATACGATGACATCTGCTTCTTTTATTAGTTCAGAGGCTTTTATTGTTAATAGTGATGGGTCTCCAGGACCTGCTCCGACAAGCCAAACTTTTCCTTTTTTCATTTTAGAATTCTCCTTTTGACAAAAGGGTAGCAAGTTCTTTTGCCAGTTTTTCTGGTTCATTTATTGAGCCTGTAAGTTTCCCTTTTAGTGGTGTTCCTGTTTTTTCATCAAGATAGAAGCCTCGTAATATTAGATTGTTGTTGTTTATTTCTGCATAAGCTCCTACAGGAGAAGTACAGCCTCCGCCTAGGAGAGCTGAGAATGTGCGTTCTGCTTTTACACATATTTCTGTTTCTTTGTCTTTTATTACTTCAAGCCATGAGTAGTCTGTGCCTTTTTTGCCTTGACATGCCAGCACTCCTTGGCCTGGTGCTGGTATTATTTCGTCCACAGAAAAGTATTTGTTTATTCTTTCTTGCATCCCAGCTCTTTTTAGTCCGGCTGCTGCAAGTATAATCATTGAAAATTCGTGGTTATCTAGTTTTTTTATTCTTGTAATTATGTTTCCTCTTACCGGTTCAACTTTACAATTTTTATAGATGTTTGATAACTGTAGTTTGCGTCTTGAAGAGGAGCATCCTATTGTTCCTCCATCATATTCTTTAATGTCTTGAGGTAGTAGTGATGCATCTCTTGCGTCTTCTCTTTTTGATAGTGCAACAATGGGAAGTTGAGGGTTTTCTGTCATAGGTATGTCTTTTAAGCTGTGAACTGCTATGTCTATTTCTCCTGAAGTAAGAGCTTCTTCCAACTCTTTTGTGAAGAGTCCTTTTATCCCGAATTTATCTGTTACATCAGAGAATGGTTTCATGTTTCTGTCTCCTGATGTGTCCATTGTTACAAGTTGAAAATCTGTTTGTGGGTATTTTTGTTTTAGTATATTTATTAGTATGTTTGTTTGGGCAACAGCTAAGAGACTTTTTCTGCTTCCTATTTTTATTGTCTTTTTCATTTTTGTACCTCATTATTTTCTGTGTCATTATTTATGTTTGTCATCCATAATGGCAAGTTTTCTCTGATTTTGTCTGAAATCTTTCTTGTCAATTTTGGTGATGTGCCAGCAGATGAAACTGATACTGATATGTTTTTTTCTGTTATTAGAGAAGGGAAGAAAAATGTGGATTCATTTGCGTTGTCTGCAACACTTACAGGTATGTTACGGTTGCGTGCTTCTTCTCCTACTGATTTGTTGATTTCTCTTTTATTTGTAGCAGCTACTACTATAGATGTGTTGTTTATGTCACTTGGTTCATAATTTTTTATTATTATGTTGATTTTTTTATCAAATGTTCCTTTTATTTCAGGTGCAATAATTGTGACATTTGCTCCGCAAGCTAAAAGTGTTTTTGCTCTACGTGAAGCAATTGTGCCTCCGCCCACTATTAATACATTTTTGTTCTGAATTTTTGTGTATATTGGAAATAGTGGTAATTTGGGAAATTTTAATATTTCTCGAACTAAGGATAATGCTTCTTCTATAGAATAACCATCTTCTTGAGGACGTTTTATAATTATAATTTCGGTGTTGTTTTTGTTTGCAGCGTCAAGTTTTTCTTTTGTCCCTCCTGCTTTTCCTCCATCTTTTGTTACAAGGATAGTTGCTCCCGTTTGTTTTAGGAGGGCAGTGTTCATTTCTTCTGTGAATGGTCCTTGCATTGCAATTATTTTCCCTATGTCAAAGCCAAGGTTCTCACATTCTTTAATTACAGCTGATGTTGGTAAAACTCTTGGATAAATACGATTTTTGTAGTTTTCTACATCAGTAAATTGGTGTAGTTCTTTACTGCCGACTGTTAGAAGTATTTTTTTATTTGTTGTGTTTAGGTGTTTTATCGCTTCTTTACAATTTTCAACAACTATTGTTTCTTTTGTAATTTGAGTGGATGGTCTAGCTATTCTTATAAGTGGTGTTTTTGTTTGGGTGCAAGCATTTTTTATGTTTTTTGATACTTCAATAGCGTATGGATGTGTAGCATCAATAACACATTTGATTTCGTTGTGAAGGAGGAAGTTTGTAATTTCTTCTTCGTTCATGCGCCCTGTGAGGTTTTCTGTGTTTGTTTTTTCTCCCGTTATTTGCGTGCCATATTCTGTGGCAGCAGAGTAGAACATTGGTATGCCACTTTCTAGTATTTCACGTGCTTCAGTTGTTCCACCAAATACAAGTAGTTGTTGTCTCATTTTTTATATTTTATATCCTCTGGGAGTTAGCATTTTCCCATTTTGAATTTTCGTTGTAGAGTTGCCGATTATTACTGTTGTGAACATGTTTATTGGCTCATCTGCAATTTTGTCCAAAGTAGTTACACCGTACTCTTCTCCGTCTCGTCCAGCGTTTTTGACCCATCCAGCTGGAGTTTCTGGGCTTTTTGATTGTAGTAGTATTTCTACTGCTTTACGTAGATGATCTGGACGACCATGGCTTGCAGGGTTGTATAGACATACTATGAAGTCTGCTTCTCCTGCAAGTGTTAGTCTTTTTTCTATGAGTTCCCATGGGGTAAGGAGGTCACTTAAACTTATAATTGCAAAGTCATGCATAAGGGGAGCGCCTAGTATCGCAGCAGCTGTGCATGCCGCTGTCATTCCTGGAACTATTTCAACTTCGGTTTTTCCTTGTGCAATTTCTAACATGATGCCTGCCATTCCGTATACTCCTGGGTCTCCACTTGATACGATTGCGACGGTGTCACCGTTTAGGGCACGTTCTAGGGCCATGTGACATCTTGATGTTTCTCCTTTCATGGGAGAGGAAACAAGTTCTTTTTTATCATCATAACAATCTTTTATAAGGTCGATATATGCTTTGTATCCAATTATGACATCACATTTATCAAGAGTATCAAGGGCTCTTTTTGTCATTTGGTCTTTTTTGCCTGGGCCTAATCCTACTACGTATATCATATTTTCGCCGCCTTCGCCATTACTTGGTAACATGTTTTTGCTGTGTTGATTTCTTCGTTGTTTTTTATGGAAAAGAGAAGTTTGTTCATCATGTTTCTTGCTGCTTCCTCTAATATTTCTTTTTCTTCTTCATTTTTGTAGCCTATTGTATTTATGAGTTCTCGTTCTGCATAGTCACAAATTTCTTCAATCATTGGTACGCATTCTTTTATTTCTTCCCATTCATAAAATTTTGTTTTGTGATGGTGAAGTATTTTTTCTATTTCTTCCATAAATTCAGATTTTATGGGCTGACATCCAAGTGAGTCCATGTCATATAATGTTACGTTCTTGTATGTTGCTATTTTTGTGGAGATGTCTCTTGGTACTGCCAAGTCTAGTATTGTTACTTTTTTGTCGCTTTCCTTGAAGTCTTCTTCTGTAAGGACGAAGTGTGGACTTGATGTTGCTCCTATTATGATGTCCGCTTGAATAGCGTATTTGTTTTTTTCGTCGTAAGAAATGGTAGAAATCATAGAGGAGGAAGTTGCACCATCTTTACGATGTCTTCTTATTGTCATTTTTACATCTGAGCCTGCTTCTAAAAATAGTTGTGCGCAGAGCATTCCAGTTGCTCCGCTTCCTATAATTAAGCATTTTTTACCTGTGAGGGTTGTTTGTTCTTTTAGTGCTTTTTCAAATGCTATTTTTGCAACGGATATGCTTGTGTCGTTGTTACCTTTTTTTATTTCACTCCGTATTTCTTTCCCAGCTGATATGGCGCTTTGAAAGAGTTTGCTTAAGGTTGGGCCACAACATTTTAGTGCTTGTGATAGGTTTAAGGCATCTTTTACTTGTCCAAGTATTTGGTCTTCAAGAGGGACTTGAGAGCAGATACCTGCCGCTACGTTGTAGATGTGTTCTATTGCCTCTTCGCCTTCATAGGTGAAGAATTTTGCGTTTCCTCGTTCTTTTTTTAGTAATTCTATTGGATCTGTTTCTGATATTACTATCAGTTCCGTTCTGTTACAGGTAAAAATAAGGATACATTCTTCCGTTGAGTGTTTTATTTTTGTGAGAAATTCTGTTGCGCTCGTCGATGTAAAAGCGAATTTTTCTCTTATTGATAGTGGGGAGTTTATGTAGTCAACTCCTGCTATTTTGATTTGCATTTTTGCCTCCTGGTTTTTGCTAGTGCAAAAGTTATTCCTTTGTAAATAGTTTTGTTTGCTATTAGTGTCCCATTAGAACATAAAACTGCGGCTCTTTCACAGACGTTGTCTACCCCTGTTACTTTTTTAACTTTTTCTGAGGGTGTAAATTCACCGTCGAGGGAGTTTAGTTCTTCTGCACTAAATGTACAAAAAGGTATTGATAGTTTGTTAGCAAGGGCTAGAATTGCTTTTTCTTCTTTTTTTAAGTCTATTGACGCTATTTGAGCTATAGAAAGAGGTGATAGACTTAGTTTTTCCATGAAATCTTCCATTGCTTCAATAAGTATTTGTGGCTCAGTGTTTTTCTTGCACCCGACTCCTAAAACAAGGTTCTTTGGACGTAGCCAGAGTGTAACGGGGAATGGAGGGTCTATTATTTCTTCAGTGATGGCAACGCCGATATTGTGTCCTTGTAATATTTGAGATGATACTTCTTTTGCTATTTTTATGTTTTCTATTTTGCAGTTATGTTTTTTTGCCCATTCATCAATAGCTGTTAGTTCATGTATGTCTGTTGCAGTTGTTATTATGGGATTGCCATTTGTAATTTTAGCAATTTTTTTTGCGAGGTCGTTTGCGCCTCCTAAATGTCCAGACATTAGAGATATGACATTTTTGCCAATGTCGTCAAGTACGATAATGGCCGGATCTGTTTCTTTGCTTTTTATATGAGGTGCTATTGCTCTTACCGCTATCCCACATGCACAGACAAATATTATTGCATCTGATGAAGCAAATATTTTTTCAGCCCATTGATTTAGAGAAGTTGTGTAGGGAGTAGTTTGGCTTGTAGAAAATTTTTCCGGAGCCCATACTGTCCCTCCTATATTCTCTGCTATTAGCAGGGCTGTTTCTATTCCGTGTTTCGAGAATGTGGCAATGTGTATGTTGTCCACTTTTTATTCCTTGGCTTGTCTAAACATGTGTGAGAAATTTTTGTCGTAAAGTTTTGAAAGTTCGTAGTCATCACCAAGGAAATCTCCTATAAGAATAAGAGCTGTATTTTTTATTCCTTCTTTTTCTGCTAGAGACGGTAGGGTTTCTATTGTAGCTTTAAGTACTTTTTGTTCTGGCCATGATGCTTTGTATACCATGACAGCTTTTGTTTCTGGTTTGTATCCACCAGAAATAAGGGCATCACATGATTCTTTTAATAAACTTGATGATAGAAAGAGTACCATTGACGTTTGATGTGAGGCTAGAAGTTCCAATTTTTCTTTTACAGGAACAGGTGTTCTTCCTTCCATTCTTGTTATTATTACTGTTTGGCTTACGTTTGGGAGTGTATATTCTACTTCGGCGGCAGCTGCTGCTGCACAAAAGGAGCTTACTCCTGGGGTTATATCGTAATCTATTCCCATTGTTTTAAGTTTATCCATTTGTTCTCTTATTGCACCATAAATGGAGGGATCCCCTGTGTGTAGTCGCACTGTTGTTAATCCATTTTTTTCTGCTTCTTCAAATTTTTCTGTTACCTCATCTAAAGTCATGTAAGCGCTGTCATGTATTTCACATGACGGTTTGCACATTTTAAGCAGTTCTGGATTTACAAGGGACCCAGCGTATATTATTACATCTGCTTGAGAAAGAAGTTTTGCTCCTCTAATTGTTATAAGGTCTGTTGCACCTGGACCTGCACCGACAAAGTGTATCATTTATAATCCTTCTTTCGTTTTGTTTGTAATAGCAGAAAATATGGTTATTGGATTTTGTGCTGACATTATTGTGCTTTCTGCAATTTTTTTTGCTCTGCTTATGTTTATTTGAATAGCATCAAATTCTTTGTAATTCGGAGTGTTTAGTATTGTGTAGGCTATAGCATTCGTTTTTAATGTGACTCCTGTTATTACTATTTTTATGTTTTCTCCTAAATTAGGAATGTATTCAAGTATTTCTTGTAGCTCTTTTCCGCTACCTCCGATGAATACATGGGTTGGCTTTTTTAAGGTTTTTATCGTATCTAAGGCAGTGCCTGTGTGTGTAAAAACGTTAAATAGCCCAAATTTTTTTATGTTTTTTATTTCTAGTTCTACTGCGGTAGGGTTGTATTCTACAGCGTGAACTTCGCCGTCAGTGCATAGTAGGGCAGAGGCTATTGAGATTGAGCCTGTCCCTGCACCAATGTCCCAAACTAAGGAGTCGGTTTCTAGTTCCATTTTATCTATTATGACGGAACGAACTTCTTCTCTTGTCATAGGTACTTCTGCCCTTATAAATTCTTCGTCTTTGGGTCTGTTGTTGTGTCTTTTGTTGGGTGTATCATTTATGATAAGGACTAGAGATAATGTGTCGTAATCATCTTTTAATTCACAGGGCTGGCCACAAGTTATTTTCTCATTGGGGTAACTTAGGTTTTCGCCTATAGTTACTTTTATGTTATTAAATTCATTTTCAGCTAAAAGCTTACATAACCATTTAGGATTTTTATCTTTTCCACAAAAAAAGTATGTGCTTCTGTTTTTATCTATAGTATCAAGTATTTTTGAATTTTTGATTTCTTTCCCATGACCCGAAAGGATTACTGAGTCGTTCCATGTTTCTTTTGCTGCTGCTGCCAAAGTTTGTAGAGAACTTATGCCTGGCAATATTTTAATTTGTTCTGATGGAAATTTGCTTTTTAAGTATTGTAGTAAGCTGTATATTCCAGGGTCTCCTGAGACAAGGACTGCAACATCACCAATTTCTATCTCTTTTATTATCGACTTAGTTGTGTCATCAAAATTTTCTAAATAAATAATGTTTTTGTGATTTTTTGCTAATGAGAGGTGCCTTTTTGCAACTACTACACAATGAGCATTTTTCAATATAGAAGTCACTATTGGAGTTACATATGATGGATCTCCTGGGCCTGCACCCAAGACCCAAATATTATTTTTCATTTCTTAATTCCTCCGCAAATTTGTCTGCTTTTGTACTTTGACCTAATATTTCGCCATTGTTATCTATAAATGCGACTTCAATATTTATGTCATTAAAAGCCCTGTCCATACATCTTTTTGCAATAATATTTGCGATATTTGACCAAATGAAGGAGAGGTTTTTTTCTTTTATAATTTCCATTGCTACTTCAGTGGTGGAGGAATTGTATAATGCTTGGATTGTTTCTTTGTCAATTCCCGCTAATGCACAATGTGTACAGAGAGCTTCTTTTCTGCCGTCTCCTGTCCTGTTGTGTGTGTTAAAAGTTCCAGCTGCTACTTTTAGTAGTTTCCCGGGGTGACCACATATTAGGGCGTTGGGAATTTTTAATCTCACGGCTTCATCTAATATGTAACCAATGTAGTTGCCAGTTTGGATTACGACTCTTTTTTCAATACCAAAGGCTTTTCTCAATGATATTTCACCAGTGTTAGCAAATGTAATTGCAATTATTTTTCTATTTATTGACGCATGTGTGTTTAGTTCTAAAGTGAGTGAGTCAAAGATTGATTGCTCATCCATAGGTTTTACTATGCCAGTTGTCCCTAGGATAGAAATCCCACCCGTTACTCCAAGTCGTGGATTAAATGTTTTTTTTGCCGTTTCTTCTCCATTAGGGACAGAAATTGTTATGTTTGCTCCCTTGTCTCCTATAATTTTCCTGACTGATTGAGTGATCATTTCTTTGGGGACAGGGTTTATTGCAGGTGCCCCAACCGGTACTTTGAGACCTGGAAGTGTTGCAATTCCAACTCCTTCTCCTGCTGTGAATGTTATTTCTCCATTTGTAGAATAAACTTCTGTTTTTGCTTTTATCAACATTCCATTTGTTGCGTCTGGGTCGTCTCCCGAGTCTTTAATTACTCCGCAGTATCCGTCTTTGCAATCAATGATATCTATTACAAGGATTTTGTCTGCTGGGGTCGTAAGTGTGATGGTTTCTGGAATTATTCCTTCAACAACAAACTTGGCAGACGCTGTCGCGGCTGCCGTAGCACATGTTCCTGTAGTGAATCCTTCTTTTAATTTAGGCTTTTTTGTCAATTCCATAAAGCAGTGCATTTACTATTGCAGATGCAATAGTAGAGCCTCCTTTTCGCCCCATTGCAACTATGTAAGGGACATCTGTTGCAATTAGGATTTCTTTTGATTCTATGACGTTTACAAATCCAACGGGAACACCTATGACTAAAGATGGGTGAGCTTTGCCATCTTTTATTAGTTCACATAGTCTTATTAAAGCTGTAGGAGCATTCCCTATGGCAAAGATTGCGTTTGGTGTTTTTTCTACTGCTTTTTCTATGCTGATGACAGCTCTGGTTGTTTCTCTTTTTAGTGCTTCTTCTCTAATTTGTGGTTCTGCCATTCGGCATATGACTTCTATTCCAAATTGACTTGCCGTCGTCTTGTTTATCCCTGCTGCAGCCATGTTTGTGTCTGTTATTATTGTGACACCATTTTTTAGTGCTTCTCTGGCTTTGTTTACTGCGTCTTTGGAAAATTTTAGTGTTTCTTTGAAGTCAAAATCAGCTGTGGTATGTATTACTCGTTTTAGTATGGGGAGATTTTCTGATGGGCCGGTCCAAGTTCCCATTTCTCTTTGAATAATCTCCATGCTGTGTTGCTCTATTTCATAAGGTTTCATAGTATTCTCCTTTATTTCCACAGTAAAAGTATAGAGAGATATTCTGTCGCTTGTTTTAATGCCGCTTCTCCCTCATAAATTTTTTCGTTAGGTAGTCCTGCCTCGTCTATGCGGACAATTTTCTTCCATTTACCAGTGCTTGTAATGATTTCCTCTAGTTTGTCTCTTAGTATATATGGTTTGTAGAGGGCTACGGTGTTGGATATTTTTAATGCTTCTTTTAATTTATCTATTTCTTTGTTTGCAGGAATAATTGTTAATATCTCATCTCCTAGTACAAGAAATGATGAAATTATTGATGTAGCAAGAGAGTAGGCAGGTATGCCCGGTACAAGGGCTAGTTCTATATCTGGGACTAATGTTTTCCATACATCATATAGGTATGCTCCTGTAGCATAAAGAGAGGAGTCTCCAATTACTGGAAGTACAATGTTCTTTGCATCTTTCCAAAGAGGTTCCATTTCAGTGAGTTGTTTTAGTAATGCATCGTCTCTTTCTTTTTCTGAGCCTGACATCGGAAATACGATGGAGTGTGTCGATATTTGAGGAAGGTGAGCTCTAAATACTTGTTCTGCGACACTTGCCTTTCCCGTTTTTGAATGTGGAGTCAATACAAGATCTGCTTTTTCGATTTCTTTTAGTGCTTTTATTGTTATCTGGTCTTTGTCTCCTGGGCCTACCCCTATTACTGTAAATTTCATATTTTTACCCTCAACTTTTTTAATTAAGTAATTCTTTTATATTAGATGCGAAAAGGGTTGCAATTTCAATATCTTCACCCAATCCTTCAAGACGTGTGTTTATGTTTCTAAAGCCTGCTTCTGAGATCTGCGAGTACCATGATTCTGGGTTTTCTTTATCTGCAAGATCGTTTGTAGCATGGTCTCCTGCTACAATCATGAAAGGAGAGAGGACTATTTCTTTTGCTTTTATGTGTTTAAGTTTAGAAATGACATCTTCAATTAGTGGTGCTCCCTCAACTGTGCCAATAACAAATTTGCCTGGAGCTTTTTTAGTTAGAGATATTTGTAATTGGGAGTAGAGAGCATGTGAGATGTGCCGAGGTGTCCCATGTCCCATAAGCACGATAGTTTTATTTTCTGATATTTCTTTTTCGAATCTTCTAATCAATATGTTTGCCATTTCATCGCATGAAGGAATGTTGAAAAGAAATGGGCGACCTATGCGGAGGAGTTCAAATGAATATTTCCCTTTGATGTTGGTAAAAGATGAAATGACAGATTTTAAATCTTCATATTCTTCTCCCGGAATTATGTGCATAGGCATTACATATACATGTGTATAATTTTCGTCTTGCATATTTGCTAATGCCTGTAAAGGAGTATCTATTATAATGTTATGTTCTTTTTTTAGTTTTTTACGGATAATGTTTGAAGTATAAGTAATTTTTATGTCGTAGTTTGAGTATTCTGATTTAACTTTATTTACTAGATTGTCTATTGCTCTCTGTCCGGATTGCAGAGATGTGCCAAAAGATGCGATTAGGATTGCTTTTTTTGGTGTTTTATTGTGCATGCTATAATCTCCTTTAATTTTTTTATCATAAAAAAAGAAGAAGCCCTTTTCTGGACTTCCTCATACAAGATAGCATTAAATTTGTATGGAGTTCGCCCTCGCAAACATTAACCCAATTTTAGATAAGATATCCTGACTCCTCTTCTTCCTCTTCTGTGTCTTCCCGACTATTACAATCAGTGACATATACAGATTTGTCTGAGTTACAGTGGCGGGGCCGTGCCGGATTTTAACCGTCTTCCCTTATTCTAAAAAACATATATAAATAATAACACATAGTATTTCTTTTATAAAGTAGTTAATGTCCTGTTTTATTAAATAAAAAATCGGGATAGGTAGTAGATAATATGATTCTTCCACTGTTTACTTGCAACTTGTATATTCCTAAATTTGGGATTTCCCAATCTTTGTGGGAGATTTCTTTGTTTACAAATTTATGAAGAATTGCTCTCATTACGTTGCCGTGCATTAAAACGATGATATTTTTGTGATTGCCCTTTTCTGCTATTTCTATAATTTTATTGAAACCTTTGTGAGTGCGTGTGATAAATTGATTGAAGCTTTCACCGTTTTCTATTGGGATGTCTGGGTATTTTTGCCACTTTACATAATTTTCATCATTTGTTAAATCTGTGTATTTTTGCCCCTCGAGTATGCCAAGGGAGCATTCTTTAAGCTCGTCTATATATATGTCAGGAGATTTTTTATAGATAAGATTCATTGTTTGTGTGCAACGTTTTAATGGTGAGGATATGTAGAGGTCTCCTAAAGGATATGTGAATTTTTCTTTTATACTCTCTATTTGTTTTATCCCTTTTTCTGATATGTCTACGTCCAGTTGCCCTGTCCATGTCCATGTGTCGTTTGTTACTGATTGTGCGTGTCTAATTAGATATATGTTCATTTTTATATTCCGCCATAGCCTTTATTAGGATGTTGTTTTCTGCTTGTGTTCTTGCTGCTATTCTTACGTATTTGCCATTTAGTCCTATAAAGTTTCTTGTGTGTCTGACAACAATTCCTTTGTATAACATTTTTATTATAAAATCTTCGTCGTTTTCTATCTTTACGAGAAAGTAATTTACTGTTGTAGGTTGTACTTCATATCCTATATTCTCAATTTCTTTTATGAGCCGTGGAACTTCGTTTCTGTAATATTCTCTTGTTGATACTGGGAAGTCTTTATCTTTTAAAAATGTGAGTGCTGCTTGTTGTGCTAAGGAGTTTACGCTCCATGTGGGTTGTCTTTTTTTTAGTTTTTCTATTGTTTTTTCTTGTGCTAATACGTAGCCGATTCTTGCCCCACAGAGGTGATATATTTTTGTTAGAGATCGTAATACAAGTACATTTTGATGTTTTGTATATTCTATGTTGCACTTGGTGTCATACATGAATTCGGAGTAGGCTTCGTCGATGATAAAGGTTTTTTCTTTATGTGTGGTAAATAGTTTTTCCATTTTAGCATCTTCTATAAATTGTCCTGTCGGGTTGCATGGATTGCATATCCATATAGTTTCTTTCTCAGATGTTAAATTGTCTAAACCTGTAATGTGAGATGGTGTTACTCCATAACTTTGCAATGCCCTTTCATATTCACCATAGACAGGGCTAAGTATTGAGTTTTTGGTCGTACCTTGATATGACGCAATTATGTAGATGGGTTCGTTCGCACCGCTTGTCACCAAAATGTTATTTTCTTGACAGTGGTTTTTTTCTGCTAGTAGTTTTTTTATCTCAGAAGCTTCATCATCAGGGTAATCGCAAAGTGTCTTTGTTATATCAACAGTTATTTTGCCCTCCCAAGGGAGAGCATTTGTATTTGTGCTGAAATCCAATATCTCTTTTGTAATTGGGATGTTGAAATTTCTGTATAATTTTTCCGGATTTGCACCGTGCAATCTAAAGTGAGTCATTAGGAAACATACCATAGAAATAGTGTTATTAGTCCACAGAGTGAGGCTGTTACGTTGAGTATCTTATGTGCACGAGCAATATCCCAGATGTCTTGTTCTTTTAACGGGTTACCGATTGTGCTTGCTTCTACAAATATCCCGTTTCTATATGCTCCGCCACCAAGCTCTATGCCTAGAAGTCCGCAGTAAGCACTTTCAGCGTGGGCACTGTTGGGGCTTAGATGCTTTTTTCTATCTCTTAGGAATATATCTATTCCGTTTCTTAGGTTAAATCCACAGAGTCCACCTGCGATAATAGCAAGCCATGAACCTATTCTTGCAGGGATAAAGTTTGCAATGTCATCTAGTTTTGCTCCTGTTGTACCGAAGTGTTCGTATCTTTCGTTTTTATATCCAATCATGGAGTCCATTGTGTTTATTGATTTGAATATCCAAGCAAATAGAGCTGGCTGACCGAAAAAAGCACCTATCAACATATAGAAAAATGGTGCTACACAGCCATCTATTGAATTTTCTGCAACGGTTTCTATTGATGCTTTAATAATTTGTTTGTCACATAATCTGTCTGTTTCTCTTCCAACTATATTTGATAATGAGTTGCGTGCTTTTATGATATCTTTCTCTGCTAAAGCTTGCGCTACCGATGAAGATTCATCAATGAGGCAACGAAAGGCAAGAGCAGAGTAAAGTAAGAATACATTTGCAGCAAAGAGGACGTATTTGCCTAATATGGAAGCAAGTGCTAGAAGTAATGATACTGAAAGTCCAACAATGATAATTACAAAAAAAGCAAGTATTGTACCCCTTTCACGTGCGTTCTGTTTGTCATATATAACTTTTTCTAAAAAGGAGATAAGTTTACCTATTAAGATTGCAGGGTGATATGGATATCTTGGATCCCCTATTATTGCATCAAGTAATAGTGCTGTTAAAATTTCTAACATAAAATCATTCCAGTCTTATTGTTTATCTGTGAGAGAAAAATAGCCAGGTAGCAGTTCCGAAAGTTTTATAACAGAAAGATTTTTTTCTTCTTGTAAAACGACGTCCATTTCTGGATTAAATTCTATTAAAAATTGTCTGCATGCTCCACATGGTGTGCAGGGGAGTCCATCTCTTGAAGCAATTGCTATTGCAACAGGGTTTGAAAGTCCGAGTCCTATTGCTGTCGTCATGGCATTTCTTTCTGCGCAGATTGTGAGTCCATAACTTGCATTTTCTACATTACAACCAGTAATTATTTCGCCATCCTCAAAGAGGATTGCACTGCCGACCTTTATCCCAGAATAAGGAGAATATGCTGACTCTCTGGCGATAAGTGCTTCTTGCATAAGTTCTTCATATTGTGTCATAAGCATAGAGCCTCCTTTATATACAAAAAAGACGGTGCATCCACATGTGAAAGCCCGTCTTTTAATTATACTATCTTATATTCATATAGTGGAAGAAATAATTTTAAAAAATTATCTTGATTCCATAATAAGTGTAACTTCGTCAGGGTTAAGTCCAACCATTGCGCCACCGAGGTCTTCTGATACCTCTGCAAGGACCTTGGGGTTATTGTAATTTGCAACGGCTTTAACTATGGCTATAGCTCTTTTTTCTGGATTGTCTGATTTGAATATTCCGCTACCCACAAAAACACCTTCTGCACCGAGTTGCATCATAAGTGCTGCGTCTGCAGGTGTTGCGACTCCACCAGCTGAGAAGTTTACTACTGGAAGCTTGCCCTTTTTGTGTACGTATAGAAGTAATTCATAAGGTACTTGAAAATCTTTTGCAGCTGTAAAGAGTTCGTCTTCTCTCATACCTTTTACACGAGCAATTTCTGCATTGATTGTTCTCATGTGGCGTACTGCCTGTACTACGTCTCCTGTACCTGCTTCACCCTTTGTCCTTATCATTGCAGCACCTTCTGCTACACGTCTAAGTGCTTCTCCGAGGTTACGTGCTCCGCAAACAAAAGGTGATTTAAATTTTGTTTTATCGATGTGATATGCATCATCAGCTGGGCTTAAAACTTCACTTTCATCAATGAAATCAATGTTTAATGCTTCAAGAATAGAGGCCTCGACAAAATGTCCAATGCGGCACTTTGCCATTACAGGAATAGATACGGCTTTCTGAATGCTTTTTATCATTTTAGGGTCGCTCATTCTAGAAACTCCACCTGCTGCTCTGATGTCTGCCGGAATTCTTTCAAGAGCCATAACAGCTTTGGCTCCTGCTGCTTCAGCTATGCGTGCCTGTTCTGGTGTGGTGACGTCCATAATGACTCCGCCTTTAAGTGATTCTGCAAGTTCATTGATTTTAACCATAATTTTCCTCCTTGAATTTGAAAAAAATTCTAATGTAGGTTATATTTATATAGTTTAATTGTCATTTATACAATGACCAGATTTGATAAAAAATATAATGACAGATTGGAGAAAAAATGATAACGGAATTTATGTTTCTAGACAAAAAAAGTAGCGTTCCTCTCTGGAAACAAATAGAATTTTATATAAAAGAAGCAATAAAAAGTGGCGTGCTTGAGGTTGGAAAGAAACTCCCATCTATAAGGGAACTTGCATTGCAGTTGAATGTGAGTAGGTGTCCTGTGGAAAACGCATATGTTGAGTTACAAATTCAGGGCTATATTGAAAGTAGGCCTAAAAGTGGCTATTTTGTATCAACACATCTAAATTTAATAGAAAGTAAAAAAAGAGAGATAAAAATATTGCCTTCAAATAATATTGAATATGATTTTAGAAGAGGGCAAGTAGATAAGAAAACAGCAGATGTTTTGGTTTGGCAGAAGTATTTAAGAAAAGCGCTGAGTAATGAAGAGGAAATAATTTCTCATGGTGATCCTCAGGGAGAGATAAAATTAAGAGAAGCTATAGCTGAATATACATACCTAGCAAGAGGTGTTAAATGTACTTCCGAAAATGTTGTAATTGCTACGGGTACTCAGCATCTCTTGACTCTTTTATGTCGTTTTGTGGGAGAGAAAAAGAGGGTTGCTATTGAAGCTCCCGGATTTCTTCAAGCAGAACAAATTTTTACTGATTTTGGTTGGAAAAAGAAGATAATAAACAAAACGGAAAATATTATCCAAGTATTGGAAAAAGAAAAAATCAATATTTTTACAGAAATAACTTCAAATATGCCTTATACATCTTTGTCGGTAATGACAAACAGAAGAAATTTATTGTTAACTTGGGCAAAGGAGAAGTCATCTTATATTATTGAAGATGACTTTAACGGAGAGTTGCGGTACTTATCTCGTTCGATTCCTGCTTTGCAGGGGCTCTCTCCTGAAAGGGTTATATACATAGGAAGTTTCTCAAATCTTTTGTTGCCATCAGTGCGAATTGCATATATGGTTTTGCCCTATGAACTAATGAGAAGAGTAGGAGATAAAATAGAAAATTATGCACAAACTGCGAGCAAAATTGAGCAACTTGCATTAGCTGAATACATAAAAGATAAAAAGTTGGAAAAACATTTAAAGAGGAGTAGGAAAATTTACTCTCAAAAGGTTCGAAAGCTTGTAGATGCTATAAATATAAATTTTATGAATGCAAAAATTAAAATTTTTGAAACATCAATGTCTGTAAGTGTTGAATTTGAAGGTGTAAAGGATTATTGGGCGTTGCAACATGAAGCAGTAAAAAATGGAATTGAATTGGATGTCATAACAGTTGAAGATTCACCTAAAATAGCTCTTTCTTTCTCTGGTGTGGAAGAAAATAAGATAGAAGAGGCTGTCAGAAAGTTGGCGGAAGTGTGGCAAAAATTTAAAATATAGTCTTTATTGTGTAGCTAAATTTGTCCTTTTTATAATGCAGACAAAAAAGAAATCATAAGTTTTCCAGTTTGAGGATTTTTAATTATAGATGTATCAACCTCATATAAATCGGACATAAGAGTTTGTGTAATAATTTTTTCTGGAGTACCAGACGCAAAAATTTTACCATCTTTCATTGCAATAATGTTATTGCAATATGTAGATGCAATGTTTAAATCATGAATTGCAGCGACGACAGATAGATTTTCTTTTTTTACTAAATCCATTATTTTTAGCTGATATTTTATATCTAAATGGTTAGTGGGTTCGTCCAGTATTAAGCATTCTGTTTGTTGTGCTAATGCTCTTGCCAAAATAACACGTTGCTGTTCTCCTCCGGAAAGAGTGGAGAAGCTCCTGCTTGCAAATTCCTTAATCCCTACTTTATCCAAAGAATTCATTGCTATTTTGTAGTCAAGTTCATTATCACTTTCCATCAAAGTTTTATGTGGTGTCCTGCCTAAAAGGACGACATCAATTACTGAAAAATCAAAGTTGTAATGGTTGTGTTGTGCAACAACAGCTAGTTTTAGAGCCGCTTGTTTTAGAGATATGCTTTTTATATCTTGCCCGTCAAAATAGATAGTTTCTTTTTCTGTTTTAAGTGTTTGATAAAGACATTTAAGAAGTGTGCTTTTACCGCTTCCGTTGGGGCCTATTATCCCTGTGATTTTCTTGTCCTCAATATCAAGGAAGAGTGAGTCTAATATTTGTTTTGAACCGAATTTTACACTCAGGTTGTTCACCGAAATATTCATTACTATTCTCCTCTTGTGCCGTACGTCTTTTTTACCATTAAGTAAATGAATGTTGGAGCACCAATCATGGAAACTAAAATACCAATAGGAAGTTCTCCTCTAGCGATAATCACCCTGCTTAATACATCTGTCCATATAAGAAAAATTGCTCCGACAAAAGCGGATGTAGGAATTAAATTTCTATGATTTGTTCCCACAAATATTCTGCAAGCATGAGGTATGATTAAGCCTACAAAACCTATTATTCCAGTTGAAAAAACTATAAATCCTATAACAAGTGAAGAAAGTAAGAGGTATAAGTGTCTATATATGTTTAGATTTGTCCCCAAAGTAATAGCAGTACTATCTCCAAGTAGCATTAAATTTAAAATTCTGCTTTGTGAATAAAAGAAGATAACGCAAAGAGTTACTATGGGTAATATAATAATGATGTTTTCCCATTTTGCACCTGCAAGGCTACCCATAAGCCAAAATGTGATAGTTTGCATCCCGTCTGCATTATTTGCAAAAAAGATGATAAAACTTGAAAATGCACTGCAAATAGCGCTTAATGCAATCCCTGCAAGTAAGAGCTTTACCGAGTTTGCTTTCCCTCCTATGTTTGCTATGCAAAGTACGGAAAATGCTGTTATAAATGCACCTAAAAAAGCCATTGTTCCGATAAAATTTTCTCCAAAAATAGTCCCGAGTCCCAGAAGAATAGATAGTGTAGCCCCAAGAGAAGCTCCAGAAGAAACACCCAAAATATAGGGGTCAGCTAAAGGGTTCTTTACAATAGCCTGCATAACAGTTCCTGTTACAGCAAGTCCTGCACCTGTACACATTGCTAATATTACTCTAGGTAACCTCAAGTAAAAAATAACATCTTGTTTTACTAGTGGAATGTCAGAAATATTTTTTAAATTAAATAAGTGGTGGAGAATTACAGAGTAAACTTCACTTGGTTTTGTTTGTACACTGCCAAGTGTAGTTGCTATAACCACAGATAAAAATAGAAGAAACAATAGGAACAGAGGAAGTAAAAGTTTAGATGTATATTTTCTAAAAAACTCTGTCATGTGTATAACTCTCACTTTCTGTTGGGAGTAGATATATTTTTGAAATCAAGATTAAGGTCAGGGTAGAGTCCTTTTGAAAAGTGTTTAATTCCATCAATTAGTCTTACACCTGGCCCATAAAGAAATGTAAAAGGTACACCGTAAACCCTATTGTTTTTTACGCATCGAAGATTTTTTGTAGCAGGATTTTTTAACAAATGCCTTGTTAAGTTGATTTCTTCATTTGTTTTATATGCGACAAAAATAACATCAGGATCTGCTTTAATTATATCTTCCAAAGAGATAATTCTCTTTGTGTTAATGACATCTCCACCAAGTTTGGAGATAACATCGGCACATAACTTATTTCTTGTGTAATTTACTGTAATACGAGGCTGAAAATCTAGCAACATAACCCTCTGTCTAGGTCTATTAGCTGAGAGAGAGACAACATAATTTATCTCATTATCAATCTCTTTTATTATCTTTTCTGCTTCTTTTTGTCTATTAAAAATACGACCTATATCTCGGATGTATTCATATTCACTATTTATTGTTTCTTTTTTGTTTAATCCACTGCAATTTGCTACGACATAACAATTCACTTTTCTTTTATTCCAAAAATCAGTTTTACCTATTCCCCAAACCGTATCTGTAAATGTTGAAATCCAACCTAAAATTATATCTGTTTCTAAAAACATCACATCTTCTTTTCTAATACCTGAAAGTCCCATATATTTTACACTTCTCAAACGTGCATCCCAATTTCCAAGTGTTTTCTCTTCGTCGACAAAACGTCCTGCGCTGCCGACTAATTTATCCTTTAACCCCAATTTTATAAGCAACTCAATATTGTTTTGGTGATAAGCAAAGACCCTTTGAGGTTCTCTTTCTATCGTAATTTTACATTGTTTTCTTTGTGAATTGTAGTTAGTTATAGTTATGGGATAATAAGAGGAATTAGAAGAGATTTGAGCTGTCTCTCCTATGCCAAGTGTCTGAAATAGTATAATTAGTGTAGTAAAAAAAATAATGCTATATTTTTTCATATTCAATACGTCCATATAAATAGTCGGTGAGTTTAAGAGAAACTCACCGACTGTATTTTAGCCTAATACCTTAAAAATCGAAATATGCTGAAAGAACAAATGTTCTTGGGTTAGATACGACCATGGTATTGCTGTTTGCCATTGGCAACCAATAATCCTTGCCTGTAATATTGTAAATCATTGCTGTGATTGTAACCGGAGTTTTGTAGAATTTTGTTTTGTATCTTGCACCAAAATCAAAAACTGTTGAGGACGGGACTTCAAACTTACCGTCATTGATTGTGCAATCTCCTCTATAAACGCCACGTCCTAAGAGACTGAATTTTTCATTTGCTGCATATTCTACTCCTACAACGCCATTTACGTGAGGAATTCCATTTGCTCTATATCCGTCGAGTGTGCCTTTTGATGTATTGTTGCGTGTTGCATCAAGGTACATAAATCCTGCAAAACCGGACCATTTTTCAGTAAGCTTACCTGCAACGGAAAGCTCAGCACCTTTGTATTCAACTTCTCCGTCTTGGAGTAGATAAGTGCCTGTTGATTTTTCTACATCAATATTATTTGATTGCTTTGTATCGAAAAATGCGGCTTTAAGCAACATTTGCTTGTTGTCCCATTTTACTCCGACTTCCTTTTGCTTTGTTTTTGCCGGAGGTAATATTTCGCCATTATTTACATATTTACTGGAAACAGCTGAACCTGCTGCGAAACTTTCTGTGTAGTTGGCATAAAGTGCTACATTCTGCACAGGCTTATAGACAATCCCAAAAGTTGGGCAGACATCATCTGTTTTTAACTGGGATGTAACTGTTTCGCCATCAAGTTTATATGATTTTGTACTTGCCTTATGTCCATGTGCTCCTGCGATAAATATCCACTTTCCAGCTGTCATTGTATCGACAATTTCCCATCCGCTGTACTCTTGTTTAGATCCTCTTGTAACACCAGCATCTTTGATTACAGGGGCAATATCGGGAACGCCTGTGTAAATATTTCCAGGTGCTGAATTAAATTGCCAATTTCCTGTTTTATTTGTAGCATAATCAAGCCACGCTTTATCAAGAGCTAATACAACATCGTGATTTATAACACCTGTCTCGAACTTATACTGTAATCCTATTTGTGTCGTGTATATTTTCTGCCAAAGAGGTCTATTCCAGTTTACTGCATCAAAATTTCCGGCATTGTCTTTTATTGTATAAACACTTGATTGAGCATTTAAGTTATTCACTATCTCATAATCGTTATATCCTGCATTTATAAACCACTTTAATTTGTCTGTAATCTTTTGTTCGTGATTTATAACTGCAATCCATGATTTATACTCTATAACAGCTCCAGGAAAACTGAAATTTGTCTTTGAATTAGGAGCATCAAGCATTTTGGTAACGCCACTACCATATTTGAACCATCTGATACCGCCCTCATGTTTTACATGAGTATATCCTGCAAGAAGATTTGTCGTCGCTTTCTCTGTTGTTCTATCGAGGTTGACATAGATATTGCGACTCATTAACTTTTCTCCAGGAAGAGCAGTTTCTCCGTCTGTGGTTTTTGCGTTTATTCTAACGCCCCATTTTTTATTTTCTCCAAAACGTCTTGAAAAGTCTACAGCTTCTGTAAAAGAACTTTTGCCTGAGAAACCCTGAAAATATCTATTGAGAGGTTCATTAGTTGCTTTCTTTGAAACAATATTGACAGTACCACCTGCTGACTGTCTAAGTGTTGTGCCATTAAGACCAAGTCCCGGTCCCTCTGTAAGTTCTACTGCATCTGCAAAATTTAGTGCAGTATTTGACTGAGTGTACATACCAGGGACGCCATTTAAGTAAAGTTGATAGCCATTTAATCTTAATCCTCTTACAGAAAAGTCGTTATACATAGTAACGCCTGAATTTTGGATAGACGGATTATTTGAAAGGACACCGTTGATAGGCTGACAACTTTCTCCGTAAATATCAATGGTCTTTCTAGTGTAACTTGTTGTTGAAAATGGTACATCAAGAGTACTTTTGTTGCTTAAAATACCAAGTCGAGTATTTTTCCCCTCATATCCACCTGGGACAATCTCAATTTTTGTGTCGTCGCTGGCAACGACCACTGTTTCCTTAATGTTGTGTGTTTTTTGTTCTTCTTCTGAAAAAGACGGTATTACTTTTAAAGAAAGTAGAAAAAGTGATAATAAAAATATAGTGCTTACTTTTCTGCGAGTGCTATACACAAAACCAACTCCTTAAATATAGTATGTACTACATAGCCTAAATAGTTGCAAATACACAAATAAGGTCCTGTGGCTCGAGCTCACAGGACCTTATAAAAAGACAATTATTAAAAATATTGTCATTGTTATTCTCGTCCTACGCAAGATCAACATAAATAATAACAGGCAGTTCTTCTGACTTAGAGTCATAAATTTCCCTTGCCTTCCCAAACAAAAGTTCAGTGGCATATAAAAGGAAATCTCGTCAATACAGCAGCGGGACTGTGACGGATTCTAACCGTCTTGTCTATTAAGCTTTTGCACCTGCTAAAAAATATTCAATTTTAAATGATTTAATGCGTACTGGATGTTAGCACAAATACTTTGATTGTCAAGGAATAAATAAAAATTTGATTAGAAACAATCAATATTTTATTGACAAAAATATTTCTCTCTAATACTTTGACAAGTTTACATTTTATAGTATTATAATCTAAACGTTAGCTATGTCCTTTTACAATGCAAACGAACTTAACATATGGAGGGATTTATATGGCATACCTAAGTGATATTGAAATTGCACAAAAAGCGACAATGGAGCCAATTGTAAACATCGCAGCCAAACTGGGTATCGATGTTGACGATATTGACCTTTACGGAAAATATAAGGCAAAAGTATCTTTTGGACTTTGGGATAAAATAAAAGGTAACAAAGACGGTAAACTTATTCTTGTAACAGCTATTACACCTACACCGGCTGGAGAGGGTAAAACCACAACATCAGTAGGACTTGCACAAGCTCTTGCTAAGTTAGGTAAAAAATCATGCCTTGCACTTCGTGAGCCATCACTTGGTCCTGTATTCGGAATAAAGGGTGGTGCAGCTGGTGGTGGTTATAGTCAGGTAGTCCCTATGGAAGACATAAATGTTCACTTTACAGGTGACTTCCATGCGATTACATCTGCTCATAACTTACTTGCAGCAATGCTTGATAACTCAATGCAACAGGGAAATCCCCTCAAAATTGACCAGCGCAGAATAGTATTTAAACGTGTCCTTGACATGAATGACCGCGCACTTCGTAATGTAATAATTGGACTTGGTGGAAAACCAAATGGTGTACCACGTGAAGACGGATTTGATATTACAGTTGCATCAGAAATAATGGCAATTTTGTGTCTATCAACAGGAATAGAAGACCTAAAAGAGCGTCTCTCAAAAATCATAGTTGCATACAACATTGATGGTGAGCCTGTAACAGCAAAAGACCTTGAAGCACAGGGTGCTATGGCAATGCTTCTAAAAGATGCAATTAGACCAAACCTTGTACAGTCACTAGAACATGTCCCCGCCTTTATCCACGGTGGCCCATTTGCAAACATCGCACATGGCTGTAACAGTATAATGGCAAGTAAATTCGCTCTAAAACTTTCAGACTACTTTGTAACAGAAGCCGGTTTTGCTGCTGACCTCGGTGCGGAAAAATTCCTTGACATCAAATGTCGTCTTGCTGGATTTAAACCATCTGCTGTCGTAATTGTTGCAACAATTCGTGCTTTGAAAATGCATGGTGGAGTGGCAAAAGAAGATCTCGGTAAAATTAACATGGAAGCACTAGAAGCTGGAATTCCAAACCTTGAAAAACACGTAGAAAATATGCTTTCCTACGGTCTCCCTGTAGTTGTGGCACTAAACATCTTCCCAACAGACACACAGGAAGAACTTGACATGATTACAGAAAAATGTGGAAAACTAGGTGTCCCTGTAGTACAGTCAGACATTTGGGCACGTGGCGGAGAAGGCGGAATAGAAATGGCACAGGCAGTAATTGAAGCTTGTGAAAAGCCTAATTCATTCCACTACCTATACGATGAAAAACTTTCACCTAAGGAAAAAATTACAGAAATTGCAACAAAGATTTATGGTGCAAATGGCGTAACATTTACAGACAAAGCCATAAAAGACCTAAAACAAATACACGATCTAGGTAAAGATGACCTCCTCATTTGTATGGCAAAAACACAATCTTCAATATCAGATGATCCAAACAAAAAAGGACGTCCTACAGACTTTACCCTAACAGTTCGTGAAGTTAGACTCTCTGCCGGGGCTGGATTTATAATTCCTATCACAGGATCAATAATGACAATGCCCGGACTTCCCAAACGTCCTGCAGCCTGCTCAATAGACGTAGATGAAAAAGGTGTAGTAACAGGACTATTCTAAACTTGACCTAAAAACAAAAAAACGGCCGAATTTTTAAATTCGGCCGTTTTTTTGTTTTATAAATTTGTAAAAACCACGTACTTTGATATACTTTAACTAAATAAAAATATTTAAAAAAATAAAAAAGTTTAAGCAAAAGACATAGAATATTAGGAGGCGTTAAAATGTATGATACATCTGGAAATGCGCTGGAAATAACACTTGATTTTTCTGGAGGACTTCCTCAAAAACCTGAATTTATAAAAGGGATAAGAAGAGCCCCCAACAGGGGACAAATTTTAAATGATAAAGAAATTATCCTTGCACTAAAAAACGCCCTACGCTACATACCAGAGAAATATCATGAAGAACTCGCTCCTGAATTTTTAGAAGAATACAAGAAACATGGGCGCATATATGGCTACCGATTTAGACCCAATGGAAGGATCCAAGGTAAACCTATAAATGAATACAAAGGCAACTCAATAGAGGGAAAAGCTTGTCAAGTAATGATAGACAACAACCTTGACTTTGAAGTTGCACTCTATCCTTACGAACTTGTAACATACGGTGAGACAGGACAAGTTTGCCAAAACTGGATGCAATATCACCTAATAAAGAAATACCTTGAAATAGTAACAGAGGAACAGACACTTGTCGTACAATCAGGTCATCCTCTGGGACTATTTAAATCAAATCCATCAGCCCCCCGAGTAATACTAACAAACGGACTCATGGTAGGACTCTTTGACAATCCAAAAGATTTTACTCGTGCCACGGCACTAGGTGTTGCAAATTACGGACAAATGACTGCTGGGGGATGGATGTACATAGGACCTCAAGGAATAGTGCATGGTACATACAACACACTACTCAATGCGGGACGCAACAAATTTCACATAGAAGACGACAAAGGACTTGCAGGACATCTATTTGTCTCCTCTGGGCTTGGCGGAATGAGTGGAGCACAGCCAAAAGCGGCTGAAATTGCAGGGGTGGTATCTATAGTCGCAGAAGTCGACTCATCAAGAATAGACACAAGACACTCTCAGGGTTGGGTAAGTCGTAGAACTAAATCAATAGAAGAAGCTTACAAATGGGCAAAAGAAGCAATGGATAAAAAAGAACCTCTATCAATAGCCTATGAGGGAAACATTGTAGATTTGTTACAATATGCATTAGACAACAAAATTAACATAGAACTCCTTTCTGATCAGACATCTTGTCATGCAGTATATGACGGTGGATACTGTCCACAGGGAATAACATTTGAAGAACGTACAAGATTGCTTGCAGAAGACAAAGAAACTTTTAAAAAACTTGTAAATGAAACACTAAAAAAACATTACAAAATAATAAAAGAATTGGTTGCAAAAGGTACATACTTCTTTGATTATGGAAATGCATTCATGAGAGCTGTATTTGATGCAGGAGTAAAAGAAATTGCAAAAAACGGAGAAAACACATACGAAGGATTCGTATTTCCATCCTATGTAGAAGACATAATGGGGCCACTCCTCTTTGACTATGGATATGGTCCATTCCGTTGGTGCTGTCTCTCTCAAAATCCAGAAGACTTAAGAAAAACAGACAAAGCTGCTATGGAATGCATAGACCCCAACAGAAGATTTCAAGACCACGACAACTGGAAATGGATAAGAGACGCAGAAAAAAACAAACTCGTAGTTGGTACACAATGCAGAATACTCTATCAAGATGAAGAAGGGCGAATGAGAATAGCCCTCAAATTTAATGACATGGTAAGAAATGGAGAAATTGGTCCAATAATGCTTGGGCGAGATCACCACGATGTATCTGGAACAGACTCCCCTTACAGAGAAACCTCAAACATAAAAGATGGAAGCAACGTCATGGCAGAAATGGCGATACATTGTTTTGCAGGCAACTGTGCAAGAGGAATGAGCCTCGTGGCGCTACACAACGGAGGCGGAGTTGGGACAGGAAAATCCATAAATGGAGGATTTGGACTTGTACTTGACGGAAGTGACAGAGTAGACGCAATAATTAAGTCATCAATGAGCTGGGACGTAATTAGTGGAGTAGCGAGAAGAGCGTGGGCAAGAAACGAAAATGCAATATCGACAGCACATGCCTTCAACAAAAAAAGAAGTGACGGACACATAACATTGCCATACATTGCAAATGATGAATACCTTACAAAACTAGTAAAAGGAAAGTAGGCGAACAACATGATGTTTGAAAAAATGGAAATACACGCATTCATTGATGAGCTTGCATCAAATTCACCTGCACCAGGTGGTGGAAGTGTAGCTGCACTTACTGCTTCTCTCTCCTCTGCTCTTGTCTCTATGGTTGCAAACTTAACAATAGGTAAAGAAAAATACAAAGAGAACTGGGGAAAAATGCAGGAAATTCTTGAAGAAAGCGAAGAACTGCGCAGAGAATTCCTCTCTTTAATGAACAAAGATACAGAAGCATTTAACAAATACATGGAAGCAACAAAATTGCCGAAAGAAACAGAAGAAGAAAAAAAGATAAGAACTAAGGCAATGCTTGACGCAACAAAAAACTCTACATTGATACCACTCATGACCCTCGAGACCTGTGCAAAAGTATCATTTTTAGCAAATGTTGCTACTGTATATGGTAACCCCAACACAGCAAGTGATGCAGGAAGTGCATCAGCACTAGTAGAGGCTGCGGCAAAAGCTGCATCATACAACATTCGCATAAACCTTCTCGGAATAAATGATTCAATGTTTGCCTATGAATGCACAAAAAGAATGAACTCAGCACTAGAATCCATAAAGGCTGACTGCAAAAAGACAGAAGCCGAAATGAATAAAAAATTTGCATAACAAAAAACACCAGAAATATTGACAAAATGCTCATAAATAGCATAGTATTCATAATCGTCTCAACATAAAAATAATGGAAAAAAGAAAGGAAGATAAAAATGCTACTTAGAATATTTGGTACAGGTTGCGCAAGATGTAACGAACTTTCAGAACTTACAGACAAAGCAGCAAAAGAACTTGAACTAGACTACACATTAGAAAAAGTAACAGACCCTCAGGAAATTGCAATGGCAGGTGTCATCATGACCCCAGCACTTGCAATAGACAACATGCTTGTAGTAATGGGACAAGTACCATCAATCGAAAGACTCAAAGAAATTCTTGCTGCGGACTACACAGAAGAAGCAGAATCCTCCGATTGTGGCGGTTGTTCTGGCTGAAGCTTCTAACATTTGGGAGGTCGTTGACCTCCCTTTTTTATTAACTTAAATGAGGTGAAAACATGGCTGTAATAGGTAGAATATCTCAGGAAGTACTAAAAATGATAACCTTAACTATGCCACAAAACGAAAAAGAAAATCCCTGTCCAGAAGACATTGGAGGCCTTTTCACAGGTAAAAAAGAAACACAAGAAACAAATTCAAAAGAACGAGAAAAAGAAAAAAACAAATAAGACACATATTGACGTTCATCAATATGTGTCTTATACTCTCCTCATAAATTTTAAGGAGGCGGATATTTTTGACTTACATAGAAAATATACTCTTATTTATACAAAACCAAATACTGGGAATGAAATGGCTAAATGTCATAGCTGGAGAAATAGTAACGCTAATTGGACTTGACGTAACGGATAGAATTGGCGGTACAATGCAATTTTTCCTCTACGATGTAGTTAAAATATTTATACTTCTTGGAACCCTCATCTTTACAATCTCCTACATACAAAGCTTCTTCCCACCTGAAAGAACCAAAAAAATACTAGGCCGCTTTAATGGACTGACAGCAAGCACACTCTCTGCGTTACTAGGCACAGTAACACCTTTCTGCTCTTGCTCCTCAATCCCGCTATTCATAGGATTCACCAGTGCTGGCCTACCATTAGGAGTTACATTCTCTTTTCTCATATCGTCGCCACTAGTGGATCTCGGCTCACTTGTACTATTGATAAGTATATTTGGATTCAAAGTAGCGGTACTATACATACTTGTTGGTCTTATACTTGCTGTAGTAGGAGGAACTATAATAGAAAAACTTAAACTTGAAAGATACATTGAAGACTACATCAGAAATATGTCATCAATGAAAACAGCTACGATAAAACTTACAAGAAAAGACAGAATAACATATGCCAAAGGACAACTACTCTTCACAGTCAAAAAAGTCGCTCCATACATATTTATAGGAGTTGGTATTGGAGCTGTAATTCACAACTGGATACCGAGAGAAATAATAACTACAATACTGGGCGAAAAAAATCCTTTTTCAGTCCTAATTGCGACAGCAGTGGGAATTCCAATGTACGCAGACATATTTGGGACCATCCCAATTGCAGAAGCTCTATACTCTAAAGGTGTTGGACTTGGAACAATAATGTCATTTATGATGGGAGTCACTGCTCTATCTCTGCCATCTATAATAATGTTAAGACGTGCAGTAAAACCGCCACTACTAGTCATATTTGTATCAATAGTATCTATTGGAATAATAATCATAGGATACCTATTTAACATATTCCAGTCACTAATATCATAAAGTAAAAACAAAGAGTGAAAAATCTCTTCATATAGAAAACTAACATAAAAGGAACCTTAAACGAGGTGACAAAAAATTGAACGACCTTGAAAACACGGCTCTTTGTTTGAAAGCACTCAGTGACCCAAGTAGACTCAGAATAATATCAATGCTCTCAAATGGAGAACTATGTGCGTGCAAACTCCTTGAAGGACTAAAAATTTCTCAACCTACACTATCTCATCACATGAAAATCCTCTGTACTGCAAAACTTGTGACATCAACAAAAAATGGTAAATGGATACACTACGAACTAATTGAAAAAAACCTAAAACAACTACTAAAAGAACTCACCTGCATAATGCAAAATAAAACAATAGAAACGGACTGATAAAATGAAAAAAGGAAAAATATTATGGTTCTCGACCCTAATACTATCCATACTATACATTGTAATAGGATACAAAATATCAACAGCAAACTTCACCTTAATGAGTGACCCTGATTACAAAATAGAAAAAGCAGAAGTAATCTCAATAGAAAAAAACATAAAAGAAACAACACTGCAAACACAAAATGAAG
Organism: Synergistaceae bacterium; assembly: GCA_036652335.1. Classification (GTDB taxonomy): domain Bacteria; phylum Synergistota; class Synergistia; order Synergistales; family Synergistaceae; genus JAVVWB01. The sequence goes on along the minus strand of JAVVWB010000010.1, from coordinate 1,763 downwards.
AATACTCAAAAGAAAATAAATCTATAAAAGAAACATCTCTGATCTTTAGATGTCGAATAGCATCAGGTGAAAACGAAGCTAGAGAACTAGATGCTGTACAAATAGATGATGAACTTACCCCACTAAATGAGAAAAAAGTTGAAGTGGGGGATAAAATTCTAATATTTAACGTGCCAAATGAAAAATACTCGACAGAATGGGTCTTTGGATCATACATAAGACACGACAAAGTAATTGTGCTTGCCGCTATATTCTTCATACTAATGATAGTATTGGGATTCACAAAAGGCCTCAACACACTAATATCTCTGATATTGACATGTGGGGCAGTGCTTCTTGTCTTTATCCCGTCCATACTATCAGGACACAACATCTACATAGGTACAGCGATAACATCTCTATTTATAATAACAACGACACTCATAATAACAAATGGAGGTAGCATAAAAACACTTGCTACAACACTTGGATGCGCCTTTGGAGTAACAGTCTCCGCAATATTTACGCTATACTTCGATAAAATACTAAAACTATCTGGATTTACCAATGGGGAATCGATATCACTTACAATGTTAGAAACTCCTGTGCCAATGAACCTAAATGCAATAATATTTGCTGCAATAGTAATAGGAGCAATGGGAGCAGTCATGGATGTAGCCATGGACATCTCATCTGCACTATATGAAATAAAACTAAAGGTGAAAGACATAACAGCAAAACAGCTATTCAAAAGTGGAATAACAATAGGAAGAGACATAATGGGGACAATGGCTAACACACTAGTACTGGCATACATAGGTAGCTCTCTATCCACAGTCTTAATCCTAATAGTAACGGCTCAAACATTCACAGAACTTATAAACAGAGAAATGATAATAGTAGAAATAGTCCAAGCTCTAATAGGAAGCACTGCGATACTACTCACAATACCATTAACAGCGGCAATATGTGCTCTTCTTTACGCAGAACACCACACCACCATAACTAAAAAAGAAACAGAAACGAGAAAGGAAACAAACAAATGATAATTAAATTTGCGACACCAATAATACTCCTACTAATATCAAACGTATTTATGACATATGCGTGGTATGGACACCTAAAACACATGGGAAGCAAACCTCTAATTATTGCAATAGTAATAAGTTGGTTAATTGCATTCTTTGAATACTGCTTTCAAGTACCTGCGAACAGACTTGGAAACCAAATATACACACTACCACAACTAAAAATAATTCAAGAAGTAATAACAATGACGATCTTTGCTGGTTTTTCCTACTTCATAATGAAAGAAAAACTTACGCTAAACTACTTATGGGCAACATTATGCATGGTAGGAGCGGTCTTCTTTATATTCAAACAAAACTAAAATAAAAAAACATAACTAAATAAAAAAGTGATTACAAAAATATTTTGTAATCACTTTTTTTATCATAACTAACAAAAACGCCACTAAAAACAACTAAAAATAAAAGAAATAAAACAAAATATTGTTGAATTTTTTAGAAAATAAAAACAGAAAAAACACCAGAATGACAAGACAAAATACAAACAACAACCCTCTCTAGGTCGTGTGTATCACATAAAAAAACGAAAAAAAGTGCTTGACGAAAAGACAATACCGTTATAAACTATCCCCTGTTGCGCTTGAGGCAATGTTGCAAAACATACCGAAAGAAAGCAACACGAACCATGAAAAATGAATAAGAAAATAAGTAAGAGGCATACGAATAAAAGTATGCGGTAAGATGTGAAAAGGGACT
>JAVVWB010000009.1:0-81940 GCA_036652335.1 Synergistaceae bacterium | reverse complement strand
GCACGAAAAAAACAATATGAATTTTATCGTGATGCCCTATTGACATTTGCTGAAACGGGCAACATAGTCGCTCAGACAGACAGACGAGTATAATTCGTTAATCAAGCTGTGTCAATATGTTTTTGGTTACGTAAATGTAAAACTTTCTGATATTGCTACAATTACTCGTGGCGTAAGAGTAGTGAAAAAGCAATTATCAAATAATGGAGAATATCCTGTATATCAGAACAGCCTATTACCTATGGGATATTATGACAAATGCAACTGCGATGGGGAGTCTACTTATGTAATAAGTGCAGGTGCAGCAGGAGAAATAGGATATTGCAAAGATAGTTTTTGGGCGGCAGATGATTGTTTCGTATTTAGCAATCTGCATGGAGTAATAAACAAGTTCCTTTACTACTATTTACTTTCAAGACAAAACTATATACGACAAAATGTTAGAACGGCTAGTATCCCACGACTTTCTAGAACAGTTATTGAAAAACTACAAATTGAATTACCACCATTAGATGAGCAAAAAAGAATTGTTGCATTACTTGACAGATTTGACACCCTATGCAATGACATCTCTACAGGCTTGCCTGCAGAAATTGAGGCAAGACAAAAACAATACGAATACTACCGAGATAAATTATTATCTTTTGAAAAACTATAAAAAGAGAAAGAGGGTGAAGTCACCGTGCCATATTTCAATATCGTTGCAGAAACAAACGAAAATACAGTTGTTACTGAGTACGAGCCTGCGAAGGCACGTTCCGACAGCTACCAAAGCGAGGCAGCACTGGAAAAGGAGTTTATCCGTTTACTATGCGAACAAGGGTACGAATATCTTCAAATTCATACAGAGAAGGAACTGATAGGCAATCTGCGTAAACAGTTAGAGGAACTCAATCATTATCATTTTTCTGATACTGAATGGGAGCATTTCTTTACTGACGCTGTGGCAAATCCCAACGAACATATTGTGGAGAAAACTCGTAAGATACAGGAGGACTTCGTTCAAGTATTAAAACGTGATGATGGAACTTCCAAAAATATCACATTGATTGATAAAAAGAATATCCACAACAACTTCCTACAGGTCATTAACCAATATGTTCTTGGAAAAGATGATGGTGCGAACTATGACAACCGTTATGATGTGACAGTACTTGTAAATGGTCTGCCACTGGTTCATATCGAGTTAAAACGCAGAGGTGTTGCTGTTAGGGAGGCTTTCAACCAAATCAATCGCTATCAGCGAGATAGCTTCTGGGCAGGCTGTGGCTTATTTGAGTATGTGCAAATCTTCGTAATTTCTAACGGTACGAACACCAAATATTATTCTAACAGCACACGCTTTAATGCAATCAAAGATGCTACATCTGAGAAAACGAAAAAGGGTAAAACAAGCAATAGCTTTGAATTTACTTCCTATTGGGCAGATGCCAACAACCGTGTTATAACTGACTTGATTGATTTTACAAAGACCTTTTTTGCAAGACATTCTATTTTGAACGTACTCACAAAGTATTGTATCTTCACTTCAGAAAATATGCTCATGGTTATGCGTCCGTATCAGATTACAGCAACAGAGCGTATTTTAAGTCGTATTGAGATTGCTAATAACTATAAAAAATATGGTAGTGTTGAAGGTGGTGGCTACATTTGGCATACCACGGGTAGTGGAAAAACACTGACATCATTCAAAACTGCTCGTTTGGCATCACAGATGCCATTTATCGACAAAGTGCTATTTGTGGTTGACCGTAAAGATTTAGACTATCAAACCATGAAAGAATATGACCGTTTTGAAAAAGGTGCTGCCAACAGCAACACCTCAACGGCAATTTTGAAAAAACAGTTAGAAAATCCAAATGCGCATATTATCATAACTACCATTCAGAAACTGGCATCTTTCATAAAAAAATATCAAAAGCATGAAGTTTATGATAAACATATTGTTATCATTTTCGATGAGTGTCACCGCAGTCAGTTTGGTGATATGCATACGGCTATTGTAAAGAACTTTAAGAAATATCATTTGTTCGGTTTTACAGGAACACCTATTTTTGCAGCTAATTCCGGAAAAGCAAAAAATCCGGAATTCTTCACTACAGGACAAACCTTTGGTGACCAGCTTCACACTTATACCATTGTAGATGCTATCAATGATAAGAATGTCCTACCGTTCCGTGTAGATTATATTAAGACAATGGATGTGGAAGAAGAAATCACAGATGAGATGGTATGGGACATCAATCGTGAAAAAGCCATGATGGCACCTAAGAGAATTGCTCTTGTAACAAAATACATTTTGGAGCATTTCGATCAGAAAACATATCGTTGGGATAAAACTTATATTTTCAATACCTTAACGAATATTCAAGAGGTAGCCTCTGCAGACCGTGGTGCTGTGGAAGAAATTAAACAGAAACAGCGTCTTAGCGGATTTAATTCAATCTTCGCAGTGTCCTCTGTACCGATGGCAAAATTATACTACGATGAATTTACAAAGCAGATGGCAGATGACCCCGCCAAAAAGCTTCGCGTTGCAACTATCTTTAGCTATGGTGTAAACGAAGAAGACACAGACGGAATATTAGATGAGGAAAATTCAGAGGATACCTCTGCTCTTGATAAACCATCTCGTGATTTCTTGGAATCAGCCATCAAAGATTATAACGAAACATTCCATACAAATTATGATACATCTTCGGACAAATTCCAGAACTACTATAAAGATGTATCCCTTCGTATGAAGAACAAGGAATTGGACTTGTTGATTGTAGTAAATATGTTCCTCACAGGTTTTGACGCAACCACGCTGAATACCTTATGGGTGGACAAGAACTTAAAAATGCACGGACTGATACAGGCATTCAGTCGTACTAACCGTATTCTTAATTCCATTAAGACTTTTGGAAATATTGTGTGTTTTAGAAATTTGCAAAAGCGTGTGGATAGTGCAATATCGTTATTCGGAGATAAGAATGCAGGTGGAATCGTCCTGCTCAACAGTTTCAAAGATTACTATTATGGATACGAGTCTGTGGATGGGAAACCAATGCCCGGTTATGTGGATATGATGGAGGACTTGAATAACAAATTTCCGCTATCAGAGCCACAGATTATAGGTGAGCAAAATCAGAAGAATTTTATTTCCCTGTTTGGTGCGATACTTCGTATGCGAAATCTTCTTGTTTCCTTTGATGAATTCAAAGATAAAGAAATGATTACAGAACGTGACTTGCAGGATTATCTCGGAAGATACCAAGACTTGCGTGATGAATGGAATCAAAAGCGTAAGAATGGTGAGAGCAAGGATATCACAGACGATATTGTGTTTGAGGTTGAACTCATCAAGCAAATTGAAATCAATATAGACTATATTCTTATGCTTGTAAAAAAATACCACGATACTCATTGCGAAGATAAGGAAGTGCTGATAACGATTAACAAGGCTATTGATGCCAGCCCGGAACTTCGCAGCAAAAAGCAGTTGATTGAAACCTTTATTTCCGGTGTCAATGATGTAGATGATGTTATGAATGAGTGGCACGACTATGTGGTAAAACAACGTGAAGATGATTTGCAGAAAATAATCACAGAAGAAAAACTAAAACCAAATGATACCAAAAAGTTCTTAGAGAACGCTTTCCGTGATGGAGAAATCAAAACAGCAGGTACAGATATAGATAAATTGATGCCTCCTGTATCACGATTCGGTGATGGTGGCAGAGCCAAGAAGAAACAAGGTGTTATAGATAAGTTGAAAGCTTTCTTTGAAAAGTATTTTGGCGTTGGTGGTTCATCATCATTCATCGAAGAAGAACATAAGGGTGTTGTATATGAAATAAACCCACAGAATAATTTGTCGATGGTGGCAGAACCTAAAGCTCCTTATGGTGCAGACAAAGAAAATAATAAATAATCAGTGTAGGCAAAAATTGCCCATACTGTAATTGAAAAATGACCATGCTTGAGCATTTCTACTCTTGCATGGTCATTTTCTGTTCTCACCGCTTGAAGGTGTCGCTCGAAATTTACTTGTTTCTCATAAATCCCTAAGTGAACGCTCCAAATGGGTCTCTTTTTTTGCTTATAAAAAAGGTGTAATCTTAAAAAATAAAGTTTTATAAGTAAAAAAACAAACATATTAGAACATAACGCAAAGTAAAAAGATAGAAATTCAAATAAAAGAAAAGCAAAACAAATTTTTCAAAAAAACATCTTTATGGTATACATATACTCGCGCTAAAAAAAGGAGGAAATTTTATGTCAGAAAAAAGAAGAGATCAATGGGGAAGTAGCTTTGGATTTATCATGGCAGCAGCTGGTTCTGCTGTAGGTTTGGGTAATATATGGAGATTCCCCTACATAACAGGAAAATACGGTGGAGCCGCATTTGTACTAATCTACCTCCTTGTAGTTGCCATAATAGGCTGCTCTGTAATGCTTGCTGAATTTGCAATAGGCAGAAACGCAAAACTTGACACAGTGGGATCTTTCCTAAAACTTGGTGGAAAGAAATGGGCAATAGTAGGTTGGATGGGGTTCTTTTGTGGCTTTGTAATCCTATCATACTATGCTGTAATTGCTGGTTGGACCTTTGCATACATGTTCAAATCACTAGGTTCCTTAATGCAAAACGCAAACAACGCAGATGCATCAGCTAAACTATTTGTATCTTTCATCTCAAACCCAATAGAAAGCATAACTTATCATCTAATAGTAATGACAATAGTAATAGCAATTGCCTACAAAGGGATAAGTGAAGGAATTGAAAAAAGCTGTAAAGTCTTAATGCCACTACTATTTGTAATAATACTAATACTAATTGGGAGATCTGTCACACTACCGGGAGCATCTGAAGGACTTAACTTCTTCATAAATCCAGACTTCAGCAAAATCAATGGAGAAGCAGTACTGGCAGCAATTGGACAAGGATTCTTCTCCCTCTCCTTAGCAATGGGAATAATGGTAACATATGGTAGCTACATATCGAAAGAAGAATCACTAACAAAATCGGTACGATTTATAGTACTCTTAGACACAATGGTAGCAATACTATCAGGACTAGTAATCTTCCCTGCAGTATTTGCATTTGGTATACAACCTGGAGCTGGTCCATCACTAACATTCATAACCCTCCCGGTAGTATTCTCAAAAATGTACATGGGTGGACTCTTCTCATTTGGCTTCTTCATGCTACTCTTCATTGCAGCTCTTACATCATCAATATCACTATTTGAAGTTGTAGTAACATACGCAATTGACCAACTAAAATGGAGCAGAACAAAATCGGCCTTAATAATGGGAGTCGCAATAGCCTTGCTAGGAATACCATCAGCTCTAGGTGAAGGAGGACACATCGCCAAAATTTTTGGAAGAACATTCCTCGATTTCATAGACTTCATATCAAACAACCTTGTAATGCCTCTGGGTGGAATATTCATATCAATATTTGTCGGTTGGTACTGGGCAGATGAAGCTAAAAACGAAATAACACACAATGGAACGATAGAATTCCCACTTTATAAAATTTGGTTATTCATATGTAAATTTGTTGCTCCTATAACAATAGGTACAATTTTGGTAGTAAAATTAGCTGAATGGTAAAAATAGTTAATAAAAATAAGTGAAATATATTGCTAAAAATCTTTTGTATCTTTTTTCACAAATAGCAAGAAAAAGGGTTGACATTAAAAAAAGAATTGTTATACTTTTAAATAAAGCTGGGTGAAAGTTGCAAGAGAGATTCGATTAAATATAGTCGAACGCCGAAGGGGCAAAACGTAAGTTGAAACTCTCAGGCATAAGGATTGCGACTGGACAGCACTCTGAATTCTAACGTGAAGAACAAATCGCGGGTTGATGACAGGGAATCTTACCTAAGGGGGGATTTCTGTGTCTTCGACTCGCTTTTTTTGTACTTGCATAACTAACAACTCTGACCTGAAAGAGTGTGTATCTGACATAGAATACATAGATGGAACAATAATCGACGTCATAAAAAAAGCAAGAGATCTTGTACATATGGGTTGGTCCCTTGCATCAAATCCTCTCTATGGCAACCTAAAACCGAACCAACAGCCATACAGAACAATAGTCCTAACAAAAGAAAAAACAGACAAAAACCTTAAATTAAATGTAGAATCGTTAACCTATCTAGAACAAGCAATAAGAATATACGAAAATGCACCTGTATTAGTAAAACCGGGGCAACTCAAACCGGAAAGTGAAGCTGACTTTAGATACTTGGACTTTAACTTATTAGAAGAAACCTTGAGAAAGTGTTCTATCCTCACATCTGTACTCACAAGGACTACAGATGGGAGAACAATAATAAAATAAGTAAAAGACTCACCGTAACAAAAAAACAGCAACACTATAAGAAGGGGGATTTCCATGAAACTGGAACTGCTCAAAGCAAGTGTTAAGGGTATTGCATGGGGAGAGAAAACCGAACTGGCAACAGACGGTACTCTCAAAGTCAACAAAGAGGAACTTCTTAATGTTATTGCCGACGAGGATCACTTCAAGGCAATAGACGCTGACATGGCCCGTCCCGGTGAAAGTGTCAGAATCGTACCAGTAAAAGACGTAGTAGAACCACGTTACAAAGTTGAAGGATCAGGTCAGGTATTCCCAGGCATGGTCAGCGATGTCGAAACAGTAGGTTCAGGCAAGACATTTGTACTAGAAGGCGCAGCAGTAGTAACATGTGGCCGTATAATCAACTTCCAAGAAGGAATTGTTGATATGACAGGCACAGGCTCAGACTACACACCTTTCTCAAAAACAATGAACTTGGTACTTGTATTTGAACCAATCGCAGGACTCGAAAAACACGCATACGAAGAAGGATGTCGTATCGCAGGATTCAAAGCAGCTCTATACCTCGCACAGAAAGCATACGAAGCAGGAGCAAAAGCAACAAAGACAGAAACATACGAAGTACCTGCATTTGTAGAAAGCATGAAAGCATATCCAGCACTTCCAAAAGTAGCATACATCTACATGCTTCAGACACAGGGCTTGCTTCATGACACATATGTGTATGGAATTGACGTAAAGAAAATAGTTCCTACACTTATCAGCCCAACAGAAGTAATGGACGGAGCTATCGTATCTGGTAACTGCGTATCAGCATGTGACAAAAACAGCACATACGTACACCTCAACAACCCAGTAATCCGTTCACTATTTGAACGCCACGGAAAAGACATTAACTTCGTAGGTGTAATCATTACTAACGAAAACGTAACACTCGCAGACAAACGTCGTAGCTCATCATATGCAGTCAAACTTGCAACAATGCTTGGTGTCGACGGAGTCGTAATCACAGAAGAAGGTTTTGGTAACCCAGATGCAGACCTTATCATGAACTGCCGCAAAGCAGAACAGGCAGGAATTAAAACGGTCCTAGTTGCAGACGAATACGCAGGCCGTGACGGAGCTAGCCAGTCACTTGCAGACGTAGCAAAAGAAGCAACAGCATTTGTAACAGCAGGTAATGCAAATGAAGTAGTCGTATTGCCGAAACTCGACAAAGTCATCGGATACACAGACTACGTAGACGTAATCGCCGGTGGATTTGACGGATCTCTCAGACCGGACGGCACCATAGAAGTAGAACTTCAGGCAATTACAGGTGCTACATGCGAGCTTGGCTTCACAAGACTCGGCGCAGATACTTGGTAGGAGGGGAAGCTAATGACATATAAAGTCGTACATTACATCAACCAGTTCTTCGCTGGAATCGGTGGAGAAGAAAAGGCAGACGTTGCACCTGAATCACGTCAGGGAATAGTCGGACCTGGAGCAGCACTTAAAGCAGCACTTGGTACAGAAGCTGAAGTAGTAGGAACAGTAATCTGCGGAGACGGATATTTTGCAGAAAACATGGAAACAGCTCCAGCAGAAATCATAAAAATGATCGCAGCATTCAAGCCTGATGCAGTAGTAGCTGGGCCAGCATTTAACGCAGGTCGTTATGGTACAGCATGTGGTTGTGTAGCTGATGCAGTAACAAAGGAACTGGGAATTCCTGTAGTAACAGGTATGTACCCAGAAAACCCAGGAGTTGACATGTATCGCAAAACAATCCACATCATAAAAACATCAGACAACGCACGTGGAATAAAAGAAGCAGTACCTTCCATGGCAGCACTAGTACTCAAAATGCTCAAAAACGAACCAGTAGGAAGACCAGAAGTAGAAGGTTACATCTCACGTGGAGTTCGTGTAAACGCATTCAAAGATGAAAATGGAGCAGAACGTGCAACAGCAATGCTTGTAAAGAAACTCAAAGGCGAAGAATTTACAACAGAATATCCGATGCCTTCATTTGACAGAGTAGAGCCAGGAGCAGCAATAACAGACATGAAACATGCCACAATCGCTCTTGTTACATCAGGTGGTATCGTTCCAAAAGGCAACCCTGATCACATCGAAGCATCAAGTGCAAGTAAATTTGGTACATATTCAATTGCCGGTGTCAACGACTGTGACGAAGTTCACTACGAAACAGCACACGGTGGATATGACCCAACATACGCCAACGAAAATCCTAACAGAGTTCTTCCTGTAGACATGCTTCGTGAAATGGAAAAAGCAGGAGAAATCGGAAAACTTTATGACTACTTCTCAACAACAGTAGGTAATGGAACAGCAACAGCAAGCGCAAAGAAATTTGGTCTTGCAATCGGTGAACAGCTAGTCAAAGACAAAGTTGATGCTGTCATTCTAACCTCCACCTGAGGAACATGTACTCGTTGCGGTGCAACGATGGTAAAAGCAATCGAAAGCTACGGAATCCCTGTAGTTCACGTATGTACAATAGTTCCTATCTCACAGACAGTTGGAGCAAACAGAATAGTACCTGCAATTGCTATCCCGTTCCCACTCGGTGATCCTTCAAAAACAAAAGAAGAAGATATCGCGATACGCCGTGCAATCGTAAAGAAAGCACTCAAAGCACTCGAAACACCTGTATCAGAACAGACAGTATTTTAAGATATAACTAGAACCCAAAAGAGGTCGCAAACATGCGACCTCTTTTTTTGTGTATATAAAAGAATAAACACCAGCTAAATTAGTGGTTATTTACCGTCTAAATAAAAAGAAGAAAAAATTAACATAATGTGGTAAACTTACTCACGTGTGTAAACATAAAAAATCAAAAGTATTCATAATTATTTTATAGTGTAATGTAAAAAGGAGAGATTAGTATGCAAAAAAGAGACCAGTGGGGAAGCAGACTAGGCTTTATACTTGCTGCAGCAGGTTCTGCCGTAGGGCTAGGAAATGTATGGAGATTTCCATATATAACTGGAAAATACGGTGGTGCTGCATTTGTACTTGTTTATCTTGCAGTAATCATATTTATAGGAATGTCTGTAATGTTAGCAGAACTTACCCTTGGACGCAAAGGACGACTTGACTCTGTTGGTACATTCAAAAAACTAGGCGGAGGGGCATGGCCTCTTGTAGGTTGGTCTGGTTTCCTTGCTTGTTCAATAATACTATCATTCTATGCTGTAATAGCAGGTTGGACCTTTGCATATATGATAAAATCACTCACAGGACTCATGGAAGTTGCAAATGCCGGAAAAACAGCAGAAGCCTTTGTTGCATTTATTGCTAACCCCATACAATCAACAATGTCATTTTTAGTAATAATGGTAAGTGTAACTTACATAGTATACAGAGGAATATCACAAGGTATCGAGAAAGCATGTAAAGTAATGATGCCGGCTCTATTTGTAATACTACTTCTTCTCATAGTTCGCTCTGTAACACTTGATGGAGCATGGGCAGGAATAGAATTCTACTTAAAACCCGACTTCTCAAAACTAACATCCGAAGCGATATTAGCTGCAGTAGGACAAGGATTCTTCTCCCTATCAATAGGGATAGGAACAATACTCACCTATGGAAGCTACCTAAGTGAAGAAGAGTCTTTACCATCAGTAACCGCATCAGTCGTACTACTAGACACTGTAGTAGCCATATTGGCTGGGCTTGTAATATTCCCTGCTGTATTTGCATTTGGAATTGACCCTGCTAGCGGTGCTGGACTTGCATTTATAACACTTCCCGGTGTCTTTGCAAAAATGCCCTTTGGCTCACTCTTCTCATTTGCCTTCTTTGTACTCCTATTTTTTGCATCAATAACATCTGCGATATCAATGCTTGAAGTAGACGTAACATACGCAGTAGACCAGCTCAAATGGTCACGAGCAAAGGGTGCTCTAGTATTTGGAATTGCAATCACACTACTCGGAATCCCATCAGTTCTCTCACAGGGAGCAGTTGATATAACTGTATTTGGAAAAACATTCCTTGACGCAGCAGACTTTCTTACAAACAACATAATGATGCCTCTTGGAGGTCTATGTATGTCAATATTCGTAGGATGGTTCTGGTCAGAGGGAGCAAAAGACGAAATTACGAACAATGGTACAAAAGAATTTCCACTATTTACCGTATGGCTCTGGAGTTGTAGAATAGTAGCTCCTGTAGCAATAATAGCAATCTTTATAAACGGATTATTCTAAACTAAAATACACATAAAAATAGCCACGTAAGAGACAAACTTACGTGGCTATTTTTATATAGATAAACACAATTAAATAAGATTTGAAACAAGAGGCAAAATAGCAACTGTTAAAATCCCTGTCAAAACAATTGCCAGTCCACTCATTGCTCCCTCGGTCTCTCCTAACTCTATCGCCTTTGTTGTACCTAATGCGTGTGAAGAAGCGCCGATTGCAACTCCTATGGCAACTGGTTCATTGATTTTTAAAAACTTACACAGTGGTTCTGCAATAATATGTCCAGTAATACCTGTAATACAAATTGCAACTACAGTTAAATTAGGAGTACCACCTATTTCTTCTGCTAAAGAAATGCCAATTGCTGTGGTAATAGATTTTGGAAGAAAAGTAGCATACTGTAAATGTGTAAAAGAAAAAATTAGAGAAAAAATATAAATAGCAAAAACATTTGCTGAAACAGCAACGAAAATTCCTGTAAAAATTGCAAAAAAATACTTCTTTACTAAAGCTCTCTTCTCATACAAAGGCACAGCAAGACAGATAGTAGCAGGTGTAAGTAAATAACTAACATACTGAGCTCCCGACATAAATGTCTCATACTTAATATTTGCAACTTTTAGAATTAAAATTACCAAGAAAACGGAAAAAAGGAGAGTATTAAAAAAAGGAGAATTAAGCCTTTTGCTGATACTCATACTTACTACATAACAAAAAGCGGTAAGAAATGTACCAAAGAAAAGTGAATTTACAAATAAACTCTCCATATTTAATTTCTCACATCTTTCTTATTCTTCATAACTGCTTGAACAGACAAACCGCACAAGCCCATGACGAGTACAGTAGAGAAAATGATAGCAACCCCAGACTGTAAATAGAAACCTTCAAGAATTTTGTAATACTCCATAATAGCTACAGCTGGAGGCAAAAACATAATAGGCATAATATCAATTAAAAAATATGCTGTCTCCTTTACGTGATGAACCCTTATAATTTTTACACTCAAAGCAAAAAGCATAAGCAACAAACCATAAATATTTGCTGGGATAGGAAGAGGTATAAAATGCTTCAGCATCTCAGAAACAAAAGATATCGTTAAAACAATACAGAACTGGGATAAATATTTCATCATAAAACCTCATAAATGTAGGATATAACTGACTAATAATAAATTCATAGAGAACAAAGGTCAAGTAAAAAAGAAAAAATGATAAAAATATAAAAAAAGTCAACAAAAAAACTCAAATTCAAGGTACAATATACAGTTGAAGTTAGTCCAAAAAATTAAAAATTTAATAGATTTACAAACATAGAGAGGGGAACAGCAATGAAAGTTACAGCAGAATTAAAAAACTTTAAGGCAACAAAAATATCTAAAGAGGGACTTGAAGAACTAAAAGAAGCCTCACGCAAAGGACGCATATCATCAATAATTGCTACATCAGTCGCAAAAAGCGGACATCCTGGTGGAGCTCTATCTTCAATGGACATATATATGACACTTCTTGGCGTTGCCAATGTTACCCCTGAAACAGCAAATGATCTAAACAGAGACAGAATAGTAATAAGCCATGGACACACATCGGCTGGTTTCTACTCAGCACTTGCAGAATACGGATTTTTTAAAGCAGAAGAAATGTACTCGAACTTCCGTCGTACAGGAAGTCCCTTCCAAGGACACGTTGAAAGAGATGTTCCTGGGGTAGACTGGGGAACAGGTAACTTAGGACAAGGACTCTCTGCTGGTGTAGGATTTGCACTTGCAGCAAGAGCTAGAGGCTCAAACGCACGCACATGGGTAGTAATGGGTGACGGTGAACAGGTAAAAGGACAAATTGCCGAATCACGTAGAATAGCAGTAAAAGAAAAACTCCACAACATCACTGTACTCATTGACTGGAATGACATACAAATAAGTGGACACCTAGACGATGTAATGCCGGTAAACCTTCCCGAACTTTGGAAAGCTGATGGATGGCACGTAATTGAATGTGACGGACACTCATACAACAAAATCTATGAATCAATGAAAGTTGCATCAGAATACAATGGATGTGTAGTAATACTATGTCGCACAGTAATGGCCAAAGGTGTCTCCTTTATGCAAAACATTCCTGACTACCACGGAAAGACACTATCAGGCGAAGCACTTGCTACAGCACTTCAAGAACTTGGTGGGACAAACGAACAATATGAAAAAGCACTTGAAATAAGGAAAGAACCTCTTCCCGTTGGACGTGAAGTAAAAGCAGAAAAAGCTACACTTGATCTTGGCACACCTACCACATACACAAAAGACGATAAAAAAGACAACAGAGGTGCCTTTGGTAAAGCTCTAGCCAACGTTGGAGAACTAAACTACAAAAAGGAAAATAAAACACAAATAATTGTATTTGACTGTGACCTCGCAGGCTCTGTAAAAGTAGATGGATTTGCAAAAGTATGTCCAGATAACTTCATAGAAGCAGGTATACAAGAACACGCCACAGCTACAATAGCAGGCGCAGCATCATCTGCAGGAGTAGTAAGTGTATGGGCTGACTTTGGAGCATTTGCTACAGACGAAGTCTACAACCAGCAAAGGCTAAATGATATAAACCGTGCAGGTACAAAAACAGTTCTAACACACGTAGGTCTTGATGTAGGTGAAGATGGAATGACACACCAGTGCATAGACTACGTCGGACTCTTCCGTAACACATTTGGTTGGAAAGTAATAGTCCCGGCAGATCCCAACCAGACAGACAGAGCCACAAGATGGATGCTTGCTGAGCCTGGAAACATCTGCTTAGCAATGGGCAGAAGCGTACTACCGGCAGTACTAAAAGAAGACGGTACACCATTTTTTGGCAATGACTACAAATTTGAATATGGTGCAATAGACAAAATAAGAGATGGTAAAGATGCTGTAATCCTTGCAATGGGACACTTTGCAGGAAGAGCAGTCGAAGCCTCCGAAATTCTTGCAAAAGAGGGAATTAGCGTAAAGGTACTCCACTGTGCGACACCACTTGGGATGAAAACAGAAGAACTAATCTCACTTATAGGAGACATGCCAATAGTAACTTGTGAAGACCACCATGCTGACACAGGAATAGGTGCAATAACAGCTACAGCTTTAGCAAGAGCAGGAAAAGCAGTGAAAATAGCAAACATGGGTGTCACACACTATGGTTTCTCAGGTCCAAGTAAAGAAGTAATGGCAGAAATGAAACTTACACCACAAGACATAGCAGAAACACTCAAAGGACTGTTAAAATAATGATAAAAGCCGGAGATGTAGTAAATATCTGGAACCCTAAAAAAGGTGACAGTTACTTACTAAAAGTAATACCCGGACAATCTTTTGGCACTCATTTTGCTCAAATAAAGCATGATGAACTAATTGGTCGAGACTTTGGAGAAGCATCATACACAGCAAAGGGTGACCTATACTACATACTAAGACCTACTATAGCGAACTTCACAAGACGTATAAAAAGACAGACACAAATAATATTTCCGAAAGATGCAGGCTTCATACTCTTAAACCTAAACATAGCTCCGGGATGTAGAATTGTGGAATGTGGAACGGGTTCGGGAAGCCTTACATGTACACTTGCTAATTTTGTAGGTGACAATGGAAAAGTCTACACCTATGACAGAAGAGCGGAATTCTCTGCTATAGCCCAGAAAAATGCTCAAAAATGGGGAGTAGACCATAGAGTAGAATTTAATATCAGAGATTTAGAAGAAGGTTTTAAAGAAACAGATGCAGATGCAGTATTTCTTGACGTACCAACGCCATGGGACTTCATCGATAAAGCATATGATGCCCTTGCTTTTGGATCGAGACTTGGAATACTCGTCCCAACAATGAACCAGCTTTCAGCTACAATACAAAAGCTAGAAGAATTTAACTTTGTAGGCATAGAAGTGGTAGAAATAATGATGCGTCACTTCAAAACGGACTACAAAAGACTTCGACCGACAGACATGATGATAGGACACACAGGTTACCTGATATTTGGAGTCAAAACATATCCATTGCCTGAACCACCTCAAATTGAAGAAACGACTCTGCCAGAAAAACCTGAAACAGAGGAGTAAAAAAATTGGAAAAGCAGAAACTCTTGTTGCATATATGTTGTGCACCAGACTCCACCGTACCGTGGCCCAAACTCATAGAAGAGAGCTACGAAACGGTGGGCTTTTTCTATGGTAACAACATACATCCGCATGATGAATACATAAAAAGAAGTGAAGCTGTCCAGAAATTTGCGGACATAATATCAGAAAAAGTAATAATTACTGAATATGACACGACTCACTGGCTCAAAATGACAGAAGAATATAAAAATGAACCTGAAAGAGGCAAAAGATGTATCATATGTTTTAGACTACAACTTGAAGCCTGTGCTAAATACGCAAAGTTAAATGGCTATACACACATCACAACCACATTAACCATAAGTCCTCACAAAAGTCCTGAACTAATAAACGGAATTGGGCATGAATTAGCAGGAAAATATGGACTAACATGGATAGACAAAATATGGCGTAAAAATAATGGATTCAAGCTTTCTGTTGAGCAAAGTAAGAAACATGAAATATACAGACAAAACTATTGTGGCTGTCTATACTCGAAAAGAAAAGACGAAACAGGTGATGTAAATGGATAAAGAAAAACAACTCCCTTCAGGGAAACTCTCTCCCGAAGCACTAAAACGCAATGTTTTAAGCTACACTGGCATGAAAAAAGAAGAAATACTAATAGGCCCGGCAGTAGGAGAAGATGCTTCTGTAATAAAATGGAACGCAAATAAATACATGGTATTCTCCTCTGATCCAATAGTTGGTGCTGACAAAGGTGCAGGGAAACTACTTGTACGTATAAACTCAAACGACATTGCATCAAAAGGGGGAGAACCTCTTTACTTGGCTGTAACCCTAATACTTCCGCCAGTAATTGGAGAGGCTGGAGCGTCAAAAATCATGAGAGAAATTCATGAAGAATGCATTGATGAAGGTATTGCCATAGTAGGCGGACACACCGAATTTAATGACAAATATGACAAGCCTGTAATAATGGGAGCCTTAATAGGTGAAGCAGACAAAATACTAAAAGCAACAGACATAGAGACAGACGACTACATAATAGTAACAAAGCACATAGGTATCGAAGGAATGTCCATACTTGCAGCAGACAGAGAAGACCTCCTATCTCAATTTATGAATAAACAAGAAATAGAAGAAATACTCTCATGGTCAGACGAGACATCTGTACTAGAAGAATCTCGTGTAATCCGTCAATACGCAAAATTTATGCATGACCCTACAGAGGGTGGATTTCTCGGAGGAATGGGAGAAATTATCGCACTTAGCGGGCTAGAAGCAGAAATAGAAAATGAAAAAATTCCTCTACATCCTCTCACAAAAAAAGCGGCAGAAAAACTTTCATTTGACCCACTACACCTAATAGCCTCAGGTAGCCTAATTGCAATAATAGCAAAAGAAGAAATAGACAAAGCAGAAAAAGCATTACAAAAAAGCAAAATAAAATACGCAAAAATTGGACAAATGGGAAATAAATTAAAATCAAAAATAGAAGAACCCAAAGAAGAACTATGGCGACTACTAAAAATGGATAAAAAAGATGAAAAATAAAATTGAAAAAAGAATAGAAAAAATATCAAAATACCTAAAAGAAAAAGAAAAAGACGCATTTGTAATACTTACAAACGAATCTTTAAATTGGGAAAACCTCTACTACACGAGTGGATTTAGAGGAACATCTGGGGCTGTCATAATATACAAAGACAGTGCAGAACTCATAACAGACGGTAGATACATCACCCAAGCAAAAGAACAATCACCGCTTAACATATATCAACAAAAGAAAACCTTAATAGAGGAAATAAAAGAGAGGCTCCTAACACATAACTCTCTAAAAGTATGTTGTGAAAGTGCAAAAACATACCACTCTGACTGGGAAAAACTTGCTTCTTTTGTAAACGAGCTAACAGATGGTACAGAAATAATAAGAGAAACTCGTAGGACAAAAGACAACATAGAAATAGAATACATAAAACAAGCAGGAAACATAGCAGGAAAAGCACTACTAGATACACTCTCCATAGTAAAAGAGCGAATGACGGAAAAAGAATTTGAAGCATACCTAAACTACAGAATAAACATGCTTGGTGGAGAAAGTGGATTTGAAATGATAGTGGCATCAGGTAAAAGAGGTGCTCTCCCTCATGGTAGAGCAACAGACAAACCCATAGAAAAAGGTGAAATAGTAACTGTTGACTTCAGCTCAAGGTACAAAGGTTACTTATGTGATATAACAAGAAACTTCTCAATAGGAGAACCAGAAGACAAAGCTAAACAATATCATGACATCCTACTTGAAACTCACATAACATCAGCTAAAAAAATAAAAGCTGGAGTGAAAGCAAATGAGCCTCATAACACAGCTTGTGAAGTCTTGGCAAAATACGACATATCAAAATACTTTATACACAGCTTAGGACACAGCTTTGGACTGGAAATACATGAACCTCCATTCATATCCACCTCAGGAAACGGACAACTAAAAAAGAATGACATAGTAACCGTAGAGCCGGGAATATACATCCCAGGGTGGGGAGGAATGCGCCTAGAAGATGATTACCTAATAACACAAACTGGTGCAGAAAGATTAACGGAAAGTATAGAACAAAAGCTATTTATAGTATAGAATAGCATAAGAAACACATCTAATAGGAGGAGTTCTAATGTCAGATAAATACGTATGCACAGTATGTGGTTATATTTACAACCCAGAAGAAGGAGCACCTCACGTAATATCCTTTGAAGACCTGCCAGATGATTGGTCTTGTCCCGTTTGTGGCGTAGGGAAAGAAATGTTTGAACCAGAGAATAAACAATAGAGCCCGCAAGGACTCTATTTTTTTATCTTATCTATAATTTTATTAAGCAACAAATCTGTGATATCGCCTATACCAAACTCGTCTAAGTCCTCTATAATTCTCTTAAAAATACCCTCGCTATACAAAAGAGAAACGGAATAGGGAAAATTTAAATCTATACCCCATGTCATCTGAATAAGTCTATAATCTTGGAGCGACTTTGCATTTGTATAAGAACCCTTAAAAGTATGCCTAACTTCTTCTACTAATACAGAAGAAAGACCAGAAACTTTCTTATGTCGAGGAAGCATATCATAAATAGTGCCATTATCAATACGCGACTGAATCATTCGGAAAATATCTACCTTATCAGCATCCCTTATAACCTTTGCCCAAAAAAGAGCTTGCGGAGAAAGACTATCTGGTAAATCTTTCTTATTATGATACTTAATAGCCAAAAGAGTATTTTCTTTTACAACGACAGGAACTTCGCTCCAATCGAAATTTTTCTCTAAAATCTCGATAGCAGCATCTCCATGATCAATGCTTACACTATCTTGGAAAGTTTGGAACTTTGAATACTGGACAAACCGGCCCACATCATGGAGAAGCCCAATAAAATGAGCTATCCACAAGCTTGTTTCATCATTTAGCCCGGCGGACTTTGTAATAGTAACAGAGAGTTCCGCCACCCTATGAGAATGCCCCTCTTTTAAAGACAACATCTGAGGAAGCTCTCCGGAAACTTCAAATGATTTTATATAATTGTCGAACCAACAAGAAATTAAATTTAAGTGCATAGCAAAACCTCGCAAAAACAATATGTGGTGATTATAGCACTAAACAACGGAGGAAAAAATGATAGAAACATTACTCGGACTACCCATACCGATACAAGCATTCATAGCAGGACTCTTCACATGGGGAGTAACAGCACTGGGATCTGCTACAGTATTTTTCTCCAAACAACCCAAACAGAAAACTCTTGACATAATGCTTGGATTTGCTGGAGGTGTCATGATTGTGGCAAGCTTCTGGTCCCTACTGGCCCCATCGATAGCAATAGCAGAAGAACTTGGACAAATACCGTGGCTAGCTCCTGCAATAGGCTTTACAGCTGGAGCAATTATCTTAAGGATAATGGACATGTTACTTCCTCATCTACACCCTGCAATGGCAGAAACCACACCGGATGGACCTCCATCTACACTAAGAAGGACAACCCTACTAGTTCTCGCAATAACACTCCACAACATACCGGAAGGACTTGCAGTAGGAGTTGCTTTTGGAACAGTTGGAATGGTAGACAGCGTAACAATCTCTTCTGCAATCGCTCTGGCTGTTGGAATAGGACTACAGAACTTTCCAGAAGGAATAGCTGTTTCCATGCCACTTCGCAGAGAAGGGCTCTCACAAAAAGATAGCTTCCTCTATGGACAACTATCTGCAATAGTTGAACCTATATTTGCACTAATAGGTGCATGGGCTGTAAGAATAGCTCATCCCATGCTACCCTACATATTGGCATTTGGAGCTGGAGCTATGATCTTTGTCGTTGTAGAAGAAACGATACCAGAATCACACATGAGTGGCAATGGAGACAATGCAACACTTGGACTAATAATAGGTTTTACAATAATGATGATACTAGATGTTGCCCTAGGATAAAAAACAATAAAAGTACAACATAGAAGTGCTTACTCTTCCTCTCTGTGATATACTTTTACCTGTATGATAAAATGGATAAAGAATGATTTTTGGGGAGGAATAACTTGTGAAAGAGAAAATTGCGCTAATAGCGGGAGAAGGCGTACTCCCGGTCGCAATAGCAAGCAGACTCACAGACCGGGGTAATCCTCCGATTGTATACTCCATAAGAGAAAACATAGGAGAACTATCAAAATATGCCTTGGACATAGTAAACATAACAAAACCTGACTTTGGATTTACGATAAAAGACATGAAAAGTCGTGGAATTGAAAGCATAATAATGGCAGGAATGGTCTCAAAAACACTTGCATTTAAGCCATCTCTATTTGACCTGACAACACAAAAATTT
Source organism: Synergistaceae bacterium (assembly GCA_036652335.1). Taxonomy (GTDB): domain Bacteria; phylum Synergistota; class Synergistia; order Synergistales; family Synergistaceae; genus JAVVWB01. The sequence continues at coordinate 62,444 of JAVVWB010000009.1, read as the reverse complement.
CTTGCTAGCCTATTGTTTAGAGATGATCACTCACTACTTGGTGCAATAGTTGATTTTCTTGAAAAACAAGGATTTAAAGTGCTAAGCTACAAAGAAATCCTATCAGACATGCTTGCAAAAGAAGGGCTAATTGCAGGAAGAAAACCTACAAAAGATGAAAAAAAAGACATAGACTATGGATTTTCAATATCAAACAAACTTGTGCCTCTATCATTTGGACAAACTATCATAGTAAATAAAATGTCTGTCGTTGCAGTAGAAGCAATGGAAGGTACAGATGCCACCATGCTCAGAGCTGGATCACTTTGTAAAAGTGGTGTAGTAGTAAAAATGATGAGACTAGATCAAGACGTGAGATATGACATACCTACAGTAGGGCCTAGTACACTAAAGAACATGTCAGAATCAGGGCTTACCTGCCTTGCGCTACACGCAGGATCTACGCTAGTAGTAGAGCCAGAAGAATTTAAAAAAATTGCAGAAAAAGAGAAAATCTCAGTTATAGGAGTAGACCCTTGTCAATATTTATGAGCTCGGGCGAAGCCTCAGGAGATCACTACATATCGTCACTCATTCTTGCTTTAAAAGAAGCTGGATATGATGGCGAATTGTGGGGTGTGGGGGGAATTGAAGCCGAGAACACAGGGTTAAACATCTACTGGAAAGGTGACTCCCTGCAGCTAATGGGAATAGCAGAAGTAATAACATCAATTCCAGCACTATTTAGACTTGCAAATGACATAGTAAAAAAAATAATGGAAAAATTACCTGAGGCTGTAATAGTCGTAGACTCTCCTGACTTTCACCTACCTCTAATAAAAAAAATAAGAAAAGCTGGATACAAAGGTAAAATCTTCTTAATCTCCCCTCCCACTGTATGGGCATGGAGAAGCTACAGAATAAAAACATTAAAAAAATACGTAGATATGTGTCTCCCAATATTCAAGTTTGAAAATGAATACTTACAGGCTCATAACTGCAAAAGCTCGTGGATAGGTACGCCATTGCTTGAAGATTTCTACAATGACGAACAAAGGCGTGACAGCAGTGAGACAATAGAAAATGACGGTAAAATCGTTGCATTCCTACCTGGTAGTAGAAAAAGTGAAATAAAAGAACTCCTCCCTATAATGGAAGAAGCAGCGGAAGAAATAGCCTCAAAAGGATGGACTCCCATCTTTTCCGTTGCACCTGGACTAAACCGTAATGCACGCAAAAAAATGATAAAATATTTAAAAGAGAAAAAAATAAACTACTACGAAGGCTCAGGCAAAGATTTAATGAAAGTTGCTCAATGTGCCATAGTTGCAAGTGGCACAATAACAGTAGAAGCACTAATAATAGGTTGCTACCTAATAGTCACCTACAAAACGAGCAAAATAACAGCATTCTTAATAAGATTGATACTAAAAATAAAATATGCAGCTATGACAAACATACTCCTACAACGTGAACTATATCCAGAACTACTCCAAGAAAATGCTACAAAAGAAAATATCGTTACAAAAACATTTGAATGGTTATACAGTGACGAAAATAAAAAAGCAGCAATAACGAACCAAATGAATGAAGCTAGGCTTCTTTTAGGGAAAACAGAAGTTTACAAGTTCTGGGCTAATAAAATACTGGAGGAACTTGCTAATGCTTAATCTTAATAACAAAGATGCGTGGAATTCATACATAAGACTCCTCAAATACTGCAAACCGTACAAAAAAAGGCTTTTGATAGCACTTATTTGCATGGTCTTGTCTGCCTTGTTTGGGATACTTCCCCCATGGCTAATCAAAAACGTTGTTGATGATGTTCTCATTGCCAAAAAGACAAACATGCTGAACCTACTTGCTATAGCAATAATAGTAATGTACGTATTTAAGGCAGTATTTGCATATGGGCACATGTATCTAATGACATGGGTAGGTCAAAAAGTAGTAATAGATGTGAGACTTGAACTGTACGATCATACTCAAAAACTATCATTTGCAACATTATACAGTAGACGCTCTGGAGAATTTCTCTCTAGAATAACTAACGACGTCTCCACAATACAAAACATACTCGCTTCAGTAGTAGTCGACTTTGTAGTACAAGGCTGTACCTTTGTGGGAATACTTGCATTCCTCTTCTTCATCAACTGGAAACTTACTATACTAACATTCATAATTGTACCTTTTGCTGTACTAGTAATAGATGCAGCTTCATCAAAACTACGTAAAGTAGGTACAGTAATACAAGAAAAGCTTGCAATGGTTGCTTCTATCGCACAAGAAGCTGTATCCTCAATTAGAATAGTAAGGTCATTTGCAACAGAAGATGAAGAATTTAAAAGATTTAGAGACGAAAGCAACAAACACTTTACAGCTCTAATGAAAGGTACTCAAGTGAGAGGAATGCTTGAGGGTATGGTAGAAGTAATCCTCATATCAGCACTCTCATTAGTATTATGGCTTGGTGGACGCAACGTAATAAACGGAGAAATTACTGCTGGTGAACTACTCTCATTTCTAACCTACATCGGTCTGCTAGTTCAACCTATAAGAACATTAAGCAGAGTTATAAGCAACATACAACAGGGTGTAGCCTCAGCAGATAGAGTCTTTGAAATACTAGACGAAAAAAATGAAATAGAACAATCAGAAAACCCCCTTGTACTGCCAAATATGACGGGACAAATAACATTCGAAAACGTATGGTTTAGCTACGATGACACAAAATCCATCCTACAAGGACTCTCTCTGGAAATAAAATCTGGAGAAAAAATTGCTATAGTTGGTCCTACAGGAGCAGGGAAATCAACATTTGCAGACCTAATAATGAGATTTTACGATGCAGATGAAGGCTTAATAAAAATTGACGGAGAAAACATCAAAGACCTAGACCTCAAAAAATACAGACGCCAAATAGGAGTTGTACCACAAGATCCTGTCTTGATGAAAGGTACGCTCGCATACAACATCTGCTATGGCTATGATGCAGCCACAGAAGAAGACATGATACAAGCAGCTCAAATAGCTGGAATATACGACTTTATAACAACACTTCCGCAAAAATTTGAAACAGAAGTGGGAGAAAGAGGAGTAACTCTAAGTGGAGGACAGCGTCAAAGAATTGCAATAGCAAGAGCAGTTGTACGTAATCCCAAAATACTTATCATGGATGAAGCGACCTCTTCTCTTGATGCAATTGTAGAACAACAAGTACAAGAAGCAATGGAAAATGCTATGGAAGGAAGAACATCCCTAGTAATTGCGCATAGACTCTCAACAATCCGAAACTCAGACAGAATAATAGTCTTAGATTCAGGAAAAGTAGCAGAACAAGGGACCCATGAACAGCTTATAGAAATGGGTGGACACTACTTTAGACTCTTTAATGCAAGTAACGGGGACCAAACAGGAGAAAATGTCTAAGCTTATACGTAGCTACCTAAAATATGCCAGAGGTGAACAAAAATACTCACCTTGGATGATACTATATCCTACACAGGCCATCACAAAAATGTGGATGAGACTGAGAATAGCCCTTTTCAAGAGAGGAATATTCTCTGTCACAGACCCTGTATTGCCAGTTGTAAGCATTGGAAACAACAGCATGGGCGGAACTAACAAAACGCCAATGACAGAATGGGTAGTAAAACAATTCTTAGATGCAGGAATAAAAGCTGGTCTTGTAAGTAGAGGCTATAAAGCAAAAGGGACATCACCTATTTGGATAGGACAAAATGACAGCTCCATGAGACGTGAAATAGCTGGGGACGAGCCCCTAATGCTATCACGTCGCATACCCAATGCAAGCATAGTTGTATCAAAAGACAGAATAATGGGAGTAAAACTTCTCGCAGAACTTGGTGCCGAAGTTGCTGTCACAGACGACACCTTCCAGCACAGGAAAATGGCACGTGATGTTGACATAGTCCTTGTAGACTCAACATGCCCATTTGGCAATGGTAATGTAATTCCGGCAGGTGTAATGAGAGAACCAATGTCTGCATTCACAAGAGCCGACATACTCGTAATAACAAAGGCAAACCAAGTATCTCAAGAAGACATAGCAAAATTAAAAAAAACACTCTCAGAATACATTGATGAAAATAAAATATTCACTGCTGAAATAGTTCTTGAATCATGGATACGCATAGAAAACGGTGAAGAAGAAATAGTGAAATCATCAGAGATTCCAGACTGCAAATACCTTGCTTTCTCTGCAATAGGCAATCCCCCGGGATTCTACAACTACATGAACGACAAAAAACTAAATGTTGTAGCTTGTCGCTCATATACTGACCACCACATGTTTAAACCAGAAGATATAGCTAGACTAGAAGAAAGTGCAATAAAATTTGATGCAGCAGCATTTGTCTGCACAGAAAAAGACATCTTTAACCTACCGAGACACATGTTCTTTACAAAACCTCTCTATGTACCAAGAATAAAAGTAAAACTTGACAACGAACTCAAATTTAAAAAAATGCTGTACGAAAAACTGCAACCCAAACTCATAGTTGCTTCAAATGGATATGGTGAAGATGCAATAGGTGTAATTCTAGCCAAAAAACTAAGAGAAAGATTTAAATCAGCAGAAGTAAAAGCATTTGCTTTTGTTGGTGCGGGTAAGCACTACTCTAATGTAGGAATACCTGTAGTTTCACCCGTTACAGATATGCCAAGTGGTGGTATCGTAAAATACAGCGTAGCAGACCTACTAAGAGACATAAGACACGGTCTGGGAAACTCTGTTCGTCGTCAACTAGAATGTCTACACGAAATGACAGGAATGTACAGAACGCCAGTATGTGTGGGAGACGTTTACCTCACACTAAACATGTTATGGGGACAAGGTATGAGACCGATACTTGTTGCCACAGCAAAATCTGTACACCTTCATGGACACCTAAAAATAGAAGAATGGTTACTTAAACACAGAACAAGATTTGTATGGGCAAGGGACATAGAAACAGCAAGAGCTTTGCAAAGTGCTGGTGTAAAATCAGGGTTTGACGGAAATCCTGTAATGGACCTGACAGAAGAAATAAGAGAAGACGATTCAATGTGGGACTTAAACGCAGAAACAGTAAGAGTTCTTCTATTGCCGGGCAGTAGACCACGTGCTTATGATGATGCAAAACTAATACTAGATGCAGCAGTAGAACTATCACAAAGAGTAGAATGTCAATTTGTATTTGTTGTAGCTCCTACAATAGACATAGATAGAATGACATCCGAAATGGATGATTGGGCATACGACAAAGACAATAAAATAATAAAAAATAAAAAAACATCAATAAGAGTATATGATGCTGAAGTCGTCACACCAGCTAGAAAAGCTGACATACTAATAGGTCTAGGAGGGACAGCAAACCAACTCTGTGCAGGTTTGGGAATCCCAGTAATATCAATAATTGAAACAGGAAAACTTCGTCAAAAAAAGCTACTAAAAGAAGCAGAAATTCTAGTTAACCCGAAACCTCAAGATTTAGCAGAAACAGCTCTAAAAGTTTTAAGCGACCCTAAACTTTATGAAGAAATGAGCAATGCTGGAGTTAAATACTTGGGTAAAGTTGGGGCACTCTCTCGTGTTGTTGAATACTGTGCAAAAACTCTTGGTTGGGATAACAGATGCTACGTATACGAAAAATATGGTAAATACATAGAAAAAATATCAAAAGGAAAAGAGATGGGAATATAAATGGAGCTAAACATAAACAAAGTAAAAGTTAGAGACCTCACGATAGGCGGAGACAAACTTGTAATAGTAGCAGGTCCTTGTGCTTTAGAAGACTATAACCTATCACTACAAATAGCAACAGAAATGAAAACGCTATGTGAAAAATATGGTTTTGGCTACATATTTAAGGCTTCTTTTGATAAAGCCAACAGAACATCAATAAAAAGCTACAGAGGCCCGGGAATAGACATGGGACTTGAATGGCTCTCATCTATAGCAAAACAACTAGACGTCCCGGTAGTAACAGACATGCACGAAGCATGGCAAGCTGAAAAAATATCGAAATACGTTGATCTTTTACAAATACCTGCTTTTCTATGCAGACAGACTGACTTGCTAATAGCAGCAAGCATCACTGGTAAACCTATAAATATAAAAAAAGCTCAATTCATGGCACCTGAAGACATGAAAGCAGTTGTAGGAAAATGCAGAGAAGCTGGAAACGAAAACATAATACTCTGTGAAAGAGGAACAGAATTTGGTTACCACAACCTAACAGTGGACTTTAGATCAATACCCCTAATGAGAAACCTTGGTTGCCCTGTAATGTTTGATGCGACGCATAGCGTACAACGCCCCGGTGGACAAGGAGACAGCAGTGGAGGTGACCGTTCCTACGTTCTTCCACTAATACGTGCTGCTGTTGCTATGGGAATAGACTCCCTATTCATGGAAGTACATCCTACACCAGATAAAGCACTATGTGATGGTCCCAACATGATTCCATTACACAAAATGGACGAAGTCCTACATCAAGTAAGCGAACTAGACAAAATAGTAAAAGAAAAAATTAACTTTTCATCCTTGGAATGGGCGGTGGAATAAACATGAATCTACCATGTGAAAGAGAAGAGATAAAAATTTCTGATAATGAACTTATAGAAACAGGTAAAACTATACTCCTCAAAGAAGCAAAAGCCCTTAAAACAGCTTCAGACAACATTGGGACGGAAACAATACGTGCCGCACACCTCCTAAGTCGTTGCAAAGGTAGAGTTGTTGTATCCGGATTGGGAAAATCAGGACACGTAGGTCGAAAAACAGCGGCTACCCTCGCTTCACTTGGGGTACCGGCATTCTTCCTCCATGCAACAGAAGGCTCACATGGGGATCTAGGCATGGTTTGTAGAGAAGACATAGGATACTTTCTAAGCAACAGTGGTGAAACAAAAGAACTTATAGGTTTAATACCATACTTTAAAAGATTAGGTGCTCCAATAATTGCAGTAACTGGTAACCCCAACTCAACCCTTGCCAAAGAAGCAGATATAATCCTCAACTCACACGTGGAATCGGAAGCTGATCCTCTAGGTCTTGCTCCAACGAGTAGCACCACACTACAAATGGCACTTGGAGATGCTGTGGCTGGAATGTCAACAAAACTACTTGGTCTCCAAAAAGAAGACTTTGCGCTATTTCACCCTGGAGGCTCACTAGGTAAACAGTTACTCCTCCATGTGCGTGACCTCATGGGTTCTGGTGATGAACTACCAATAACAAAATCAGCAACATTAGTAAAAGAAGCAATCTTTGACATCACAAGCAAAGGGTACGGAGCAACATCAGTAGTAGACAGTGACGGGAAACTTGTAGGAATATTTACAGATGGCGACTTACGTAGATTGATAGAAAAAGACGGACTGGGTGGACTGGAATTGCCTGTTGAAAAAGCAATGACAAAAAACCCTAAAGTAATATCACCAGACAAATTAGCCATAGAAGCAGTCAGAATAGTAGAAGAATGGGAAGTCTCTGCTCTTGTAGTCGTTGAAAAAGGCAAACCTGTTGGAATGGTACATATACATGAAATACTGAAAGCAGGGGTGGCCTAACTGTCACTTTTAAAAATATTATACAACCCACTAATAAACCTAACCTTCGCAATACTTCGCAAAAAACTAAAAAACAAATACAGTGAAGGCTACGAAGAAAGATGTGGAATAATATCAGAAAAAAAACTTAGAAAAATAGGAAAAGAAAAACCGCTTTGGATTCACTGCGTATCAGTAGGTGAAGTTCAGGCTGCTGTCCCGTTGATAAAAGCAGCAAGAGATAACTCTTACACTGGCCCTATAATAATATCTACAACAACAATAACGGGAAAGCTAATGGCATACAACCTAGCTGAAAACCTATTTGACTTACACATATATTACCCATGGGACAAAAAAGACTTTGTATCAAAAGCTCTAGAGACCATCAAGCCATGGGGATTTGTGGCAATGGAAACAGAACTATGGCCGAACATGCTATGGGAACTAAAAAAGAAAAACATTCCAGCCTTTGCTTCTAACTGCAGAATATCAGACAGAACATGGAAAAGACTTTCATCAAACATAATAAAAGTATCAGGAAAAGAACTATATGAATCATTCACTCAAATATGCTTAAGAGAAAAAAGAGATGAAAAAAGACTCATCAAACTAGGCATAAAAAAAGAAAAACTTCACTACGTAGGTGACACAAAAATAGATGCGTTGCGTGCAAGAAGAGACGAAACAAAAACAAAAGAATTAAAAAAAGAACTAGGACTAACTACAGAAACAGTATTTACTGCAGGAAGTCTCCATATAGGAGAAGACGAAGAAATACTTAAAGCTTATGAACATCTACCAAAAAGCAAACAAATAAAATTAATAGTAGTACCACGTCATCCTGAAAGAGCAGAAAAAGTAAAAGAACTCTTTACACAAAACTACAATGCAAAGCTCATGAGTGAAAACGACAAAAACTGGGACGTACTAATAGTAGACAAAATAGGAATTCTCTTCGACATATATGGAATATCTACAACTGCTTTTGTTGGTGGGAGTATGGTAGACAAAGGCGGGCAAAACATACTTGAGCCTATAACATGGGGAATACCAATACAATTTGGAATCTACATGCAAGATTTTGCAGAAGCATCAAAAGAACTACTATCTATAGGAATAGCGAAACAAGTACACAGTTCTAAAGAGCTTGGAGAAGAATGGGAAAAACTACTAACAAAAGAAACACAAAAAAAATACCTCACAGCAACTAAACAATACATAGACGAACAAGCAGGTGCTGGAGAAAAAACATGGAAAATAATATCTAAATACACAAACTAACCTAAGCAAAACAGTAAGGGGGAACTTAGATGGAAATAAACAAAAATCTGCTTCAAAAGTTTTACGAGGAACTCGACGAAAGATCAAAAAAAGCGCTAGACGAAGCTGTAAGTCAAGTAATACAGACGAAGAAAAAAGGCGGTAAAGTTGCAGTCGTAACAGGAAGTGGACCAAACCTACATGAAGGTGTAACCACACTTATAGCGGAACTCATGGATAAAGGTATTGTTGATGGAGTAACGACAAGTTCTGCCGTCATAAATCATGAAATGAGTGGAAGCCTAGACAAAGTAAAAATGTGTGATGCTTCTCAATTTGGTTTTGACAAAGCACTAATGCCAAGAGGAAACGTATTTGAATTCACAAAAATGAAAGAAGAACTCCATAAAGCACTAAAAGAAGAAATGATACTTGATGAAGAACTCCTTGCTAAAGGTGACACAGCAGAAGGACATTTTGTAACAAAAGCTGCTGGAAACATGGCCTACCCAATGGGACTTCGTACAGAAAGAATTGCGGAAGAAATCCTATCACTCTGTCTTCAAATGGGACTTCCTTTTGAAAAAGTTGCAGGCTGGGGATGTGACCCTAAAACAATGCTAGGCAAAGGTGCGGAGAAAAACATCCCGGTTCTAGTAACAATACCTCAAATGGTAGGTGGCGGACACGTTGGGCTATGTGTAGGAGACAGCATACCAGTAGCGCAGAGATCACGAAAAATAGCAGAAATGCTTGGTTCAGCAGACATCATAATAGAATCAGCTGTAGCACTAACACAAGAAATACACGATGGCCCATTTGAAACATACACAGGACATGGTATCTGGTCATGGTGGAGTGGCGAGCCAGTCTACAGCCTTGAAAACAAAAAACTTATACGCTTTGACCTAGACGAAAACCTAAGAAAAGCACAAGACATACAAAAAGAAAGCGCCATAATACAAGAAGCTATATCTAAAGGGCTACCAAAAACAAAAATATCAAAAATTCCTTTCAGAATGGAAATGTCTGCTTTTGCAAGACACGAGGGAAGCATACCGGTCATAGGTGACATAGGAATGATATGGCCTGTTTTTGCCTATAAAATAGCAGAAGGGCTTGGAATAAAACTAGAATTTATGAGCTACAAACAGGAAACAGAAGAAGGGCGTCAAATGAGAGAATGGATAGTTGAAAACGTACAACCTCTCGACAGAAAGAAAATGTTTAAAAAACTAAATGAATGGAAAGCTGAGAAAAAATAAAATGGAAAAACCCAGAATTTTGGGAGTCATCCCGTCAAGATATGCCTCGTCAAGACTCCCTGGTAAACCTCTTGTGGACATATGCGGAAAACCAATGGTACAGCATGTATATGAAAGATCTGTAGCATCAGGAATCTTCACAAAAGTTATTGTGGCTACAGACGATACAAGAATATTTGATGCTGTAAAAGCCTTCGGTGGAGAGGTTGTAATGACAAGGCCTGACCACTGTGATGGATCAAGTAGAGTTGCAGAAGTAGCGGAAAAAGAAGACGTGGAATACGTAATAAACATTCAGGGGGACGAACCTCTGATAGACCCGCGAATGCTGGCAGAGCTTGCAGAAGGATTTATAGCAGACAAAACAGCTGACTCAGCAACTGCATGTTTACCGATAAAAAATGAAAAAGACCTAAACAACCCAAACATAGTGAAAGTTGTAAGAGCGCTAAATGGTAGAGCTCTCTACTTTAGTCGTTCCCCCATTCCGTACATGAGAAATGATGAAGGCTGCCCCGTATGGGAACACCTTGGAATATATGCCTTTACTAAAGAATTTCTCCTAAAAATGGTAAAACTTCCCGCAACTCCACTAATGAAAACAGAGTCTCTGGAACAACTAAGAATACTAGAACATGGATATACAATGGTAGTAATACCCACACAATATCCATCTCAAGGACCAAACGTGAACACACCGGAAGACCTAGAAAAAATAAAATTACTAATCAAAAACAAAGGAATATAAATAACTTTAATGTTATTTAATAAAAAAGTAAAATTTGTTCTAGTATTAAAAGACGGAGATAAAATACATGACTCAAACTGTGATGGAATTTCCTATTGGCTCTCTAAATTAGGTGGAATGGAAATATTAGAGACAAAAATTCCTAAACTTAGTGGGGTACAGAAAACAAAAGTACAAAACGCATCTCGAAACTTAATGTTTGCAAACAGAAGAGATGCTAGAGAATGGTTGGCGGCATCAAACGGTGATATGCTCGTTCGCCATGTTGGACAATTATTTGCAGAAAGAAACATAAGGGAAGGATCAGAAGAAGTCTTGATGATATCCTCTGGTAGTTCATCTGCTCCCTACAACCTTGCTCTTGGTTTGATATGGAGATGCTACTCTACGACCATAAACACACCTGAGCCGCTTGGCACAGAACCATTTGATTTTGCAATAATACCAGACAACGAATTTCCCGAAAGAAAAACAAACATCTTTACTATAACAGGAAACATGAGCGACATAGACAACTCCAAAATAGAAAGTGCAAAAGAAAGATATTTAACGGAATACCCTCCAAAAGCAGAAAAAGTTTGGTCATTGATAATAGGAGGTAACAACGGAGAATATTGCATAACCTCTGAATGGATAAAAAGAAAAATAGTACACCTTTCACTTATAGCAGAACAAGAAAAGGCGGAACTACTAATCCTTGTCCTAGGACACCTCGAGCCTGAGGCCGTAAAAACAATAAAAGCCATAGAATATCACGCTACTGGATCTGTAAAAGTATTTATAAAAGAAGAAAACTCCTATGATCCACGAATAGCTTTATATGGGCTATCACAACAAATATTCTGTACTGAAGACCAATATGACACAATGATAGAAATACTAACAGCAGGTAAAAGAGTAATAGTACTTAGAACTGCGTACAAAAAGGGAATTAACTCCTTACTACAAGAAACGGCCGAAAAATTAGTACTTACAGGTGCCCTATCATCCAGAATGTTATGGGGTAGAAAAAGACAGGATTTATTCATAGACAACTTAATAAGGAAAAATTATGTAATTGAGTTTAGAGACTGGATATCAACTAGAAATCAAGAAACATTTTCTTGGACAATGCAAGACACCGTTAACTTCAACGAAGCAAGAAGATCAGCAAAATGGATAATGGACAACTTCACAACTGAAGTCTAAAATAGCAAAAGTGTATTTGCAATAAAAAGACTAAAGGTTATAATCTTTACGTGATACTAGAATAGCAAAAAAATGTTGAATGAAGAAGGGATGACACTATGAATAAAAAACTTATATCAACAGTAATAATGGCAACAATACTTGGAACATCCATGGCGGCATTTGCAGAAGAAGCTAAAACAACGCAAAACACTACAACCGAATCATCAATAACAATAACTGTAGACAACTCAACAGACAAATCAAAAACTACAGCTCCTGCTGAAACAAAAACAAATACAACAACCAATGCTACACAGACAACCAATGCTACACAGACAACCAATACAACGTCAGCTGATACCAAAGAAACGGCACCTACATCAACACCTGCTTTAGAAGGACGTCCTATAAAGCCTACACCTCTTAATGAAGGTGACCCCGAAACTAAAGAAAGCATACTTGTTACAGCTGAATGGCTCAAAGCAAACAAAAACAACGTAATAATCGTTGACTCAAGACCTGCAAGCCTATACACAGGAGGGCACATAGCTGGTTCAGTAAACGCATCATGGACATACTTTGCTAACATGAGCGTACCATCAGGAACAATGAAATACGGAACAATCTACTCTCCTGCCACAATGGCGAAAAGAATAGGTGCTCTTGGAATAAATGGTAAAAAAACCGTCGTTGCATACTGTGATGCTGGTGGTTGGGGACAGAGTGGATGGACAGTTTGGATTTTAAGGATGGCAGGAATAAAAAATGCAAAAATCCTTGATGGCGGACTTACAGCATGGAAAGAAGTAGGCGGAGCAATATCAAAAGCAAACCATAAAAACAAGCCTGTTGCATTCACAATCCACAAATACAAAGCTAACTACCTCGTTGATACAGAATGGATAAACAACAACATAGGTAAACCTGGTCTTGCAATAATAGACGTAAGAACAGAAGGAGAATACCTTGGTACAATAAAACCATTTGGTGAGAAGAGAACGGGTCGTCTCCCCGGAGCAGTTCACATAGAAATGAGTAAATTTACAAAAGATGGACACCACTACAGATCAGAAACAGAAATAGCAGAACTTCTAGCTGAAAAGGGAATCACAAAAGACAGTGAAATTGTAGTCTACGACACAGCAGGTGTAAGAGCAGCATATGTTACAATGGCACTTCGTTATGCTGGATTTAACAAATCACATTGCTATGACGAAGGCTTCCAAGCATGGGCTGGTAGAAAAGAACTACCAATAGAGAAATAAAAAACAGAGAAATAAAACAATAAAATAACAAAACAATATAAAAATGAGTGGGACGAAAGTTCTACTCATTTTTTATATCTAAAAAAAAGTAAATTGGAGTATAATAAGTTCCTTAAGAAAGGTGGGATACCAATGACCTATCCACTACTGAGAGTACACCTAAACAGAATCAAAGAAAACGGACAAAGAATCATAAAAAAATGCAACGAAAATGGAATTGATGCTTGGGCTGTATCAAAAGGAATATCAGCCTTTAATGAAATAGCAAGAACCTACAAAGAAGCTGGATTTAGAACAATATGTGACAGTAGACTTCTTAACATACACAGCATGCAAAAAGGTGTTGAAAAACTACAATATGCACTAATAAGAGTTCCAATGAGATCAGAACTTGTAGAAGCCATATCAACTTGTGAATATTCACTGGTCTCAGACATAGGAACCATAATAAAAATGTCTGAACTATGTGACACACTACATATAGAACACAAAATAATAATAATGTTTGACATGGGAGACTTAAGAGAAGGGTTTTTGTATTCAGACATTGATGAAATAGCAGAATGTATAACAGAACTCTCATCAAAACTGCAAGTTGTTGGGGTTGGAGCGAATTTTTCATGTGCATCAGGTGTATTGCCAATGCCTGAAAACATACAGAACCTCGTGAACGCAAGAGACACTCTTAAAGAAAAAACAGGGCTAGAATTGTCACTAATATCTGGTGGTGGCTCATGTTCCTATGTTCAGCTATGTAAAGGTGAACTAAACAAAGCTGTAAACTCTCTTAGAATAGGAGAAGCACTACTTCTTGGTAGAGACATGGCCTTTGCAGTAGACATAGATGGACTACACCAAAATACAATGGAAATAGAAGCTGAACTTGCGGAAATAAGAGTAAAACCTACAATGCCAAAAGGTAAAATTGGACATGATGCTTTTGGTAACATACCTGTCTTTAAAGACAGAGGTGACAGAAAAAAAGGAATCCTTTGCATAGGAAAACAGGACGTAAGAATAGAAGGACTTACACCTCTACAAGAAGGTGTGAAAATTATAACCTCATCTAGTGACCACATGATAGTTGACCTAGAAGATTGCCCAAAAGAATACAAAGTGGGTGACATCCTAACATTCTTACCAAACTACACAGCTATGCTTGCAGCCTCCACCTCTCCTTACGTGACAAAAATATTCGAGGAAAACTAAAAATGGAAAACGACTATGGAAAAGGCATAGTATTAGTCTTAATATCAGCTCTATTTTGGGCTGTAATGGGGCCTATAGCGAAATTTATTGTTGCCGATAACGTCAGCCTAATGACAGCGATGATATTTAGAGGACTCTTTGTCTTTGTCGTCTTTCTACTTTGGTATCTAATAAAAAGCCCAAAAGAACTATTGAATTACACAAAAGATGAAATAATATTTTACTCACTATCTGCTGTACTAAGCGTTGCATTTGCAGGTGGTGGCTACTTCATGTCACTAGAATATATGTCAGTTGCAGAAGCAATGATATTACATTACACATTCCCGATGGTAACCATATTCTGCTCTTCATTTGTTACTCATGAAAAAGTATCATACAGAGAAATAACAGCAGGAATACTCATACTAATAGGTGTATACGTTGGAGTGGGAAAAGGCAGAAATATCTCAGAACTGCCAATAGTTGGAATACTGTACGGAATAATTGCTGTAATAGGAATAGCTGGTCAAGCTCTACTTGGGCGTAAATACACCCTAAAAGGTGAAATCTACAATCCAATGAAGACACTCCTTGTATCACATCTAATTGGTGCTATCCTCCTAATAATCTACAAAACAATCTTTTTGGGATGGGACGACCTAAACAACGTCACACCGGAAATATTGTCATGGATGACAATACAATCTACATCTGGAAGTGTAATTGCATACTCAACATACTTTCTTGCTTTTAGATACATACCTGCTGCAATAGTAAGCTTATTATGTTCTGGAGAAATGATATTTGCGATGCTATTTACAATAATATTACTAGGTGTATACCCAACTCATAACCAAATACTAGGAGCTTCAACAATATTGCTTGCAATTGCGATTGTAACAGTACGTCCCGAACTTTTAAGATTACTGAAAAAAAGAATTGTTAGCATACATAAAAGTAGTGTATAATACTTAGCTAAAGTGTTAAAGACAAAAAAGGAGGAGATTTAATTGTCAGAAGAAAAGAACAGAGAAGGGTTTAGCTCGGTACTTACTGCACTCATGGTAGCACTTGGCTCAGCCGTAGGACTTGGAAACATTTG
This sequence comes from Synergistaceae bacterium, assembly GCA_036652335.1. Lineage (GTDB taxonomy): Bacteria > Synergistota > Synergistia > Synergistales > Synergistaceae > JAVVWB01. Next base: position 46,907 of record JAVVWB010000009.1, on the reverse strand, counting down.
GAAATTCCCCTACCTTACAGGAACCGGCGGTGGCGGTGCTTTTCTAGTCATTTATCTATTATTCGTATTTCTTGTAGGAGTTCCTGTAATGATCAGTGAATTTGCTATTGGTCGTAGATCAAGACTCAATGCAGTTGGATCATTTAGAAAACTCGAAAACAAACCACAAACAGCGTGGTCAGCAGTTGGATTTATGGGAGCTCTCTCCGCATACCTCATAATGTTCTTTTACACCTGTGTTGCTGGTTGGGTATATTCCTATACATATAAAGCTGCCACAGGCGTATTTTCATCAGTAGACGCAGCTACAGCAGGTAACATATTCTCCAACTCAATAGGAGTAGGAACAGCAGGTACAGCATTCTTCTCACAAGCAGTGTTGACCCCTATATTTTGGCAGATAATAGTACTAATCGTTATAGGAACAATCATTTCCATGGGTGTAGCAAAAGGAATTGAAAAAGCAATCAAATTTATGATGCCGGCTTTATTTGCATTACTTATTATCTGTGTAATACGTGCACTCACACTACCTGGTGCAGCACAGGGACTTAACTTCTTATTCCACGTTGACTTTTCACAGGTAACACCAACAGTTGTACTTACAGCACTTGGACTCGCATTCTTCAAACTATCACTTGGCATGGGCATAATGATCACATATGGCTCATACTTCACAGAAGAATCAGACCTCACATCTGCACCTCTTAAAATAGCAATTGCAGATATATGTGTATCAATGCTTGCAGGACTTGCAATATTCCCCACAGTATTCTCATTTGGAGTTGAACCAGGTGCAGGCCCGGGATTGCTATTTATAACAATACCGCTTGTTTTCTCGCAAATGCCCTTTGGACAAATACTACTTTTTGCATTCTTCCTCCTCACAGCCTTTGCAGCAAATGGAGCATTGCTTTCACTAATGGAAGTACCAACAGTATGGCTATCAGAAGAATTTAAAATATCACGTAAAAAAGCAGCTCTAATCAACTGCATATTCATTGGTCTAATAGGAGTCTTAGCTGCAACTTCTGCTGATGGCTCAAGCTACCTAGGTTCTGTCAAAATCATGGGAAAAGGATTCTTTGACCTCTTTGACCACCTATCATCAAACGTACTAATGCCACTTAGTGGAATCTTAGTAGCTATATATGTTGGTTACAAGATGAAAAAAGAAGACCTAATTGAAGAACTAACAAATCACGGAACACTCAAAAATGAAACAAAAATTTCTGTAATCAGATTTTTGTGTCGTTATATTGCTCCGGTAATGATAATACTAATCGTACTAAATGCCTTTGGATTCATCAAATTTTAATTAAAAAAAAGGCGAATTCAAATTTGAATTCGCCTTTTTTTCTTGACAGAGAAAAGCAACTAAGCTATAGTACAAATGTATAGAGGCAGATTATGCAATGGAGCAAACTTGCCGAATAGAATGCAGATGTGAGGAAGCGTCTTAGACAGAGATTTGTTCTAAGTACGTTTCCTTTTTTTTATATAAATGGGTGGAAAAATGAAAAAAATACAAATAGCACTAACTGATAAAAATGAAATAGAAAAATACAGACAAATATTAGAAAAAAACAAATATGAACTGACAGACAATGCTTATGATATATTTGATCTCCTTAAAATATCTCAAGCACAAAAGCCAGACATGGTAATAATAGACCCCTCCTTACCATATCTCTCATCACTTGAGTGGGGAAAGAAACTGTTAGAAGATAAAAGCACAAAAATGTTATTTTATATAACAAGTGAATATAGTGATGATGTTATAGAAAAAGTAAAACTAAATGCAGTAAGTGGATGCTTAATTAGGCCAGTTGAAGAAAGCAACCTAATACCGGCCATAAAAACAGCTTTTGCACACTATGAAGCGTTAGACAAACTAAAATATAACTATACTCAAATTGAAAAAAAAATTGATGACCTTCGCACAATAGAAAAAGCAAAAGACATAATAATGAAAGAGAACTCAGTTGACTCAATAAAAGCTGATGAAATCTTAGAAGAAATATCAATAAGTAAGAAAATGGAAAAAATTCAAGTGGCAAAAATATTGACACTTACAAATAAACAGGGAGGTAACTAAAATGGCTGAAACAAAAGCACTTGGCATGATTGAAACAAAAGGACTCGTAGCAACAATCGAAGCATCAGATGCTATGGTAAAAGCAGCAAACGTAACACTAATCGGTAAAGTACACGTTGGTGGCGGACTCGTCACAACAATGGTACGTGGCGACGTAGGTGCAGTAAAGGCAGCTACAGATGCAGGTGCAGCAGCAGCAGAAAGAGTTGGAGAACTCATCTCTGTGCACGTAATTCCACGCCCACATGAAGAAGTAGAATACCTACTTCCTACTTTGGAAAAATAAAACAGAAAAAAGGAGCGGAAAAATGTCAAACAAAGATAACAGTAGAATAACTGTAGTCATTGCTGATGATGACCGCTCTATAAGAGAAACCATTAAAAAATGTCTTGAAAATAGCAAATACGTGATAAAAGCAGAGGCTTCGAATGGAATGGAAGCAATAACAAAATGCAAAGAAATCCTACCAGAGCTACTGCTAATAGATATTGCTATGCCAAACATGGATGGTGTCGCTGCAACAAAAATCATAAAACATGAAAACCTTGCAAAGACAGTGGTGATACTTACATCTTTCTCTGATGAAACAAACATACAAAAAGCTGTATAAGCAGGAGCTATAGGTTATTTAACTAAACCGATAGTAAAAGAAAACGTACTTTCTACTCTAGAAATATGTCTAAGAAGGAGCAAAGAATACCACCTTGCTCAAAAAGAATACAAATCAATAGAAAAAAGACTAGAAAGTAGGAAATACATAGACAAAGCGAAATTACTAATAATGGAACAGAATGGCATAAGTGAAACAGAAGCATACGAAACCATACGTGAACTTAGCCACCTAAAAGGACTTTCTATGGAAGAAATATCTAAATACATAACAACAGAGGGACGTAGCTGATGAAAGAAACGACAATATCTCTATGTGAAAAATTTACAGACTTAACAGAAAAAGAGATATTATTTCTTGAAAAATACTCAAAGAAATTACAGGCACTCTCAGATGCTCATCAACTTGATGTTTTTATAGATTGTAGATCTCTTACAGGAAGAACAGCGATAGTAGTTGCTGAGGCAAAACCGTCCAATGGGAACAGCCTCTACACCAAATCCTTGATAGGAATGTTGGTAAGTTGGCAGAACGAACCAGCTGTAGACAGATCCTTTCGTTTAGGTGTGCCAACAACGGGAGTAAAGGCATACTCTGTACCAGAAGAAATGTCCGTAGTACAAAATGTATTTCCACTCTTTTTCAAAGGGAAAATGCTAGCAGCTCTAATCTATGAAAAAAAATTTAAAGAAACAAATGAACCAAGCAAGAAAAGAGAAAAATGCAACGATAACAGCAACTTGGTAAAAAACGTAAATTGGTTATTTTGTAACGTACCAGAAGCTGTACTACTTGTAGACCACAACGAAAAAATTTTTGAATGCAACGAAGCGGCAAAAATTTTATACAAACAACTTGGCTATGTTGATGACCTACAAGGAATGTCTACATCAAACATAATACCGGAAATAATAGAAGAAATAGCAGACAACGACCATTGGGGCGAAGTGACCTCAGGAAACATAGTCTACCAATACAAAAAAGTAAACATAAAGTCTAATGTAACTAAATATGCACTAATAGTAAAAGACATAACTCAGCTTCGCAATTTGGAAAAAGAACAAAAACTTCACTTAGTTGAAATGAGCGAATTCAGGCACAGAATAAAAAATAATCTACAATTTCTATGTGGTTTTCTCAACAACAAAAGAGAAAATGAAACAAACAAAGAAATACAAACTGTATTATGTGACATCTCTGCAAAAATTAACACTATTGAAGCAGGACTTGAAGAGGAAGGATATGGATACTGCTCAAAGGTATCTCTCTCAAATGTACTAAAACGAATAAGAGAAAAAGTACACTCCGACTTCATGAATGATACAAACTCAATACAAATAGAAATTACGGGAAGAGACGTAAAAATTTCGGCAGAAAAAATATCTTCCGTTGCACTCATTGTCAACGAATTACTAAGAAATGCGATGAAACATGCTTTTAATGGTAGAAAATCGGGCAAAATAACGATAAACCAAGAAAAAATTATAATGCTAACTAAAATAACAATAGCTGACAACGGGACAGGATTTGACCCACATAACATAAGACAAGATGCAGCAGGGCTCAAACTTGCACAGACCATAGTAAGAGAAAAACTTGGTGGAGAAATAGAAATAGAAACAGACATAAAAGGAACAGTAATATCATTTAACTTTATAGAATAGCTGACCTGATGCTAAGGCAGTAAACATAAACACACGTTAAACAAATGCTTATAGTCTTACTGGAGGGGTAAAAATGAAATTATCGACACATTTAAACGGCAAAGGCTACACCTTTAAAAATTTAAACGATGTTCTAGCAAAGGCAAATGAACCTAAATCAGCTGACAGATTTCAAAGAATAGCAGCTGAAACTGTATCAGAAAGAATAGCTGCAAAAGTTGTCCTCTCTGAAATCACGATACAAGACATAACAGAAAATCCGTCTGTACCATATGAGACTGATGAAGTTACAAGAGTAAACATAGACGGAATGAACAAACGTGCCTATGAAGAAATCAAAACAATGACAATAGGCGAATTTAGAAACTGGATACTTGACCACAAAACGACAGGAGAAATGCTTCGTCGTTATCACAGAGCATTTCCTGGTGAAGTAGCGGCTGCTGTAGCAAAAATAATGTCTGCAATGGACCTTGTATATGCTGCAAGAAAAATCACAGTAGTAACACGTTGTAACACCGTAGTTGGCCTTCCAGGAACACTCTCATATAGACTACAGACAAACAGCACCACAGATGACCCCAAACAGATACTTCTTGGAATAATGGAAGGAATCTCCTATGGTTCGGGCGACGCTTGCTTTGGAATAAACCCTGTTGAAGATAACGTAAACAGTACAAGACGTATCGCTGATGGACTATATGACTTCATGATGAAAAACGAAATACCTACACAAATAGTTGTTCTATCACACATGACTACGCAAATGGAATCCATGGAGAAAGGCGCCCCTCTCTCCATGATATTCCAATCAATAGCAGGGACGGGGCCAGCAATCGACAACTTTGGTGTAAACACACAGCTTTGTCGTGATGCATATGCTTTGGCACGTCAAAACTCCATTGCTTCTGGCCCTAACCTACTATATTTTGAAACAGGACAAGGCTCTGAAGTATCAATAGACGCGGACTGTGGCGTAGACGAAATGACACTTGAAGCAAGAACCTATGGATTTGCGAGAAATTTTGATCCATTCATGGTAAACAACGTCAGTGGTTTCATTGGACCAGAAACAATATATGATGGCAAAGAAATACTAAGAGCAAACCTAGAAGACCACTTCATGGGTAAACTAATGGGACTCCCAATGGGAATGGCTCCATGCTTCACAAACCACACCTCAATAAACAAAGATGACCAAGAAATGGCAACAACGCTACTTGCAGTTGCAGGGGCGAACTTTTACATGGGTGTGCCTGTAAGTGACGACATAATGCTTGCTTATGTAGACACAAGCTTCCACGATGACGCAACACTAAGAGAACTCACTAACAAAAAGCCTGCCCCCGAATTCCACAAATGGCTAATAAAACGCGGAATTATGGACGAAAATGGACTACTTACAGAAAAAGCCGGAGACGGCTCCATATTCCTAAAGTAAGGGGGAAAATAAAATGACAAATGATGCAATGCTCAAAGACCTAATTAAACAAGTAATAGAAGACGTAGTAAAAGAAAACAACAAACAACAACCAACAGAAAAAAAATCAACAAAACAACAAGAACAAATTAAATCAAGTGGAGAAGTCCCTGACATCTCTGCAATAGACTTTAGAAAAGTTCTTTCTACACCGGACCCTGAAAACCCTGCAGACTTCATGGAAATAAAAGCAACTACATCTGCACGTCTTGGAGTTTGGAGAGCTGGTCCAAGGTGCACTACAACAACCCACCTTCGTTTCCTAGCAGACCATGCTGCTGCAATGGACGCAGTCTTTAACGACATATCAGAAGAAGTGCTAGAAAAAATGCAACTAAAAACTTACACTACTGTATGTGAGACAAAAGACGAATTTCTCACACGTCCAGACCTAGGCTGTCAGCTATCAAAAGAAACAGTAGATGAAATAAAAAAAGAATGTGTAATGAACCCTGATGTACAAGTATACTTCTCAGACGGCTTATCTACATCTGCTGTAGAAAACAACCTGCCAGACCTACTCCCGGCAGTAATGCAAGGGCTAAAAGCAAATGGGTTAAAAGTAGGAACACCTTTCTATCTAAAATATGGACGAGTACGTGCTATGGATGCTGTAACAGAAGCGGTAAACTCAAAAGTAACAATAGTATTTCTAGGAGAAAGACCAGGTCTTGCTACAAGCTCATCACTAAGTGGATACATGACCTATGAAGGTTACATCGGTGCACCAGAAACAATTAGAAACATAGTCTCAAACATATATGCAGAAGGTACAAACCCAGTAGAAGCAGGAGCACACATAGCAGACATAATCAAAAAAATGATTGACCAAAAAGCTTCTGGACTAAAACTAAAACTGTAAGAAAAAACAAAACAGGTGGATGACTAAAAGTCACCCACCTATTTATTTTAATCTAAACAAAATTACTTTATAAACTTATCTTCAAGGGAAGAGTCATCTTTAGGATCTGGCTTAAAATTAGACCTAAGAAACTGCAAAAACTTTCCATGACACTTATTGGAATCATTGCCGTAATTAGAAAGATTTGTAGAAGTTAATCCATCAGACATAACTTGATTTTCCTTAACTGCCTTTAAAATAACGCAAATCTCATCTAACTCACTGGTAGAAAGAGAATGAAAATAAGACAATCTCTGAATAATAAACTTAATATTTTCATTTTCGACGTACCGTAATGAGCCTCCATGCATAAGTCGACCTGCAATAATACCTGTAAGCATACTAATACAAGCAAGTCCAACTACCATCAAAAACATCCCTACGACCCTACCGCCCTGAGTAGCGGGAACAACATCTCCAAAACCAGTAGTACTTGCAGTAACAAAAGCCCACCAAATACCATCTGAATAACTACGTCCCTCAAACTTAGCAAAAAGAAAAGCTGCGATAACCAAAGCTGTAAAAGTAATTGCTAAAGCATAATGCAACTGATTTGTCTTAAAAAAACGTCTCTGCATAATAAAAACTCTGCAAAGATATGCAAAAAAAGTAGCAAGAAAAATAAAATTAAAAATACTCTGTGGTACCCAATCTAAATTGATACTACCAAGCATATCAAGCACGAAAACAGCAGGAGCAATAGGAAGAATAGAAATAAGCTCTGCTAAATGACTTGTTAAAAAATGTCTAAAATTATTAACAATACAAAGTCTTGAAATAAAATCAAAAGTAAAAAGAAGCCACAAAAGATGATTAAAAATAAAAACAGAAAATGAAACCTGACGTGGATGAAAATACGCAGCCCCCAATGACATCAAAGAGAAAAGAGAAATAACTGCACAAACAGGGAGAGAAACATCATAGATAAAAGCAATTTGTTTTTTTATAGAACTATCCAAAAAAATCATACTCCTCAAAATATATGCAAATATACACAAAGTATAGCAGAAAGAAATAAAACATACAGCACAATTCTACAAAAAATGCCCTAAAAAGTGGTATTATAGACAAGTAATGCAAAAAGACTTGGAGGAATAAAAATGAGAATAAACAGACTAGACAAAACAGTAAACATAAAAGAGACAGAAGTAACAGCAATACTTATAACTGAAACAGAAAACCTTGAACTTGCACTCCTTGGAGCAGAAACAGCAAAATTTATAAAGGAATATGCATTGACAGAAAATTTTACTGGAAAAGCAGGAACAATCCTCTCAATGCCCTACCCCTCTAATCCATCAAAGAAAATAATATTGGCAGGTCTTGGCAAGAAAAAAGCTAACCTAAATGAAGAAATTAGGACAGCTACATTCAATGTTGTAAAAACTGCAACAACAAAAGAAAACATATCCATAACAATATACTGTGACAATGCAACAGACAAAGAAACATCAAAAGCAATAGCTGAAGGTGCAACATTTGCTACATATAAATTTGACAAATACATACTAAAAGAAAAAGATGAACATAGAATTCCAGAAGAAATAAACATCTATGATGCAAACCTAGAAGGAATAAATGAAGGTCTAATCCTTGCGGAAGCACAATGTTATGCAAAAGACATAGCAAACGAGCCAGGTAACATAATAACGCCACAGACACTTGCTGCAAAAGCACTTGCTCTTGCAGACGAAGAAAACCTCGAATGTGAAATATGGAATGAAGAAAAAATAATAAACGAAAAAATGGGTGCATACACAGCAGTAGCACGTGGTTCAGCAAACGCACCGAGATTCATACAAGTAACATACAAACCCGACACAAAAGAAAAAGGACACATAGTACTAATAGGAAAAGGACTAACCTTTGACAGTGGTGGACTTGACATCAAACCGGCAGACTACATGACAACCATGAAAGGCGACAAATCTGGAGCTTGCGCTGTCCTAGGAGCAATAAAAGCAATCTCAAAACTTAAACCGTCATGGAAAGTAACGGTAATCATAGCTGCGGCAGAAAACATGCCTGGTGGTCGTGCTTACAGACCTGACGACATACTAACAGCAAGAAACGGCAAAACAATAGAAGTAAACAACACCGATGCAGAAGGCAGACTAACCTTAGCAGATGCGCTTGCCTATGCGAGTGAACTAAAACCGAACATAATAGTAGACATAGCGACACTAACAGGAGCTTGTGCTGTTGCACTTGGGACGAACACAGCTGGCCTATTCACAAACGATGATAAACTTGGAGAAAAAATAATAGCATCAGGCAAGTCAACAGGAGAAAGATACTGGAAACTACCTCTAGACGACCCAGAACTAAGAAAATCACTTAAATCTCCTTTTGCAGACCTAGTAAACTGCGGAGAAAGATACGGTGGCGCAATTACAGCGGCAATGTTCCTTGAAGAATTTGTTGCAGAAGAAATTAAATGGGCTCACCTAGACATAGCAGCAGCTGACTTCATAAAAACGCCAAAGACATACTACTCAAAAGGTGCTTCTGGATTTGGTACAAGAACTCTCATCTCACTAATAATGCAACTATAAAGAGGTATAAAAATGCGCTTAAACAACACATCGAACACCATAGCTCTCATAAACGGAAAAGTAGAAACAAGTGTTGTAAACAGTGAAACGGCTATATACATAAAAGACGGAATAATAGAACTGCTTGGGACAGACAAAGAAATACTAACAGCATGTGAAACCGACACAACAGTACTAGATATGAAAGGCAAAAGCATCTATCCAGGACTGATAGACTCTCACATACACTTGTTATCTACAGGCAGAGACATATACTCAAGAGAAAACAAACTACACTACCCATACAAAGAAGAAGAAATAAAAGAATGGTATGAGAAAGTAAAAATAGAAATTCTAAAAAACGGTATAACCTCCGTACAAACTGATGACTCAGACATCTTTGAATCATCGAAACAGGCTGTAGACTTCTACAAAATGCTTGCGGAAGAAAAAGAAATACCTTTCCGCATAACATACCAACTTAGAATAAAAAATGAACAGCAACTTAAAGACTACATAAAATCCGGAATATTCGAAACAGACATATACAACTTCAAAGTAGGGGCAATAGTAGTAAAAGTGGACGGAGAAATATCAGAACGTACAGCGGCGTTAAAAGAAGGATACAGTGACTTTCTAGGACTAAAAGGAGAAATGCTAATATCCTCAGAAACCCTAATTGCAATCATAACATTGGCAGAACAAATACCATGCCAAATAATATTTGATGCACAGGGAGACAGAGCCATAGAAGAAATAATTAAAGCAATAGCAACAGTTAGGAAAGACAAAGGTGAAGAAAGCACTATATATCACAGAATAAGAAACTTAAAAATTGGTTCTCCACAAATATACAAAACAATGAAAAAATATGGACTAATGGTAGAAATTACACCTGCCAACATAATAGAAGACAGCAAAATAATGATAAAAAAAGTTGGAGCAGAGCGTTCTAGAGAAAACAATGCTTTAAAAACAGTACTAAAAGAAAAAATAGTATTAGGTGTAGGTAGCGACTCTCCCATACATCCTATTTCACCATTTCTTAACATGAGATACATGATACAAAGACAAGACCTAAACAACGAACCTAGATTTGGTTGGATGCCTGCTGAAAGATTAACGCTAGAAGAAGCTATAGAAACATATACTCTCAACAACGCAGAACTATGTGGAGATAAAAACAAAAAAGGAACTATCTCAAAAGGTGCCTATGCAGACGTAACAGTATTTATAACCGAAACAGCAGAAAATGAAGAAATAGACATAACGAAAATGAAAGTAGGACTAACCATAATAGACGGAAAAATCCGATACATAAAATAACATGACACAAGAAGAAGACAAAAGACCCCAGACAAAAACAATAAAAGGCGAAATTGAAAGAATAACCTACAACGACGAAGAGACGGGCTACTGTGTCCTTCGTCTTGATGTGTCTGGATACCTAGAACTAGTAACCGCAGTAGGAAAACTTGCAATGCCAACAATAGGAGAAACAGTGGAACTCACCGGGGAATGGATACACCACCCTAAATTTGGAGTCCAATTCTCTATAGAGTCAGCGAAAAAAATAGAACCTACTACCACAGAAGGACTTGAAAAATACCTCGGTTCTGGACTAATAAAAGGAATAGGACCATCACTAGCCGAAAGAATAGTACTCAAATTTGGAGCAGAAACATTCAAAATACTTGATGACGACCCAGAAAGACTAAGTGAAATAGAAGGAATTGGCGAAAAAAAGCTGGAAACAATAAAAATCTCATGGATAGAACAAAGAGACATAAGAGAACTCTTAATCTACTTGCAACAATATGGCATATCAGGAACATTTGCTGTAAGAATATACAAAAAATATGGTGCTGAATCCATACACATCCTAAAAGAAAATCCATATAGACTTGCAATAGACATATTTAGAATAGGATTTCCCACAGCTGATAAAATTGCAGAAAGCATGGGCTTCACAAAAGACTCTCCTCTAAGAATAAAAGCTGGTGTCTTATATGTAATGACACAGCTTGTAGGAGAAGGACATACATACATCCCCATAGAAGAACTCTCTGAACAAACAGCAGAAATACTCTCAGTACCAAAAGAGCTTGCAGAAGAGGGAATAGAAGCAGCACGTCTTGCAGAAGAAATAATAGTAGAATGGTACACGCTTGAAAGTGGAGAAGAAGAATGTGCTGTCTACCTCCCTGCTTTTCACTATGCAGAAACAAACGCTGCAAAAAACCTAATAACACTCACAGAAACATCATACAACGGACAATATGTAAATCCAGACGTAACAATACCATGGGTAGAAGAAGAACTTGAGATAGAGCTTGCAGAACAGCAAAAAGAAGCCTTGCGGACTGCAATCTCCTCACAAGTAATGGTAATAACGGGTGGCCCTGGAACAGGTAAAACCACCTTAATAAAAGCTATACTCAAAATAAGAGAAGAACGAGGCTACAAAGTAATGCTTGCTGCTCCCACAGGAAGAGCCGCAAAAAGAATGACAGAAGCAACGACAAGAGAAGCAAAAACGATACACCGAATGCTTGAATACACAGGGCAAACAGGTTCATTTGGTGAATTTATGAAAGACGAAGACAGCCCACTTGAATGTGACCTCTTAATAGTAGACGAAGCATCGATGATAGACCAAATACTCTTTCATCACCTCCTAAAAGCAATACCTAAAAAAGCATCGTTAATCCTTGTAGGAGACGTAAACCAACTACCATCTGTAGGCTCAGGAAATGTACTAAACGACATAATCAAATCAGAAATATGCCCTGTAGTAAAACTGGACCAAATATACAGACAAGCGGCAGAAAGTAGCATAGTAGTAAATGCACACAGGATAAACAATGGAGAAATGCCACTACTAGACCAAAACTCTCCTGACAAACTAAATGACTTTTACTTCATAGAACAAAACGATCCGGAAAAAGTGCTAGAAATAATAAAAATGCTAGTAACAGATAGAATACCAAAGCGTTTTGGATTTGACCCAGTAGAAGACATACAAGTCCTCACGCCAATGCACAAAGGAACTGTAGGAACACTAAAACTTAATGCAGAACTTCAACAAGTCCTCAATGACGGACTTGGAACAAAACTCCTAAGACTTGGCAGAACACTCAAAGTTGGAGACAAAGTAATGCAAATAAAAAACAACTATGACAAAGACGTCTACAACGGAGACATAGGAACAATCTACAGAATAGACCCAGACGAAGCAAAAGTAATAATAAAAATGGACAATGGGCTAGTCTCATACGAATATACAGAACTAGAAGAACTGGTACATGCTTATGCTGTGTCAATACACAAATCACAAGGCTCAGAATACCCGGCTGTCATAATCCCGTTACTCTCTCAGCACTACGTAATGCTACAAAGAAACCTCATATACACTGCAATAACAAGAGGGAAAAAACTTGTAATAATAATAGGATCAAAAAGAGCAATGGCCATGGCTATAAAAAATGATACTACAAAAAAAAGATGGACACGCCTATCAGAAAGACTAACAAAAAGAAAATAAAAAACAAAAAAAAATAAAAAAAGCAGAGCTTAAAAGCTCTGCTTTTTAAATAGTAAAGAGTAAACAAAATAACTAAAAACTAAATATAACGAGTAGACGACCTATAAATATTTTCACTATGCCCATGCTTCCCGTCTTTCTCTGTTGCAGCTAACTTCTTCTCTGCGTACCTTGCAAAACGTACAAAAGGTAGGCCGAGAATTAAATAAATAACAGCAACAATAATACCAGGTGCAAAATAGTCATAATACGTAGCAGAAATCTGACCATAAGCCTTTGTAAGGTCCACCATAGTAATAATAGAAACCAAAGAAGAATCCTTCAAAAGCGAAATAAAATCATTGGTAATAGGAGGAATAACAACTCTAACTGCTTGAGGTAAAATAACCTTAACCATAGCTTGCCATCTCGTCATACCAAGAGCGAGAGCAGCTTCCCACTGAGTGCGTGGAATAGCAAAAAGCCCCGTCCTATAAATTTCTGCTTCATAAGCGGCATAATTCAACCCCAAACCAATAGCTCCTGCCCAAAAAGGCGAAAACTTAATGCCAATACTTGGAAGACCATAGAAAATGAAAAAGAGCTGAATAAGAACAGGAGTACCACGAATTGCCTCAATATAACACATAGCAATACTAGAACACCATTTTGGAGCAAAAACTCTAGTAATAGCAAGAGCAAGTCCAAGACCTATAGCTAAAATCATAGCTGTAATAGAAACTTGAATTGTAATTAAAGCACCTCTGCCAAAAGAAGGTAAAGCGTCTATATAACGAGCGATACGCTTACTCAAAGTAAGAACAGGTCTGTGCTGCTCAGCCCAATCATTATAGCGAGACGGCTCGATTTTTGCAGGAGAAAAGTCATTAAACTCCTTAGCCATAACAGGGGTCCACAAATTCCACCTATCATAAATCTCACGGAGCTTACCGGAATCTCTCAAATAAACAATTGCGCCGTTAATCTCCTTCTGTAAAGCAGTATCATTTTTTCTCATTGCTATTGCATAAACTAACTCACCAACTGGTCTTCCCACAAACTTAATTTCAGGATTAAATCCTGCCGAATAAAGAGCAATAGGGTGATCAAAAAAAGCGGCATCAAGCCTCTCATTTGTGAGATCCTCATACGTATTTGCTTCGACAATATAAGTCTTAATATCAATATTGCCGACTTCTTGAAGAACGTGCTGTGAATAAGACTCCTTTAAAGTTCCTACTACATGATTCTTACAATCCTCTACCTCATTAATATCCTTTGTATCCCTGCGAACGGCTAACTGCAAGAAAGTCTTGTAATAAGGAATAGAAAAATTGACAACCTCTTGATGCTCAGGGGTAACTTCAAGTCCATTGATAGCAATGTCATACATCTTTCTCTCAAGTCCTGGAATAAGATTATCCCAAGCATTACCTACAAAGACAGGAGTCATATTCAAATACTCGGCAATAGCATTAACAATATCAACCTCAAAGCCTATAAGCTCATCAGGATTTACCGGATTTGAAAACATATAAGGGAAGCCACCCTCGGCATCTCCTCCCCAACGAAGCTCCTTCTTAGTCACTGCTGCTTCCATGAACGTGGGATTAACAAATGAAAAAGCCACAAAAAGCAGAAAAAATATATAAAGTAAAAAATGTTTTCTTCTTAGCATGACGTAACCCCCGTATTTACAAAATGACGTAAAAATGCACGTGTTCTATTATTCTTAGGATGCTCAAACAAAATATCTCCATCTTCGTACTCGACGATTTCTCCGTTATCCATAAAAATAATATAGTCAGATGCATCACGGGCGAACTTCATCTCATGTGTAACAATAATTTGGGTCATACCCTCATTATCGAGATCTTTCATAACCTGTAAAACTTCGCCAACCAACTCAGGGTCCAAAGCTGATGTTGGTTCATCGTACAACATAACACGAGGATTCATTGCCAAAGCTCTTGCAATAGCTGCTCTCTGACTCTGTCCTCCAGAAAGAGTAGAAGGATATCGTGAAGAAAATCCACGAAGTCCGACTTTATCTATAAACTTCATTGCAGTCTCATATGCTTCATCTCTATCGACCTTCTTAACTGTCATAGGGGCAAGCATGACATTTTCAAGCAAAGTTTTGTGAGGGAAAAGATTATAACTTTGAAAAACCATCCCGACTTCGCTACGAATTTCGTGAACAATCTCCATCATACGAGAATCAGGCTTCTGCCCGGGTTCGCGAGTAAGCTTAATATTTGCAACAGTAAGAGAACCTGAATCAAGAAGCTCCAGGCAATTTAAACAGCGTAAAAAGGTAGACTTACCACAGCCAGAAGGTCCTATAATAGAAACAAGGTCTCCCTCTCTAATAGTAAAACTAACATTCTTGAGAACATCTCCGTCCTCAAATCCCTTTTTTAAATTTTCTATAATAATTAAAGGTTTATTCGCAACATTCATAAAAAAGACTCCTCTCAAAATAAACAAAATTTATTCCCTAAGAGGTTATCAATTCCTGAGCGAAATTGGGTGAAAATAGAAGGATGAAAAATAAGAAAAGTAATTAATGCAGAATATATTTATGGAAAGGTTCATAATAAAATCAAAAAATGAACACTTGAAACCTATAGGTTCGAAAGCTAAGCAGAACCAAATTGTCTTTTTCAATTTGCCGTCTCACGTCCTTTCCCAAAAAATGAAAATGAGAACTAATAACCGAGTTCCCTTTTTGTTCTTTCAATATCTTCTTTAATATCTACAATCCATTTGTCAAAAAGAGATTGCTTATCTAGAGATACCATTTTAGACTCTTCAAGCAATCGTTGCAACTTATTTTCTTGAATTTTAAGCCATTCAATTTTATTTTCCCTAAACTGAATATTGTCGACAGCGTCTTGTGTCTCGGCGTCATCTTCCTTAATAAAGGCACGACTCACGAAATCACCCCTCAGAAAAAAGCAAAATAAAAAATATAATCCAAACTACGTTATAACATTTTATAAAAAAATAATATTCATACTTGTAAGTTTAGTGTAAAATGAAGTATTATTATACGTTGAATTGACAGAAAACAAAAGAGTCTAGGAGGCAAAAAAAATGGATCCGATAAAAGCACCACGTGGAACAAGAGACATACTCGGAAATGAATCATGGAAATGGGCCTATGTTACAAACACATTTCGCAATGTAGCCGATGACTACGGATATAGAGAAGTCCATCTACCAATATTTGAACACACGGAACTATTCTCAAGAGGAGTAGGAGAAACAACAGACATAGTAGAAAAAGAAATGTACACCTTTGAAGACAGAGGAGGAAGAAGCATAACACTTCGTCCTGAAATGACAGCTTCAATGATGAGATCATACCTAGAAAACGAAATGCGCAAAGGGCCACAGCCAGCAAAACTATGGGGAGTCGGTCCAATGTTCCGTTACGAACGTCCACAGAAAGGGCGTTATCGTCAATTTGTACAGCTAGACATTGAAGCTCTTGGTTCGCAAGACCCATATGTAGACCTAGAAGTAATAGACCTCTCAATGGAACTCTATCGTCGTCTGGGACTATCAAACCTTCAAGTAGTACTAAACTCCGTTGGTTGCCCTAAATGTCGCCCTGTATACAGAAAAGCTTTACAAGACTACATAAAACCTAGATATGAAGAACTATGTGATTCATGTAAGGGACGCTTTGATCGTAACCCACTCAGAATATTAGACTGCAAAAGTCCAGTTTGCAAAGAAATAACACAAGATGCACCATCAATAATGGAACACCTCTGTGATGACTGCAAAGAC
This sequence comes from Synergistaceae bacterium, assembly GCA_036652335.1. Lineage (GTDB taxonomy): Bacteria > Synergistota > Synergistia > Synergistales > Synergistaceae > JAVVWB01. The sequence goes on along the minus strand of JAVVWB010000009.1, from coordinate 30,295 downwards.
CACTTTGAACAGCTCAGCAAAGGGCTCGACAAAATTGGAGCAATAGTAAAGCACGACAAACGTCTTGTACGTGGACTCGACTACTACACAAAAACTGCATACGAAATACTATCAGGAGACCTTGGTTCACAAAATGCTGTCTGTGGTGGTGGTCGTTATGATAACCTATCAGAATCAATAGGTGGGCCACACGTTCCAGGAGTAGGATTTGCTTCTGGAATAGAAAGAGTCGTTCTTACAATGGAAGCACAAAACTGTTCATTTGGTAAAAAACCATGCAACAAAGTATACGTAGTAACAGCAGAGCCAGAAATAAAACTTGACTCAATAGAGCTACTACGAGAACTTAGAATAAACGGAATATCCGCAGACATGGACTACACAGGCAAAAGCATGAAAAGCCAAATGAAAAGTGCAGGAAACTTTGCAAAGTATGCTTGCATACTTGGAAGTTCAGAAATAGAAAAAGGTGTCGTAACACTTAAAAACCTCTCAGAGGGGACACAAGAAGAACTGACAACAGAGCAAATAATTAACAAATTAAAATAAAATTTATAAAGTAAAAAGAGGGATACAAATGGAAAGAAGTTACAACGCATCATGGAAAAGGACCATGTACTGTGGTGAACCTAGACTTACAGATGCAGGAAAAGAAGTAAACCTAAATGGGTGGCTCCGTCGTCGTCGTGACCTTGGAGGAATAATATTCATAGAACTCTGGGACAAAACAGGTACGACACAGGTTGTATTTAACCCCGAACTCAATGCGGAAGCACACGAACGTGCAAGCTCATTACGTAGTGAATACGTACTTGCTGTAAAAGGGAAACTGCGTCAACGCCCAGAAGGCACAGAAAATCCAGAACTTCCTACAGGGCAAATAGAACTCCTCGTAGACGACTTCATAATACTTGCACCTGCAAAACTACCACCATTTGAAATTGACAATGCAGACGTAGTAAACGAAGACACAAGAATGACATATCGTTACCTTGACCTAAGACGTGAACGTATGCAGGCAAACCTCCTCATGCGCCACAACGTAACACACTACACACGCAACTACTTTGGTGACAACGGATTTATTGACATAGAAACCCCAATGCTCACCAAATCAACACCAGAAGGTGCAAGAGACTACCTTGTTCCTAGTCGTGTAAACCCGGGCTCATTCTATGCACTTCCACAATCACCACAGATATTTAAACAGCTACTCATGGTCAGTGGCTGTGACAAATACATGCAAATTGTAAAATGCTTCCGTGATGAAGACCTAAGAGCAGACAGACAGCCAGAATTTACACAAATAGACCTTGAAATGAGCTTCATAACAGAAGAAGACATCATGGTACTTGTTGAAAACTACCTAGCAGGACTATTCAACACCTACGTTGAAGGACTAGACATCAAAGCGCCATTCCTTAGAATGACATGGAAAGATGCTATGGACCTCTATGGAAGCGACAAACCTGACCTCAGAATACCAATGACAATGGTTGACCTCGCACCTGTATTTGCAGGAGGAGAAAATCCATTTGCCGGACTACTTCAAGAAAACGGAACGATAAAAGGACTCCGTCTCCCTGGAGGAGCAACGCTATCAAGAAAAGAACTCTCAGACCTTGAAAGCAGAGCAAAAGATCTAGGTGCAAGAGGAATGGCCAACTTCCAGATAAAAGATGGAGAACTAAAAGGTCCACTTGTAAAATTCCTTGATGAAGAAAGAATAGAAAGCCTTAAAAAAATCTCTGGAATTGAAGATGGAGACGCACTATTCCTAATGGCAGATGCTAACTGGAAAAAAGCCTGTGAAATACTTGGACAAATTAGACTTGAAATAGGAAAAGCAAGAGGACTCCTCGAAGAAGGCTTCAAATTCCTCTGGGTAACAGAATTTCCACTCTTTGAATGGGATGAAGATGCCGGAAGATTCACAGCAGTTCACCATCCTTTCACAGCACCAATGGATGAAGACATGGAATACCTCCTCACAGAGCCAGGCAAAGTACGTTCAAGAGCTTACGACGTAGTCCTAAACGGTACAGAACTTGGCGGTGGATCAATAAGAATACACAACCCAGAAATGCAAGCTAAGGCATTCCAAGCACTAAACTTCACACCAGAAGCAGCAAAAGAAAGATTTGGATTCTTCCTTGATGGCCTCAGCTACGGAACGCCTCCACATGGTGGACTGGCAATAGGACTTGACAGACTTGTAATGCTCATGACAGGAAGTCAGTCAATCAGAGACGTAATGGCATTCCCGAAAAACCAGAAAGCACAATGCCCAATGACAGAAGCTCCTTCAAAAGTGGAAACAGCACAGCTTGAAGAACTCTCAGTCAAAACAATAGAACCACTCGTATAACAAACGACAAAAAGCAACCCGAAAGGGTTGCTTTTTTTTACACATAATAATTCCACAATAAAACAAAGTAGCATATAATAAAGTGAGAATAAACAACAAAAACAAAAAAACTAAAAAAAGCAACAAAAAGGAGGAACAACAAAAATGGCAAAATTAAAATATCTTGGACACAGTGCATTCTACATCGAAGGGACAGGAATAAAAGCCTTAATAGATCCATTCCTTGAAGGGCCAACATCACCTATAAAACCGTCAGACATAACAGACCTCAACTACATATTTTTAACCCATGGACATGGGGACCACATCGGAAACACAATAGAAATAGCAAAAAGAACAGGTGCAACAGTAATAACATGCTTTGAACTTGCTACATATCTTCAAATGCAAGGGCTAAAAACAGAAGGGATGCACATAGGTGGAAGCTACAAATTCCCATTTGGAAAAGTAAAACTTACACCAGCATGGCATGGTGCAGCAGTCCAAATGTTAGACAAAGGCATAGACATCGGATATGGTGGAGTAGCATGTGGATTTTTAATAGAAATAGAAAATAAAAAAATATACCATGCAGGAGACACAGGGCTCACAATGGAAATGCAACTACTAAAAGACTTAGACATACAAATAGCCATGCTCCCGATAGGTGGATACTACACAATGGATGCAGAAGATGCAGCACGTGCAGTAAAAATGATAAAGCCCTGCGTTGCAATTCCAATGCACTACAACACATTCCCGCTTATAGCACAAAACCCTGAAGAATTTGCAAAAATGGTAGGGGAAGAAGAAACATTTGTAAAAATTCTTAACCCCGGTGAAGAAACTGAAATATAAAAATAAAATAAAATAAAGAAAGGTAGAACGAAATGAGCTTTAATCTAATAGACATAGAAACATGGGAAAGAAAAGAATACTACGAACACTACATGAACAACGTAAGATGCACATACAGCCTAACAGCAGAAATAGACATCACAGATGCCTACGTAAAATCAAAAATTGAAAACAAAAAAATATATCCCATGTTCATATATGCAATCACAAAATGCGTAAACGAGAAAATCGAATTTCGTTACTCCTTCGACAAAAACGGAAACCTTGGTTACTTCGACAAAATAGACCCGTCATACACAATAATGAGAAAAGACAACCCGGAACAGTTCTGCTCAATATGGACAGAATATGATGAAAACTTTGAAATCTTCTACAAAAGATACGAAGAAGATTGTGACAAATATGCAAATGCGGGGAAAATGAACCCAAAAGAAACAGAAAGAGAAAACTACTTCTTCATATCTGCCCTGCCGGAAATATCATTTACAGGATTTAACCTCAATATATATGCTGACGGTAGATTTTTACTCCCAATCTTTACAATAGGTAAATACTACAAAACAGAAAAAAGAATAAAACTCCCCATATCTATACAAGTACATCATGCAGTATGTGACGGATTCCACGTATCAAAACTAATAAAAGAAATAGAAAGCAAAATAGCTGAAATTAAATAACAAAAACATAGAAATTTAAACTAAAAATGGTAAAGAAATTAAAAAATGTGCTAAAATAAAGTCAAGCAACATCTACAACAACAATAATGGGAGGAAAAATCCAATGGATGCAAATAGCAAATCTTACAAAGAGCTACTGAAGAAACGTCCTCTAAACGTACAGGCACGCTTCGGTAACGAAGAAATGGGTCTTGTAAGCGGAAGAGACATATTAGCCGCAAACAAAGAAGTTGACTCTATCGTACTTGCCGCAAACGCTAGACACCCGCTCGTAATAAAAGCGGTACTAAAAGCAGCAAAAAAGAAAAATGCAGCTGTACTTCTGGAAATTGCAAAATCAGAAGCTACATACTGCGGTGCAAACTTTGACAACATCCCAGAATACGCCCTCAAATACTCAGCAGAAATGGGACATGGAGCAGTATTTGGACTTCACGTTGACCACTATGCAATAAAAAGCCAAGAAGATGTTCTCAAAGGCGTTGCTCACCTAAACAAAATCCTTGTAAACGGATTTACATCAGTTGCAATAGACGCATCCCACCTTGTAGACTACGACAACTTTGTAGCCACAAGATCAATAGCTGGATGGTTACCCTCTGAACTTGGACTTGAAGTGGAAGTAGGAGAAATAAAAGGCCCTGGTGAACTCTCAACTGTAGAAGAAGCACAATACTACATTGGAGGACTAAACTCATGGGGAATATTCCCTGACTACCTTGCAATATCAAACGGAAGCCTCCATGGTACATATGACCCCACAGTAGGTCAAATGGAAGGAATAGACCTTAAAAGAACAAAAGAAATAGCGGACACAATAGCCCCATATGGTGTAACAATAGCTCAGCATGGAATATCTGGAACACCACTTGATAAATGTGCCACATTCCGCAAATATGGAATACGTAAAGGAAACGTAGCCACACTATTCCAGAACGTCTACTATGGAATAGAAATGGACCCTGACACAGGAAACGCAGTAATAAAAGACGGAACATACATAAAAGACCCCAACCGTGGCATATCCATGGAACTCTGGAACGAAATAGTAGCTCTCGGTGATGAAAAGGGAATGTCACGCAAAAGCGGCGACTACAAAAAACTAAACATCTCTTTCTGTGACAAAATTCTTGCAGAACCACAGCCAATAATTGACAGAATAGTAGATGAAATGCAATACTGGGCAGAACGCTTCATAACAGCATTCGGGGCAGAGGGAAGCGCTGATGCAGTAGCAGAAGTAATGTCACGTCGTGCTGACCACAACGCCTCACCAGATAGAAAAATAATTGGTAACCGTTCGGACTACACAGAGGCAAATGCTCCTGGGACAAGCGGAAACAACGGGAAAAATTACGACGAATAAAAGAACAACTAAAAGTTATTAGGAAGAAAAAACCTTCCTAATAACTTTTTTTGTAAAAACCAAAGGAGGCAAAAGTATGAGCGAACCAAAGAAGGTTAGTTTGGCAACAAAAATACTAATAGGGATGGTAATTGGTGCGATATTTGGCTACATCATGAAATCCAGCTATCCCACATGGGGTGCATTTACGGGCCCTATTGGAACAGTCTTTATAAGACTACTGAAAATGACAATAATGCCACTAGTATTCTTCTCAATTGTCAACGGTGTTGCAAGTGTAGCTGACCTAGGTAAACTCAAAAAAGTTGGGGGAACCTTCCTTGGATTTTGGGCAATAGCATCAGGCCTTGCAGCAGTAACAGGAATAATATGGTCATACATCATCAAGCCAGGTGTAGGAATAAACTTGGCAGAAAAAGGTGCTTACTCAACTGAAGGTGTAAACGTAATACAAAGCCTTGTAAACTGGGTCCCTGACAACGTAGCAGCATCATTTGCAAACTTCAACATTATCCAGGTCATCGTATTCTCATTATTCCTTGGAATTGCAATTGCTGTAATGCCTACAAATGAAATAAAAGAAGGACTCAAAAAATTCTTTATTGCAGGAGACTCTGTAATAATCAGAATAGTAGAAATGGTTATGAAAATGGCACCTATCGGTGTATTCTGCCTCATGGCAGACGTAACCGGAACACTTGGAACAGAAGTCCTCACAGGCCTTGGAAAAATGCTCCTCACACAATACATAGCCTATGCTACACTAATAATATTTGTATTCCCGATAATACTGAAATTCATAGCAAAAGTAAGTCCTATCAGACACTACAAAAACATATTCCCTGCAATGTTACTTGCATTCTCAACATGTAGCTCAAGTGCTACATTACCCTTAACAATGAAATGCACAAAGGAACGTGCAGGAGTACCAGAAGAAGCTGTAAACCTAATAGCACCTCCTGCAGCAACAATCAACATGCAGGCATGTTGTGCAGAAATGCCAATCTACGCAATATTTGCAGCACAAATGTACGGACTTGATTTTGGAGTTGGTCAGCTTGCAATCATCTGCTTACTTGGTGTAATAATGGCAGCAGGTGTTGCAGGTGTCCCTGGTGGTGGAATCATGATGTCAGCAATAATGATGCAAACAATGGGACTACCACTTACAATAGTACCATGGGTAGCCGGGATATACAGACTAATAGACATGCCTAACACAATGCTCAACGTAACAGGTGACACTGTCGGAATGGTAACAACAGCATCAGTCCTAGGAACTCTAGACAGAGAAACCTTTAACAAAAAGAAAACAATGAGCGACTAAAAGCAAAAAAAGAAAAAAAGCAAAAAAGTAAAAAGCAAAAATAATGGCGGGGACGAACTCGTTCCCGCCTCAAATTTTCTTAACGGGGTTGGAAAATTATGACAATAAAAATATCTCAGGCACAAAAAGCAAAATATGCTATAAGCGGACACGTTGGAGTAGGGCACGTTCACAGCCACAGCGGATTTGTACAAGATGACTCAGTAGGATTTGCAGTAGCATCCCTAATATTAAAAAAAGCAATAGATGTAAATACAAAAATAGCTAATGTAGAAACAGACCCACACACAAACACAATAACAGTAACCACACAAGCAGGAGGCACTGCCACACTATCACCACGACGTGGTATCACACCAAGAGAAGCAGAAATAATAAAAGAAATAATAGGTGAAGAAGCACTATACACACAGAACATTGCAATAAAAGCATTGGGAAGAATATATGGACAAGGTATATCAGAAGTAGCAACCACGCTTCAAGGTGCATGTGCACTGGCTGTCCTTAACTCATTTAAAAATAAACTCGGTGACAAACTCAAAATAACAAAAGAAAAATTTGAGAACAAATATGATGTATCAGCAGGAATAATATTAGACATAGATGAAACACCTGTATCACTAATGCTAGTAATAAATGGAACAAATGGTGGAATAGGACCAGACGAAGACTACGAAGGTAACACAAACTGGAGTGAAAAAGGGACTCTAATAAAAGAACTTGGAGCAGACACAATTCCTACAGTTGTAATAGAATCAAAAGCCTTTATCCCATCAATGGCAGACAAACTAACAGAAAATCAGCTAATGATCAGAGCAGAAGAAGGAATAGACTGCTCAGAAATGGCTGAAGCACTACACTTATCAGCAAAAGAACTACAAATTCCTGCAAGATACGAAAAAGGACTAATGCCCATGCCAAACGGAGCATTAGAAAAAGCAACACATGCTTTTGCAGATAAAATAATTGAACAGGCAGAAAAATTAAAAACAATAGACCTTGCAAAAGACAAAACAGAAATAGTAGCAGAACTTGCAAAACTTATAAGTGAAGATGCTGGTGGAGTCACCTTTATGAGCAACTCCGTAAATGACAAAGTCAGAGGAGCCGGAATCCTACCAGAAATAACGGCTGTCCTCTCAATGGTAACAACAAAAGAATATCAATCATATTGGAAAATTCCACAGCTGGAAGAAAAAGAGGCAAATAATTACATAAGTGTAATAATAGAAGCAATAAACAAACTAAAGGCTAACTAAAATGAAGAAAATTCTTATGATATCAACAGGAGGAACAATAGCATCAGAGCCAAGCCCTGATGGACTAATTCCCACAATAGACGGAGCAAAAATGGTAAAAATGATACCACGTCTTAAAGGTTTATGTGAAATATCATGTAAAGAAATAATGAGCCTAGACAGCAGTAACATACAGCCTCATCATTGGCAAGAAATGGCAAATGCAATAAATGATGAATATGACAACTATGACGGATTTGTTATAACGCATGGGACAGACACAATGGCATACACTGCAGCTGCTCTAAGCTCCATGCTCGTAAACCTAGCAAAACCTGTTGCAATAACAGGAGCTCAGCTACCAATAGAACATCCCGAAACAGATGGAAAAAACAACATATTCCACTCATTCCACGTTGCAAACAGTGGTAAGCCCGGAGTATTTCTTGTCTTTGGTAACAAAGTAGTATCTGGAAAAGTAGCGAAAAAAATGCACACAAAAGAATTTAATGCTTTCTACAGCATCAACCAATCTTACTCAGCAACAATAACAAGTGATGGACTTGAATGGGGCGCAGAGCTGGCAACTCCTACAGAATCATTTAGAGTAATGACTGAAATAGAAGAAAAAGTAGCACTTCTAAAACTAATACCTGGTACAAGCCCGGACATAATGGAATACATAATAGACAAAGGCTACAAAGGAATAGTAATAGAAGGATTTGGTGCAGGTGGAGTGCCAAACGATGAAAACAACTACCTACCAGCCGTAGAAAAAGCACTCAAAGCAGGGCTAATAGTTATATGCGCAACACAATGCACCTATGACGGAGTAAATCTAAAAGAATACCCAATAGGTGTGTTAGCTGCAAGACTTGGTGCAATCTCCGCAGAAACAATGACCACAGAAAGAGCTGTAACTAAACTCATGTGGGCACTAGGAAACGCAAAAACTACAGAAGAAGCAAAACAACTCTTCATAAAATAATAAAAAATAAAGAGCTTCCCAAAAGGGAAGCTCTTTATAATCTAAACTAACTTAAACTAATCTACCCAACGATGAAAATTCTCAGTAAATAAATCAGAAATTCTATTTGTAAGAGTGCCGACCTTACCATCTGCGATAAGAAAATCTCCTACTTTAACAACACCTAAAATTTCCTTATTAGAAGCTGCAATAAAAGCTTCGTCTGCAACTCTCAATTCATCTATACTAATAGACCTTTCAACAACTTCAATACCATATTCCTTACACAAAGTTAAAACAAAATCCCGTGTAATGCTATAAAGCACCTTCCCGACAGGGGGTGTAATAACCTTATTATCCTTGCAAATAAAGAAAGAACTTGAAGCGGACTCAGTAACATCTCCGTTATAAACATAAAGAGCTTCAAAATCATCACTAGAGGCATCTTTCATAGAGACAAAAGGTGCCATATAATTTGTACTCTTAACCTCTGGTGTCTCTCTAAACATATTTACAGGAAAAAGAGAAATCCCGTTACACTTCAAATCTTCAGGGACAGGATGTGACTCCTCAAAAATGACAAAAAACCTCGGCTTGGGGAACAAACCTCTATTATTTACATCACCTGCTGTAATATATGCTCGGATAAGAAATTCCTTAAAATCCTTGCCAAAACTATGAGCAATCCCATCATGAATAATATCAGGCAAAACGCTCAAAATTTCTTCGCAATCAAGACCAGACTGCAACGCACTACTTCTCAAACGATCTAAATGTTTTGACATACCAAAAATTCGTTTATCATAAGTACGCATCGAATCAAAAACTCCGATACCTCTCTGAAAGAGTAAATCTGTGACGGGCAAACGAGAATCTTTTGCATCTCTAAACTCGCCATCTAAAAAACAAAATGTCACTAAAATCATCCTTTCCCAAACAATCAAGAGTAAAACAAAAAACTCCCCAAAGGGGGAGTTAATATTCTATTGTAAAAACTACTCAGTCCAACGGTAAATATTATCCAAGAACAACTGATGAACTCTCTTTGTTAAAGGACCAACCTTACCGTCTCCTATAATAACATCTCCGACCTTAACAATACCAAGGACTTCCTTTGTAGAAGCAGCAATAAAAGCTTCATCCGCAGTCTTAAGCTCCTCTTCCATAGGGGAACGTTCCTCAATCTCTATACCATTCTCTGCACAAACAGTAAAAAGGACATCTCTTGTAATACTACGGAGAACCTTCCCAAGAGGTGCAGTAATCAACTTTCCATTCTTGCAAATGAAGAAAGAACTTGAAGTGGCCTCAGCAATCTCACCATCAAAAATATAAAGAGACTCAAAATCAGAATCTTCTGCTTTAGACATAGAGACATAAGCTGTCATATAGTTAATACTCTTAATCTCAGGTAACTGTCTTTTTGAATAAACGGGCTTCAAAGAAACACCGTTCTGCCTCTTCTCATCACTAATAGCGTGAACTTCTTCAAAAACGACAAAGAAACGAGGGGCGGGGAAGATACCTCTATTATTTACATCGCCAGCCGTAATATATGGTTTAACCATAAGCTCCACATTTTGTGGTAAAGCTGGATTTTTTAATCCTTCACGTATAATATCTGGAAGTTGTGCAATAATATCATCTGCTACCATACCGCTCAATTTAGCACTCTTTGCTAATCTGTTAATATGATAAGTCATTGCGAAAACAGCTTTATTATAAGTTCTCATTGAATCAAAAACGCCGATACCTCTTTGAACAATCAAATCTGTAACAGGAATATGAACTTCAGATATATCTTTAAACTCTCCATCAAAATAACAAAGTATCATGAAAATCCCTCCCTAACATAACAAAAAAATCAAATGGAAACTGTAGATTAGCACTTATCTGTATAAAAAGCAATGAAAAATCTATTGAATTTATAAAAAATCATAGTAATATAAATAAGGAAAAACAAAAAAAAGAAAAGGGAGAAAAACATGGCAAAAATACTCGGAATATTGGGTGGAATGGGGCCTGCTGCTTCTGCTGAATTTATGAAAATAATGGCAGAAAAATACCCCGCAACAAAAGACCAAGAACACCCCAAAGTCTACCTACTATCAGACCCTACCATACCAGACAGAAGCACAGCTGTAACATCTGGTGGCGTATCGCCTGAACCGCAAATAAAAGCTGACCTAGAGCAACTAATAGACTGGGGAGCAGAAGTTCTTGCTGTACCATGCAACTCAGCTCACTGCTTCATAAACAACTTTAGAAATCAAATTAAAGTTCCATATGTACACATAATAGAGGCAACAGTAAAAAAAGCAAAAGAAAAAGCACCAAGGGGAGCATGGATGGTAGCTACACAAGGGACAATAAAAGCTGGGCTATACCAGCAAGAAGCAGAAAAAGAAAACTACCGTCTAATAGTGCCACCACAAGACATATGTGATGAAATTCAATCAATCATAAAATACGTGAAAAGTGGTGACATGAAAACGGCAGGAGAAAAGATGAAAAATGCTGTAGAAAAGCTATGGAAAATAGAAAAACTACCAGTAGCTACAGCATGTACAGAACTACCTCTTGCATACAATGCCTCAAGCTTATCACAAGAGTATAACATCTCAAGCTTAGATGCTCTTGTAGAAGAATGTATAAACGAAATAGACAAGGAGAACAAATAATGAAAAAAATAATACTCACAACACTACTACTTGCAATAATTGCAATAATCTCACCAACAAATGCAGATGCAAAAACACTCAAAGTTGCAACAAATGCGGAATTTGAACCCTATGAATTCATTAAAAATGGTAAATACGTAGGATTTGACATCGACCTAATGTCAGAAATAGCAAAGAAAATTGGTGCAAAAGTAGAATACCAAAACATGGAATTTGATGGAGTAGTTGGCGCTGTACTATCTAACACCTGCGACCTCTCAATATCAGGACTCACAATAACACCTAAACGTGCAAAAACAGTAGCATTCTCAATACCATACATCAATGCAGCACAATTCATCATAATAAGAACAGATGACAAAACAATAACAGGAAAAACAAAAGCTGAAATCGACAAACAAATCGAAGGCAAAAAAATAGGGGTTGTAACAGGATTTACAGGACAGAAATACGTCACAGGAGAGCCCACACTCAACTACAAAAAAATTAAAGGTGCAAAAGCTGTAGTATTTGACAACGTAAGCCTTGCTGTATCTGCACTTAGAAACAAAGGAATAGACCTAATTGTAATGGACGACGTTGTAGCACAAAAAGTATCTGCTACAGCAGCAAACAAAAAACACATAAAAACAATAGAAATACCTCTAACAGTAGAAAAATATGCAATAGCAATAAACAAAAAGAACACAGCACTCAAAGCAGACGTAGACAAAGCACTAAATACACTAATAAAAGACGGAACAGTAAAAAAACTTCTTGCTAAATGGGACATCAGATAAACACAAAATAAAACAAAAAACCTAGTTATTAGAGTAGCCTTGTTGTATACTAACAAAGGCTACTCTAATTTTTTAAACAAAGAAAGGCTGTTGCTACGTGTTTGAGAATATGCTTGGAAGATTTTACGAACAATTCATAATAGGTGAAGGGCTTGCGCTAATGCAAAAAGGCGTAATAGTAACCCTAGGAGTATCCCTTGTTGCACTAATAATAGGAACAATAATAGGCATAATTGCAGCACTCATGAAAATTGCAACAAGCAGAAAACCAATAGGAAAAATAATCTGCAAAATTGCAAACATAATAGCTAACATATACATAAACCTATTTAGGGGAACACCTGTAGTAGTACAGCTACTACTTGCATACTTTGGAATAATGGGGCCACTTGGTGCTGACCCCCTATATGTAGCATTCGTAGTTCTTGGACTAAACAGTGGTGCATACGTAGCAGAAATAATAAGAAGCGGAATCCTAAGCGTAGACAAAGGACAAATGGAAGCAGGCAGATCTCTTGGACTACCTTACGGGACAACAATGTTCCACATAATAATACCCCAAGCAATAAAAAACATACTGCCTGCACTAGGCAATGAACTAATAGCACTAATAAAAGAAACATCTGTAGTAGGATTTATCTCAGTCTTTGATATGACACGAGCTACAAGATCAGTAATATCAACAACCTATGATGCCTTTGTACCATACATAGTACTTGCTCTTGCATACCTCATCATAGTAATGATAGCAACAACCCTTGTAGATGCATTTGAAAGGAGACTGAGAAGAAGTGATAACCGTTAAAAACCTAACTAAATCATTTAGAAAAAACGAAGTCCTAAAAGGAATCACATACACAATAAACAAAGGTGAAAAAATAGTAGTAATAGGCCCATCTGGATCTGGCAAAAGCACATTTCTTCGTTGCATGAACCTACTAGAAGAACCCACATCTGGAGAAGTATGGCTTGATGGCATAATGTTAAACTCGCCAGAATGTGACATAGACAAACAAAGACAAAAAATGGGAATGGTCTTTCAACAATTCAATTTATTCCCCCACATGACCGTACTCAAAAACATCACATACTCTCCAATAAAACTAAAACTACAAACAGAAAAAGAAGCAGAAGAAAATGCAAAAATACTCCTAAAAAGAATAGGGCTTGAAGACAAAGCACAAAGCTACCCCAACCAACTATCAGGTGGACAAAAACAAAGAATTGCAATAATCAGAGCTCTGATGATGAAACCGGAAGTAATGCTATTTGATGAACCGACATCAGCACTAGATCCAGAAATGGTGGGAGAAGTCCTAGACCTAATGAAAGAACTAGCAGAAGACGGAATGACAATGGTAGTTGTAACACACGAAATGGGATTTGCTAAATCAGTAGCTACAAAAATACTCTTCATGGATGATGGAAAAATCATAGAAGAAGCAACCCCACAAGAATTCTTTGACAACCCAAAAGAAAAAAGGACACAAGACTTCCTCTCAAAAATCCTATAAAACATAGAAGAAAGGATGAATACATGAGAAAAATAATAAAAATAAACGAAAAACTATGTGACGGATGTGGACTATGTGCCAATGCTTGTCACGAAGGTGCAATAATCATAAAAAATGGAAAAGCAAAACTAATAAGTGAAAGCTACTGTGATGGGCTAGGTGACTGCATAGGTGAATGTCCACAAGGAGCAATAACCTTTGAAATGAAAGAAGCCCTTCCATACGATGAAAAAGCTGTATCAGAACTCAAAAAACACAAAGAACAAAAACAAAAACAGAAAAAAGAAACAAATGAACCTCAAAAAGAACGAGAAACAGAACTAATGAACTGGCCGATACAACTAAAACTTGCACCAGAAAAAGCATTCTACCTAGACAAAGCACACCTACTAATAGCGGCAGACTGTGCAGGGTTTGCATCGCCCAACCTACACCAAAATCACATCAAAGATAGAATATGTTTAGTAGGTTGCCCCAAACTAGACGACCCCGCACTATATGTAAATAAAATTGCAACAATAATCAAACAGAACGAAATCAAAGAAATAGACATACTATACATGGAAGTACCATGTTGCTCCGCACTGGTAAGAATAGTAAAAAAATCAATAGAACTCTCTGGAGAAGAAGTCACACTACAAACCACAAAAATCTCCATGAAAGGCAAAATTCTAGAAATAATACAAAACCCAAAATAAAAGAGCCTAAAAAGGCTCTTTTTTACATATAAAACATAACTTAAACAAAAAAAGAAAAAAAGAGATACAATAAAAGAAATAAACGAAAATAAAAAGAAAACAACGGAGGAATGAACGTGACCGAAAAGAAAAGACCCACAGTAGCACTAGTATATGACTTTGACGGGACACTCTCTCCCGGAAACATGCAAGAATTTAGCTTCATAAAAGCACTTGGAATGACAGCAAATGAATTCTGGGCAAAATCAAATAAACTATCAAAAGACAACGATGCAAACAGAATACTATGCTACATGAAACTAATGATAAGTGAATCAAAAGCAAAAGGAAAATCCTTAAAAAAAGAACAGTTTATAGAATATGGCAAAGAAATACCTCTATTCAAAGGTGTAAAAGAATGGTTTTCCATGGTAAATGAATATGGAAAAGAGAAAAATCTTGAAATGAAACACTACATAAACTCATCAGGCTTAAAAGAAATGATAGAGGGGACAGAAATAGCAAAAGAATTTGAAAACATATATGCTTGCTCATTCATATATGATGTAGATGGAATTGCTGAATGGCCAGGAGTTGCTGTGGACTTCACTACAAAAACACAATTTATATTCAAAATAAACAAAGGAATAGACAGCATAAGTGACAACACAAAAATAAACGAATACATGCCTATAGAAGACAGACCTGTACCATTTGAACAAATGATATATCTGGGAGACGGAGAAACAGACATACCAAGCATGAAAATGGTAAAAGAAAACGGCGGACACTCAATAGCAGTATATGGTGACACAGAAAAGAAAACTACAGCCCAAAAGCTCATACTAGAAGATAGAGTAAACTTCGTGTGCCGGGCAGACTACTCAAAAGACAAAGAAATATACAACGTAGTAACAACAATAATAGACAAAATAAAATCAGACTACGACTTCAACCAAATGCAAAAGAAACAAAGAGAAAAAGCAGAAAAAGAAATAGAGAAATAGAACGAGAAACCTGCAAGCATGAGGTGGTAAATAATGTCTAAAGATGCGAAAAAATCTTTGAAATTGTTTGATACACCAAGCAAAATATCAATACATTCAAAAAAGGATCTAATCTTGTACCTCAGTGAGAATTATTCTTGTTTTTCTACTGAGCTTACTCAAAGAGTATCTATCTATTCAGATGGAAGAATAGACATAACACGAATTTACACAGGTTTTTATTCTGACTGCTGGAGTGATTCTATAAAAAGACGTCGCATTGTAGTCAAACCTAAAACTGCTACAACTCTAATGAACAAAATAATGGAATATATTACCCCACAAACCAATGTTGAAGATACTATCTATCCAGATGACGACTTCTATGTCTGTCTAATTTCTTTCCAAAATGGTGAAGAAAAACGTGCATATGGAGCTAGAAATAAGGAAGATATAGCAGGAAGTCAATTATCAGATAAAATAAGAAATCTAACAGGGTTAGAATGGTTATGGTTGTTTGATTTTAAAGAGACAGAGGAATATATAACTCAAATAGAATTAAAATACTACAACAAAAAAGATAAATACAAAGAAGAAATAAAAATAAACGACAAAACAAACGAAATTGAAATTACCACAGGGGCTTATCGTAAATATAAAATAACACGCAAATACAAAATAGAAAAAGAAATAAAGAAATTGATGCAAGAGCTTAAAATACCAATTTATGCTTATGAAAACAAAATATCCAAAGAAAAAGCTTATAATCCAGATGAAAAGCCAACTTATGAAATAACCACATATACTAATAGTGGTATAAAGGACACAGTAACTGGAATATTTGACAAAAATGAATTGCCAGACTACTGGGACAGCATAATCATAAAAATAAAGAATCTTCTAAGAAGATATGAAAGATTGGAAATTCTTGATCTAAACAAAAAAAACAAACCACAGACAGGTGAACTAATCTTCTGTAACGTATATTTTGAAGATGAAAACCAAACCTACTGTTACTTAACAGATGATGTTACCATAAGAAAAGGTGACTGCGTAGCTGTTACAGTTGGTCAAAAAGAGTATGAAAAGACAGCTACTGTAAAAAGCATTGAATTTAATACACCAGAAAATGCACCATACCCCATTGAGAAATTAAAATACATATTATATAAACTGAAAAAGACTATATATTAGCTCAATATTAGATAAACAAAAATTCATAGCTTACATTAAGAATGGAGTATGAAAATGGAAAACAATGCTAAGATATGAAACATATCTTCTTTGTTGCTGAAACAAAAGGGACGATGGAGAGCTTGAATTTACGTCCTATAGAACAGGGCAAGATATCATGTGCAAAGAAATTATTTAATGAGATGTCTACAAATAATGTCAAATATCACGATGTAGATAGCTATAAGAGTTTGCTGAATATAATGAAGACTCTTTAATGATTTTTATAATAAGAGAACGCCACTATCATCTGATAGTGGCGTTCTCCTTTTCGAAGTTTATTAAGACCTACTTTTGGGTTACGGGTGTAATCTGATTGCTATAAAGCCCAGTAGGAGAGTTCCTTGAAATACTATCGTTAGGATAAGAGGTAAGTTCCTGTACATAAATGTCGCATTTGCATTTACCTTTCTATGTCTAAATGCTAAGAATAGTGATACAGGCATTGTTATTGCGCTTGCCATCATTATTAGTACAAAAGCAAACATAAATGTGTAGCCATTTTTGAAAATAAATGTAGCAACTGGAGTGCCTTGGTGTGATGGTACATAGTACATCCTAATTAGTATTATTGAGATAATTGCCATCATAGCCATTGATGATATTGCGGAACATATTACCGGAAATGAGAATGTTAATGTTGAGTATTTACCTTTGTTTAGTTCTTCTGTCATATATATCCCTCTTTTTTATAATATTGTCATAAGCGATTCACAACTTCTTTTTATATCTTCAAATGTTATGTCAAAGTTCCCCGTATACCATGGGTCAGCAATGTTTTCTCTTTTCTCATTGGCATATGAAAGAAGTAGCTTAACCTTTTTCTTGGGGTCTTCTTCTATTATATCAAAAATACCTTTTAAATTATTGCTATCCATTGCTAATATGTAGTCATATTTGTCATAATCTGCTTTTGTTAACCTTATTGCTTTGTGTTCTCCGCAAAAGATATTTTCATTTTTTAGTTTTTCTTTTGTACCACGGTGTATGGAATTTCCTATCTCCTCATTGCTTGTTGCGCTAGAGTTGATTATAAATTCTTCTTCCATATTATTTCTTCTTACTATGTCTTTCATTACAAATTCTGCCATTGGACTTCTACAGATGTTACCATGACAGACAAACATTATTCTTATCATTGTTTTGCCCCATTTGTCTAATATTCACGGTTTATATATTACTCCATTATGTCGTATTCTCCAACTTTTTACTTGTTCTTTATATTTCTTGTCAACTAAATAAAGTATCAAGTTGACAAGAAAAGTTAAGGAGAGTATAACAAGCAGGAAGATTTTATGGGAGGTGCTTTTGTGTCAGGACGAATAACTTTAAGAGAGATGGTTTTGTGCTCTCTTTTTACTGCACTTATAGCAGTTGGTGCTTTTATTAAAATACCTGTTCCTGTTGTTCCTTTTACTTTGCAGTTGCTTTTTACCACCTTAGCAGGGCTTTTGATGGGGAGCAGGTTAGGTTTTTTCTCTGTGGCAATATACATTCTAATGGGGTTGATAGGTGTCCCTGTCTTTACAGAGGGCGGTGGTTTGGGATATATATTTAAGCCTACTTTTGGCTATCTTTTAGGCTTTGCTGTTGGTAGTTACATTACAGGGCGAATTGCTGAGAGTGTCATTAATCCCTCATTCTCTCGTTTGATAGTGGCATCTTTTGCAGGGCTTTTCTTCGTTTACCTTTTGGGTTTAGTTTATTGTTATCTAATTTCTAATTTTATTATTCACTCTCCATTAGGGTTTAAGGCTCTTATAATTTATTGTTTTTTGCTTGCAATTCCTGGGGATATTTTATTATGTCTTTTGAGTGCGTTTCTTTCAAAAAGACTTAAATTCTTGAGTTAAGGTGGTGGCATTTTATGGCTAAAAGTGTTTTTATCACAGCTACAGGTACTGATGTCGGTAAAACATATATAACGTCGTTATTTGTAAAGAAGCTACGTGATTTTGGCTTTAAGTCTTCATACTATAAAGCTGCTTTGAGTGGTGCTGTTAGGATCGGGAATTTGCTTGTGCCGGGGGATGCCGAGTTTGTGAAGAGTGTCGCAGGGTTAGATGTTTTGCCTAAAGATTTAGTTTCTTATATTTATGAAGAGAGTGTTTCTCCACATCTTGCTTCAAAACTGGAGGGTAATCCTTTAGATTTGGACAAAGTACAGAGTGATTACAATAGACTTTCTTCTTTGTACGATTATCTGACTGTAGAGGGCAGTGGTGGAATTATCTGTCCGTTGCGTTACGATGACAAGAAAATTCTTCTTGAAGATGTCATTAAAAAATTGGATTTAGGTTGTGTCGTAGTTACCGACTCTTCTCTTGGTACTATAAATTCAACTGTTTTGACTGTTGCTTATATGAAGAGTAAGGGAATTAAGGTTAGTGGTATTGTATTAAACCGTTTTCATAGTGGAAATGTAATGGAAGAAGATAATGCTTTTATGATTGGTGAGCTTACGAATGTTCCAATTCTTTCTTTTGTATCGGAAAACGCAAAAGATTTAGTTATTGATAGAGAGACTCTTCTCTCTCTTTACGAGTAGGAGGTTTGTCATGACTTTAGCTGAAAAAGATTTGAAGTATATATGGCACCCATGTTCACAAATGAAAGATTATGAGATATTACCTCCTTTGGTAATTGACCATGGCAATGGCGTTTTTCTTTATGATAAAGATGGCAACGAATACATAGATATAGTTAGTTCATGGTGGTGTAATTTGCTAGGACATTGCAATCCTACGATAAATAATTCTATTAAAAAACAACTTGATAAACTTGAGCATGTCATTTTTGCAAATTTTACTCATGAGCCTGCGATAAATTTATGTGAGGAACTTTCTAATATTATTCCAAAAGGGTTGGCAAAGTTTAACTTTTCTGATAATGGTTCTGCCAGTGTAGAGTGCGCTTTGAAAATGGCTTTTCAATATCATTATCAAACTGGTCACAGTGAAAAGACAAGGTTTATGTGCTTGTCTGAGGGCTATCATGGTGAGACAATTGGTGCTCTGTCTGTGGGAGGGGTAGACCTTTATTCAAAGATTTACCGTCCCATGTTGATGGATTGCATTCATGTGGAAGCTCCAGATTGTTATCGTTGCCCATTTGGGAAAGATAGAAAAAGTTGCAGTTGTGAATGTTTTTGTAATGCGAAGAAAGAGTTTGAGAAGTACGGAGAGGAAACTTGTGCAATTATTATTGAGCCTCTTTTGCAAGGTTCTGCTGGTATGAGAATTTATCCTGCATTGTATATTAAGAAGTTAAGAGATTTGTGTGATAAGTATAATGTCCTTTTGATTGCAGATGAAATTGCAACAGGATTTGGACGAACAGGTAAGATGTTTGCTTGTGACCACGCAGATGTTACACCGGATATTATGTGCATCTCTAAAGGGCTTACAGGTGGCTATATGCCTATGGCAATTACTATTACAACTGATAAAATTTATGATGCTTTCTATGGCGATTATAATGACGGGGTGGCCTTTATGCACAGTCATACATATAGTGGTAATCCTTTGGGGTGCTCTGCTGGTTTGGCAGTATTGAGCTTTTTAAGAGATGAAAATGTTTTAGAGAATGCGTCTTTTCGTGCTCCCTACTTGAATGACAAGTTAAATGAAGCTTTTGACGGACATAAGAATGTTGGAGAAATTAGAAATATTGGTTTGATAAATGCAATAGAGCTTGTGAATGATAGGGATACAAAAGAGGGCTTCGACTCTAGGTTGAGGGTAGGATATGAGATTTACAAACGTGCTTTAAAGAAAGGACTTATCCTTCGTCCTTTAGGAAATGTGCTTTATTTTAATCCCCCTCTTGTTATTACGGAGGATGTAATAGAGAAAGCTGTAGATATTTGCAGAGAGTCTGTTAGAGAAATATTAGGATAATATATCAAATTCGATATGTTGGCTGTTTACGTTTTTGTTGCACGTATAAGTTGAGCTTGATATGAAGTTGCTGTGTGACGTAGCATAAAAGTAAAAGGAGTACCATATTGATTTATTTACAATATTGGGTACTCCTTTTTTATTTTATCTTATTGCTTCTGCAACGATTTCTTTTGCTTCTTCGTTTATCTGTGCAAGATGATCTGCTGACTTTAAACTTTCTGCATATATTTTGTATATGTCTTCTGTGCCTGATGGTCTTGCAGCAAACCAACCGTTTTCTGTCGTTACTTTAAGTCCGTCTATTGGCGCACCATTTCCGGGGGCTTCGGTCATTTTTGAAATTATTTTCTCTCCTGCAAGTGTTTCTGCTTTTACATTGCCAGGGGACAGCTTTTTTAATTTTGCTTTTTCTTCTCTACTTGCGGGTGCATCTTTTCTTGAATAATATGACTCCCCGAATTTACTCGTTAAATCTTTGTAGTGTTCTGAGGGGTCTTTTTTTGTAACAGCTGTGATTTCTGCTGCGAGTAAGCTCATTATTATTCCGTCTTTGTCTGTAGACCAAGGTGTGCCATTTTTGCACAGGTATGATGCTCCTGCACTTTCTTCTCCTCCAAAGGCAAGATGCCCCTGTTGTAGCCCATCTACAAACCATTTGAATCCTACAGGTACTTCATATAATGTCCTATTAAGCAAGTGAGCAACTTTATCTATGATTGAGCTTGAGACAAGGGTTTTACCTATCATTGCATATTCGCTCCACATTGGACGATGTGAGAATAAGTAGTTTATCGCAACTGCAAGGTATGAGTTTGGTGTCATTAGTCCACTTTTTGTTACTATTCCATGTCTGTCATAGTCTGGATCGTTTCCAAATGCAATGTCATATTTGTCTTTAAGTGCTACAAGGTTTGCCATTGCCCATGGTGAAGAACAGTCCATTCTAATTTTGCCGTCATGGTCTAAAGGCATAAATGAGAATGTGGGGTCAACTCTATCGTTTACCACATCAATATCCAGTTTATATGTTTCTGCGATTTCACTCCAGTAGTGTACACCAGAACCACCAAGTGGATCGGAGGCAATTTTTAGTCCAGAGTTTTTAATTGCTTCCATGTCGAGGACATCTTTAAGTCCGTCAATATATTCAATTTTGTAGTCGATAAAGCGGACGTTGTCCATTTTTATAGCCTTGCTAAACGTGCTTCGCTTTATCTCATTTTTGTTATTTTTTAATATCTCGTTAGCACGTGTCTCTATTTTTTTTGTAATATGTGTTGGTGCTGGGCCTCCTGTAGGGGGATTATACTTAAAGCCACCATCTTCCGGTGGGTTGTGTGATGGTGTTATGATAATTCCGTCTGCTATAGGTGCTCCTGTATGTGAATTCCATTTTAGTATGGCATTTGATATTACAGGGGTTGGGGTGTAGTCATTTCCACTTTGTAGTCTTATTTCAACGCCCTTATTTGCCAAGACTTCTACACATGTCCTCATAGCTGGTTCTGAGAGTGCATGGGTATCTATGCCTATGAAAAGAGGTCCTGTTATGTCCGCTTCTTTCCTGTGTTCATAGATTGCTTCTGATATAGCAATAATGTGGTCTTCATTGAAGCTTTGTTTTAGTGAAGATCCACGGTGACCTGATGTGCCAAAGGAGATTTGTTGTGTGGTTTCGTTTGGATCTGGGTGTTCTGTATAATATGAGGAAATAAGTCTAGGAATGTTTGCTGGTTCTTTTGTCATAATCTTCACCCCTTAATTTCGTGTTATCTTACTGGAAGTTTCTCTTCTATTCGATTATACTATTTAAGATAAATATTTGTACTGATTTTTCAGTTTTTTGTATATGGAGGTTTTGTTATGAAAATAGTTGTTTTTAATGGAAGTCCCAGACCGGACGGAATGACGAAGAAGTTAATTATGTCGATTACTGATGGTTTTAAAACGTCGATTAAAGATTTAGAGCTTGATATCGTTGATGTCTTTTCTCTTCCAATATCCGGTTGCTATCACTGTAACGCCTGTAAGTCAAATGGTGGTAAATGTGTGGCAGATGATGTAAGTACAGGTTTAATAGATAAGATTGAAAGAGCAGATATGGTTATATTTGCCTCTCCTGTCTATTGGTGTGGAGTTTCTTCTCAGCTTAAAGCAGTAATAGATAAAATGTATTCAAGAGCTGATACTTTGAGAACTATGAATAAGAAAATGGGTATAATTGTTGCAGGGGAAGCTCCTGTATCAGATAGTCAGTATGGTGCTATTAAGGCTCAGTTTGATTCTATTTGTGAGTATTTGAATTGGAGTGTTGCTTTTTTTGCTCCCTATGGACCTAAAGAGTAGGCAAAGAATATAGCCACCATTAACTTTGTAAAACTTAGAGAGGGTTTCTTGACGTACGTAAAAGTACGCCGTCGAAAGCCCTCTCTTTCATTTTACTTCTTTACTGCTAGCTCTTTTCTTTGCAATCGAGTTTAGCGTGTTTTGTTTATGGCAAAGAATATAGCCACCATTAACTTTGTAAAACTTAGAGAGGGTTTCCCTCTGTACGCATAAAATTGCAATAGGGTGTAGTGTTGTAAATAAAGGATACAAGTGTACCAATTACAATAACTTAGTAAATAAAAAGCGGAGAGTCAGTTTTTCTGACTCTCCGCTTTTTATTTCTTATTCGTTTTCGTCGTCGACTTCGTCTTCTGTCGTTGTTGTTTCTGTTATTTCTAATAGTTCTTCGTCAAGTGAAGAAGATGTGTCTGATGGTAATTCTTGTACTTTTTTTAGTGCTCTGCTTATTGCCCTTGTCCTTACTTCTGCATTTCCTAGTTCTTTTCCTGCTTGTTCTATTTTTGACTTTGTTTTTTCTAGTACTATTCCAAATTTTTCAAATTCAGTTTTTACTTTTGCAAGTAGTGACCATACATCGCTGGATCTCTTCTCTATAGCAAGTGTCCTAAAGCCCATTTGCAAGCTGTTTAGTAAGGCTGTTATAGTTGTTGGCCCTGCCGGAACTACACGATATTCTCTAGATAGTATCTCACATAGTCCGTCTATTCTAAGTACTTCTGCATATAGGCCCTCTACTGGGAGGTATAATATTCCAAAGTCAGTTGTGTAGGGTGTTTCTATGTATTTGTTTTTTATGTCTTTTGCTTCACTTATGACTCTTGTTCTTAATGCCTTTCTTGCTTCGTCTATGCCTTTAGTGTCGTTTTCTTCTGAAGCTGTGACAAGTTTCTGGTAGTCTTCCATCGGGAATTTTGAGTCTATTGGGAGCCATATTTGTTTTATGTTGTCATCTGCTCCTGGTAAGCATATAGCAAATTCAACTCGTTCTGTACTTTTTGGTCTTGTTGCAACGTTTTCTTTGTATTGGTCTTCTGTAAGTATTTGGTCTAGAAGAGATTTTAGTTGCATTTCTCCCCATGTGCCTCTTACTTTTACATTAGATAGAACTTTTTTTAGGTCACCTACGTCTGATGTAAGTGCTTTCATTTCTCCAAGTCCTACATGTACCTGTTCTAGTCTCTCTGATACGTTTTTAAATGCTTCTCCCAGTCTCTTTTCTAGTGTAGAGTGTAGTTTTTCGTCCACTGTTTCTCGCATTTTTTCTAGTTTTTCTTCGTTGCTTTTGTGTAGTTCTATTAGTTTCTTTTCTATGATGTCTCTTACTGATTCTAGCTTTTCTTCGTTTAGTCGGCTTATGTCTGTTAGTTGTTTTGCAAAGCTGTCTAGGCTTTCTCTTTGTAGGTCGCCTATTTCTTTTATTCTTTTTGATTGTACGTCACCAAAGGATGTTATGCCTTTTGTTTGTTCTTCTCTGCTTAGTCTTGATTCTTCTCTCTGTTCTTTTCTCATTGCAGTTAGGTTTTCGTTTAGTGTCTTTTCTGTGCTTTCCATTTTTGTTTCAAGGTTTTGTAATCTTTGTAAGAGTTCTCTGGATATTTGTTCAAGTTTACCTGTGCTTTCTTTTACTTTTGAGAGTGTGTTTGTTATTAGAAAGACTGTTGCAACGACTATGAAAATTCCTGCTATTAAGTATATTGGCATTTTGGGAGGTCTCCTTGTTTTATGGTTTTACGTATTTTCCTATAAAGAGTATTGTGTTTGTTTTGTTATCTTTGATTATGTAGATGAATGGTTTGTCTGCTTTGAATATGAGTTGATCTGTTTCTGGTCTTGGCAGAGATGTTTTCACCATTATTATAGCAGTTGCAGCTGCAGCTTCTGTACCTTTTTCTCCAACTTCTATAAAAGTTTTGTGTATTACTTTGTCTATATATATTCCTTTTTCTTTTGTCATTTTAGTGAAGTTTGCTTTGTTGTACGATGTTGCATTTTTCATTCCCATTGATGCCAGTGTGGATGATAGCTCAATGTCGTATTCTCTTTTGAATTTAGGTATTGTGACTTTTACCTTTTTATACTCAAGTTTTGACTCTAGGTCGTAGAAGTATTCAGTGCTTAATTCTTTTTCTAGATTAGATAAAGTTTTTGATTCTTCCGGCAATATTACGAGCATGGAGTATCTGTCGTTATTATATTCTAATTCTATAGCAGTGGAGTCGTTTAGTTTTGCATATTTTATTTTATCAAAAGATTGTGTCATGAGTGATGTTTTGATGCTTGTATCTGCTGTTATCCAGAAGTCTTCTACTTTTGTATCTTTGTATTTGAATTCTGTTTCCCAGTCTGCTTTGAAATATAAGGTGTTTGTAAGTACCATTTTTGTGTTTGGCGAAAGTGTGCCTTGTGAAATTATATTTTTGATTTTTCCGTTCGTTTTGTTTTCTACCCATTTGTTTATTTTAGATGTAGCTTCTGAAGTAAATTTTTTGTAGTTGAGTGTTGTGATTTTTGCTTTGTAATATTTAACTAATGAGTTGTTGTATCCATCTAAAATTTTAAAATTTGTGGCTGGCCATATAGCATTTGCTGTGCTTATTTCTGCTTCATTTTTTGGCGTGTTGTTTATTATGTTTATTAGTGATGCAATGTTTCTGTGTATGGTGGGTGTGAATTTCATTACAGATTCAAATTCACTCTCTGTTTCACCATTTGCTCCTAGGTATGTCATTGCAAGAGCTGTAGATATGCTATAGGGAGATATTAATAGGTTATTATTGTTTTCTTCTGATATTTTTTTGTAGATGTCAAATGTAAAGGCATTTACACTGCGTGTTGCTTTTTTGTATAGTGGTTCATTTTTTGTTTTTTCTTGTGTCGTTTCTACTGCTATGAGTCCTGCTTTTATGGCACAGTTTTCTATTTCACGTCTATATTTTGTGTAGTCTTCTTTGTTTGCAATTATTATTTCTTTGTATTCTTTTGCTAATTGACGGAGTGATATTAGTCCGGCTTCTTTTAGTTTCTGTGGATTACTCTGTGCAGAGGCTATGGCTTCTTTTATAGTGTTTTGTATTTCATTTTCTGTCATTACTGTTACTCCTGGTGTGATTTCTGCTTCTGTTAGCCCTTCTTCGACTAGGATTTGTAATGAAAGATATGTCCAGTGTTTTGCATTGATTGTTTTTGCGTTGTCTGTTGATGCGTATGATGTTGTTGTAATTAACATTACTAGAAGAAGAATTATTAGCTTTCTCATTTTTTTACCTCCGTTGGCATTATGTTCGTCAATATATACTATATCATTTTTGTGTGTTTTTAATGACAAGCATTTTTCTGCTTTATGTGGATATACCTTTTTTCTTTTAAATATAATGTTACAATATATTTATGATGTTTTATTTTGTCTCAACAAGGGGGTATCGGCTTGTTTTTTGCTGATAGATCTAGATGCGTAAATTGTGGGCTATGTGAGTCTATTTGTCCGGCAGATTTAATTGTAAAAGGGGAAGATGGATATCCTGAGATGTTTCCTCAACATGCTATGCGTTGTATTGAGTGTGGCCACTGCGTGTTGTTTTGTCCAAAGGAAGCAGCCTCTCTTTCTTTTATGAAAAATACCTCTCTTGTTAAAAGCGATTCTTTGACGGTTCCTACTCAGTTAGAATTTTTAAATATGATTAAGACTAGGCGAAGTGTGAGGTATTACGAAGATAAGCCTGTCTCAAGAGATTTGACTTTGAAGCTTATTTCGGAGTCTTTGTCTGCTCCTTCTGCTTGTAATATTCAGCCGGTTCGCTGGATTATTTCGGAGTCACGTGCAAAGACAAAAGAAGTCCTTGATCTTATGCTTTGTTGGTTGCGTGAAGAAATTTTTAAAGACCCAACATCTCGGACTTCTATTATAGGGGCTTCGTTGTTAGCAAAAGCAAAGACAGGTGTTGATGCCATTTTTAGAGGCGCACCTAATATTGTTGTTGCTACTGTACCTAAAGACCATGTCTGTATTGAGGATGGTGCTATTGCTCTTACGTATTTCGAGTTGCTTTGCCATTCTTATGGTTTAGGTTCGTGTTGGGCCGGTTATTTCACAAGAGCTTTACGAGCTTCAGATGAATTACAGAACTTTTTGCAGATTTCTGACAAGGAACATGTCTGCGGGACTTTGATGTTTGGTTATCCTTCTTTGAAGCCCGTTAGGCACTTTGCCCCACGTAGAGAAGCAAAGATTACTTGGCTTTAACAAAAGGAGTTGTTTATTATGAATAAAGATTATAAGCATGTTACAACTATTAGAGTACGTTATTCTGAGACTGATATGATGGGAATTGTTTATAATTCCAATTATTATACTTGGTTTGAAATTGCGAGGACTGAGTTGTGTAGGACATGGGGAGTCCCGTATTCTGAGTGGGAAAAGAAAGGTCTTTTGCTCCCTGTTGTAGAGTCACATTGTCGATATAAGCTTCCAGCAAAGTATGATGACGAGATTCAACTTTGGGTTCGTGTAGTAGATGTAAAGGTACATTGTCTTACTTTTGACTACAGGCTTATTCGTTCTTCTGATTACAAGCTTATTGCTGAGGGCTGGTCAAAACATGGTTGTACAGATAGATTAGGTAAGTTGTATAAAAAAGAACATCCTTTTTATTTGTGGATTGTGTCGAACTCAGTAGAAAATGATACTACTGTGAATGAGTAAGAATGAGCTCATTTAATAATAGAAAAAGTGGAACTTCTTTTGTAGAAGTGATGATTTATCTCGTTATTCTTGGTTTTTTCCTTGCTGGAGTAATGATGTCTTTCTCAGATTCTACTTCGGAGTTACGAGTTTTAAATAAAGAGGCGGATCTTTTTGCTATTTGGCTTGATTCCCATATTAGTACCGCATGTAGAGAGAAGTCTACTTTTGATTTAAGGCTTTCTGCTAGAAGCCAAGGAAACTATGAGTTGTCTCTTGTTTATACAACTGGACCGCAAATGAATACGACAGATACTTTCTTTTTGAAAGAAGCAAATTTGATGATAGAGGGTGGCACGACTCAGTATGTTTTTGATGGGCGATGGGGAACAATGTCACCTGCTATGTCTATGTCTGTTCGTGCAAAAAATAGCGATAAGTTAGTGTATAAAAATGTGACAGTTTCTGGAGCTGGATTTCTTTCTTTAAGTGATGTTTATATTAAGTAGTTTCCTTTCATAGTTTTGTACTGTTTTTAAAACTTCTTTTTTCTTTGCCTATAATAGAAGTGGGGTGATGATGTGCGTTCATATAACGTCAATAAAGGCACTTCTTTTGTAGAAGTGATGATTTATCTTGTGATTTTAGGCTTTTTTATTGCAGGAATTGCCCTGTCTTTTTCAGGTGGAGATAATGGAAAAAGAGCTGTGGAAAAGGAAGCGGATAAATTTGATATATGGATCAATGGTCAAATGGAAAAAGCTATCTCTGAACAATGTGCTTTTGACTTGTCTTTCAATGAAGCAGGGAGAAAGATAACTATTACATTTACAGAGGGGGCTCGTAAAGGGGAGATATCTGTTTTTGAGTTTGAGGATGTTTCTTTTAGATTAAAAGAAGGGGTTCAATCCTACTCTTTTGCAGGTAAGTGGGTGACCTTTACCCCGATGTCTCCGGAAATACGCCTTTGTCTTTTTGTTGATAACGAAGAGACTTCCGCAAAGAAGTATATTTATGTTTCCTATGCAGGGTATGTCAGTGTTGGCGACGTGTTATACTCTGTAGATGATTCTGTTTTACCACCGACAGATGAGTAGCTTTTTATAAATATTGGAGGTTTTTGCTATAGATACATCGAATTGCAAACCACTCTTTTCATGCTCTTTTGGCTTTTGGTTTTTTAGAAAAAAACTTGAAGTTTTCTCTGACTTTATTATGTGGAAAGATACTAAGGTTAAAATAGAGGATATTACAAATATACGCTGGGGAATAGATAAGGTCCGAGGGGGAATATTTCCTCGTTATGTTTATCGTGTAGCGTTTTCTGATTCAATAAGAGATTACGAAATAAATACAAAAGAAAAGAATTTCTATCTTATGTTAGTTGAAAAAGTTTGTAAGCCTCTTTTTGTTTCAGTCGTAAAAAATATATGTTACATTATTAAAAATGAGGGAAAATATTTTTTGACAGACAAAGTTTCTGTCTCTGATGATGGTATCTGTTTTGTAGATAAAGATTTTCTTTGTAATATTTCTGAAAAATTTTATCTTTGGGATAATATAAATTGGTATGTAAATGATGGCATTTTATTTTTCTGTAATAAAGATAAAAACTCAGAATTATTAGAGGGATTTTCTTTGCTTTGGTTGTATAATGTCTTGGTGCTTGATACAGCCCTGTCTGTTATGAAAGAAAAAAATTGTAAATTTAGTGAAACATATAAATATTTTTAACTAAGTAGATTTGTATGTATTTGTGGAGGAAAAATGAAAAAAACTATTGTCGCCCTGATTGTTTGTCTTTCTCTAGGCTTTTCTTTTTCTGCTTTTGCGGAGGGGAAACAGCTTATTACGTCAAAAGAATATATAGCTTATCCTAAAACGTATGATCTTATTTCTTCTGGTGCTTCTTCTTACCAAGGGATTGGAAATGTGCCTAACTCTCCATATTTTTCACAACAGGACTACTATAATTTAAAAGATAGAAAGGGACTTGTATTACTCCCTCATTATGCTACTTATCAGCAAACACAAGAAACTACAAGTGCTCCTGCATCCGCTCTAACACTACTTTATTACTATGGTAATACCTCTTATCATGAACTTAAAGTTGCAGAAGAGATGGGGACATTTCTTGCCTTTTCTGAAAGTGGTGAAATCGGTACTAGTGTAGAAAAGGTAGCTAAATTTTTTGAAAAGATTGGGTACAAAACAGAGAGCAGTTTAAATGTGAAAACCAAAAATGGCCTTACATGTGCAACTCCAACATTATTCAAAGAATTTATCACTAAATCTTTAAAAGAAAAGACACCTATTCTTGTAGAGAATATGTATATGGGGGGTAGATGGAGAGTTATCATAGGTTACGATACAATGGACACTCCTGCTACTACAGACGACGTTATTATTTTTATGAATCCTTATGATGTATTTGACCAGAAACAAGATGGTTACTCAGTCGAATCAGCAGAATACTTTTACTTTACATGGATGGATATAGGTATTATGCCAAGAGGACAACAGATGCAACCTTGGGTAAAGGTAAAACCTGTAAAAACAGAATAATTAATATTTATAAAGAGAGAAAGATACTACACTATATAAAAAAATAAAAAGAGACAAAAGGAATCCCTTTTGTCTCTTTTTTAGTTTCTTATATTTTATTTAGAGAACTGGTCTCTCATTCCTTTTACTGCTGCTGCGAGTGCTTCTGGGT
>JAVVWB010000008.1:0-86098 GCA_036652335.1 Synergistaceae bacterium | reverse complement strand
CAAAACTCAAGAGAGTCACCTTGACGTACTATTAGTACGCCTTCGATGGCTCTCTTTTAATCAAAGAATATAAGCACTTCTTACATCACAACTCCCTGTTTTGATTGTTTGACGTATGACCAATACGTCTTCACTTCTCAAAACCGAGGGTTGTTTCGTAATAAGCACTTCTTCTCTTCGATTTAAGTTATAGAGGGTCGTGTTTTAATTGTCTTAGCACACCTTGTTTTATCTTTTGATTCTAAGGTTCGTCACACCGCAATGAATCTATGCGGTGTCCAATAACAACCAGTAGCTGGTATACCTGAAAAAGAGTGTTACTTAGTACAAAAAAAGATTTTAATAGTGAATCTTATTGTGCCTTTAGGTATTACATATATCTCTCCTTCTTAAACTATTGCAAATAATAAAGGTGTGCCCTATTTCAAAAGAGAGTGGATTGGTCATATTGACGTATAACTAAATACGTCTTTACTTACAATCCACTCTCTTATTTTTTAATCTGGATTTATTTCTCTGTATTGGAGTGTTCTATAAATCCTATTTTCACTTCTTCTCTGTAATCTCAGATGTACTGTATCTTTTACCTTTGTTATTTTCCTATGTGATTTCTTATGTCTTTAAGTACGATAAATACCAAGAGAAGAATTCCTACATATCCATTTATACCGTAAATAATGTTTACAAGTTTGTTAAAAGGAAGTTCTAGCCCTATAAAGCAACCTGCTGCAGCGAGTATTACTGTAAAAATTCTGAACTTCTGAGTTTTTTCTTCTGTAAATCTAGCAGAAACCTGCCAAAGAAGTGGAACTGCTGTGGTATATATTCCCAACATAATTATTACAGTAAACATGGTTGCAAAATATGTGCTGAATTTGTTGACTAACATAAGAGAGGGGATCTGTGTTCCAGCTACTATGCCGATATTAGCAAGCAGTCCTAGCATAAGAATAACACAACCGAGTGCAAATCCGGCAGCACCAAAGCTTGTACCCATGACGGCTTCTTTTTTGCTGTTAGCTTGCTTGCCCATTGCTCCAAGAAAGCATATTAGCCACAACATACAGAATCCTACGTAGGAACATGCAGAAGTAAACCAGTTTGTACCAGCTCTCATTACTTCTACTTCTCCTTTTGCTATCATGCGAGCACCCTCAAGAATACCTGAAGGGTTATCAAAAATAGCCACTAGCCCTATTACAATTGATACTATAACTATTGCGGGACCTATTCTTCCAATTATGTCAACAATTTTACCAAGACCCATAACAACTGTGCATGTTGCTAAGACTGCCATCAGAATTCCACCAACTAAAGGATTTAATCCATAGTGTTGGTTTAGTGTAGCAGAAGCTCCACCTATCATAACTACATACGACATAAACAGAAAGACTACCGTAAAGTAGTCATAAGCAGCGCCAATGTATTTACCGCAGTAATATGTGAAAATATCGTTGTTTTTAACAAATTTATTTGTATATCCAGCAGAGATGAAACTTGCTCCTACGTAGAAGAATAGAACTAACATTATAAATGCTGTTAGAAGTCCATGTAATCCGTAAGAGGTGAAGTATTGTAGGATTTCTTGCCCTGTTGCAAAGCCAGATCCAATAAGAAATGCAATAAAAGCTCCTGCAAATTTAAAAACATTTGAAAAACTAACGAGTTCGTTTTTATTTTCCATTAAATTTGCCTCTCCTTTTCTGAAGTAAAAAATAAGGGTTACAAGGCGCACTCCTTTTTCCCTTGTTAAAAGGATAACAAAAGAAGCATAGGTAAGTCTTTGTTCTTTAAGACAAAGAATAGGAGTCTTTGTAGACTATAATTTGTATAGTTTGATAAAAAACACAAAAATATAAGTCTTTTTTGTAAAAAGTAAACAAAAAAATAAACAGACAAGGCCTGTTTATTTTTAACTTCATTAAGTCTTAAAATATATTTTCGTTAAGAATTAATTATTTTTTATAAATAGGTGAAAATCTTTAAATAATAAGATAATAAATTAATCTGCTGTTTGAGGTTTTCTTTTCATGTCTACTAACAGGAATGCTGTCCAAAGTTCAAATGCGTCTTTGAAACACCAAGGGTCTTTACCTGTTAAAGTTCTTATCTTCTTTAGTCTGTACTGCAAACTGTTCCTGTGCATTGCAAGCCTCTTCGCAGTTTCTGCACATTCAAAAGGAGAAACACACCACTCCATAAATGTCTCTTTTATATCCTCAAAGTCATTCCTGTTGATAAGATTTTCCAAAATACGATTTGAATATTCTACAGACTGTTCTTGTGGAAGAAGAGCAAGTAACATTTTTGCAGTGTTTTCACTTGCAAGTATTACACATGAGTCTCCAAAATCACAAGAAATGTTTAACATATCTCTTGATGTCCTAATTGATTCTCCTAGATCCTCAGGGTCATTTGCTGGCAATCCTATAGTAATTTTTACTCCTGTACCTTTGTTTTGCATCATTTCTATAAATTCCTGAGCTGAATCTCTAATCTTTAAAACTAATTCATTTAAGTTTTCATGTGGATTGGGTGGAGCATAGAAAAGCGTAATGCTATAGTTGCCGTGAGTACAAATGAAGTTATTTTCTCCTGTGAATAGAGAACGTAACTCCGCTGTTAAAATTTCAAAAGATTTTTCCGCAGATCCTTTCCATTTTCTCATTTCAAGAGCAAGAACTATTTTTGCCTTATTTATATTCCAATTAAGCTCACTTGCTTGAATTCGGATGAGCTGAAAATTGTCCTTCTTCTTATCAAAAGTTGCTATGTTTTTTACGAGGTCTCTTTTTGCTCTTTTTCTTGACAGCTCAGAGTCAATGTAGGTTTGTTCTCTAAAAAGGACTTCTGCATGTTTTTGTACCAATAAACCATACTTTGAAATCTCTTTTGGAATCCCTGCTATTGAAATACTAGCAATAATTTTGTCAAAGATTTTTATCGGAAAAGTACAACCGGGTTTATATTTTGTATTCTGTGCATCCTTTGGATAGGTGTTTAAAGTTTTACCTGTTTGAATAACTTCAAGAGAAGGAACGTGTAGGTCTCCAATTCTCCTTTTATCATTACAACCGATAATAATGCCGTATTCATCTGTTACAAGTACGCCGTGTCCTATGATATCACTTGCTGTTTGTGCAATATGCTGAGCGGTCTTGTTGGGCATAAAAACACCTCCATTTTATTCTTACGAATAATTTAACACAAAATATAATTATTATCAATGTTCAATTGAATAATGTAAGTTGTTTTTTTATCGGTTATGATTAATTACACAAAGAGCAAGGCGCACGCACAATCGCATCAAAAAAGTAAAAGGAGGAGTTTAAAAATGCATTTGGAACTTAATAAAGTTCATGTAAAAGGACTTGAATTTGCGGACAAAACACAGGTTTTAAATGGTACCCTTTTTGTAAACAAAACAGAAGCAGAAACACTTATAGCAGAAGACACACGTTTTGCAAAAGTTAGTATTGACTTGGCACGTCCAGGTGAAAGCGTAAGAATTATTCCAGTAAAAGATGTTGTAGAACCTAGAGTTAAAATTGGAGAGGGGAACTATTTTCCAGGATTTTTTGCTCCAATGAAAAAAGCAGGAGAGGGTCAAACCCTTGTTCTTGACGGTGCAGCTGTTGTAACTTGTGGTCCTATAGTTGCATTCCAAGAAGGTTTTATCGATATGAGTGGTCCTGCAGCACCTTATAGCCCATTCTCTGAAACATTTAACGTAGTTCTCTCTGTAGAACCAGTTGAGAACTTAGAAAAACATCAATATGAAACTGCTCTTCGTGAAGCAGGTTTGAAATTGGGGGTATACCTTGCACGTTGTGCAGCAAATAACGGTGCAAAAGCAGATGAAGTTAGTACCTTTGATAAAGGTACAGTTGCAGAAGAAAACGTAAAATTCCCCAATCTTCCAAAAGTCATATATGTTTGTATGAACATAACTCAGGGACTACTTCATGACACATATCTCTATGCAAACGACTTGCGTCCCTCACTTCCTACACTCATTCACCCCAATGAAGTCCTTGATGGTGCAATGGTATCAGGAAACTGTGTATCTGCATGCGACAAGAACACAACATGGCATCACTTACACAATCCAATTGTTCAATCACTTTATGCACGTCACGGAAAAGAACTTAACTTCCTTGGTGTAATTCCTACCCAGGAAAGTACAGTTCTTGACGGAAAACTTCGTGCATCAGATATGAACTTGTCAATCGCAAGAGAATTAGGAGCAGATGGCGTAATTGTTTCAGAAGAAGGTTATGGCAACCCTGATACAGACCTTTGCCTCAATGCAAAGAAATTTGAACAAGCAGGAATTAAAGCAGTTCTCGTATCAGACGAAGCAGCCGGAACAGACGGAGCAAGTCAGAGCTTGGCAGACGCAACACCTGAACTTACAGGATTTATTTCAACGGGTAACGTAAACGAAATGATAGAAGTCCCTGCAATGGACAAAGTAATAGGATATGCAGAAGCGATTGCACTCCTTTCAGGTGGAGCAGAAGAAAGCTTACGTTCCGATGGTTCAATGTATGTTGAACTTCAGTCAATCATTGCTTCAACGGCTGAAATCGGTTTCAATAAACTTGGTTGTGAATGGGTATAAAGGAGGACTGAATTATGACATACAAAGTTGTTCATTACATTAACCAGTTCTACGCGGGAATAGGCGGAGAAGAGAAAGCTGACCATAAACCAGAAGTACGTGACGGGCTTGTAGGACCATCAATACAGTCAAACATTCTCTTTGGTAACGATGCAGAAGTTGTAGCAACAGTTATCTGCGGAGATGGTTACTACGGCGAACATACAGAAGAAGCAAGAGCTACATGTCTTGAAATGGTAAAGAAGTACAACCCTGATCTATTTATAGCCGGTCCTGCATTTAACGCTGGACGTTATGGATTTGCTTGCGGTGACATCGCTACAACAGTTGGAGCAGAACTCGGCATTCCAACAGTTACAGCAATGTACCCAGAAAACCCTGGTGTAGAACTTTACTCAAAGAAGACATTTATCGTAAGTACATCAGATAGCGCACGTAGTATGGGTGTAGCACTTGATGGAATGGTAAAACTTTCTAAGAAACTTCTCTCAGGCGAAAAGCTTGGACCAGCAAGGCTTGAAGGATATATCCACAGAGGAATGCGTAAATCATTCTTCAACGAAAAGAGTGGTGCAGAAAGAGCAGTAGAAATGCTACTCAAGAAACTTAATGACGAAGAATTCCGTACAGAATACGAAATGCCAGTCTTTAAGAAAATTGTACCGGCAGCACCAATTAAAGATATTAAAACAGCAAGAATTGCTCTAGTAACATCAGGTGGTATCGTTCCTAAGGGAAACCCAGATCACATTAGAGTTTCATCAGCTGAAAGCTTTGGTGAATACAATATAGCTGATCTTACAAATATGACACCTGAAAACTATGAATCAGTACACGGCGGATATGATCGCCAGTGGGCTAACGAAGATCCGGACGTTGTAGTACCTATCGAAATTATGAGAGAACTTGAAGCAGCCGGAGAATTTGGTAAATTGCATGAATTTTTCTACACAACAACAGGAACAGGTACAGCAGTTGCCTTTGCAGAAAAATTTGGTACAGAAATCGGTGAGAAACTTAAAGCCGCAAATGTTGATGCTGTCATTTTAACATCCACCTGAGGAACATGTACTAGATGCGGTGCATCTATGACAAGAGAAATTGAAAGAGTAACAGGCGTTCCAGTAGTACAAATTGCAACAATCGTTCCTATCATGCTTACAGTTGGAACAAACAGAATCGTACCAGGGGTTGCAATTCCTCATCCAGTAGCAAATCCTGCTCTTGGTCCTACAGGGGATAAAATAGCTCGTGTTGAATTGATTCGTAGAGCATTCAAAGCAATGCAGACACCAATCACAGAGCAGACAATTTTTGAAAAAGAATAGCATTAAATTAAATATGGGGTACTTTTGCAGTACCCCATATTTACCTCAATTTTATTGTGATGTGGAGGTTATGATATGGAGAACGGAAAATTTAGAATTGTAACAAACAATCCTATTATTAAAGAAAACGCAGAATTTGCTCATGAGATAATTTTTGTAAAAGGATCACCAATTGATGTTTTAAATAAGTCAGAAGAATTACTACAACAGAACTGGAAGATGCGTTCAACTCCGTTACCTCCGAACATTCCTATTATGCGTGCACCATACCGTTCTTTGGTAATTCAAGAATCAGATAAACAATATGACTCACTAGGAATTTTAGCTGTATCAAAAGCAAGAGAAAGATATATAAGAGAAAGACAATTTGCAGTAAGAGAAGAAAGTAATGATTTTGCCATAATTGACAATACAATGTTGAAAAGGACACTTCGAGACATTTCACTCATAGACACCCAGTAAAGCCACACACGAGAATACCCCTTTTCTTGGACATCCAAGGAAAGGGGTATTCTCGTGTGTTTGGTGTGCTTAGTCAAATATGAAATTATCAATAAGTCTTGTCTTACCTATATATACAGCCATAGCAACAAGTGTGGGTTTTTCTATTATCTCTATATCTTGAATTGTTAGACCATCGACTACTTTAATATAATCA
Organism: Synergistaceae bacterium; assembly: GCA_036652335.1. Taxonomy (GTDB): domain Bacteria; phylum Synergistota; class Synergistia; order Synergistales; family Synergistaceae; genus JAVVWB01. The sequence goes on along the minus strand of JAVVWB010000008.1, from coordinate 79,488 downwards.
ATTTTTGCACGTGGTTCAGACTTTATATTATCTTCCATAATTTTTAAGAGAGATTTAGCATCTTTTTCTCCCTCTCTAACTATTTTTTGAGCTAAGAAAATGGTCTTGCTTAAAATAAGAGCAGACTTTCTTTCTTCATTTGAAAGGTATACATTTCTAGAGCTTTTTGCAAGTCCATCATTTTCTCTAACGATAGGGCAACCTACGATATTTATGTCAAAGTTTAAATCCTTTGTCATCTGTCTTATAATTGCTAATTGTTGAGCATCTTTTTGTCCGAAGTACGCATTATCTGGAGTTACTATATTAAATAATTTAGCCACAACGGTACAAACTCCACCAAAGTGGACTGGACGACTTAAGCCACAAAGATTTTCTGTGAGCGTATTCATTGAAACTGATGTATAGTAATTTTTGCCATACATAGTTTCTGGTGTAGGATTAAAAATTAAATCTACACCAATATTTTCACAAAGAGCAGCGTCATTATCTATATCTCTCGGATAAAAAGCATAATCTTCGTTGGGTCCAAACTGCGTTGGATTTACAAATATACTAACGACAACGATGTCGTTTTCTTTTCTTGCTTTTGCTATAAGGCTTGCATGCCCCTCATGTAAATAACCCATAGTCGGAACAAGAGCAACACTCTTACCTTCTTTTTTGTTTTTCTTTACAAACTCACGTACTGCGTTGATATCTGACGTAATTATCATTACTATCCCACCTAATATATTTTATTTATAATGTCATCTGAGATTGTAAAAGAGTTCTCTTCTGTAGGAAATAAACCCTCTCTTACCTCTAATATATATTTCTCAAATGCAGACGTCATAGACGTTCCTATGTGTTCATAATGTTTCACAAATTTAGGTTTAAATTCGGAGAACATCTGTAGCATATCTTGATAGACCAATACTTGTCCATCGCAATCTCTACCTGCACCAATGCCTATCGTTGGAATTGAAATGCTTTCTGTTATGATCTTTGCGAGTTTTGCAGGGATACATTCCAAAACTAAACAAAAAGCCCCTGCTTCTTCTATTGCCCTTGCATCGTCTAGTATTTTTTGTGCATCATTTTCTGATTTTCCTTGTATTTTATAACCACCCAGTGCGTTTATTGATTGAGGTGTCAATCCCAAGTGACCAACTACAGGGATAGAAGCTTTAACTATTGCCTCTATCTGTGGCGTAATCTCTTGTCCACCTTCAAGCTTAACTGCTTGAGCGTGTCCATCCTTAATGATACGCCCTGCATTTACTACAGCATCATATAGAGATGTCTGATATGACATAAAGGGCATATCTGTAACGAGAAATGCATTCTTAGTTCCACGTGCTACCGCTCTTGTATGGTGAATCATATCTTCCATCGTTACTTGTAAAGTATCTTCATAGCCCAACATGACCATACCCAGAGAGTCTCCTACAAGTATCATATTTATACCCGAAGAGTCTATAAGTTTTGCCATAGAATAGTCATAAGCAGTGAGCATCGTTATCTTTTCTTTATTCTCTTTTTGTTCTCTAATTGTTAAAATCGTATTTTTCATTTTATTTTAGAAGCTCCTCTATCTCAGAATGGTTTCTGTCTCTGTGTTCTTCTTTTACTAAAGTTAAAAGTCTTCTTGATAGAACTTTATATATATCAAAATCGTTATTAGTTAATATCTCTAAATGCTTTTTTACAATAGAAGAGTCGTTTCTTTCAATAGGGCCAGTTAAAGAATGTCTTATGCCATAACTAGAAATGTTTTCTATGTTTTGGTTCATTAAAGAGGTTAGGATAGAATTGCTTTCTTTCTCTGAAAAGTCACATTGAGATAATAGGTTAAAAGCAGAATCATATAGAGCTGTTAATAAATTACTACTCATAACTGCGCTTGCATGGTACAAAACTTTCTGTTTTTCATTTATAACTTTATACTTAATATTTAATTTATTTAGAATTTCTGAAAAAAACTTGCAAGAGAAATCTGTGCCTTCTAATGTAAAAAAAGCGTTTGTTATATTTTTATATGAATTTATTTTGTCATTGATAGGGTAGAGTGGATGTAGGGAACATACGTTTACATCAAAGTCGTTATATTCTAAGAAAATTTCCGAAGAGAGAGAGCCACTGCAGTGACAAATTGTTTTCTTGCTAATATCGTAGTTTTTTAAAGAATTCCATACAGGTAAAATATTTTCATCTGGCACAGTGATAAAAATTACATCTGAATTATTTGTGAGTTCCTGTAAAGATAAAAATTGATTTGAATTTGTGATTTTTGACGCAAAAAGAGAAGAGCTAGGCGATTTACTATAATAGCCTGAGATATGAAAGCTGTTTTCATTTAGAAGTTGTCCTATTGTACAACCAACCTTGCCTGCACCAATAAAACCAAATTTTAATATTTTTAACACCTACTCGTAATAAAAATCTTATGAAGTATATCACATAGAAAATATTGGTCAAATTCAATGGAGTCCATCTTTTGAGTAATTATTTTTTGTTTAATAGAGCAGAAATTGCGTCTAAATTTCCTTCACTTAGTACAATAAAACCATTTTCTTTAAGTAATTGAGCTGTTATGCCATTGCCTGGAACTTTAGTTGAAGTAAAAGTCCCGTCATATATCATAGTTGAGCCGCAAGATGGGCTACGTTCTTTTAGAATTGCAAAGTCACACTTTAGAAGTTTAGCTATGTGTAAAGTTTCTTTTGCTCCTCTTATATATGGTTTACTATTATCCTTGCCATTTTTCTCAAGGACTTTACCATTTAGTATTTCATTTGGATTTCTGGGGGTAGTGAGACCACCTAATTGCTCTGGGCATACAGGTACTAATTCATGATTTTTTATTAAAGAAAATAAATCTTCATTAAAAGATGGCTTCCCATCATATCTACAGGCTAGGCCTAGAAGACATGCACTTACCAAAATTTTCATAGCTATATTTTCTCTGATTCGACTATTTTATTTATGATATCTATATCAGCAGGGCAAAAAGTATATTTTGAAAGCTCGTCGATTGGTGACCAAGTTAAATTATTATGTACTATCATCTTTAGGTTCCCATCAACTATTTGGGCCTTATAGAAAGAAAAGAATATCTTTTTTTCTGGATATGAATATTCCTTTTGTTTAAATAATCCTATTATTTCTATTTTTACGTCAAGCTCTTCTAAACATTCTCTTATAAGACATTCCTCTGCTGTTTCGAACTCTTCTTGCTTGCCACCGGGAAATTCCCAAAGAAAAGCACAGCTTCCGCCAGCCTTTCTCTGGCAAATTAAAATATCCCCATCTTCGTTTTGAATTATTGCTGCACTAACTTTCGTTGACATTTTTTATCTCCTATTATGCTGGTATTAATTTGTTTGTTTCACTTAAGAACTTTGCCGGAATTGGGTCTGTAAGCTCCCATACTATTGTCATTGGCTTATCACCAGTGTGAAATTTATATGTTGCGGTTCCCAAATATGTATATGGAGCTGTAACTTTTCCTGTTATTGAATCTGTTTTATTTTCTCTTACAAAAAGTAAAATGTTGTTATTTAACTTTTTGTGATTTATATATCTTTCACCAGTTGGTGAGTTTGCAGCTGTGCTGTTTTGGCTTTGCCAATTAAATAACTTGTCGTTTATTGAATAATCATTGTACATAGTTGTAGGTGAGTAATCTTTTTCTGATTTATTTAATGTAATAAGGAATATGTCTGTTTTCTTTTCAGGGAAATATTTTACACCTTCTCGTAGTGAGGATGGATCTGATTTTCCAAATGCGACGAGAATTTGGTCTCTAGTGTAAGAGCAGTGCAAATCTAATGGGCAATCAAAACCTAATGAAAGTTTCTTGTCTATAAAGTCTATTTTTGAGTAGTTATAATTTAACAGTTCAATTATTTCAGCAAGTAAGGTTGGGGATTTCTTTAGCTCATAGATAGTTTGTTGATAATTTTTAAATCCACAAAGTTCTGCCGATTTTTGCCAAATAGTGTAATGAAACATTTTTAACATTATTATTTGCTCATTTGTCATTGTTTCATCAGTATATCTTTTTGTGTTTGCTATCACATCTAATATAAATTTTATCCATCTTCTGGAATTTATAAATGTAATTCTACTTAAAGCTTTTCCAATAACTAATTCATTTTCTTCATCTAATGTATTTCTCAACCCTGATTCTACCAATAATCTAGAAAAAGTAGATGTCGTGTATATGACTATTGGTGAAATGTGATAATGTTTTATAAATTCGGTTAAGGTGGGGATAGCGTTAGTGTCATCGTAATATGATTGGATTTTAGATATAAGCCCAGTTCTTGTGCTAAAAGATTTTTTAATATTTTCAAAAATATATTCTTTTGCAACTTTTTCTAACTGAATATAACAACCGTTGGGAACGTTTATAAATCCATTTTCTATTTCTCTTTTTAGGCTTTTCTTTGTATTAGATAGCAGGGCTAAAAATTTTTCTTCAAAGTTGTATTTTTTATGGGCTTGCCCTATAAAATCTAACACAGTTAGACATTCTTTCCCATCAGATAGTCTTAGTCCACGACCAAGCTGTTGTAAAAATATTGTCAAACTTTCTGTGGGGCGGAGAAAGAGAATGGTGTTAATTTCTGGAATGTCGACACCCTCGTTATATATGTCAACGACAAAAATAAAACGTATTTCTCCCTTTGTTAGTCTATCTTTTGCAATGTTTCGTTCTGTTTTTTCTGATTTTCCAGTTAAGAATATCGATTTGATATTATGAGAGTTAAAGTAGTTAGACATAAATTTTGCGTGTTCGACAGAGACACAAAATCCCAAGCCTTTTACTTCGTCAATATTTGTAACATACTTAAGAAGGGATTGAATTATCATTGATGCACGCTTTTTTGAAGCTTCATTATTTATGGTATATAAGTTTGATAGTTCTGCTTTATCATATCCACCAGCGCTCCATTTTATTTCAGATAGAGATACTGTGTCTGTGATGCCAAAATATTGAAATGGTGACAGTAATTTTCTTTCAATTGCCTCAGGTAAGCGTATTTCTGAGGCAATTTTATTGTCAAAGAATTCTAATATATCTTTACCATCCATTCTTTCTGGTGTTGCTGTTAAACCAAGAAGAATTTTAGGCCTGTAATAGGAAAGCAATTCTTGGTATGATTGGGCGGCCGAGTGATGAAATTCGTCAACAATAATAAAATCGTAATATTCACTTGATGTCTTTTCTGCCATTTTCTGAGAATTGAATGTCTGTATAGATATAAAAAGTTGATCCAAACTTTTAGGTGTGATTCCATCTACAAATAAATCTCCAAAGTTATTGTCTTTTAATATTCCTCTGAAACAGTCAAGACTTTGTTTTAATATTTCTTTTCTGTGAGCTACAAACAACAGACGACAAGGTCTTAGTGTGTTTTCTTCACAAAAACGCTTGTAGTCAAAAGCAGAGATGACAGTTTTCCCTGTTCCTGTGGCTGCCACAATTAGGTTTTTATAACAATTTCTAATTTTTCTCTCTGCGTCTAATCTATCTAATATCTTTTGCTGATATGGGTATGGCCTTATATTAAATTGGAAGTTAGTTTCGTCCTTATTGTTAGAGATATTTTTTTCTCGGCTTATTGCCTCAGAGAATCTTGTGAAATCTTTTTCTCCATATGGCTCAAATTCATAAGAGTTCCAATAGCTGTCAAATGTTGCTGTAATCTTTTTTAAAGTTTCTGGCATATCTGTTTTTGTTATTTTTATATTCCATTCAAGACCTGAAGTCATAGCAACATTAGATAGGTTAGATGAGCCAATATAGGCGGTAGTAAAACCTGTATTTCTTACGAATACGTATGTTTTGGCATGTAGACGGGTCCTCTTTGTGTCATAAGATATTTTAATTTGAGTATTTTTAAATTTGCTTAATTCTTTTATTGCTTTCGGATCTGTTGCGCCCATGTATGAGGTCGTTATTACTCTAAGATTTCCACCATTGTCTGTGAACTCTCTGAGTTCATCAATTATTGCTCTAAGCCCACTCCATTTTATAAAAGAGACAAGTATGTCTATTGAGTCGCAAGATGGTATTTCTTTTTTGAATTCACTAGCCAGTTGTGGTTCGTGTACAGCGTTTGTAAATAGTGAACTTTGAGATAAAGAAGTTTCTGGACGTGGAATCGTGATTTGATTGTTTATTGTTGAAATATTATCTCTTTTGTCGTAACAAGATAGAAGTTGTTGGGCAGAGTTATTGTTTTCTTCTATGTACATCGAGTCGAAATCACAGTTTTTTGTCTTGTTTTTTATTAAAGAAACTATATCGTTTGCAAAAGCAATTAGAGTATTTGTGCTTTCTTGTGTATCGATGGTATTTAGACCTTTTTCTATTATGCTGCTCAAGTAACTTGTTACTATTTTTGTCGCTTCTGCTTTATCAATATTTCGAGCTGTTATATTTTTTAGGCCTTCCGAACTGTCTATCTCATTTTTTAGAAGTTTATTTATTATTTGCTCATATAATCCATTTTTTAGCATTAAAAAAACTCCCTTATAATATTTTATATAATAGTACCACAACAACAAAAAAGGTGAAGCCTAAGCTTCACCTTTTAACTTTTAAAATCATTGCCTTTTTATATTTTATAGTCCTTGTACTAAGTCATATACTATTTTTATAAGGAGCATTGCAAGGACAAATAGCATCATTGGACGGATGAATTTTGCGCCTTTTGTTATTGCGAAGTGTGAACCGAAGTAGTTGCCTATGATTCCACATATCGCTGTTGGTATTGCTATTTTGTATATTACAGTTCCTGCCATGGCAAATGTTATAAATGAAGCATAGTTTGAGGCAAGATTTAGTATTTTTGCATTTCCAGAAGCTGTTTTTAAGTCAAATTTCATTAGTATTGAGAATGCAATTATGGCAAAAGTTCCTGTGCCCGGTCCAAATAGTCCATCATAGCCACCTATGAAGAAGCCTATTAGTACGGCAAAGATTATGGTTGATGTTTTAGTTAGCTCTGAAGAACAATTTTCTTCTCCGAATTGTTTTTTTAACGACATTATTATTGCTGCCGTAGGTAAAATGAAAATTAGTAATGTTTTTATTGTTTGGTCACTTAGTAGCAGTGCAATTTTTGTGCCTATTGCAGAACCAAGGAATGAGCTTATTGCTGCAATGAGGGCGACTTTTAAGTCTATTGCACCGTTTTTCCAAAATTTAAAAACTGCAAGTGTTGTTCCACAAGAGCCAGAAAATTTGTTGCATCCTAAAGCATAGTGAGCGGGAAGTCCCGTAAGCATGTACGCCGGTACTGATATAGTTCCTCCGCCACCTGCTGCGGCGTCAACGAAGCCTGCTAACCCTACCATGAAACATACAAATATCATTGCCGGTGTCGATATAGAAATTAATTCCGCTCCCATAAATTTCTCTCCTTGTTAGTTAATTATTGATTTTAGCTTTGTTTTGTGGATAAAAAAAGGGCGAATATAATCGCCCTTTAATATTTAATATTTGTGTAGCTTTTATTACATACAGAAGTACCATGCAAGTGGAGCAAGAAGGAATATGCTAAATATTGCACGAATGAAGTATATTCCTGTCAATTTTAAAAATCCTAATGGAATGGAGGAATTTAGTATTAGTACTCCTACTTCTGTCATGTATATTAGTCCTGTGCCAGATATACATGCACACATAAATTTAGCTGCTGTTGCTGTTCTAGCAGATCCTATTACTGCTGCAAGGAATTGGTCTGCGTATGCAAGTAAAAATGCAGGTGCAACTTCTTTGGCTTCAGGAATTTTTGCAATTTCCAATGCCCATGCAAATGGTGTTGATAAAATCTGGAATACAGGTGTGTTGTTTGCAATAATAAGTACAACTGTTCCCCATGATACTACTAGAGGCATTGTGCTTACGATGAGTGATATAAATGTTTTTATACCTGATTCGATTGTTTGTGTCGTTGTTTGTTTTTCTGCTCTTTCTACTGCTAGCTTGAGTGCCCAACTGCTAAGAGTTTCTTCTTGGGGAATGTCATCTGTAAAACGCTGTTGTCCAGCTCTTCCTGAGAATGTGTCTTGTATTTTATTGAGAGGCCACATACGAGGCATTATAAAAGCAAGGACAAATGTTACTATGTATATTGAGAACATTATTTGGAAATACATGTTTGATAGTCCTACGAAGTCGGCCATTACATATATGTATGCGATGCTTATTACAGAGAAAGTCGTGGATATTATTGATGCTTCTCTGTCAGAGTAGTATCCTTGGTCGTGAACTTTTGTTGTTATGACAACACCAACTGAGCTACTTCCTACCCATGATGCAAGGCAGTCAACTGCTGCACGTCCGGGTAGTTTAAAGAGAGGTGTCATTACCGGTCGTGCAAATGTCCCTACGTATTCCATGAGTCCGTAGTCTGTGAGAAGTGGTACAAATCCTGCTAGTATGATGAATACGATTAGTAGAGCAGGGGCTAGTATCATTCCCGGTGTTCCACCGTTGTCCATGTTCCAGATTACTTCAGGACCTATTTTATAATAGATTGAGACATAAAGGATTGCACCGATTATTCTTGATAGAGACCAGAATGGTGTGACTATGAGTAAGTCGCTCCAAAAATCGTTTTTCTTTACACATTCAGGTTTGCATACTGATGCCCAAAGTGATGCCACAGATGCAATTCCAACGAGAAACATAGCGGTGAATGGGAGGTATGGTTTTAGTAGTGCCTTGCCGTAGTCAATGGCAAGTCCAAGTATTGTGTTAATCCCATTTTTTGCAGGGATAGGCATAAGGAATACTATTGCACCTATCAGAGAAGGAATTAGAAATTTTAGAACTTGTGCTGTTGAGTATTTGGTTTGTTGTTTCATGTTGCACCTCTTTCATTATTATAAAAAGTATTAAGGCTATTGTACAAAAATTAATAGTAATATCTATTACTTTATAAGTCAAATATTTTCCCGGGATTTAATATGTTGTTTGGGTCAAGTGCTTTTTTTATTGTTTTTAGTACTTCAAGTTCTGTTTTGTCAGAGAGTTTTTCAAAGAATTCTTTTCTTTTTATTCCTATACCATGCTCACCACTTATTTTTCCATTTAGACGGGTTGTCATTTTAAAGATTTCTCCCTCAATTTCTTTGTTGAGAATTTCCCATTCTTCCATTGATATTCCGTCTTTTTTTAGTATTGTAGGATGGAGGTTTCCGTCTCCAGCATGTCCAAACATTGTTATTTTTACATCGTATATTTGGGCAATCTTTTTTATTTCTCTGTCAAATTCAGGTATAGATGATATTGGCACTACGGTGTCTTGATCTGACTGAATTGGGTCCGTTTCTCTTAGTGCAGTGTCAATGTTTCTTCTGATTGCCCAGAGGCTTTCTGCCTCTTCTTCATCTTTTGCTACGAAGATGTCTTGAGCTCCTGATTTTTTGCATATTTCTTTTACTATGTCAGCATCAATTTTTAGTGATTCGTTGTTTGTGCCGTCTAGCTGAATTAGTAGAACAGCCCCTACTCCCTCGGTGGGAAGTTTTGATTTTAGGTATTTACATGATGCTGTATAGGAATAGCTGTCTATATATTCTACCGAGTTTGGTACAATTCCACCTTCAGTCATTATTCGTGGAACTGCGGCTATTGCAGAGTCTGTGTCTGGAAATAGTGCAAGTAGGTCAGCTCTTCCTTTAAGTAAAGGTTGTAGTTTTAATGTTATTTTTGTTGTATATCCAAGGGTTCCTTCTGAACCTACTATGAGCTGTTTTAAGCTGTAACCTGATACGTCTTTCATTAGTTTGCCGCCTAAGGTAAGGATTTCACCTGTGGGCATTACGACTTCCATGCCAAGTACATATCTCAGTGTTACACCATATTTTATAGCGTTAGCACCACCAGCGTTTTCTGCTACGTTTCCACCTATGTGACATGAAGTAACGCTCATTGGGTATCCAGCATATAAGAGTCCTTTTTTTGCTGCAGCTTCGTTTATAGAAGCTGTTATTACTCCTGGTTCTACGATTGCTACAAGATTTTTGTCGTCAATTTCAAGTATTTTGTTCATTCGTTCGTCAGATAGTACGATTCCACCATATGCAGGTATTGCTCCACCTGAGAGTCCTGTTGCTCCACCACGTGGTGTTATTGGGATAAGGTGTTTGTTTGCAAGTTTCATTATTTTTGATACTTGTTCTGCACCTAGTGGCGCAGCTATGACTTCCGCAATGTATTTGTCATGATTTGTAAGAGCTGTGCTTTCATCTCTTGAATATTCAAAGAGTTTTTCTTTGTCTGTTTTTACGTTTTCTGCTCCTACAATTTCTTTTAGTTCTTCAAGTATTTCTGGTGTTATTTTGTTATATGTCATTGTTATATCTCTCCTTGTTCGTATTCCATAAATGCTTTTGCAAGCCGTGATATTCCTTCTTCTGCTGTTTGTGGATTTACTTTGGCAAATGAAATTCTAAAAGATTGTTTGCCTTTTACAGCTTCATCTTGAGAGTAAAATGCATCTCCCGGGATAATTCCAATTTTGTGTTTTTTTACGGCAAATTTTGCAAATTTTGTCATGTCATCAATATTTTTGTTTTCACCCCATAGGAAGAATCCACCTAGAGGATAGTTTGTTTTTATTCCAAGAGGAAGGAGGTGACGTTTTATCGCATTCATCATCCCGTCTCTTCTTGCCCTGTACGTGTCTCTTAGGAAGTTTATTCTTTCTTCAAAGTTTACTGTTGTGAGATAGTTGTAAATTCCTTTTTGTATTATTGCAGGTCTTGTTAGCCCTGCGTTTACTCGCAAGGATGTGAAGTGGGGGATTACTTCATCGGGAATTACAGCCCAACCTGTTCTCATGCCTGGCGCAACAACTTTTGAGAAGCTGTTTGCGTGTATTACTCGTCTGTTTTCTCCGGCTAGGGCGAGGTATGTCATAGGGGGTTCTCCATCGTAACTTAGATAGTGATATGGATCATCTTCAAATATCGGAATGTTATATTTAGTAGCTAGTGCCAATATTTCTTTTCTTCTTTGTAGAGATGTAGTTCTTCCACTTGGATTTTGGAAGTTTGGTATTGTGTAGAGCATACGAGGTTTTCTTGTTTTGAGTGCTTTTTCTAGTTCGTTAGGCAGTATTCCTTCATCATCTGAAGCTATGCCTACACATTGTGCCCCTTGCTTGCGGAAAGTAAGTAGTGTTTCCGTGAATGTAGGTGCTTCAGTTAGTACAATGGACCCTGGATCAATGAATGTTTCTGCAACGAGGTTAATCGCTTCACCTGCTCCGTTAGTGAGTAGTATGTTTTTTTCTGTTACCCACTCTGGAGCCATTTTATCTATTTTCATCCTTTTAACAATCCAGTTGCGGAGTTCTGTAAGTCCAAAGTCTTCAGGATAGTAGGCGAGGAGTGGTATGTCATCAAATATTGTTGAGAATGCAGTTTTTAATTCGTCTATAGGGTATATGTCTGATGATGGTTCTCCTGCTGTGAAAGATATAGCGTTGTTGTCTATAGTTAGTTTAATCATGTTGCCTATAGGAGTTTCTTCTAGTCTTTCCTTAGCCATTACACTAAGCGTATTAAAAAAAATTTCACTGTTCAATTAAGTATCCTCCCATTATAAAGTTCTTAAGTATTATGTTTATTTTTGGTTTGTTTTTGATATTAAGGGTATGGTTGTCCCGGCAGATGGTATTATTCCTATTTTTGCATTGGGTATGCGTTTTTTTGCTTCTTCTAGTGCTTGTGTTATTGTGTCAAATTTTTTAAATCCCAATGATTTTATGTCATTTTCACAAAGTCCATCTGTGATTATAAATATAGTAGCTTTTGATTTAATTTTGTGATTTTCTGTTGCAACAGCAGCAGAAACGATGTCTGCCTCGATATCTTCTGGTGGGGTCGTCTTTATTATATCCATCACTTCGTTATAGTTCATTGATAGGTATTTACTGTATTTGGGATGATTTTCTACTAGCCCCTCTATACAAGATGAAGCTAGTATTATTATTCCTCCATTTTTTACTGCAAAGCTTGAGGCGGATAGCCCTTTTCCCCCTTGCCAAAAGTCCAAGTCTGCTGGTGCTGAGCTTGCTATTACTATGTCTGCTTTTTCTTTTATTTCTGTTTGGAAAACTTTTTGTGAGAGTTTAGCTCCCTCTCTGTGTGCAGATAGTGGTTCTCCTACAAAGAGTCCAACAGGTGCGTGGTCTTCGTCTAATACACAATTTATGATAAAGGAGAGCCCAACTTTTTCTGCTGCGAGATCTATTGCTTCTCTGCATGGATTGTCTTCAATTTCGCCAAGTGGTATCTCTTTGCAGAAAGCAGCAGAAGCATGAGCTGCCGATGTGCTTGCAAAGTCACATATTCCCGGAAGTATTATTTTTCCACCACCGGAATAACCTGCATTGCAGTGTGGTACGATGCTGCCAAATCCTATGATTAGGTCTGCAGTTGTTATGTGTTTATTTACGTGCAGTGGTATTGTGTAGTTTTTCGTTTGTATTTTGCCAAGGTCTGTAATCGAAGTTTTGTCTGTAGCATCATGTTGTATTATTTTTAATCTATTTATAATTTCTTCGCCGTATTTTTCAGAAATTTCATTGTCTGTCATAACTCTGTGTGTGCCGGGTGCGGTTAAAAGAGTTATGTTTTTGTCTTCTATTCCAATTTCATTTAGGTGGTTTGTCACTATTGGCAATATTATATTAAGTGGCGTTTTTCTTGTGATGTCTTCTACTACAAAGAATATATTTGTTTTGCCACGTGCTATTTCTTTGAGAGATGGGCTGTTTATGGGGTTGTCCATCATGTATAGAAGCTTTTCTTTTAAATTTTTTATTGGTTGTAATTTAGATGTTTGACCGTTAAAAACAATATTTGCTTCGTCCAGTTCGAATTCTATTTTATCTTTCCCATAAGGAAGTGATATTTTCATTGTTATAATCCTTTCTGGTCGGTTTATTTGTCCAATTTCTCAATTGCTTTTTTTATTCTTTTCATTCCCTCTTCAATGTAGTCGTATGAGCGGCAGTATGCGAGTCTAATATGTCCTGGAGCGCCAAAGACTTCACCTGGTACTGTTGATACCCCTGCTTCTTCCAGTAAATAGGATGAAAGCTCATATCCACTTAAATTAAGTGATTTTATCTCTGCAAAAAGATAGAAAGCTCCTGCGGGGATAATGCTCTTTATACCTGGGATTTCTTCTAGATATTTTGTTGCCATGTCACGCCGTCTTTTGTATTCTGCTACCATTTTTGTTACATCTTCTTTTGCTGACGTGAATGCTTCTGTTACTCCTGCTTGTGCGAATGAAGTAGCACATGTCGTGAGATTTTGATGACATTTATTTACGTAGGGTTTCATTTCTGCAGGGCATATTATCCAGCCTACACGCCAACCTGTCATCGACCATGTTTTTGATGCAGCTGAAATTGTAACAGTTCTTTCTTTCATACCGGGAAGGCTTGCAATGCTAATGTGTTCTCCTTCGTAGAGGAATTTTTCATAACATTCATCGGATATGACCCATAGGTCTTTTTCTATTGCTATTTTTGCAATTTTTTCTAAATCTTCTTTTGTTAGTACAGCTCCACTGGGGTTATTGGGGGTGTTGATTAGTATAAGTTTTGTTTTTTCTGTTACAGCATTTTCTAGGTCTTCTACTTTTAATCTAAACCCGTTTTCTATTGTAGTTGGAACTTCTTTTAATATCCCATTTGCTATAGATATTTCATCTGCATATGCGGGGAAGTATGGTGCTGGAACGATTACTTCATCTCCAGGTTCCAATAATGTAAGAAGTGATGCTGTGAGTGCTTCTATTGCTCCTGATGTGATGACAATGTTTGTAAGAGGGTCTATTGCCATGTTGTTTTCTTTTTTGTATTTATTTGCTACAGCAGTTCTAAGTTTAAGAGTCCCTGCCATATCAGTATAGTGAACGTCTCCATTGTTTATAGCTGATATTGCAGCTTCTTTTGCTGATTTTGGTGAATCAAAATCAGGACGTCCAATTTCCATGTGTATTATGCTTTTGCCCTCTTTTTCGAGTTGGTCTGCCCGAGAGAGTATTTCTCTTATGCCACCTGACATTTTTATTGATGACATCCTAGTGTTAGGAAATTTTATACGAGACATTTGTTTACCTCTTTTACATATTATATTTATCAAAGAATAGTATATCAAATTATCTGTTCTTTGCTTGACTTTTATGTAAAATATTCTTGACATAGTGTAGCGATGTATTATATTGGAAGAAATAATATCTTTAAAGAGGAGGGGTTTTATGACTGATTTTGATATGAAGGCTCTTTTTAGCTTAACCTATGGTATGTATATTGTTTCCACTACTTTTGAGGAAAAGCGGAATGGACAGATTGCGAACGCGGCGATGCAGATTACAGCAAATCCTGTTTGCGTTACTACTTGCTTGAACAAAGAAAATTTAACAACAAGCCTAATAGAGAAAAGCAAAATTTTTTCTGTCTCAGTTCTGGAACAGGATGCCCCTATGATTTTTATTGGGAAGTTTGGTTTTAGATCAGGTAGAGATATAGATAAATTTTCTGATACAGAGTTTATGGTAGGAGAAACGGGAGCTCCTATGGTTACGGAGTATGCGATATCCGTTTTTGATGCTAGGGTTGTAAAAACATTAGAGTTAGATACTCATATTCTTTTTGTTGGGGAGGTCGTTTCTTCAAAATTCCTAAAGGAAGCTATCCCGTTGACTTATGCGGATTACCACTTACTAAAGAAAGGGAAGTCTCCGAAGACTGCTCCTACCTTTGGGTTCAATGATTTAAAATAATGAAAAAAGGCGTTTTATCTACAGAATCTGCCTTGTTGGAAAGCAGAGAAATATTTGAAAATATTTATAGAGATTATAATAAGAGGGTTTATGTTTCACCGGACCCTCTTCAATTCTTATATGAGTATGACAATCCTTTAGACAGAGAAATTGTAGCAATAATAGCCTCTTCTTTGGCTTATGGCAGAGTAGCTCAAATTCTAAAAAGCGTAAAAAAAGTTCTGGATGTTTTGGGATCATCTCCGAGTGATTATTTAAAAAATGCGACTATAAATGATTTTGAGAATAATCTTAGAGGTTTTACTCATCGTTTTACTGACGATAAAGAAATTGTTGCTTTTCTTACTTGTATATCTGGTGTGTTAAAGAGGGGTAGTACTTTGGAAGACCTATTTTGCTCACACTATGACGGAGATATTAAAGGTGCAACGGAGCTTTTTGTTTCTGACTTTTTTGCCTGCGGGGAAAAAGATAAAATGTATTTATTGCCATCCCCAGCGAATGGAAGTGCTTGTAAGAGATTAGCTCTCTTTCTTCGTTGGATGGTGCGTGAAGATGATGTGGATCCAGGAGGCTGGAAGAGTATTTCTCCTGCTTCTTTGGTTATACCTTTGGATACCCATATGTTTAATATTTGCTCTACTTTAGGGTTATGCTCTAGAAAGAGTGCTGATGCAAAAAGTGTAGAAGAAATTACTCAAGCTTTTCGCATTATTTCACCAAATGACCCAGTGCGTTATGATTTTGCTTTGACCCGCTTTGGTATTAGGAGTGAAATGACAGTTGAAGCACTCTTTGAGAAGTGGGACTATAAATTTTAGATTGAATGTTATTGTGATATAATTACGACTCGACTATTGTGAGGTGAGATTATGACATCTGTGCTCCCCTATTGGGATCAAAATGTGGAATTGGATATTGTGCCGTGGTTTCCTTATGGAGTGGATTACTCTCCTGTAACAGTAAACAATATGGCTGAGCCGTTGCTTGCCAGTGTGTCTGGTCTCGCACTAGAATTAAATAGTGAGTTTTTATATTTGCGTAGCTTCCAAAGTGGAAATGTGGGTACTTTGGCAAGGCAAAATATGATTGATCCATTTAGAAATAAGGGAATAGAATTTGGCTTTACGATGATTTTAACCTTTTCAGAAGAGATGGAGCGTTGTATTCTCGCTCTTTTGTCACGTTTTAGTAATCTTAGAGCAGCTCTTACTCTTTGTTCTATATGGAATGATGGAGTTCTTGTGGACGAATGCAAGGTAATACTTCTTATAAGCGATGACTTGTTTTTTGATGAAAAGGGTTTTATCTCTACTCTAAACAAAGCTCTTCAACACTTTTCTGGAAAAAAGAAGTCAAATATGTCTTTTTTTGCAGAAAAATTTGGATATAGACGGTTCTCTATTTCTTACGAAACGGATGATATTATGTCAATGAGAATTTCTCAAGCTCTGTTTGACTTTGAGTTAGATTCTACTAGAGAGGTTGTCGGTCCTGCGCCTGAACTATTACTACCAGCTACTATGACTGACATGACAAGTGAAAAATAAAGTGCACCTACGTTTATTAAAACGTGAGTGCACTTTTTTTATTTCTGATACCAAGGAAATTTTTCAGCCATTCCGGGACGTCTTGGAATTCCTTTAGGAACTTGCGCAATTTTATCCCATACGAGCAAATACCTTTTCATATCATTTAATGTATAAGGCTCTAGTCGAGGGGAAGAAAATCCAAGTGATTTCCATTTGTTTCCTACTAATTCAAGTTCTTCTGAAACCTTAGGCCCTTTCATAGCTATTGCTTGACCTCTTACCTTTATAAAAGGGGAGAGATATTCTGCTAATATTCCTGCACCACAAACGGCACGGGCAGAAGCTATATTAAACTTTTCCTTGTGTTCCTTTGAATAATCTTCAGATCTGGAACAGACAACTGTCACATTTTTTAACCCCAAAGCTATAGCCATTTTCTCTACTAAAACACATTTTCTTGTGATACTGTCTAGCAAAGTGACCTGTAATTTGGGCCTGCAAATTGCCCAAACCAAACCTGGTAGTCCACCGCCAGTACCGACATCAATGAGTTTGCCCTCTTCTGGGATTAAAGGAAGAGCGTGAGCGCAGTCTATAAGATGATCATTCCAAAGTATTTCTTCATCTGATGGGCCTGTAAGACGAGCAATCTCGTTTGCTTTTGATAAAAGACTAATGTAATGATGCAACTTCTCTTCGTTTGCGGAAACTTCTTTAAGAACGGTTTCTGTCAAAATCTCTGTTGCCATTTTAAACACTCCAAATCAATAAGAAATAGAAAAAACAGTTATATATTATTTTATAATAAGTGTATAATAACTCATATTAGGCGATGTTGGGAGGTTTTTTTATGAATTGCTATGAAAAAGGGACAAAAATAGAAAAAGAATGTGTGAAAATTATAAATCTTTTTGGTACATGGAGGGAGATGGGGCGTCAGTATGGGGCTCTATTATCCGAAGAACTGAAGTCCATGTATGTAAATGGTATTGAAAAACATTTATTTACCGATTTACAAATGGATGTTGATAAGGTAAAAGAGATTAGCCAAAGTTTCTATGGTAAATTTCCTTTTAAATTTAGAGAATTTATCGTTGGTATTGCTGAAACCAGTGGTTTAGAATTTGAACAGCTTCTTGTTGTTAATGCACTAAACGTTTTGCTTACAAGATCTAGTATAATTTCTACCTCAACATCTATTGCAACATGGGGAGAATACTCATCTGACTCTTTAACTTACGGAATAAACTATGATCATCAAGAATGGATGAAAGAACTAAGAGAAAACCTTGTTTTTACTGTTTACCACCCTGCTGATGGTTCTTTGGCAACAGTAACAATTGGTTTCGCAGGAGAAATTTATGTAATAAATGGAATGAATGAAAAAGGAATATTTGTAGGGCTAAACGACGCAGAGCCATCAGGTGGAGATTTGTGGTATGAAAGCAGAACCCCATCTGTTACAAACCTTTTCGAATTCCTACTAAATTCTACTTCTTTAGATGAAATGGAAACATTCTTTCAAACAACTAAATCCAACTATGCTTATATCGTTGGAGTTGCAGATTCACAAACTGCTAGGTGTTACGAGTGGCCAGTATTTGAAGTAAAGCGAAGAGAGTCTCATTCGAGACAGGGTCTTGCAGTTATGAGCAACCACTTTACAGAATTTTCATGGGGTCTTCCAAGACCTGATGATAAAGCAAATGGTTTCACCCGTTCTAGAAGACAAAATCTACTTACCTTAGCAAAACACCTAAAGGGAAGTATAAATGATGCAGTAATGATGAAAATTATGGACACAAAGTATGAAGATATGGGAGCAACAATGATTAACACAATATATCAGATAGTTGTAGTGCCAAGTGAATATAAAATTTGGTTTAAAACACAAAAAGAAGATAAATGGATTGATGTCAACATGAAAGAGTTTTTTTCTCTGAAAGATGGGGAATAGCTATTCTAAATAATTGACCTAAAGCGGAATTCGTATACACATATAATGAGTATAAGAATTTCGTTTTTTGTATCTCGAGTAAATTCTTTATATGTCGGGGGAATGAAAATGGCTAACTACTACGTTGCTTTTGATTGCGGGACAATGGGAACCAAAACAGCTATATATCGTGATGACTCTACCATGATTGTATCTGCATATCGAGAAAATAAAATATATTATCCTTTGCCAGGAAGAGCCGAAATGGACCCTATGGGATTTGTTAACGCTGTCAGAGAAGGAGTAAGAGAATGTATTGAAAAATCTTCCATAAATCCAGCTGATATAAGGGCTATGTCTGCGAGTGGAATAATATGTGGCATAGTAGCAATAGACAAAAATTGGAAACCAGTTACCCCCTTCGTCTCATATTTAGACAACAGAGCTCGCTGTGAATCTGAATGGGTAAAAGCAAATGTAGAAGCTGTGTGGGAAGAGGAAAGTGGTAACACAACAGTAGATGAATTTATGCCACCACTTATATTGAGATGGTTTTTAAACAGATATGAGGGATTTAAAGATAAAGCTGTAAAAGTTTTAAACAACGGACCTTTTGTGCTTGGTACATTGGCTGGGCTAAAGTCTGATTCTGCATTTATAGACTGGGCAACAGTATCAGGTTGGCTCATTGGCTATTCTGCAAAAGAAAAAAAGTGGTCAAAAAAGCAACTTGATGCTCTTGGGATACCAATTGAAATATTACCTAAGATAATAAAGCCATGGGATATTGTAGGATACTTATGTCCTAAAGAATCGGAGCTAATGGGGCTACCGTCTGGTATACCTATTGTTGCTGGAGCAGGAGACACTATGCAATCAGCTCTTGCATCAGGGCTAATGAAACCAGGACAAAGCACAGATGTCGCCGGAACTGCCTCGATCTTTGCTGTTGCTGTTCCTGATATAGTAAAGAAAATCTCGCAAACACCTGGAATGATGTTTGCATCAGGAACATTAGAAAATTCTTATTTTTACTGGAGCATGATAAGGGCTGGTGGTCTTTCTCTGCGTTGGTTTAGAGACAGTGTTGCTGAAAAATCAACGGATGCAAACTTTTATTCTGCAATGGACCTACTCGCCACGAAAATCCCTGCAGGATCAAACGGAGTTTTGTTTTATCCCTACTTGCAAGGCGGAGGACCGAATCTTCCCGGTGCATGTGGTTCTTTCTTGGGATTATATGGCTCATCAAACAACGCTGTAATGTGGCGTTCGTTACTCGAATCAATAGCGTACGAGTACTTACAAATGGTAAAAATATACAGAGAGAATAACATCTCGATAACTGAAGTTATAGGTACAGAGGGAGGAAGTAAAAGTCCTCTGTGGAATCAAATTAAATCAGACATACTCGGAGTGGAATACAACATCCCAACACGTAATGAAGGTGGATTAATGGCTGACGCAGCTGTGGCTGCCTATGGAGTTGGTGACATCAAAGACCTCAAACAGACAATGATAGACTGGACTACTTACAAAGAGAGGTACAACTCTAATCTAGAGAATAACGCTCTTTATGAAAAGATATATATAGAAAGAGAAAAAATGTTGATGAAATCAATGAAAGATGTTTTTTGTGCTTTAGAGAAAATACGTAGTTTTAGATAGTCTTATTAATTCTAAAAGGTATAATCGACTTTATAGTAACAAGATAAGAGGAGGTTCATAAATGGAAAAATTTGATGTAGTAATAATAGGCTTTGGTAAGGGTGGCAAGACACTGGCAGCAGATTTGGCATCAGAGGGTAAGAAAATAGCCTTAATAGAAAAATCAAACAAAATGTATGGAGGCACATGCCCTAATGTAGGGTGCGTACCTACTAAATTTTTTGTAACTAGAGCAGAAATCTCAGAAGTAAAAGACTTTAAAACATTTGAATCAAAAGCAAGATTTTACGCAGAAGCAGTAGAGGATAAAAATCAAATGCGTAAAAAGATACAAGATATGATGTCAAATGCTATGAATAAAAATCCAAACATAACACTCTATACAGCTACAGCTTCATTTGTTTCAAAGAATGAAATACAGATAAAGAATGATGAAAACACAACTACAATTTATGGAGATAAAGTGGTCATAGATACAGGCTCATATCCGTTTATTCCTCCTATTAATGGGCTCAAAGAAAGTGCAAACGTACTTACAAGCGAAGGACTACTTGATTTAAAAACACTACCTAAGAAACTTGTAATCATAGGTGGAGGAAACATAGGATTAGAATTTGCTTCAATCTATGCAAAATTTGGTTCTGATGTAACTGTTTTGCAAGACTTAAAAGACTTCTACCCCAATGAAGATGAAGATGTTGCAAAGTTAATAAAAGAATCAATGGAAAAATCAGGAATAAAGTTTGAATTTGGTGTAAAAGTTCAGTCCATAGAGGATAAATTTAAAAGGTCAACAGTCACATACGAAGTCAATGGAATTGAGAAAAAAATTGATTGTGACAATATTCTTGTGTCTACAGGCAGAAGACCTTACACAGAAGGACTTAACCTTTCAGCGGCAACCATAGAAGTTGATGCAAGAGGTGCAATAAAAGTTGATGACAAATTAAGAACAACTGTATCTGGAATATGGGCAATAGGAGATGTCGTAGGTGGTGCTCAATTCACCTACATATCACAGGATGATTGCAGAATAGTTAAATCTGATATGGAGGGAGGTTCTCTCTCTAAAACAGGTCGCTTAATAGCCACAAGCACATTCCTAAGTCCAACCCTATCAAGGGTAGGTCTTACAGAAAAAGCGGCAAGAGAAAACGGATACAACATTAAGGCTTCTGTACTCTATCCCGGTGCAATCCCACGATGTCATGCCACAGGGCGTTATACAGGTATTTTAAAGGCTGTAGTAGATGCAGATACGAACATGATTTTAGGTGTATCACTCTTCTGCGATGAGTCCCACGAAATGATAAATATAGTTAAACTGGTAATGGACTTAAAACTTCCATACACTGTACTTAAAAATCATATGTTTACTCACCCTGTAATGAGTGAGGCTCTTAATGATCTTTTTTCAAGACTTCAATAAACAGTAAAAAGTAATATAATGAGGTTTGGCCTTAAAGGCTGAACCTCATTTTTTAATATGCAGGAGGCAATATCTTGGATAAGAGAGAACATCTTC
This sequence comes from Synergistaceae bacterium, assembly GCA_036652335.1. Lineage (GTDB taxonomy): Bacteria > Synergistota > Synergistia > Synergistales > Synergistaceae > JAVVWB01. The sequence goes on along the minus strand of JAVVWB010000008.1, from coordinate 58,015 downwards.
TAAAAATGATAAAGCACCTAGTTTCTATCCCTAGTATCTCTGAAAGTAAAGAGGAAAATTTGCCTTGCTTATGGATATATGACAGATTGATTAAAAAGGAATACTTTGTCAAACACCCAGAAAATATACAAATCATAGAAACTCCACTAGAGGGATCAGATCAAAAGTTAAAGGCTTTACTAGTAACAGTAAAATCAGAAAGAAAAACAACTAAAACAATACTTTTTATCTCTCATTTTGATGTCGTATCAAACGATATCTATGGCGAAATAAAAGAATATGCTTTTGATTGTGATAAACTCTCTTCTTACTTCAACAACAAAGACAATGACACTCTTTATGGACGAGGCACTATGGATATGAAAGCTGGTGTCGCACTAGAAGTAGACCTTATCGAAGACTTTGCCGATGACACCAAAATGTTTGACGTGAACATAATTGTAGCTTTTGTTGGTGACGAAGAAAATACTAGTGCTGGTATGAGAAGACTCATACCTGTCTTGTCAAAAATGAAATCTGAAGGTACGGAATTTCTGGTTGCAATAAACACAGAACCCGGAGAAGCTGGCTGCTCTGGAGAGAACGGACCAATGGTGTTTACTGGAACTCTTGGTAAAATAATGCCGGCTTTTTATGCAAAAGGACTAGCTAGTCATGTAGGTGATCCATATAAAGGTTTCTCTTCAGCATTATATATTTCTAAATTGATATGTGAGGCAGAGGGGAACCCTAAATTGACAGATGGGCAAAAGGGTAAAATGCAACCCTCATGGGTATGCTTGGACGTGGGTACAACTAGAGAAAACTACAGTGTTACAATTCCTGATGAAGCCTATGCATACTTTAATTGTTTTACTGTGACACAAACTCCTTACGATGTAATGGCACAGATGAAAAAAATTGCAAGAAAAAGCTTTGTTGCTGTAAACGAACAATATAAATCTAGCTTTGACAAAATATCTATAGAGGGCTTTAATGGAAGTTCTTATAGTAAAAACGAAGTAAAAATATTTACGTTAGAAGAAATAATAAACAAGGCAAAAGAAAATAACAAATACTTTGAGAAAGAAATAAAAGAATATATAAAAAAGATACCATCAGGAGACATGAGAAAAAGAGGAATAAAAATTGCGCAAAAAATATGTGAGATCTCTGCTGAAAAAGCTCCATATGTGCTTTGTTTCTTCTTACCACCGTGGATGCCAGGCAGAATGACAAAAACAGATAATGATAAAGATAAAATAATAATTGATTCAGTCTGTGAGGTAAAAAACAACCTACTAGAGAAACATAATATAGAAATGAAAGAAATAGAACTCTTTGGCGGACTATGTGACTTGAGTTATGTAGGGGCAAAAGTAAATAGAGAGAGTGCCTCTCTGATAGGAAATAACATACCGGGGTGGGGCGAACTCTACTCATTTGATGTGGAAAAAATGAACGATCTTGGAATGCCTGTGATAAACATGGGGCCTAGTGGCTCAGACCCGCATAATAGAAATGAGAGACTCAATCTTAAATATTCGATAGAAATTCTACCGTCATTACTAAGAGATTTAGTAAAAACAATAGCTAAAAATACGGGAAAATAAGTAAACATAAAAAGTAAAAGTGTGCTAATATACTAAGACAAAATAAATAGAGATACAAAGAGGAGATTGATATAACAAATGTTAGACGACGATGTTCGAATACGTCCTGCAACACCGGACGAAGCGGAAGCACTGTCTGATATAGCGTGGTCATCAAAAGGTTATTGGGAATACTCATCAGAAATGATGGAAGAATTTAGTGACTTCTTAAATGTAACAGTTGATTTTGTAGAAACTAATCCCACGTACGTAGTTGAAAATGAAGAGACAGAACAAATTCTTGGTTTTTACTCACTAGAAAAGCTAGAAGATGACACTTTGTGGTTGCGTCGCCTTTGGGTTGTACCAGATTACATTGGAACAGGAATAGGTGGAGAAATGTATCTTCACGCCTGTGAATTGGCTGAGACGATAGGTGCGGAATATTTATATGCAATTTCCGATCCTGGAGGAGCTGAATTCTATACTCACATGGGTGCCGAGCGTCTAGAAGATGTTAAATTTAAGGCGGGTAAGTTGGAACGATTACTACCTGCATTTAGGATAAAACTGTAGATGTTCTACAAATGGCAAGATGAAGCGATAAAAACAATAATAGGTAAAAGTGGTGTAATATCAGCCCCGACCGGTAGTGGTAAGACTCTAGTTTCTTACGTTTGGTCGGGGCTTCTTGATATTTATGGCAACACAATAAAACCAACAAGCAAAGTAATTTTTACTGCACCAATAAAGGCACTTTCAAATGAACGTTATCTGGACTTGAAATCTATGGGGTTTGATGTAGGACTAGAGACAGGTGACTTTAAAAAAAATGAAAGTGCACAAATTCTATGTTGTACACAAGAAATATACACACTCAAATATGCACATCTCCCCAATCAAAAAGTCATAATAGACGAATTTCACTACATATTTAATGATTCAGAACGAGCTAGAGCCTACATTGATGGCTTGCGTAAAACGTCGTTTGATAGTGATATTCTTGTAATGTCCGCTACATTTGGAAATCCTGACAAAATAAAACAATATCTAGAAGAAACAGCACTAAGAGAATTTGCCCTCTATGAAACCGAATCGAGAGTAACCGACCTTGTTTTTAGGCGTAAAGGGGTAAAACTCTATTCTATTCATGATGCTCTTGTATTTGTATTCTCAAAAAAAGGTGCAGAATACATAGCACTGCAAATTGCAAAGACACGTAGAGAAATTGAACCAGAGTTAAAAACAAGATTAAAAGAAATTGCAAAAATATTAGAAGTTGTGAAAATTTCAGATGTTCTATATAAAGGTGTAGGTGTATATGTAGGAGCCATGTTACCAAAGGAAAAATTGTTGGTAGAAATGGCTTTTAGAGAAAGAATATTAGATGTAGTAATAGGGACAGATGCCTTATCCTTGGGGGTCAACTTACCTGCTGAGACAGTCGTTTTTGGACAAATGGCTAAATTTATAGATGGGCCTCTTTCAAAAAATGAATTTATGCAAATGGCAGGACGTGCCGGACGTAAGGGATACTTTAATACAGGTTATGTTACATATATACCAAAAAGTAAATGTGAAAATTATTCTTATGACACATCCACTCTATACTTGGAAACATTGGAGAAAAAATGTGAAGAAGCAAAAATCTCAGTTCACCCATCTGTTAGTAAGCTACTTAAAAAAGAAGTGTCTATAGAAACTGAAGCAAAAATGCTAATAACCTACTCACTTCCCAAAAGACGTTTTCGAGATGCAGTAATGGAGATAGAAGAGTTACTTCGTTCTATTACTCATACTCTAGGATATATAAAAGACCAAAAGTTTCGTAAAAAAGTTAAAAAAGTATTGGCAGATATATGGAACGACGAAATGGATGTATTGCCTAACATATCGATTGCTTGTCTTTTTGCTGAGGGAGAAACACCTGATGCACTTGAAGCAGCAGAAATATTAAGAAAATCAGAAAGAAACTACTTGCAAGCTCTACTAAAGATAAAACGCATGCAAAATAGATTGTCGAATGGATATAAATTTTCTGGAATGCACAAAATTGACATGAAAGTAAACCAAATTGATACAAGTGTATTTGGATTTGAAGAAAAAATTGAACAAATAAAAATAACAGAAGAGCTTAACAAAAAAGGAGAAAAATAAAATGGATTTAGAAAAGTACATTGACCATACAAATTTAAACCAAAATGCAACAGAAAAAGACATAAAAAAATTATGTGAAGAAGCTATAGCACATAACTTTGCTTCTGTCTGTGTTAATTCATCGTATGTATCTTTTGCAAAAGAAATGTTAAAAAATTCAGAAGTGAAAATATGTTCTGTCGTAGGTTTCCCTCTTGGTATGTGTACAACTTCGACAAAAGTTTTTGAGACAAAAGAAGCTATAGCCCTAGGTGCAGATGAAATTGACATGGTAATAAATGTCGGTTGGGTGAAAGACAAAAAATTTGATGAAGTAGAGAAAGAAATAAAGAATATTGTAACTGAGGCAAAAGGAAAAACAGTAAAAGTAATTATAGAAACATGCTTGTTAAACGAAGAAGAAAAAATTCAAGCATGCAAAATTGCCAAAAGTGCAAAGGCTCATTTTGTAAAAACTGCCACAGGTTTTTCGACAGGTGGAGCTACTGCTGAAGATGTTAAGTTAATGGCAAAAACAGTTGGTAATGGTATGTCTGTTAAAGCCTCTGGGGGTATAAGAGACAAAAAGACGGCTATACTCATGATAGAAGCTGGAGCAAAAAGAATCGGAGCATCTAAATCGGTTGATATTTGTAAGTAAATGTTAATAAATTATCAAAAATAAAAGAAAGTTCAAAATATTGATGTGAATTTAGTGAATTTTCTCTTGACATTTTTCGAGTTTTGCTAGATTATGTGTAAGTCAAATGATAAAAGATGAAAAATGTTTGGAGGCGGATCGTATGAGTTGTGTTGACGAATCAGAAAATAATAATAAACACACCAGCGGACAGATAGATTTAGACGATCTAATGAGGAAATATGACACAGAATCAAGATTTAGGATTTTAAATGGTTGGCAGGGGAAGTTAGTAACCTTAGTTGCCGTTCTAATGTCTTGTTTTCACTTTTACACATCTGGTTTTGGGTTGTTACTCTCTCAGAAACAGGGAGCGGTTCATCTTGCTTTTACTCTCGCTTTGGTTTTTATGCTCTATCCTGCAACTGCAAAACAATCCAAAACGAAAGGTATCCCTATCTATGACTTTTTGTTTTTAATTGGCGGAGTCCTTTCTGCTCTGTATATTGTAATATTTTATAATGAACTATCGTTGCGTTCTGGCTTGCCAACAACGTTAGATCTCCTAGCTGGATCATTCGTAATAATTTTCCTCCTTGAAGCTACTAGGAGAATTTCTAGCCCTGTACTTCCATTATTGGCGATATTGGCACTTTTATATTGCTATTTTGGACGATATATGCCAGATATGATTGCACATAGGGGCTTTTCTTTCTCAAGGATAGTAAACCATATGTACTTGGGAATTGAGGGTATATTTGGTACGCCTTTACAGGTTTCTTCAACATTTGTATTTATGTTTATACTCTTTGGTGCTGTCTTAGAAAGGACAGGACTTGGTAAATTTATAATAGACCTCTCGCTCTCTTTAGCTGGTTGGTCTACAGGTGGCCCGGCAAAAGTGGCTGTCGTTAGCTCGGGCTTGATGGGTACAGTATCCGGCTCATCCGTTGCTAATGTTTGTACAACAGGCATGTTTACGATTCCACTTATGAAAAGCGTTGGTTATGAACCTCATTTTGCTGCCGCAGTAGAAGCAGTAGCATCAACCGGTGGACAGATAATGCCTCCTGTAATGGGAGCTGCAGCCTTTATTATGGCTCAGATATTAGGTGTTCCCTATATGGAAGTTGTAGTAGCGGCTATAATTCCGGCTCTGCTTTACTACTTTGCTGTTATGGTTCAAGTTCACTTCGAAGCATCAAGACTTGGCCTTGAAGGAATTCCTTTTAGTCAGCTACCTCCTCTATGGCCTTTACTTAAAGCAAAGGGATTCTTACTAATTCCTTTATTCGCAATTATCTACTTTTTGCTTGCAGGATTTACTCCTTTGAAAGCAGCTTTTAATGGTATCGTTATCAGTTTCCTACTTTCGTGGGTAAATAAGGAAACAAGATTGACTTTACCACACTTAATTGAAGCCTTTGAGTCTGGGGCTAGAAGCGCACTTGGCGTAGCTTGTGCCTGTGCAACTGTAGGATTGATAGTTGGCATGGGTACACTGACGGGGCTCGCTTTGCGTATAGCAAATGCAATCGTTTCACTTGCATCTGTTGGAACTGGCAATATTTTGGTAACGTTAATGTCTAGCGCATTCTCTATTCCATTAGAGGAAGTTGCTTTGGCTACAACAAAGATTTTGACCCTATTCTTTACGATGATTGCTAGCTTGCTCTTGGGAATGGGACTTCCAACAACAGCAAACTTTATAGTTACAAGTACTATGGCGGCTCCAGCGTTGCTACTTCTAGGAGTTCCACCAATGGCAGCATATATGTTTGTGTTCTACTTTGGTATTGCAGCGGACCTTACTCCACCTGTAGCACTAGCTGCTTACGCAGGTGCAGGTATATCTGGTTCAGATCCTATGAAAACAGGTCTAACTGCTTTCAAACTTGCTCTCGCTGGTTTCTTGGTCCCATATATATATGTGTATAATCCAATATTGCTATTTATAAACGTAGATACTATTCACCTTGTTCAAGCTGTATTGACAGCGTTATTAGGGGTTGTACTACTTGCAATGTCCACAATAGGATTTTTTACTGCACCTATTACACCTATAATGCGACTAATATCTTTTGTGGGTGCTCTAGGATTGTTGGTTCCAGGTACACGTTCTGACTTATTTGGATTTGCAATCTTCTTGGTAATAATAGTTATACAAAGAGCCAAGAAAAAAAGGATGTCTAAAAAAGCATTAGATGCAACACTTGATTCACATCAATAGATACTTATTATTTAAAAAATCGGAGGAATGTAAAATGAAAAAAGGCTTTATCTATGCGGTAGTAACACTAATGGCAGTCCTAACCATATCATCAGTTGCATCAGCAGCAACTTACATGTCAATTGCAACAGGTGGAACAGCGGGAACATATTATGCAGTAGGTGGTGCTCTTGCTGCAGCAGTTACAAAGGATGGCAAACTCCGTTGTACAGCAGAAACAGGAAATGCTTCAGTTGCAAATATTAACTTGGTATCAAGAAAAGAAATTGAAATTGCATTCGTACAGAACGATATTACATATTGGGCATTGAATGGACAGTTGATGTTTAAAGATAAACCACTTAAAAACATCCGTGTAGTAGCATCCCTCTATCCAGAACACGTTCAAATGGTTGTTACAAAAGAAGCAAATATTAAGAAGTTTACTGATTTGAAAGGCAAAAGAGTAAGCGTTGGTGCACAGGGTTCTGGTGTATGGGGCGACTTGCAAGCATTATTAGCACTTTCAGGAATTTCAGAAAAAGACTTTAAAAAGACAGACTATCTTGATTTCGCTGGTACAGCTGGACGTTTCAAGGACGAACAGATTGATGCAGGATTTGTAGTTGCAGGATATCCGACAGCAGCAATTATGGACCTTACAACGACAAAGAAGAATATTACATTGCACAGCTTTGATAGCGCATTTCTCAAAAAGTTGAACAAAAAGTATCCTTTCTTTGTATCAAGTGTAATTCCGGCAAATACGTATAAAGGTATTACAAAAGATACAAAAACACCTGCTGTAATGGCTCTTCTTGTTACACATGCAGATGTACCGGAAAAAGATATTTACAACTTCCTAACAGCTCTTTATAAAAACTTAGATGACGTAAAAGCAGCACATGCAAAGGGAAAAGAGATCTCACTTAAAGGTGCTTTAAATGGTGTAACCGCTCCTCTCCATCCAGGAGCAGTGAAGTTCTTTAAAGAAAAGGGCCTCATTAAATAAGTTAAAATACAAGAAAATATCTAATAAAATAGCCTCATTTATGTTTCTATAGAGAAAACATAAATGAGGTTTTTTGTTGTATAATAAAAAAAATGGCTTCTAAGGGGAAAACGGCTATGATGTCACTTTTTCTATCTTTAATTTCAGCAACATCGTTCATATTTTTTGTATTTTGTTTGTTAATAATATATATGTATGATAACGACTTATTTTATAAAAGCATTTCTACAAAGAATATGCCTACCTCTTTAGAAAGACATAGAAAGAAATGTACTAATTATTCTTGTTACATAGCTTTTATCTTATTATTATCTGTGTTTTTTATGTTGCCAATAGGTAGCTTGCCATCCTTTGTTTCTATCTGCTTTACAGCTATATATATCCCCGTGATTATTTTTACATCAGGACAAATTTTTATTTGGGCTCGTTACGGTAAATCTGTTTTCCACTATAAAAATATAAAAGTATATTGTATCTGTGATGCTGCTCTTTTCTTTTTACTTACTTTATATGGTTGCTACATGTATGAAAGAGGAATATCTGGAAAGATTATAAGCGTTGAATCTTTTGTAAGTATCAATATTTGGCAAGAAACATCGGTTGTTGCGTGGGTTGGTATTATAGCAATAGCTGTTTCTACTCTATTTTTTATAGGATTAAAAGAGCGTATCTTAGTGGAAGGAAATTCATGCTTGGAAGAAGATTTCTGCTTGAATGATACTATTTATCTTTCACTGAATAGACTTTTAAATTCGTTCTTATTTGTGATACTTTTTATTCCTTTAAGACCTGCCTTTTTGCTAGATTTTTCTGGTATATGTTTATTTGCATGTGACGCTGTCTTTTTTGTATTCATTGCATATATGCTACAAAAAACGGTATTTCGATACATTACTATGATGTTACAAAAATATCGGTATAACTTAGTTTGTTTAACTATGTTATTGTTGCAATTATTAGGAATAATACTAATTCTGATTGACTTAAAATTTTTGTAAGGGTTTGTTTATTGGTTCGACATTTTTTTCTGCTTCATATAACTTTTTAGAGAAAAATGGTTTTTTGTAATAGAATGGCATTTTGGTAACTTTTACGGATAGAAGTTCCCTGGAGAATATTTCGTAAAAGTTACAAAGACCAAATGGTGAGAATTTTGCCTGATTGCAACCGAATTGCTTATCACCTATGCGATAAAAGTATGTGTCGAACGAGATTTGTCCACCCTGATAAATAAGCCAATCTTTTGCTTCAATATATCGTCCGTGCATAGGTATCATAGAAGGCATGCCTGCTTTAGAGGAGCGGACTCGTTCTTCCCATAACCATATCTTTCCACCTGTAATAATATAGTAGTCTTCAACAGGTGTAAGCTCTACTGAATGAATATATCGAGTAGAAAATCTGTAACCGTTTGAACATGGAGAACTAAAAATTAAACCACTTTTCGGGCTACTTACTTCGAGAAAGTCAACATGCCATGAAAACAGAGAAATTATAAAGAAAACAAATGCAAAACTAGCCATAATAAGTGGGTGTAATTTCGAAAGTTTTTTATACATGAGAACTCCTTTGTATATATTTATTATGCTACTATATTTATAGTTCAAATTTTATCATAGAATGATATATAAATTTAAAAAGAACATAAACGTATTTTTCCTGTAACCTTGTAAAAGATATCGTGGAGGTAACTGTATGAAAGACAAAATGAAAAAAAATTTAGAAAAAATAATAGAAGACTATGGTCTGCAAATTTTTGAAGATACAGACAGACTTTCTCAATTTTTAGAAGAATACAATGATTTGGATACAAAAGAAATTTTTACCCTAACGTTCTCATTAAGAAATTTATCAAAAAAAGGTTGGTCTGCTGAGCTTAGGAAAGAAAACCTTAAATGTGAAGAATATAGAAATTACTTACTTGATAAATTAGGCTTTTCCAAACAAGATGTTTCTTTTGTTATTGAAATAATCGAATTTATTGCTGAAATTTCTTCTGCTGAAGAAACGACAAACGATGACAAATATGCTAATACCTTTTTTGCTTCACCCGGCAATTTAAAAAAAATAGACGGATGCCTAGCAAAAAAACCTAGGACTAAATGGCTTAGAAAGAAAGTAATTTGCAATACATTTATCTTTTTAATCTCAGCGATTGCTCTGATAATTTTATTTCTCCAAATTGGCAACCAACGAGATCCTGTGGGTAATGAGTACAGAATTGCATATTTTGATGTGCTGAGTGATGCTAAGTTTACAGGTGGATATGATAGACTGAGAGCCGCTCAACTTGCTGTTGAAAAAATCAATGCACAAAACAAAGGTGCAGGTTTTAGATTTAAGATAGTTGGCTTTGATACGCCATCAAATCCTGAAAAAGCATATAAATATATAAAAAATGTAATGAAAGATAAAACGCTACTAGTTATGCTAACGGGAATGGATGCGTCTATAACGGAAAAGATTGTCCCGTTGGCAGATGAGTTAGAAGTACCTCTTCTTGTGACGACTGCGGACACACCTAGAATGATGATAAGAGATGAGAAGAAACCTCATCTATATGTGTTCAGTTTGGCAAAAAACTCTTATGAGAGAGCAAAAATGACGGCGTACTTTGTTGTTCAAGGGCTAAAAAGAAAGAAACTTGGAATACTTTATGAGTCGAGTAGCTTATATCATAAAGAAGAGCATGAATTTTTCCTTCATTGGCTAAAAGTCTTTGGAGGAGAGGCAAATGTGGACATTGCTTTCACTTCTGACAATAAGAAATCTTATAAACTCTTACTTGAAGCTATAAAAGAGAACGAATCTGATTTGCTATTGCTAATATCTTCTGATGAATATAAAGATTTAATGATTCAAACGGCAAGAGAGATAGGATACACTGGTGCAATATTGGGGGAAAACTATATAGACAATTTGGACGAAGAAGCAAAAGAATATTATAAAAACACATGGTGGCTAAATGAAGTAACAACATTAGATCCAAGGACAGCGTCATTACTTAGAGATTATAAAAATAAGTACAATGATCTCTGTTCTCCTAAAAATATTAAATCAGTCGTTATGACTTATGACGGTGTCCTTTGGCTTGCGTCATCGTTGTATCAATCAAGAGGATACCAAGGAGAATCGATAAGGCATGAACTCCTATCCACCTCTGATTTTTATTTGACACACACAAATATTACGATTGACCCAAGGACACATGAACCTATAGATAAACCTATGTCTCTAATACATTGTGACGGTGGCAGAGGTTCTTTGCAGAAAATGATACAATATAAAAAATAGTCTTTCTTGTTAAAAATGAAATGGAGAGTGTGCTTTAAAAATGGTTTACGTCAATAATAAAATGTATGATTTATATATAAATTCATGGAAAAATAAAAAAGAAGAAAACTGTATATGGTGGATGGGTGAGTGGTGGTCGTGGAATAAAATAAACTGCCTTGCCCTTGATTGTGAAAAGAAACTATCAAAAGCAGGTTTTAAAAAGGGGCAAAGAATAGGTTTCATGTTGCCCAACTCTCCAATCGTAATAGCTCTTTCTCTTGCAACGTGGAAGTTAGGAGGCACTGTTGCTCCAATGAACCCTAAAGCAGGAATGGAAAACTTGGTGCCTACACTAGAATTGTTAGATCTAAGTACTGTTTTTGTCTTTGCAGAAAAAAAAGAACTCTTTTTACCAATAGAAAAAATGTTGCAAATACCTGTAATACCTACATCTTTTACTGAAATTGAGGAAACAATACGACTAAGAGATGCTAAGGAAGAAAACAATGATGACATTGCTGTAATTTTTTCAACGTCAGGGACATCAGGTCTTCCTAAAAGTGTTCCTTGTACCTCAGAAAATATAATAAGCAACATAGACGATGCTTTGTCTGTTGCTACAGACTTTATACAAGAAGATACTGTTTTTTTAAATCTTCTCCCTAATTTTCATAGTTTGGGATTTAACACATCCTCAATCTTACCTCTACTAAAAGGTGTGAAACAGGCAATAGTTCCAACTTTTATACCTGTTGAAAAAACAATTGAAACTATAAAAATGGCACGTGTTACTGCTATTATTGCTGTACCTACAGTCCTATCATTTCTTACGGGAACCCTTGCAAAAAGAGGAGAAAAAATAAAACACATTTCAAGAATTGTGTCTGGTGGAGATAAGCTTGCAACTTCGTTAGATGCACGATGCTGTGAATACTTGAGGACTGGAGTATTAGAGGGCTATGGACTTACTGAATGTTCTCCTATAGTTGCTTTTAATTCTTCAGTCGAAAAGAGAAAATTAGGAACTGTTGGTCCCTTATTTCCGTCTTTGAAAATGGAAATTAGAGATAGAGCCGGTAGATTGAAGGACAAACAAGAAGAAGGTGTCCTTTGGATCAAAGGCCCATCGGTAGTAAAGTCATATTTTAGAGATGAGGCAAATACGAAAGAACGTTTTAAAAATGGTTGGTTTAATACTGGCGACGTGGTACGAATAGATAGTGATGGATATATAGAAATAATAGACAGGGCAACAGATATAATAATTGTGGGTGGTTTCAATGTATTCCCAAAAGAAGTAGAAACTGTACTATGCAAGCATCCCGCAGTAAAATCAGCAGTAGTAGTCGGTGAAAAAAACAGTCTTGCTGGAGAAATTGTAAAAGCTTTTATAATTCTAAATGATGATGCAAAAATACAACCCAAAGAATTAATAGATTATTCTAAAAAAACTTTGGCTCATTATAAAGTACCCAGAAAAATTGCGTTTGTATCAGAATATCCGCTATCACCAGCAGGAAAAATTCTAAGAAGGGTACTACGTGTAACAAAGATATAAAAAATAACATAATTATCTTGTTATTTTTAAAGCAATATATTTATAAATTAATAAAAGCATGAAGGGTGATGTCTTATGCCGAGAGATTTTAGTAAAACACGTTTGGAAGAAATTTTTGTTACTGCATGGCAAGGGAAAGAAAACGAGGATTGTATATGGTGGCAGGGAGAATGGTGGACATGGAACAGGCTAAATGATTTAGCTTTAGACTGTGAAGAAAAGCTAAAAAATTCTGGTTTTACAGAAGGGCAACGACTTATACTACTTCTACCAAACTCTCCTATGGTGTTTGCACTGTCAATTGCAGCATGGAGACTTGGAGGTGCTGTTGCACCCCTTAACATGAGAACAGGCTTAGTAAACATGTTTAACACAATTCGCAAACTAGATCCTCACTCTATCATCATTCATGAAGATGCTTTTGAAAAAGCATCAGAGGCCTCAAAGACTATAGGTGTACCAATTGTGTCGGCAAAACCTGATTCACCTCTAAACGAATGGATTGGTCGCATAGGTCAGACAGAGACTAAAGATTACGCAATTCTCTTTTCCACATCAGGTACTTCTGGCAATCCAAAGGCTATAGGTTGCTATCACTCTAATTTAATAGATAATATTTCTCAATTACCAGATAGTATTCCTGGACTACTAGCAGAAGATGCAGTATTTCTAAACGTACTCCCTAACTTCCATACATTTGGCAACAACGTAGCAGGACTTCTCCCTCTAATGTGCGGAGTAAGACAAACTATAGTTCCAACTTTCGTACCAGTAGAAAATACAATAAAAGCAATAAAAGACTCAGGAGTAACTGCTGTAATAGCTGTCCCTACCGTTATAGCATTTTTATTAGGTGCACTCGCAAAAAAAGAAGAACAGTTAAAAGGTATTCGACACGTAGTATCAGGAGGAGATAGACTAAACACTCAGCTAGATGAACGCTGTAAAAAATATATGGGCGTTGGTATATTAGAGGGTTATGGACTTACAGAATGTTCTCCGGTCGTAGCAGTTTCTCCTAGCGAAGAAACAAAAAAACTAGGTACAGTCGGACCTCTTTTGAAAAGCTACGAAGCAAAAGTAACAGATAGGGAGGGCAATCCTATAGGGCTTCATGACGAGGGCGTACTATGGGTAAAGGGCCCTTCTGTTGCACCTTGCTACTTCCGTGATAAAGAAAATACTGCCGAAAGATTTGATGGAGACTGGTTCAATACTGGAGACGTAGTGCAGATAGATGAAGATGGTTATATAAAAATTGTTGACAGAGCTACAGACATAATCATAGTCAGTGGATTTAATGTCTATCCGCAGGAAGTGGAAGCTGTCCTCTGTGAACATCCTTATGTACACGCTGCCATAGCTGTTGGCGAAAAAAACAATGTAGCTGGAGAAATGGTAAAAGCCTTTATAATCCTAAATGAAAACGGGATAGGAAACATCACCCCCAAAGAACTTATGTCATACTGTAAGGAACGCTTAGCTCACTACAAAGTTCCTCGAAAAATAGGTTTTGTTACAGAATACCCACTTTCTCCTACAGGAAAGGTACTAAGAAGAGAACTAAGAAAAATAAAAATAGAAAGAGCCAACTAATATATTAGTTATGCCGGTAAAAATATCGGCATAACTACAAAAAGTTGCCGGAGGTGATTTCATATGTTGCACGTAGTAAACGAGGTTATATATGGAGTGAGTCTCGCAGGAGAAACAGACATCTATCTTTTTAAAGAGGGAAGCCATTCAAAACTCTACAACATTTTGGGCGCCCACAGGGTTACGCATGATGAAAAAGAAGGTGTCGTTTTTGCTGTCTGGGCACCGAACGCAAAAGAAGTATCTGTGATTGGTGATTTTAATGGCTGGAATTCGGATACACATAAGTTGGCGATGCGTTGGGATGAATCTGGAATATGGGAGGGTTTTATTCCTGGAGTCGAACCATATTGTTGTTATAAATACAGTATTCTAACGGCAAAAAATGAAAGAATTGAAAAGGCTGACCCTTTTGCCTTTTTCTGTGAAAATCCGCCACGTACTGCATCCAAAATTTACAATGTGCCTGATTTTGAATGGCGGGACAATGAATGGATGAAAAACAGAAAAAATAAAAGCGGTATAAAATCTCCTCAATCAATATATGAAATGCACGTCGGTTCATGGCGTAGAACGGAAGATGACTCCTACTTTTCTTGGCTTGATCTGGCAAGAGAGCTTCCTACATATCTTATAGAAAATGGATTTACGCATGTTGAATTTCTTCCAATAATGGAACACCCGTTCTATGGTTCGTGGGGATACCAAACTACTGGTTACTTTGCCCCTACGTCACGATATGGCATACCAGAAGAATTTATGATACTTATAGACTCACTACACAAAGCTGGAATAGCTGTAATACTTGACTGGGTTCCATCTCACTTCCCTTGTGATAAACACGGTCTCAAACAGTTTGATGGTACATGTCTTTATGAACACGAAGACCAGAGAAAGGGATTCCACCCAGACTGGAAGAGCTGTATATTTAACTATGGACGTAATGAAGTTAGGAGTTTCCTTATATCTTCCGCGTCATTTTGGCTTGATAAATACCATATTGACGGACTAAGAGTGGATGCTGTCGCCTCTCTTCTATACCTTGACTACTCAAGAAAAGAAGGAGAATGGATACCAAATAAATATGGTGGAAAAGAAAATATAGAAGCAATAGATTTCCTCAAAAAATTAAATGAAAACATATATATAGAATACCCATCTACCCAAACTACAGCAGAAGAATCAACATCATGGCCAATGGTATCTAGACCCACGTGGCTTGGTGGACTTGGATTCGGTTACAAATGGAACATGGGATGGATGAACGATGTCCTATCATACATGAAGAAAGACCCTATATTTAGACAATACCATCAAAATTTATTAACATTCGGAATGTGGTACGCATACTCAGAAAGCTTTGTATTACCACTATCACATGATGAAGTTGTACATGGTAAGGGTTCATTATGGGGAAAACTTCCAGGAGATGACTGGCAAAAGGCAGCAAATTTAAGATTACTCTTCGGTTGGCTCTTCTGTCACCCAGGTAAAAAACTAGTCTTTATGGGAGGAGAGTTTGGGCAAGAAAGAGAATGGAACCATGATAATGGCTTGGATTGGCAACTTTGTGAAAATAAATTACATTCTGGACTTGCTCTATGGTTTAGAGACATAAACAATTTCTACCAAAACAATTCAGCATTATGGGAGCAGGACTACAACTCCTCAGGGTTTGAGTGGATAGACTGTGATGATGCTCAATCAAGCATAATATCCTTCATTAGAAGAGATACTAAAGGTAACTTAGTTGCAGCAGTATTTAACTTTACTCCAGTAGAACGTGTTAGCTATAGGATTGGTGTACCAAAGGGTAATATTTGGAAAGAAGTATTAAACAGCAACGGCGAATGTTATGGTGGGACGAACTCTGGTAATCTCGGTCAAATTGCTGCAGAAGAAATACCTTACCATGGGAGACAACACTCCATATCTATAACACTTCCGCCTCTATCATGTGTTGTGTTAAAAAATGAAAGTAAAATAAAAGGGGAATAATAAAATTGTCTCGTAAAAGTGGAGTTCTTATGCACATATCCTCACTTCATAGCGAATATGGAATTGGAGATTTGGGAAGTTGTGCAGAAAACTTTATGGTATTTTTAAAGAAAGCAGGGTTTTCTATATGGCAGGTACTGCCTGTAAGTCCAACAAATATAGCATTTGGTAATTCACCCTATAGTTCTTTATCAGCATTTGCGGGAAATGAATTATTCATAAGCCCTGATAAGCTTGAATTGTTGGGGCTCATATCAAAAGAAGAACTTTGCTGTTACGAAGTAGGTAACTATAGAAACATTAACTATCACAAAGTTTCATTAGCAAAAGAAAAAATATATAAAATAGCATGGGAAAATTTTAAAAAATATCCTCAGAAACACAATGAATTGCATAAATTATTTGAAAAGTTTAAAGAAACAGAATCATTTTGGTTGCATGATTATGCTTTTTTCATGTTACTGAGAGAAATCAACAATAATGAATGTTGGAACAAATGGCAAAACTATAATATTTATAACAAGAATGTTCTAAAAAATCTATTGTTAGAAAACTCAAACATAGATAAATATAATTTTACTTGTTTTAAACAGTTTGTATTCTATAAACAACTATATGAATTAAAAGAAAAAGCAAAGGACATAGGAATATCCCTAATAGGTGATATTCCTATGTTTGTGAGCTTTGATAGCTCTGACCTATGGTCAAACAGAGAATTGTTTGACTTAACAGAAGATGGGACTCCAAAGTTTGTAGCTGGAGTTCCCCCTGATTACTTCAGTAGAATGGGGCAACGGTGGGGAAACCCCCTCTATGATTGGCAAAAAATGAGAAGAGATAATTTTAATTGGTGGATAAATAGAGTTAGTCACCAATTAAAATATTTTGACATAATTCGTATAGACCATTTTAGAGGATTTTCTGCATGTTGGAAAATTCCTGAGGCTTCGGATACTGCCATCAATGGAGAGTGGGAAAAAACTTTAGGAGACGAAATGTTGAAAATACTCTTTGAACAAATCGGTAATCCTCGAAAAAAGACAAAAATAATTGCCGAAGATTTGGGTATAATAACGGAAGAAGTAAATTTTTTAAGAAATAAATATAACCTTCCTGGTATGAAGATACTACAGTTTGCATTTGGCGATGATATGGAAAAGAATCCTTATCTACCTCATAATATAGAAGAGAACAGCATTGTCTATTCAGGCACCCATGATAACAACACCACAGTGGGATGGTGGGAGAAAGACTCTACTCAATATGAACGCGACAACTTCTTAAAATACACTAATAGCGAAAAATCGGACAATATTGTAGAAAAAATGAACTCTCTGGTACTATCGTCAAAATCAAAAATTGCTATAATAACAATGCAAGATTTATTCTCGCTAGATTCCTCTGCCAGAATGAACATACCTGGGAAAAAAGAAGACAACTGGACATGGAGTTTGACAAAAGAAGAAACTCAGATTTTAGAACAAAATGTATCAAAACAGGCAGAAAAATATTTGATGCTAAACAAAAAATATAATAGACAATGAAACAGTAAAGGTGAAAATAGTGAAATATAAATTAAAAGATATTACAGACAAAATAATAAGCGTCAAGAACAAAGAGCTAAAATTTTTTTTCATAGTATATATCTGCACATTCTTTAAATTTTTATCTGTTGAATATGTAACATCTAGCGGATTTTTATATTCATATCCAGCTATTTACACGCTACTCTCGTCATTTGGAATATTAATGGCATTCTATTCTATTACGTCACTCTTTCACAATAAAATTAGATGTTCGTTAATTTTAATTGTAGCTTTTCTTTTTTCTGTGCTAGCTTATACAGATATAATGCACATGAGGTTTTACGGTGACCTTTTTACTTTTAGAAACCTAGGACTTACAACACAAGTTAGTGAGATAAAAGAATCGGTGATTGCCCTATTTAGAATTACAGATCTATTATATTTTGCAGATATTTTTGCCATATTACTCTTATACGTTTTGTATAAGAGTAAAACTAAAGAAAATATATTCTCAAAATTAACAGTAAAGAGAATTTTTCTAAGTCTCTTAATATTTTTATTTGGTTTCTCTTTATATGCTTTAAGAGTCTATACATACAATCAAAAAGTGCCTGGTGTTTTAAAGTCAATGTGGGACAAGCCTGCCGTATGCAACAACATCGGTGCTCTTTCCTACCATATGGTTGACTTCCAAAATGTACTCAGAGATCTCTTTACAAAGGGACACATATCAAAAGTCGAAATAGAAGAAATATCCAACTGGTACATAGAAAGAGATACAAATAGACAGCCGAACAAGTTTACTGGCATAGCAAAAGGAAAAAATTTAATTATAATTCAAGTGGAGTCGCTACAGGAGTTTGTAATAGATTTGAAAATAAATGGGAAAGAAGTTACTCCAAACTTAAACAAATTTGTCAAAAAATCTCTATACTTTCCCAGAACATACAATCAGACGTCTGTAGGGAACAGCTCTGATGCAGAATTTATTGTGAATACAGGATTATATCCTGCAGAAAGCGGTGTTGCGTATACACGTTTTGCAACCAACGAATATCATTCACTTCCATTCCTTTTAACTGAAAAGGGATACAATGTTTTGGCTCTTCATGGAGACAGAGAAGGATTTTGGAATAGACACAAAATGTATCCAGCACTGGGTTTTAACAAATTTATTAGTAAAAAAGATTTTATTGTTGATGAAAATATCGGAATGGGATTAAGCGACAGAAGCTTCTTCTCGCAAAGTATTGAAAAAATGAAAAAAGAAAAAGAACCTTTTTATGCATTTCTTATAACTCTCACGAGTCATTATCCTTTTGACTTCCCGGAATTACTTCAACAATCCGACTTAGACGTTACAGGACTAGATGACTGCCTACTTACTAACTATCTTAAAGGCATGAGATATTTTGACAATCATTTTGGTGATTTTGTAAAAAAACTTGAAGAAGAGGGATTTACAGAAAACTCTCTTATAGTAATATATGGAGACCACACTGCGATACCAAAGGGTGAGACATCAAGACTAGAGAAAATACTAAATAAGGAATTACGAGAAGATGTTCAATGGAAAGATTTCCAAAGGATTCCTCTTATAATAAAGTTACCAGACAGTATTTCTAAAAGTAACGTATTGAACACAACTACAGGTCAAATAGATGTCTCAGCTACGGTTGCAAACCTACTGGGGTACTCATATAAAGCTGGAATGGGTAATGACTTGTTCTCAAAAGAAAAAAATGTCCCGTTGATATTTAGGAATGGCACATACATATTAGACTGTTCTTATATTGAACCGTCGCAAATGAAATCAACGTCAATAAATAGTAATAAAGAACTTAAATATACTAACTTTAAAAAAATAAGTTACAAAGTGAAAAAAGAACTCTCTTACTCTGATAAAATTTTGGAGTATAATCTAATGAAAAAGTTAAAATATTCAAAGTAAAAAGATTGTATATCCTTAAAAGTAAGAGTATTATATCGAAGTTTGTTTTTATGATTATAGGAGGAATTTAGAAATGGAAAGTGCTGTCTCAGGAACGACATTATTTTATTGGGTTATTTGGTGGGGATGGTGGATAGTGCAATTTATCCTCTACACTCTCGTTGCCTTTTTAGTTTGTGATGGTATCTATCAAATTGTCGTAAGTTTGAGAGGCTTTGCAAGCCAAGCGACTCTACCAGTTGCAAAAAAATATCGTAAATTTGTTGTCCTTGTACCTGCTCACAATGAGGCACAAGTAATTGCCCCTTTGCTAGACAGTCTTGCAAATCAAAATTACCCAAAGAACTGCTATAAAGTTTATGCTTCATGTGATAACTGCTCAGACAATACAGCGGACATAGTTCGTGAACATGGAGCAATTGCACTTGAAAGATTTGACAAAGAACACAACGGTAAAACATGGAACGTACGTTGGGCCTTGACAAAACTTCCTATGGAAGAATTTGATGCTCTAACAATGTTTGACGCAGATAATTTGGCAGACATGAACTTTCTATTTAACATGAACAACTATATGGAACAACACCCTGATGCAGAGGCAATTCAAGGTGTACTTGATGTAAAAAATCCAGATGACAACTGGCTTACAAGATCTTATGCCCTTGCATACTGGTTCTCGAACCGTTTTTGGCAGCTTGCACGTGGTTTGTGGGGACTTTCATGTACACTGGGTGGTACAGGACTTGTAATAAGAGCTACAACCCTTGAGAGAATAGGTTGGAACCTAGAAAGTCTTACTGAAGACCTTGAAATGTCCACAAGACTAATCCTCTCTGGGAGCAAAGTTCATTGGAACGACAGTGCTGTAATCTACGATGAAAAGCCACAAGATATGTCAATCTCAATCAGACAAAGAACAAGATGGATGCAAGGACACTATTGGGTTTTTTGGAAATATGGTATTCCTACCCTTAAATCTTTCTTTGTAACAAGAAAATTGCAATACTTAGATCTCTTCCTATACCTACTTGCACCAGCTAAATCTTGCTTGGGTATAATAATAATGTTTGCGGGAATGGCATATACTCTTATAAACAACATGATACTCTTCCCTACAATGGGTGACGGAACACCAGAAACAATGATCGATTGGGTGCTATTTTTTGGTCTACCAATCTTCTTAATAATCTTCTTCTGTCTAATATGTGTTGTAATAGGGCCATCAATGCATGAAAAGAAATTCACATTAAAATATGTGCCTGACACATTCATCTACTTCTGGTTTGGTCTTACATGGATACCTATCTTGTTTAAAGCAGCTTTTCTTGCAAAGGACCAAGGTACATGGGTAAAAACAGAACACACAAGAAGTATATCTCTTGATGACGTTGCCAAATAACGTACAAATAATATAATATAAAGAGACTACAATAAAGGCAGAGACGAAAGTCTCTGCCTTTATTAAAATATGATAGGGAGTCGGTTAAAATTAAAAATCAATTTGGACTCTTAAAAACGAAACGATTTCTACCTCTTTTTGCGACACAATTTCTAGGTGCATTCAATGATAACCTCTTTAAAAATGCACTTGTAATCCTAATAACATTTAGGCTTGCTGATGAATATGGAGTAAATGCTCAAATACTTATAACAATAGTTGCAGGGCTATTTATATTGCCATTCTTTCTCTTTTCAGCTACAGCAGGTCAAATAGCAGACAAATATGAGAAATCTTTTCTGATACATATTATAAAATTTGTTGAAATAATTCTTATGGTACTAACTGCCATATCATTCTATTACACAAATCTATGGGCCTTAATAATATTATTATTTTTCATGGGTGCTCAATCCACATTTTTTGGCCCACTTAAATTTAGTATATTGCCCCAACACCTAGAAGAAAACGAACTAGTAGCGGGTAATGGACTCATAAGTGCAGGTACATATGTTGCAATACTTACAGGAACCCTCTCTGGTGGACTCTTTATACTACACGACATGGGACGAATATACATATCAATAGGAATAATCTCTGTTGCAATATTAGGATATATTGCAAGCCTCTTTATACCTAAAGCTGACCCGAAATCGTCTAATATAACAGTAGATTGGAATATCCTTCGGGCTACATATTCCCTAATAAAATATGTAAAACCTAATAAAGTACTAATAAAATCAATACTAGGTATAAGTTGGTTTTGGTTTCTAGGTGCGGTGTTTCTAGCGCAATTTCCTACTTATACAAAAGACGTACTGGGTGGGAACGAAGAAATTTCTACCTTCTTTCTTGTTGTTTTCTCTGTTGGTGTGGGAATAGGATCAACATTATGCAACAGATTACTATCAGGAAAAGTCTCTGGTAAACTCATCCCATTTGCGTGCATAGGGCTATCAGCCTCAACTTTACTTCTTTATTCCTTTAGTAAAATATTTGAAAAATCAAATATTTTAATAAATTTTTTAGCTTTTATAAAAGAACCAACATCATGGGGAATTACAATAGGTCTATTATTTCTTGCAATATTTGGGGGGATATTTAGTGTCCCAATGTATGCGATAATGCAGGCAGAAAGCTCTTCTGAACATAGAGCTCGAGTCGTGGCTACTCTAAATGTATTTGACTCCTTCGGAATGGTACTATCTGCACTCTTTGTGGCTCTCATGCTCATGCTAAAAATATCAATAATAAACATATTCTTAATCATGGGAATAATAAACTTACTAATAACGCCATTACTCCGAAAGCTGGGAAAAACTGAAAATGATAATAGAAAATAATATAAGAACAGAAATCGTCGAACAATGCAAAAAAATGTACAAAAACGGACTAATACAAGGTACCGGTGGCAATGTAAGTGTAAGACTAAACAGTTCATTCCTCATAACTCCAAGTGGAATGAACTACATAACAATGGAGACATCCGACATAGTAGAAATGAACTTTGAAGGTAACATCGTCAGTGGGGACAGAACACCGTCTATAGAAAAAGAAATGCACAGATATATACTAAATGCAAGAAAAGATATAAACGCTGTAGTGCACACACACTCAATATATGCTACGGCAGTTGCCACAACAAGACAGGGCATACCTCCTATAACAGACAACCAAGTTGTAATCTTTGGTGGAGAAATCCCTGTATCTAAATATGCAACAATAGGCACGACAGCATTAGCAGAAAACGTAACAAAAGCACTGGCTAATAAAAAAGGTGTACTAATGGCAAACCACGGAATTGTAGCAGTTGGCTGTACATTAGAAGAGGCTGTGTTTAATGCAGAAATGATAGAAATGTTTGCACACATCTACATACTATCTAGCCAAATTGGCAAGGGAATACCATTTACCGAAGAAGAAATAACAAAAGAACACGAAGATATAACAAAAAGATATGGACAAAAAAGCAATAGAAAAGAGAAAAAAGATGGAAAAAATATATAGAAACATAGAAGAGATAAAAGAAAAAAAACCACTAGTGCACTCAATAACAAACTATGTCACTGTAAATGATTGTGCAAACATACTTCTGGCCTGCGGAGCCTCTCCAATAATGGCAGACGACGAGCAAGAAGTAGAGGAAATAACGTCTATCTGTTCCTCATTAAGCCTAAACATAGGGACACTTAACAGTAGAACGATAAAATCTATGGAACTTGCAGGTAAAAAAGCGAACGAAATATCAAACCCTGTAATATTTGATCCGGTTGGAGTAGGAGCTTCACACTTTAGGACTGAAACAGCAAAGAAACTCATAAATAAAATAAAAATGAGCGTAATAAGAGGAAATGTGTCAGAAATAATGACAATAGCGAAAGGTGCAGGAAACACAGTAGGTGTAGATGCTGACGATAGAGACGCTGTAACAGAAAATAACCTGGAAATGAAAATTGAGATAATAAAAAGGTTAAGTGAAGAACTAGACAGCATAATTGCTGTAACAGGTGCAATTGATATAGTAACAGATTCAAAAAAAACATACATAATAAGAAACGGTCACCCAATGATGTCTCAAATAACAGGGGCAGGATGTATGTTGACGGCTCTTATCGCTGCATTCTGTGGAGCAGACCAGAATTACCTGATTGAAGCAACAGTTTCAGCCGTTGTACTTATGGGACTAAGTGGTGAAAAAGCTTACGAAAAAATAAAACAAGAAAATCTAGGAACAGCTTCATACAGAGTTGCTCTGATAGACGAAATAAGCAAAATTACATCAAAAGAAATGGAAACAGGTGCAAAAATTGAGATTAGATAAACGACAACTCACTCTCTATGCAATAACTAACAGAAACTGGTTGAACAACTCTACAATGGAAAACGATGTAGAAAAAGCACTGCGGGCTGGAGTAACAATATTGCAAATACGAGAGAAAAACATAACAGAAGAAGAATACATCGAAAGGACTCAATCCTTAAAAAAAATCACAGAAAAATTCAATGTGCCACTAATAGTAAATGACAACATAGAAGTTGCCATAAAAAGCGGTGCAGATGGAGTGCACTTGGGGCAAGACGACATAAACTCTCTCTCAATAAGAGAAAGAATTGGCGAAAAAATGATACTTGGAGTATCTGCTCACAACGTAGAAGAGGCGAAAAAGGCAGAAGAAATGGGTGCTAACTACCTAGGAGTGGGAGCTGTCTTTTCTACATCGACAAAAAATGATGCAGAAAACATCCCATTTGGGACATTAAAAGAAATATGTGACACAGTATCAATCCCAGTTGTTGCTATAGGTGGAATAACCAAAGAAAACATAAAAGGACTTATAGGTAGCGGAATATCTGGAATATCAGTTATATCTGCCATTTTTGCGGAAAAAGACATAGAAAAAGCAACTAAAGAGATAAAAGAAGAGATAAATAAAATATTATAAGAGGTGATTAAATGAGGAAAGTTCTCACAATAGCTGGTTCTGATTGTAGTGGTGGAGCAGGAATACAGGCAGATCTAAAAACTATGTCTGCATACAACGTATATGGAATGAGCGTAATAACAGCCTTGACAGCTCAAAACACGACAGGTGTCTACGGAATAAACGAAATTAAGCCTGAATTTGTCGCACAACAAATAGATGTTATCTTCTCAGACATAACACCAGACGCAGTAAAAATCGGAATGGTATCTAATATAGAAATTATAAAAAAAATCTCCGAAAAATTAAAGCAATATAATGCAAAAAATATTGTTGTAGACCCTGTAATGGTTGCCACAAGCGGAGGAAAACTACTAAACCCGGATTCAATTGAAGTACTAAAAAAACAACTTATATCAATAGCAGATCTAATAACTCCAAACATACCGGAAGCAGAAGTCTTATCAGAAATGAAAATAGAAACGAAAGAAACATTCATAGAAGCGGGAGAAAAAATATCACAATCTTTAAATTGCAATGTCTTAATAAAAGGTGGACACTTAGAAGAAAGCGCAGATGACCTTCTCATCTATAAGAACGGTGAAATACTCTGGTTCAAAGGAGAAAAAATAAACACCCAAAATACTCACGGTACAGGTTGTACTCTCTCGTCTGCAATAGCATCTGGAATGGCACTTGGAATGGGCTTGGCTCAAAGCATAGAAGAGGCAAAAAAATACGTTACAGGCGCTCTTTCAGAAGGATTAGACCTAGGACGAGGCAATGGACCTCTAAACCACTGCTACAGAAATATGAAAAAATAAAAAGAGCGGAGAACAAATCTCCGCTCTTTTCAAATTAAAACTTTAAAAAAATTATTGAGCGATTGCGCTTACAGGGCATGTAGCTACGCAAGCACCGCATTCTACACATGAATCGGCATCAACGAAAGCCTTACCGTCATTCATTGAAATTGCTGAGACAGGGCACACACCTACACAGGCCTCGCAACCTACGCATGTATCCTGATCAACTACTGCTTTTGCCATGAGAAAAGTCCTCCTTAATAAATAATACCTAAAAAATTATTGAAAACAACAAACTTCAACACAGTGTATTCTATACTCAAATTATATATCGTTCAAGTCTTTTTATAAAAAAATAAATAAAGAAAAAATAAGACGTCATAGACAATCAAAGATATGATGGTAAAATTTATAAAATAGAAGATAATACTTTAAAGAAAAACCTGTCTCTCGAAAGGAGTCCTCTAAATGGAACCACGTAAACCGTCCTTATTCTTATCGCTACTTGTTCTAATAGTAGTGACATCTCTTATGGCTGTGACTCTCGCCTTATACAGACAAAATATTCACATTGCACTAATATTTGGTAGCTTATTTGCTACTTTTATTGGTGTATTCTTCTTGAAAAACAAATACAAAACTGTAGAAAAAAGCATGATATCAGGTGTAATGTCTGCTATGCAAGCGTGTCTCATACTCTATACCGTTGGGCCACTTGTTGGAATATGGATATACACAGGAGTAATTCCAAGCATGATATACTACGGACTTACTTTAATACATCCTGGATTATACTTAATAGTATCTCTTCTAATCTGTACCATTGTTGCTTTTGCTACAGGGACATCATGGGGGACATCTGGAACAGTCGGAATTGCACTAATGGGAATTGCTATAGGACTTGGAATCCCTGCACCTCTTTCAGCAGGAATAATAATATCAGGAGCATATTGTGGAGACAAACTATCTCCGAACTCAGACACGACATTTGTTGCCACCTCTGTTACAGGAGCGACAATAAAAGGGCACATCAAATCAATGCTCTGGACAACGCTCCCTACTTACATAATAGTTTTGATAATTGCAACAACACTAAGCGTTAAGTACGGAATGGGCAACGTTGACACAGTAAAAGTAGAAGCAATAAAAACAATAATAAAATCAGAGTTTTGGATAAACCCAATCACATTTATAGCTCCTATTGCAGTTATTGCACTCACTGCGATGAAAAAGCCAACTCTTCCTAGTCTCTGGGTTGGAATACTAATATCATTGCCATTTCTATATGTAAATGGAACAGATCTAAAATCCATATTAGATGTAATGCAAAATGGTTACATGCCCACAATATCACAAAATATAATAAACAATGCAGAAAATGCACTAGCACTTACCTCATATCTAGCAGACAATGCAATCCAGTTAACAAATGAAGAAGCTATCTCAGCTGCAAAAGAAATGATAACATTCACACGCAGAGGTGGGCTACTCTCAATGAACTGGACAATAGCTCTTGTACTATGTGCTTTTACATTTGGTTCTGTAATGGAAGCATGTGGGTTCGTTAGAACCGTACTAGAATCTCTAATGAAACCGGCAAAAAGTGTGGCAGGAATGGTAACAGCGACAGTTATCTCCTGTTTCGTCTGTGACTTCTTCTTAGCAGACCAATACCTATCAATATCAATGCCTGGAAAAATGTTCAAACCAATATACGACAAAAAAGGATTACACTCTCAAATGCTATCTAGAACGCTTGAAGACGCAGGAACAACAATATCTGCCCTAGTACCTTGGAACACATGTGGTGCATATCAAGCAAATGTCTTAAATGTCACAACATGGGAATACCTCCCATTCGCATTCTTCAACTACTTAAGTCCATTTGTGGCAATAATAATTTCATCCCTTGGCATTGCAATATATTGGAAAGGTAAATCTGGAGAAGCATACAGAGGTGGCAAAAATCCTCCTTTTGGGACATTAATGAGTAGAGGTGGCAACCTTGACTAACAACCTACAACCGCTTGATATACTAATAACATCAAAATCAACTATAAAAGAAAGCATGCCCAAAAACATACTGTTTTTCATAATAGGTGCCTACCTGCTAACCACTTCAATATATAAATACATATCAGCAGGTTCTACAAAATACCTTCTGACAAGCATACTTCTTGGAATTGCAGCTCTTGTTGTAATAAGATTTAGAAAACTTATATACATAGCAAAAGAAGGAATAGTAACAGAAACACACACATGGTTCACTCATCATAGAGAGCTTCTTGAATGGAAAGATGTCAAATCTGTAACCATAATGGAAAGAAACGGAGCGTTGGTGGTTTTTGCAGAAAAAGACACATTTGGTTGGAAAGCCCGTTTTGAAAAGTCACAACATGATGAGTTACGAAGCATACTTAGTAAATATCTAAAAGATAAAGAAATAAAAGAAATCAGGGTATAATTGAAAAAATAGTGACAAAACTACAAAAAGTGGTGTAAATGAAAAACAAAAAGGAGGTAATCTAATGGAAAAGGAAGTACAAAAGATGACCTCACAAGAGCGGTCCATGAGATTAGAAAAAGCAGCGGAAAAATATGGTCTTATGGAAAGTCAAATAAAACAAGTTCTGAAGGTGTACCCTCAAGCCCACCCAGAGGAGATAGCAGAAATGCTGGCGTATTTCGGAGCATAAAAGAAATTGAAGTTGGGAGTTTAGATAAAACCCTTAGCAAAGGCTCAAAGAAGCAAAACAAAAACCAAAATATCCGGTATAATTCATAACCTTAAAGGCGATGTAGTGAATGACTCAAAAGAGTCGATAGGACTGCACCGTCTTTTATTTTGCCTGACAAATGATGAAAAGACATAACCTTTCGCTGTCGGTTATAAGCTAAAATTTAGCCGATTGCTTTTTATAATTTCTAAATGGGTAATGTTACCTAGTTACAAATAAAGTCAAATAATCTATAACAGCATATAAAGGAAGTAAAAAGGAAAAAAGCATATTTGCTGTAGAAAAATGAAAAAAATGAACTAAAATTTATAAAAAAAGAACTAAAAATAATAAGCAAAATATATGGTAAATACTGAAAAAATAGATTATAATTAGCGAATTATCCAATTGAAATTGCAAAGTAATAATTGTAAAAAGGTTCATTATTCCAATCTATTTGTAAGTAAAATTAAAAAAAGAAAACGTATAAATGTAGAATTTTTGTTATCTACAAATTAAATATGTTAAATATACACGTATGAAAAAAAAAGGCTAATGCTATAATTTGGGTAATTAAAGCATTATGCCCTACCAAAAAACTGCAACATGTGTGGTTGCTAAAAATAAGGAGGCAGGGGA
This sequence comes from Synergistaceae bacterium, assembly GCA_036652335.1. Lineage (GTDB taxonomy): Bacteria > Synergistota > Synergistia > Synergistales > Synergistaceae > JAVVWB01. The sequence goes on along the minus strand of JAVVWB010000008.1, from coordinate 29,520 downwards.
TATGTTTGACAAAGAAGAAATTTCTCGTTTGTCGGAAGAAAGAAAGAAATACGATGCGTCTGTAGAAAAAGTTTTACTAAAAGGACCAGAGCGTAGAACAAAATTTACAACAAGTGGTGGAATACCTCTAAAAAGAGTATACACTCCTTCCGACATCGACGACACTAACTATTCTGAAGAAATAGGATATCCTGGGCAATATCCTTACACAAGAGGCGTACAGCCTACAATGTACAGAGGACGCCTATGGACCATGCGTCAATACGCAGGCTTTGCAACGGCAGAAGACTCAAACAAAAGATACAGATACCTTCTTGGTCAAGGTACAACAGGTTTATCTGTTGCATTCGACCTACCGACACAAATTGGATATGACTCTGATGACCCAATGGCAATAGGTGAATGTGGAAAAGTAGGTGTTGCAATAGACAGCCTTGCTGATGCTGAAACACTATTTAACGGAATTCCTCTTGATAAAGTTTCGACATCAATGACAATAAATGCTCCTGCGGCAATACTACTTGCAATGTATATTGCAGTAGCAGAAAAACAAGGAACTCCTATGAACATGTTGTCAGGAACAATACAAAACGACATCCTCAAAGAATACATAGCAAGAGGCACATACATATTTCCTCCGAAGCCATCAATGCGTTTGATAACAGACATATTTAAGTTCTGCAGCGAAAACATACCTAAATGGAACACAATATCAATATCGGGCTACCATATAAGAGAAGCCGGTTCCACTGCGGTACAAGAAGTTGCATTTACACTTGCAGATGGGATTGCATATATAGAAGCAGCTATAGCATCAGGACAAGATCCTAACATATTTGGCAAAAGACTCTCATTCTTCTTTAACTCTCACAACGACTTCCTTGAAGAAGTTGCAAAATTTAGGGCAGCAAGAAGATTATGGGCAAAGATAATGAAAGAAAGATTTAAAGTTCTAGACAAAGGTGCTCAAACACTTCGCTTCCATACACAGACAGCTGGTTGTACCCTAACGGCACAGCAACCAGAAAACAATATAGTGAGAGTTGCGGTTCAAACCATGGCAGCTGTATGTGGTGGCACACAATCTTTACATACAAACAGCCTAGACGAAGCACTTGCGTTACCATCTGACAAATCTGTTCGTATAGCACTAAGGACGCAACAAGTAGTAGCGTACGAATCAGGTGTAACAGAAGTAGTAGACCCACTTGCAGGAAGTTACGCAATAGAAGCTCTAACAAATGAAATAGAACAAAAAGCAATGGAATACATCAACAAAATAGATGAAATGGGTGGAATGCTAAACGCAATAGAAAACGGCTATCCACAGAAACAAATACAAGACTCAGCTTATGACTATCAGAAATCAATAGAAACAGGCGAAAGAATAATAGTTGGCCTTAACAAATTCCAAATTGAGGAAGATATGTCAGGTAGAAACTTGCTTAGAGTAGATGAAAGTGTAGGAATAAATCAAATCAAAAAACTACACGAAATGAAAGAAAAAAGAGACAATATCAAAGTATCAAACACCCTTGAAGCAATACGCAATGGGGCTCAAACAGGAGACAACCTTATGCCTCTAATACTGGACGCGGTACATTGTTACACAACAGAAGGAGAAATTTGTAAAGTTCTTCGTGATGTGTTCGGCGAGTACAAAGAAAACGTGGTTCTGTAAGAAGAGGAGGAATAAAAATGGAACATAAAATAAGAGTAGTAGTAGCAAAGCCAGGACTTGACGGTCATGATAGAGGAGCAAAAGTTATAGCTAGAGCATTTAGAGATGCTGGAATGGAAGTTATATATACTGGGCTAAGACAAACACCAGAACAAATAGTAATGACAGCAATACAAGAAGATGCAGACGCAATAGGAATCAGCATACTATCAGGGGCACATGAACATTGTTTTAAAACAATAATAAACTTACTCAAAGAACAAGAAGCTGACGATATTATTGTGTTTGGTGGAGGAGTAATTCCAGAAACAGACTATCCTATGTTATTTGAAATGGGCGTAGGTGCAATATTCGGGCCTGGGACTCCGACGACAGAAACAATAGAATGGTTAAAAAACAAAGTAGTAGAAAAAAGAGAAAAAGAGGACTACTAAAATGAAACCTACAGTTGTGGATCATATAGGAATAGCTGTAAAAAGCATAGAAGAATCACTAAAATTTTGGGAAGACACAATCGGAATTAAATGCCATGGAATAGAAACAGTGGAATCACAAAAAGTAAAAACAGCATTTTTGCCAATAGAAGACACTGAAATAGAACTTTTAGAAGGTACATCAGAAGAAAGCCCAATATCAAAGTTTATTGCTGCTAAAGGTGAAGGTATACATCACCTAGCTATAAGAGTTGAGAACCTTGAGAAATCACTTAAGGAGCTAAAAGCAAAAGGCATAAGGCTCATAGATGAAACACCACGTTGTGGAGCAGGCGGTGCAAAAATAGCATTCGTTCACCCCAAAGCAACTGGTGGAATACTGCTTGAGCTAAGTGAAAGGGATTAACTTTTCGTAAGTTAATAAAACGAAAATAAACATAAAAATATAGAAACAAATAGGGAGGACAGGTAAATGGCTGAAAAAACGATAGACGAACTGTGTGCCGATCTCGTTGAAAGACGAGAAAAAGCAATGCAGGGAGGTGGAGCAAAAGCCATAGCAAAGCAACATGAAAAAGGCAAAATGACTGCCAGAGAAAGAATAAGCACCCTTCTTGATCCTGAAAGTTTTGTCGAAACAGACGAGTTTGTAGAACATCGTTGTACTAACTTCGGACTAGACAAAACACACTTCTATGGTGACGGTGTAGTTACTGGACATGGAACAATCGACGGTAGACTTGTATATGTTGCAAGCCAAGACTTTACTGTAATGGGTGGTTCACTAGGACAAATGCATGCCCAGAAAATCTGCAAAGCAATGGACATGGCATTGCAGAACGGAGCTCCATTTATCTCAATCAACGATTCAGGCGGTGCAAGAATACAAGAAGCTGTTGATGCTCTTTCTGGATATGGCAACATCTTCTTTAGAAACGTAAAAGCAAGCGGAATAATACCACAAATAACTGTAATAGCAGGTCCTTGTGCAGGTGGTGCAGTCTATAGCCCAGCACTTACAGACTTCATATTCATGGTAGACAAAGTTGGAATTATGCACATAACAGGCCCAGCAGTAATCAAGGCTGTAACAGGAGAAGAAGTAACATCAGAACAGATTGGTGGAGCTCGTGCTCACAACTCAATATCTGGCTGTGCACACTTCATGTCATCTACAGAAAATGATTGCTACGCACAGGTTCGCAAAGTGCTTAGCTACCTTCCAAGCAACAACATGGAAGAAGCACCATATAAAGAAACAAACGATGAACCATCTAGAACAGACATAAATCTTCGCAATATAGTCCCAACAAACCCGAACAAAGGATACGATGTTCGTGACGTAATAAGAAACGTAGTTGACAATGGTGACTTTTGTGAAGTACAGGAACTTTATGCACGTAATATCGTAACAGGTTTTGCAAGAGTAGGTGGAAGAACAATAGGAATAATTGCAAACCAGGCAAAAGTAATGGCTGGTTGTCTTGATATTGATGCATCTGACAAAGCAAGTCGTCACATTAGAATATGCGATGTATTTAACATTCCTATCGTAACATTTGAAGATGTACCTGGATACCTTCCTGGACTAACACAGGAAATGGGCGGAATAATTAGACATGGTGCAAAATTAATATATGCCTACAGTGAAGCTACAGTTCCAAAGATTACACTCGTACTTCGTAAGGCATACGGTGGCTCATACATCGGTATGTGTAACAAAGAACTAGGTGCGGACGTTGTACTTGCTTGGCCACAGGCACAGATTGCCGTAATGGGAGCAGAGGGAGCAGCAAACATCATCTTCCGTAAAGAAATAGAAGCCTCCGAAAGCCCAGCAGAAACAAGAAATGCCAAAGTTGAAGAATACAAAGAAGCATTTGCAAACCCATACATGGCAGCTTCAAGGGGCTATGTTGATAGAGTTATACTACCGGAAGAAACACGCCCGGCTTTATATCAGGCCCTTGTCCTAACAGAAACAAAAAATGAACTAAGACCTAAACGTAAACACGGCGTAATGCCACAATAAGGAGCGATAAAAATGGAAGGACATATAGCATCTTACTTCACCGGAGTATCCGGAGGACTCACAATGTCTATGATCGCTTTCAGCATAGTCTTTATAGTAATAACTGGACTTATGTTGACAATGATGGGAATGAAGCATATTTGTGCATGGATCGACGGCATTGGTAAACCCAAACCCACAAAAAAAGAGACTACTACTATAAAAGAGACTTCATCCAATGATGACGGAGAACTACTTGCCATAATCACAGCAGCCATAGTTGCTTCATGTGGAAAAGCAGTAAGAATTATTTCCTATGCCCCAGTAAGAGAACCATCACGTTCACCATGGAAATTTGCAAGTAAAATGAACAACGTAGCAAGCTTCATAGACTAATAACATAAAAACGGAGGTAAAGAGATAATGATACGTACATATAAAGTAACAGTAAATGGAAAATCATATGATGTAAATGTAGAAGAAATGGGTGCAACTCAGTCATCAGCTCCTGTAGCAGCACCAGTTGCAACACCAGTTGCAGCTCCTGTAGCAGCACCAGCTGCAGCTCCCGTTGCACAGCCTACACCTGCAACATCTTCAGCCCCTGCAGCAGGTGGAATTGAAGCTCCAATGCCTGGCAAAGTATTAAAAATTCACGTAACACCGGGAACAAAAGTTGAGGCAGGTCAGCTACTCCTAATTCTTGAAGCAATGAAAATGGAAAACGAAATATACACACCAACAGCAGGAACAGTTAAAGAAGTAAGATGTAAAGAGGGAGACTCCGTCAACACAGGAGACACCCTCATCGTAATAGAATAACAAATAATGCACTTATTGGAGGAAAAATAAATGGAACTCTATTTAACTGCATTAAAAGGGGTAGTTGAACAATCTGGTTTTATTGCTTTGAATGGGCCAACAATAGTAATGTTACTCGTTTCTTTTGTATTGCTCTATTTGGCAATTGCAAAAGGATTTGAACCACTACTTTTAATGCCTATAGCATTTGGATGTCTTCTCGTTAACTTGCCCTTATCAGGAATAGTTGACCCCGGTGGATTTTTATACTTTGTAAAAATAGGAATTGATCATGAGCTATACCCAGTAATAATATTTATGGGAATTGGTGCTCTTACTGACTTTGGACCTCTTCTTGCAAACCCAATAACATTCTTGCTTGGTGCTGCAGCTCAAATCGGAGTATTTTTTGCAGTAATAGGCGCAATGCTCATGGGCTTTACAATTCAGGAAGCTGCCGGAATAGGAATAATTGGTGGAGCAGACGGCCCTACAGCGATATATTTGTGTGCAAAACTTGCAAAAAATATACTTCCTGCAGTTGCGGTCGCAGCATATAGCTACATGTCATTGGTACCACTTATACAGCCACCAATCATAAAAATGTTGACAACAAAAAAAGACAGAGCAATAAAGATGGAACAGCTAAGACCAGTAACAAGAACAGAAAGAATACTATTCCCAATAGTCTCAACAATTGCTTGTGGACTAGTACTTCCTGCCTCTGTTCCACTTATTGGAATGTTAATGTTTGGTAACTTACTACGTGAATGTGGTTGTACAGAAAGACTATCTTTGGCAGCACAGAACGAAGTCCTAAACGCAACAACGATATTCTTAGGAATCTCCGTCGGTGCTACAATGAGTGCAGACTCTTTCTTAACCATCGCAACAATTAAAATAATCTGTCTAGGACTCGTTGCTTTTATATTCAGTACAGCTGGTGGAGTAATGTTTGGACAGGTAATGAAAAAACTATCTGGTGGAAAAATCAATCCTGTAATAGGAGCAGCAGGTGTATCTGCAGTACCTATGGCAGCGAGAGTATGTCAGAAAGTTGTATCAAAAGAATTCCCTGGAAGCTACATACTTATGCACGCTATGGGACCAAACGTAGCAGGCGTAATAGGCACAGCAGTTGCAGCTGGTGCAATGCTAACACTCTTAACAAAATAACAAAAAGCTAAACAAAAATGTGGTTTGAAGTATATACTTCAAACCACATTTTTTATGAGTAAAAATATTCTACACAAACTTTGCTTTGGCAAAAAGCACATTAAACCCGCTATGAGGTTTTCTAACTATTCTATAACCTATATAGCCATTAGTTAAAGCTTTCTTCTGACTCTCAGAATCTCTAATAGGAATTTGCAAATGTCCGTGCGTAAATAAATGTAACTGACTATTGAAAGTCTTTCGCAAAATAAAGCGTGCATACCCACCATAAGTTACAGTTACATTTATAATTCCAAAACCACAGGCAAGCACATTTTGTAAACTAAAAATATTTTTTGGTGAAACGGTTGTAATAAGAGAATCAAAATCCTCAGAAAGCAAATTTTCAGCATAATGTTCAGTTAAGAATTGAATATTATTTCCTCTAAATTCTTTATCTACCACGCAAAAATCCGTTATAGCTGGATTACCATATGTACCTGACTTAAATCCATAATATTCCATATTCTCAGCTATCCATGACTTTGAAACTAAAATATTTCTTACAGAGATAACTCTGTCATCGCAACGCACCCCGACACTAAGCCCCTCCCCGAAAGTCATACCTTTTCGTATTTCCTCCTCATCACTTGGTGCGAATAAATTCTTACTTAAATGTGTTGCAATCCTATCATGTAAATCTTGAACCTGATCTTTATAAGAGAAATCTAAAATACCCAAAGTACACTTGGTCATAACTGTTTGACCATCGCTTAAATGTTTTCTCACAAAAATGTTCAAATCTGGAAAATTATAATTCATAAAATTGTAAACCTCCAATCTAACTAGCTATAAAGCATAAAATTGATATATAATATTCAAAATATAACGTCATCAAAAATAGTGTGTACATTTTACATACAACTGACAATAATATCAACAAAAATGTACTGAATATCTGAGGAGGAACTTCCTTGAACTATACGCTAAAAACCGAAGAAATTACAAAGCTTGTTTATGACCTAACATTAGAGGCGAGCAGAATCTTACCAAAGGGACTAAAAAAAATAATAAGTGAAGCAAAAGAGACAGAAACAGAATTTCTCCCAAAACAGGCACTAACTGACATACTAAAAAATGCTGAGCTAGCAGAAGAAAGAAAAATGCCAATTTGTCAGGACTGCGGACTTGCCGTTGTATTTGTGGAAATAGGACAAAATCTCCACATTATAGATGGAGACATCACAGAAGCAATCAATGAAGGAATAAGAAAAGCTTACAAAGACGGATATTTAAGAAAATCAGTGGTAATAGACCCAGTGTATAATAGAAAAAACACAATGGACAACACTCCGGCCGTCATTCACTGGGAGATAATACCTGGTAACGACATAAAAATTTCCATAAGTCCTAAAGGTATGGGAAGCGAAAACATGAGTAAACTCTACATGCTAAAACCAGCAGATGGAGCAGATGGAATAATTAAATCTGTAATAGACACCGTAAAAATAGCAGGACCTAACCCATGCCCTCCGATAGTACTCGGGATAGGAATAGGTGGAAACTTTGAAACAGTAACACTAGCCGCGAAAAAGGCATTACTCAGAAAAGAAGGAGAAAGACATCCAATCCCAGAATATGCAGAGATGGAAAAAGAAATACTTTCTCAAATAAATGCACTAGGAATAGGTCCTGGCGGATATGGTGGAAAAACAACCGCACTAGATGTTCACATAGAGACACTACCGACCCATATAGCTGGAATGCCTCTTGCAATAAATATATGTTGTCATGCTCTAAGACACGCACAAGGCACACTAATAGGAAGAAAAAGCGATGATTAAAAAAATAACTGCACCACTAACAGAGGAAACAGTAAAAGATTTAAAAATAGGGGACATAGTACACCTATCAGGAAACATAATAGTGGCAAGAGATGCTGCTCATAAAAGAATGGTCGAAACCCTACAAAATGGTGGAACCTTGCCATTCTCTCTAGAAAATGAAGTTATATTCTATGCGGGGCCGGCACCCACCCCACCCAATGCAATAATAGGGCCAATAGGGCCAACTACAAGCTACAGAATGGACCCCTACACGCCATACCTCCTTGCCAAAGGAGTAAAAGGAATGATAGGCAAAGGTAAACGTTCTGAAGAAGTCCTTGGAGCGATAAAAAAATACAAAGCTGTCTACCTTGGTGCAACAGGGGGGACATCTGTCCTCCTCTCAAGTGCTGTAATATCATCCCGTGAGCTAATATATCAAGATTTAGGACCAGAAACGGTATTACGACTCGAAATAAAAGATATGCCCCTTGTCGTGCTTGCAGACATATACGGAGGCAACTTATACGATAGATAAGGATTGATAAACATGAAAAAGCAACCGCTAATATGGGGATGTCTAACAGTTTTTAGATGGTTAATATCTACTCTCTCTCAAAAAAATGCTGTGAAAATAGGAACAGTCCTAGGAAGCACAGTTACATATGTAACAAAAAGAAAAGTAAAAGAAGCTACGAAAAGATGTTCTGACGTTCTCTCTATTCCTATGGATGAGGCAGAAGAAATAGTAAAAAAATCCTATAGACACTTTGGTGGTGCAGCAGCTGAATTTGCAAGAATGCCTAAAATTGCGGAAGAAATAAAAAAATATGTAAAAATAGTAGGGGAAGAAAATCTACAGAAAGCATACGTAAAAAACAAAGGTATAATTTTTGCAACAGCTCACATAGGAAACTGGGAATACGCTGCATGTTTAGTAGCCCAAAAAGGCTACAAAATGTCCGCTCTTGGAGCGGAACAAAGAGACGACCGCCTAACAGACCTAATAGCAGAACTGCGTACAAAATCTGGAATAAAAGCACTAGGAAAGAAATCTGATCTAAAAACAGTAATAAAGGCATTAAAAAACGGAGAAATAATAGGAATACCAGTTGACCAAGATGCTAAAAAGGCTGGTGTACTCTCTCTATTTCTAGGAAAACCTGCAAGCACACCTGTTGGAATTGCAAAACTTGCACAAAAAACAGGATGTGCAATAATACCTGCTTTTTGCATAAAAAATAAAGATAACCTAACATACACACTCACCCTACTTCCCGAACTAAAAGGTAGGGACGGGAAAGAATATGGTGAAGACATACAAACCAGTCTTGACGACTGCAACGATGTAATATCAGAATGGATAAGAAAAACTCCGGAGCAATGGATGTGGATGTATCCGAGATGGGAATCTTTTGACAGGGGCGAATTTGATGAAACTGGGAATTGATCCAGGACGCTACAAAATTGGTGTAGCCCTACTTGAAAACGATAAACTAATCTTCTCTGCCATAGTACCTAAATCAGAAGAAGGCGTATTGTATCGTGCAATCGAAGACAGAAACTTTACTCTCCTTGATAAATGGAAAAAAGAAAATGAGGAGAACAAAAATTCTCCTCATCAAAAATTAGAATATAAAAAACTTATTGTATTAATAGGTAATGGTACCTCTCACAGTGAAATTAAAGAAAAAATCAAAACAACGCAAGACACAGAAATTAAAACAGTAAACGAATATGGTACCACGCTAAAAGGTAGAAATATATATTGGGAAATTCATCCACCCAAAGGTTTATGGAAACTAATACCTACATCACTTAGGACACCGCCAAGGGATATAGATGACCTTGCAGCCTATGCAATAGCGTTAGCTTCGACGGAAACTAAATAAAATCTGCTAAATCCAAAGAATTACTATAAAAAGGAGTCTCAACAGAGACGTTATACATCTCAAACTCCTTCCGCATCTCTTGTACCATACTTAAAATAGATGCTTTGTACATACATCTTGAAACACCGACAGGGTCCTTCTCAATTGGAACAATGATTTTTGCACAATCAGTCCCTAACATATAAGGTACTGCACACTTGCAAATAGAAAATAACGCAGAGACATAACTCAAATATGAACTAAAATTGTCCTCTGTAATATCCAAGAAAACGACATCATCGTCTTTGAAAAACGGTACAAAAATAATATTACTTATAAAACCAAACTTTTCTGCACAGGAGATAACTCCTGGAGCAATAGACTGTAAATCGCTCTTATCTACAAGAGTAAAAGAACAACACTCAGCCGAATCTAATAAAAAGTCTTTGTAATCATTAAGCAAAATAAAAAAACTATCTTCTTTACTTAAAGTGTGACTCTCCAAGCTAGAAAAGCTCTTTAAATTTGAATAAATTAGCTTAGAAATATTATGCAAAACTTAGTCCTCTTTATTTAACTTCTTAATAACATCTTTATAGCCGTCATTCCCGTATTCTACAAACTTTTTAACACGACTGATGGTTGCAGTACTTGCACCAGTAGATTGAACAATTTGTGGATATGACATCCCTTTAAGAAGTAAACTTGCTACTTGTAGTCTTTGTGCTAATGCTTTTATCTCGGCAAAAGTAGCAGCATCTTCTAAGAAACGATATGCTTCATCTCTTTCATTAATTGCAACAATTGCGTCGCAAAGTTGGTCCGTAAACTCATCTTTCCACTGTTGTGACATAGGATGACCTCCTTAATTTATCTCTTTAGCAATCATAGGAGATAAAATTTTAATGTCAAGAGGTGCTAACTAATTAAAGTGATTTGTGGCAAAAAATAAAACAAATGGTAAAATAAACAAATATGCGAAAATAAATCTGTAAATTACAGACGGAGGGAATATAAGAAATGGCAAAAAACATAACACCGAAAGAACAAGACTATTCACAGTGGTACCTTGATGTAATAAAAGTAGGGGAACTGGCGGACTATGCGCCTGTAAGAGGTTGCATGGTAGTACGCCCTACAGGATACGCTATATGGGAAATGATACAGAAATATTTTGATGATGCATTCAAAGAAACTGGACACGTAAACGCATCATTTCCTCTTCTCATACCTCAATCATTCCTCTCCAAAGAAGCAGAACACGTAGAAGGCTTTGCACCTGAATGTGCCGTAGTAACACATGCAGGAGGGGAAGAACTGGAAGAACCTCTAATCGTTAGACCTACATCTGAAACGGTAATAGGTTACATGTACAGCAAATGGGTACAATCATGGAGAGACCTCCCTATCTTAATAAATCAGTGGTGTAACGTAATGAGATGGGAAAAACGTCCAAGACTATTCCTTCGTACATCAGAATTCTTATGGCAAGAGGGGCATACTGCACACGCAACAAAAGAAGAAGCAATAGAAGAAACAAAAAAAATGCTAGAAGTATATCGTAGAATAATGCAAGATTACCTTGCTCTACCTGTAATTCCTGGAGAAAAAACAGACGGGGAAAAATTCCCTGGTGCAGACAATACATACACATGTGAAACAATGATGAGCGACAAAAAAGCACTCCAAGCAGGTACAAGTCACTTCTTGGGACAAAACTTTGCCAAAGCATTTGAAATTCAATTCCAAAACAAAGATGGAGAAATGGAATTTGCATACACCACAAGCTGGGGCATATCTACAAGACTTATTGGAGCTCTAATAATGACACACTCCGACAACGACGGGCTTATATTACCACCCAAAATAGCACCTACAAAAGCTGTAATAGTCCCCATATCAACAAACGACGAAAAAATGGAAAAAGAAATAATGCCAAAAGCTGATGAACTCAAGCAAAAACTAAATGCTGTACTTGGTGGACGCTATATACAAATAGACACACAATTCCACATGAGACCAGGAGACAGATTCTTCTCACACCTACAGAAAGGTGTGCCTGTACGTCTAGAACTCGGAGAAAAAGAATTTGCCTCAGGAAAACTACGTGTTGTACGTAGAGACACAGGAGAAAAGTTTGACGTAACATGGGCAAACATCGAACAGGAATTGCCCGTATTGCTTGAAAACATACAAAACTCACTCCTTGAAAAGGCACGTAACTTTAGAATTGAAAACACACATGAAGCCACGACGCTCGAGGAATTCAAAGAAATACTTGAAAAAGAGGGCGGATTCATAGAAGTTTACTTTGGAGGAACAAAAGAAGACGAAAAGAAAATAAAAGAGCTAACAGGTGCGACACCGAGATGTTACCCACTCGATGAATCAGAAAAAAGAGGTAAATGCTTCTTCACAGGGGCGGAAAATTCAAGAAAAGCTATATTTGCAAAATCATACTAAAAAACAAAGAAGTGAGGGGTATACAAGCTCCTCACTTCTTTTAATTAGAAACACCTCTTAAATAGAAACAACTACTTTCCTACACAGAAAGAGCCGAACACCACATCAAGCAAATCTTCGGAAGCATCAAGCCCCAACAAAGAAGAAAGCTGAATTCTGGCGTCAGAAATACATGAAATTGTAACGTCATCCCCAATAGACAACTCTTCAGCATTTTTTGCATCTTTAATATAAGTCAAAGCACTAGAAAGACAATCCAACTGCCTTGATGTTACTCCATAACTTCCATCAAACAAAGAATTTTCAGAAGCATAAGAAACAATAAAATCCTTTAACTCATCAATACCCTGTTTTAATAACGCGGAAGTAAAAAGAATATTGCTACTTGGGAAAAGTGAACGCAACTTGCATTCTAAACCGTGAGGTAAAAATTCCTGCTTATTTACTACAATAACATGCCTTGAAGAAGAAATTTGTTTCCCAATAGTTAACTCGTCGTCTGACAAATTAGAAGAGGCATCCAAAACCCACAAACACATATCAGCCTCACCCATAGACCTAAGAGATTGAGAAACACCAATAGACTCTATGGTATCAGATGTAGTCCTAATACCTGCTGTATCTATAATTTTAACAGGTACGCCTTTATGAATAAAGCGCTCTTCTATACGATCTCTTGTCGTGCCGGGAATCTCTGTAACGATAGCTCGCTCCTCATTAAGCAAGGCATTCAAAAGAGATGACTTGCCAACATTGGGTTTTCCAAGAATTGCGACCTTTAAACCCTCTCTCAGCATCAAACCACCACGGCACTTTGCTATAAGTTTATCTCCTCGGATACACAAATCAGTTAAAAGAGATAACCTCTTACTCTCACTAAGAAGTCCTTCTCCTCCCTCAGGGAAATCCAAATCAACTTCAAGCTGAGCAGCTAAAACAGTAAGAGAACTTAAAAAATCCTTAATCTCCGATGTAAACTCACCTTGTAAAGTACGAGCTGAAGCAGAAAGAGCCTCATCACTTCTAGCCCTAATAATACCTAAAACTGCCTCTGCTTGAGACAAATTAATCCGCCCATTAATAAAAGCCCTCTTAGTAAACTCGCCTGGTTCTGCAACTCTCGCTCCCAAAGAGCAAAAGGCCTCTATACATCTTTGTGCAGAAGCAAAACCTCCGTGGCAATGAAATTCCAAAGATTCTTCACCTGTATAACTTTTACCTTGCTCAAAACGTACTGCTAAAATCTCATCATAAATGGTAATGCCATCAAAAGAAACCAAACTACCCAACAACATAAATCTTGGTGGATAACTTAAAATGGAATCTTTCTTAGAACGGAAAATTTTATCTGCTAAAACACAAGAACCAGCACCAGATACCCTAACTATAGAAATACCACTCTCGCCCCATGCTGTTGCAAGGGCAACGATAACATCGTTCAAAACTACACCTCCGTTAGAAGCTGAAAATATCTAAAATTTCTTTTCTCTCACTCTTACCTAGCAAACTCCCCAAAACAAAACAAAAAGCAGAAATCAAAATAGTGGGAACAATTGCTGTTGTGCCATAAAAAGAAGTTTTTGAAATTGTAAAATAAAAGAAAGAACCTGCCCCAGACAAAATTGACATAATAGCTCCTGTTGAATTTGCCTTCTTCCAATAGAGCCCAAAGAGAATAGGACAAAAGAAAACGGCTTCAAGCCCGCCAAAAGCAAAAAGATTAATCCAAACTAGCAACGAGGGAGGATTTAAAGCTGCAATAAAAACTAAAACACCAATGACAGAAGTAACAACAAAACTAAACTTCTTAATCTTTTTTGGTGGCAACTTTCTCTCATCGTCTTTAGCAACATAATGAAAATACAAATCCTTAACAATAGCAGCAGAGCACATAATCAGCATAGAATCAACAGTAGACATAATAGCTGCGATAGGTCCCGCTATAAAAATACCTGCCCAAAAAGGGGAAAGTAACTTCACAGTAATAGTGGGTACAGCAAGGTCACCTATCTCAATTCCCGGAACAACAGCTCTTCCCATTGCTCCTACCAAATGCATAGCCAACATAGTAAATCCTACAGTGAAAGTGCCTATAACCATAGCTTGATGCATAGATTTAGAATTACGATATCCCATACACTTCTGTGTTGTCTGAGGAAGCCCCAAAACTCCCAACCCTACTAACACCCAGAAAGATAAAATAAAAGGTTTGGGAATAGCATTATTTGGGCCAGAAGGAGTCAAAAGCCCTGGATCAATAGCTCCCAGCTCACTCATAATATTTGAAACTCCGCCACCTGCTACGATAACAGCAAAAAGAATCGCAATAGAAGCAAAAAGCATCATAAGTCCTTGAATTGTATCAGTAAGGACAACTGCTCTAAACCCACCAATAGTTGTATAAACAATAACGGTAATTCCAAAAATAATAAGCCCTGTTTGATAAGAATATCCTGTAATAGACTCAAAAAGTCTTGCTCCACCTATAAACTGTGCAAGCATTGAAGCCATAAAGAAAATCAACAAGAAAAAAGACAAAAGAATGACAATCCACTCATTGCTATAACGTGAGCGAATAAAATCTGTAATAGTAACAGACTTTGTCCTTCTAGAAATTATGGCAAACCTCTTACCTAACACACCTAAAGTAAGGAAAGCAGTGGGAACCTGAATCATCGAAAGTAAAATCCAACCTAGACCCAACTTATAGGCGACACCTGGTCCGCCCACGAAACTGCTTGCACTTGTATAAGTGGTAATAATAGCCATTGCCAAAACAAAACCACCCATAGAACGGCTACCCAAGAAATACTCCTCAATAAAAGCCCCTGTAGAAGAACTCATATTTGAATTTCTATTACTCCACAAAGCAATAGAAAAAATAATAACAAAATAAAAAACTAAAGGTAAAATCATAGATAAATTATTCATTATGAGCATTCTCTCCCTCATCTAAAGAAATATCTTTAAAGAAAAAGTGAACAACACCCCAAAGAATAAAAGAAATTACCAAATATCCTACAATACAGCTATAAAAGAACCACTCGGGAAAACCACAAATAAATTTATACTTACTGGGATCCTCTCCGAAAGAATAAGCAGACAAATACCACCATAAAAAAAAGAGTCCATAAAGAGCCAAGACAATAAAAACCTCTTTATTTGTAGACTTAATATCATCATTAGAAGCCACAAAACACACCCGCCTTAATAAAAATAGAAGACAATTCTAAAAGTATAACCCAAATACGAGAAAAAAGTGTGAACAAGTCAAATAAAGTATAAAAGAAAATGAAGAAAAGATATATAATAAAAATGTGTCATATTATTAGTGTAAGGGAGTGTTACAAATGAACATGTACGATGCAAAAAAACAAGCAAACAAAACAATGGGAACAACAATATGCAACGCATTAAAAGAAAACGGATTTATTGCGCAATATGCAGAAAATAAAAAGGAAGCAAAAGACCTATCACTCACCTTAATAAAAAGAGAAGAAACAGTGGGAATACCAGGAAGTGTAACTGTAAGGGAAATAGGACTAGTTGACGCACTCACTGAACAGGGTAACAAAATATACTCACACTGGGAGGCGTCAAATAAAACAGAGGACAAAAACCAATGCTTTATAGACGAACTTACATCTAATTGGTATGTAATGAGTACAAACGCACTTACATTACAAGGGGTACTTGTAAACATAGATGGTACAGGTAACAGAGTAGGAGCAATGTCTTGGGCACCTGGAAAACTACTCATAATAGCAGGGATAAACAAAATAGTGCCAGACATGGAAAGTGCAATAAAACGCATACGCAACTTCTCTACACCGTCAAATGCACAAAGACTAGACATAAAAACACCTTGTGCTGTGGGTGGACGTTGTTTTGACTGCAAAGCGCCAAACAGACTATGTAGAGTAACTACGATAATGGACAGAGCACCATTTGGTAGAGAATGCCATGTAATAATAGTAGGAGAAGAACTAGGTTACTAGACACAAAAAAAGACAAAGTTGGGATTAAAATGAAAAATGATATTGTAAGGGAACAATTTTTCATAGTTGGCTCTATGACGAAATGGATAATACTTGCTGTACTTACCGGTTTAGTTGTAGGGAGCGGGACGTCTCTATTTCTTTATATACTGGAAAAATCTATCCATTTTGTAAACTCATTGCCGAAATGGAGATACCTACTTATATTCCCGGGGCTATGGCTTAGCTACTATCTAGTATATAAACTTACAAAAAATGAAAAAGTAGATGTAGAAGAATCCATACATGAACAGTCAGGAGCTGTTAGTCTAAAAGCTATACCCGTGAGACTCCTTGCAACAGTAATAACAATAGCAACAGGTGGATCTGTAGGTAAAGAAGGACCCAGTGCACAAATTGGAGCAGGCCTCATGTACGGGATATCAAAAGTCTTAAGGCTAAATGACTATGATATGAAAAGACTTGTAATTTGTGGAATGTCAGCAGGTATATCTGCTGTATTTGGTACCCCTATAACTGGTGCTATATTTGGAATTGAAGTACTCTATGCCGGGCAGTTAGAATATGATGTACTACTACCATCTTTTGTAGGAGGAATAGTATCAGGGATAACAGCAACATATTGGGGAGCAAGTCATCTTCCAATATTTACAGTCTCATTACCTCCGTTGGCACCAAACATGATACTCCTCTCTGTTTTTTCTGGTTTCTTCTTTGGTATAGTAGCATTGCTACACATAGAATGTTTGGACATTACAAAAGAGAACTTTAACAGACTCAAAACTCCCAATTGGAGCAAACCACTAATAGGAGCTACCCTAATGATAATATTTGCAATGTTATGGGGACATACATACCTAGGGTTGGGAGACGAAACAATAGTATCAGCTTTACAAGGTAAAGAAATACCACTATTTGCCTTTGCACTAAAATCAATAGCAATGGCAATAACACTATCATGTGGTGGTAATGGTGGGGTACTTACCCCGACCCTATTTATAGGGGCAACAGCTGGTTCATTCTTTGCTACACTCTTTGGCTTAGACGGTCAGATATTTAGTGCATTAGGAATTGTTGCAGTGTTATCTGGTGCTACAAATACACCAATGGCATCAACCATACTTGCGATGGAAGTATTCGGAGCGCAAATTGCACCATTTGCAGGAATTGCTTGTGCTGTATCCTACTTTGTGACTGGTCATAGAAGTCTATACAAAGGACAACTCATGTTAAGACCCAAACTTAGAACATTTATAAAGAAAAGAATGCCAAATGGCGAAGAAAAAATAGTAACAAGATTTGAAGGAGTGCCACTAAACAGACTAATAAAATTTAAACTTAGAGAAACACGAAAAAATATAACAAGCAGGAAACAAAAATGAAAATGAAGAACGTTATCAACACAATACTCACATATATATCTGTAATAATGATTCTCGTATGGTGTTGGCGGTGGTTGGGGCCAGGCAGTGAAATACGAAGAAAAGAACTGCTTATGACATCTGGGTACCCACTCATATGGTATTTGTGGATTGGACTTGCTGTTGCATCATTAGGCTATCTCCTATGGAAATTTCTATTATTCATATATTGGAAGAAATACAACGGAGATGATGTGAAAAAAAGTTAATAAAAGTTATATTATTATTGACTTTCTTAGTAATGACTAGTAAAATTCACTAATGGAATAGCCAAATATGGCATTCCTAATTAAGAGGAGGTAATTTTCATGGTTTCAACAAAGAAATTGGCAGTAATCATTGCCGTAGTATCAGCATTCTCAATGCTAATGGCAGGAACAGCATTTGCAGATGTAGTAGGTTCAGTTAACCCACAGAAAATAATGTTCCAGCACCCTAAGTTTGCTCAGGCTCAGACACAAATTAAAGCCATAACAACTAAAAAACAGAATGAAGCAAAAGCAGGTATAGAAAAGGCAACAGATGATAAAGCAAAGGCAGCTATCTTCCAGAAGAAACGCCAGGAAGCAGCACAAGAAGAAGCCAAGATAATGCGTCCTTTATTTGAAGACATCAACCTTGCAATTCGTACAGTAGCAAATGCAAAGAAAATCACCGTTGTAGTAGACGGAGAAGCAGTATTCTTCGGCTCAGTAAACATCACTGATGATGTTATAAACGAACTTAAAAGAAAAAAGTAATAAATTAATACAAAAAGATTAAAGGGCAGTGCTTTGATAAGCATTGCCCTTATTACTATAAGCATATAACAAAAATTCGGAGGTGTTGATATGACAAATAACTTAAACATCGGCATAGTACAAATAAACATACCGGAAGATTGTAATATAATATTGGGTCAAAGCCACTTTATTAAAACAGTAGAAGACCTATATGAAGCTCTTGTAACCTCTGCACCAGGGCTCGAATTTGGCATCGCATTTTGCGAGGCATCAGGTGACTGCTTAATAAGGCACGACGGAAACAAAAAAGACCTTGAAGATATGGCTATATCACATATGAAAGAAGTTAATGCAGGACATACATTTGCTATTGTAATGAGGAATGGTTATCCAATAAATATACTTGACAGAATAAAATCAGTACAAGAAGTATGTCATATCTTTGCTGCAACTGCGAATCCGTTACAGGTACTCGTTGCGGAATCTATGCAGGGCAGAGGAATAATTGGTGTAATTGATGGGTTTAAAACAGTTGGCGTAGAAGATGAAGCAGGACAAAACTGGAGAAAAAACCTTTTAAGAAATATAATCGGTTACAAAAGATAAACTAATACAACAAAATATATAAAAAATAGGGGAACGGAGACGTTCCCCTATTTTTTATATATAGTAAGTAAAATTGACAAATAAGGTTGTAAATAACGCAAGACTTTGTTATTCTTTACACAAAGATATATTCTACAAACAGGAGGTAAAACAAATGAAACTAAAAGAAATAATTAAACTGCTTGATGCAACAGTCCTAAGTGGTGAAGACCAATTAGAGATAGAAATACCAAACGCATACGCGTGTGACCTAATGAGTGATGTATTGGCGTTTTGTCGTCCAGGTTCAATACTCCTTACAGGACTTACAAACATCCAGATAGTAAGAACGGCTCAAATGTTAGACATCCCTGCTGTAGTATTTGTAAGAGGTAAAGTACCTCTTGAAGAGACCCTTGAACTTGCAAAAAATAGTGAAATTCCAATTATACTTGCAAAAGAAAGCCTATATGAAGCCTGTGGAAAATTGTATGCGCACGGACTCCTACCATGCTACATCCCGTCACAAGGAGAATAAGCTGTGTCTTCCCCTGTTATACTAGAATACAATATAGAAGGTAACGATTACGTAACTGCTGGTGCTGCATCAAACAACATAAAAAAGACATTAAAGATGCTAGGCATAAACTCAGATGTATGTCGTAGAGCTGCCATAGTCCTATATGAAGCAGAAATGAACTTGGTAATACATGGTGGCGGTGGAGTCCTCAAAGCAGAAATAACAGAAGACCATGTAGAACTCTATGCTATAGATAAAGGTAAGGGAATCCCAGACATGGAAAGAGCAATGACTGAGGGCTTTACAACCGCAAATGACCAAGCTAGAGAAATGGGCTTTGGTGCTGGTATGGGGCTCCCTAATATAAAAAGAAACAGTGATAACTTTGAAATACAATCAGAAGTAGGTAAGGGAACTACACTTAAATCAACAATAATGTATTAAAAATTAAACTTCTTTTTTATATACAAAAGAGAGAGTGAAAAAAATGACACACAGCGTAAAAATATCAAAAGAAGCCTGCGAAGGCTGTGTACACTGCATAAAAATATGTCCTACTGAAGCTATAAGAGTTGTTAGTGGAGAAATAAGCATAATACCGGAACTATGTATAGATTGCGGAGAATGTTTGCGTTCATGCAGAAGAAAAGCTCTTGGTATGATACAAGATGACTGGGGAACAATCAAAGAAATGCCTCAATCAGCATTTATAGCAGATCCGTCATTCTTTGGACAATTTAGCCACTATACAAATCCATCTACGTTAGAAGAACGATTGGCAAAAGACAACATAGAAATGCTACTAGACGACATAGAAGATGCTTTTGACCTATCTGCTTACATTGCAGCACAAATGATAAACAGAGCATCAAAAGAAAGTCTTCCTCTAATCTCCGTCTACTGCCCCTCTGTGCTTAGACTAATACAATCGAGATTTCCTGAGCTACTATCTCGTGTAATACCTGTATTCTCCCCATTAGAATTGGCCGCAGACATATGGAGATATAGGACAAACAGCAAAATGCCTTTAACTCTCCTTGCACCTTGCCCTGCAAAAATAACGATGGTACGAAACCCTGAGGGCAGAGATGGTTCTCCCATTGACCATGCTGTCTCTGTAAGAAAAGTAGCAAGAAGCATGATGGCAGAGGGCGATAGAGATGTTACAGAAAAAGAAACAGAAAAGGATAGAAACAACAGAAATAATAGATGGATAGCATGGGCAAGACGTGGTGGAGAAGCAAAACACGTACAAGCATTCTCCGAACGTAAACTTACAATGCTCGCAGTGTCAGGTATGAGAAATACCATAGACCTACTTCAAGAATTTGAGCTTGGAAGATTGCGTGGTGTTGACTTTATAGAATGTAGAGTCTGTGACACTGGTTGTGTCGGTGGAATAGGTACTTCAGAGTCAAGGTTTTTGGCAAACTTAAGAATATCAAACATAAAAGCTGACTGGAATATCTCAGAGAAAGATAGACGAAGAGCTGAAGATTTACATATGATGGACTTTTGGTCAATAAAAAAAGAATATAAAGCTCGTCCACGCTTACCACTATCAGACAACGTAGCTGATGCAATGGTAAAACTACAACAAATGAAAGAAATACACAACGCACTTCCACACATAGACTGCGGTTCATGTGGAAGACCGTCATGTCAAGCAATGGCAGAAGAAATAGTTCGAGGCCATGGTTCTGCTACGGACTGCATATTCAAATTAAGAGAAGGCATCGCAGCTCTCGCAAATCAAATTGTCGTTTTATCGGAATCCCAACCTCACACACTAAAAAGAAGAAGGAAAGAAGATAAATGAAAATAGGAGAAATTACTTCACTTCTTAATGCAAAAGTATATGTCCAAGGTGACACAGATAGAGAGATAACTGGTGTAATTGCAGGAGACTTGCTCAGTTTTATAATGGGCACAGCAAATGAAAATTCAGCATGGATTACGATACAGACGCACTTAAACGTAGCTGCTGTCGCTGTACTAAAAGACCTGCCTCTTATAATAATTGCTTCAGATAGAGTGCCAGCAGAAGAACTTATAGAAAGATGTAAAGAAGAAAACATCTCTATAATATCTCTTCCTTACTCTTTATATGAAGCATGTAATAGAATGTATGAATTTGGATATAAAAAATAAATGTTAAAACCGTTTTGGGTAGACTTGCACATACATACGGTACTCTCTCCATGTGGAGAATTGGAAATGGGAGCACCAGAAATAGTACAAAAAGCAATAGAGCAAAAAATAGACATAATAGGTATATCTGACCACAATACCTGTGAAAACTATCCTGCTCTATGTGAGTGTGCTCAAAATAAAATAAAAGTACTTTCTTGTATAGAAATACAAAGTGCCGAAGACATTCACTTATTAACAATATTTCCTACATACGACAAAACCCTTGAATGTAAAAATTGGTACTGGGATAAAATGCAAAACATAAAAAATGACTCAGAAAAATTCGGTTACCAACTTGTAATTAACAAAGAAAACGAAATAGAAAAAGAAGAAGAAAAATTTCTAATACAAGGGGTAGGGTACGAAATAGACCAAATAATAGACAAGGTGCATGACCTTGACGGAATTGCTATTCTTGCCCATGTAGATAGACCCTCATTCTCCTATCCTGTATCACTGGGTCCAATCCCCCAGGACTACAAAGCTGATGCTTTTGAGCTATCCTCGAGGGTAAACTCAAATGAAGCAGACATATGGAGAATTAACTATCCAAACAGAACCTTTATAAGGTCATCAGACTCTCATGAGTTAAACAGAATATCTAGATTAAATTGCACAAAGATGATGCTTGAAGCACCAACATTTAATGAAATTAAAATGGCACTACATGGAGAAGAAAATCGACGTGTAGTTTGGCCTTGGGGATAAAAATGGCGAAAAAAGAAATCAACAGATACAAATGCAATGAATGCGGATTTATCAGCCTTACAATGGTTGGTAAATGCCCTAGTTGTGGTGTGTGGGGAAGTATGGAAGAAGAAAGACCCATTGCTACAACGAAAAAGGGGCTAGCAATTATAACAAAAACAGCGTATCCACTAAGAGGAATGGACGTAGAAGAGCCGAAAAGAATGCCGTCTGGGATAGAAGAACTAGATAGAGTCCTAGGTGGTGGCTGGGTTGCCGGTGGAGTAACACTTCTTGGGGGAGAACCTGGAGTAGGTAAATCAACGCTTCTCTTACAAGTATGTGCAAAAATGGCTCAAAGCGGTAAGAAAGTTTTGTATATATCAGGTGAAGAATCTTCTGGTCAACTTGCCATAAGAGGAAGAAGACTTGGACTTATGGTAGAGGGGCTAGACTTACTCTGCGAAAATGACCTGTCTTCATCGCTTCAAGCAGCGGAAGAATATGAGTTTATGGTTGTAGATAGTGTACAAGCCTTTAGGATAGATGAAGAAAGCGGATGGGCTGGATCACCAAACCAAGTAAAAGGAGTCGCCTCTATGGCTGTAGAAGTTGCCAAAAGGTGCCAGATACCTACTGTACTTGTAGGACATATAACTAAACAAGGACAAATTGCTGGGCCAAAACTACTAGAGCACATGGTTGATGTCGTATTGCTTTTTTCCGGAGAACAGAACTCGCCAAATAGAATGCTAAGAGCAGAAAAAAATAGATATGGAAGTACAGAAGAACTTGGTATATTTGAAATGTCAGACAAAGGGTTAAATGCAGTTAGTGACCCAAGTAAACTATACTGGAATGGCTCAGAACTCGGAAGCTCAGGGGTATCCATATCAATGGTACTTGAAGGTACAAGAGCACTTGCTTCAGAAATACAAGCTTTGTCTTGCCCCTCTCCCTTTCCTTATCCTAAAAGAACAGCAA
Source organism: Synergistaceae bacterium (assembly GCA_036652335.1). Taxonomy (GTDB): domain Bacteria; phylum Synergistota; class Synergistia; order Synergistales; family Synergistaceae; genus JAVVWB01. The sequence goes on along the minus strand of JAVVWB010000008.1, from coordinate 6,168 downwards.
GGGGAATAGAAATAAATAGATTACAACTCTTACTTGCTGTATTAGAAAGAAGAAGTGGAGTAGTCTCTCGCTCAAGTGATATATACTTGAATGTAGCAGGAGGACTAATCTTAAGAGATCCATCTGCTGACCTTGCTATCTGCACATCACTTGCTTCTGCGATACTAGACGTCCCTATACCAGCAGACATTTGCTTTATAGGTGAAGTAGGGCTTGCAGGAGAAGTACGTCCTGCAACGAGGACTCTAATGAGAATAAAAGAAGCAGCTAGACTGGGATTTAAAGTTGCTGTTATAAGTAAAAGAACTCCTAAAGATGAATTTCCTATAGAGGTTGTTAGAGTTTCTTCTATACGTGAAATTAGGACATTATTTTTAAAGTAATTTTTTTGTATTTTAAGCAAAAAAATAGATTTTTAAGAGGCATTTAACCTATGTATTTTACGTTAATTGCCTTTTATTATTTTGAATAATTTCAATATTCCTATTATTTAAAATTAGCTGGTTTCTCTATATTACTATTCTTTTTGCATATTTAGAGGGTGGTAAAAGAAACGTCTCTAATCTTTTTCGTTCGTTATACCTTGTAAGTAGAGAAGTAAAATCTATGATTTCGTGTGATTTTTTTAGTTTTTTATCAGTACTTTTTAAGAGATTTCTCTATGTTGCTTTTGACGGCTAATAGAGAAAAGTAAAAGCTTAAAGATAAAATCAAAGCCACTTGACACCGCATCATGGTGCGGTGAGACTATTAAGGACAAAAGATTAAGGGTAGAAGATTAAGAAGAGAAGATAAAACATAAAGACATAAACCTTTTCTTGGTATACCGAAGTGCTTTTTAAGTTGTATTTTTATGTTATTGTTAATAGCTAATAAATAAAGTCAAACTCATAAAGACAAAATAAAACACAAAAAAACAGGACTCCTTTTGATGTACGCTTTTATACATCTCAAGGAGCCCTGTTTTATATAAATTTACTATTTCTGAAGTTCATCAAGTCTCTTCTGTATTACGTCAATTTCCTGGTTTACAGTGTTTAATTGTGATTCAAGTCCTGCCTTATCTTTCTTAAGCTTATCAAGTCTTATTAAAAGTCTATCTGTCTCAAATTTGTTTGCAGACTTACCCTGATAAAGTTTAGATGGGTTATCATTATATACATCCCACATGAACTTAATCTCTTTACCATTAGAGATTGGAGTTATACTTGAAGGTAATTCCAAAGTTACATTTTTTACTCCCTTTAAGAGATCTTTCCCTGTTTTTGCATCATAACGGGGGAAGTAAACTAGACCTTCTTTTTCACCTTGGAATTTAAAGTTAAATCTTTTATCGTAATCTACAGGCTTATAAGTTTTGTTTCCTATTTTTAATTTAACAAATATATCAAATGGGCCTAAGTACATTGTAGGAGCATTATTTATAAATTTAATGTGAATAGGAATCATTTCATTGAGTCTTAGAGCTTTTAAAAAATTATACTTATAATCTTCAGTTTCTTGCTGTGTCCACATAGCTTTTTTTGCTTCTTTTTGAATATATGCTTCAATAAACTCGGCAGAGTAATATGTAGCAAAGGTCTCTACTGACGAGAGTTTATCTTCTTGGTCAATGAATTTTTTACTTTTTGTCCAACGTTGCAATACTGTGTCAAAAGAGTCTGCACTTCCTAAAGTGGAGAAACAAAATATTGCAATCAAAAGAAGTGCCATTACAGATACAATTTTCTTCATTATAAAACTCCTCTCATTTTCTTGTTTATAGTTAATTCTCACTGCGAGAAAAATATCCAAAGTTTAGATGTTTGTACTAAAAAATGTGTTAAACAATTGCTAGACAGGTGTATTACAGTTGCACATACAAAATACTTATAACTGTGTGTCTAAAAAATTAGGTTAAGAAGACTCATGCAAAATACATAGAAAAAACAGAGCCCAAAAAGGGCTCTGTTTTTGTTGTTAATTAAGTTAAATTAGAATTTAACTGTTGTACGGAAGAGGATAACGTTATCGTCTCCTGACATCTTGTTGCTTGTACCTGTACCGTAGTCAACTGCATCGTATGCGAGCATGAATGCGATTGCTGGTGTGTACTGATACTTTACACCTACGCCCCATTCTGTTGCATCGTCGACGTTGGCTGTATCAAAATCAGCCTTTACGAAACGTACAAATGAACCCCATTTCTTGTTCCATTTCTGCTCTGCTTTGATGAACCAGTATTTTGATGTCTGGTTGTTGTGTGGTCTTACATTAAGTACGCCTGTTTCTGAATATGTACCGAAGCTGTAACGTGCAACCCAGTTCTGGTCGTTGTTACCACCGAAGTTATTGTCTTCCTGTGAGTATTCAATCCAGAGTGATGTGAACTTAAGAAGATCCTGTTTGATATCGAGGATTGCTTTCCATGATTTTGCGCTGTCGTCACGTGTAGCTGCTTTACCATCAAACTTCTGGTTGTAGTAGATACCTTTGAGTTCTACTGCAGGTGTGAACTTGAAACCTGCATTTACTGCATATGTGTAAATGTGTTTGCTATCAAGTGTACCATCTCCAACCTGCCAGTAACCCATAAGTCCACCAAAGAACTTTTCGTTTGGTGTCCAGTTGAGGTTAAGAGCATAGAGCATCTGTTCGTATGATGCATTCATGAATGTATTTCTGTTTTCACCAGAAGCATTACGACCGATGATTGCTGTACCTGTGAGGTTACCGAATGACTTCTTGAATTCGAAACCATCTACACGCCAGTCACCGAATGTTGCATCTTCGTCATTGTAAAGACCATTGTCGCCTTCCCAGTCAAATGCAAAACGGCCAACGCGGAACTTAACGTCATAGGGAAGCTTTGTTGTTACAAAGAACTTGTTCCATGACTGGTGTGTGCTTTCGCCACGGCCCTTGTGTTTGTAATCAATACTGCCCTCTGCCTTTTGGCCTGATGCCCATGCGCCTACACGGTATTCTGACTGGAATGATGTGTTTTCATCAATCTGCTTTGAAAGGAACAAACGGAACTTTTCTTTTGTGAATTCCTTATCTGTTGCTCCAGCTGACCACTGTGTTTTATCTCCTGCATCACCGTTAGCAAACTTTGCGTCAAATACCAAGATTCCGCGGAGTTTCCATCCACCGAGTCTGTCTTCGAGGACTGCTACTCTTTTGTCGATCTTGTTTACTTTTACGCCAAGTGCGTCGAGTTCGTCTTTGAATTCCATGACGAGCTTCTTAAGCATTTCGAGATCCTGCTTTGAAGCCTTTTCAGCGTCTACCTTTGCGAGTGCGCGGGCTACTACTGATGCCATTTCATAACGTGTTGCTGGCTGTGCACCTTTGAATGCATAATAAGTACAGTTTCTAATAGATTTTTTAATAGAATTTATTCTTTTGTATAGTATTTGTATAAAAATAGAATAGAAATTTAATTTTGTTCTAATATTTCTAAAGCATTCTCCAATGCTTCCATGGATAAGTGAGCATAGCGTTGTGTCATCTCAGAAGAAGAATGGCACATTAACTTCTGGATAATATGTAGCGAAACTCCTTTAATAGCAAGCTGGCTCGCAAAATCATGCCTCATACAATGCCATGTAAAATTCTCAATATTTGCTTCCTTAATTACTTTATTGAATAAATTTTTTGTATCGCTAAGCCTAGTTCCGTCACCAGGAAAAATATATCCACTACTGCAATTTGTAATCTTTTGCCAATCACTCAATGCCACAAAAGCATCTTGATTTAAAGGAAGAATAACATTTTTACCCCCTTTCATAATTGAGGCACGCAAAGATATTCTTTTGTTATCTAAGTCAATATCTTCCCATACCAAAGAAAGTAACGTCCCCTTTCTAATCCCTGTATTCAAACTAACAATAACCGCAGTTTTTAAAAAGTCCTTGCCATATTTCTTTTCTCTCTTATCAAGAGTTTTAAATAATCGAACTCTTTCTTCTTCCGATAGATAACGTATAACATCCTTAGAGTCTTTTTCTGAAATTTTATTCACCTTAAAGGGCATAGAAGAGATTATTCCTCTTTCTATTGCCCACTTCAACATACCTTGTAATGCTGCTACACGCCTATTAATAGTTGCTCCTTTTAATATCCCAATATTAGAAGTCTGCCAATTTTCTATAACAGTCGATGTTAGTAATATAATAGGTATATCCATCAATTCATCAAAAAGTTTTAACATCCGAATAGTGACATCACCACTCTTTTTATGAGAAAGGACAAAAGGTTTGTAGAGTTCTAAAAGTTCACGAAATGAAATACTCTCTTCAACCTCTACTTTGACATCATTTGATAAAGCTGGATCAACGCCTTCAACGTAAAGATATGAGATAAATCTTTTTGCCAACTCTCTTGCACCGGAAAGAGAAACTTCTCCGGGGGCTAATTTTTTATTCTTAAATATTGAAATAGGAGGAGGAGACTTGTAATTTAAATACCATGTCCTTTTTCCAGAAACTTCTACTCTCAAAAAGAGCCCTCTGACTTTTGAATCACGAATATCGTAACGTTTTTCCTTGGATGAAATTTTGTTAACTACTGCCTGAGTTAAATGCAAAACAACCATATAAATGCTTACTCCTTTTTTATAGTGCTATATATATATACTGTGTAAATGGTAGAATAAAAGGGTAAAAAGCTTAAATAAAATTAAGTTAAAAAATTCTCTATTAAGTAATAGCAAGGGCAAAGTTAAAAAATAGGACTAAAGACCTATATATTTTAGAAAACAATATGAGTATAATGCAATCGTCATAAAGATGACAAGTAGTGGGTTTATGTACCTTGACAATTTAAACCCCAGATAGCTTGGATTTCTGCGAGGACCCTGGACGGCAAGAAAGGAAGTGAAGACGACCCCCAGCCAATAAAGGAGAGCGGAATTACGAGGCAGAGGGATGCGCAAGTTTGGTTAAACAAAACTGAGAGCAAGGTAACTTTGGAGACTTGAGTTAGTTTTGTATAGACCCCTTGTAGCAGAAATCTGCGAAATAAAAAAATTCTAACAAACAACCAAGGGGGTTGTACATATTATGAAAAAGTTTTTAGCAGTATTAGCAGTAGTAGCAATCGTAGCATTTGCAGCACCAGCATTCGCAGCAAACCCATTCATGGATGTACCTGCAGGACACTGGTCATATGACGCAGTAGCACAGCTCGCAGCACGTGGTGTAGTATCAGGTTACCCTGATGGTGCATTCAAAGGTGCACAGCCAGCAACACGTTATGAAATGGCATCAGTAGTAGCCCGCGCACTCGCAAAGGTAGACGCTGAAAAGGCTTCAAAGCAGGATCTCGAAATGCTTAAGAAGCTCGTCATGGAATTCAAAGACGAACTCGACGCACTTGGCGTAAAAGTAAACAAGATCGACAAAAGAGTAGCAGTCCTCGAAGACAGACTCGGTGGATGGAAACTCCGCGGAATCTTGGTATTCGACGCAAAGTTTGCAGATTCAGATAAGGATGATTCAAACTGGACAAGTACAGCAGCAAAGAACGAATTCACAAAAGAAAAGTTCCGTTTGTACTTCTCAAAGCAGATTGATGAAAACACAAGCTTTAACTCAGAATTCCGTTACGGTGCATGGGCAAAGAGTTCAACGAAAAAAGGTATGGGCGACACAAACGAAATGTCAACCCAGAGAGCTTGGGTCCAGACAAAACTTCCTTACGACATTAAGTTCCGCGTTGGACGTTTTGGATTTGACTGGGAAGGCGACAATGGCCTTTACACAGACGAAGACGCAACATTCGGTGACTGGCGTGTAGATGGTTTCGAATTCAAGAAGTCATTCGGTAACCTCACAGGTACAGCAATCATCGGTCGTAATGCTTCTGGTGAAAACAGAAATACATTCATGAATGCATCATACGAACAGATGCTCTATGCTCTTAACCTCAACTGGACACCAAACGAAAAGTTCTTTGGTGGACTTATGGGTTACTGGCAGAAAGGCGACCTCGAAACAGCAGGCGCAGCAAAACCACACCTTTACACATATGCAGTTAACGCAGGCTTCAAATTCACACCTGCAGTAGAACTCAAGGGTATCTACTACTGGCAGAAGAATTCTTTTGAAAATGGTGCTGTACTTGATGATAGCGCAAAATCATGGAAAGCAATCCTCGATATCAAACAGGATCTTCTTAAGTTCA
>JAVVWB010000007.1:103010-112185 GCA_036652335.1 Synergistaceae bacterium | reverse complement strand
TGATTTGAGTTCCGTATTTGTTTCTCAAAACCGAGGGTTGTTTCGTAATAAGCACTTCTTCTCTTCGATTTAAGTTATAGAGGGTCGTGTTTTAATTGTCTTAGCACACCTTGTTTTATCTTTTGATTCTAAGGTTCGTCACACCGCAATGAATCTATGCGGTGTCCAGTGGCTTTGATCTTGTTTTTTGACCTTGCTCTTGCCTTACCCCGTCTTTTTTCTGTCCTCTCATAGCAAAAGTGTTACTTTGAAAGGTATTTTAAGCTTATAAATAATACAAGATTACGACTAAACTTTATTAAAATTTTTCCTTTTCATACTTCTTATAATTGCCTTTGTCTCATTATCTACCCTATGTGATTCACATATTTTTTGTAGTGCTTTGTTATATGTATTGTCATCGAGATTGTTATCATTAAGATAAATCATTGTTTCTTTGGGGTATTTTATAAAACAAATAGAAATAGCCCAAGCTACAGCCATAGCTACATAATAATCATCTTTCTTTACAGAATTAAAATTTTTAAATAAATAGCTCAAGTGTTCTTTGTCTACAAAGTGAAATAAAAGTATTACAATAAAAATCCGCAATTCATTGGGGTTATCTGAAGATAGATATTTTTCAAAAAATTCTAAAGATTCTTCTCTGTGTTTTCTTACAATTTTCAATTCATTACAAAATGTGTCACATAAAGACCAATTTGTAATCTCGGGAATAAGCAGCCTGCATTGTTCTAATGTAAATTGAATATCAAATTTTAACTTACCTAAAATCAAGGCTTTAAGCATTGTCTCTTCGAAATAGACACTCTTAGTTTCTTTTAAATATTCTAATGGTGTTTCCTTAAGTATCTCCTTTGCAATTTCTCTGATTTTTGGCATCCTTACTCCTATAATATTGTTGCAACCGGGTATAAGTGAGGATATGAAATCTCTGTATTTTGGTTCTGAATAATTTAATAGTTTAGTTCGTATTGTTTCTTCGAAAAGTTTATTTTTTGAAAAATTATCTTTTTTAGTCATCATGTTCTGTTTTTCGAGTTGTAGTAAAAAATTTTTAACCTCGACACCTCCAGCATAACCTACTAAAGCACCGTTCTTGCCTATAACTCTGTGGCATGGTACAACGAGTGTTAGCGGGTTCTTGTTGTTAGCATTCCCTACGGCTCTGCATGCGTTTTCGTTTCCCAAAGAAGTTGCTATTTCTTTATAATTTCTTGTTTCTCCATAAGGTATTTTTACTAATTCTCGCCATACTTTTAACTGAAAAGATGTTCCTATTAATCTATACTTAAATGAAAAACTTCTCCTATTTCCCGAGAGATATTCTGAGATCTCTTTAAAAACAAAGTTGGTAAATAAATTTTTCTTTCCAAAATCTTTAGGATGAAAATTCAACTTTTTAAGGTAATAAACGACGTCATCTATATATTCAATTTTTATAAAACCTATGAGTGAATCGTAGATTGCAAACTCTTTCATCGTATCCCTCCTCTTATATTTCCCAAGTTACTTCCTGTAATAAATATAACCTTTGCGAAGAAGGGAGACAAGGTTTTTTTACCGGGTATCAGTAAAAATTCAATCTATATATATATTAAATATTTACCTGAAAACATTTAGAGTCTCAGCGAAAAAGCACATTTTTTGCTAGAAGTATCTTAATTGCATGTAATGGCGAGTGATTTATACATTGCAAATTAAAAATATTTAATGTTATCTTGTAACTTGCTACCAGAGTGTTTTTTGCATTGTTTTTGCTAAAAAATGCCGAAATTTATAATTTTGGGTAAGTAAAAATACGAGTTGGAAATATAATAAATTTGTTATTTTGTTTGTTGACTTTGAATATAATAATTTAGAGAACAAAACAAAAGATAGTTCAAAAATACAATATAAAAATACAATTGTTTATAAACAAGATAAAATTATCTAAAAATAAAACAACTTTATTTGTGAAATTCAAATAGATGGTATTTGAATTACTTAAGGTTCTTTTATAAAATAAGTTATTTCTAAAAAAACGATAGAAAAAATATAAAATTGTAAAAAATTTCTGTGAAAACAAAGTAAATTAGGCTAATTTCTAATTCACAAGGACTCGACAAAAACACTCTTAAAAGTGTGTGTTTTTCTTGACAATGTCAGTGCAAAAGCTATAATTTTATAGACTGTCAATTATTTATAATTTGCGGATAAAAGAGATTTTTGTCTGCAGATGTTTTTATATATTGATAATATTTTTATGTGTGTTCTTGTGAACACTATCAATAGATGTTGGGGGTGTTTTTATCATGCAAATTTTTAATGTGGGACCTAAAATTTATTTGGGTGAGTGCTCTGTTGCTCCTGTCTTGGAGGGGTGTGACAAGGTCCTTATAGTAACAGATAAATTTATGCACGAAAGTGGAAAGGTAAAGTACATTACTAACTACCTTTACGAAACAAAAGTAGATTTTGTGATTTTTTCTGATGTTCATCCTGATCCTGATATTGAAACTGTCATGGCAGGGCTTAAATGTATGAAAGATTCTGGTTTGAATTCAATCGTTGCTATGGGTGGCGGTTCTGCAATAGATGCAGCAAAGGCAATAAAGTATTTCTATGAGACCTCTATAGACCCAACTCCGATGAAGTTTGTAATTATACCGACGACAAGTGGTACTGGTTCTGAAGTTAGTAATTACTCTGTAATAACCAACAATGAAACACAAACGAAATATCCAATCGTTGATGATAGACTTCTTGCGACAGCGGCAATCCTTGACGCCGATTTAGTAGTATCAGCTCCGCCGACAATTACTGCTGATACAGGGATTGATGCTCTTACTCATGCTCTGGAAGCGTTGGTTTCTAATAATCGCAGTGATTTCTCCGATGCCTTCGCAGAAAAATCAGCAAGACTTATCTTTGAAAACTTGCTTGAGGCATATGAGACACCCACAAATTTAAAAGCAAGGCAAGCTGTTCACAACGCAGCTACGATGGCTGGAGTTGCTTTTAGCAACGCAGGACTTGGTTTGTTACACGCTATGTCTCATGCACTAGGAGCCAAATTACATCTTCCCCATGGTAAGTGTAATGCAATATTATTGCCCTATGTAATGGACTTCAATGCTGGATGTTCTGAAAAGCTTACACCTGTAGCTCAAAGATATGCTGAAATTGCAAGATTCCTAAATCTCGATAATAGTGGTGTAAGACAAGGTGCTTTGAGTCTTATAAGAGCACTTCGTACACTCATAGATAGATTGAATATTCCTAACTCAATTAAAGCAGCTGGGGTGAGTAAAACAGATTTTATGGAAATAGTTGAAGAGATGGCTGAAACCGCATTAAATGATGCAACAATAAAGACAAATCCTGTTGAATGTACTAAGGATGACATCATTTCTGTCTATCTTTCAGCATACAATGGACGTTATTAAATAAAGTACAAAAAGCAGAAAGTTGAGGTGAGATGTGGGTGATTCAAATAGATGAAAAGCAAAGAATAGTTCAAGAATTTGTACCGGGTAAACAGGTCACATTAGCTCATATTATAGCTAGTCCCACAACCTCTTTATATGCAAAACTTGGCTTGGTTGAGGCAAGAGGAGCTATTGGAATTTTCACTATTACCCCTGGTGAAGGCGCTATGATAGCGGCTGATATTGCATCAAAAGCTGCTGATATCTCAATAGGTTTTGTTGATAGATTTAGCGGATCACTTCTCATCACAGGGGACGTAGCTTCTGTAGAAGCCTCAATAATTGATGTTATGGATACACTCTGTAAGGAGATGGGATTTACTCCTACCACAATATCAAGAACATAAGAATATTTTGAGCGGAGATTGAATGATGTCGAAAACGAAAAAAAAGATAATTTTGATTGGGAGATCGACAGCAGGAAAAACCACCTTAATACAAAGAATCACAGATAGGAAATTAGAGTACAGTAAAACTCAAGCTTTAAACGTAATAGATAATTATATCTTTGATACTCCCGGTGAATACTTAGAAAGAGTAACTCTAAGAGGTGCGCTAACGGTAACTTCTGCAGATGCAGACGTAATTGTATTGGTAAAAGATGCAAAAGAAGAAACATCGTTATTTCCTCCGTCTTATTCATCTCTATTTTTAAGAAAGCCTGTAATAGGTGTTGTTACGAAAATAGAAGATGCGTCTGTTAAAGAGCTAGATGAATCAAAAGATGCGTTAATCCTAGCAGGAGCCCAAGAAGTTTATCTTGTAAGTGCATACACAGGTGAGGGGATAGATGCGTTCATAGAGGGAATACAAAAAACCCGGAAAGCCGAGGTCGAGTAATGGTTATGAATGAAGTTATAACAAGTGTAGGTATAGACATAGGCACATCAACTACACAGCTTATTTTTAGCCGTCTAGTTGTGGAAAACCAAGCAAGTGACTATGTTGCCCCCAGAATAGATATTGTCGACAAAGAAGTTATTTACAGAAGCGATATATACTTTACTCCGTTACTTTCAGCGGATGAAATAGATGCCGAAGCTGTAAAGAAAATAGTTAGAGATGAATATGCCAAAGCTGGAATGACTCCCGATAAAGTACAGAGTGGTGCTGTTATTATTACAGGTGAAACTGCAAGAAAGCACAATGCAAACCAAGTTTTGAGCGCTCTATCTGAAGCTGCAGGGGACTTTGTTGTTGCAACAGCTGGACCAGATTTGGAATCTGTCCTTTCTGCAAGAGGCGCTGGTACAGACAAAATGTCAGAAGAGGCCCGCAACACAATGGTAAACCTCGACATAGGTGGAGGAACTACAAACATTGCGGCTTACAACAAAGGAAGTCTAGTTGGAGTTTGTTGCTTAGATATCGGTGGCAGACTTATAAAAATAGAGAATGGAAAAGTCACTTACATTTTCCATAAAATAAAAGAAATGGCAGCAGAGAGAGGCATCTTGATAGAAGTTGGAGCCCAAGCTGACAGGGGGCAATTAAGAAGAGTTGCGGATGTAATGGCAGATGTGCTTGCTGAATCAATATTTATAAAAAATAAGACATCACTATCGGATGGTATGTACACAAATGACGGAGAAACCTTACCTGAAATGCCAAGAATTGCAGCACTTACATTCTCAGGAGGCGTAGCGGATTGTATATACAATCCACAAACACCTGACTCTGATCCTTTCCGTTTTGGTGACATCGGGATAATACTTGGAGACGCAATCAGGGAAAATAAATACTTCAAAGAGGTCAAAGTTTTACAGCCTGCAGAAACCATAAGGGCAACAGTTGTAGGAGCAGGAATTCATACTACTGAAATTAGTGGAAGTACAATCTCCTTTACAGAAGGCAGACTTCCAATAAAGAACATTCCTATATTGAATGTAAAAAAAGCAGACGAAGCAACAATTGATTCATTTATCACATCAATAAAAGCTCAAATCCCTCTATACACATCAGATGGAAGTGTAGATTTACTTGCAATATCCTTTGGTGCATGGGACAAGAAAACTTTTGATGATATCCAGAATTTATCAGACGCAATAATTGAAGCGGCAAAAGATGTTATCGCAGGACCCCATCCTCTCATAGTCGTTGTTGAAAACGACATAGGAAAGGCATTGGGACACTCCTTAAAGATAAAGTTGCAGAACAAAAAAGATGTCATTTGTATCGACGGAATTAAGACACTAAGCGGAGATTACATTGATATCGGTGAACCGGTGTGTGGTGGGCACGTGTTGCCCGTTGTAATTAAGACATTGATATTTAACTCTTAATATCAGTGATTCTTAATTTTAAATAATTAAAAGTTATTGAAAAAAAACAGAGAGGTGAGAGGTCAGCATGAAACTTAAGACAAAGTTGTTTGGTCATAACTACGAATTTAAGTCTCTTCGTGAAGTTATGGCTAAAGCCAACGAAGAAAAATCAGGAGACACGCTCGCAGGAATCGGAGCCGAATCCGCTGAAGAAAGAGTTGCCGCAAAGGTTGTTCTTTCAGAAGTAACACTTGAAGAACTTCGTAACACACCTGCCGTACCTTACGAACAGGACGAAGTAACACGTATCATTCAAGATGCAGTCAATGAAACAATCTACTCACAGATTAAAAACATGACTGTAGGAGAATTCAGAGAATTCCTCTTAAGCGAAAGAGATGAGCGTAAACTCAGACATATTTCAAGAGGACTTACAGCAGAAATGATCTCAGCTGTATGTAAACTCATGGGTAACCTTGACCTTGTTTATGCCGCAAAGAAACTACCTGTTACAGCTCACTGTAACACAACAATAGGTCTCCCCGGTACATTCTCATGCCGTCTACAGCCTAACCACACGACAGATGACCCTAAGGGAATTCTTGCATCAGCAATGGAAGGACTTAGCTATGGTATCGGAGACGCTGTTCTCGGACTCAACCCAGTTGACGACTCAGTAGAAAGCGTAGCACGTATCCTCAAAATGTTCGATGAATTTAAGAACAAATGGGAAATTCCTATTCAGATTTGTGTTCTTGCTCACGTCACCACACAGACAGAAGCAGCCAACAAATTTGATGCTCCTATCGACCTTATGTTCCAGTCAATAGCTGGTTCACAGAAAGGTAACGAAGCATTTGGACTTACAGCTCAGATGCTCGAAGAAGGAAGAGACATGGTCCTTCACAAGGGTACATGCACAGGTCCTAACGTAATGTACTTTGAAACAGGCCAGGGTTCAGAACTTTCATCAGAATCACACAACGGTTGGGACCAGCTTACAATGGAAGCACGTTGCTACGGTCTCGCTAAGAAGTTTAACCCATACATAGTAAACACAGTTGTAGGATTTATCGGACCTGAATACCTCTACGATGCAAAGCAGGTTACACGTGCAGGCCTCGAAGACCACTTCATGGGTAAACTTACAGGAATCTCAATGGGATGTGACGCATGTTATACAAACCACATGAAAACAGACCAGAATGATATAGAAAACCTCGCAACACTTCTTGTCGCAGCAGGATGTAACTACATCATGGGTATTCCTCAGGGTGACGACTGCATGCTTATGTACCAGTGTGCAAGCTACCACGACACACCGGCACTTCGTGAAATCTTCGGTCTTCGTCCGATAAAAGAATTCGACATGTGGCTTGAGAAGATGGGCTTCTCCGAAAACGGAAAGCTTACACCGCTAGCCGGTGACGCTTCAGTATTTATGAGCAAGTAAGGAGGGGCTGAACGATGGTTGAACAGAATGATCTCAGAGCAATAATTGAACAAGTTCTAAGCGAAATGAACGTTTCAAAAGATGCAGCTCCTGCAGCTGTAGCACAGGCAGTCTCACAGGTATCAAGCAAAACATCTGTTGATGATGGATTTATTCCAGACGTAACAGAAGTTGACATTAAGTCACAATACCTTGTAGATAACCCTGTAAACAAGGAAGATTTCCTTGAATTAAAATTACATTCACCTTCGCGTCTTGGAATTGGTAAGGCAGGAGCTCGTTACAAAACACTCCCAACGCTCCAATTTAGAGCCGCTCACTCAGCAGCACAGGATGCAGTCTTCTCAGGAATAGACAGAGACTTCATTGATAAAATGGGCTTCTTCACAGTACAGTCAATGTGTGAAAACAAAGACGTATTCCTTACAAGACCTGACCTTGGCAGAATCTTGAATGATGAAGCAGTAAAGACAATAAAAGAAAAATGCAAAACGAATCCAACTGTACAGATTTTTGTAGCAGACGGACTCAGCTCAGCTGCTATTGCAGCTAACGTTGGAGACGTACTTCCTGCAATCATACAGGGACTCAAAAGCTATGGCATTGAAACAGGCACGCCATTCTTCCTTGAATATGGTCGTGTAGCAGCAATGGACCAAGTCTCAGAAATCACAGGTGCAACAGTAACATGTGTACTTATCGGAGAACGTCCGGGACTTCTTACAGCTGAATCAATGTCAGCATACATGGTATACAAAGGAACAGTAGGTATGCCTGAAGCAAGACGTACTGTTGTATCAAACATCCACAAAGATGGTACCCCACCGGTTGAAGCTGGAGCACATATTGCTGAAATTCTTAAAATAATGCTCGACAAAAAAGCTAGTGGAACAGACCTTAAACTATAGGTTATAGGAGGAACAGTAAATGAAAAGAGATCCTTTAAAGGCTAATGTGCTTGCCACAAAGATCATCCCTAACGTAGATCCCGGATTGGCAAAAGAACTCGGTCTTAAACCAGGACAGAAATCACTTGCTTTAGTTACATCTGACTGCGACGATGTTACTTACACAGCTCTTGATGAAGCAACAAAAAAAGCTGACGTAAAAGTCGTATACGCAAAAAGCTTCTATGCCGGTGCAGGAAATGCAACTCAGAAACTTGCCGGTGAAATCATCGGAATTCTTGCAGGACCTAACCCAGCCGAAGCCAAAGCAGGACTAGCAGCATGTGTAGACATGATTGAAAATGTTGCTCACTTTGTTTCAGCTAACGAAGATGACACAATTGCATACTATGCACACTGTATCTCACGTACAGGTTCATACCTCTCAGAAGGAGCTGGTATCCCTGAAGGTGAAGCACTTGCATACCTTATCGCACCTCCTCTAGAAGCTGTATACGGAATAGATGCAGCTCTAAAAGCAGCCGATGTCAAAATGTGCGTACTCTATGCACCGCCATCGGAAACTAACTTTGGTGGAGCCCTTTTAACAGGAACACAGTCAGCATGTAAATCAGCCTGCGAAGCATTTGCAGCAGCAGTAGAATACGTAGCAGACAATCCACTAGACTAAGTCATTTTGACTATAGTCCTGCTGAAGGAGAATATACATGAATGCATTAGGCATGGTTGAAGTATATGGCTATCTCGCAGCAGTAGAGGCACTAGACGTTGCTCTGAAAGCGGCGAACGTACACCTTCACGGTGTCACCTTAGTTACAAGTGCAATAGTAACAGTAACATTCACAGGTGATGTCGGTGCAGTTAAAGCAGCAACAGATTCATCTGCGGCTGCAGCTGAAAGAGTAGGTAGAGTACTGGCAGTTCATGTCATACCTCGCCCGCATGAATCAGTTGACTGGATGCTTGAGGGAGACAAAGCAATAAAAGATTCTCCTGAAGAAAAAATATCTCCATCAGACGTAAAGTTTGAAGAGATAAAAGAATTAGAAGCAAAGACTACGGGGAACAAAGCTGAAGTAA
>JAVVWB010000007.1:0-102910 GCA_036652335.1 Synergistaceae bacterium | reverse complement strand
AAAAAGCTGAAGTAAAAAAAGCTGAAGTAAAAAAAGCTGAAGTAAAAAAAGCTGAAGTAAAAAAAGCTGATTTACAGAAACTTGAAAATATGTCAGTAACAGCACTCCGTAAGCTTGCTATCGAAAAAGGCATCAAGGGAATGACAAACAAAGAAATCAGAAAAGCGACAAAGGCCGCACTAATAGCAGCGATAGCTGATAAGAATAGATAATATAGGAGGGGTACTTCGTGTGTGTACGCGATAAAGACTTAATGTCAGTTCAGGAAGTACGTGAACTGATTGGAATTTCAAAAAAAGCACAGCAGGAACTTGCCACAAAGGATCAAGCATTCGTAGACAAACTCTGTAAATCAATTGCAGACGCAGGTGTACGTAACGCAGAACGCCTTGGCCGTATGGCATGGGAAGAGACAGGATTTGGTATTCCTGAAGACAAAACAATCAAAAACGTATTCGGAAGCAAATCAGTCTACGACTACATAAAAGATATGAAAACAGTTGGTGTCATCGACAGAGATGAAAAGCTTGGTGTAACAACAATAGCAATTCCTCTTGGCGTTATTGCAGGAATCGTTCCTTCAACAAACCCAACATCAACAACATTCTACAAATCACTTATATCAATCAAAGCTGGGAACTCAATCATCTTCTCACCACACCCATCAGGATTGAATTGTATATTAGAAGCAACAAAAGTAATTCGTCAGGCAATTTCAGAAGTAGGTGGCAACCCTGATCTCGTAAGCTGCATCACAATTCCAACACGTGAAGCAACAAACGCACTCATGAGCCATCCTGATACAGCTCTTATCCTTGCAACAGGCGGATCAGCAATGGTTCACTCTGCATACTCATCAGGAACACCTGCACTTGGAGTTGGCCCTGGAAACGGACCTGCATTCATCGACAAATCAGCAGATCTCAAACTTGCAGTAAAACGCATAATGGACTCAAAAACATTTGACAATGGAACAATCTGTGCATCAGAACAGTCAATTATCTGTACAACAGACATGGTACCAGCAGTACAGGCAGAAATGACAGCACAGGGTGCATACTTCCTTTCAGATGCAGAAAGAGAACAGCTTGGTAGATTCATCCTCCGTGCAAACGGAACAATGAACCCACAGATTGTTGGTAAAAGCGTCAAAACAATCGTTGAACTTGCTGGACTCACAAACGTTCCTGCAACAGCCAGAGTTCTTGTAGCAAGAGAAGATGGTGTTGGCCGCGGTCACCCATACTCAAACGAAAAGCTCGGACCTATCCTTGGCTTTTACACAGCAGAAACAGTAGAAAAAGCATGCGATTGCTGCTGCGAAGTTCTCTTCTATGAGGGAGCTGGACACACAATGTCAATGCACACAAACAACCCCGAACAGGTAAACTACTTTGCATCACGCGTACCTGTATCACGCCTTATTGTTAACACACCAGCAACACTTGGTGGCGTAGGAGCAACAACAGGACTTATGCCTTCATTCACACTTGGTTGTGGTGCTGTAGGTGGAAGTGCAACATCAGACAACGTAGGACCAATGAACCTAATCGACAGACGCCGCGTAGCTATCGGAAAGATGGAAATGGAAGATATCCGTAGCTCAGTTGCATCAGTAGCAGGTTCTTCATGTGCAACAACAGCATGTGGCAACGTTGATGTAGATGAAATAGTAAAGAAAATAATAGAAAAACTTAACGCATAATTAATAAAGAGAAAACAAATAGGAGGAATTATAAATGGCTAATCAGCAGCAGGCACTCGGAATGATCGAAACAAAGGGACTCGTAGCAACAATCGAAGCATCAGATGCTATGGTAAAAGCAGCAAACGTAACACTAATCGGTAAAGTACACGTTGGTGGCGGACTCGTCACAACAATGGTACGTGGCGACGTAGGTGCAGTAAAGGCAGCTACAGATGCAGGCGCAGCAGCAGCAGAAAGAGTTGGAGAACTCATCTCTGTACACGTAATCCCACGTCCACACGAAGAAGTAGAATACATACTTCCTTCACTCGACAAGTCAGCAAAAAAGTAAGAAACACAAACTAAACTTACTCGTAAACTAAAGGAGATAAACGATTATGGCTAATCAGCAGCAGGCACTCGGAATGATCGAAACAAAGGGACTTGTAGCAACAATCGAAGCATCAGATGCTATGGTAAAAGCAGCAAACGTAACACTAATCGGTAAAGTACACGTTGGTGGCGGACTCGTCACAACAATGGTACGTGGCGACGTAGGTGCAGTAAAGGCAGCTACAGATGCAGGCGCAGCAGCAGCAGAAAGAGTTGGAGAACTCATCTCTGTACACGTAATCCCACGTCCACATGAAGAAGTAGAATACATCCTCCCATCACTCGAAAAGTAAGTAAATAAAACTAACTAGTTTGGGAAGGGGGGTAAACCTCATTGAAGGTTATCACAGAAGCAATCTTGCGTGACGAATTACGTGCCAGACAACCTGAATACTATGAGGTTCCCGAGGGGAAAATAATTTCCCCCGCTGCACGTGAATACCTGAACCAACGCAAAATTAAGATAATCTTACCCAATAACCCGAACCGCAGATATCCTGCGATGAGGGGAGAAGTGCTGGCGGAGGACATCAACACAGTTCAGCCTGCTGCAACTCAAGAAATAAAGGTACCGCAGGTGGTAACACCTGTACCTGCGGCACCTATTCATCTTGATGCACCAAAGGGTAAATATGTTGATTGTGATAGTGGAGCATACTATTCAGAAAAACCCGAACATCTTACACAGCTTCATGGCAACAAACTGATAGGTAAAGACAGCCCCAGAATCTTGTTCAGAGGAAAACTGGACTCAATGCAGGGACTCGTAGTACTCAATCAGGTCTTTGTTCAAGAAGCAGGCGGAAGCCAAAGACTTTTGGATGATTTGAATGACATACTTTACATATTGCGTGAAATAATGCGTTGTGACGTTATGGATCAGCCAATGAAAAATGAGAGAATGATTGGATTGACACATGAAGAAATTCATGACAGGTCACACAATCCAATGAAATACTTCTCTGTAAAGCAAATGCTATTGCCTGAATACTCTCTCGGTAAAATATATGCACTCTTAAATCAGCTCCGTACAGCAGTACGTGAAGTTGAAGTTGCTGCAGCTCAGGCATTTAGAGTTGGTAACTGTTATGAACGCAAAGATATAATCGAGACTTTAAACAGACTATCAAGTGCACTTCATATAATGATGTGCAAATACTTGGCTGAAGAATATAAGAATTAGTGCGGAGGGAACTGAAAATGCAGGATATAGTTTCAACAGTTCTTCAAGCGATAGATAAAGCAGGACTTGTTCAAGTAGAAGTGTCAGCAAAGCACGTACACCTCTCAAAAGAACACATAGAAATCCTTTTTGGGAACGGTGCAACCCTCACCAAAAAGCGTCCTCTATCGCAGCCGGGTCAATTTCTCTGTGAAGAAAGAGTAAAATTGATTGGCCCTAAAGGTAGTATGATAAATAATGTTGCTGTCCTTGGACCGGAACGTAAAAACACGCAGGTAGAACTCTCAAAGAGTGACTGCTTTGCACTCGGAGTTTCTGCACCAGTAAGAGACTCAGGAGACGTTGCAGGCTCAGGTTCTGTCACATTGGAAGGTCCATGTGGAACAGTAACAATTCCAGAAGGTGTAATCATAGCAAGCAGACACGTACACGTCCCTGCCCAGTATGCAGCATCCCACGGATTAAAAGATAAACAGATAGTCAGTGTAGAAATATTTTCTGACCGTCCTGTAATCTTAAAAGACGTTTTGCTTAGAGTAAGTGACAAATTCAGCTTCCGTATGCACATAGACTTTGATGAAGCTAACGGATCTGGAGTAGAGGGCTTCACACTAGGCAGAATAATAAAATAAGGGAAACAGGGAGTGTCCAATGCTAGATTTAAAAAGAATTGATATGTATATGTCTGCGGTATCAAAAACCGAAAAAAAGACAGTTAAACCTAAGAAACCTATATACAAAACGGGACTTGATTTAGGAACAGCCTTCATAGTTTTAGTCGTTGTTGACGAAGACAACAATCCTGTTGCATGTGAGAAAAAGGCAGCTTCAGTACTAAAAGACGGTGTTGTAATTGATTACACAGGTGCTCTTGAAATAGTCAAAGAACTAAAGGCTAAAATTGAAAAGAGAATAGGTGTAGAACTTCTTGAATGTGCAATAGCAATGCCGGCAGGGACTGAAAGTAGCGCTCGTACTCACCAGTACATTGCAGAAGGTGCAGGTTTTGAGGTTACAGCAATACTAGATGAACCCTCAGCAGCTAATGCGATATACAAAATAAAGGACGGCGTAATCGTTGACATTGGTGGAGGAACTACAGGGCTTGCTGTTGTAAAAGACGGTGAAGTTACCGAGATATATGATGAACCTACAGGGGGCACCCACCTAAGCCTTGTTTTAGCAGGGAATTACCATATAACTGTACCGGAAGCGGACGAGATAAAAATGGACTATTCCAGACACAAAGAGATAATGCCTATCGTCAGACCGGTAATAGAAAAAATGGCGACAATCGTCAATAAATACATAAAGCCGGAAGAAGTCGACACAATATATCTTTGTGGAGGAACCTGTTGCTTTACAGGAATAGAAACAGTCTTTGAAAAAGTAACAGGAATAAAAACAGTAAAACCAGCAGATCCATTTCTCGTCACTCCGGCCGGAATTGCGATAAACTGCAAACTATAGTTAAGGGGGGATAGAAGATGAACTACGAGGCATTGGTAAACGAAATACTTGCCCGAGTAATGGCGAAACTCCAAGAAATGGAGAACAACAAGTCAACATCTTCAGAATGTAGTGCAAAAACGTGCTGCCCCGACACAACTCAGTCTTCTGTTTGCACTCAATCAGCTCCTTTGAAGGAAATGATTATAACCAAAAGAGTCTTAACAGAGAGTAATGTCGCAGATGCCAGAAAACAGGGTATCACGAAAATAGTAGTAGGTGAGAAAACGATCCTCACTGATTTGGCTAAAGAATACGCTGCTAATAATGGGATTTCCATTGTTAAAAACTAATATATAAGGAGGTTGGAATATGAGAATAGCTAAAGTAATTGGTAATATATGGGCAACAAGAAAAGAACAGCGTCTATGTGGCATAAAACTACTCATATTACAGCCGATTAATATCATTAGCGGATTAAAAGAAGGAGTCCCAATTGTCGCAGCAGACATGATAGGCGCTGGAAACGGTGAAATAGTCATCTATGTAGGCGGAAGCTCTGCACGTAGTGCTAGTGGAGACAGATACAATCCTGTTGATGCCTCGGTCGTTGCAATTGTAGATGACAGTGAAATCGAACCCAGTGTTCTTTAAGGAAGTGTGATTGACGGATATGAACTTCATTGAGACAGTAAAAGCAGCCGGTATCGTTGGAGCCGGAGGCGCCGGATTTCCTACTCATGTAAAATTGAACTCTAAAGCGGAATATTTAATCATCAACGCAGCAGAATGTGAACCGCTCATTGAGACAGACAAATTTATATGTCGTAACTTTGCTGATGAAGTAGTCGATGCTGTTTTAAAAACAGGTGCACACCTTGGTGCAACGAAACTCGTTATAGCACTCAAAGGTAAATATGTACCCGAAATAGCAGCACTAAAGACTGCCATTAACAAAGCCGGAGCTAATATTGAAATTTCAGAAATGCCCACATACTATCCTGCTGGTGACGAACAGTCCATGGTACAGTTTGTAACAGGACGATCAGTACCAGAAAGAGGATTGCCACTTGATGTAAACTGTGTTGTTGACAACGTAGGAACAATGCTCAACGTACATAATGCACTCAATGGTACCCCTGTATGTGAAAAATTCCTCTCTGTAACTGGTGATGTAAAAAACACAATAATGTTGAACGTTCCTATTGGAACATCACTTGTGAAATGCATCGAACAGGCAGGGCCTCTCTATGATGATTACATCATAATTGAAGGTGGTCCAATGATGGGAAAAGTAGTAACAGATAAAGAAAAAATATCACAAGCAGTAGTTACAAAGACGACAGGAAATGTAATAGTCCTTCCGAAAGACCACTACCTTGTAAAGCGTGCAACACTTCCAATTGAGACAATTCGTCATCAGACAAGAAGCTCATGTATACAGTGTCGCATGTGCACAGACCTTTGCCCTCGTTACATGATTGGACATCAAATGCGCCCACACCTTGTAATGAGAAACATGTGGAGAGAAAACCAAATCACTGATGATCAGGAATTCCTCCGTTCATTTGGTGATGCACAGAACTGTTGTGACTGTGGAGCATGTGAAATGTTTGCCTGTCCGATGGGACTCTCGCCACGCAAAGTAAATGCTTACTTTAAAACAAAGCTAAGAGAAAGAGGTCTGTCACAGGAACGTCTCATGACACCGGAAGCCAGACAGGGAATCAACGAAAGAAGAATCCCAACAGAACGTCTTGTTGCACGTCTCGGACTCTCAGAATACTACCATAACCACGCTCAAGACTGCCTCACACTTTCACCTGAAAGTGTATTTGTTCCACTTCGTCAGCACATCGGTAAACCTGCAACTGCAATAGTCAAAGCAGGCGACACTGTACAGAAGGGACAACTTGTAGCAGAGGCACAAGAGGGCATATCAGCAAACATACACACAGGATTTGCCGGAGTGGTAAAAGAAGTAACAGC
Organism: Synergistaceae bacterium; assembly: GCA_036652335.1. Lineage (GTDB taxonomy): Bacteria > Synergistota > Synergistia > Synergistales > Synergistaceae > JAVVWB01. The sequence continues at coordinate 96,209 of JAVVWB010000007.1, read as the reverse complement.
AGACGGAATACTTATCTGTTCTGGGGGAGGGAGATAACCTATGAGAAAAGCAATCGGAATGATTGAGCTTAACAGCATCGCAAGAGGAATCGAAACATGCGACTATATGGTCAAAGTTGCTCCTGTCGAACTATTGCGTGCATGCACAATTTGCCCCGGTAAATACATGATCATTGTAAGTGGAGACGTCGCAGATGTTAAATCTTCAATGGCAGAGGGAAAAACATACGGAGCAGAAACAATAGTAGACACATTAATAATTCCAAACATCCACAACCAGCTTATCCCCGCAATTTCTCAAACGACGCAAATAACAAATTACGGAGCCGTTGGTGTAATGGAATTCTACTCAGTTGCGTCTGCAATATTTGCTGCTGACGTCGCTGCAAAAGCAGCCGAAGTAGACCTAATTGAAGTTCGCACAGGATTTGCAATTGGTGGAAAAGGCTTTGTAACACTTACAGGAGACGTTGCTGCAGTAAAAGCTGCTGTCAAAGCTGCTACAGAAAATGTAGAATTGCTTGTACAGACAACAGTAATACCAAGACCTGCTCCTGAACTATTTAAGTCATTGCTCTAATAAACGCTCAAAACATAATACTGAGAGGAGTTTTTTAGTTGTTCAACGAACTTATTTCCAACTTAACAAACACAGCAGTGTTTACAGAATCATTCTCTGCATGGGTTGCAGGACTTTCTGTAAACTCAGTAATAATCTTTATAATGATGATATTCATGCTTGTAGGTGCCATCGATAGAATTCGTGGTAACAAACTTGGATACGGCGAAGAATTTGAAAACGGATTCATGGCAATGGGATCACTTGCTATTGCCATGGCTGGGGTTGTTGCAGCAGCACCTGTACTAGCAATCATACTCAAACCATTTATCGTCCCTGTCTACAGCATGTTGGGTGCAGACCCTGCAATGTTTGCAACATCACTTCTTGCAAACGACATGGGGGGATACCCACTTGCAATGCAACTTGCAGGCAATGAAACAATCGGAAACTTTGCAGGACTTATCCTTGGTTCAATGATGGGGCCGACAATTGTATTTACAATCCCAGTTGCACTCTCAATCATAAAGCCTGAAGATCGTCCTTACCTTGGTTGCGGTGTACTTGCTGGCCTTATCACAATTCCACTTGGCTGTATTGCTGGTGGACTCGTAATGAACCTTACACAGTACAAAATTGGACTTGATGTAATACTTGTAAACCTTATTCCTGTAATCCTCATCGCTGGTATAATCTGCATGGGACTCTGGTTTGCACCAGATAAAATGATAAAAGGATTTAACAAGTTTGGAACAGGAGTAACAGTCCTTATCACAGTTCTTACAGCAATTGCAGTATTTGAATATGTAACAGGAATCAGATTCCCCTTATTCGACATAATGGTAGATGCTGAAAAGAACGGTGGTACAGTACCTCTTGAATCAGGGCTACTTGTTTGCGGTCAGATAGCAATAGTATTGATTGGTGCATTCCCAATGGTTAAATGGATAACAAAGACATTTGGTTCAGCCCTTGAAAAACTAGGAAAAGTACTAGGAATGAACGAAGCTGGTTCTGCTGGTATGGTTGCATCACTTGCAAACAACATTGCTATGTTTAACATAATGGGTGACATGACACCGAAAGCAAAACTTCTTAACGTTGCTTTTGCAGTATCAGCATCATTCGTATTTGGTGACCACCTTGGCTTTACAGCAGGTGCTAACCCAGAAATGATTTTCCCTGTCGTTGTGGGAAAACTTACAGCAGGTATTACAGCAGTAATCCTTTCCTGCATTCTTGCACCTAAACTTCTTGCAAAAGTAGAAGGATCACAGAAGTAATACAAGCGACGGAAAGGTTGTGTAAATATTGAACGCTAGCGAAAAACTCATACGTGACATTGTTACAGAGGTTCTCAGAGAAACGATGGGATCAGCAGAAGCCGATTTCGTAAAAAGAAAAGACCCCAGCGGAGTTCTAATGGTTCAGACATCAACAGTAAAATGTGAACCATTTGAACAAGCAGGAGTTTCTTTAAAAGACATAACAACCCTTGAAGAAACACCGAGAATGGGTTGTGGCATAATGGAGCTTGCTCCTAACACAGACTTTGAATGGACACTTACATATGATGAATGGGATTATGTCATTTCAGGAGTACTAGACATCGAAATTGACGGAAGAATCGTAAGAGGAAACCCAGGAGATGTAATCTATATTCCTAAAAACACACATATCCACTTCAAGTCCACACCAGGAACAAGATACGCATACTTTGTATATCCTGCCAACTGGTCATCACAGAGTTAAGATTAGAGAAATAAAAACCAAATTTAATTGATAAAGTGGGAAAATATAACAAAATATAAAATATTTTCCCACAAAAATGATATATGGCTATTGACATAAGATAGTAGCTATCCTAATATCATTCAAGATGGTTGCCAATAAAACCGCAAGTTAATAAATCTTTACTTTTTGTCGGCGCGCCCCTTTGTGAGATAAATAACAAAGGTTAAAGACACCAAGAAAAGATTATGACTTACACAGGGAGCATACTTTCTGGCGGCGTTTATTTTAAAAAAGCAACACATAGTATGTTTGCAAATAGGCTAAAATAGTCTATAATTACAAAAAGTACCACAAAATCTGGAAGGAGTGTTTGTTATTATGGTTAAGAAATTTTCCAAAGTAGTAATGCTCGCACTTGTAGCAGTAGTAGCTTTCTCATGTGTAGCATCAGCAATGACAGTAGCACCAGAACCCTACACAAAGAAGGCAACACAGTATCTCACATCTAAGGGTTGGGAAGCCAACACAAAGAAAGTAATCAACGACATGTTCGATGCTTTCGGAAGAAACAACATCAACTACAACCCTGAAATCAGACCTTATGCAGTATTTGACTGTGACAACACAATTTCACTCACAGACGTACAGGAACAGCTTTTCATCTACCAGATCGAAAACCTTCGTTTCGCAGTAAAACCTGCTGATATGTACAAGATAGCTATCACAGGCGTTCCTGATCCTAACTTGGATCTCGGCGAAGACTACGGTCACGCAACAGTAGCTAAACTTGCAAAAGACGTTGCAGCAGCATATGCAAAGCTTTACAAGAAGGGCTATGTAGCAGCAGACGCATCAAAACAGGCAAAGGCAGCTGACTGGCAGAAGACAGCCGATTGGCAGGAATTCGCAGCAAAACTTCGCCTTATGTATGATGCAATCGGAGATTCAACAAGCGTATCAGTATCATATCCCTGGATCGGATACTTCTTCACAGATATGACACCTGCAGAAGCAGAACAGCTTGCATACGACTCACACAAGTTCTACACAGAACTCGGCCAGAAAGATCCTAAGAACTGGACAAAGGCAAAGTGGGTAAGCCCCAAAGGCTACAAGAGCATCACAGGCGAAAAGTCAGTATCTTTCCGTGTATGCACAGGCGTATCAGTTGAAATGAGAGAACTCATTAAAAAGCTCGACGCAAACGGAATCGACGTTTACATCTGCTCAGCATCACCTGTAACAACAATCAGAGGACTTATGCGTGCATGGAACCTCGAAGGACTTAGAGACTGCCTTGCAATGACATACAAACTCAAGAACGGTAAATACATCAACGAATACGATTATGACTTCCACGCACAGACACAGGGCGTAGGTAAATCAGAATCAGTAGCAAAAGTTCTTGTACCTCTCTACAACGGTCACGGTCCTATCTTCGGAGCTGGAGACTCACAGGGTGACTTCAACTTCATGACAGAATTTAAAGACACAGTAGCAGGTATCATGGTTAACCGTCAGCGTAAAGACGATGCTGGCATTATCGCAGCAATCGCACTTTACCAGGACAAGAAGGGTGTTTCCCTTAAAGACGCAATGGCAAAAGGCGAAATCCGTTTCGTACTCCAAGGCCGTCAGGAAAATGGTGGATTCTTCTGGGCACAGAATGGTACACAGCTCGTCGGAAAAGACAAGGTTGGAGTACTTCATTCAAAGGCAGAAGGCTGGTTCAAGATGCTTGAATCAGGCACAACACCTAACGAACTTCTTAACCAGTGCACAAAGCTTACAGGCAAACTTAAGACATACCAGGGAACAAAGACAAGATAGTCTTTAAGACAATCTTACTTTAAAACCTAACATATAGAAAAGAGAAGGGCATTAGCCCTTCTCTTTTTTTATTTAATAAATGTCAAAAATATACAATCTAAAACTTATAATTAAATAAAACAACTTTTGTAACTCTTATAATATTTTTTAGTTATAAAATTATAATTAAATTCCTCTATAAAATTATTTCAAAATATATCATACATTATAAAAAAGGAGACTCAACAACAAAGTGAGTCTCATACAAGTCTTATTTATCTTTTAATTGAATCTCTGTAAATAAATTATTAAAATTCTTAATGAATTTCTTGTCATCTTCAGCTGTTCTCTTTGTAGACCCTTTTGTCCTACCTCCAGAACGTCTAAACCTTGCCTTTAATTCTCGTTCCTCTAATAAAAAGTCAATATTTTCAAGAGAAAAAACTTTGCCAGTGGGAGAAATTGCATAAGCGCCTTTAGATACAATTAAAGCCGCAAGCCCCCAATCTTGAGTTATAATTAAATCATCAGGTCTTGTAATATTGGCAACTTTTAAATCGGCTTCTTGTGAATTGCCTCCTACGCAAATATGATTTGCGGAGTTTATTTGATGATTAAAATTTGCAACTGTAATTAACTCAAGTCCCTCTTTTTTTGCGAACTCTGTCACATAAGACAAAACAAACTTTGGACATGCATCAGCATCAATAATAAATTTCATATTAAGTCAGAGATTTTCTCTGCTATCCTTTAATACAGCCACAAATTTCTCTATTAGGAACATCTGTTTTCTCTGCACTCAAAGAGCTTATATTTATCTTTCCTTCTCTGTGTAAAGTGAGGCATAGAGAAAGGACCGTTGATGAAGATACTCCAATCTTTTTTGATATAGCAACAGGATCAATGACACCGTCTTTTTCAACAAGGCTAACTATATTGTCTCCAAGACAAGAAACCCACTCATGAAACATAGTATTCATTTCTGGTGTATTAGCACATGCTGTTTGATTTGTAACAACAACAGACTCAAAAATTCTTGCTGAAATCAACTCGAGTGAATGTACCAACATCTTTAAATCTTGATCAGGATAATTTTTTACATCAATATTCATAAAAATCACACTCCATTGTTTAAATCCTACGCCATTGATTATATAATAGACAGAATAAAAAGAAACAGTAAATCTAAAAAAATCAAAAAAATTGTAACTTAAGACGGAGAAAGCTAATGATAGAAAATATTGCAGGAACAAAAATAGGTATTTTATCAGACACACACGGTAGTTTCCCTTCATGGGAAAAAGCTCTTAATATTTTTAATGACGTGGATGCAATATTACACGCCGGGGATGTACTATATCATGGTCCCAGAAATCCAATTCCAGGAGGTTATACACCGGCTGACCTGGCAAATGCTATAAAAGAATACAAAGGGAAACTATATATATCACGTGGTAACTGCGATGCTTCTGTTGATATGATGGTAACAGATAGAAAAATGCCACACTCCGTATCTCTTTTATTTAATGGGAAAAAAATACTCCTCATGCATGGAGACAACTTTCCACTTTTTAGGCAACTTGCATTAGACAACGATGTCGATCTTGCTATATCAGGACATACTCATATTGCATCATTTATAAGAGAAAAAAATACAATATTTCTAAATCCAGGTTCAACAACAATACCAAAAGGCAAAGATCCTGCAAGCGTAGCTATAGTTGATAAAGACGAAATAAAAATTGTTACCTTAGAAGGGGATGTCCTCCACAATGAAAAATGGTAACTCCCCCACATACAATCTAATACTACAAAAAAGAGGCTTCTGGATACAAGCTTTCTGGATTACCTTCATGGTGTTAGTAACACTGCTAAGTACACTTACTAGCTCTGTTTCACTATTTGTTGCAGCAATACTAATATCATTTTTAGGCTTAAACGAAACCAAAAGATGGTCGTACAAAACAAATCTAACACTATGTGTTATATGTGCTGTAACAGGCTCAATAGTAGGAGTTTTTACATGGTTTGAAGTTACATCTATATTTATACTTCTCTTCCTTGTGGGTGGATTCATGCTGTATTACAGAGAAGCGTCTTTAAAACTGTACCCTGCTATAAAAGATTTTTCTCTTCTAATTGGTAAGAGTGACAATCTCTCTGAAATCGTTGAAGAGGCTTCCATTTACTTAAAAAACCTTATAGACGGAGCGGAAGTCTTCATAGTCCTTTCAGACGGTAATGGAGGACTCTATTTACCAGAAACTCAAACGGAAGAAAGACTTGAACTCAAACGTAATGGTTCTCTTGTGTGGAAAACATATGCTTCTGAAAAAACATATATCACAAAAATTATAAAAATATCACAAGATAAACCTCTATGGTGTGATGCTAACTCAATAGTATCTATTCCTCTTCTTACTACTCGTAGCAAAATAGGAGTACTGCAAATTGAATCAGATAAAATAAATGTCTTTGCAGAAGAAGACTTACCAAAACTTGAAATTTTTGCTTTTATACTATCTCAAAGATTATATTGTGTACTAAATAACCCCACAGACACAAGTGAGATAAGAGGCTAAGCGATGTTACTTGTTGACATGCACGTTCATAGTCTACACTCTGACGGGACATATTCCATAGAGAAAATAGTGAAAAGTGCGAAAAAACGTCATCTAAACATGATAAGCATAACTGATCATGACACAACATCTGGACTCAATGAATTTAAAGAAAAATGTAAAATTGAAAAAATAAATGGACTTACAGGCATTGAACTATCAGCTGAAGCTGACTTTGTGCTGCACATACTTGGATATAGAATTGATGCAAATAATAAAAAACTCAATGAAAGACTAAAAGAAGTAAGAGAAAAAAGAAACATAAGAAACGAAAAAATGTGTGAAAAACTCTGCGAAAACGGAATAGAAATTAACATAGAAGAAGTGAAAGAAATTGCCCAAGGCGAAGTAATAGCGAGACCTCACATAGCAACACTTCTTGTGAAAAAAGGATATGTCTCGACAAATGGAGAAGCCTTTGCTAAATATCTTGGGCGAAATGGGAAAGCATACGTCCCAAGAGAGAGACTAACGTCAAAAGAGTGCATACAACTAATAAACGAAGCTGGTGGGGTTGCTGTAATAGCACACCCGTTACAAACCTACCTAGAAGAATCAAAACTAGAGGCCTTGATTGCAAAACTAAAAAATGAAGGACTCTGGGGAATAGAAACAATATATACCGGATATAGAAGTGAAATGATATACAACATAACGAAACTGGCAAACAAATACTCACTTATGTGCACAGCCGGATCTGATTTTCACGGAGAAAACAAAACAAGAATAGAAATGGGAATGCAAGTGCCTGATACGCTACTACCATGGGCAAGACTAGGAATAAACATATAACCTAAGGAGGAAACAATATGTCTAAAATAATGGACTTTCGTAGTGACACAGTAACAAAACCATCACAGGAAATGAGAGAATATATATCAAAAGCAGAAGTCGGAGATGACATATATGAAGACGACCCTACTTCTAATGAGCTAAACGACTATGTAGCTCATCTTACAGGAAAAGAAGCCGCAATATACACATGTTCTGGCACAATGGGAAACTTACTTGCATTTCTATCAGCAGGAAAACCTGGAGAAAGCATACTTGCTGGTAAACGCTCGCACATATGGAATGCAGAAGTAGGTGGACTCTCAGCCATTGCAGGACTCTGCCCATATCCTCTAAACGACGATAACGGGATACCATCCCCAGAAGAAATCGTTAGTGCAAACAGAGCTGACGGCAACATACATCATCCTCAAACCACAATACTCACATTAGAAAACACACACAACTTTACAGGTGGAATTGCTGTCTCTCCAGAACTCTTTGCTAAAACAGCACAAAAAGGAAAAGAACTTGGATTTCATGTACATATTGATGGAGCAAGAATATTTAATGCTGCAACCTACTACAAAACAACAGTAAAAAAATATGCTGATGAAGTAGATTCAATACAATTCTGCTTATCAAAAGGTCTAGGGGCTCCTATGGGCTCAATGTTATGTGGTACAAAGAAATTTATAGAAAATGCTAAAAGATGGAGAAAAAGATTGGGCGGAGCACAAAGACAGCTAGGAATAGTGGCCGCTGCAGGTCTATACGCACTAAAACATAACATCTCTAAACTCGAAGATGACCATGCAAATGCTCTATTGCTAGCAGAACTACTCAAAAAAGGTAAAGTACAGGTAGAAAACACGCCTAACATGACAAACATGGTGTTCTTTGCTCTTCCTTCAACAATAAATGATGAGACATTTGTGAATAAGTGTAAAAACAAAAATCTACTACTACAAACAATAGATCCGGGACGAGTAAGACTTGTAACCCACCTAGATGTGACCAAAGAAGACTGCATAAAAGGAGCGTCAATAATTTTGGAGGTGCTCTCTGAGTGTGCATAAAAACAAGAAGTGAAATAGAAACAATATCATCGTGGGCACTAGAACAATCTCTTAAAATAGGTGCTTCCGGTGCAGACATCCTATACTCGGAAGGATCTGGTAACTCAATATCCTTAATAGACGGAGAAGTAGAGGAATGTGTCACTGGAGAAAACTCTGGAATTGGAATAAGAACAATACTCTCAGATGGCAGACAAGGAATTGCCTATGGCAACAGATTTGACAAAAATTCCATAAAAGACCTTGTGGAGTGGAGCTACCAAAATGCAAAAGTCTCAGAACCAGAAGAAGGAATACAGCTATATTCGGGTGAAATGAAAGAAGACCCGAAAATAACACTACAAGACGAAAATATAGCAAAAATAACACCACAAGACAGAATGCAAAAATGTCTTGAAATGACCGAAATAGCCAAAAGCATAGACAAAAGAATAATATCAATAAGAAGTGCAGGATGGAACGATGGTTGGGGTGCTTCATACTATGCAACCTCCAATGGAAACTCTGGCTGGGAAAAGGGCAGTAGTGTAAGTTGTGGAACTGTAGTGCTGGCACAAGATAACAAAAGCACGGAAATAGGTGGGTATGGAGATGAATCAAGACTCCTCTCAGAAATAAATCCGCAAAAAATAGCGAAACTAGCAGTAGAAAAAACATTAGAATATCTTGGGTCTTCAACAATAAAAACAGGTACATACACCCTTGTAATAGAACCAGAAACGACAGCATCATTTATAGAAATAATAGGAGACCTATTCTGCTCGTCGGAAATACACAAAGGCAAATCTCTAATGAAAGACAAATTGGGTAAAACAGTGGCATCATCCTGTATTACTCTCATAGACAATGGTAGAATACCTTGGAAAGCAGGGAGTGGTTCATGGGACTCCGAAGGATACCCAACGGGAGAAACAACCCTTATAGACAAAGGGATAGCAAATACTTACCTCTATAACCTACAATATGCCTACAAAGATGGAGTAAAATCCACGGGTAACGCATGCCGTGGAATGTCATCTCTCCCAACCGTTGGCACATCCAACTTAATACTAAAACCAGGTACAGAAAACAGAGAAAACCTCATAAAATCAACGAAGAAAGGACTCTATGTCACGGAACTCATGGGGCTTCACACAATAGACTGTGTGACAGGAGACTTCTCCCTTGGTGCAAAAGGGCTCCTAATAGAAAATGGAGAAATAAAAAGAGCCGTAAACGGAGTAACAATAGCGTCAAATATAATGGACTTTATAAAACAAGTTGTAGCTGTTGGATCAGACCAGAAATTCTTTGGAGCAACTGCTACATCTACTATGGTGGTGGAAAACATTGTTATTGCAGGTGAATAAAACTTTTAAAAAAATACTGCTGGTACTAACATTACTAATAATTACTGCGTCAGTAGCGCAGGCACAAACCACTCCTCTCTTCTATGGAGAAGTTCCTAAGGGAGACATCACATCAAGAAAAAACTCCCTTGGAACGACAGACATAGCAATAGAAGAAGTTATGAATGCATTGGGGCTAGTCAGGACAGGTAATCTACAAGGGATAGTAATAACCCTTGGAGATAAAAAAATGGAATTTTGGAACGGGTCTTCTGTAGTAAGAAGCGCTGGAAAAATAATAAGCTTACCGAGCAACGTAGAAGTAACAGACGGCCATTGGTGGGCAGACATGGCATCTGTAGAAGACGCTATAAATCAATTCTACATCTCTATTGGCAAAAAACAGGGAATAAAATTTGGTACTGCAATAATTGCCTCTAAAGAAGAAAAAAAAGAAACATCTAAGACACCAACTAAACCTAAAATAAAAGAAACGAAAAAAGAAGAAACGAAAACAACAAAAAATAGCACACAAAAAGTGAATGAAACTCAAATAGAGGGAACTAAAACTCAAGAAGAAATCAAACCGGAACCAATACGTACTACTGACTTTAAAACAGGTAAAAGACCAATAGTTGTAATAGATGCCGGACATGGTGGACATGACCCAGGAGCTTCTGCAAATGGACTCAGAGAAAAAGACGTAAATTTACGTGCAACAAAAATACTACAACAAAAACTTGAAAGCTATGGAATCGACGTAAGACCAACAAGGACAACAGATATATACCTCAAACTAGCTCAAAGGACAGCCTTTGCAAACGATAATGATGCAAATGTGTTTGTAAGCCTCCACTGCAATGCTATGCCCAAGGGAAGACGAGCATCTGGACTTGAATACTACATCATGGCTCTACCATCAGATAAAGATGCAATGCGTCTTGCCATATACGAAAACAAAGAACTTACACAAGGTGGAGCAGATGGCGAAGCAGAACGCAGAGCTGACAGAAAAACAACCTTGCTCCTAAAAATACTTGGAGATATGCAACAAAACCACAAAATAGATGACAGCACAACATTCACAGAAGCGCTTCATCAATCTTCTACAAGAAATGGAATAAAAGCTAGGAAAGTATCGCAAGCACCGTTCTTTGTGCTAAGAGGGGCAGGAATGCCAGCTGTACTTATAGAAATGGGATATTTAACAGACAGTGAAGACGCAACAAAACTAAGATCTGATAGCTACATAAGCAAACTTTGTGACGGACTTGCATCAGGAATAGTTGAATACATAAAAGAAAACCCTGTTGTGAAATAAAAGGAGACAAACTAATGCGAGATTTTGACGAAAACAGAAACTACACTGACGAAATTGAAGAAAACTACGAAACTCCCTCAGTAAAAAGAAGAAGCGGAGCAGGCATAAGGGCAGAAAAAATCAGACAAAACATAGATGAAGATAACACTGACTTTGAACCTGTCTATAAACGCAAAATAACACATAAAAATGACGAACAGCCTAAACAAAAATCAGTAAGAAAAATAATAGAAGAAGAATACAAAGAAGAAGCAGAATATGGCAAGGGAGCTCCTATTTTAGTAAAGGCCTTCTCTTGGATAGCGCTAATAGCAATACTATTCGCCATAGGATACGGTGGAGCAAATTACATATTTAAATGGTTGGACAAGAAAAACCCCAATAAAATAGGCAACGTAATTGCTAATGTACAAGAAAGAAAAGAAAACAACAGAACTTCAACTATAAGTGGGGAAAAATACACACTCTACATCCCATCAGAAAATGGAGAATACAGCAAAAGAGACGTAAAAATCTTTGAAGACACAAAAGAAAAAAACATATACAAACTTGCTGAAATGTATGTAAACAGTCTAAAAGAGACAAAAACAATATCAAGAAACGTTGCGATAAAAAACATCTTTATCAATGGAGACTGGATATATGTTGATTTTACAAAAGACCTTGAACAATCACTAAAAACGGCAACAGCTAAAGATGGTACACTCTTTGTCACAGGACTTCTTAAAACAATAAAAGAGAACTTTGCTCCTGTAAGAAAAATAAAAATATACATAGACTCAAACGAATCTGCTATGAAAACACCTATAGACATAACTCAACCATGGGAGCTCTCCGAATAATGCAAATTGACAGAATAGATGGAAGATCAAAAGACGAACTTAGAACCTTAACAATTGAACGTGGCTGCAACAGATATGCGGAAGGTTCTGCTCTTATAAAATGGGGAAACACTCACGTCCTCTGCACGGCAACTGTAGAAGAAAAAGTCCCATCCTTTATACGTGGAAGTGGGAAAGGGTGGCTAACTGCTGAATACTCAATGCTACCTCGTTCAACACACCAGAGAATGCAAAGAGACTCAAGCAGAGGCAAAATAAATGGAAGAGGAAGCGAAATACAAAGACTCATAGGTCGTTCTCTCAGAGCAGCTATTGACATGGAAAAACTTGGGGAACGTACAATAACAATAGATTGTGACGTAATACAAGCCGATGCTGGCACAAGAACAGCATCTATAACAGCAGGTTTTGTGGCTCTATATGATGCAATTAGATGGCTTATAAAAAACGAAAAACTAACTGAAAACCCAATAACGACACAAATTGCTGCTGTAAGCATAGTAAAAATAAATGGACAAATGGTAATAGATCCATGCTACGAAGAAGACTCCTCTGCCGAAGTGGACTCAAACATAATAATGACCTCTGGTGGAAACTTTGTAGAACTTCAAGGTACAGGTGAACAGGGTACGTTCTCTCTAAACGAACTAAACGAAATTGCTAAACTTGCTTGGGAAGCCACTCAAAAAATAAACAAAATACAACAAAAAGCACTATGTCTAACGCAAGAAGAAATTGAGGCAATCAAAAAATGAAAATAGTACTGGCGAGTGGAAACAGACACAAATATACAGAAATGAAAGAAGCACTTGAGAAAATAGGAATAGAACTTTTATTTGGTGGCGACTTTGAAAACGCCATAGAAGTAGAAGAGAATGGAAAATCTTACGAAGAAAACGCACTACTCAAAGCAAAAGCTTGGGCTGAAATGACTGGATTACCTGCTATGTCTGATGATAGTGGAATAGAAGTAGACGCACTTAACGGTAAACCCGGAATACATTCGGCAAGAATCGTGCCAGGCAGTGATAACGACAGAATAAAATGGATGCTAACGCAACTAAAAGACAAAACAAATAGAAACGCACATTTTGTATCATGTATAGTTGTTGTTTTTAATGACGGAAGAGAAAATATAATCTGTCAGAAAAAATGTGAAGGTAAAATTACAGAAAAAATATCAGGAAACACAGGGTTTGGATACGACCCTATATTCATTCCGACAGGTTATGAAAAGACATTTGCAGAACTTGGAGATGAAATAAAAAGAAAAATTTCTCATAGAGCTCTAGCAATAAAAGGACTAGCCGAAAAGCTAAAGGTTATGATATAATATCTCACTGTACGTTATGAAGTAAAAATTCTCATCGAAAACAAAAATTGAGAATCTCTAATACATGGAGGTGTAGTTTGTGAAGACTCTATTAGGAATCGTTCACTTACTTGTAAGTATCGCACTAATCTCTGTTATCCTTATGCAGCACAGAAAATCAGGCGGATTTACAGGTGCATTTGGTGGTGGCACACAAGCAGATAATGCTAACGGTGCATGGCAGCGTATGTCAGCACTTACAAAGCTAACAGTAGCATTAATTATTGCATTTATGATACTTTCTCTTCTACAGGTCATCGTAAGATAGGTATTTGGAATGCAATTAAAGCGTTTAGACACCCAAAGAGACATAAATGGTTTTGATAATCAGCCAAACAGACTTTTTTCTGCTACACATGAGGAAATACTCTCAGGGTGGACAACCGACATTTACTTTATCAAAACAAGAGACGTCCTAAGAGCTGCAGGATTACTCGAAACACCTGTTGTTGCGGAAATATTTGCACGTAAAAGCGGAGTGTTTGCAGGTGCAGAAGAAGTTTTAAGATTATTTAAAACTCTACCGAACCCACCAAAAGTTGAAGCTTTAAAAGAAGGTACACACTTTGAAGCTAAAGAAGTCCTAATGAGAATCACTGGGACCTACGAGTCTTTTGGAATGTACGAAACAGTCATTCTTGGAATGCTCGCTTCTTCGACAGGTTGGGCTACTGCTGCGCGTGAATGTGTAGAAGCTGCCGATGGACGTAGTGTATTGTGCTTTGGTGCAAGGCACGTACACCCTGCAGTTGCTTCTGTAATGGAAAGAGCAGCAAAGGTAGCTGGTTGCAGTGCAATGAGTTGCATACTTGCAGCTAAACTATGTGGAGAAGAACCTAAAGGTACAGTCCCACATGCAGCTATCCTTCTCATGGGTGACACTGTAAAACTTGCAAAAGTATATGACAGTCAGATCCCAGAAAATGAACCTAGAATAGTTCTCGTAGACACCTTTAAAGACGAAGCAGAAGAAACAATGAGAGTCCTTGAATGTCTTGGAGATAAACTGTCAGGAATTAGACTTGATACACCAAGCGAGCGTGGTGGTGTAACACCAGAACTTGTTCGTGAAATACGTTGGAGACTTGATAGAGCTGGATATCCGAAAGTAGATGTAATAGCTACAGGTGGGCTATATCCAGAAAAAATAAAACTCCTTAACGAAGCAGGTGCTTCAGTATACGGAGTTGGAAGCTACATAACTCAGGGAACACCCCGTGATATGACAATGGATATAAAAATGGTAAATGGACAACCTCTTGCAAAAAGAGGACGTTTACCCGGAATAGTTCCTAATCCTAAGCTTGAGATTGTTCTTTAGTTAGTCAACTGTCCTCCCCCACGATGACACTGACGACTTATGAATGATGCGTACTTCGCACGCATGCTGATTTCATATAACTAAAAAACAGTTCTTGATAAATGTTACAACAATACAAACTTAAAAATTAATGTTTTTCTTTTACAAGGAGGAGTACTTATGCTCGGCACACGTTCATTCATGGCCAAAGGTGAGCAGGTAGAACGTAAGTGGTACGTAATTGACGCCACAGACAAACACCTCGGTCGCCTTGCAGTTGAAATTGCCCGTATACTTGCGGGAAAGCACAAACCTACATATACACCACACGTTGACACAGGTGACTTCGTTGTAGTAATCAATGCAGAAAAGATTGCTCTTACAGGTAACAAACTTACACAGTCAACAATCAGCACATACAGCGGATATCCCGGTGGACTAAAGACACTTACATACAAACAGATTCTTGAACGCCGTCCGGAACGCCTTATCGAAAGAGTAGTTTGGGGAATGCTTCCTAAAACAAAACTCGGACGTGACATGTATCGCAAACTCAAAGTATATGCCGGATCAAGCCACCCACACATGGCTCAGAAACCGGAACAGTTAGACTAAGGATAGGGGTGTAATATAATGGCAAAAAAACAGACAGCAGCCCCTGCTTTCATCTGGGGTACAGGCAGAAGAAAGAATGCAATTGCCCGTGTACGTATATGCGACGGCGATGGCAAATTCCTTATTAACAACCGTGAAGTAAAAGATTACCTTCCACGTTTCTACTGGTCATCACAGGCAGTAAGAGCACTTGAAATAGCAGGACTCGAAGGTAAAATTGACGTATTTGTAAATGCACACGGTGGTGGACTTACAGGTCAGGCAGGAGCAGTAAGCCTTGGACTTGCAAGAGCAATCCTCAAAATGAACCCAGCTGCACGCCCTGCACTCAAAAAGGCCGGACTCCTTACAAGAGACTCAAGAATGGTTGAACGTAAGAAGACAGGACTTAGAGGAGCAAGAGCAAACAAACAGTTCTCAAAGAGATAATTTTTTCTTACATAAAAGTCTTAAACTTAAAAGAGTCTCTCTCTGTAAATACAGAGAGAGACTCTTTTTTTTAAAAAATTTTGTTGACCTAAATAAATATAAAGATTACAATCTATCTGTAATGCAAATAACTTGGTATATCCAAGAAAGGAGTAGTTCATGGAAAGTAGCCCTAGTCCCAGTCCTGAACCGTCAGGACTCTATATAACTTTAATAGGCTAGCCATGACTGCACTTTTCTGTGCCCGGCTAGTCCGGGTATGGAACCTCTCATAGTTTCATCCCCATAATTAACATTACACATATAAAAACGAATTTGCATGAACTATTGCTCATGCAAGTTTTTGTGTGAAAATATTAATGGAATAATTAGGTGTAGAGAGGAGATAACAATGTTAAAAATAACTAAGACCTATGATGATAAAGGTCTCATAGAACAACTTCCCGAGACGACAGAATCTGGATCGTGGATAAACTTAATTCGTCCTACAGCGGAAGAACTTCTCTTTGTTGAAAACATAACAGGAGCACCGCAAGACTTTGTCAGAGCAGCACTTGACCCTGAAGAATCATCACGTATAGAAGTCGAAGATGACCATATATTAGTACTTATAAACGTGCCAGTTAATCATGATGAAAACTTTGATGAATACGACACAATCCCATTGGGAGTAATTGTATCTGAAGACTACATTGTTACAATATGTCAGGAAAATAATGAAGTACTGCAAAATTTCATAGAAAGCAGATACAAATACTTCAGTACATTCAAAAGAACAAGATTTTTATTTCAAATATTATATAGATCTGCGATTTTATTCTTAAAAGACTTACGTCAAATGACAAGGAAATCGGACAAAATAGAAGAAGATTTACGCAGATCAATGAAAAACCAAGAATTATTCCAGTTACTCGACCTACAGAAAGGTCTTACCTATTACTCAATATCATTACGCTCAAACAGAGTCGTAATAGAAAGATTACTACGTCTATGTTCTAACCCACAGGTAAAACATCTAATTAAAATAAGAGAAGAAGATGAAGATTTATTAGATGATGTAAGAGTTGAATATGACCAGTCTATAGAAATGGCTCAGATACAAACAGACGTACTTGCTGGAATGATGGATGCTTTTGCATCAGTAATATCAAACAACCTAAACATAGTTATGAAATTCTTAGCATCTGTAACAATTGTAATGGCAATCCCCAACATGATAGCAAGTTTCTTTGGTATGAACGTTCCAATTCCTTTGTCATCAGAAACGCACGGATTCTTAATTGTATGTATTCTTGCTCTTTTTTTAACAATGCTAACAACAGCGTTACTTTGGAAAAAGAAACTATTTTAGATAATAAAAAACAGACGGAGATAACTCCGTCTGTTTTTTATTATTATCATCTATATCTAATAATCTAATACTGTGTTGTGCCTGTTTTAAATCCGTGTTTTAAAAGTACATTTTTTGCTGGATCTGTGTTTAAAAAGTAAGAAAAATTAGATGCTGGCGAATAATGTTTGGATCCTTTTATAATTCCACCTGTACACAAACTAGACTGGCCAGATTCCTTGGATGAAGTCGTCTTAATAACCTTGACATCTTTTGTTACGTGAGGCTTAAAAACAAAAGCACAATCAACTGAGCCAGACTTCACTTTGCTAATTGCTTCCGTAAGGGTCTTAACTTTTATGAATTTATTTTCACGCTCTAATCTTTCAAGCAATTTTGACTGCTTAAAAGAGTACATTGCAAATCTTTCCATAGCTGAGTCAGAAACCAACGCAATCTTTTTAACCTGATTAGTCTTTACATCATTAAAACTTTTAAGAAATTTATTTGTCTTAGAAGTAATCATGACTAAATCACATGAACCAAAATTAAATCTTGATGCAACTTCAAACTTTTTATTATCACTTAAAATATTCATTAACAAAAGATCAGAAGTAAAAATTAAATCGCACTCATTTGACGACTTTTGAATTTTCTCATAAAGTACCGGTGAAGGGGCTATAAAATACGAAATTTTATCTTTGGGGTAACTTTTGTTATATGTCTTAATAAGGTCAGGCAAAGCATACTTAAATGATTCATCTGTATAAATTTTCAAGTCCTCTGCAAATGAAGACCCAGATAAAATTAAAACGAGAGATAGAACTAAAACAGGTTTAAAAAACAAATTTAAAAATCTTTTCATAAAAAACGCTCCTTTTAAAATCATAATGAGATATTATATATACTATACGATATATATGCAAATTTTATGAGAATTGACTAGGAGATGGTGCATTATGCAATATAGAGAAATAAAGAAAACAGGAGAAAAGCTATCTCTACTTGGATTTGGTTGCATGAGATTTCAAACCAAACTATCAGGAAAACAATACTCAAGACTAATAGATATAGAAAAAGCAAAAAAACAAATATTTCACGCTATTGACTTGGGTATAAACTACCTAGATACAGCCTATCCATATCACTTTGGGGCTTCAGAAAGTTTTTTAGGTGAGCATATTCTTTGCACTCCTTACAGACAAAAGATAAATATTGCTACAAAACTTCCTTGCTACCTAATAAATGATAAAAAATCTATAGAAAAATATTTTCTAGCACAACTAAAGAAACTTAATGTTGAATGTATAGACTACTACTTACTTCACGCAATAGAGCTACGTACATATGAGAAAATGAAAAGCTTTGGAATAATTGAATTTATGAACAAAATTAAAAAAGAAGGAAAAATAAGAAACATCGGCTTCTCTTTTCACGGAGCAAAAGACGAATTTAACAAAATAATTGATGATTATGACTGGGATTTTACTCAAGTACAATATAACCTTTTAGATGAACAGTTCCAAGCTGGAATAGACGGAATAAAATATGCTTCATCAAAAGATATGGGAGTCATAATAATGGAGCCTCTGCGAGGAGGTTCACTGGTAAGCAAAATTCCGCAAGAAGTTAAAAACATATATGTAAGTGCAAAAGAGCAAAGAACACCAGCAGAATGGGCTTTAAAGTGGATTGCAGATAAACCAGAGATAACAATGATTCTTTCTGGAATGAATACAATGGAGCAGATAGACGAAAACTGCAAAATATTATCAACGTCATATCCAAACTCAATGACTGAAGAAGAAAATAAAAAAACAACAGAAGTAAAAAAAGCATATGAAAAGCTACTAAAAGTAAGATGTACGGAATGTTCTTACTGTATGCCATGTCCAGCAGGAATAAACATACCTGCTACCTTCAAGAACTACAACAGTTACTACTTATTCTCAAAAAGCAGAGCAAAAATGCAACACATGATATACTCTGGATTTAGAACAGCTGACGGTAAGGCACATTGGGTAAACTCATGTATAAATTGTGGAAAATGCGAAAAAGTATGTCCTCAAAAAATAGAAATCAGAAAAGAATTAAAAAGTGCCGGTAAAGTATTAGAAAATTACTTTTATAAAACATTAGCAGGCATAATAAGGACTATTAGCTAAAAAACACGAGACTTGAATAAAATGACATACATGTTATACTTATACAAGATATATATATATTAAATAATAATTAACAAAAAAGTAATACTAAAAATGTTGTGCCTTAAGGGGAGTGTGACATGGCAAAAAAAACAAATTCAACAGAGACTAATGCAACAGAGCAAGATTACACAGAGGTATATCTCATTAGGAAATTGATAGATGCTAGGATTGCAAAGGGATTAACCCAAGAACAACTTGCCAACATTGTTGATATGAAGCAATCAGCTGTAGCCAGATTGGAAACACTTGGTTCTAGGCCTAGAATAGACACAATGATAAAATTGCTGAAACCTCTAGGATATGCACTTGAGGTAGTTCCTGTTGGTGCAGAAATCCCAGTGATTGGGACAAAGGCTGTAGCTGAAAGCAAACCCAAAAAAGAGATAAAGAAGTCAACTGAAGTCAAAAAGCCTACAAAAGTCACCACACCAGATAAGACGACTCCATCTGGTAAGGGAATACAGTTGCCACCAAAGAAAAAAGAAATTAGAAGACAACAAGATGACTTCTCAGTGGATTGGGATTAAAAACTAAAACTTATAATAAAAAAGATGAGGCACCCACATAGTGGGTACCTCATCTTTTTTATTATAACTTAGAAAGCTGGGACTATGCCCTTTGGAACTAAAACTTTATTTATGAAAGCTTTAACTTCTTTTGAATTTACAGCTTTAACGAGGGACTTAATCTCTGGTTTATTCTTATCTTCGTTACGAACAACTACGATATTTGCATAAGGGGAATCCTTTCCCTCTATAACAATAGCGTCTTTTGCAGGAATCAACTTTGCTTCAACAGCAAAATTTGTATTGATAACAGATGCGTCTACATCCTGTAATGTACGTGGTAACTGGGCTGCATCGAGCTCACGGAACTTAATTTTCTTGGGATTATCTGTGATATCTCTTGCTGTAACAAGTTCTCCTGCTTTAACCTTTATAAGTCCATTTTTCTCGAGAAGTCTAAGAGCTCTTGCGCAGTTAGTTGGGTCATTGGGGATTGCAATTTGTGCACCTTTTTTCAACTCGGCGATTTTCTTAATCTTCTTAGAATAAAGTCCGAGTGGCTCGATATGAACCTTTGCTACCCATGCAAGTCCAAGATTTCTTTCCTTATTCATGTTATTTAGATAAGGAATGTGTTGGAAAAAGTTTGCGTTAAGACTCTTCTCGGCAAGTGCTGTGTTTGGTGTTACATAATCTGTGAACTCCTTAATTACCAAATTGTATCCATCTTTAGCCATAAGATCTTTTACTACAAGCATAATATCCTTATGAGGAAATGGTGTAACTCCTACTACTACATTTGTTGCAGCAAAAGCTGATGTTGCTAAAACAAGTGAAAATAAAACAGCTAAAATAAATTTCTTCATACACAACCACCCTTTCGGAATAATGAAAATAAAAATAAAACTAACGAATCTTATTATAAACAACGTTTCCAACAGATTGAACAATCTGAACAATTAAAATAAGAATTGCTACAGAATAAATCATGACATCTGTTTGAAAACGATTATAACCGTACTTTATTGCAAGGTCACCTAGACCGCCACCACCTACGACACCAGCCATAGCGGAGTAACCTAACAAGTTAATGGCCACTACAGCCCAGTTCAAAACTATAGAAGGCATAGCTTCCTTTATCATAACCTTAAAAATAATCTGTCTATTTGAAGCACCAAAAGACCTTGCTGCTTCAACGACACCCATATCTACCTCTAATAAACTACCCTCCATAATCCTAGCTACAAAAGGAATTGCAGCTATAGTAAGAGGTACTATAGAAGCTGTACTTCCTATAGAAGTCCCAGCTATAAACCTTGTAAGAGGAATAATTGCTATCATCAAAATAATAAAAGGAAAAGACCTCAAAAGATTTACAAGAACATCTAAGAAATTATATAACGACTTATTTGGACGCAACCCATTTTTACCTGTAATAACCATAACAATGGCTAAAGCAAAACCAAAAACGCCAGAAAAAAATGTAGAAAGAACCACCATATAAAGTGTCTCCCATAAAGCAGACATCAACTCACTAAGCATCTTCTTCAGTCACCACCCATATCATATTATTCTTTTCTAGCCACTTTACGACATTGACAAAGTCTTTCTCTGCTACATTAATAATAAGAAAGCCCATAACATTCTCTCTATATCTCTCAATGCGACCACCTACGACTGAGAAATCTATATCAAGCTCACGTGCCATACCTGTAATAACGCTATCATTTGCCACCTCACGTGGGAAAACAAGTCTAATATTTCTTCCAGATGGGATAACAGCATAATCGTCCTTAATAAGCTTACGTAACTCCTTACCTGGTGAAAGAAAAAGTTTATCTGTCTCTCCTGAAGAAACAACCTCCCCATTATCAAGAATAACAACCTTATTACAAATCATCTTAACTACTTCCATCTGATGAGTAACAACTATGACTGTAACTCCTAGTTTCTTATTAATATCAAGAAGTAAGTCCAAAATAGAAATCGTTGTTTTAGGATCAAGTGCAGAGGTAGCTTCATCACACAAAAGAATTTTTGGCCTCATAGCAAGAGCTCGAGCAATGCCTATACGTTGTTTTTGCCCACCGCTGAGATTGCGAACCTTCTCATACTTCTTATCTGTAAGTCCAACTAACTCAAGCAACTCGTCAGCTCTCTTATAAGCCTCTTCCTTTGAAACGCCCCAAATCTCCATAGGAAATAAAATATTCTCAAAAACATTTCTTCTGGACAAAAGATTAAAATTTTGAAAAATCATTCCCATATCACGACGTAAGACTTTTAAATCATCTTGTGACAAGTCTTTAACCTCATTGTCCATAATTGAAACAGAACCAGTAGTGTAACACTCTAGGCCGTTTAGACAACGTAATAAAGTAGACTTTCCTGCACCTGAATGTCCCACAATCCCAAAAATATCACCCTGCTCTACAGAAAGAGAAATATTACTTAGAACCTTGTGAGAGCTGAACGACTTATCAAGGTTGCGGATATCAATCATTGAACTCATAATGTACCCTCCTCAAAGCATAAAAAAAGCGAGCCTATAAAGGCTCGCCTCATGATTTTCGTCACAGATGCACTTAGGCATCCATAAAATCAGGAGAGAAGCCTTGGGAGTAAGTGCACATCATCATGTTGCTTGTTTTAATAACGAAATAAATCATATAAAACTTCTCCCTTCTTCCTGAAATTATTCACAAGTATATGTTTGCTTGTAATATTTGTCAACAAAGATGAAATAAAATCTACTAAAATCAATTAAATAATGTAAAATATAGTGATAGCTAAGGGGTGACAGAATGCAAAAGCAAAACAAAGTAAATCCTAAATTAAAAATACTATTTCCAGTAGTAAGAGGTCTTGCAAAAATACTGGGGAAAGACTACGAAGTAAATTTGCACGACGTATCAATGCTGGAACACTCACTTGTCCTCTGTGAAAACGGATATGTAACAGGGCGAGACCCCGGTGGACCTATGACTGACTTTGGACTATTTATGCTTCAATCAGAAGAATACAAAAACAAAGACGGTGTATATAACTACCTTGCTAAAAACAACAGAGGCGAACTTATAAAATGCAGTGCAATCTTCATAAGAGATGAAGAAGAAAAAATTATAGGATTTCTATGTATAAACTATGATGTCAGCAAAGCTGCTGCAGCAAGAGAACTCATAGACTCTCTCTTACACCTAGATATGCAAAACCTAGGAGAATTTTCACCTGAGCAACGAAACCAAGTACCTGAGGCAACTCATTCATTTCCTACACCAATAAATGAATGGTTTGCAAAAGACTTTGATGACGTAGTAAGTGACTCTCTTATTCAAATCAAAGAAAAAGTAAAAAAACCACTAAACGAAATGTCCAAAGTGGAGAAAAAAACTGTAATAAGAGAACTAAGAGACAAAGGTTTCTTCCTACTTAAAGGCTCAGTAGAAAAAGTAGCGCAAGAAATGGGAAACACAAAATACACCATATACTCGTACATAAGAGCAGTAGAGAAAAGCATCTAACTGGAGGGTAAAAAATGAAACTCAAAAAAATCCTAAAAAGTAAAACTGTAAAAATACTATTACTAATAATAGCTGTAATCTCTGCAATATTTGCATATTATGAAATAACAGCAAAAAGAGACACTAGAGTAAAAGCTTCTGGAACAGTAGAAGTAAAAGAAATACAAGTAGCCCCTCTAATAGGTGGAAGAATAACAGCACTTAACTTTGACGAAGCAGACAGTGTAAAAAAAGGAGAAATAGTACTTCAACTCTCATTAGATGGTGCTGACCACGATGTAACCATGGCAGAAGCTGCATACGAAGCTGCCAGGCAGAAATATATCGAAGCACAAAATGGTGCAAGAGCAGAGGACATCTCAAGTGCAGAAGCACAATATAGACTAAGAGAAATCCAATATGAACAGGCAAAGAAAGACAGTATCCGATTTGGGAACCTATCCAAAGAGGGAGTAATATCAAAGCGTGAATATGAACTCTATAAGCAAAAAGCTGATGCAGAAAAGCAAGCAATGGAAATATCCAAAGAAACTCTCTCCAAGCTAAAAAATGGTGTAAGAATTGAAGAATTAAAGCAAGCACTTGCAGGAGTAAAAAGAGCAGAAGCAGCACTAGCAAAAGCAAAAACAGTTCTGGAATATAAAACTCTCGTATCACCTACAGACGGAATAGTGCTAACCAAAAACTATGAAGTAGGCGACGTAATTGGTACAGGCACTCCTGTAATAACTCTTGGAAAAATGGATGAACCGTGGATAAAACTATATATACCCTCTACGCAACTAGGACTCATAAAATTGGGAGGAGAAGCTGAAGTAAAAGTTGACT
Source organism: Synergistaceae bacterium (assembly GCA_036652335.1). Lineage (GTDB taxonomy): Bacteria > Synergistota > Synergistia > Synergistales > Synergistaceae > JAVVWB01. The sequence continues at coordinate 72,037 of JAVVWB010000007.1, read as the reverse complement.
CACACCCCCAAAAAGTATTTAAGGCAAAAGTAACAGAAGTAAATCAAAAGGCCGAATACAACCCCAGACTATCACTCACCCAAAAGGAAAGAGCAAACATGGTATTCTGGATAAAAGTATCTGTCGAAGACAAAGATGGAATACTCAAGCCAGGAATGCCTGCTGATGTAATAATACTATGACAGAAGACACCACAATTTTAAAATACGAAAACATATCCAAAACATTTGGAGAGAACAAAGTGCTAGACTCAATCTCCTTTGAAATAAAAAAAGGAGAAATATTTGGATTTATAGGTCCAGATGGAGCAGGTAAAACAACTCTCATCAGAATTGCAATGGGAATACTTCATGAGAATGAAGGAAAGTGTTACTTACTTGGTAGCGAAAAAAGAAAAAAAGCAAGAATACACGCAGGCTACGTACCGCAACTATTTAGCCTATACACAGACATGACAGTAAGTGAAAACATAGCTCTCTTTGGTTCTCTATACGGAGCGTCAAAAGAAACTGCAATAGCTCGTTCTGAAACCATACTCAAAAGAACAGGGCTATGGGCTTTCAAAGAAAGACTTGTTGGTAAACTTTCAGGAGGAATGAAACAAAAGCTTGCTCTTGCCACAGGACTATTACACACTCCTACAGTTCTATTTCTTGATGAACCTACAACCGGAGTAGACCCTGTAGCACGAAGAGAATTTTGGGCAATGCTCTATGAACTAAACAAAGGAGGACTTACGATAATAGTATCCACTCCTTACATGGATGAAGCAGAACTCTGCACACGCAAAATGTTCATAAGCAACGGTAAAATCTTAGACATAGGAAGCACAGATGAACTACTAGGAAGATACCCCAATAAAATAATAAAAATGGACCTAGACGAAAGAACAGCAAAAGAATGGATAATGAGCAGTGATCACGTAAAAGATGCGAACCTATTTGGGGCAAGCTATCACATAGTTACTGATGACGTAGAATCTTCTGTAAAATCGATAACGGAAGAATTTCACAAAAGAGGCAAAGAGCCTCCTGCACTTACAGAAATTCATCCTGGACTAGAAGACCTATTCGTCTCATTTGCTTAGGAGTAAAAAATGGGAAAAATAGTAATTGAAACTAAAAACCTAACAAGAAAATTTGGAGACTTTACCGCTGTAGACAACATAACAATGTCTATAGAAGAGGGAAGTGTCTATGGATTTTTAGGCCCTAATGGATCTGGAAAATCAACAACCATAAGAATGCTATGTGGACTACTTGCGCCATCTTCGGGAACTGGGCTTGTACTTGGTAAAAACCTATCGACAGAAGGACGCCAAATCAAAAATGATGTTGGCTATATGTCGCAGAAATTCAGCCTATACCCAGAAATGACAGTAATGGAAAACCTCAACTTCTACTCTGGCCTATATGGGCTAAAAGGTGCAGAAAAAACACAAAGAATAAGAGAAATGATAGCCTTAGCTGGACTTGAAGGAAGAGAAGACGAACAAACGGGACTTCTTTCGGGTGGTTGGAGGCAAAGACTAGCTCTCGGATGTGCAATCCTGCATAAACCCAAAATACTATTTCTTGATGAGCCCACAAGTGGAGTTGACCCAAAAGCGAGAAGACTCTTCTGGGACATAATATATGACTTGGCATCAGAGGGCACAACAATAATGGTCACAACTCACTTCATGGACGAAGCAGAACATTGCGACAAAGTTGCTTTCATATACTTTGGTGCTCTAATAGCTGATGACACACCTGTAAAATTGAAACGACTCATACCTGGAAAGTTATATGAAATAGAAGCACATAATGGAATGAACTTACTTGCTAGAATACAGAATGGTGAAATAGGAGAAGTAATGGACTCCTACTTTCACGGAGAAAAATTTCATGTATTAGTAAGCAAAGAAAGAGACCTAACTCAAGAAGAAATATTCAAAGACACTCAAATAAAAGAAATAACCCCATCAATGGAAGACGTATTCGCATATCTAGTAAGAGCGGAATGTTCAAAGAAAATGACAGGTGGACGTATATCAGGCGTTGGCATGAGCAAAGTGACCATCCCTAAACAGGACAAAGAGGCGAGATAAATGGAATTAGGAAGACTAAAAGCTCTTGTAGTCAAAGAATTTATACAGGTACTAAGAGACAGAATAACACTGGCTATCTTGATATTCATGCCTGTTGCTCAGCTACTCATCTTTGGTTTTGCAATAAATACAGATGTGAAACACTTGGCAACGGCAGTCTTTGACCAATCAAGAACACAAGAAAGCCGTCAAATGATAAGTGCTTTTACTTCAAGTAACTACTTTGACATAAAACTATATGCTAAAAACACAAAAGAGGTAAACAGGGCTGTAGAATCAAACAAAGTAAAAGTGGGTCTAATAATACCCCCTGACTTTGCACAAAAAATCAGTGGTGGTGGAGAAACTCAAGTACAAGTAATAGTTGATGCTACAGACAATATGTCTGCTTCATCTGCACTCTCTGCAGCTCAAACTTTAGGAATGCTAAAATCACAAGAAATCATTGCGAAAAAAGCACAACGTATAGGAATACAACTAACAAAACAACCTATTGACATGAGAATCCGTCCGTGGTACAACCCTGACTTCATAACATCATGGTACATTGTGCCTGGAATAATGGGACTACTACTCACATTGACACTTGTAACCATGATGGCAATGGCAATAGTAAGAGAAAGCGAACAGGGTACACTTGAACAGCTACTTGTAACACCAATGCACACATGGGAACTTTTGGTAAGTAAAATACTTCCATACATAATAGTTGGTTACATACAAGTTTTTGTTTCAATCATAATAGGGATATTTGTATTTAAAATGCCATTTCTTGGAAGTAAAACATTATTTTTTATACTCACATTCTTCTATGTAGTAGCAAACTTATCTCTGGGAATAATGATATCTACATTTGCTGAAAACCAAATGCAAGCACTTCAACTTTCAATATTTATACTACTACCAAGTATATTATTGTCGGGTTTCGTATTCCCGATAGAAGCAATGCCTGTAGGATTTAGATTTCTAGGTGAATGTTTTCCTATAACTTACTACATAAGACTATCTCGCCAAATAATATTAAAAGGTGGCGGAATTGAGTATGTTTGGAAAGACACTCTAGCTCTTTGTGTATACATAATGCTCATGTTCTCTACAAGCTTAGGAATGTTCAAAAAGAGATATGCCTCATAGGAAATTGAAGGAGAATAACAATGCTTAAAAATACTATAAAAATAATACTGACACTAACCCTAATACTTTTTGCCTCACAAAATGCTGATGCAGATCAACCCTCTGTTCTACAAAAATTAATAAGTGATGCAGAACAAAATAACCTACTCATAAAAGCCGCAGATGAAAGAGTAAAAAGAGCGGAAAGCTCGGTCCTTGAAGCAAAAGGGAAAATGGGACCTAAAATTGGACTGACAGCGGCTGCTACATGGGGAGACGAAGGACTCTATCTACTAGTCCCTGGACTTACATCTACAGCTCTTCCAGTAGGATTTAAAAACACCTATATGACAGCCATAGGATTTATACAAACAGTATATTCCGGTGGTTCACTCTACGCAAACAAACAAGCAAGTGAATTTGCAAGTGATGCAGTAAAAGCAGAAAGAAAAAGAATAGAACAAAGTGTAAGAAACTCTGTGCGAATTGCCTACTATAACAGACGTCGCGCTATTGAAAAAGAAAAGGTAGCATCAGAAGCACTTCTACTTTCAAAAGAACATCTTAAAATAGCAGAAAAACTATACAAAGCAGGTGTAATTGCAAAGGGAGCAACATTAAGGACAAAAGTTGCCGTAGCCGAGGCAGAAATGAACTTAATTAAATCAAAAAACGGAGTAGAACTCTCTATAATAGCGTTAGAACGCATAATAGGTCATGAAATTGACAAAGAAATGCTAAAAAATGATACATATATGCCGGTAGATCCTCTCTTTGGAGTAACTCCTCCGAATATGATAGAAACAGCATACAAAGCAAGAGAAGAACTAAAAATGTATAGTCTACTAAACAAACAGGCAAACAAAATAGCAAAAGCTGTAAAGGGACAATCTCTTCCTCAAATTTTTGCAGGTGGTGCATTCTATTCTGTTGATGTAGACTCAAACATTATTGCAAAAGAAGATGAATGGAGAGTTGGACTTCTTGCCTACTGGACATTGTTCGATAGTGGACAGATAAGAGCAAAGACAGCTCAAGCAAAAGCTCAAGCAAATGAACTTCTCTATAAACTAGAAGATATGAAAAATGTAATAAAAATGGAAGTTACACAGGCAGAACAAAACATCAACTCGGCAAAAAGACGTTATGTAGTGGCACAACGCAGAGTAGCCGAAGCGGAAGAGGACTACAGAATAGCAGTAAAAAGATATGAAGCAAACGTAGGAACAAACTTAGATATGCTTGATGCTAGACTATCTCTAACAAACAGTAAAACAGACTATATTGACTCAATATATGATATTGAGACAGCAACCTCAGAACTAATCTATGCTACAGGTGAATAAAAGAAAGCAACAAACATCTTGGAGGAACAGAAATGTCTACAACAAAAAAAACAAATGCAATGAGAATAATGGAAGTTTCAAAAGTACCATTTGAAATACTTGAATATGAGATAGACGAGAAATTATTGTCTGCAGAAGATGCATCTGCAAAGACAAACATACCAGAAGAGCAGACATTTAAGACACTTTGCGTAAGAGGAGACAAAAATGGTGTGTTGCTTGTATGTGTACCAGCAGGCAGGGAAGTAGATTTTAAAAAGCTTGCTTCTGTAAGTGGAAACAAAAGTACAGAATTAGTTCCACTAAAAGAAGTTACAGCTTTAACCGGTTACATAAGAGGAGGATGTTCTCCTCTAGGAACGAAGAAAAAATATCCTGTATATATTGATGAAACAGCAATATTATTTGACTACATTACAATAAATGCAGGACATAGAGGAATACTCTTTAAACTAAATCCTAATGACTTAATAAAAGTAACAGAAGCGACAATAAGTGATGTATTAAGATAAAAAGAAACGCCGTGCAATGCACGGCGTTTCTTTTTATCTTGTTATATTATGCTTTTTCCCAAAGTGTCCCGTCTTTTGTATCTTTTAAGACGATACCTTTTTCAAGGAGAGTATTTCTTATTTCGTCTGCAAGAGCATAATTTTTACTTGCTTTTGCTTCTTTTCTAGCTTCTATTTGTGATAATACGAATGCTTCAAGTTCACTATCAACATTTACTTCTTTAACAGGTTCAAAGTGTGTCAAATTAAGTGAGAATACTTTATCAAAGTCCTCTACGAGGAAGAGCTTTGTTCTGTCGTTGATGTCAGCTTTTAACATATCGTAAAGAACAGTAAAAGCAAATGAAGTGTTCAAATCATTCCCTAATGCATCAATAAACTTACCTCTATACTCTTCTACAACATTGTTATCAACTTCACCCTCATCCTTGAGTGATGAGACTCTGTCTTTCAATTTCTTGTAAGCAAAGACTGTATTGTCTAATGTTTCATAGCTAAATTCGAGTGGTTTCCTGTAGTGTGACTGCATACAGAACATACGGTAGGCTAGTGGGTCATAACCCTTTTCGATGAGAAGAGAAAGTGTTAGAAATTCACCACTTGATTTGCTCATTTTACCTGTTTTGTTATTAAGATGCTGAACGTGGAACCAATAGTTGCACCACTTATGCCCAAGTGCAGCTTCACTCTGTGCAATTTCATTTGTGTGATGAGGAAAGATGTTATCAATTCCTCCACAGTGAATATCTAAGTATTCTCCTAAGTGCTTCATTGAAATTGCAGAACATTCAATGTGCCAACCGGGGTAACCATATCCCCAAGGACTGTCCCATTTCAATTCTTGATCGTCGAACTTCGACTTTGTAAACCAAAGCACGAAGTCTGTTTTGTTTTTCTTGTTAGTGTCTTCTTCTACGTCATTTCTTACTGCAACTGCAAGGTCTTCGCTCGTATGCCCGGTAAGAATATAGTAATCCTCTAATTTTGTTGTATCAAAATAGACATTACCACCTGCAAGGTATGCAAAGCCTTTATCAAAGAGTTTCTGAATAAGGTCAATATATGCAGGTATGTTATTTGTTGCAGGGTCTACGATTTCAGGCTTTTTAATATTGAGTTTTTCGCAATCTGCAAAGAAAGCATCAGTATAGAATTTTGCAATTTCCATTACAGATTTATGTTCTCTCTTTGCTCCTGCAACCATCTTATCTTCGCCTACGTCAGCATCGTTAGCTAAGTGACCAACATCTGTTATATTCATCGCACGCTTTACATCATATCCAGCATAGCGGAGGAATTTTTCCAGCACGTCTTCCATGAGATAGCTTCTGAGGTTGCCTATATGAGCGAAATGATAGACTGTCGGCCCACATGTGTAGAGGGTTACTTTGCCCTCTTCATGAGTCTTAAATTCTTCTACCTTTTTACCTAAAGTATTATATAGAAATATTTTTTTATCCATTTTCCTGTCCTTTCATAATGCAGTGATAAAAAAGAGTTATCAATAACGATTATAGTTTATACCGTAAATAGAAAGGATGCAATTCCATTGTAAATAAAAAATGAAATTGCATCCAATTTAATTAAAAAACTACAAAAAAGTAATAATTAAAAAGTTAAAATCATATCGTACCACACAGCACCACCATGAGTTGAATTAGAAATACCCTGGCTTTTAAATCCAAGACGTGTGTAAAAAGCGATTTTCTCTTCTTTGCAAGTTAGGATAATGCCTTTTCTGCCACTATTTTTGGCATGGTCAATTAGTTTCTTCATCATTGCAGAACCTACTCCTCTGTGGCGAAACTCTAGCAATGTGTTAATTCCAAATACAGTCTGATATGAGCCTTTATTGTCATGTAATGATGTAATAGCATACATCTCATCTGGAATTGTTGTCTTATTTGTAACAGCTCCGTTTATAAATCCTATAATTTTGCCTTCTTCTTCTGCAACAAAGAAGTTTTCAGGAAAGTATTCAAAACGTTCTACCAGACTTTCATAAGTTGCAGCTTCAGCTATAGGAAAGCAAGATGCTTCAATATCAGCTAATATTTTTATTTCATCTTTGTGTGCGTTACGAACTATCATGATATCACCAATCTAATCTCTGTTATCTATTACTCTCTTTGTTTTCTTTTCACTTCTTGGAAGGTCTCCGATGTTTAAAAGTTGTGGGACTATTTTAATTCCTATTCCGTCCTTACACTCACGTATAAGGGTTTCTGCAAGAATTTCCTTGTCGGCGTTTGGATCTGTCTCTACTTGTATGACCATCCTGTCTCTGAGATCTTCGTTTTCGAGAACAATTCTGTACTCACTGGAAAAACCGTCTATTTTTGAAAGAATTGCTTCAACTTGTATAGGATAAATATTTGTGCCTTTTACTTTTATCATATCGTCACTTCTTGCAACGATTCTGTCTAGTCTTGGGTAATGTGAACCGCATGGACATGGATCTGTCAAAATTCTTGTTATGTCATGTGTGCGGTATCTAATAAGAGGAGCACCCTGTTTTCTGAAAGTGGTGATTACAAGTTCCCCCTCTTCTCCATCTGGCAAGACTTTCCCTGTGACAGGGTCAATAATTTCGCAGTAGATATAATCGTTAAAATAGTGCATTCCATTATGCTCTTTACAATCTATAGCAATACCAGGCCCATAAATTTCTGTAAGTCCATAAATATCGAAGAATTCTATTTTTAGTGATTCATATATTCTCGCTCTAACTTTGTCACCCCAACGCTCAGAACCAAAGATTCCTTTTTTGAGGTGGATTTTATCTCTGAGACCTCTGGCATCAACTTCTTCTGCTAAAGCTAGCCCATATGATGATGTACCGATAAGGACAGAGGACTTTAGATTACACATAATTTGAAGCTGTCTTTCTGTATTACCAGGGCCTGTAGGGATAACCATCGCGCCGAGACGTTCTGCTCCGGCTTGAAATCCAAATCCAGCAGTCCATAAGCCAAATCCTGGGGTTATTTGTACTATATCTTTCTTAGAAACTCCTGCAAATAGGTAACACCTTTCCATCATTACAGCCCAGTCTTCTACATCCTGTGCTGTATAAGGTATCATGACAGGCATTCCTGTTGTGCCAGAAGAAGAGTGGATTCTTATTATCTCGTCCGCAGATACTGCAAACATACCATTAGGATATGCTTTTCTTAAATCTTCCTTGTCTGTAAATGGGAGAGTCTCAAATTCTTCTTTTGTCATCATAGTGTCTACCGGAAGTCCCTTAAACTTCTCGATATAAATAGGACAACACTTAGCCAATCTCCTTACTTGTGCGAAACACTGACTCATTACTGATAAATCATTCATCTCATCTTATCTCCTTTTTGGTATTATTTCCTAGTCTCGTCTATTTCTATTACGGTAATCTGTAATAAAACCTACTTTGATGTTGATTCTATTCCTAGCTCTAATGCGTATAAATTCATATCAATTAATTTGGGCTTTACACATTCTTTTATTGCAATAATTATTTCTTCCTTAGAAAAAGGCAAGACACCTGCACCAAGTGCCGCACCTAAAAGGACTACATTTAGAGTTCGAGCATTGCCGGCTTTGAGAGCTAGTTCTGTGGCACTGACATAGACTCCGTTTGGCACGAATTTCTTTAGTGTTGCTAAGTATTCATCTCCGAGGTAAACACCTTTTTTAAGTGATACGTTTGTAGGGACAATCTGGTCTATATTAACTATGCAGAGAGAATCTTTTTTCAACTTTGGAATCTGTCTCGTAGCTTCTGCAAGTTCAAAGCCTATAAGAATGTCTGCATGATTTGAGGGGATAACTGGGGAGACATCTTCTGTTCCTATACGTATATGACTACATACAGAGCCACCTCGTTGTGCCATGCCTATTGTTTCTGATGTTCTGATAAAGTATCCGAGTTTTTCTGCTGCTGTTATAAGAATTTTTGAAGAAAGAATTGTCCCTTGTCCGCCAACACCAGCTATAACAATATTCTTAAGCATTGCGGTCACCTCTCTTTATTGCCCCTACAGGACAGACATTTGCACATAGTGAGCAATCTGTACATAAGGACTCGTTAATTACGACCTTGCCATCTTTTTCGTGAATTAAAGCAGGGCAACCTAATTTTTTTATACATTTTAAACAGCCGATACAATTTTCATTGACCCTGTGAACAGTAGAGGGTAATTTGATCTGTGCAATACAAGGAGCTTTTGCGATTATTGCAGATGGCCCATCGTATTCTACTGCTTTTTTAAACTCATCTACAGAGTTTTTGTAATCAAAAGGATTTACTTTGTAAATTTTTTCTACACCGCAAGCACGAAGCATCATCTCTATATCAAGAGCTTTTGCTGGTTCTCCCATAGCTGTGACACCTGTCCCAGGGTGGGGCTGATGACCCGTCATTGCCGTGGTCCTGTTGTCGAGTACAACAATTGTAATATCTGTATTTTGGTATACAGCATTTATAATTCCAGGAATTCCTGTGTGGAAGAAAGTAGAATCTCCTATAAAAGCGACACATTTTGTTTCTGGTTCTGCAAGTGCGATACCTTGTGCTATTGTGATACCGCCACCCATGCACAAACATGTGTCTACCATATTAAGAGGAGCAGCGTTGCCCAAGGTGTAGCAACCTATATCACCGCAATATACAACTTTCTTTATCTTTTCTGTTGCTATTTTTGTCTCATAGAAAGAAGCTCTGTGAGGACAGCCGGCACAAAGTACAGGAGGTCTTACTGGCATTTGTGGCAATACAGGAGCTTGATCTTCTGTAAGCTCAAGTTTCAGATATGAGAAGAGTGCTTTCTTTACCAACTCATAGCTATATTCACCATTAAATGGTAAATGTCCTGTCCTCTTGCCATATATAGGAACTCTTCCATTTCCTATAAGAAGTAACCCCTCTTCTACAACAGGGTCTAATTCTTCAAAAACGATTATTGAATCTACAGATGAAATGAATTCTTCAGAAAGTCCCTCTGGCATAGGATATGGTGTCCCAACTTTAAATAGTGTAACGTCCAAGTTAAATTCTTTAATTACTTCTTTTGCGTACAAGTAAGATACACCAGATGCTGCAACACCCTTTTTACTTGTACCTGTAATTGAGTTAAAGGTAAGAGTGTCAAATTTGTTTGATAATGTATTTTGTTTTACTTCTAGTTCTCCGTGCTTTTTATAAGCTAAAGGAGGGAATATGCACCAGTCGGGCTTTTTCTCAAAACCTTTAATTTCGTAGTTTTCTTTTGCTTCTGTTAAATTTATAGTTGCACTTGCGTGGCAAACTCTTGTAGTAGGACGAATAAAGACTGGTAGTCTAAACTCTTCTGATAAATCAAAGGCAACACGTGTCATCTCGTAAGCTTCTTCTGGTGAACAAGGGTCAAATACAGGAAGATTTGCATTCCTTGCAAAGTTACGAGTGTCCTGTTCTGTCTGTGAAGACCATGGCCCCGGGTCGTCTGCAACAGCAAGTACCATACCACCCTCTACTCCTATGTATGTAAGACTCATTAGAGGGTCTGATGCGACGTTAAGTCCGACCTGTTTCATTGTCACAAGTGAACGGGCTCCTGTATATGCTGCACCTGCTGCCACCTCAAGGGCGACTTTTTCATTTGTTGACCACTGAACATTTACTGTAGGATTTTTCTCTTTAATAATTGTCTCAATAATTTCTGTTGAAGGTGTCCCTGGGTATCCTGTTACTATGCGTACTTTTGCATCTATTGCACCTAAAGCAATTGCTTCATTACCCATACATACTTTCTTTGTCATAAGAGCTCCTCCTTATATAATACAAAAAAACTCTGCCATACAAGATGTACGACAGAGATCTGAATTCAGTATTTTCTCCACTCAGCCTCGCCTTGCTCATCTCATATTAAACTCATCTCACTGCGGTAAGGGCTACCCCTAACCTTCTCAGTAAATAAATAGTATTCTCGTATTGTATACCAAAAGTGTAAAAATGTCTAAACTTTTTATCAAAACACGTCGTTTATATCTTCGTCTATCTCTATTTTTTTAATAAGCCTATTACCATAAAAAGCTGTAATCAAAGATGCTCCTGCAAATGATATAGGTTGAAACCACCATATATTATTGATAGAGACTACTTTTGCTAAGAAATGAACAGCAGGAATTCTCAATATAACTGAGCGTGAAACCTGTGCAATTGTTCCATAGATAGAGTGTCCTGTGGCTACAAATAGTGAATTATAAATAATAATATAAATAACTAAAGGATAGCCAGCCAATGTGATACGTAATGCTTGTGATGCAAGGAGAGCAATTTCTCTTGTAGGGTTAAAAATCGCGATGATAGGAAGAGGAAAGAAGCCAATTAACATTCCTATCAAACCAGTGACACCAGCACTTATAATAAAAGCCGAACGTAATGCTTTTTTCATGCGAGCTTTATCTTTTCTACCGTAGTTGAAAGCAAGAAATGGCACAAGAGCATCGTTTATTCCCATTAGTGAACCCAAAACAATATCTTCTATTCTCATCCCAAGCATCCATGCTGCAACGGCTTGAGGTCCAAAAGTGCCTGTGATAATCCTGTTTACACTTCCCATTCCCAAAGCGACGCTTCCTGTTGTTATAGTTACAGGCAGTCCAACTTTTATGATTTTCTTCCAATATGGAAGCATAAAAGATTTAATATTAGGAATAAAAGATACTTTTAAAGCACTATGTTCTCTCAACTTTTCTATAAGGAAAAGCACTCCAAGTATACGTCCTATCATTGTCGCCACTGCTGCACCTGTAATTCCCCAACCAAAGATAAAGATAAAAATCGGGTCTAAAATCAGATTTGCTCCATTTGCAATAAGAAATGATTTAAGAGGGATGACTGTATTCCCTTGGCAACGAAAAATTGTATTTGCGACAAAAGTAAAACTAATAAATATATACATAGGGGGAGCCCACATATTATAAAGCCATGCTTGATGTAATATACGAGGGTCAGATGCTCCAAGTAGAGAAAAAAATGAATTGGAGAAAGACGGAAACATCAAGGGTAACCAAAGTAAAGAAAGTAGATATGCTAAAGCTATTCCAGAAGATGTAATTTTTTGTGCATCATCATTATTACTTTCTCCTAGCTTATGTGCAACAAGTGCAGCGAGTCCGTTTCCTATACCCTCAAGGATTGCAAAAAGTCCGATTTGAACTGGAAATGTATAAGAAATGGCTATCATTTGTACTTCTCCAAGCCAAGATATAAAAACCGTATCAACTAAGTGAAAAAATGAATGAAAAAGAACCATAGCAATGGAAGGTACAGAAAGATTTATCAGGGTTTTTAATACATTACCCTCTCCCATGTCACCTTTTCCTGCATTAGTAAAAAAGTTTTTAAACTTTTCAAAATTGTTCATTATAAAGTTTCCTTAATTTTCTTAACCGAATAATGATATAAAACTACAGAAATTAAAAAAGTGCCAAAGTCTGATATCGGGAAAGATAGCCATGCTCCTAAAATCCCGTAAAAAGGTGTAAGAACTATTGCTATAACAGGTTGTAACAGCAAAGGCCTCAACATTGATAGAAAAAATGAAAGTCCTCCGTTGCCAATACCTTGATAATAGGTTGCGATACAAATTTGAACCCCTGTTGTCACAATTCCTAAAGAGACAATCTTTGCGCCGGGGATGCCAATTTGAAGTAATTCATTGCTCTCTGAAAAAAATGACAGTAACTCTGCGGGGAAAATAAATAATATAAGAGAGGCGACGAAACAAAATACAGTAGAAAAGCCATTAGAGAAATTCATTACCTCTAAAATTCTCTTATGTGCTTTTGCTCCATAGTTATATCCCACTATAGGAAGCAAACCATGTCCCATTCCTATCATAGGCATAACTATGATAGAAAAAAGTCTCTGAATAATTCCAGAAGAAGCGACAGCAATATCTCCTCCTGTAGCAGAGAACACTTTATTTAAAATAGTCCATGAAATAGCTATCCCAGTTTGACGTATAAAAGCAGAAGCTCCAACTTTTAAAATATTGGTAATATGATGAAGCGATGGGTGAAAGAAATACCTACTTCTCAGTTTTATTGCACTCTTACCGCTTACATAATAATTTAAAAGCCACACAACTGCTAATATTTGAGATAAGACTGTTGCTATTGCTGCACCTGCTATACCCCAACCAAAAACGAAAATAAAAAGTGCATCCATAACTACATTTGACAAAGACGAAATTGCCATACTCCACATAGAGAGTTTCGTATTTCCCTCACCACGTACAAGATTATTCATAATCATCATAATATTAAAAAATGGTGTGCCAGCAAAAAGAATTTTTGCATAAAGAGAAGCTGGAGCTAAAATTTCTGGGGACGCACCGAAGAAGACAATCATCTTGTTAGTAGTTACATAGAAGAACAATCCCATAAAAAGCCCTGTAATAAAACCAACGGATAAAACCGAGCCTAAAACTTCCTCTGCTTGTTCATTATTTTTTGCACCTAAAAAACGTGAAGTTAGAGATGCCCCTCCTACGCCGAATGTTTGTGCTACTGCCATAATTGTAAGAATAGTGGGAAAAGATATAAAAACGGCAGCAATACCCAATGCTCCGACACCACGTCCAACAAAAAAAGCATCAACTACATTATACAAAGAAATTAAAAACATACCGACCATTGCAGGAGCAGAAAGTTTAATTAAAAGAGGAGCGACCTTCTCGTTTTCAAGCATTTCAATATTTTTTGTATTCAATAAAAGATCCTCCCTATCCATGTATGGATAAAATAATTTTAACACACAAAACTCCGAAAGGGTTACAAAATTAAAATGGATACTCACTAGGTAAAATCACATAAAAGTCACATAAACTTAGATTAAAATTGCTCTAATAGGTATCCATAAGAAAAACTGGATGCTACAATCTACCTTAGATATAAAAAAGTTAATAATAATAAAGAGGAGCGATAAAATGAAAAAAGCTACACTATTCACTACAGGATTTCTTGCATTTGTTTTTGCGTTCATAATGATGGTATCTTCTTCTTATGCTATGGAAGTTGGAGATAATGCAAAAGACTTTGTACTCCAATCAAACATAGCAAATGGAAAGAAAATATCACTTTCTGATTACAAGGGGAAAAAGATTATACTAAACTTCTGGGCCTCATGGTGTCCTCCTTGCAGAGGTGAAATGCCGGAATTTGATGAAATGGATAAAGAATTTAAGAAAAAAAATGATACAGTAATGCTTGCAGTAAACATGACAGATGGTCAGAGAGAAACTATAAAAAAAGCTGAAACATTTATAAAAGAAAAGAAATATGGACTAACAGTCCTTTATGACGTAAATTCAACAGCAGCAGTTGCATACAAAGTTCAATATTTACCTACAACCTACGTAATAGGAAAAGATGGCAAAATTGCAGGGAAAATAGTTGGTGGAACTACAAAAGCAGCAGTAATGGAACTCCTGAACAAAGCAAAATAAAACAAATAACACAAGCTATAAAAAAAGAGAGAGCAGAAATCTGCTCTCTCTTTTTTTATAGCTTAAATTACTTGCTTAACTTTGAACAGCCATAACCCATCATAATAAAACTACAACCAGTGAAAGTTAAGTTTATTCCGAGGATAATACCTATCATCGAAAGAGATGTTGCAAAGTTACTCCACATCATATAAGAAAGTAACATGGATAAAAGGCCAGATACTAGTAGCCAAATGGAATTTTGGACTGATCTTAGTCTAAAATATCCTGATATCTTAGAAATTCCATCAATAAGGAAATAGACAAAAAGTAACATAGAAAGAGTCAAAAGTCCTGCGAGTGGCTTGAAAAGAAAAATCATTGCGATAACAAAACATGCTATTGCCATAACAACTTCCTGCCAAGGTTTATCTCCGTCACCAAATCCTCTAAAAGCGCCTAAAGCATTAGAGAAAGCGACAGCCAAAATAAGACAACCTACTAAAGTTTCGATAGCATAGGAAGCGAGCAAAGGCATTGTCAAAGAAAGAAGTCCTAAAACTAAAAACAGCCCACCTACTATATACATTCTGGACTTTAACTTACATAAATCATCTGTGTTGAAAGTGTCTTTAAAAAACATAACAAACCAGCTCCTTAAACATTACGACTAAAAAATTTTTTAATAACCCCGACAAACCACGGAATAATAGCGACAACTGCCACTATAGGAACAATTAGAATTCATGGAGGGCAGAAACCATTGTGTTTTTTCACACTACCACCTCAATTTAAATTATAAAAATTAGTAAAAAAGGCCTGCATAATAGCCAAATACATCAAAAGCCATTAGGAGTCCAGCTATAACTAGTATAGCACCTGAAATAAATTTAATTTTTTTTGCGTTACTCTTAAGAAATGTGAATATACCTTTAATGCGAGTAAAGAAAAGGGCTGCCAAAATATAAGGAATACCAAGCCCCATCGAAAAGACGAAAAGCATAAAAATGCCCTGAAGCATTGTAGTTGAATTTCCTGCCATAACAAGTGCAGAACCTAAGAATGGACCAAGGCATGGCGTCCAGCCTAAAGAAAAAGCTGCTCCAAACAAAATAGCACCTAAGAACCCACCTTTTTGAACATTAAGCTCTAACTTTTTCTCTACATCAAGAAAACCAATCTTAAAAACGCCAAGAAAATGCAGACCAAAAATAGTAATTACAACTCCGCTAACTCGTTGCATCAAAAGCCTATTTTCATTAAGCAAAGATCCTATAAATGTTGCAGAAGCCCCTAGTGCCATAAAAACTAAAGTAAATCCACATACAAAGCCTACTGTATTTACAACGCTAGCTCTTTTACCATGTTCTGTCTCTGCCGCCAAATACATAAGATAGACTGGAAGCATAGGCAACATGCAAGGAGAAATAAAAGCTAATATACCCTCTAAAAAAAGAAAAGGTACTTTTTCCATTAAATAACCTCATTTCTGACTCTAATTTGTATTTATTTTAAATTGGAATACACCAAATGTCTATGTAAAAATACTTGCTCTAAAGAGCAACAAAAATAGAGCCACCAATAATAAGTGCTACACCAACCCACTGAAATTTTGTGAGTAAATCCTTTAAGACGAAATGACCGAAAAGTGCTGCAATAAAAGGACTTGTTGCTGTAATAGCTGTAACGATATTAACAGATATAGTCTTTAAGCAAAGGGCTTGAAATATAGAACCTAAACATAAACCTATAAAGGCTGCTCCAGAAAAATATCCCAAAGTCTTTAACGGTAGAGACATAATGGGTTGTGTTTTGAGTGGAGAAAACTTAACTTTATAAAAACGATAAGCCCAAGCAACGATGAAAAAAACAAGCGATTTATTAAAAGCGATATCAATAGGTCCCATTTCAGAATATGTAATTGCCATCTTCATAAAAGGGGCGCTAAAAGCCCATGCTAACGAAGCTCCCAAGGCAAGTGAAACACCTTTTAACATTGGTAGTGAACTGGTATTTTTAAAATCAAAAGATAACTTATTTTTGCCACCAAAATTAAGGAGTGCAATCCCTGCTACAACAAAAGAAATGCCAAACATAATCCTAAAAGTAATATCTTCTCCTAAAAGTAAAAGAGCAAAGAAAGGAGTCATTACAGGATATGTATTTGAAATGGGGATTGCCAAACTTACACCTATCTCTTTTATTGCAGAAAAGCACAAAATATCTCCAATAATATAACTAATAGTAACAGTAGCAAATAATGCGCCTAAAGCTCTAAGTGAAGTAACGAAATTCAAATCTCCGCTATTTGCGATAAGTGCTATAGCTAATGAAGAAATAAAAAAAGAAAGAGAACGGACGGGGTTAATCTCATTGACTGTACAAGAAGCATTTGCACGTCCTCTTGCTGTCATAATAGGTGAAATTGCCCATAGCGCAGCAACAAAAAAACATAATAAAAAAGCCCATAGTGGCATAAGAACAATCCTCCTAAAATGATAAAAAAAGTCAACAAAGTTTGTGTGTCATATTGAATAAAAGTAATGAAGAAATTAGTAAATATAGTAAGTGATAACATACTATTACTTGTTTATACATGATACATTGTTTTAGGATAAAATACTATTGCATTTTATCATTGTTAGGGTATACTTACAAAATTATATATATACAAAAAACAAAACATAAGCAAGCTAACAAGAAAGAGGAGGTTTTTTTATGGCTACACAAGGATATTTCAAAGATTTGGACAGCTTTAAAAAATTAAACGCAAACCAGCTCAGGACAACAATAGAAACAGCTTTCTATGGTAACAACGTAACGCCTATAAAAGATATGAAAGAAGCATATGCTCTTGCAAAAAACAGCAAGGGAACGATAGAACTTACGGGAATGCCTGTACTTCGTGCAGAAGAACTCGGACTACCACAAAACGCAAATGTACTTCTATTTAATGACGGAGCAGTATTTGGACGTTGTGCAGCAGCACGTCGTATTGTAGGACACCCTGGAGTATCAATTCCAGAATATGCCACTATATTGCGTGAAGCAATATACAACTCAAGATTTAGAGAATTCTACTCTGCTGAAGCCGTAATAGGACTTGAAGAGGACTTTATGGTAAAAGCAAACATAATGGTACCGAAAGATTTTGAGACAAGCATATATAGTTGGTTGCTTAACTTCCAATTTATGAACGATGAGTACAAAGCGCGCTATGAAAAATCACGTGAACTAACAAACGAAGGTGATATCTTTGTCTTTGTAGACCCAGAATGGTCACATCCTGACTTCCCTCTGGGACTTGCATTCTTTGTGCCAGAACAGAACTGTGCGGCAATACTAGGAATGAGATACTTTGGAGAATTTAAAAAAGGGACTCTAACACTTGCATGGGGTAGCGCAGGAAGAAATGGATATGCATCATGTCATGGAGGACTCAAACGCTACACATTGAAAGATGGTAGTGACAAGAGATTTGTACTTGCGGTATTCGGACTCTCAGGTTCTGGAAAATCTACAATAACTCATGCAAAACATGGTGGAAAATACGATGTAATGGTATTACATGACGATGCTTTCATCATAAACGTAAAAGACAAATATGCAATAGCACTTGAACCTGCATATTTTGACAAAATGCAAGATTATCCTATGGGATGTGAAGATAACAAATACCTTCTCTCTCTTCAAAACTGTGGTGCTACAAAAGATGCAGAGGGGAAAACAATAGTTGTAAGTGAAGACCTCCGCAATGGGAACGGAAGAGCAGTAAAATCACGTTTCTGGTCGCCGAATAGAGTAGACCGCATAGATGAACCCCTTAATGCTATTTGCTGGTTGATGAAAGACCCAACTCTACCACCTGTAGTCAAATTAACTGGTCCTTCTCTTGCTTCTGTTATGGGCTCAACTCTTGCTACAAGAAGAACTTCTGCTGAAAGACTTGCCCCAGGGGTAGATCCAGACGCACTGGTAATAGAAAGCTATGCAAACCCATTTAGAACCTATCCTTTGGCATTAGATTATGAAAGATTCCGTACCCTTTTTGAAGACGGAGTTGAATGCTACATTATAAACACAGGGTCATTCCTTGATAAAAAAGTACCGAAAGAGACAACACTTGAAATTATCGAAAAAATTGCAGAGGGTACAGCAAAGTTTGAATCATTTGGTGGATTACCAGGAATAGAAGTAATGAGCATAGATGGCTTTGAAGCTGATTTTGCAGATCCTCAGTACAAACAAATGTTTATAAACAGAATGAACGATCGTTTGGAATTTGTAAACTCAAGAGAGAGTGTAAATGGTGGAATGGACAAACTACCTGAAGATGCAGGAGAGGCAATAAAGACAATTATTTCTGCTCTAAAAAAATAGTTTAGAAATATTTAATAAAATATACATAGAAAAAGTAGGGGCAATACGCCCCTACTTTTTCTATGTAAAAAAATGATATAATTTCAAAGTTACTAATATAAATATTTTGGGAGGTAAGCTCGTGTATATAGATAAATTCGACGTAGAAGAATGGATGAACGAATTTGAAAATGACTCCAAATACAATATAGCTGAAACTTGCGTAGAGTCTCTGACTCTATCTGAGCTATTGGAAATAGATGGTTCAAAAGAGGAATTTATGTCTAAACTAAGTGACATGAAGCTTACATATGGTGCAATTCCTGGGACTGAAGAACTTAGGGATGAAATTACAAAGCTCTACCACACAAAAAAGAACATAAATAACGTGCTAATCACTAACGGTGGAATAGGTGCGAACTTTCTTGCCCTCTTTACATTGCTTTCACCGGGAGATGAAGTAGTCGCTCTCTATCCTACCTATCAACAGCTTTACTCCTTACCACAAGCGTTTGGAGCAAAAGTACATCGCTTGCGTTTGTCAGCAGAAGACAACTTCTTACCAAATATGGATAAACTTAGAACGATTGTTTCTCATAAAACAAAAGCTATTATAATAAACACTCCAAACAACCCTACTGGTGCTTGTTTCGGTAAAGAAATTATGACAGAAATAGCTAAAATTGCAGACAATGTTGGGGCTTGGGTGCTCTGTGATGAGATATACAGAGGACTTGAACATGAGGAGAGCTACTCAATCCCCTCAATTACTGATATTTATGAAAAAGGTATAGGAACTTCAAGTGTATCTAAAGTCTATTCATTAGCAGGACTACGTCTTGGTTGGATTACAGCGTCAGAACATTTCATAAAAGATTGCTTTAGTCATAGGGACTATAATACAATAAGTTGTGGAATGATAGATGATGCTCTAGCACTTGTTGCTTTAAAAAACAAAACAAAAATAACAGAAAGAAACTTAAATATTCTTCGTGAAAATAAAAAAATTCTTATGTCTTGGATAGAAAAGACAGCGGGAATGAGCCTTATAGAGCCAAAAGCTGGTACGACAGCGCTTGTAAAATATGATTATCATATAGACTCAAAGGATTTTTGTAGGAGATTATTTGAATATAACGGAGCGTTTATTGTGCCGGGCAGTTGCTTCGAATTTGAAAATCACCTAAGAATTGGTTATGCACAGAAAAAAGAAGTTCTAGTATCAGGGCTAAATGCAATCACTGATTTTATAAAAACACTCTAAAATCTGAAAAATGGGAGACAAATAGATGCCTTTCATTTTTTTTGTAAGATACAAAAGTTGTCATTTTGAATAAAATTTAAAAAATGTAAGGATTTCTCTCCAAAAAAAGATTTACAAAACCATTTTTATGCTATAATTAATTGTATTTTTTGATTTTAACCCTAACTTAGGGAGGTAATATATGATGCGTTATGTAGGTACAGTAGCAAGAGGGATTAGACTCCCGGTTGTAGTGAAAGGTCAAGACCTTGTAAACGTGGTCGCTGACAGTATTATGGAAGCAGCTCTATCAGATAGAGATTGCTTCTCGGTGAGAAACAGAGACGTAATAGGTGTAACGGAATCATTGCTTGCACGCTCACAGGGTAACTATGTTTCTTTACAGGACATTTCTAACGATGTAAGAAGCAAGCTACCTGAGGGTGATGCTGTAATATTGTTCCCTATAATGAGCCGTAACCGTTTCCGTCAGTTATTGAGAGGTATTGTCAATGGCGTAAGAGGCAAAGTTCATGTAATCTTCTCTTATCCTTCGGATGAAGTAGGTAATAAAGTCATCGAACCTATGAATTACTACTTAAAGAGTCCGGAACTTTCAGGTGACTGCATTGATGAGGATGAGTTTTATCGTGTATTTGGAGAGTACAAACATCCATTTACAGGGGTTGACTATGTCCAGCTTTACAAAGAAATCGACCCAGACAAAGTAATAATGCACTTTGCTAATAATCCTCTAGCAGCATTAAATTTTTCAAAAAATATTATTGTTGCCAGTATTCATACCCGTAAACTCCATAAGACAATCCTTGAAAAAGCTGGAGCTACAGTTCTTTGTCTTGATGAAATTTGCACTGCACCATGTGGTGATGGTAAGGGATACAACGAGATGTATGGACTTCTTGGTTCAAACTACACAAACGATGATTCTGTAAAATTATTCCCTAGAGAGTGTGATGCATTTGTCGAAGCCCTCAAGAAGGAAATGTTTGAACGTACGGGTAAAAATGTTGAAGTTTTAGTATATGGCGATGGCGCGTTTAAAGACCCTGTCTGTGGTATTTGGGAACTTGCTGACCCTGTGGTTTCCCCGGGATACACAGAAGGACTTACAGGACTCCCCAAAGAAGTTAAATTTAAGTATGTAGCTGATAATGCAGGAGACAAAGACCCAACTCAGGCAGTAAAAGATGCAATAGCATCAAAAGGAAATCTTGATAAGTTTGGCAACACAACACTTGGTACTACACCAAGAAGACTTACAGACCTAGTAGGTTCTCTCTGCGACCTTACCTCTGGCTCAGGAGATAAGGGAACTCCTGTTGTTTATATACAGGGATATTTCGATAACTATATAGACGAATAAAACAATGATTACACTTGAAAAAGTTATTCCTTTTGACGGAGTAGATCCTAATGGTAATCTAAAATTTCGTTCATTGCTTGAAATTTTCCAAGAAATGGCGGATAAGGATGCGTCAAACTTCGGACTTTCGGTACATCAAATATTATCGAAAGGAATGACTTGGGTATTGCATAAATACCGCATAGAGTTTCAAAGATACCCATCTGTAAACGATGGAAGTCTAATAATAAAAACCTATGCTGAACCTTATGGTCGTCTCTTTTCTATTCGAACATTTGAAGTGACAAATGCTACTGGTGACCTCATAGGTAAGGCCTATACATGGTGGGTATTACTTGATTCTGTTAGGCTTCGCCCCATTCGTCTGGATAAATGTGAAGAAATGGCACCATTTATGAATATTATCTCTACGTCATTTCCAGAAGAAGTAAAAATAGAAAATCTCGTAACTCCAACTTTAGTAGAAGAGGTAAAAGTTCGGTGGCAGGAGCTAGATGTGAATAATCATACCAATCACATTGTTTATTTTGATTGGGCTTTAGATAATGTCCCAGACGAAGTTCTAACTGGTATGGTTCCCGTGCTTGTTGAGTGTGAATACATTCATTCTGTAATGAAGACTAGAGTTAAGGTTATGACTCAAGAAGAAATCAGTAATGAAAATAGTCGCATTTTCCTTCACTCAATAAATTTAGCTGATGACACGTTGGAGTGTGCAAAGCTAAAATCTGTATGGAAAAAACAATAAAATTAAAATAAAATTAAGATATAAAAAGAGTGGTTTTATGTACTTTGTACATAAAACCACTCTTTTTTGTGTCTAAAATAAATAATAAAACCTTATAAAATATTGGAAAAATGCTTAAAATCATAGAAAAAGTAAGCTAAAGTCAATGTATAGCTTATATAAAATAAGTTTGTTCAACAAAACAATTGCTTTTTTAAAATATGTTTATATAATACAAAGTATAGTGAGCTTACATTACTTAAAGAAAAGTAAGTTTTTATTTGAATTACTGTTTTAAAGAAAAAGTTTTTATATTTTGAGGGGGTATATTTGTGGATAGTTTGACGCTTATTGTTGCAAAAGCGAATAGTTTCATTTGGGGTTTGTATTGTTTAATTCCGCTCCTTTGTGGTACAGGGCTATATTTTTCATTGAAATTGAAATTTGTTCAAGTTCGTAAATTTTCTCTTGCTGTAAAAAACACCTTTGGTGGTCTTACTCTCTTTGGAGAACGAGCCGGCAGTGACGGAATGAGCTCCTTTCAGGCCTTGGCAACTGCAATTGCTGCTCAAGTAGGAACAGGAAATTTAGCAGGTGCAGCTACAGCTATTGCTCTTGGTGGTCCCGGTGCTATTTTTTGGATGTGGGTTGCAGCCTTTTTTGGAATGGCAACAATTTTTGCAGAAGCAATATTGGCACAAACTTACAAAATAAAAAATGAAGACACAGGAGAGATTCTTGGTGGTCCAGCTTACTATATATCAAGAGGGCTAAAGTCAAAGTGGCTTGCCAGCTTTTTCTCGATTTCAATAATCATTGCTCTTGGTTTTATAGGAAATATGGTTCAGTCAAACTCAATAGCAGATGCTTTTAATAATGCTTTCTCTCTAGATAAAGTTACAGTTGGTGTCTTTGTTGCAATACTCAGTGGCTTTGTCTTTTTTGGTGGTTTGGGTAGAATTGCAGCTGTTGCAGAGAAAGTCGTACCTATAATGGCTGGTTTTTATCTAATGGGTGGTTTGTATATTCTCATTACTCATGCTGCAGATATTATTCCTGTCTTTAAAATGATTTTTGTTGGTGCTTTTAATCCCTCTGCTGCTACTGGAGGTATGGTAGGCATAACAGTTAAACAATCTATACGTTACGGTGTTGCACGAGGACTCTTCTCAAATGAAGCTGGAATGGGATCAACTCCTCATGCTCATGCCATTGCAAAAGTAAATCATCCTGCAGAACAAGGCTTTGTCGCAATGATGGGTGTTTTTGTTTCTACATTCCTTATTGTAACGATGACAGCTTTTGTAATTCTTGTGACCGGTGTTGTAGATGGTAAAACAAGTGGAATTATTCTAACTCAAAGTGCTTATAAAACAGGATTTGGCTTTTTTGGACTACCTTTTGTTGCAATTTGTATTTTCTTTTTTGCTTTCTCTACAATTGTAAGCTGGTATTACTTTGGAGAGCAGAATATTAAATTTTTAGTAGGTGTAAAAGGACTTATACCATATAGAATATTCGTAATGTTCTTTGTTGGTTTGGGATCAATGTTGAAACTTGATTTGGTGTGGGAACTTGCAGATTTTTTTAATGGTATTATGGTTTTCCCGAACCTTCTTGCTCTTATCGGTCTTGGAAAGGTTGTCTCTGATGCCCTTGAGAGCTATGATGAACATGGAAAATTAAAACCTTAATATAACATTGTAAATTTTAAAATAGTAAAAATAGATGTTAATAGACAAGAGGCGTCCTTCTTGTCTATTTTTTTTGTAAAAAAATCACTTAATTTTTTAAAATATTTTTATAAAATTTTTCAAAAATAGTTGTTTTATAAAGTGTTTCCTCTGGTAACGTTAATATGTTAGTCTGTATGATTGCTGTTACTTTATTAGTAAAAAGTTATTCAAAAAAGGAGCTTGCTTCTTTAAACTTTTGGTGTATAATTACAAAAAAGGAGACAGTTTTTGTGTAAAAAACACAAAACAAAGTATCTTTTTTGATATTATTATTTTTTTAGGAGGAGATATTATGGATGCATTGACAGCATGGGTCTCTAATGCTAACAGTTTTATTTGGGGGTTGTATTGTCTAATTCCTCTTCTTTGTGGTACAGGACTTTATTTTACACTGAGATTAAACTTTGTTCAGATTCGTAAATTTACCCTTGCCTCAAAGAGTGTATTTGGAAGCTTAACATTGTTCGGAGAACGTGCCGGCAAAGATGGTATGAGTTCATTCCAAGCATTGGCGACAGCAATAGCTGCACAGGTCGGTACTGGTAACTTGGCTGGAGCAGCAACGGCTATAGCAATAGGTGGTCCTGGAGCTATCTTCTGGATGTGGATTGCAGCATTCTTCGGTATGGCAACAATTTTTGCAGAAGCTGTACTTGCTCAAACATACAAAGTTAACGATCCTAAAATGGACGGGGTCGTCGGTGGACCTGCATACTACATAGCAAATGGGCTAAAATGCAAATGGCTCGCAGTATTCTTCTCAATTTCTATTATTATTGCTCTAGGCTTTATCGGAAACATGGTTCAGTCGAACTCAATAGCTGATGCATTTAATAACGCATTTGGAACAAATAGACTTCTTGTTGGTGTCGTCATTGCAGTTCTTAGTGGATTTGTATTCTTTGGTGGATTAGGACGTATTGCATCTCTTACAGAGAAACTTGTTCCAATTATGGCAGGTCTTTATCTTCTCGGAGGTCTCTATATTCTAATTACTCACGCAGCAAATATTATTCCTGCATTTAGAATGATATTTGTAGGAGCATTCAATCCTGCAGCAGCAACAGGTGGTTTGATTGGTGCCACAATGAAACAGGCTATCCGTTACGGTGTAGCAAGAGGACTCTTCTCAAATGAAGCCGGTATGGGATCAACTCCTCATGCACACGCAGTTGCAAAAGTAAGTCATCCTGCAGAACAAGGCCTTGTCGCAATAATGGGTGTTTTTGTTGATACATTCCTTGTTCTTAATATGACAGCTTTTGTAATTTTCGTAACAGGTGTAATTGATGGCAAGACAAGTGGCATCGCTCTTACACAGGCAGCATTTAAAACAGGTTTTGGAGCATTTGGACTTCCATTTGTTGCAATATGTATGTTCTTCTTTGCATTCTCAACAATCGTCGGATGGTACTATTTTGGAGAACAGAATATTAAGTATCTCTTCGGTATAAAAGGACTTACACCTTATAGAGTAATTGTAATGCTCTTCGTTGCTCTTGGTTCAGTTTTAAAACTCGATTTGGTATGGGAACTAGCAGACTTCTTCAATGGAATTATGGTATTCCCAAACCTTATTGCTCTCATTGGTCTAAGCAAAGTTGTTGCTGAAGCTCTCAAAGATTACGATGACAAAGGATGCCTTAAAGCAAAATAAGTGCATATGTAGTCGTAAATACCGTAGTTAATTTGAAACGATAAAAGATGAGGACGATGCTTTTGCATCGTCCTCATCTTTTATAATTAGCTTGAAATTTAAAATATTTTATGGATTTTTAGAGAATGTATTTAGTCATCATTTTCTAAGAGTAATTTGTACTCACTATTTTCAGTGCTAAATATCTGAAATAAATCTGCTGATTTTAACTTGCTTAGTTCATAGTCATAGCTAAATTCAACTCCTACACCACAGGAGGCACTTAAAAAACGTGGTACTGGCATCATCTTGTTAATGATATTTAAAGAAGTTAATTTCTTTTGGAATGAAATTGCTCCAAAGTGAGTGTGAAAAGTAGCAAAGTATTTCATCGTTTATATTACTTTAATGTAATGGTATAGTCGTCGTCTTCTGTTGCTACTTCAACTGTTAGTTTTTGACTGTGGGCAAATCTTTTAATGTTTTCAACTGCTATTTCGTTATCCACTTTTACAGAAAAAGGTACTTTGCCTTCCTTGAATGCTTTTTGTGTGAGAATTACTGGCTGTGGGCATGAAAGCCCTCTTGCATCAATTATGGTCATCTTAAATTACTCCTTAATTTTCTGAATATTTGCATATGCAATTGCTAATGAAATAACTATCCCGAGTACTACTGCAATTTTGCCACCGACAGGAACACCTGCAGGGGAGGCTGCTAGTGCAAAATTATGAGCAAATGCTGCTCCAGAAATTAACCCAAATACAGTTACGGCTGAGTCTCCATTTCCGCTTCCTGCAAGTATTAATTGTCTAAGAGGGCAGCCACCGAGAAGTACGGATGCAAACCCTACAAGTATCATTCCAAGTCCATTCCATAGGGCGTCGGTGTGGGCTACAGGTTGTGAGGCAAATGATATGTTAATGTTACCTGTGAGGTAGTTTCCTATCAGAGCTACAACAAATATTGATAAGAAGCCTGTAAGCAGATAAAAATCTTTGAATAAGAATGCATCTCTTATTCCACCTACCATACATAAACGTGTCCTCTGTGCAAAAGCTCCGACTATGAGTCCTGATGCGAGTGAGATTATAAGTGGAGCATGCATTGATCCAGGTCCTTTTGTGCTAAAGATAAGTATCGACGGGACGAATAGTAGTAGAACAAGGAAGAATACCATTGTTATTGGAAGGGCAACGCCTTCTGTTGTATTCTGTTTATATGTTCTATTTAAGCTAAATCCTTTTGAAAGGAAGAAAATTCCACTCAATATCCCTGTTGTAAAGCCTATCAATCCCGGGATGGCGTTTAAATCTCCCCCAGCAAGGCGGAGGACCATTCTCAAAGGACAACCTAGGAATACAAGAGCGCCTATTGTTACGAAGTTACCTAGTATAAATCTTGTGAATGGTGATGAACCTGCTGTTGCTTTAAATTCTTTTCTAAATAATGAAATTATGAAAGCACCTAATACGAGTCCAATAATTTCCGGTCTCATATATTGAACTACAGAGGCCTTGTGCATTCCGATGGATCCAGCCATATCTCTTAAAAAACATGCGATGCAAAATCCCATATTCTTGGGATTTCCAAACATTACCAAAATTACGGAAATCGCTCCGACTATACCACCGGTCAGAATTATTTCCGGAATTTTGCTTTTAAACTTTTCCATTTCTTTAACCTCCTATATGTAGAATTTCTTAAGTGAGTCTAACACTGTTGTGTGAAGAAGTTAAATATTTATTATCAATAAAACAAATTTTGTTTATTGATTTTTCTAATATTGATGCTATATTGTAATAAATATTTTGCAGGAGGTATGGCCATGAGGATTAGGAGAATGGAAGCATTTGTTAATGTGGTTAAATATAAGAGTTTTTCAAAAGCAGCAAATTCTCTTTTTATTTCGCAACCAAGTATTAGTGCCTATATTTCTGATTTGGAGAATGATCTTGGTGTAAAGCTAATAATCCGTTCAACAAAAGAAGTAACTCTAACTAGAGCGGGGGAAAAATTTTACTTTTGTGCTTCTGAAATTTTAAAGAAGATGGAAAACATTCATGATGAGTTTAATAGATCTCAAAATGATGTTAGTGGTACTCTTTTTATTGCTGCATCAACTGTGCCTTCTGAGTATTTAATACCGAGTATTTTTTCAGAAATGTATCGTGATTATCCAAATTTAAAATTTAAGGTAATGCAATCAGATAGCAAAGAGACTATACGCCATATTGAGAACATGGATGCGGATATAGGAATTGTGGGAAGTGTGGAAGATTGTGCACACTGTTTTTTTGAGCCATTTTTTAATGATAATTTGGTCTTAGTGACCCCTAGAAATGAAAAATATATTGCTTTAGACAACAATATTGATTTGGAGAATTTATTTAGAGAAAAGTTTATATTGCGTGAAGAGGGTAGTGGCACTTTAAAAGAGACAGAAAAATTCTTTGCAAAGCACAATCTAAAGATTAAAAATCTCAATGTGATTTGCGAACTCGGAAGTACGGAAAGTGTACTTCAGTTGGTTGCAAAGGGCTTAGGTGTCTCTATTGTCTCTAAAGTAGCTGCTTTGGATTATGAGAAACTGGGGTATGTCAAAATATTTGATTTAAGGGATGAATTACTTAATAGGAAATTTTACATAACTTATCATAGGGGAAATCCTCTTTTGCCTGCAGTAGAATTATTCATAAAAACTGCACATGAATTGCAAACAAAAATGCTTTTAGAGATAGATAAATAGTAGTTTTTACCTATTTTTATAAATGATATTTTCAGAGAAATGATATTTTGTTAGACAATACATATTTATTTAAGTATTGTCTAATTTTTCTTTTTTATCAAAAGAAGTAGAGAGCTTTTTTATATATTCTCTGTAAAAACAAAAGTTCTTATGGTAAAATAACAAGATTGAAGTAGAGAATTTTTGAGAGGTGACTTTGATGGATTTTTTTTGGAACATAAACAATATCGTTAATGGATTTGTATGGGGACCTTGGATGCTTACCCTTTTGGTGGGTACAGGAATTTGGTTTACATTTATACTCAGATTTCCACAGATAAGATATTTTGGCTTAATGATAAAAGAAGTTTTTTTTCGTATAACTGAAAAAAGTTCCGAAAAAGGCTCGATCTCTTCTTTTGCTGCCATGGCAACGGCTCTTGCAGCAACAGTTGGTACAGGTAATATAGCTGGTGTTGCGACTGCACTACATCTTGGTGGACCTGGTGCTCTTGTTTGGATGCTTATTTCAGCATTTTTCGGTATGACTACGAAATTCTGTGAGGTTACCTTGGCTGTTAGATATAGAGAGCAGGACGAGGACGGACTTCACAGAGGCGGAACGATGTATATCCTTGAAAAAGGCTTGGGTATGAAATGGCTTGCTATTATATTTGCAATTTTCACCTTTTTAGCCTCTTTTGGTATTGGAAATATGGTTCAAGCAAACTCAACTACAGAGGGTTTTGCTATGGCACTTGGTATCCCTCATATATATACGGCCATTGTGCTTTCTGTATTAGTTCTTCTTGTAATTATGGGTGGGCTTAACAGAATAGCTACTGTAACTGTCTATCTTGTTCCATTTATGGCAATTTTCTATATTGTTGGTTCTTGTTGGGTTGTTTTTTCTCATTTAGATATGATACCTACTGCTATTTCTGTTGCGATAACAGGTGCTTTTGGCGACCCACGAGCATTGCCAGGTGCTTTAGCTGGTTGGGCTGTTAAAACAGCTGTTACTAGAGGAATTTCAAGGGGGGTATTCTCAAATGAAGCCGGACTTGGCTCTGCTCCTATGGTTCATTCAGCCGCTAAAGTAGATCATCCTGTTCGCCAGGGACTTTACGGAATTTTTGAAGTTTTTGCTGACACTATCGTTATTTGTACGCTTACAGCACTTTCAATATTGGTGACAGGTGTTCTTACTTCACGTCCAGAGTTGACAGGCGCTCAACTTACTTTAGTTGCTTTTAGTTCTACATTGGGCTCAGTCGGATCAATAATTCTTTCGTTGGCGTTGTCACTTTTTGCACTTTCGACCATTCTTGGATGGTATTGGTATGCTGAGACAGCGCTTGTCTATCTTTGTAATGGACCAAAACTAATAAATGCTTTTAAAATCCTTTGGTGTCTGCTTATTTTCTTGGGGGGCTGGGGAGGTTCTGCATATCTTGCTGATTTATGGAATTTGTCTGACACCTTAAATGGACTAATGGCTATACCGAACCTTATAGGTTTGTTGCTGTTGAGTAAGGAACTATTAAGACTTGTCAAAGATTTTGATTTAAAAATACAAACTGGAAAGTTAAAGAGATAATATTTGTATATTTATAATTTATCGAGACGTATAACGTCTCGATTTTTTTTGTCCTCATTTTTCAGTTTTGCATATATAATATAGTTAGTAACGTGTATTTATACTTTTACCCCTTTGAGGAGGTTTTTTCTTTGCCGATTATAGTAAACGATATATTAAAGAATGATTTGTTTGCTAATACTGATGTTGTTGCAGATTCATCGTTGTTGATGAAAAAGGTCTCTGCTGTTGTTTATATAAAGGAATTTACCTCTCTACCTAATTTAGAAAAAGATAATCTTCTTATTCTAGACACTTTGTGTGTATCGATGAATGAGTTTGAGAATTTTTTACAATTTATTTTATCTCTTGAAATATCTTCAATTTGTGTGTTGAAAAATAATAAAAAAGATTTCCCATCATGGTTTTTTGACCTCGCTGATGAAAATAAAAATAAGATTATAACTCTTTCATGTTCTCTCTCTGGCGAAGAGGTTGCTTCTAAGTTAAACCTTTTTATTTTAAGAGAAAATTCACATTTTTGGAGCTATGCAGAAGAGCTAAAGTCTAAGTTTTTTGCTTTGAATTTCTCTGATACTCAAATAATAGACATTTTAAAATTACTTTCTTCTGTAGTTAAAAGAGATATTTCATTTGTTGATGTCGCAAAAGAGATACGATATTTTTCAAATGATAATAATTCTGTTTTTGTGGAAAAAATAAACAAATCAAGCGTAAAGGATATTTTGACAGAATTTGAGACGGAAGTTGTTTCTACAGATTGTGTAGTGGTTGGCTATATTGTTTTTGATTATGGAGAAAATGTTACTGCTAAAAAGTATCTTGACTTTGCAGTAGAGCAGGTGAAAAATTCTTTGCTTCTATATATTCAAAAAAGCAATTCAAGACTTGAAGTTGAAAAACGATATAGAAATGAATTTGTACAAGACTTGTTATCTCATAATATACGTATGGAAAAAGAAGTTTGGAGTAGAGCGAGAATTTTTAAATGGGATTTAAATGGACCTCAAATTGTAGTAGTATTTGATATTGATAATTACAAAAGTCAACTTACCTCTTCTATAGAAGAAGGTAAGGGAAATACTCGTCTTGAATCTGTAAAGCTCACTATCTATTCAACAGTTAAGCATCACATGAAATCATTAGGTACATCTTCTTTCCCATCTACATTACTCAGTGATTCAGTTGTTTATATATTGCCTGCCGAATTCGCACAAGAAGCCACGAAACCTTTTAAAGACTTAAACACTGCCATTTCTAAAATTATGACAGAGTGTAAGGATAAAACAGGATTTAGTGTAACGGTTGGAATAGGGAATGTATCTGCAAATATTTTTAATTGCTATGATAGTTATAATCAAGCGAAACAGGGGCTTGAACTTCTAAGACGTGATACAGGTGGAGATGTTGTTGCTCGCTGGAGCGATATGGGCCTCTATAAATTACTCTGTTCTTTGAAAAACAATGCTGATACGCAAGACTTTATAAAAGAGACAATTGGTTCTCTTATGAATGAAAATGGGGATTCAACTCTATATCAAACCTTAACTTCCTTAATAGAAAATAACTGGAATCTAAGGAAAACATCTGATAGCATGGGGGTGCATTATAATACAATGCAATACAGATATAATAAGATTTGTGAAACACTTCTTATTGATCCAGGTAATAGTAGAGAAAGACTAAAAATAATACTAGCTGTAGAACTTTATAGAATGTATCCGTTGCTTGACTTTGATTTTATGCCGTAAACTGCGCTTTAATCTGGAGATGATTTCTTGTGGCAACAACAGTAAGGGATGTACTTGTTCTTGAAAACTTTAATGACTTTGTTGTACTTGCAGGTCAAGGTGGACTGGGGAAAGAAATAACAGCCACCACATTCATGGAAGCCCCTGACTCTTGGAAATGGATAAGAGGAGGGGAATTTGTAATTACCTTGGCTTATGCCTTTCAGACGGAAGAGAAATTGCTTGAGCTTTTAAATGCTCTAATTGATAAAAACGCTACTTGTCTTGGGCTGAAAACGGACAGATATATAAAAACCGTTCCTCAATCTATATTAGACTTGGCTGATGAAAAAGATTTTCCAATTATTCACATTCCGAACTATTTCCCTTTTGCTGACATAATTCATCCCGTTCAGGCACTTGTACTGCAAGATCAGGCTCGTTTGCTGAAATATTCAGAAAAAGTAAGACACACTTTTTTTGACTTAAATGTTGGCGCTGCTACTATAGATGAAATATTACAGACCTTACAAGAATTTGTGCATTACAGCTTAATGTTTGTTGACATTACTACTGACGAAAAGCATATATTGTGTGATACTACTTCATCTCTTCCAAAAGATGCAGAAACAGACACCTTGCCTATATTATTATCGAAGTACCCATCAGAAGACATCTCTTCTGAAGGTAGAGTTATCGGTTACCTAATTTTTGATACACAGGAAAAAAATTTAACAGATAAGTGGAGAGAAATTCCAATAAACCAAGCAAAGGGATCTCTGTTGCTCTACCTACAACGACGTAATGCACAGAGTCAAGTTGAAGCCAGGTACAGAAATGAATTCGTTTTTGACATAATCTCAAACAACATAAGAATGGAAAAAGAAGTTTGGAATAGGGCTAGAACATTTAGCTGGGATATGGGTGGAGCACAGGTCGTGGTTGTTTTTGATATAGATAATTATAAGAAAAGACTTACTTTATCTATAGAAGAAGGCAAAGGTGCAACGCTACTTGAATATATGAAAACAAGGATTTATTCAATTGTTAAACTTTTTATGAGTTCAATAGAAAGAGGATTTAAGTATCCTTATACTGAACTGAGTGACTCAATTGTATATATACTCCCTGCGTCTGTAGCTCAGGATGGGAAAAACATTTCGGTTAAATTGCAGCAAGTTATAGACAATGCGATGAAAAAAATAACAGAAGAAACAAAATTTACGGTAACTGTCGGAGTCGGAGCAGTATCGGATAACATTTTTTCGTGTTATAACAGCTATGAACAAGCGAGAGAAGGTTTGGAACTTTTAAGAAAAGATACTGGTGGAAATATCGTGGCTAAGTGGAGTGATATGGGGCTTTATAAATTATTACACACAGTTCGTGATAGTGAAGTTGCTAAGGATTTCATCGAATCACAGTTCGCTTCATTGCTTAAACAAGATGCTTCTGGTATGTTACTCTCGACTCTTTTTAACATAATAGACAATAATTGGAATATTAAACAAACAGCTGGTGTTATGAACTTACATTACAATACGTTAAAATATAGAAGTGCAAAATTATGGGAAATTCTATCCATAGACCCATCCCTCTCTGAAGATAGACTCAAATTGATGATTGCGGTGAAACTTTATAAACTTGACTGGGTATTACGAAACACACGCTAATGTAGACATTTAAAAATAAATATAAACGAAAGGAGAAGATTTAATTTCTTTCCCTTTCGTTTTTTTGTATTCGATGTACAATAAAAATAAATAAAAATAGGCTTACAGTACAAGCCAAATGAAAAATGACAGAGTTTTATGTACTTTAAGTATAAAAAATAAATTTATTTTCGTACTTAAAGTACAATGCAAATGTTTATCTATAGAGGTATCATCTAATAGGCGTAAATAATGCTTTTATATTTCTCATATTTCTAAGGAGGTCATGTAATGAGTGAAATTTTGGCAGTAGCAAACTTACCTATAGTATGGTTGCTTTGTGGTGTTACGGTAGTTGTATCATTGATTCAGGCTTTGCTTTATACAAGAATGGCAAAGAAAACGGCAGTAGAGGCAGGAATTCCAGAATCAGTAACAAAAGTAGCATTTAAAGTTGGACTTGTTTCTGCAGTAGGCCCTGCAATAGGTGTATTCATCGTTATGGTCGGTCTTATGTCAGCAATAGGTTCACCAATGGCATGGCAGAGACTTTCAATCATCGGAGCTGCCGCAACAGAACTTACCGCTGCTACAATAGGTGCTACAGCATCAGGTGTTACACTTGGTGGCGAAGGTTATACACTTACAGTCCTTGCAGTCTCATGGTTCACAATGGCCCTTAATGGTGCTGGTTGGTTGGTCTTTACAGGGCTCTTTACGCCAAGCCTTGAAAAACTTAGAGAAAAAGCAAGCGGTGGAGACATAAAATGGCTTGCAGCTCTTAGTGGAGCCGCATCACTTGGTATCTTCGGTTATTTGAACCAGTCCCAAATAAGAGCAAGTATGGGTCACGCACTTGCTAGTATCATGGGTGCTATCTCAATGGTTCTAATCGTTAGATATGTTGTCCCTAAGTGCCCGAAACTTGTCGAATATTCACTTGGTATAGCGATGCTTATTGGTATGGCCTTTGCTGTTATCTATGATGTAATGGCACCAGGACTCTAATATTACTAGAATATTGGATAAGGAGAATGACTATGAATAACAACTTACATGAAGAATGGAATAAAAAGTGTATAAGAATTGGAGCTCCAACTAACTTACTTGCAGCAGCAACGGCTTTCTTACCTGTACTTTGGCTTTGCTCAACATATAATTGCTGGCCGAAACTCTCTGTAGTGCTTGAAGCTTGGGCATTGGTCGCAGCATCATTTGGAGCTTTCTACTTTGTAGAACCTCTTTCATATTACTCAGTTCTAGGTCTGTCAGGAACATATCTTTCATTCCTTTCAGGAAACATCGGAAATATGCGTGTACCTTGTGCCGCTATCGCACTTGAAGCAACAAATACTGAATCAGGAACACTTCAGGCTGAAATCGTAGGAACACTAGGTATTTGTGGTTCTATCGTAACAAACCTGTTCTTTGTCCTTCTTGCAGCTATAGTAGGAGCACAGATTGTAGCTATATTGCCACCTGTAATCGCATCAGCATTTGTTAAATACTCAGCAGCGGCTATTTTTGGTGGAACATTTGGAAACTTCGCAGTTAAATATCCTAAGGTTGCAGTTTTTGCTCTAGGTATTCCTCTTTTAATAGCATCTTTCTTCAAAGTTCCGGCATACATTCTTATCCCGCTATCAGTATTCGGATCAATAGCAGTCGGACGTTTCTTCTACGTACAGGAACATAAAGCATAATAGAAAAACACAAATAGGATAAGTTCATCTAGAGCTTATCCTTTAAATTAGAAATCAATAGTAATTACGAAAATAGAAAAGGAAAGAGGTAAGTGTTATGTGGGAAAAGTATAAGGATCTTAAAGATTATGTAGTAGGTTTAAGACGCGCTTTGCATCAGATCCCGGAAGATGGTAATGATCTTCCCCAGACACAGGCTTTTGTATGTGCAGAACTTGATAAATTAGGAATCCCTTATAAAAAAGGTACAAAAGACTCTTCAATAGTAGCTCTTATTGAAGGTGGAAAACCAGGAAAGGTAATAGCACTCCGCTCAGACATGGATGCTTTACCTGTAACAGAAGACACAGGACTTCCTTTCGCATCAAAACATGAAGGTAAAATGCACGCTTGTGGACATGATAACCATATGGCAATGCTTCTTGGAGCAGCTAAAATTTTGTCAGAAAACAAAGCAGATATCAAAGGCACAGTAAAGCTCCTTTTCCAGACAGGTGAAGAGCTTGCAAATGGTTCAAGATTGATGCTTGCAGATGGTGCTTTAAGTAATCCTGAAGTTGATGCAGTATTTGGAATGCACATAGGTTCAATTCTTGATCCAAACATTCCAGCTGGTACAGTTATAGCTGTACAGGGCCCTGCAATGGCATCTTATGATAAGTTTATATTGGATGTAAAGGGTGTTGGTTGTCATGGTTCAACGCCTGAAAAAGGTGTAGACCCTGTAGTAATTGCATCAAATATCATTCTTGCTCTTGAAGCAGTTATTGCAAGAGAAGTAGCATCAACACGTCCAGCAGTTATCACAATTGGTAAAATCAACGCAGGTTTTGCGTATAATGTAATTCCTAATGAAGTTCACATCGAAGGTACAACAAGATCACTTGAAGAAGAAGTTCGTCAATATCTTGCAAAACGTATCGGCGAAATTTCACAGAGTGTCGCAAAAGCATACGGTGGAGAATGCAAATTCGAAATGGTATGGGGCGCTGCACCTGTTGTAAATGATCCTGAAATGGCAAAACTAGTAGCAGATTCTGCTGCTCAGGTTGTCGGAGAAGAAAAAGTTATGAGAAAACGCCCTGCACCAAATATGGCAGGTGAAGATTTTGCATACTTCCTCATGGAAAAACCTGGTGCATACTTCTTCTTATCATCAGCAAATCCGAAGGTACCTGGATCACAGGCACCACACCATAATCCTAAATTCACAGTAGATGAAGAAGTTCTTACTTCTGGTTCTGGAGTTTTCGTCGCACTTGTCGAAAACTACCTCAATAAGTAAGGGTATAAAAATCGGATTCCAAGTTTATAAATAAGTTAGACAAAAAGTGAGTCCGATAATAAACGGACTCACTTTTTTATTAGTAAATATAAAATATCAAGGGGGTTGCGCGATATGTGGAAAAACCATACCAAAATTCAGCAATACGTTGTAGCTCTTAGACGTGCATTACACCAAATCGCGGAAGAGGGCAATGATCTTCCAGAGACACAGGCTTTTGTATGTGAAGAACTTGATAAATTAGGAATATCCTATAAAAAGGGTACAAAAGATTCTTCAATAGTAGCTCTTATTGAAGGCGGAAAGCCGGGAAAAGTAATAGCTCTTCGTTCTGACATGGACGCTCTACCAATTAAAGAAGCCACAGGACTTCCTTATGCTTCAAAACATGATGGAACGATGCACGCCTGTGGGCATGATACTCACATGGCAATGCTTCTTGGTGCGGCTAAAATTTTGTCAGAAAACAAAGCAGATATCAAAGGTACAGTAAAGCTTCTTTTTCAGACAGGTGAAGAGCTTGCAAATGGTTCAAGATTGATGCTTGCAGATGGTGCTTTAAGTAATCCTGAAGTTGACGCAGTATTTGGAATGCACATTGGTTCTGTCCTTGATGCTACAATACCATCTGGCACTTTGGTTTCTGTGCAAGGTCCTGCAATGGCATCTTATGATAAGTTTATATTGGATGTAAAGGGTGTTGGTTGCCATGGTTCAACGCCTGAAAAAGGTGTAGACCCTGTAGTAATTGCAGCAAATATTGTTCTTGCACTAGAGGCAATAGTTTCAAGAGAGGTCGCTTCGACACGTCCGGCTGTTATTACAGTTGGTAAAATCAATGCAGGTTTTGCCTATAATGTTATCCCGAACGAAGTACGTATAGAGGGAACAACTAGGGCACTTGAAGAAGAATTACGTCAATACCTTGCAAAACGCATTGCAGAAATATCAGAATCAATCGCAAAAGCCTATGGTGGTGAGTGCAAAACAGAGATGGTATGGGGTGCTGCACCTCTTGTTAATGACCCTGAAATGGCGAAACTTGTAGCAGACTCTGCCGCCCAAGTCGTAGGTGAGGATCGTGTAATTAGAAAACGTCCAACACCCAGTATGGGAGGAGAGGATTTTGCATATTTCCTTATGGAAAAGCCTGGAGCATATTTCTTCCTCTCATCAGCAAATCCCCAAAAGCCAGCTACGATAAATCCTCATCACAATCCATACTTTGATGTTGATGAAGATGTCTTATCTACAGGCTCAGGAGTTTGGGTATCTTTGGTAGAGAACTATCTAAAGTAAAATAAATCTATAAAATTTGCTATAAAAAATAAAGAGGAGAGTTCGTATTAAACTCTCCTCTTTATTTTATTATTTTGCCATAGCAATTAAGTCTGTTAATAATGCTTGTCCAGTTTCTTTTCTTCCTGCTCCTGCCCCTATAAGTGTTGTCTCACCTAGGTTATCAGAAGTAAGTGTTATAGCGTTTGTTATCCCATCAACAGAAGCTAGGGGATGAGAACGAGAAATTTTTGTGGGAGCAACCTTAGCATGGATTTCGCCGTTGCAATCTCTGTGGATAGAGGCAATAAGTTTTATCTTTGATTTTTCAGCCTTCGCCTTATCAATCATTTCTGCTGTGATATGAGTAATTCCTTCTCTTTCTACGTCATTTACATTTATATCTATGCCATAAAGTATTTTTGCAAGAATTGCAATTTTAACTGCTGGATCCCAACCTTCAATATCTCCTGTAGGGTCGGTTTCAGCGTAGCCAAGTGCTTGAGCTGTAGCAAGTGCTTCGTCAAAGTTCATGCCCTCAGACATCTCTGTAAGTATAAAGTTTGTTGTCCCGTTTAATATTCCTTCTGCTTTAATGATGTCGCAACCTGTCATGCCAGAAGAAATCATGTTTATTAAAGGAGTGCCACTCATTATTACTCCTTCATATTTAAGTTGTGCGTCATTTTCTTTCGCAAGTGCCATAAGTTCATTCATTGCAATGGCTATTGGTCCTTTGTTTGTCATTGTAGCGCTAATTCCATTTTTTAATGCAGTTCTTATGAATGAAAGTCCTGGCTCACCTGTTTTTAAGTTTGTAGGTGTAGCTTCAGCAAGCATCGTAGCATTTGAGTAGAGAAGTATTTCGTCAAAAGTGCCTTCCTTTTGTTTAAAGTTTTTTAGAGAGTTTTTCTCGTGTAGTGCTTCTAATATTTTCCCTAGATCAAGACCATTTGGATCTGCTATGGTACCTTTAATTATGTCTGTTACCATTGTAACTTCAAAGACAAAATTATATTTATTTTTTAAAATATTTCTTTTTTCGTGAAGTATTTCAAGCAGAGCTGTCCCAACATTTCCACAGCCTGCTAAGGCAATTTTATTTATCATCTACATGTCACCTACTATTGTTTTCTCTTAATTACATTTTATGAGTATAACATTTTTATAAGCATAAAAAAAGTACTGTCCATATCAATGAACAGTACTTTTGAATTTTTATTATTTTGAAAAGCGTCTTCTTCTAGAACGATCATCACCGTGTGATTCAGATTTGCTTTCTCCACGATCTCTATGGAATGGTCTCGCATCTGGGCGGTGTTTTGAAGAATCTTTGGAGTTTGTTCTGCCACCATCTCGTTTGTCGTATGTGAAACCGCTTATGGGCTTAATTGATGTAACTTCAAGTCCTTCTGTTTCAAGTCTACTCTTGCGTGCTTCAACAAGAGCTGCAGCTCTCTGAGAGATTTCAACGATTGTGTTGTTATCACGAAGCTTTATGTTTCCTATGTCTTCACGTCCGATTCCTATGCAACGACATAACATACCGAGAAGTGGACCAACTTCTAGCCCGTCTGTTTTTCCTGAGTTTAGCTGAATTGCAACTCCGCCATTATTTGAGCTTGATGAAGTTCTTGGTGAAGAAGAGTCTCTTCTGTCAGATGAGTCTCTTCTGTCGCCTGAACGTCTTGATCTTGAATTTGAGTTTGAACTTGAGCTTGAGCTTGAATCTCTGCGTCCCTTTTCTCTATCTAATTCAAGCTGTACGTCTTCACGTATTGAATATCCAGATGGTTGATCACCATATGCTTTTAGAAGTAAGCCTGAAATGAGCATGAGAGCTTCGTCTCTTTTGAATATTTCTTCTGCCCATGAATGGAATTCATCTGATTCAAGTGCGTGCTCGATTATTGTCTTTTCAAAGCGAATTTTTGACTGTCCTTCAATTTCTGCTGCGTCAGGTGCAGGTATCCAATCCATCTTCATTTTTGAACCGGCATTGCTTGCCATGTATTTAAACTGACGTGCTTCTCTAGCTGTAAGAAGTAACATATTGCTTCCTTCATGTCCGCCTCTTCCTGTACGACCGCTACGGTGAACGAAAGACTCTAGGTTCTGGGGAAGTCCAAATTGAATTACATGGCTTACTGCGTCTATATCTAGTCCTCTTGCTGCAACGTCAGTTGCTACCAAGATTGCGACCCTTCCGCCTCTAAGTGCGCCAAGAGCAGAATTTCTTTCTCTCTGGCTCATATCTCCGTGAATTGCTGCTGCACGGAAACCGATATCACAAAGTTTGTCTGATATATTCTGTGTTTCTGCCTTTGTACTGCAGAATAAAAGCGCTTTACTGGGATTCTCCCAAATAAGTACGTTTGTAAGTCCTTCAAAACGTCTACGTGAAGGTATTATGTATGCTTTCTGTGTTATGTCTTCATGTGATGTAATGTCAGATACAAGAGATATTTTCTTTGGTGCGTTGAGGTAACGTTTTGCCAATGTTAGTACTTCAATAGGCATTGTGGCTGAGAATAGCCATGTTCTTTGTGAGTGTGGCATTGCTTCTAGGATTGATTCCATTTCTTCTCTGAAGCCCATGTCTAGCATGTGGTCTCCTTCATCCAAAACAATACTTGATATTGCGTCACCCTTAAATGTTCCTCTTCTTATGTGGTCAAGCAATCTTCCTGGTGTGCCGACTACGACATTAGCTCCATCACGAAGTGAACGAATTTGACGTTCCATGTCGAGTCCGCCAACAAGTGTGGCTACTCTTACACCACATTCAGCACCTAACCATGCAAATTCACGTGCTGTTTGCTGAGCAAGTTCACGGGTAGGTGAAAGAACGACAATCTGTGGTTCTTTTTTCTTGCTATCCATAATATTTATAAGTGGCAATGCAAAAGCAAGTGTCTTACCTGAACCTGTTCTTGCTTGTACTATAACGTCACTATCGACTATTGTTTTGTCTTCGAGAACTTTTATCTGGACAGGTAATGGTGACTGGAAGCCCTTTTTAGTAAGGGTAGAGATGAGCTCTGGACGTAGATCAAAATCTGAAAATAAAACATCTGTTTCGTGTAACATATAAAATTCCTCCCCGAATTGGCACCGTTGCCGAAACTCCTACGATTTTCGCAACCCGAGTAAGGTTCTATCGTAAATATTTTCATAAATAACAAGCCACTATGGCTGTAGGTATTTTCTGCAACAATGACGGCATTTTTGCCGATTTAAATGTTTGCACTTATAAGTTCAAAAGTGCAACCTACTTATTATCTACGTTTTTTTAAAAATGTCAAGTTTATTGTTTAATATAATTATAAGCTTACGACTATCGACCTATATGGAAATATCTTCTATAATTAACTTAATAGAAAGTTCAATCGGTTGCATAAAAGAGGTGTTTTTCTATGAAAGTTACTATGCAAGATGTTGCAAAATATGCCGGTGTAGATAAGGCTACAGTCAGCCGTGTTATAAGAGGTGATTCACGCATCTCAGAGAAAACGAGAGAAAGGGTAATGGAGTCTGTTAGAGAGTTGAATTACAGACCAGACTTGAATGCAAGGCACCTTTCTACAAACAGAAGTGGGTTTATTGGTGTAGTCTTACCATTGTTTAATCTTGAATGGGTTGCTGCTTTTGTTGCTGGCTTTGACAGAGCAATGTCTAATTCAAAATACGATATATTGTTCAAAAGTACGGATGGAGACCAAAAACGTGCTGATTGTGAATTTGCAAAGTTAAAAGATAGAAATGTTGAGGGAATAATTTGGTGTGATACGGTAAACAAACCAGCTTTAGCTGTGGACATTCCTATGATTGCTGTAGGTTTTCATCAAGAAGGTATTATCTCTATATTGTCACGTAATGAGAGTTTAAAACCTAATTTTGAAGTTGGTGCCCTTACAGGTAGATTGATACAACGTCTTGTTACAGATAAACCTGTCCATGTGAGGAATATATATATTGAGGAAGAAAATCAATAATGAACTTTCGTAAATGTTTATATTGTGTGGCAATTGTTATTGCCCTTATTTCCATAACATCTAGTCTATATGCAATGGATAAGAATTTCAATCCACAAATGGTTTATGGACCTCGTTTTGAAAAGCTATGTATGGTTATTATCAGAAATTCTGATTCGCAAATTTTGGCGGCGCAACGAGGCGATGTAGATATATTAGGAGAGATTGTTCTGCCGTCTGATATAGATAGATTGAGTAATGACCCTAAACTTTCTATGTCTCTTGCAAGAGGATTTCATGCTTTTTTCCTTTTGCTAAATAATAAGACAGAACCTTGGAATAATAAATATGTAAGACAGGCTGTAGCAGAAGCTATAGATAGAAATAATATAGTTCGGACAATTTACTCTGGTTACTGTGAGCCTATTACAACGTGGGTTCCACCTGTTTCTCCTTGGGCATTAAAGGAGAGTGGAAAGATAAAATTTGACAGAAAAAATGCTAGGGAGAAATTAAAAAAAGCCGGTTATACATGGAATTTGACTGGGCGTTTAATTACCCCTGAAGGTAAGGTTGTTCCAAAATTAAAAATGCTTACACCTCTTGCCAGAGTAGCTCCAACAACGGCAGAATTAGCGGAGCAGATAGCAGATTCACTTAATGCTATAGGTTTCCCTGTTGATGTAGAGCCAATGGATTTTTCTGCAATGATAGCGAAATTAGATAGAAAAGATTACTCACTTGCCGTATTGGCATGGGGAATGGGTCGTAATCCGGATTCACTTTATTCCTTTTACCACAGTGC
Source organism: Synergistaceae bacterium (assembly GCA_036652335.1). Taxonomy (GTDB): domain Bacteria; phylum Synergistota; class Synergistia; order Synergistales; family Synergistaceae; genus JAVVWB01. The sequence goes on along the minus strand of JAVVWB010000007.1, from coordinate 29,685 downwards.
AATGGATGTTAATGGCGGTTATAACGTAACTGGTATAAACGACAAGAAATTAGATAAAGCTTTGTACTCATTGCGTTTTGCAAAAAATAAAAAAGAAGCCGAAAAATTTTCAAAAGAGTCACAAGAGTTACTTGTAGATCTTGTTCCGTCTATACCTATTTACAGCAGATTTTCTGTCGCAGCTGTATCGAAATCCCTAAAAAATGTTCTTATGACAGACACAATAACAGCAGATAATATATGGACTATTTTAATGGCAGAACCTAAAGACCCAAAGAAAAAAGTACTTAATATGTTACTTGCGGAAGAGCCTAGAAATATGAATCTCTTTGTTGCAAGTAGTGCCTATACGTGGCAAGTGTTAGGTATGATTTATGAGGGGATGATAAGTACGAACCCCTTTACTTTAGAAGATATGCCTGGATTGGCGGAGAAGTGGGAGATAAAGACCGTAAATGGAGAAAAATCAAAAAGCACAAAATTGATTTTCTATTTCAAAAAGGGCTTGAAGTGGAATGATAGTTCTTCTTTAACTGCTCATGATATGAAAGCAACCATAGATTTTTTGACAAAAAATAAAATCCCACGATTTTATGATGCAGTAAAAGAGGTTAAATCAACAGTTGTAATAAATGATACTAAATTAGAAGTTGTTTTAAATGGAGTAAGTTACTGGAATTTAGACAGAATAGGCGGACTTCCTTGTATCCCGAAAAAAGTGCTTGATAATATAAAAGATTGGCAAAGCTGGGATCCGTTGGATAAGAGCGAAAAATTTGGCCCTTATGGACTTATTGGTTGTGGCCCTTATGTACTTGATGAGTACAAAAGAGGGGAGTTTGTAATGATGAAAAGAAATGTTTACTACAGGATGCTTTCTAATAAGAGGAACTTAAAATGAGTAGGAAATGGCTTCTAAAAAGAATATTATCTTCTTTGGTAGTCCTTACCATTGTCCTTGTGTTGAACTTTGTCCTTTTTAGGATAATGCCTGGTGATGCAGTAAGTACGATAATTGACCCTAGTTTTTCTCCTGAGGCAAAGGCAAGATTAAAAGAATTATATGGTTTGGACAAAACAATGACGGAACAATTTGTTATATATATAAAACAGATGTTTACCTTTAATTTTGGGCTATCATTTCTTACGAGAAAGCCTGTGTGGGATGAGCTCCTACAACGAGTATCCTCAACGCTGGTATTGATGACACTTGCGATGTTTTTCTCTGCCGTACTAGGTATATGGTTGGGGATAAAAGCATCACTTAACAGGGGCAAATTTATAGAGAAACTTGTGCTGTATATGGGAGCTGTGACAGCTTCATTTCCTGGTTTTTTTGTTCAACTTGTGCTTATTATGCTCTTTGCTAGAACATTTGAAATTTTCCCATTAAGAGGAAGCTTATCTGTCCCACCTCCAACTGAAACAATTCCTTATTTAATTGACTATCTTATGCACCTTGCTTTACCTGTCATATCCCTTACTTTAATGGGGTTTGGTGGTTGGGCTTTGTATGTACGTAACCTAATGGTAAGAGTTTTGTCTGAAGATTATATACTTATGGCAAGGGCAAGAGGACTGACAGATTTGAGAATTATTTACGGGCATGCTTTTAGGACTATTTTGCCACCAATAGTTACAATTTTGCTTATGTCTGTCCCTGGACTTGTCTCTGGTGCTGTAATTACTGAATCGGTTTTTTCCTTATATGGTGTTGGAACATTTCTTTTAGAAGCTGTGTCAGGTCATGATTACCCATCAGCAGGTGCTGCTTTTTATCTTTTAGCTCTTATAACAGTAACTTGTAATTTATTGGCAGACATACTTTATGGCTTGGTTGATCCTCGTGTCCGAATTGATGGAGAAAGTCATGATTAAATTTATTAAAAGAAAAAGTTTTATTGCTTTTATTGTAATATCCACCTTGGGGATATTTGCGCCATTATTGACAGGAGGCTATCCTCATGATGTTGTAGGTGCTCCTTTTTCTCGCCCTATATGGTGGAACAGGTCTCTTTCCAAAACTACTATATATAGAGTAACGGGGGATCAAAAAGGATTTGAATGGAACTATCGTCCTCCTGCTATTTTTGCTGTAGAGGGAAAGATAACACCGCAACAAAACAAAGATATAAAGGTATTTCTTGTAACACCCAAAAAAGAATTTTTGCTAGACTCTTACAGAGGAAATGAGCCTATATGGCTAAATATAGATAGTAGAGATATGATATTCAAACAAAAATTAGGGCTCTCTCTTATCGGTAAAAGTACGAATTTGTTATTTAATATTAAAGGAAAATATTTTATTAAAATAGAGAATGCGCAAAGTGTAGATATAAAAATTTCTCTCTATGGACAGAGACATGGCTTGCTTGGTACAGACCAGCGTGGAAGAGATGTCTTCACGTTACTTCTTTATGGAATAAGAACTTCTCTTATTGTTGGTATTAGTGCAACAATTGTTGCAACTCTACTAGGTCTTGGCTTTGGAATTATGTCTGGTTATTTGGGAGGAATTGTTGATACACTAATAATGCGTGCCGTTGATGTTTTGATGTCAATTCCTACTTTACCCATACTTATGATATTGGCGGGGGTATGGGGAAAAGGCTTATGGCAACTTGTATTCATCCTTTCAATTTTTTCTTGGATGGGTACAGCTCGTTCTGTACGTTCCCTTTTGCTTTCTGTCCGTGAGAGTGTATGGGTGGAGGGGTTATGTGCAATGGGAGCAAGCAAGGGTTATATCCTTACGAAGCATTTAATACCTGAAACAGCACCCATACTACTTGCTAACTTAGCTTTGGGAGTACCTGGGACAATTCTTTCAGAAGCAGGTCTCGCTTTCTTGGGATTGTCTGACCCCCGACTTATTTCTTGGGGGAGAATGCTACACGAAGCACACTCATTTGGTGCTTTTACTGAGGGGGCATGGTGGTTGCTTCTTCCTCCTGGATTTGGCATTGTTGCTATATGCCTAATTTGTCTGGATATGGGGCGTTTTCTCGAAGAAAAAATTGATCCACGTCTTGGAGGAGATTAAATGCTTGATTTCTCTAATCTCACTGTAAAATACAAAAATTCTGAGACTTTGGCTGTCTCTGATGTTTCTTTTTCATTGAATGATGGTGAATTTGTCGGGGTTGTGGGAGAATCAGGAAGTGGCAAAACCAGTGTAATAAGTGCAGCAATGGGACTCCTACCAGTAGGAGCTACTGTAACAGGATCCATTTATTTTAAAGGTAGGGACCTTTTGGCCCTTCCTCCTCTTTTGTTAAATAAGATAAGATGGAATGAAATTGCTCTAATACCACAAGGTGCTCTAAATTCTTTTACACCTGTTCTCACAATAGGTCATCATATATATGAGGTTCTAAATAGACATAAAAAACTAAATAAGAATGAGTGTGAATCTATAATACCCTCCTTGTTAGAAGATGTAGAGCTTGAAAGTTCTATTGCTTTACGCTATCCTCACGAACTATCTGGAGGGCAAAAGCAACGTGCTGCAATAGCTCTTTCATTGGCATGTGAACCATCGCTTCTATTTGCTGATGAACCAACTACAGCTTTGGACGTTGTTACTCAGTCAGGAATATTAAGATTACTTGTGAAGTTACAAAAAGAGCGGAATTTAACTATTGTGTTGGTAACCCATGACTTGCCAATGGCATCATCAGTCTGTAATAGCTTATATGTTATGAAGGGTGGATGCATGGTCGAGAGTGGAAAATCTAGTGATGTAATACATAGTCCCAGAGAAGATTATACAAAATCTCTTGTAAAAGCGATGCTTTTTAGATAGGTGATCTTATGAGAAATGATGATAACATCTTAGAAATAAAAAATCTAACAGTTTCTTTTAAATTAAAAAATGGTAGAGAACACATTGCCGTAGATAACTTTTCTATAGAGTTAAAAAGGGGAGAGACTTTAGCTATTGTAGGGGAGTCTGGCAGTGGAAAAACCACAATGATGCGTGCAGTAATGGGATTAGTGGGTAGAAAAGAAGGAGAAGTATTGTTGTTAGGTAAGGACATTTCTAAGGTCTCATCAAGCGAGCTACGATTATTGAGGCAACAATGCGGATATATTCCCCAAGATCCATACGGCGCCATACCTCCTGGTCTATCTGTTTTGTCTGCCGTTATGGAACCATATTTTATAGTAAAAACAGAATTGTCAAAAAAAGATATAGTTGATAAGGCAACAGGTATATTAAATAATCTTGGCTTAAATGGAGAAAGGATTTTATCTTCAAGGGCGGTTTCTTTATCTGGCGGGCAAAGACAGCGTGTCGAGATAGCACGAGCCTTAATGTTTTCACCTCAGTTACTCTTATGTGATGAACCCACCTCTATGCAGGATGTGTCGACACGTGGTGAAATTATTGATATATTAAAAGCTCACGTGAAAAGAGGTGCATCTCTTCTATTTATTACTCACGATTTGCTTTTGGCAGGTCATGTTGCGGAGTGGATTGTCGTAATGAAAGAGGGAAAAATCTGTGAGTACGGACGTTCAAGTGAGGTGCTTTCTTTTCCGAAGCACGAGTATACGAAGAAATTATTAGAAGCTGTTCCAGTAATTAAAAGTAAATAAAAAGGTGAGGTGCATCTGCACCTCACCTTTTTTTAGCCTTCTTTTCTTATATGTGTCTTTATATCGTCAATACTTACTCGAGTTAGTTCACTTTCGGGCATTGTGCTTAATATTTCCCATGCCATATCAAGAGAGTATCCTATTTCTCTGTCTTCTTCTGTCCCTTGTTTTAGAAATTTCTCTTCAAAAAGCTTACCAAATTCTAGAGAGAGCTTATCGTTTTTAGATAATTCATCTTCTCCTACGACACCAGCAAGAGATCTAACTTCTTGAACTCTGCTGTAGGAAGCGAAGAGCTGGCTTGAAACATTAGGATGATCTTCTCTTGTGTAACCTTTTCCTATCCCGTCTTTCATAAGACGTGATAGGCTTGTAAGTACGTTAATAGGTGGATATACATTCTTTGCATATATATCACGAGATAAGACAATCTGTCCCTCAGTAATAAAGCCTGTGAGGTCAGGTATAGGGTGTGTGATGTCATCGTTAGGCATTGTAAGGATAGGAATTTGTGTGACGCTACCATTTACTCCTCTTACAACTCCGGCACGCTCATATAGTGATGCAAGGTCGCTATATAGATATGCAGGATATCCTTTACGACTAGGTACTTCACCTGCGGCAACTCCTAGTTCTCTTAATGCTTCACAGTAACTTGTCATATCTGTAATTATAACGAGTACGTGCATGCCGAGTTCGTAGGCTAAGTATTCTGCCGTTGTAAGAGCCATTCTTGGCGTTGCGATTCGTTCTATTACAGGGTCATCTGCTAAGTTCAAAAAGGTAACGATATTATTACTATTTCCTTTTAACGATAGTTCCTGTGTGAAGTATGCTGCATCGTCATGTTTTATACCTATTCCCGCAAATACAACTGCAAAGTCTTCACCGTTCATTATCTTTGACTGTGTTGCTATTTGAACGGCCAGTTGGTTGTGAGGAAGTCCGTTCCCTGAGAAGATAGGAAGTTTTTGCCCTCTAATTAGCGTGGTTAGTGTGTCTATTGCAGATACTCCTGTGTGAATAAAGTCTTTGGGGTACTGTCTTGCCATGGGGTTTAGAGGTAGTCCGTTTATGTTTAACTTTTTACCACCGTATAATTCGCCACAGCCATCTCGAGGTTCTCCTAGTCCATTAAATGTTCTTCCTAACATTTGTTTTGAGAGATGGACTTCTAGAGGTTTGCCAAGAAATCGTAATTTTGTGGTGTTTGGTATAAGATCATTTGTACCGGTAAATACTTGGACTAGCGTTGCTTTTTCGCTTAGTGACTTTACCTGCCCATGGCGTATTTGTCCTTTGCTGTCTTTTATGTCGACAAGTTCACCGTATCCTACGCCTGTTACATTTTCTACAAGGACAAAAGGTCCGTCAATATCTTTAACTCCTATATATTCAGGCTGTGCCATAGACTATTCACCTCCAAGCTTTCTTGTTCGTTCTGAAGCGACTCTGTTGAGGTGTGTTGATATCCTTGCACGGACTTGATTGAAGCCATCTTTGTCTTCTGGTGCAAGTTCTCTCAAGTGTGTTATTGCATTTACAGAGTCATCTTCTTTTATTAGTGAAATTGGTATTCCCTTGCGTATTAGTTCCATAGAGTTGTTGTAGAAATCTAATATTATGTCTAGTATTTCAAATCCCTTTGTGGGGGGTGAATATGAGTCTTGGTTAAATGAATTTTGCTGTAGGTATCCATTTTTTATAAGGAATGCAGTAAAGGCAACAAGTCTTTGGTCGTCAGGAAGTACGTCTTCTCCTACGAGTTTTATTACCTGCTGAACCTTTGTGTCTTCTGCTAGGATTTCTTTTGCTTGGTCTCTTACTTCGCCCCAGCGAGGATCTACGTTTGTACAGAACCAATTATTTAGTTCGTCTGTGTATTCGCTATATGAGTCAGTCCATGATATGGCAGGGTAGTGCCTTGCGTTTGCCAAGTTCTTGTCTAGTCCCCAGAAACAACGTATAAATCTCTTGGTGTGTCTTGTTACAGGTTCTGTAAAATCTCCTCCCGGAGGTGAAACTGCCCCTATTACACTAACACTGCCATTTTCTCCTGAGAGTGTGATTACACGTCCTGCTCTTTCGTAGAATTCTGCAAGTCTGCTAGGAAGATATGCAGGGAAGCCCTCTTCAGCTGGGATTTCTTCAAGCCGTCCTGAGAGTTCTCTTAATGCTTCTGCCCAGCGCGATGTGGAATCTGCCATTATTGCAACGTCATACCCCATGTCTCTAAAGTATTCTGCAATAGTTATTCCTGTATATATTGAGGCTTCACGTGCTGCCACAGGCATATTTGATGTGTTTGCTATTAGTATAGTTCTTTCCATAAGTGGACGTCCTGAACGTGGGTCTTCAAGTACAGGGAATTGTTCGAGAACGTCGGTCATTTCGTTTCCCCGTTCTCCGCAACCTATGTATATAACAACTTGTGCGTCTCCCCATTTTGCAAGTTGGTGTTGAGTGACTGTTTTACCTGTACCAAAACCACCAGGAATGCAGGCAGTACCGCCTTTTGCTATAGGGAATAGTCCGTCTATTACTCTTTGTCCTGTGACAAAAGGTTCGTTTGGAAGTAATCGTTCTCTGTATTGTCTAGGTGTTCTCACAGGCCACTTTTGTATTAGTGGTATTGTGTATTCTCTTCCAAATGCGTCTTTTATTTTTGCTACGTCAGATGAAGCTTCATGTTTACCGTTGGGTATAATCCATGTAACTTCACCCTCAATTCCGTAAGGAACCATTATCTTGTGAAGTAATAAAGGTGTCTCTTGTATTGTTGCAAGGACCATTCCAGGGGATACCAGCTCTCCTTTTTTTACAACGGAGGTTATATTCCAGACTCTTTTTCTGTTTATCATATTTACTGATGTGCCAGGTGAGATGTACATTCCCTCTTCTTCAAGAAGTGCATCCAACGGACGACCAATACCATCAAAGAAGCTACCTATAAGTCCAGGACCAACCTCTATAGATAGAGGTTCACCTGTGCCTGTTATTTTTTCATCTATTTGTAGGCCTTCTGTGTCTTCGTAAACCTGTATTGTTGCTGTGTCGCCCTCCATGTTTATTATTTCGCCCATGAGTTTTTTTCCGCCTACGTGTACTACTTCACGCATTGCAAAATCTCTCATGTTTAAAGCTTTAATAACAGGGCCGTTTACAAAAGATACTGTGCCTTTATGTGTGTATTTCTTCTCCAACTTCACCCCTCCTTATAGTAGAGGAATGAGACGTTCTGCCAGTTTATCGGCTGTGTCTCTTGTAATATTTTGCCAGTCAAGGTTTACTTGTCTGCGTTTGTCATCTGTAGTGACCCAGCATCCTCCAAGGATAGAAGCTGGTTCACTGTCAAATTTGAATGTGATGTTAGGCAGTATTCTTGCTAGGTTTGCAATTATTTTATCTGCAAGAGGGGCATCTACCGTAGCAAGTTTAATGTATAGCACAGATGAGCCCTTTAGTGCCTGTGAAGCTTCTATGCACATGCCTGTAATTATTTCTGCATAATCATCTCTCTCTCTAAGGTGTGTTAGCTTCTCATGTAGTTTAGAGAGAGCATCTGAAAGGACTCTATTTTGTAACCTTAGAGTTTCTGTTGATTTTTCTCTTTCAGCGTTGAGTATTTGTCTGCGTCTTATGTCTTCTGCTCTTTTACGTGAGTCTTGTATGACAAGGTTTGTTTCCCTATAGAGCTTTTCTTCTTCTCTCTTTTTCCACTCATTTGCTTCATTCTGAGCTTCAGATATTATTTGCTCTTTTTCCTTGTTTGCTTTGTCTAGTATTATGTCACGTAGTACGTTAATTTTATCTGTGTTCATCTCAGTCATTACATTTTCACTCCTATCGCTTCCTGCACGTATTTGGTGAGAAAGTCTGCTCCTCTTTTTGTCCCAAATCTGTCAGGAATTTCAACTACAAGAGGGAGTTCTCCGCGTTCACGTAGTTGTTGTATTATGTCTTGTGCCATTTCTGCTGCTTTTTCTGTGACAGCAAGTATGGCAAGGTCTTTGCGTTTAAGGGCTTCGTTTATTGCTGCAAAGGCTTCCTCCGAATTGTGAACGAGACACCCAGGAACTCCTGCAAGTCTCATGCCGACAAGAGAGTCATGATTGTCGCTCACTAAGAATGCCTTCATCTTCGTAGAATCCTATATTCTTCCGAGGATAAGCAATGAGACGATAACTCCGTATATTGCAATACCTTCGGAGAGTCCTAAGTAGATAAGTGTTGTACCGAGCATTTCTGGTTTTTCTCCAACGAGTCCAAGTGCTGCAGATCCTACGCTTGCTACTGCAAAACCAGCACCAAGACATGCAAGTCCTGTTGATATTGCTGCGGCTATAAATGCGAGTCCTGCTGCTGTGCCGAGTGGCGCAGATGCTGTTTCAGCAAATGCAGGATTACTTGTAAGAGCAATTATTGCTCCAGAAAAGACTGTAAAGGAAGAGAGTGCAAGGCTTATTGTGTATAGTTTTCGTGAGCCTTTATATCCTCTGCGTTGCAGGGTGTATCCTAATCCCATCATTGTAAGTACTGTTGCGCAACAAATTGTTAATCCAAACATGAATAACACTCCTTCTAAATTTTCTTTTTATAATTTTGTATTATTTAATTATTTAAGTTATTTGTTTTTATTCCATGCGATTGGCTTGAATGCTTTTCCACCTCCCTTGTAGAATTTACCAAAGAATTCATAGTATTCAAGTCTAAGTGTCTGTATAAATACTATTAAACCCTCTAGTGCAACTATTATTACATTACCTAATATAAGTATTAGCCCTTTCATAACGATTCCTCCAGGTAGGGAGTGAACCATGTCTGAGAGCATTATTACTGCCATAGAAAGTCCTACGTGGTTTAGTGCAAATGCGGCAAGCCTTACAAATGAGGCTGTGTTAGATACGAATGACATTAGGTTGTGCATTATTTCAAAGATGTTTAGAACTACTGATTCACTCTCATTTTTTTGCCTGAGCAGGTATCTTGCAAGTACGTCACGGAATATCATGAGTACAATCATGAGTATTATTCCGCCCCACATAATGTTTGCAGCAAGTTCTGACATTTTAAATCCTGACATGTACGATGCAGCTAGAATTGCCATTGTCCAGTAGAGAATTAGTCCGGCAAGTCCTTGCCCGTCAAATAGTAATCGCCCAAAGTCTTTGTTTCTGTACTGTTGTACCATGTTCATTATTAGTCCCAAACTTATCATAAACACACCCAAACATATTGCTATTACTATAAGTTTGTTGGTGTCTTTCATTGGTGACAGCCAAAGAGCAGGTATTACTTCTTCTAGTCCAAAGATGCTTCCATAAAGAAATCCGAATACAATGGAGCTTACAGAGGCAGATTTCATAACTTGTCCTAGAGACCTTTTAATTTTACCGTTTTTCATAAGGTAGGACGCCAGTAAAAATATTATTAGCCCGTGTCCTACGTCTCCAAACATAAATCCAAAAAATAATATAAAAGATATTGCTACAGCAGGCGATGGGTCTATTTCACCATATGAAGGCAAGCTGTACATAGCTACAATATCTTGAAATGCCCTAAATAATGCTGTGTTTTTGAGTATTGTCGGGACTTTTATCCCAGAGTAGGATATGTTTCTTGTATCCTCGAGCATTATTGTTGTATTAGGTGCTTCTTCTTCTATTGTCTTTTTTATTGTTTCAAGTGTGTCTTCTGGTATCCAACCGGAGAGCAAAAACATCCCACTAACTTCACCTCTACCCTTGCAAAGGTCATAGACTCTTTGCATTGTGTACAGTTGAGAGTAGAGAAGCTCGTATTCTTTTCTTTGTTCGTTTAGCAGGTCTTTTGCTGCTTTCGAGAGTCCTTTTATTGCACGTTGCCTATTTGCGATTCTTTTTGTTATTTTTTCTAGCGGATTTTCTCCTGATATTTCCTCTGATATCGTAGCAAGGGAAAACCGTTTAAAGTATACGGCATTAAGTAATTTTTGTGTCTCTTGTTCGTATGTAACAGGAGACATTATCATTATCCATTTATTGCCTTTTACTTCGGATAATTTATTTATTATGATTGGAGATTCTTCAGAGCTTTCTATTAATCTTGTAAAGTTTTCGTCGGATATTCGCCCGAAGAATGTTTTTACAAATATGCTTTCTGATAATTCTATCGGAGAGAATTTTGTACCTTGCAGGGCTTTTACAAAAAGCTTAGCAGAAGTAAGAAGTTCTTCTTCCTCTATTAGCTCATTTCTTCTCTTTTCCCATATTTCTAGCCTGTTGGTTAGTTGGTCTACAATGTATTTTGCTTTTGTCATTGTAAAATCTTTTTCTATGGGGGTAGGAAGTGGGTCTGGAATAGGAGACCCCGCCACTTTCCATATTGTTGTTACTTTTGAAAGTAATTCATCATATGGGTTCTCAGTGGAGGTGGTGACCTGTGAACGGAGGTTTCTGTCACTAAGCAAAATGTCCAGTGGAAGAGGTTGAAAACCTCCCGTTAGTACCATTTGGCGTGCAACAGGTTCCATTTCATTTTCGGGCCCTATCATTGTTAGGGCCGCCATTTTCATTACTGCCACGAACTCTCACCTCCTGCAAATATTGGTCTAACTAGATATCCCGCAGCAATTCTACGGTCATAGTCGTATCTTACGTCTTCAATTATTCTTATGATGTCTTCTGATTCTTGCGATTTCAATAGAAAATAAGCCATTACTGTGTGAAATCCAGGTGTACCTTTTCTAAAAACAGATAGCGATTTTAAGTAGGTACTTCTTTTTACAGCAACTTCAAGCGCAAGTTCTTTATCCGTTTCGTTTAAGGCGTCTTTGAATATACGCCCGTATTGTGGAAATGCTTCTTCTAATTTGTCGAGCCTTTCCTGCCAAGAAGCTTCTTTGTTCATCTCTCGTAATTTGTGCGAGGTTACTTTGTATTTTACGGGAAGCATGTGAGATAAAGTCTCTTCTGGTGTCATACTGTAGTACCATGTACACCTGTGAAAGTGATAGAGGTTTATCAAGTCTATTCTAGCTCCGAATAGAGGAATTAACGTTTCTCTGTCATCTTTTGAAAGTTCCTTTATGTCATCAAAAATAGTTTTTTCTATAAAGTTGTCTAAAGCATGTTCGAAGGAGAATAGTGAATCTTCTCCTCTTACTAGTCTTGATACTGGTTCTTTAATAGTTTCATAATATTTCGTATCTTTTAAGGCTTCCAGTGCTTCTTGATAGTCTCTGCAACTTAATAGTAAGTCATAGGAGAGCTTAGAGCCTGGAACATCTTCTAGTCTACTCCTTATAGTGTCTCTGTTAAAATCTCTGGAACGTATCCATCTAAATATTGTTTTTATATGTTCTGCCTCAAACCATCCTAGCCAATCAACAAAAAGTTTTCTTTGTCCTCCTGATAAGTACGGTAAGAATGAAGCTGCTTCAGATAGAAGCGAAGCCCTTATTGTTTTTTCTAAGTTGACTCTATGTAGCTTAGCAGACGGTATTTTTTGTAATGTTTCTCTGTAACCATCTGTTTGGCGTAAGAAGTCACCTATTTCTGTAGTGGATTTCAGGTTGAGCAATGCCCAATAGTGTGCAGGTGTTAGGAGTTCGCTGTACAAAACGTGTGCTTTTACTCCTATCGCCACAGCCTGACCATGAGAGGATTTCTGCAAGGTTATAAGCTCCTCTTAGAGATATAGTGTTCTGCTATTTCACTCGCCATTAGATTTACTACAGAATCAACATTTTCTTCAAAGCGTTTCTTTATGCGTTCTCTTTCTTCTTTTCCTAGATTAGCAATTTGTTCTGACTCAGTTTTTGCTGAATTTAGAGAGGTGTCCATAATGGTTTTTGCTTGTTCTCTTGCAGATTCCATTTGATTTTGTCTTTCAACTGAAAATTTTTCTTGTGTTGTTTTTAGGTACGAACCTGTTTCACTTCTTGAATCTGAGACAATCCTCTTTGCTTCAGATTCAGCTCCCAGTAAGACAGCTAGAACTTCTTGTAATGTTGACATGGTTACCCTCCTTTGTTATTCGTTTACTTTTTCTGTGCTAATTTCATTCGTGTGAAGTCTTCTCTTTCACTTTCTTCAAGTACGTCAGAAATGAAGCGTATTTCCTCTAAGTGTGAAGGAATTACGACTTTTTCTAATGCGTTTACACGTCTATGCGTTTTTCTAATTTGAACAGCAAGGCGATACACACTGGTCTCTACTTCAGCTAATTTGCCAAGTAGTACCATTACTTTTCTAAATTGTGAGTATGCTGAATCCATGGCTCCGCTAGAACCGTGAAAAGAGTAACTTGGAACAGTATTTATATCTAGTGGGTCGACGTCAGGAATTTCGACTCCCATTACAGAATGGAGACGAACTGTTATGTCAGACGTTACTGGCACTGAAGAGGATATATCTTCTACGGTGTCTATCCCGAGGGATACATTTGCTTTTTGAAGAGCGGCGTAGGCTTCGCTAAATATTGATTCCATATCTTTTTGTATTGATTTTGCAGAGTCAATGTAATGGACCAATTCCATCATCAAAACTTGTCTTTTCTGGTCTAGCAAGTCATGACCAGACTGAGCCATTTTCATTGAGCGTGTTAGCTTCACAAGATTACCACGTGTTGGAGCAAGCTTTGTTGTCATGTTCTCCCTCCTCGGTGTTTTTTAATTTATGTTGTATAATATACGGATGTTCTTACTAGCATTATATGATATAAGGTATACGTTAGGGGGGGACCTCTAATGTATCTTTTCATTCTAACGCTAAAATTAAATGATGTACAGGGGGATTATACGTGTTTAAATTTTTTATAAGTGAAACAGAACTTAGTAGAGTTCCTGGCCTTTCTGCTGCAGGAGCAAATGTTGATGTTATCCCATATACTGCACCAGCTGACGCAGATATGCTTTTCTATGATAGACCACGAATTATTGATTGTGTGCCTCTCGACCCAATGGGACATCCAACACCTGCGCTGGTTACAAAAGCAGCTATTTTAGAGGGAAAATTTCCTGTCTCTGTTGTAAGAGTTGGCTCTTCTCTTGCTCCCGTAGCACCTCATCTTGAGGTGTCTTCCGTTATAGGTAAGGATCCTCGTAATGGAGTCGCTGTTGCAGTCGTTGATATGAAAGAAATATCAGAAAAATGTAAAGCTGACGCAGAAGATTTTGTAAAACATAATGACAAAATTGTAATTGCAGAATCTATCCCAGGAGGTACTACTACAGCTTTGATGTTACTTAGATCCTTAGGGTATGATGGAATGGTTTCTTCTGCAGGGCCAGTTAACCCTCTTTCTATAAAGGAAGAAATATGGAATGACGTTTCACGAAGACTGGGGATAAAGATGGGTGGATTGAAAGGAAAGGGGTTGGCAGCAGCAGCAGAAGTTGGTGATCCTATGCAAGTAGCTGTTGCGTCATTTGTAACAGCGTTGCCGAAGAGGTTTAATGTGACGCTCGCAGGTGGAACTCAGATGGAAGCCGTAGCAGCTCTTATAAGAGACATGGGTGATACAAGAGATATGACTGTAGCAACAACAAAATATGTAGCAGAAGATAAGTCTGGATGCTTTAAGGATTACGCCGAAAAAATTGGAGTAGATTGGTATGCTGCCCCTCTTGACTTCTCAAATTCAGAATTTAAAGGATTAAGAGATTATGAAATTGGATATGTAAAAGAGGGTGTCGGTATGGGGGGAGCAGTTAGATATGCCATCGAATGCGGAGCAACGATGGAAAACATTCTTAAACGTTGCGATGATCTCTATGCTTCATTAATAGCCTAAAGTTATATAATAAATTACAATTATAAAAACGGAAGCTCATTTTTGGTGTATCTTTAATACACTTTTAGATTGAGCTTCCATTTTTATTTGAGTATTCTATGTTTTTTGCCATTTATTTCCTTCATTTTTATACGATTGACAATTATCTTCTAGCCTTTATAATTTTGTAAAGGTTGATAGAGGCGTGGTTTTCTATTAGTAGTTCGTGGAGGCGGTGGCTGGTGAAGCGAACAAAAGGAGAAATCACCGAAGGGCGTGTTAGACATGATACGTTTCTGGGACGGCATAAAATATGTGTCGGACTCCTGTTGGTAAATACCATCCAACAGAGGCGCTATCGATTGCAGCTTTTACTTTTCGTGTTGCAACGATAGATGTGATTTTTTTGCCAATATCAAGTAAAAGCTGATGGGAGGAATATATAATGGCAATTTTCACAGGATGTGGTGTCGCAATCGTAACACCATTCAAAAACGACGGAACAACAGACTTCGAGAAATTTGAAGAACTTATCGAATGGCAAATCTCAGAGGGTATTGATGCAATTGTTGCATGTGGTACTACAGGGGAAGCCTCAACTTTATCCAACGAAGAACACATTAAAGCAATTAAATTTTGCGTTGACGTAACGGGCGGAAGAGTCCCTGTCATCGGTGGTGCCGGTAGCAATGATACGGCTCATGGCGTTGATCTTGCTCAGCAAATTGAGAAGACAGGCGTTGATGGACTTTTGCTTGTTACACCATACTACAATAAGTGTTCACAAGAAGGACTCATTAGACACTATACTTTAACCGCAGATGCAGTTAAGGTTCCCTCAATTCTTTATTCTGTACCGGGAAGAACAGGTGTAAATATTCTTCCTTCAACAGTAGAGACTCTTTCAAAACATCCAAATATAGTAGGTATTAAAGAAGCTACAGGCAATATCGCACAGGTAGCAGAAATAGCAAGAGTTGTTCCTGAAGATTTTGCAATTTATTCAGGCAATGATGACATGGTTGTTCCTCTTATGGCTTTGGGCGGAGTAGGCTATATCTCAGTAGTTGCAAATGTAGCACCTGCTGATTCAGTCAAAATGTCAAGAAGTTTCTTAGAGGGTGACCTTAAAACAGCAAGAGATTTACAGCTTAGAATGAAGCCACTTATTGATGCCCTTTTTGCTGATGTCAATCCAATACCTGTAAAGGCAGCTCTCGCAATGATGGGTAAGTGCGATTTGGAATATAGATTGCCACTTTGTCCACCAAGTGAAGCAGTAATGGGTAGGCTTAGAAGAGAGATGACATCTTACGGTCTTTTGTAGGAGGTAAAAATGATAAAAGTTATGTTGCACGGCTGTAAGGGCCGTATGGGGCAAGTCCTCGAAAATTTTATTGCTTCAATGGATAATATGACGGTTGTTTGTGGCGTAGATATGAATGTAGACGGAAGTGAGAGCTATCCTACATTCAAAAATCCTTGCGATTGTGATATTCCTTGTGATGTGGTAATAGATTTTTCAAACTATAAAGCAGTCCCTTCTTTAATAGATTATTGCCTGGGAAAGAAATTGCCTTTGGTTATTGCTACGACATCTTTGGGTGATGAAACAGAAGTAAAAATTAAAGAAGCTTCTAAAGAGATACCTGTTTTCTACTCATTTAATATGTCACTTGGAGTTAATGTAATTGCAGATGTTCTTGCAAAGATTACACCAATTTTGGAGAAGGATTTTGATGTTGAAATTATAGAAAAACATCATAACCAAAAGAAAGATTCTCCAAGTGGGACGGCATTGCTCCTCGCTGACGCAGTAAATGAAGGTTGTGCAGAAAAGAAAGAATATATCTTTGGTCGTCACGGACGTGAAGATGCTCCTTCAAGAGACCAGATAGGAATTCATTCTGTAAGGGGAGGAACTATCCCCGGTGAACATACAGTTATATATGCTGGTTCTGATGAAATAATTGAAATAAAACATACAGCTTTATCCCGTTCAATTTTTGCAAAAGGTGCAATAAAAGCAGCAGAGTTTATTGCAAACAAAAAAAGTGGCCTTTTTACAATGAGACAAATGGTATCTGGAAATTAGATAGAAATAAGGGGTGTTATATGAACAATAATTTGAAAGTAGGAATAGTTGGTTACGGGAATTTGGGGCGTGGTGTAGAGCTTGCCGTAAAACAGAATGAAGATATGGAGCTTGTCTCTGTATTTACAAGGAGAGAGCCCTCTTCCTTAAAAACTGTCTATGGTGCAAATGTATGTGCTTGCGAAGATATTTTGGATTACAAAGGTAAGATTGATGTCCTTATTCTTTGTGGTGGTAGCGCAACTGATTTAATTGCACAAACGCCAGAATTTTCAAAGAATTTTAATGTTGTAGATAGTTTTGATACACATGCTAGAATTCCTGAACATTTTGAGAATGTAGATAAAGCAGCAAAAGATGGTGGAAACGTTGCACTTATTTCATCAGGCTGGGATCCGGGCCTTTTTTCTATGAATAGAGTTATGGGAGAAAGTGTCCTCACAGAGGGAAATACTTATACTTTCTGGGGATGCGGAGTAAGCCAAGGACATTCTGATGCTCTTAGACGTATTGATGGTGTCCGCTATGCAGCTCAGTATACTGTACCTATAGAAAAAGCTTTGGAATCCGTAAGAAATGGTGAGTGTCCAACTTTTACTACAAGAGAGAAACACAAGAGAGAATGCTATGTCGTAATTGAACAGTGTGCGGATATGGATGCAATAAGACAAGAAATAGTTACAATGCCAAACTACTTTGCAGATTATGACACAGAGGTATATTTTATAACAGAGAAAGACTTTTTAGAAAACCATACATCTATGCCACATGGTGGAGTTGTTATAAGAAGTGGTTCTACAGGAGAAAACAATAGCTCAAAGCAAACCTATGAATTTTCTTTGAAACTTGACTCTAACCCAGAGTTTACAGCAAGTATGCTTGTTGCTTCTGCAAGGGCTGTTTATAAAATGTTTTCCGATGGTGCATGTGGTGCTTTTACTGTTTTGGATATACCAATTTCGTATTTTTCGAAATATTCATCGGAAGAACTCAGAAAAAACTTTTTATAGATTTAGCATATAAAAAGCAGGAGGTGCATTTTGCACCTCCTGCTTTTTATTATATCAATCTTATAGTGGAAAAACTTTTAAAATCATATTTAGCAATGCTCCAGTTAATACGGCACTTGATAGAATTATTGTTGTGCTTAGTATAAATCTTTTTGTGCCAAGTTCTTTCCACATAACTATGAATGTTGCTATGCAAGGAAATGTCATGGCAAGAAGAACTACAGCAACCAGGGTTTGTGAGGCATTTAGGTTAAGAGGTATCAAAAGTCCCATTGCAATGTCTTTTCTAAATAGTCCCATTACTATAGGTACTGCAGTTTCTGGTGGTAATCCTAGTACATTCTTGAATAGAGGGGCGAAAATATTTGCAACTGAGTCCATAAATCCGATTCTCTGTAATATATTAACTATTAGTATTCCACCAAGTACAAGTGGTGTTGCTTCATATAGGAAACCTTTTATCCTAAACCATAATTTATTCAATAATGCTCTAAAAGATGGAAATCTGTAAGGTGGAATTTCTACTATAAGCTCTGGGCTAAATCCGTTAAGTGTAAGATGCATTAGTCTACCCAGTATCATCCATACCAAAAATAGTATGATATAGACAAAGACTATGTACCTCATTCCAAACTCTCCTAGAGTAGCTGTAAGCATTGCCTGCATTGATACACAAGGTACACCTATTGCAATGAGTGTTATTGCAATAAATTTTTCTCTGTCTGATTCAAGAACTCTTGTCCCCAATATGCCTGGAACATTGCATCCAAAACCGAGTAATGTAGGTATAATTGCGTATCCATGAATTCCAAACCTATGTAGCAGTGCATCAAAGACAACTGCGAGGCGTGGCAGATAACCGAAGTCTTCAAGGAAGCTTAATACAGCATAGAATGACACTATATATGGTAAAACCATGCTGAACTCTACATAAAGTCCAGTCGAAAGTACCCCTAAACTTTGTTCCATGTCGATTTTACCGTCAAACAGATGTCCTATAAGTAACTCGCTCCAATATGAATTACCCAAATAAGCATGTAATTTCATTAGAAATGGTTCCCAAAAACTTTTGAATAGAGGATCAGTTATATAGTTAATTATTCCCTCTCCCATAAATCTAATGAGAGTGAAACTGAACGTTAGAATAACTAAACCGATTATTATTCCTGTAAAAGTATGAGCAGAGAGGTCTTCTATAATGTCCATCAAAGTATGGTGCCTGTGTGTTACTCTTTGTACATTGTTTACTATATTACCTATTACGCACCAGCGTTCTTCTTTTGACATAGGGGAGAAGTGACTAATAGTTGCTTCATCAAGATTGTTTATTAGGTCGCTTAATCCCTGCCCCGTTACAGCAACTGTAGGTATTACTGGAACACCTAGTTCCTCTTGTAACTTTTCTATATCGACAAGAATTCCTCTGTGTCTTGCTTCGTCAACCATATTTAATGCAATAATAGTAGGGATTTTATGTTCTAATACCTGCAGAGCCATTACAAGATTTCTTTCAAGTGCAGTTGCGTCAATAACAAGTATGACTTTATCTGCCCCGTCATTTATTATTCTATGTGCGATTTCTTCTGCTTCGTTAGTGGGGTCAAGCGTGTATGCACCTGGAACATCAATTAGCTTTGCTAATTCGTTGTTGAAAGATAAAATTCCTTCTGTAAAGCCAACTGTTGTCCCTGGGTAGTTAGATGAGAGGGCATGAACTCCTGTAAGACGAGAAAAGAATACGCTCTTTCCCACGTTTGGATTCCCCATAAGGAGAATTTTTGATGTAGCTTTATTTGTATTTGCATTGTAAAGTCCTGTTTTTGAAAAACAAGATTTTTTGCAATTATTGCAGTCGTGGCACCCCATTCTAACTATTCCCTTTTTGTGTGTTTTTTTGCTGACACTTACAGCACTTGTCAAAGTTAAGAACTCTTATTTCTGAAGCTATTGCATGTGATATTGCGAAGTGTCTGCCATCGAGTAGTACTGTTACCGGGCCGTTAAAAGGCATTGACGAGACTTTAGTTACGACTTTACCGGACCTAAGTCCAAGAGCTTCAAGTCTCATGCCGGCTTCGTCATCCGGTATGTTATCTATATATACTTTTTCTCCGTCTTTTATTTCTAATAATTTCATTAAATTCAACTCCATAGTTAGTTATACAAGGCTAACTGTTATTATCTAATAAATACGATGAGGTGTCAATTTAATTTTTCTTTGTAAATACTAATAATAAAGTGACATACTCTGTTATAATATAAAAATATATGTTATGAATTACTGGGGGGACATACATGAAGAAGCATCTTTTTCTTTATATCTTGATAGCTATATTTATTTTCCCTTGTTCAAGCTTTGCAGCAACGCTAAAAGTATCATTATTAATGAATGGTGATATCGTTACTGATAGCTTTAATAAGAGTTGCGTATCAGGACTTAAGGGTGCAAAAACGCATTTTCCTAAAAAAATTGAAACAGCTTTTTATACTTCAAAACCAACTGCGACAGACGATGAGCTGTACACTTTAATGGATTCTGTTGCTCAAAAATCTGATGTTCTTATAATCACAGGATATTCATATACGAAAAATTTAGATAAAATATCTGAAAAGTATCCCAAACTTTCAATTTATTCATTTGACCCAAAAGTTAAGCCACCTGTAAAAAAAATTCTCTTTAAAGAAGATGAGGGAGCTTTTTTGGCCGGTGTTTTGGCTGCAAGATTGACCACCATGGATAATATAGAACGTGTGGACCCAAATACTAATAAGATTGCTATTATTCTTGGTAAAAAAATAGAAGCAACCTCAAGTTTCGAAAGAGGATATAAAGCTGGAGCTTGGTATGCAGATAAGAAAACGGAAGTTTTGTCAGAATATATAGATTCTTTTGCTGATAAAGAAAAAATGAGAGAATGTGCTCTAAAGATGAAATCAAAAGGAGCAGATATAATTTTTTGCGTAGCAGGTATTGCCGGAAACGGTGCAATAGAGATAGCAAAAGCTTCCAATTTTTGGATTATAGGTGTAGACACCGAACAGGAGAAAAAATATCCTGACGCAGTTTTGACGAGCGTTGTAAAAAGAGCGGACTATATAATTTATAAAGTTATAGTTGCTGCACTGTTTAAAGGTAAGGAAGACACGTTTTCTCCTTTAGGTTTAAAAGATGGTTGTGTAGATATTTCACTTTGGACAAGAGAGTCATTAAGAGTTATCCCATTAAAAATTAGAGATGAAATTGATGGGATAAGTGATAAAATAGAGCAAGGTCTCATTATAATAAAATAATATTGCTACATGAGAAACAATTTGAAACGAGATTTTTCCTCTTCTTTAGATTGCAATCTTTACCTTTTTGTTTGCGTAAGATATATATAACATAAAACAAGTTTTTTTATTGCAGAATGTATATAAAAATTTAACAATCAATATATAACGTAAATTATATAAACGGAGTGATATAGATGTTACATTGTGGAATAGTCGGACTTCCCCTTAGTGGAAAGTCTACAATTTTTAATGTTATTACGAGAGCAGGAGCAGAAGTTAAGCCTTATGCAGGAGGAAAAACAGATCCTAATAAGGCAGTTGTTTCTGTCCCGGATAAGAGATTTGATGAGCTTGTAAAAATTTATGCACCTAAAAAGGAGACTCCTGCACAAGTAGAGTTTGTTGACCTTGCAGGACTATCAAAAGGGGCTGGTAAGGGTGCAGGACTTGGTAATGCATTCCTTGGTTTTGTTGCAGAAGCAGACGCATTAGTGCACGTTATTCGTTGTTTTAACAATGGTTTGGTAGAACACCCAGAGGGAAGTGTCGATCCATATAGAGACTGGGAAATTATTGATAATGAGCTTATTTTCAGAGACCTTGCTGTTATTGAGAATCGTCTAAATAAACTGAATGCGAAAAAAAGACTTTTACCTGAAGAAGAATCAGAAAAGAAACTTTTGGAAAAGTGCAATGAATGTCTCATGGAAGAGAAGCCACTTAGAAGTATCGAACTAAAGCCGGAGGAATGGCGACAGTTAAGAGGTTTCACATTTGTTACATCTAAACCTCAAATTATTGTATTGAACTTAGATGAGACACAAAATGATGAAACAAAAATACCAAGATGGAATGACTTGAAGAAAAAGTCAGAAGAGCATAATGTAGAGATTTGTACCCTTTATGGAAGCTTGGAAATGGATATTGTAGAACTTTCAGAAGAAGAAGCTGCTGAGTTTACAGAAGGATTGAATATTACAGAGCCAGGACGTGATCGTCTTATAGAAGAAGCATATAAAGTTTTGGGGTTGATTAGCTTCTTTACAAGTGGTCCTGATGAAGTACGTGCTTGGACAATCAATGATGGAGACAATGCAGTTGATGCTGCAGGTGCAATCCACTCTGATTTGGCAAGAGGATTTATTAGAGCTCAGGTTGTTGCTTTTGATGATTTTATTGCACATGCGAACTCTTTTGATGAATGTCGCAAATCTGGTTGTCTGCGTCTCGAAGGTAAAGAATACCTTGTAAAAGACGGAGATATGATTGAGATTCGTTTTAACGTATAGAAAATGTTTATTGGTATTGATTTAGGAGGTCATACAATTTCTTTTGCACTAATTGATTTTGATGATTATTCCGTCAATATCATAGAGATGGTATCTGTTGATACTCCAAAATCAAGGGATATAGGTGATGTAGTCTCTCTTATATCTGAGAAAATAAAATACTATTGTTCAAAGTATAGTGTGCTTTCTGTTGGAATTGCTGTTCCTGCTTTTCTAAACAGAGAGCGCACTATTATTTTAAAATTTACAAATTTTTTATCTCTTGAAAATGTTAATCTTGTGGAATTATTAAAAGTCTCCTTGTTAAAATCAAATATCTCTTTGCCCATTTATATAGAAAATGATGCCAATTGCGCAGCAATAGGTGAGATGTATTCTGGTAAAGCTAAAGAGATGAATAATTTTATTGTCATAACTTTAGGTACAGGTGTGGGCTCTGGAATAGTTGTAAATGGAAAGTTACTTATCGGGTCTCATGGAATAGGTGGAGAATTAGGGCACATAGCTGTTGTTTCTGGTGATACGAAATGTGCTTGCGGTGGATATTCTCATTTGGAGACTTCATTTTCTGCCGATGCGTTAGAAAAGAAGGCAAAAGAATTGTTTTTAGCAAAAGATTTTAAAGAACTTTGGGATAAAAGGGATTTAGATGAAGTAAAAAATATACTAAACCCTGCGCTAGACTCATTAGGGAGAGCTGTTGCCTCATTATATGCTCTCTTTGATCCAGAAATCATTATATTGACTGGTGGAGTAAGCAGAGCTGATAAATTGATAGATTTACTCTCTCCAATTATAGATAATTATATTGCCTCTCCATATAAAAATCATGCAAATATAACTACCTCTGATATGAATGAAAATGATGCAGTAATTGGCGCAGCGTCTCTTTGCTTTCTTAATAAATAAAATATAAAATGTAATTTCTGTCTATATACTTATTTTATTCTATACCTTTAAGCTAGTTGGAGATTTTATATATTTATAGGATTTTACAAAAAATGAATTATTGTAAAAAATGCTTCCGGAAGAGAGCTTCCGGAAGCATTTTTTGTTATCTATAAACAGTGTTTTTGTGTTATTTTGATTTCTTTTCAGTTAGATATTTATCAATTGCAACTGCAGCTTTTTTGCCTGCACCCATTGCAAGTATAACTGTTGCTGCTCCTGTTACTATGTCTCCACCTGCGAATACGCCAGGGACTGATGTAGCTCCTGTTTCTGGATCTGCTTCGATATATCCCCATTTGTTAAGGTGTAATTCAGGGAAGGTGGAAAGTAGAACTTTATTTGAACCTTGTCCTATAGCTTCAATTGCGCAGTCAGCCTCAATTATAAACTCACTGCCCTCTATAGGTATTGGACGACGGCGTCCTGATGCATCAGGTTCACCAAGTTCCATTTTGATACATTTAACAGCTGAAAGATTACCTTTGCCGTCATTGATATATTCTATTGGTTTTGTAAGCCAGTTGAATATAATTCCTTCTTCTACTGCATGGTGATATTCTTCTATACGAGCAGGGAGTTCATCTACAGAACGTCTATAAACAACTGAAACTTCATCTGAGCCTAGACGTTTTGCAGAACGAGCTGCGTCCATTGCTACGTTTCCACCACCGACTACAACAACCTTTTTGGATTTCTTTGCAGGGGTGTCAAATTCAGGGAATTCATATCCGTGCATAAGGTTGACTCTTGTTAAGTATTCACTTGAAGAGTAAACTCCGTTTAAAGTTGTTCCCGGAATGCCTTGGAAGTTTGGTGCACCAGCTCCAACTGCAATATAACATGCGTCAAACTCTTCCATTATTTCCTGCATTGTTATGGTTTTTCCCACTACAACGTTGCATTCAATGTCCACTCCGAGTTTTTTCATGGATTCAATTTCCATTTTTACTATTTTCTTTGGAAGACGGAATTCAGGAATACCGTAAATAAGGACACCGCCTGCAGCGTGGAGAGCTTCGTACATCTTTACTTCATAACCAAGTTTTGCAAGGTCTCCTGCTACAGTCAAAGAAGATGGACCTGAACCTACTACTGCAATTTTGCCATTTTTCTTTTGTTCAATCTTTGGTGCTTCTAGATTTTCCTGAGCATATTTCCAGTCTGCTACAAGTCTTTCTAACTTTCCTATTGATACAGGCTCAAAACCTTTGATTTTTCCTACAGTGCAAAGTCCCTCACACTGTGTTTCCTGCGGGCAAACTCTTCCACATACTGCGGGAAGGTTAGTGTATTTATCGAGAACTTCTGAAGCACCCTTCATGTCGTTGTTTTTAACGCACTGAATAAATCCTGGAATATCAATTCCTACAGGACATCCGTTAATACATGGTTTCGTTTTGCAGTTAAGACAACGTCCTGCTTCGAGAATGCCTTCTTCGAGTGTGTATCCTAGGCATACTTCGTTAAAATTGTTTTTTCTGACTTCGGCATCCTGTTCTCTAATGGGTGTTTTTTCTTTTGAAAAATCTATTGCCATGAGGAGTCACCTACTTCTGCTTCATATTTTTCCATTGAAATTCTTTCTTCGTCTTTGTACTGTGTAAGTCTGTTCATAAATTCGTCCCAGTTGACTTTGTGTCCGTCAAACTCAGGTCCGTCTACACATGCGAAGAATATCTTATTGTCTACTGTAACTCTGCAACAGCCACACATTCCTGTGCCATCGACCATGAGTGGATTGAGTGATACATAAATGGGCAAGTTGAGCTCTGCTGCCATTTTTGTACCAAATTTCATCATAATAGAGGGGCCTATGCACCATGTCTGTGTAATCTTTTCTCCTCTTTCGACAACCATTTTCATGGCCGTTGTAACTACACCCTTTATGCCTTCTGAACCATCATCTGTTGTGATGATTAGTTCATCAGAATATTCTTTACAATCTTCTTTTAGTATTACGAGGTCAGAGGTTCTCCCTCCTAGTATTGTAATAACTTTATTGCCTGCAAGCTTTAGTGCTTTTATGATGGGGAAGAGCGCTGCAATTCCGACTCCGCCTCCGACCATAAGAACTGTGCCAAAGTTTTCTACTTCGCTAGGTGTACCTAGTGGTCCAGATATGTCAAGGATGGAGTCTCCTACTTCAAAGGTGGAAAGCTGAGCTGTCGTTTTTCCAACGACTTGAAATATAAGTCTTATTAGGCCTTTTTCTGGTGCTGTGTCTGCGATGGTGAGAGGAATTCTTTCTCCCTTTTCGTCTGGGCGTAACACAACGAATTGTCCTGCTTTTGCATGAGTGGCTATTCTCGAAGCTTCCACCCAAATATCAAATTCTTTGGGTGCAATCTTCTGTTTAGAAACGATCTTAAACATAATGGGCCTCCTTAAAAGAAATCTCCCCAAGATGAAACCAAACGATATTCGTTTCTCAGGGGGAGATTTTTGTGGGTTATACCATAAAAGTTGCTTTATTTGTGAGTGTTAAGACTATCCTATGAATGCTTTTACATCATCAATTGATTTTACGTATGATGTCCCGACGATTTCACCCTTTTTGAGGTGTACCATTACTGGTAATGATGTGAGTCCGAGCTTTTCTACCATTTTTCCATTACGGTAACCGTCTATGAATGCAACTTTCTTACCTGCTTCTTTTGCATAAGCTTCTGTATCGACTTGTAATGTTACTTGAGCCTGATCAATGCTTGATGTAAAGAGGGCTTTTACTTCTTCTGGTTCCATAAGTACTGAACGGAGGTGAAGCTGTTCTGTGATGTATGAGTATGCTGCCATTGTTGCTCTTGCTCCGTCACCTGCTGCCGTTACAACTTGGCGAAGTGCTGTTTCTCTTACGTCACCTGCTGCAAAGATACCTTCTACAGATGTTTCCATTTTATCGTTTGTAATAATCCAGCCATCTCTTGTCTGCTTTACAAGTGAGTTTTTCTCTCCGAGAAATGGTACGATTGGTTCTGTTCCTACGAATACGAATACACCTGCTACAGGAAGGTCTGAGATTTCACCTGTTTTTACATTTTTGAGAACAAGTTTTTCTACAAGGCCGTCACCTTCGATGGATTCTACAACACTGTTCCATATTGGTACGATTTTGGGATTAGCCATAGCTTGTTCTATTGCAACTCTATCTGCTCTAAATTCGTCACGTCTGTGAACTATATATACTTTTTCTGCAAAGCCTGTAAGGTATCCGGCTTCTTCTACAGCAACGTTACCGCCACCTATTACAGCAACGATTTCTCCTTCAAAGAAGTTAGCGTCACATACTGCACAGTAGCTTACACCTGCGCCTGTCATTTCTGCTTCACCAGGGCATCCCAATTTACGGAAAGCTGCACCTGTTGCGATGATTACTGCTTCTGCTTCAATTTCGCCTTTGTCTGTTACGATGATTTTGTGTCCATTGCGGACTTCTAGTGATGTTACTGTACAATCTCTAAAATCGGTCTTGAACTTTTCTGCGTGTTTGCGGAAAGATTCTCCAAGTGCGGATCCTGTTGATTCAAGTACTCCTGGCCAGTTTTCTATTTCGTCTGTGATGTTAATCTGTCCACCTGGTGTACCTTTTTCAAGGATAAGTGTGTCAAGGCCCGCACGACCTCCGTATATTGCTGATGTTAATCCGGCAGGGCCGGCCCCGATAATTACTAGTTCTCTTTTTTCCATAATTTCAATTTCTCCCTTCTAAATTTGAAAGATAAATTTATTATAGATAACCGTTTTCTTTAAGTGTTTGTTCTACTTTTTCTGCGTTACGAGCTGCAAATTTAATGACAGGTCCTGTGCATCCCATTGATGATTCTGCGTATATTCCGACTTTCCAAAGGGATTTTACTGCATCTTCTATTTCAAGTACGTCTATTCCATGAATTTCTTCATCTGTAGGTTCTGCAGCAGGGGCTTTGATGTCTTCCTCGTCAGCTTTTGCAGGTTTGGGCTGGAGAGATGCAATTATTTCATCAAGGCCAGCTTTTTTTGCTTTTGCCAATTCTTCTGCAACAATTTTAGGGAGATTGCCTTTTGCTGAATTTGCGTTTAGAGCAAGAGCGTTTGCAATTACAGGAGCACCAGATGCTCTCGATACTATTGAAACTATTTTGTTCCAACCTTCTCCAGCAGAAGGACCGTAGCCCCATCCCATTGCTTCATAATTTCCACCTGTTGTCCATGCACCGAAGAGTTTCATCATAACGTTGCCTGTAAGTGTGTCCATTACAGCTACGTCTACGGCTCCGGCTAATAGATCGTTACCTCTTAATATTGCGCCACCGTCTTTTCTAATGCTAGAACCAAATGTTATGTCATATCCAGCTTCGCTTAACTTCTGCAATGATCTAAGTACTGTCTGGGCGCCATCTAAGTTAAGAATTCCAACTTTTGGATTTGAAATTCCGTTTGCCTTTGCTACTGCAATCCCATAAATGGTGTTTCTGAGCATTGCTTCGAGTCTTGTGACTGCTGAAGTTCCTGTTGAAGAGGCAATAAAGCATGGTATACCTTTTGCAGGGGTCATAACTTTACCGATTGTTGTTACACCAACAGGGAAAGGATAGTGTAATGCAACGGCTCCTGATACAGCTCCGCTAGCAAGAGCTTCTTCCATTGCTTGTGCAATTTTATGCTCGTCAGCTTCTGTTTCAATCCAGTCTAATTCTTCATATCCAGGGAGAATTGGACCAATGGGGCGAACTTTTATTGTAGGATTGTTTTGCATTGCAAGAATTGCACCCTTTACGAGTTCTTCGCTACCTAGCTCACTTCCGTGTGCCATAAGTCCTACTGTGGTTTTTCTTCCGCCGCCACTTTTTGTTTCTTCTATGATTTCTTTAAGGATTTCTCCTACCATTTGTTTTGTTTCTGTATTCATGATTTTCCTCCTGTACGTTTTCTGTGTATATTATCGAGGAACTTTTTATTTGTTTAAGGCTTC
Organism: Synergistaceae bacterium; assembly: GCA_036652335.1. Taxonomy (GTDB): domain Bacteria; phylum Synergistota; class Synergistia; order Synergistales; family Synergistaceae; genus JAVVWB01. The sequence continues at coordinate 1,764 of JAVVWB010000007.1, read as the reverse complement.
TGCGATGTCTCCGAGAGCTTCAAGAATGATCTCTCTGACTTCTTCTTTTGTGACTCCGCCTGATGCTTTTTTACCTGATGGCTTTTCGATAAGGAATGATGCCCCGTCTGCTAGGTTTGTAAGTCTTCCTAGGAAGAGACTGCCTTTACCGATAATCATTGTTCTTGTCATTTTGCCTTCGAGGATTGCGTCAATAGCATGGCCTATAAATGGAACACCTGATGGAATGTGTCCCTGTGTATGGGCAAAACCTGTCATTCCATGCTCTTTTATGAAGTTAAGCATTTCTGGTTTTTCAATCTGTTTTTTCATTACTCCGAGAGCTGCAATCATCTTAAAGTTTGCTTCTGGAACATTTCCAGCTCCAGCAGGTAATGTGATTTCCGCGTTATGGAGTTCAGGTGCATATTTGTCAACGTCTGATAGTGTAAGTCCGATTTTCTGAAGTGGTTCGTAGGTAAGGACACTTGTTACTGTTTGAGGTGATGCTCCGGCTCCTACTGTATGCTTTCCTATTGCGTCAAGTCTTACTACTGGAAGTGTGCCGTCGTCTTCTACTATCAATACACCGAATGAACCGATGCAGTTTTCAAGAGCAGGTAGTTGTTTCTTTACATGGTCACGTGCGTTCATGTAAAGTTTTGGAATTGCTCCGCCTGCGATTACTACTACGTTCTTACGTGTTCCAGCTGCTACCATAGATGCACCTGCAAGCATTGCGTTTACAGGACCTGCGCAGAAACCTCTTACGTCGCAACCTGATGCGTTTGTGCAACCTGCAATTTCTGCTATGGCTTTTGCAAAGTTACCGCCACCACGCTGGTTCATGTCTCCGGCTGCTTCTTCTGAACATTCAACTACGAAGTCAATTTCCTCAGCAGGAATTCCTGCGTTTTTAATGAGGTGAAGAAGTGATATTACAGCACTTGTTTTATTTGTAATGTTTACTAGAAGTTCGTATGCTGTAAGGTTGGGGTCTACTTCGTGTCCACGTCTTGCACAACCTACAAGTTTTCCATCTACATAGAGAGGGAGAGCTGCTGCATTTTCTACTTCATGGTTAATTTCTTCTACTTCATGCCCAGCTTCAAGTCTTGCTAAGATATCGTCTCTCATAAGAGGATGAGCTGCGACTTTTTCTTTTACTGCTGATGCAAATCCCTTTTCAAGCCAAATAAGATCGAATACATCACACATATCCATAAATGCGATTGTTTCGTCTTCTGGCATTATTTCTCCAAATTTACCATATCTTGTTACTTCTGGTTCAAGGTTGTGATACCACGGTTTTGGTTTTGTTTCAAATTCATCAATTGTCATTGCACCAATGTATGTTAAGTTTGGTGCATATTTTGCTGCTGATTCGTAATCTTGTACGTAATTTGGGAGTTCCTTTAAAAACTCTGAGTCTGGCTTTGTCATTCTTTCGACAAAAGGTGTATTCCCGTAGTGGAGAGCGAGTTCCGGTGTGTGGTTAAGTGAATAAGCGGCTGCTTTTACTGCTGCGTTGGGCATAGCATAATTCCTCCCTGTTATTGTGATATTTTTGGATTTTTTGTATATATAGCCATATAGGCCTATGTTCAAATTTATGGGGTTGTTTATATATTATTATTATTATTATTATTATGTTTTGTATTTATATAAGTCTAAGATATCAGACAGTAAAAACTGTCTGATATCTTTTTCACAAAGTTTTTTAAAAAAACTATTTAGAGAACTGGTCTCTCATTCCTTTTACTGCTGCTGCGAGTGCTTCTGGGT
>JAVVWB010000006.1:0-117244 GCA_036652335.1 Synergistaceae bacterium | reverse complement strand
CAATGCAGCCCGGACTTCGTTTCGCAGTTCGTGAAGGCGGACGTACAGTCGGCGCTGGCGTTGTAACAGAAATAATCGACTAATCCACCCCAGGAGGGGAATATTTTGGCTAAAAATATACGTATAAAACTCAAAGCATTTGACCACCGTGTGCTCGACGCATCTGCAAGCCAGATAGCTGAAACAGCACAGCGCACAGGTGCTAAAGTATCAGGACCTGTACCTCTTCCTACAACAGTAGAAAGATACGTAGTCCTTTCATCACCTCACGTATGCAAAGATGCACGTGATCAGTATGAAGTTCGTACACACAAGCGCCTCATTGATATCATTGATCCAACGCAGAAGACAATGGAAGCTCTTATGGAGCTAAACCTTCCTTCTGGAGTTGATATACAGATTAAACTTTAATTTAATTAAAGTTTAATAACAAAAAGGAGTGACACACCTATGAGTATGGGGATTCTGGGCCGCAAGGTAGGGATGACCCAGGTCTTCGACGAAAATGGAAAGGCAATACCTGTAACAGTAATTGAAGCAGGGCCTTGTCCAGTCGTTGAAATCCGGACACCTGAAAAAAACAGCTACAGTGCTTTACAGCTTGGTTTTGGTGAAGTAAAAGCTTCAAAGGTAACAAAACCTATGAAGGGTTACTTTGACAAGCAGGAAGCAACACCAAAGCGCTGGCTGAGGGAGTTCCGCGTAGATAATACAGCGGACTACCAGGTGGGACAGGAAATCACAGTTTCTTTGTTCCAGAATGGCGAAATTGTTGACGTAATAGGCGTTAGCAAAGGTAAGGGAACGGCTGGTGTTATGAAACGCCACGGTTTCGGAGGAATTCCGATGAGCCACGGTCAATCATTGACACACCGTCACCCAGGTTCTATCGGTTGTAGCAGCTATCCCGGCAAAGTTATAAAGGGCCGGAGAATGGCGGGTCACATGGGTAGCGAGCGAGTCACAACAAAGAACGTAACAGTCTTTGGAATTGACGAAGAGAATAACTTAATTCTCATCAAGGGATCTGTCCCTGGCGCACGCGACGGTCTTGTTATGATCCGCAAAACAGCGTAGTAGGGAGGCAGCAGACAATGCCTGTAGTAAATGAAGTTAATTTTAAAGGCGAAGTAATCGGTCAGATTGAACTTTCCGATGCTGTCTTCGGAGCACCTGTCCATGTGCCAGCTATGCATCAAGTTGTAGTAGCACATTTGGCAAACTGCCGTGTTGGAACACACAACACAAAAGACCGCGGTGATGTCCGTGGTGGCGGTAAAAAGCCTTGGAGACAGAAACATACTGGACGCGCACGTGCCGGTAGCTCACGCTCACCTATTTGGGTTGGCGGTGGAGTTGCACACGGTCCGCATCCAAGAGACTATCATCAGAAAGTAAATAAAAAAGTACGTCGTATTGCTCTTTGCAGTGCACTTACATTAAAAGTTCAAGAAGAGAACATGATTGTTCTTAATAGCTTTGAACTTGCAGCACCTAAAACAAAGCTTATGCTTGATTTTCTTGCAACAATAGAAAGTGCTAAAAAGCCTCTCTTTGTAATGCACGAGACAAATATGGCAGTAGTCAAGTCAGCATCAAACATTCCTGGAGCAGAAGTTCTTCACGTTGATAGTATTAACGTATATGACCTCTTAAACCACGATAAATTGATTGCAACCTCTGAAGCTGTCAAAAAGCTCGAGGAGGTGTTCGGTTAATGAACTTAACATCACATGATATCATTGTGCGTCCTGTAATCACTGAGAAATCAAGTAGATTGATGGAACTCGGACAGTATACATTTGAAGTTCTTCCGAAGGCTAACAAGATAGAAATTCGTAAAGCTGTAGAAGAAGTTTTTAACGTCAAGGTTGTTAGAGTTAACACGATCCAGGTCCGTTCCAAACCGAAGCGGATGGGAGCCTTTTTGGGTCGTTCACGTTCTTGGAAAAAAGCAGTCGTAACAATTGCAAAAGGTGAAAAGATTGCATTTTTCGAGGGCGCAAGCGCCTAGGCAGAAAGGGGTAAACCTAAATGGGAATTAAGAAATACCGTCCCACTACTCCCAGCCACCGCCAAATGGCTACGCCGGACTTTTCTGAAATAACAAAGGCGAAGCCGGAGCGTAGTCTGGTTGTATCTCTGAGTCAGTCAGGGGGACGTAACAATAACGGTCGTATAACAATGCGCCATCGTGGTGGTCGCGGAAGAATTCAGTATCGTATAATTGACTTTAAGCGTAACAAACTTGAAGTACCTGGAAAGGTAGTTTCAATTGAATATGATCCAAACCGCTCAGCACGTATAGCACTTATCTCTTACCTAGATGGTGAGAAGCGTTACATTCTTGCACCAATCGGTCTTTCAGTAGGTGACACAGTAGTTGCAGGTCCTGGATCAGATATTCGTCCTGGAAATGCTCTCAAACTTAAGGACATTCCAGTTGGTACAGTCGTTCACAACGTTGAACTAGAACCTGGTCGCGGCGGAGTACTTGTTCGCTCAGCAGGTGTATCTGCTCAGCTTATGGCAAAAGAAGGCAAATATGCATTCGTTCGTATGCCGAGTGGAGAACTTAGACTCATTCTTCTTGAATGCATGGCTACAATTGGTCAGGTAGGAAATGAAGAACACGAAAACGTTGTATTTGGTAAAGCCGGTAGAACACGTTGGCTTGGTTTTCGCTCACGTATTCGTGGTATGATTCAGAACCCTGTCGACCATCCTATGGGTGGTGGTGAAGGTAAGAGTAAATCTCACAAACATCCAGTTTCACCGTGGGGTACTCCAGCTAAGGGTTACCGTACACGTAAACGTAAGCCTTCGGATAAATTTATTGTCCGTCGTCGCAAGAAGTAACCCAGGCTTGTAGGAGGGAATACATAAATGGCTCGTTCACTAAAAAAAGGACCATACGTTGATGCAAAGCTTCTCCGTAAGGTTGAAGACATGAACGATTCAGGGAAGAAACTTGTTTTAAAAAGCTGGGCACGTAGATCCAGCATAACCCCTGAAATGGTTGGTCACACAATCGCAGTTCACAATGGTCGTATTCATGTACCAGTCTTTATTAGCGATAATATGATTGGACATAAGCTCGGAGAATTTGCTCCAACCCGTAAGTTCGGCGGTCACGCAGGACAAGAGCGCTCCACTAAGGTCAAGAAGTAGGAGGGACATGGGGATGGATGTAAAAGCAACAGCTCAGCAGGTTCGCGTATCTGTAACAAAAGTTCGCCAGGTACTTGCATTGGTCAGAGGCAAAAATGCTGAAGAAGCATTGCAAATACTAAAATACACACCTAACAAACCAGCACGTTATATTGAAAAAGTCCTTAAGAGTGCAATAGCAAATGCTGATCACAACTTTGGACTTGACATTGACAAGCTTTTTGTTAAGGAAGTAATGGCAGATCAGGGAACATATATGAAGCGCTTCCGCCCAGTTTCAATGGGTCGCGCACATGCTTTTAGACACTATACATGCCACATAACTGTGGTTGTTAGTGAGAAGTAAGGAGGGGTGATACTGTGGGTCAGAAAGTTCACCCGGTAGGTTATAGGCTTGGCGTTATTTATGATTGGGAGTCACGTTGGTATGCAGATGGTAAGAAATATGCAAAATTCCTTCATGACGACCTAAAGCTCAGACAGTGGATTACAAAGCGCTGGTCAAGTGCTGGTGTAAGCCGTGTAGAAATAGAGCGCATCGGTAATGTTATGCGTTTCACAGTTTTGACCGCCCGGCCTGGTGTTGTAATAGGCAAACAGGGTTCAGAAATACAGGCGGTTCGTGAAGAGCTCCAGGCAATGACAGGCAACCGGGTTATGATTAATATCCAGGAAATGAAAAATCCTGATGTCGAAGCTCACGTTGTCGCAGCAGGAGTCGCGTCATCACTAGAGCGTAGAGTTAGCTTCCGTCGTGCAATGAAACAGTCAATTTTCCGTGCCATGAAATCTGGTGCAAAGGGAATTAAAGTTCAGTGTGCAGGAAGACTTGGTGGAGCAGAAATTGCTCGTACCGAATGGTATCTTGAGGGGCAACTTCCCCTTTCAACACTTAGAGCCGACATAGATTATGGTTTTGCAGAAGCACACACAATCTATGGTGTAATTGGTATCAAAGTTTGGATCTACAAAGGAGAAGTTATGAGCCGTACCCCAATTACAATTCCTAGCGCAGATCCTGTTGCAAAGGAAAGGGGGTAACATCGATGCTGTCTCCGAAAAGAGTAAAATATCGTAAGCCACATTTGACAGCTCTTCGTGGTTACTCAAAAGGTGCCACGAAAGTTGATTTTGGTGAATTTGGTCTTCAAGCTTGTGAAAACGGATGGATTACCGCACGTCAGATAGAAGCAGTTCGTGTTGCAATCAGCCGTAAAATGAAAAAGGGTGGCAAAATTTGGATTAGAATTTTCCCAGATCGCCCTGTAACAGAGAAACCGCTTGAAACACGTATGGGTAAAGGTAAGGGTAATGTTGAGTATTGGACAGCCGCTGTAAAACGTGGTCGTGTTATGTTTGAAATCGCTGGCGTTCCACGAGAAGTTGCAGAACAGGCTTTTCGTACAGCATCCTTTAAACTTCCCATCAAGGTAAAATTGTTAGCCCGAGAGGGAGCAGGTGAATAGTATGGATCCCAAGGACCTTAGAGATCTCAGCATATCTGAGTTAAAAGATAAACATAAGCAGTTTAAGGAAGAGCTCTTCAACCTCCGTTTCCAGAACGCAATCGGACAGTTGAATAACTCAAGTCGCATAAAAGAAGTCAAAAAGACTATTGCTCGCATACTAACCATCATCACAGAAAAAGAGATGGGTATTGAACGCGTAGGAGCAGGGAGGTAACCGGCGATGGAAGAACATAAGGCACATCGGAAAGTCCGCACCGGAATAGTGGTAAGTGATAAGATGGAAAAAACCATCGTTGTCCGCGTAGATCGCATGGCAAAGCACTCACTTTACGGGAAACCGGTTCTCCGGTCAAAAAAATTCATGGCTCACGATGAAAAGAATGATTGCCGTATTGGCGATACAGTAATGATTGGTGAGACACGTCCTCTCAGCGCTAATAAGTGCTGGGAAGTAGTAGAAATTGTTAAGAGAGCACCAATCCTTGGTGTAAATCTTGAAGAGGAGGAAATCTAAGCATGATTCAGCTGCGTACAGTACTAAACGTAGCCGACAATTCCGGCGCAAAGAAAATCCTCTGCATTCAGGTCAAAGGTGGTAGCTTTCATAAGGTAGGTACAGTTGGAGATGTTATCGTTGCAGCAGTTCGTGAAGCTGCACCAAACGGAAACATCAAAAAGGGTGACGTCATAAAGGCTGTAATCGTAAGAACAAAAAAAGAAGTACGTCGTAAAGACGGTTCATACGTTCGCTTTGATGACAACGCTGCAGTTGTAATTGACAACAATGGCGATCCTAAAGGAACTCGTATCTTTGGCCCGGTAGCCAGGGAGCTTAGAGAGAAGAAATATATGAGAATAGTTTCTCTCGCTCCTGAAGTAGTGTAGGGGGTAACTGGTTATGTCCAAGATGAGAATTAAAAAAGGCGATCGCGTCCGTGTAGTATCAGGCAAGGATGCAGGTAAAGAAGGCAAAGTCCTCAGCAGAAACATCCAGAAGGATACAATTTTGGTAGAAAACGTAAACATGGTAACAAAAAGCTTACGTCCAAGCCAGAAGAATCCTCAGGGAGGACTTATCAAGAAGGAAGCAGCTCTCCACGCATGCAAAGTTATGCTGGTCTGTCCTTCTTGTGGCAAAGCAACACGTGTTGGCAGAGCATTCCTTGACAATGGTGACAAGGTCCGTGTATGCAAGCAGTGTGGCGAAATAATAGATAAGGCATAGGGAGGGAGCACATAATGACACCGCGTCTTTTGACAAAGTACACCGAAGATGTTGCCCCTCACTTGAAGGAGCAGTTTGGTTACAAAAATGTAATGCAGATACCACGTCTTGCAAAGATTGTAATCAACATAGGCGTAAATGAAGCAAAACTTGATAACAAATACATGGATGCTTCATTTAACGAACTTACAATTATTTCAGGACAGAAGCCTATGATAAAACGCGCAAAGAAGTCAATCGCAGGATTCAAAGTAAGAGAAGGAATGCCTGTTGCTTGCTGCGTAACACTTAGAGGTTCTAGAATGTGGGAGTTCCTTGATCGTTTGATTAGCGTAGCTCTTCCTAGAATCAAAGACTTCCAGGGAATATCCAAGAGAAGCTTTGATGGCAGAGGTAATTATAACCTCGGTTTGAAAGAGCAACTCCTCTTCCCTGAAATTGAGTATGATAAGGTCATTCACCAGCGCGGCATGAACATAACATTTGTTACAACCGCAAACGTGGATGAGGAAGCCCAAGCACTATTACTAGAGCTGGGCATGCCCTTCGCCCGTTAGGAAGGAGTAAGTTCATGGCCCGTACAAGCATGAAAAATAAAGCTCAGCTTGAACCAAAGTTCAAGGTAAGAAAATATAACCGTTGTCCTATTTGCGGACGCCCCCATGGGTATATGCGCAAATTTGATATGTGCCGTTGTTGTTTCCGCAAACTTGCACGCGAGGGTAAAATTCCTGGCGTTGTAAAGGCTAGCTGGTAAACAGTGGGCATGGAAGGGAGGATCCTTTAATATGCATATTACCGATCCTGTCGCGGATATGCTCACACGCATAAGAAATGCGAATGTGGTTTATCACGAAATGGTAGACATGCCTCTTAGCAAATTACGTCTTGAAATAGCACGTATTTTAAAAGAGGAAGGCTATATCCGTAATTACAAGACAGTAAATGAAGCAGATCAGGCTATGCCTGTACTTAGAGTAGTAATGAGCTATGGTCCTACAAGAGAAAGAGTCATTCAGGGTCTTCGCAGAATAAGCAAACCTGGACGTCGTATCTTCGTAGGTAAAGAAGATCTACCCAAAGTAATGGGTGGACTAGGAATCGCAATTATATCAACATCAGCAGGACTTATGACCGATGCAGACGCACGTAAACGTGGTCTCGGCGGCGAAGTCGTATGCTATGTCTGGTAGTAGGGGGTGGCTTAGTTGTCAAGAATAGGACGTAAACCTATAGCTCTTCCTAAAGGAGTAGAAGTTAAAATCGACGGCAAACACATCACAGTCAAAGGTGTCAAAGGTACACTTGAAATGGATGTAATGAACATGATCAACGTTTCACTTGAAGAAGGCGTTGTAATCGTAAGTCGCGAAAGCGAGATTAAAACAGTTCGTGCCGCACACGGTATGACACGTGCAATTTTGAGTAACATGATTGTTGGAGTCAACACAGGATTTGAGAAAGTTCTTGAAATCAATGGTGTTGGTTACCGTGCACAGATGCAAGGTAAAAACCTTGTATTGAGCCTCGGTTTTTCACATCCAGTAGAAGTCGTTCCTCCAGCAGGAATCGAATTTGTATGTGAAAGCCCAATCAAAATAATTGTTCGCGGAATAGACAGACAGCTTGTAGGGCAGGTTGCATCAAATGTACGTGGTTACCGCCCACCTGAGCCATATAAAGGCAAGGGAATCAAGTATGCAGGCGAATATATCATTCGCAAAGCCGGTAAGGCCGGCGCCAAGAAGTAAGGCGAGGTGAAGGACGTTGATTAGTAATCGCAGTCGTAATACAATGCGGGAGCTCCGCCATCGTCGCCTCAGAAAGCATCTTTCAGGCACTGCAGAGCGTCCCCGTCTTGCAATCTTTGGTAGTTTGGGACACATGTATGCTCAAATTATTGATGACACAAAGGGCGCAACGATAGTTGCAGCTTCAACAATGGAAAAGTCATTTAAAGATGCAAAGGGCACTGGAAATCAGGAAGCTGCAATAGCAGTTGGCAAGCTCATCGCTGAGCGCGCTCTGGCCCAGGGTATTAGTGAAGTTGTTTTTGACCGTGGCGGACATGTCTATCATGGCAGAGTCAAAGCTTTGGCTGAAGCAGCTCGCGAAGCCGGCCTGAAATTCTAGGAGGAGGCAGAGAAACGTGGCGAAAGAGACATCTAACAATAAATCCTATAGTAGCAAGGGACTTGAAATTGTTGAACGTATCGTTTCCATAAACCGTGTAAGCAAGGTTGTAAAGGGCGGAAAACGTTTCCGTTTTAGCGTTCTTGTTGTAGTCGGAGATGGAATCGGTCAAGTCGGACTTGGTACAGGAAAAGCAAAAGAAATTTCTGATGCAATGCGTAAAGGAATCGAGCATGCAAAGAAAAACATGATAGACCTTAAGAAGGTAAGTCATACAGTTCCCCATCCAATCATTGGCAAATTCGGAGCAGCCGAAGTTCTTCTCCGTCCTGCAGCACCTGGTACAGGAGTTATCGCAGGTGGAGCAGTTCGTGCAATAATGGAACTTGGTGGAGTAAAAGACGTACTTACAAAAGTTATAGGAAGAACATCAAATCCTGTAAACGTTGCTTATGCAACAATGGAAGCTGTAAAAGGCCTTCGTACTCCTTCTGAGATTCTTCGCCTTCGTGGCAAAGACCACAAAGAAGCGTAGGGGGAATTTACAATGGCTAAACTTCGTATAACATGGAAAAAGAGTACAATTGGTCGTCCTCCCCGTCAGGAGAGAATAATCAAAGCATTGGGTCTTCACAGACTTAATGAAACGGTTTACCACAATGACACACCGCAGATTCGCGGGATGGTAGAATCAATTGGCCATCTTCTTGATTGGTCCATAGAGGAATAGGGAGGTATTTAAGCATGAATCTTAATGAACTCAGTCCGGTTCCTGGATCACGTAAAAAGAAAAAGCGTCTTGGCCAAGGCCTAGCCAGTGGACACGGAAAAACAGCTGGAAAAGGACACAAAGGTCAGAAAGCTCGTAAGAGCCCTGACATTGGTGCAAACTTTGAAGGCGGACAGATGCCACTCGCACGTCGTGTGCCGAAACGTGGATTTAGTAACTATCGTTTTGCAGTTAACTATGAAATAGTCAACATTGCTGACATTGAAGAACGCTTTGAAGCTGGATCAGAAGTATCAGCAATCGCTCTCTATGAGCTAAGACTTATTTCTTCATTAACAAAACCAGTAAAAATTCTCGGTTTAGGAGAAATCACAAAGAACATCACAGTCAAAGCAAACGCTTTCAGTGCATCAGCAGCCCAGAAAATCGAAGCTGCAGGTGGAAAGGCTGAGGTGATCTAATATGATGGACTCCTTCCGGGATGCCTTCAGACTCCCTGATTTAAAGCGACGTATATTATTTACGTTAGCAGCATTGTTCGTCTATCGCATTGGTGCACACGTACCTACTCCTGGAGTAGATACGGTTGCACTTGGAAAGCTTTTCGAGCAAGGGGGCGTTCTGGGGTTCCTGGACCTCTTTGCAGGTGGTGCACTCAGCAGATTTAGTATCTTTGCTTTAGGTGTAACTCCTTACATCAACGCAAGCATCGTAATGCAACTCTTAGCAGTTGTAGTACCTAGCCTTGATAAGATGCAAAAAGAGGGAGAAGAGGGAAGAAAGAAAATTGTTCAGTACACACGCTACGGAACAATCGTATTTGCCCTCATTCAGGCTGTCGGAATGACAGGCTGGCTCAGGAATTTGGGTATATTTACCGGAAGTTTGCTCGACATAACACTCGTTTCTGTCACACTTACTACAGGTGCAATGGCAGTAATGTGGTTGGGTGAAATCATGTCAGACCACGGAATTGGAAACGGAACATCGCTTTTGATTTTTGCTGGAATTATAGTACGAATCCCAGAAGCGATAGTTCGTACCTTATCAATGGTCCGTCTCGGTGAAATGAACGTACTTGTACTTATTCTTGCAATAGCAATAATGCTTGTTGTAATAGCAGGCTGTATTATGTTGCAGGAAGGTCAGCGTCGTCTACCTGTACAATACGCAAAGAGAATGGTAGGAAATAAAATGTATGGAGGACAGAGCACATTTATTCCTCTTAAGGCTAACACAGCCAACGTAATTCCTATCATCTTTGCATCATCTGTACTACTTTTCCCTTACACAATGGCGGGAATGTTCCATGGTTCTATTGCGCAGGCTGTACAAAAGGCATTTACCCCCAGTAGTCCTGTTTACTTGACACTTTATATTGCTATGATCATCTTCTTCTCTTACTTCTACACAGCTGTAGTATTTAAGCCAGAAGATATCTCAAGCAATATGAAGAAAAACGGTGGTTTTATTCTTGGTATTAGACCAGGCAAACCAACAACAGATTACATTGAAAAAGTTATGGGTCGCTTGACGCTTGCAGGTGCTGTTGCTCTTGCAGTAATAGCAGTAATTCCTACACTTATGACAGGAATGCTCAACATCAAAACATTCTATTTTGGTGGAACAGCAGTCATAATCGTAGTCGGTGTAGCTCTTGACACTGTTCATCAGATTGAAGGACAGCTCTTGATGCGTCACTACGAAGGAATACTCAAACGTCGTGGTTCAAAAAGCGGACTTCTTAAGCTGTAATTAGGAGGTACTACGTTGAGAATAATTCTTGTAGGAGCACCTGGTGCAGGTAAAGGAACACAGGCAGAAAGCATAAAAAATAAATACCCTATAGCTCACATTTCTACAGGTGATATTTTACGTGCAAACGTAAAAGCAGGAACAGAACTTGGTAAAAATGCAAAAAGTTATATGGATGCTGGAAAGCTAGTCCCAGACGAAGTAATAATAGCTATGATGGAGTCCAAACTAAGAGAACCAGAGTGCAACGAAGGTTTCCTCTTAGATGGATTTCCTAGAACAACTCCCCAAGCTGAAGCCTTAACGCTTCTTCTTGAGAAGTTGGGAATTTCATTAGATGCGGTTGTTGAGCTTGATGTAGACGATGATATCGTTGTTGAAAGACTCACAACTAGACGCGGATGTAAGGCATGTGGAGAGATATACAACACACGCTTTAAGCCCACAAAGGTCGAAGGTGTCTGTGATAAGTGTGGCGGTGAAGTAATCCAGCGTGATGATGACCAAGAAAGCGTCATTCGCAACCGTCTATCCGTCTTCCATAATCAGACAGCGCCTTTGATTGAGTACTATCGTGAAAAAGGATTACTTATTACGGTAGATGCGACAAAGGGTAAGGATACTGTTTTGAAAGCCCTTGAAAAAGGAAACGGCGACAGTATATGATTACCTTTAAAAGCGATCGTGACCTCATTAAAATGCGCCGAGCGGGTCAGATCGTAGCGGACATCCTCAAACTAATGAGGGACATGGTAAAGCCGGGAATTGATACTCTAACTCTAGATGAAGCAGCTGAACGTCTAGTAATAAAAGCAGGAGCGAAACCTGCTTTTAAGGGATACAAAGTTCCGTGGGTACCAGTCCCATTTCCAGGAACAATATGTGCATCAATAAATGATGAAATTGTTCATGGAATCCCGTCAAGAAGCAGAATACTTCAAGATGGTGATATCATTAGTATTGATACAGGTGCATCGATAGAAGGTTTCTTCGGAGATGCGGCTTGTACATATGCGGTAGGACAAATAAGTGAAAGTCGACAGCGGCTGCTAGACATAACTTTAGACTCACTGCATAGAGGAATGGAAGCTGTAAAGCCTGGTGCAACTATAGGTGACATTGGTTTTGCGGTAGAGAGCACTGTAGCTCCCCTAGGATATGGACTAGTAAGAGATTATTCTGGACACGGAATAGGCAGGAAACTACACGAAGCGCCTCAAGTTCCAAACTTTGGTACGCCCGGAAGAGGAATAACGTTAAAATCAAGAATGACATTTTGCATTGAACCTATGGTAATGACGGGTGGAGAAAAGGTAAAAAATCTCTCTGATGAGTGGACGGTTTCAACAAAGGACGGCAGCGATGCTGCTCATTTTGAAAATAGTTTACTTGTTACCGAAAACGGTGTTGAAATACTAACTCCGTGGGAGAGATAACATCGTGTCAGAAAACAAATTCAAAACAGGCGATCTCGTAACAGTCCGCCGAGGTAAGCACACTGGAACGCAATTTGTAATAGTAAGTGTATCAGGAGATGACGTGGCCTACATATCTGATGGTGTAAACTATAAGGTAGAAAGACCTAAAAAGAAAAACATTCTTCATCTTCAGAAAACACTAACTAGTCTCGAAGATGTGGCTGAGCGTGTTGCTGGCGGTAAACCTCTAGACAACGGTTGGTTGAAGGAGAAGATCTCCGCAAGTTCTAAACACAGCAACACATCTTGCACATAGGGAGGTTAGCCTACTGCATGGCCAAAGAAGAAGCAATTGAAGTCAAAGGCGTGGTAGTTGAACCACTGCCCAATGCCATGTTCCGGGTCGAACTGGAAAATGGACACAAGATATTAGCTCACGTTTCGGGAAAAATGCGAATGCATTTTATCAGGATATTACCTGGCGATCGTGTTCTATTGCAGCTCTCGCCGTACGATTTAACTCGTGGGCGGATAACGTACAGATTTAAGTAAATTAAAAATACATTTTGTCAAAATGACATTAAAGTTTTACTCAAGGAGGTCTACATTAATGAAAGTAAGACCGTCGGTCAAACCTATTTGTGAGTATTGTAGGATAATTAAACGCCACGGTGTTGTAAGGGTAATCTGTAGCAGAAACCCCCGTCACAAACAACGCCAGGGAGCAAGGAGGTAGCAGGGTATGGCTCGTTTAGCCGGTGTTGACCTGCCGCGTGAAAAAAGAATCGAAATAGCCCTTACATACATATTTGGTATTGGGCCAGCAGTTGCACAGCAGATAATCGAAGCTACAGGTATTAACCCAGATACAAGGGTTAAAGACCTTACTGAAGATGAAGAAAAGAAACTGCGTGCAGAGATTGAAAATAATCATACGGTAGAAGGAGACCTTCGTCGCGAAGTCTCTATGAACATAAAACGTCTTATGGATATTGGTTGCTACCGTGGTCTAAGACATCGTCAGGGTCTCCCTGTTCGTGGTCAGAAGACAAAGACAAACGCCCGCACACGTAAAGGTCCGAAGAGGACTGTGGCAGGTAAGAAAAAAGCCACGAAGTAAGGGCTTTACCAGGGAGGGAACAATAGGTGGCCAAACGCGTACAGCGTTCACGTAAACGCAAAGAAAAGAAAAACGTAAGTTATGGTGTTGCACACATATTCTCAACATTTAACAATACTATAGTTACACTTACAGACAAACAGGGTAACACACTTTCATGGGCAGCAGGTGGAAACGTAGGCTTCAAGGGTGCACGTAAATCAACACCTTATGCAGCTCAGATGTCTGCAGCAGAAGCCGCAAAGCTTGCTCAGGATCACGGTGTAGTTGAAATTGATGTAATTGTAAAGGGCCCAGGACCCGGACGTGAATCAGCAATTCGTTCACTTCAGGCAGCAGGACTCCAAGTAAATGTTATTCGTGATGCAACCCCGATCCCTCACAACGGATGCCGTCCTCCAAAACGGCGCCGCGTGTAGGACTTAAAGGAGGTAACTGAAAGTATGAGCAGATACACAGGACCTGTTTGCAGACTTTGTCGTGCAGAAGGTGCGAAGCTCTTTTTAAAGGGAGACCGTTGCTATTCAGAAAAATGCGGACTCACTAAGCGCAATTCAAAACCAGGACAGCATGGTACACGTCGTAGTAAGATGAGTGAATACGGACTTCGTCTTAGAGAAAAGCAGAAACTTCGTCGCTTCTACTCACTCAACGAGACTCAGTTCAGTGCTATATATGAAAAAGCTACAAAGATGGCAGGACAGACAGGTCACAATTTCCTTGAACTCCTTGAACGTCGTCTTGACAACGTAGTCTATCGTCTCGGATTCGGTGTAAGCCGTAGCCAGGCACGTCAGCTTGTTTCACACGGTCACTTCCTTGTGAACGGTAAAAAGCTAGACATCCCAAGTGCACTTCTCAAACCTGGTGATGTTATCGCAGTAGCAGAAAACAGCAAAGAAATAGTTCTCCTTAAGGAAAACGCTGAAACTGCAACAGCACGTGCAATACCAGCATGGCTTTCATTTAGTGCTGACACAATGTCAGGAAGTATCGTTTCAGTTCCGGTCCGCGAGCAGATTGAAGCTCCTGTAAACGAACAGCTCGTTGTCGAATTCTATGCCCGTTAGGGAAACGAAAGGTGGGGGAGAATATGGAGCATGATCGTCATGAGATCATAGTACAAGAATCCACCCCGTCGTACGGTAAAATAACCATTGAACCTCTTGAAAGAGGTTACGGAGTTACCCTGGGAAACTCACTTCGTAGAGTCCTTCTCTCTTCAATAAGTGGAGCAGCAATACTTGCTACACGTATTGAAGGAGTACTCCACGAATTTAGTACAATACCAGGTGTAAGAGAAGATGTAATAGAACTACTTGTCAATCTCAAGCATATTCCGGTATGTTGTCATTCAAACTCGGTAAGAACCCTTCACCTTGAAGTTCAGGGGCCGAAGATTATTACTGTTGCTGATATCGAACCGGATAGTGAAGTTGAATTTCCTGATCTTGATGGATACATCTGCACGATTGAAGAAGGTCATTCTATTGCAATGGATATCTATGTTGGAACAGGCACAGGCTATGCTCCCATAGACCGTCCGAGAGCATCTTACTTACCTGTTGATGCACTTCAGACAGATGCTTTATTCTCACCGGTCGAAAGAGTTAAGTACGACATTCAAGATACAAGAATGGGTCAGCGTACAGACTATGACAGTTTGACACTTGAGATATGGACAAACGGAGTAGTTGATCCTGAAGCAGCTATGGTACAGGCAAGTAGGATCCTCAAGGGATACTACGCCTCAATAGTTGACTTTATTGCTGGGCCTGGTACCAGTGCATTAGATGAAATAATAAGCAGTGAAGAAGCTCAAACAGCAATATCTACATCATCAGATAACCAAGCTGTTGCAACTGGTTTTCCAATGGGTGAAAACTCAATATATGCAAAGCCTGTTCGTGACCTTGAACTGTCTGTTCGCAGTGAAAACTGCCTCCTCCGTGGAGGTGTACACGTCTTAGGTGAGTTAGTCTCAAGAACAAGAGATGATCTTCTTAAAATACGTAACCTCGGCAGAATATCTCTTAAAGAGATAGAGGAGAAATTAGCCAAATTCGACCTTCATCTTAGCGGTGACATCTCGGCATCACTAGATGAACTTGACGAAAACGAAGAGAAATAAAAGGAGGAGTATCAATGAGACACCGCGTAACAACAAGGCGGTTGGGACGCTGCAGTTCACATCGCTGGGCAATGCTTGGTAATATGGCAGCTAGTCTCTTCATTGAGGGTAGCATCACGACAACAGTGACAAGAGCAAAAGAGCTTCGTAGAGTTGCTGAAAAGCTTATCACAAAAGCAAAATCAGGTGAAATTGCTGATCGTCGTCTTGTTATCGCTCGTATTCCACATAAAGAAGCCGTAACAAAGCTCTTTAACGAACTCGGACCAAAATATGCCGAACGTAACGGTGGATACACAAGAATAGTAAAGCTTGGAGCTCGCGTTGGTGATGCTTCAGAAATGGCAGTAATTCAGTTAGTTGACTAAATGAATACTGAACAAATTCTTTCACTTGAGGGTGTTGAATTCCAATATTCCAATGCGTCTAAACTAGCTTTAGATTCATTGGACTTGGAAATCAACCCCAACGAGTGGGTTGCTATCCTAGGCCCTAATGGTTCCGGAAAGTCTACCCTTATGAAGATACTTGGAGCCCTGCTGATACCTACGCAGGGCCTTTGTTTTGTTGGAGGGGAAAAAACTACAGATAAAATGCGTTTAGATGGAATAAGGGAACAAATAGGCTACATATTCCAAAATCCAGACGACCAAATAGTTGCATCTACTGTAGAAGAAGACATTGCTTTTGCACCAGAGAACTTAGGATTTTCCTCTGAGGAGATACAAATAAAAGTCAACGAGGTGCTACAAAAGACAGGGATATATTTAAAGAAAAAAAACCTAGTTTCCTCTCTTTCTGGTGGGGAAAAACAGAGACTTGCACTAGCTGGCGTTTTAGTTATAAAGCCGAAAATACTTCTTCTAGATGAACCAACCTCGATGTTGGATTCTAATGCTAGAAACGAATTTATTAATATAATAAATGAAGAGTACAAAAATGGAGCAACAATAATTCAAATAACACATAAATTAGAAGAAATAATAAATGCTGATAAAGTTATTGTGATGAAAGACAGCAAAATAGCATGGCATGGAAAAACGGAAACATTTCTAACTAATGAATCAAAAATAACTAATGAAATAAAATTTAGGAAGCCTTCTATAATCTTACTAAGAGATGAACTTGAAAAAGAAGGTATTCTTCAAGAAAATACCTCCCTAAATATAGATGAAATAGAAGAACAAATATGTCGATATATATAGAAAATCTAACATATGCATATGATAAAGGATTACCTACGGAAACATCTGTACTACACGATGTTTCTTTAACTGTGTACTCTGGAGAGGTCTTATCAATTGTAGGACAGACAGGTAGCGGGAAATCGACTTTAGCAAAACACCTAAATGGACTAATATTTCCACAACACGGGAAAATAACTGTAGATGGAATAGAAATAAATGAGAACTGTAAAAAAATAAATGAAATAAGAAAAAAAGTCGGATTGGTATTTCAATATCCAGAAAACCAAATCTTTGCTGAAACTGTAAAAGAGGAACTACTTTTTGCACCTCTGAACTTTGGTTACACTAGGGAAGAAGCAAATAAAAACATAAACGAAATCATAAACATATTTAAAATAGATAAAATAGACCTAGAAAAAAACCCACTAACCTTCTCTGGTGGAAACAAAAGGAAAATTGCAATAGCATCAATACTAGCTTATTCGCCAAAGTACATCATATTTGATGAACCCACAGCGGGGCTAGACAACGATGCAATAGAAGATCTGCTATGCGTTATGAAAAAAGAAAAAGAAAATGGTGTAGGAATAATACACATAACCCACGACATAGAGCTTGCACTGGAGATAAGTGATAGAATAGTAGTTTTAAATCAAGGAAAAATAGTATTTCAAGGTGAAAAAAATCATCTTATGGAATTTCTTGTATCTGATGAAAATAACATACTTGATATTCCACCTGTACTAAAACTCTCTAAAAGACTAATGGAAAAAGGAAAAATTTCAGAAATAACAGACAATCCGTATAAATTGTCAAAAATGATTAAGGACAAAAGAGAATGTCTATGATTGGGAAAATTAAACTAGGACAATACATAGCGATGGACTCTCTCATACATAGATTGGATCCTAGATGTAAAATACTTGCCACAATACTTATGATGGTGACAATACTCTATGTTGACTCTTTCTACTCATTTTATTTATTATTCTTATTACTGCTCATGACAACGTTTTTATCTAAAATATCTATAAAAGTAGTATTAAAATCTGTGAAGCCGATAATGCTACTCATAATATTTACTGCAATACTTCATCTGTTTGGCGCGGATGGAGAAAAAATAATATCAATTGGTAAAATAGGTATATCCTATCAAGGGATAATACTTGCGGTAAAAATGTCACTAAAACTATTTTTACTTGTAGTTTTTGCTTCATTTTTAGTGCTTACAACATCTCCTGTAAAACTTTCAGATGGACTTGAGATGTTATTTACCCCTCTGAAAAAATTTGGATTCCCGGCACACGAAAGTGCCATGATGATGACAATAGCACTGCGTTTTATACCGACATTATTTGAAGAAACAGAAAAAATAATAGAAGCACAAACATCGCGAGGTGCGAACTTTTCCACTGGAGGAATAATAAAAAGGACAAAAGCATATATCCCATTGTTAATTCCGGTGTTTGTAATGCTATTTCAGCGTGCAGATACCTTAGCAACAGCGATGGAAGCGAGGCACTACAGAGGCGGGGTAGGAAGAACTAGAATGTACCCTCTTAAATGGTCTGCAAATGACACAATATCACTATTCATACTCATAATATTCTCACTAATATTGCTTATAATAAACGGGGTACATTAAAATATGAAATATGCCGCAAAAATCAGTTATGACGGATCATACTTCTATGGGTGGCAAACGCAAAAGGGTTTTATATCGGTTCAAGAAAGCCTTGAAAAAGGACTGACAAAAATAAATGGTAACATCCCAGTTGTGGTTGCGGGCGCAGGAAGGACTGATACTGGTGTCCATGCAAAAGCACAAGTTTGTAGCTTTGAAATGCAAAAAGAATGGGACACAACAAAAATGCTACTAGCAATAAATTCAAACATATCAAAGGGAATGTCTGTAATGGAAATAGCTAAAGTTTCCGAAGAGTTTCATGCAAGATTTGATGCAAAAGAAAGAGAATACAGATATTTTATCTGGAACGCTAATACCATATATCCTCACATAAAACCCTATGCCTGTTGGTTAAAGCAAACTTCATATAACTGGGATAGAGCGAAAGAAGCATGTAAATATCTAATAGGCGAACACGACTTTTCTGCATTTTGTCGTCAAGTGGATAAACCCAAAAACACCATTAAAACGATATACAGTGCAGAAATTATACAAACAGGAAACATGCTTACCTTTAGAATAATAGGTAGTGGTTTTCTCACAAACATGGTAAGAATAATAATTGGAAACCTAGAACAGATTGCAAGAGGAATACACGAGCCTGAATGGATAAAAGAACTATATAGTGCAGGAAAAACGCGAGGGGATTGCGGAAGAACATTTCCTCCAAATGGACTCTTCCTTTGGAAGATAAATTATGGTATAAATCTGTGGAATACACACCAAAATAACATTTTGATGTACAATAACATAATAGACGATGAATAGATTTTACTATGCCGATAAAATGAGGGGGCAACCAATTTGTGGAGCAGAGATATAGGAATAGACCTTGGTACTGCAACAGTACTTGTTTTTATGAAAGATAAAGGCGTTGTACTCAGAGAACCATCTGTAGTAGCAATGGATCAATACACGGGTAAAATACTAGCTGTAGGTGAAGATGCCAAAATAATGATAGGTAGAACACCTGGCAATGTCGTTGCAATTCGACCACTACGTGAAGGTGTCATAGCTGACTATACAATGACAGAAGTCATGCTTAGAGAATTTATAAAAAAAGTAACATCCGGTTTTGAAAGAATAGTAAGACATAGAGTAATGATTGGTGTGCCATCAGGAGCTACCGACGTAGAAAGAAGGGCTGTCCTTGAAGCCGCTCTCGAAGTTGGGGCAAAAGAAGCATACCTAATAGAAGAACCAATGGCAGCGGCAATAGGAGCTAACATGCCTGTTGGCGAACCTATAGGAAACATGGTTGCTGACATAGGTGGAGGCACTACGGACATAGCAATCGCATCACTAGGTGGACTCGTTGTATGTGAATCATTAAGAGTTGGTGGAGATAACTTTGACGAAGCCATTGTAAGATACATGAGAAGGCAATATAACCTTGCAATAGGGGATCAAACTGCTGAAGACGTAAAGAAAAAAATTGGTAACTGTGACCTTGAAAACGTCAATGCAGAAATGACAATGGAAGTAAGAGGAAGAGACCTAATACAAGGTCTTCCTAAACAAATTACAGTATCGAGTTTAGATGTAGCGCGAGCAGTAGAAGAGCCAATAAATGCAATAGTAGTCGCAATAAAAAGAATACTTGAAAAAACGCCACCAGAACTCGCCTCGGACGTCATAGACAGAGGCATAATACTTACAGGTGGTGGTGCATACCTAAGAGGACTTGCAAACTTAATCACCAGAGAAACAGAAATAAACACTGTTGTTGCCGAAGCAGCAGGTGAATGTGTAGCTTTAGGAACAGGTATAGCACTTAATTCACTTGATAAACTAAAAGAGACAGGGGCAATATACTCAGCAACAGTATCTGGACACAGAAGAAGATAAAATGATTGAAAAAAAACAGTGGTGGTCTGAAACAGGTCTTAACTTCACATGCAGAATGTGTGGCAAATGTTGTGGTGGAGAGCCTGGTTACATATGGACAGAAGCAAAAGAAAGAAAAGAAATAGCAGAACATCTTGGAATAGAGCTAGAAACACTCAGAAAACTTTATCTTAAAAAAATAAATGGAAGCATCAGCATAAAAGAAAAGAAAAACTTTGATTGTATCTTCTTGCATGACGAAACAAGACGCTGTACGATATATCCAGTTCGTCCACAACAATGCAGAACTTTTCCCTTTTGGAAATCAATGCTTGAAGATAAAGAAGAATGGGATTTTTATGCGAGTCGTTGTCCTGGAATAAACAATGGGCAACACTACACACCAAAAGAAGTAAACATAAAATTTCAAGAGGCACTACTTGAAGAACAAGACAAAAACTGAGAAAGGAAGGTACTAAATGACTGAGTTGATGAAAGAAGTAAACTGGACCCTCTTGCTTACACTACTTGTAGTAAGTGCAGTTGTTGCGTGGGCAGGAGACTACATTGGAATGAAACTCGGTAAAAAAAGAATAACCTTCCTAAAACTTCGCCCTAAACACACATCGAGGTTAATGTCTGTTATAACAGGTGTATTGATTGCATTTGTCACACTCTTTGCAATCAGTGTGACGGTAGAGCCGGTACGTACTGCACTCTTTAGTATGAACTATGTACAAAATCAAATTACCACCTTGACTGCTGATCTTCAAAAAAACAGATCCAACCTAGAACTAATGGAAGTGCAATTATTTGAAAGTAAAGGTGACCTAAGCGAAAAGCAAATAATGCTCCAAAGTGTTGAATCAAAATTGCAAAAAGAAACTTCAAACTTAGAAGAAACAAAAGGTAAACTTAAAATAATAGAAGAACAAATGAAAAAAACTGAAGCTGAACAAGCTAAGCTGCTTTGGGAAAACTCAAAACTTTCAGATGAAAGTAAAAAACTTACAGAATCTGTTGCCTCTATGAAAATTGAATCAGAAAATCTGAAACAAGACATGGTTCGTCTTAGAGAAGGCAGAATATCTGCTTTGACTGGAGAAGTCGTGGCTCAAGTAATAATTGAAGAAGAAACTAAAATGGATGCTGAATCAGTAAAAACACTAATAAAAACATTACAGGATAACACGAACTCACTTTTGGCATATAGACTTGGAGAAGATAAAGCGACTCTAAGGGATCCAATTGTAGACAAACAATCTTTAAAAAAAGTAACAGACATACTAACAAAGAAAAAGGCAAGATGGCTAACAAGAATGACAGTTGTGTCAAATGCGGTATCTGGTGAACAACTAAAAGTAAGAGTTGATGTCTATCCTACTAAACTTATATATAATCAAGGCGAAGTATTGGTGTCAAAAAAAGTAAAACAAGGTCAAACAAAACATGATATTGAAATGGTTATATCTCTTGCCTTTAAAGAACTAAACATGAAAGCAGTAAAAGATGGTGTTTTTAGAGATCCGATTACAGGAAATGTAGGTTCTTTAGAGAGTGATGACTTAATAAAAACTATGGATAAACTGCTTGGGATAAAAGAAGATAAAAAACTAAATTTTACGACAACAAGAAAGATTTACTCAGAAGGACCTGTAAAGGTTAAATGTGAAATAAGATAGAAAGCGATTGATGAAATGCTAATAGTGGCTTGTCAAAAATGTGGCGAATTAAAAGTAATAGCTGGGTCGCCTGATGCTACAGGGGATGCTAGAGTAATGTGGACTTGTAATCATTGTGGGACAGGGCAGATAATGGAACTGGTAATAGGAAAAGATGCCAGAAGAGGAGATCTAAACAAAATAGTAAAAGGTCTCGTTTTTGGAAAATATCCTAAAAGCAAAAACTCATTACTAAAAATACCGGAAATGTTAAAAGACTAGAACATAAAAAGAGAGTTCTTAATTATAAAATTAAGAACTCTCTTTTTATATATGATAACAAAACAGTTATTTAGAAAGTAGCTTTGTTAATGACTCTGTAAATTTTTTACTATCTGTAATAGAATCTCCCTCTGCAATAGTTGCAAGACCTACCAACATAGTACCCCACTCAGACACATTAGACATATCATTTTCGTAATTTTCTGCAATTTTTTTGATAAGTTGATGAGATGGGTTAATTTCAAGAACTTTCTTTTCTTCGGGAACAGGCTGTCCCATTGATTGGAAGAAATTTCTCATCTGAGGTGATATTTCCTCGCCTTTTTGTACAAAGCAAGCCGGTGAATCTACTAACCTTGTTGAAAAAGTTACATCTTCTACTGTCCCAACGAGAGCTTCTTTAATTTTTGTTAAAAGGCCACTCTTTTCGAGTTCTTCCTTGTCTTTCTTTTCGTCCTCTCCAAGGAGAGAATCTGGCAACTCCAAATTTTCTGACGAAATTGATACAAAATCAAAATCGTTGAACTTAGGAGTATTATTTACCCAAATTTCGTCGACTCCATCACCCAAAAGTAAAACCTCTATATCTCTCTTTCTAAAAGCTTCAAGTTTTGGTGATGCAGAAAGAGTAGACTTATTTGAACCAGTAATATAATAAATCTTCTTTTGATCAGAAGACATCTTCGAGACATACTCTTCAAGTGTTGTTTTGTTACCCTTTGAGCTATCAAACATGCAAAGCTTCATAATCTGCTCTTTATTCTTCTGATCAGAAATAATACCTTCTTTGAGGACAATTCCAAAAGTATCCCAAAACTTGTTATAATCCTCAGGTTTATCTTGCTTCATCTTTCTAAGTGAATCAAGAACCTTTCTTGTTAAACTACTCTTAATCAAATTTGTTTGGCGGTTCTGCTGTAAAATTTCACGTGACACATTAAGAGAAAGATCTTCGGAATCGACTACCCCCTTAATAAAACGCAAATACTCAGGGATTAAATCCTTACAGTCGTTCATAATAAAGACTCTCTTAATATAAAGTTGAACCCCGTGTTTGCCATCTTGGAAAAACAGGTCCATAGGTTGGCGTGCTGGGATATAAAGCAAAGCACAGAACTCACTTGTGCCTTCCGCTTTATAACTAATTCGTTCTAGCGGGTCTTCCCAGTCGTGAGATATATGCCTATAAAATTCCTTGTATTCGTCATCTGTGACATCACTTTCGGAGCGTGTCCAAAGTGCCTTCATTGAGTTTATAGGAGCATCTTTTTCTGGTTCATCCTCAGGTTTAACTTCTTTGTTCATATCCTTGATAAAAATTGGATAAGTTACAAAATCTGAATATTTCTTAATAATCCCACGTAATGTCCATTCAGAGAGATAATCTGTATCTAAATCATGCTCATCTGTGTTTTCATTTTTCTTCATACTCATTACTATAGTAGTACCATTTGAATTTCTAGTACCTTCGGAAATCGTAAAAGTACCATCACCCTCTGACTCCCAAACAAATGCTTTATCTAATCCAGCTTTTTTTGTCTCTACTCTAACCTTATCTGCTGCTATAAAGCAAGAATAAAATCCTACTCCAAACTGACCAATAAGATCACCTGAAGAATTAGACTTGGCTTCTTTCATTGCTTTCATAAATTCTTTTGTTCCACTTTTTGCGATAGTACCCAAATAAGAAACTAAATCTTCCTTCGACATACCAATTCCGTTATCTGAAATTGTCAAAGTATTGTTTTTCTTATCAACCAAAATTTCAATCTTTGGTTCTTTTGCAAATTCGGATAAAGAAGAATCACTTAATGCTTCTATTCTCAGTTTATCAAGTGCGTCAGAGGCGTTAGAAATCAACTCTCTAACAAAAATATCTGGATTTGAATAAACAGAATGGATCATCAATTCAAGAACTTGTTTTGCTTCACTTTGAAACTCATGTTTTTCACAATTTGTTGTCATAAAACTTCCTCCTAAAAAAGTTATTTAAATAAAACATGGAAGCTTTAAAAATAAGCCTCCATGTATATGCATAATCTGCGACTCTATTTTATCACGTGAATAGCGATGTCGTTACCTTGGTTTTCTATAACAAGCCGACAATCACTTGAAGCTTCACCGCTAATAATTAACTTTGCAATCTGCGTCTCAACGTGTTTCTGCAAATAACGCTTTAATGGTCTTGCTCCATAAATAGGGTCGTAAGCATTTTTTGCGATAAGAGTCAAAGAATCAGGTGTAACGTCAAGAATAATTCCTCTCTCTGCCAATCTCTTCTCTAAAGTTTTAAGAAGTAAAGAAACAATCTTCGTTACCTCATTGATTGTAAGTGGTTTGAAGAAAATTATTTCATCCACCCTATTTAAAAACTCCGGTCTAAAGTGACTCTTTAAAAGTGAGGATACCTCATCGCGAGCTTTTACTGATACATCACCTGAAACAGAATCTATTCCGTTTATAAGGAACTCTGCTCCGATATTACTTGTCATAATTATAACGCAGTTTTTAAAGTTTACCGTACGTCCATGACTATCTGTTACTCGCCCATCATCCAAAATTTGTAGCAAAATATTGAAGACATCTGGATGTGCTTTTTCTATTTCATCAAACAAAACCACCGAATATGGATGTCTACGTACTGCCTCTGTAAGTTGTCCGCCTTCGTCATAACCGACATATCCTGGAGGCGCTCCAACAAGTCTAGAAACAGAATGTTTTTCCATATACTCAGACATGTCAATCCTAATAATATTCTCCTCTGAATCAAAGAGTGATTCAGCTAAAGTCCTTGCTAACTCAGTTTTGCCTACGCCAGTTGGACCTAAGAAAATGAACGACCCTATTGGACGTTTGGGATCTTTGATACCTGAACGTGCTCTAAGAACAGCATCACTTACAAGCTCAACGGCTTCATCTTGACCTACAACTCTCTCATGTAACACATCACTGAGGTGTAAAAGTTTTTCTCTTTCTCCTTCTAGAAGTCGCGTTACAGGAATACCTGTCCACTTTGCTACTATTTCTGTAATCTCTTCTTCTGTAACCTCTTCACGTAAAAGCTTTGTAGCGCCTGATGTCTCTACCTTCTTCTCTTCTTCATCAAGCTGTTTCTCCAAAGCAGGTAACTTACCGTGGCGTAATTCTGCTGCTAGATTTAGATTATATTCTCGCTCCGCTTTATCAATGTCACGTCCTAATTGTTCTATATCAGCACGTATCTTCCTTACTCTAGTGATATCTTCTTTTTCCTTATCATACTGAGCTCTTAAAGTATTTGCTAACTCTTTCTGATCTGCAAGTTCTTTTTGAAGAACATCCAAACGATCCTTACTTGATTTATCCTTTTCCAACTTTAATGCTGCTTCTTCAATTTCTAACTGCATAACTCTTCTTGAAACAGCATCTAATTCCGCAGGCATGGAATCAATATCGGTTCTAATCATTGCACAAGCTTCATCTACAAGGTCTATAGCCTTATCAGGTAAGAATCTATCTGTAATATAACGATTAGAAAGTACTGCTGCTGCAACAAGGGCATTATCTTGAATTCTCACTCCATGGTGAACCTGAAAGCGTTCCTTCAAACCTCTTAGAATTGAAATTGTATCTTCTACATCAGGAGCTTCAACTAAAACTGGTTGGAAACGACGTTCAAGTGCAGCGTCTTTTTCTATATAATTTCTATACTCCTCGAGAGTAGTAGCTCCGATACAGTGAAGTTCACCTCGTGCGAGCATCGGTTTTAACATATTGCCTGCATCTATTGCACCATCTGCTTTACCTGCTCCAACTATAGTATGGAGCTCATCTATAAAGAGAATAATTCTCCCTTCACTTTTTTTAACCTCTGTAAGAACAGCCTTAAGTCGCTCCTCAAACTCGCCTCTATACTTTGCACCTGCAAGGAGTGACCCCATATCAAGTGCAAAAATTGAACGGTCCTTTAAACCTTCTGGGACATCTCCACGTAAAATACGACTTGCAAGCCCCTCTACTATTGCAGTTTTACCTACCCCAGGCTCTCCTATTAAAACAGGATTATTCTTAGTCTTTCTGCTAAGGATGCGGATAGTTCTACGAATTTCATCGTCTCGTCCGATAACAGGATCAAGCTTATTCTCTCTGGCTGCTTTAACTAAATCTCGACCGTATTTTTCAAGTACATCATAAGTATCCTCAGGATTATCACTTGTGATTCGCTGATTTCCACGAACCTCTGACAAAATCTTCAAAAAAGAGTCTTTTGTAATAGTAAAGCTTTGAAAGATTTTTGAAATTGGAGATTTTGTATCAGAAAGGATAGCTAAAAACAAATGTTCTACAGAAATATAATCATCCTTTAACTTATCAGCTTCATCTTCTGCAGCGACCATAGCTTTTGATAGGTTTTGTGAAACGTAAAGCTTACCTTGTTCCTGTCCTGAAACCGTGACTTTTGGAATTTTCCTTAATTCAGCTTCAATAGACGAAACAACACTATTTGGGTCAAAACCCATTTTTGAAAGCAATTTTGGAATTAGCCCGTTTTCTTGAGTTACAAGAGACAAAGCTAAATGCTCCTCAGAAATTTCCTGATGTCCATATCTTGTTGCGATATTTTGTGCTTCATAGAAAGCTTCCTGAGACTTTTGTGTTAATTTATTCATGTTCATAAAAATCACCTCGTTCTATCAAACTTTAAAATTAACCAAATTTGACAATATGATTATATTATAATGGTCAATAAAAATCAAACAAATTTTATCTAAGGTAACTAGAGGCAAATATAGGCAAATATTTTAGATTTTTGCAAGCAAACTTCCGCTATCATTTAAAAATAAAAAATTTCTAAAATAAGAAAAACACTAAAAATAAACAAATAAATAAAAGAATAATTTAAAAAAAATAAAAAAAAATAAATTCGCTTGACAAGTTTTAGATATAAGGATAAGATGTGCAAGTCGACACAAGTCGATTATAATTTTTCCTGTTGGGAGGCAACACTTTGAAAAGCAACGGTACAGTAAAATGGTTTAACGCAACAAAAGGCTACGGATTTATCACAACAGATGAAGGCAACGACGTATTCGTACACTTCAGCGCAATCCAGGGCGACGGATTTAAGACCCTTGACGAAGGTCAGAAGGTTTCTTTTGAAATCACAACGGGCAGCAAAGGCCCCCAGGCTTCTGACGTAGAGAAGATCTAGTTAACGGAATTTCTTTTTAAAGAAATCAAAATAAGAGGAGGGCGTAAGCTCTTCTCTTTTTTTATGTAAAAAAATAGATTGAAAACTCAATAACGTGTTAGAATTAGTACGTTATTTTAAAATAGAATCTATAAAGTGATAATAATTCAAGGAGGAACAAGAATGTCCCTTATTAAAGATAAAGAATTAACATTGGAAAAATTATCTAGAAAAGCAAATCTCGAGGCACTTGGTTTTAAAACCACAAAAGGAATAGATAAATTAGAAGGGCTTGCAGGTCAAGAAAGAGCTGTACAGTCAATAAAATTTGGGCTTTCTGTCCCTAGTAAAGGCTACAACATATTTATAATTGGAGAACCAGGGAGCGGAAGGACAACTTACGCTGCTCATGAATTGGAAAAAGTTGCGAAGTCTATGCCTACTCCTGATGATTGGGTATACGTATACAACTTCGACGACAACAGTGTCCCGCTTGCAATCAACCTACCGGCAGGTAAAGGTAAGGAATTAGCAAAAGACACAGAGAATGTGGTTGAAGACCTCAAGCTTGCTTTGGCAAAAGCTTTTGACAATAATGAATATGAGGAAAATAAGGCTCAACTTGTAAAAACATTTCAAGAAGTTGTAAACAAACTAATGGAGGACTTACGTCTTTGGGCCGAGGAAAAAAACTTTGCCATAAAAAGAACTCCCCAAGGTTTCGTTAATCTACCTATGATAATGGGTGCTCCAATACAGGAACAGAACCAAGAAGAGAACGAAAATGAAAATGAAAATGAGAATGAAAAAGAAATAGAAGAACAACTAAAGAAAGAAACAAAAACGGAACAGCAAGAGCCTGAACTTAAACTAAGAGAAATGCAGCAAGATGAATTTGAAAATTTAACAGAAGAAGAACAAGCTAAATTACAAAAAACATCAGAAGAAATATCACAAAAGACACTAATAACACTTAGACTCATTAGAGAAAGAGAAAAAGATCTAAAAGAAAGAATAAAAGAACTTGAAAGTCAAATTTGCAGAAGTGTAACAGAGCCTGTACTCTCTGAACTCCGTGCTAACTATAAGAAAAACGCAAAACTTGATAAATGGCTTGATAATTTTACAGAAGATGTCGTAACAAACTTTAACTCATTTCTTGCAGTAGCAAGAGATGAAACAACAGAAGTAGACTTTTCTCGCTATGAGGTAAATGCTTTTGTCACAAACAACCCAGAAAACGGAGCTCCGGTAATAACAGAAACAAACCCAATATACTATAATCTCATAGGTAAAGTTGAATATGAAAGCAAACAAGGATACCTAAGCACAGACTTTAGAAAGATAACACCAGGTGCAATACACAAAGCGAATGGTGGATTTTTGCTAATAGATGCGGAAGAACTACTGCGTCAGTTTATGTCATGGGATGCGCTCAAAAGAGTCCTTCGTTATGGAGAGCTGACAATAGAAAACCTTGGTGAACAGTTAGGTTATATACCTGTTTCATCTCTGCGCCCGGAAGCGATCCCTGTACAAATGAAAGTGGTAATAGTAGGAACTCCATATCTTTACTACCTTCTCAACATCTATGATTCCGAATTTCAGAAAATATTCAAAATAAAAGCAGATTTTGACACTGAAATGAAAAGAACAGACGATAGCGAAATGCAACTTGCTCGTTTTATATCGGGATATGTTGAAAGAGAAGGAAAACTCAACTTCACAGTAGGAGCAGTAGGAGAAATAATTGAATACTCATCACGCATAACAGAAGATCAAAACAAACTTTGTGCACA
Organism: Synergistaceae bacterium; assembly: GCA_036652335.1. Lineage (GTDB taxonomy): Bacteria > Synergistota > Synergistia > Synergistales > Synergistaceae > JAVVWB01. Next base: position 88,479 of record JAVVWB010000006.1, on the reverse strand, counting down.
ATTCCACAAAATACTCGAAATATTAGTAGAAGCTACTGCATGGGCAAAAGCGGACAACAAAAGACAAGTAAATGTTGACTGCGTGAGAAAAGCAATAAATGATAAAATATATCGCTCATCCTTACTCGAAGAAAAAATTAGAGAAAGCTACGAAGAGGGTGTCATAAAAATAGACACAGAAGGTAGTGTAATAGGACAAATTAACGGGCTTACAGTAATGCAAATAATTGACCATAGTTTCGGTGCTCCTGTAAGAATAACAGCAAACACATACATAGGGCAGGATGGAGTCGTAAGTATAGAAAGAGAAGTAAATATGACAGGTCCTATACACAACAAAGGACTCTTGACTCTATCAAGTTACCTAGGTAAAAAATATGCACAAAACTTTCCTCTCTCAATCTCGGCTAGAATTGCATTTGAACAAACTTATGGTGGGGTAGAAGGTGACAGTGCATCATCAACAGAACTATACTGCCTACTGTCAGCAATAGCAGAAATACCAATAAAGCAAAACATAGCAGTAACTGGATCCGTTGACCAATTAGGAAACATCCAGCCTATAGGTGGAGTAAACGAAAAAATTGAAGGTTTCTTCTCGTATTGCAAAGTTTTGGGGCTGACAGGGAAACAAGGTGTCATGATACCATACCAAAACGAAAGACACCTAATGTTAAACAGTGAAGTTACTGAAGCAGTAAAAAAAGGTAAATTCCACATATGGAGTGTAAAAACGATAGACGAAGGAATAGAAATTCTCACAGGCGTAAAAGCTGGAACACCGAATGAAAATGGTGAATATCCTAAAAAGACGGTTCATGGAAAAGTTCTTGCTGCTCTAGAAAACTCATATGAACGAGTAGTGGCCTTTAAGAAAAAAGTAAACGACAAAATTGATCCTCCGAAAAAAAGAAAATCAACAAAAGCAAAGAAAAAATAATGAAAAAGCCTAAGAATTATCAAAAAATTTTGGATCTTTTGGAAGAACGGTGGCAACACGAAGCAGACATTCCATCAATAGTTCCCTTGTTTGAAGAGCCACTAGATGATTTAATACTGACATTGCTTTCTCAAAATACAAATGACATAAACAGAGACAAGGCTTATGACAGACTAAGAACGAAATTCCCTACATGGGAACAAGTAGCAAATGCAACGAAAGAAGAAATAAAAGAATGTATCAAAGTAGCTGGACTAGGTGAATCTAAATCCTCAAGAATGAAAATAGTACTGGATACAATAAAAGAAAAATTTGGTAAATATTCAATAAAAGAACTATGTAACTGGGAGTCTGAAGAAATAAGGAGCTTTCTTACATCTTTACCTGGAATAGGAATAAAAACTGCTGGAGTCGTAATGGTATTTGATTTAGGAAAACCAGCTTTTCCAGTAGACACACATCTAGCAAGGATAAGTAAGCGTCTTGGTTGGGCTGGAGAGAAAACACCTCCAGATAAAATACAGGAATACTTGGAAGCGACTCTACCACAGGAACGCTTCGGAGGAGCACATCTAAACCTCATAGAACATGGTAGGCACATATGTAACGCAAAAAAACCTAAATGCAATGAATGCCCGTTAAAAAAATACTGCGTTTTCGTAAAAACACTTGACGTATAGAAAAATATTGCTATAATGTCTTCTGTTAGCCGGGGTGGCGGAAAGGTAGACGCACGGGACTTAAAATCCTGCGAACGCAAGTTCGTGCGGGTTCAAATCCCGCTCTCGGCACCATAACACTCATCGCGGGGTGGAGCAGTACGGCAGCTCGTCGGGCTCATAACCCGAAGGTCATAGGTTCAAATCCTGTCCCCGCAACCAACGGCGCTGTAGCTCAGCTGGCTAGAGCATTCGGTTCATACCCGACAGGTCACTGGTTCAAATCCAGTCAGCGCCACCATGAAATACACACCCGGTCAATAGACCGGGCTTTTTTGTCTTAAATAGACAGTAATTTTTCCTATAACTTTAACTAATTAAACAATTACTGTAATAATTGAAAAAGAACTTCACAACTGTTAAAATTTGAAAATGTACATAGAATTTCTCTACCAATAAAACACGCAAGGTCGTGAAAAAATGTTTAAATTTTTTATGAGTCCAGATAAAAAAGAAATAACAAGTTCGGTTACTCACATGATAGGTGCAGTACTAGCCCTACTTGGAACAATAAGACTACTTACCATGGTTGACTGGAATGACAAAATATATAAGCCCATTTCAATAATAATATTTGGGGTTAGTATGCTAGTTTTGTACTTATCTAGCGCAACATACCACTGGATAGATGGAACAAAAGAAAGAATAAAGGGAATAACACAAAGGATAGATCACATGGCAATATTTGTGCTTATAAGTGGTACCTACACACCTATATGTGCAATAGCACTTGCAGGAAAAACTATAGGGATATGGTTACTCTGCATAGTGTGTGCATCCTCTCTTTTAGGATTTTTAATGAAGATATTCTGGATGAATGCTCCCCAATGGATATCATGTGGACTCTATGTTGCAATGGGCTGGGTCTCAATATTTGCCCTACCTCCTCTTGTATCTTCACTCCATTTCTGGGGAATATTCTGGCTTGTAAGTGGTGGGATACTATACACAGCTGGATCACTTATATATGGTTTTGAAAAACCGCAGATAAACCTATCATGGTTTGGTTCTCATGAACTATTTCACATATTTGTAATGGCAGGAACTTTTTGCCACTACATAACGGTATCACTACTACTTATATAACTCTAAAACACAACACAAAACCCATTTTGTTAAAACTTAAATAAATACCGCTACACAATGAAGGAGATGTAAAAATGAAAGAACAAAATCTAAAATCAAGGAAAAGACTTATCATAATATTTTCATTTATATGGTTACTTCTATTTTCCTTGGTAAACTACCCAATAGGTGCGTGGGCCGGGCAGAAAATATACCCATTTATATTCGGAGTCCCATTTAGCCTATTCTATTTTTGGAGTGCCTACACTCTAATGATAATATTTGGGATAATATGTGCATGGAAACTTTGGAGGGATTAAGATAATGCCTGATTGGATAATAATATTAAGTATCATAGCGGTATATTGCCTAATTGTAATAATGATTGGAGTCCTCGGAAGGACTAAATCTGTTGGTACACTTGAAGACTACTATGTGGGTGGGCGTTCTATTGGACTATTTGTATCATATTTTACTTATGTTGCTACATTTCACAGTAGTTTTGCATTTCTTGGTGCAGCAGGACAAATTTACTCAAGAGGAATATCATTTTTTGCTGTATTCACATCTTGTGTAGTAAGCCCCATGATGATTTACTTCATAGGTCGACCTGTTTGGTATCTTGGTAAAAAATACAACTTCATGACTCAAGCGGACTTACTCTCAGACTACTACCAGAGCAGAGTGCTAAAAATGCTTGTTGCAATAGTAAACCTTGTATTTTTAATTCCTTACCTTCAGTCACAAATTATGGGTGGTGGACTCATCTTTTCTGCGGTAACTGGAGGCAAAGTATCATTTCTTGCGGGAACTCTAATTCTATATGTAGTAATGATAAGCTACATACTACTTGGTGGTTTCAGAGCTGTTGCATGGACAGACACACTACAGGGACTACTCATGATATTCCTAGTTTGGATAGCTGGAGCTGTAGTGCTTGGTAATGTAACAGGTACGCTTAACTGGACCGTATTGATGCACAGAGTTGCAACAGAAATTCCTGAAAAATTACTAATACCTGCTGAATATTGGCCAGTATATATGACTACATTCCTATCACTATTTGGAATTTCTATATACCCACCATCATTTCAGAGGTTCTACTCTGTAAAAAGTCCTAAAATGTTGAAGTGGCTTGCAGTAACATCACCTATATACCTAATATTTTTCTACGTGCCAATCTTCATAATTGCATTTTGCGGAAAACTAAGTATGCCAGTTATAGAACGACCAGACATGATACTTCCTGCAATGCTTGCTACATTCGCATCACCTGTACTTACAGGCTTGATAATGTCAGGAGCTCTTGCCGCTTCAATGTCTTCAGCTGACTCACAGCTACACGTATCTAGCTCTGTCTTCACCATAGACATATACAAAGAATTTATTAACAAAAAAGCGACAGATGCACAGTCTCTCTTTATGGGTAAAATCGCAATTGTTGTAATCTCATGTATTGCCCTTCTAATGTCACAGCTCACACGTACTCTTCTTGTAGCAATCGTAACAATTGCTCTGGGTGGTTGCTTACAGATAATGCCTGCACTTATAGGTGCTCTCTATTGGCCACGAGGAACAAAAAAGGGAGCAATACTTGGAATAATAGCTGGTGTCCTTGCACTACTAATAACACAGTTTATCTACAAAGCACCGGCTGGGATAACAAGTGGAGTTTGGGGACTAATTTTTAACACAATAACATTTGTAACAGTAAGCTTCTTTACAGAAGCACCAAACGAAACAAGTCAGAATCGTTTCCATAAATACCTTAAAGAAATAAACGATGCATATGATAACGGAATAAAAGGAGAATACTCCGACTAATGATAGAAAACATAGACTGTAATTTTTATGACCTACACGTTCACTGTGGCCCGGAAGGAATTGAAAGAAAATATGACTTCATGGAACTGGACGAAATGGCAAATAAAAATAACGTCAGGGGAATTGTTGCTAAATCACACTTTTTCTCGACTGTTCCATGGTCATACTCATCAAAGAAACATGGTGCTGGAAAACTACATGGCTCTCTAGTGCTAAACCACTATCAAGGAGGAATAAACCACTATGCGGTTGCTTCCTCAGCATCGCTTAAGTATCAAGGGAAACCATGCCTAAGCATAGTATGGATGCCGACAATTCATGCAAAAGGTCACATTGAAATGCAAAGGGAACATGGGCAAACATACGATATTCCGGCGGAATGGACAGACGGCATAATGTCACCTGCGAGTTCTCCCTTAAATGAAATAGAACCTATATACATACTTAATGAAAAAACAAAACAAGAAACAGAAAAGGTAATAAAAATAATTGCAGAACAAAACCTAACGCTTGCAACTGGTCATTTAACAAAAGATGAAATACTATGGTTAGTACCTAACGCTGTATCACATGGTGTAAAAAAAATAATACTAACACACCCGCTATATGATGCGACAGCACTATCTTGTAGTGATATAAAAGCACTAACATCCTATAATGGTGTCTATGCAGAACAAAGCTACGGGCTAATGCTCATTGACAACTTACCCATACAAAAAATAATAGAACAAATAAAAGCTGTCGGAGCTGAAAAAACAATACTAACTACTGATTTAGGGCAAAAACAAAATGAAGATCCACCACAGGGGATGAAAACCTTTATTAAGCTTCTAAAAAAAGAAGGAATAACAGAAGAAGAACTTAATCAAATGATAAACCTAAATCCTGATAAAATAATAAACAATTAAAAAAAGACGTGGTGCGAAAACACCACGTCTTTTACATAATAACAATAAAATAAATTAAAAATTTTTAAAAATTAAATCAGCTAAAGCTGTTCCTAAGATTTTATGAGCATCGGTGTCTAAATGGACCATATCTTGTTTGCTAGATTCTACAATCATAGAGGCATCAAGGAAAAGGAAATTTCTCCTATTTGCAAGCTCTCTATACATGGGTCCTAATTTACGAGCAGTCCTATATGATTGCTCAGAAAAATCAATATTACTAAAAGGTCTCCACACATTTTCGCCCAAATGAGGTGGAGCAACTAATACAATTTTTGCAATAGGTGGTAACACAGTAAGAGCTTTGTCAATAACTCTCTCAATGCCGTTAGTGATAATAGACTCTGTAGCATGAAACTTTGTCTTTGTGTCATTTGTGCCAAGCATAATGACAAAAATATCTATAGGGTTATGAGGTGTAATACATTCTGCTACCCTCTCAAGTCCATTTCTGCCCTTAATATAATCATTAAAAATAGTTGTCCTGCCATTAAAACCCTCTTCTAAAACTACAAAACGTTCCTTTAAAATTTCAGCCATAACGCCTGTATAACGTACATCAAAGTCAAACCTTGCCCCTCTCCCCGCAGGCACAAATCCATAAGTATTAGAATCTCCAAAGCATAAAATTTTCTTCATAATAACCTCCGTAAAAGAACTTACCTATATTATATATTAAAAACCCAATCTCAATATATCAATAATCTTTGGAAAAAATCCATTTAATAAAAATTAGACTATATTTTGAATATAAGACTATTCAAAAAGCACTACACTATAGTATCATAGCAAAATGTGATAAATAAAAACACGAACAACAAATATAGTATAAATATAAATAAACAAACATAAGCCACGAAAAGAGGACAAAAATGAATAACACAAAAGAATACATGGGGTCATTTGAATGCATTGTAGAAGGTGGAGACCTTATCGTTGGAATGCCGAACACAATAAGACTTATATACACTGTTGGAAAATACGGAATAGATGATGGTGGTGCAATCTCATTCTTTAGACGTGGGGTTACAGATTGGCAAGCTATAAACACAGAAAATGAAAAAGCTCTTGGCTACACAACTGTAACTACAACAGGAGACGCAAATGTTTTTGTCTCAGAGTCACACGGATTCCGCCCATATGAATCTTGCTTCAAAGTAAGTGTAAAAAATGGTTGCCTAAAAGAAGGTGACAAAGTTGAAGTCGTCATGGGTGACACATCAAAAGGTTCTCTTGGTATACTGACACAGACAATAGTAGAAAAAGAACATCTAATATTTGTTGCAATAGATTCAATCGGAGGAAATGCCTTCAAGGAAATAAATCAGCACGTATATCTTAATATCAAAAATGGTATATGCTCACACTTTGATATCGTCTTGCCATCGACAGTAAAAAAGGACGAAACATTTGACATAAGAGTGCGTGTGTTAGATGACTATGGTAACAGGTGCGAAGACTTTATAGGCACTCTGCACATACAGAACCATGATGGAATTGACATAGAAAACAACACAATAGAATTCAACGAAAAAGATAAAGGTGTAAAAGTATTTACAGGAAAAATACAAAAAGACGGAATCTTTAAATTAACAGGCTCAATAGATGACTATAAAATGTCAGCACAAAGCAATCCATGTAAAACAATAAAAGATAATGAATATAAACTCTTCTGGGGAGACATGCATGGACAAAACGCAGAAGCAAGCGGAATTGGTTCCATGGATGATGTCCTTACATTCTCAAAAGAAGTCGCAGGTTTAGATTTTACAGGGTGGCAGGGAAATGACTTTGAAGTCTCAGACGCAAACTGGGAAGCTGTAAAAAATGCTATGAAAAAATATCACAATCCAGGTAAATTTATAACATTTTTAGGGTATGAATGGTCAGGCATAACGGCTAATGGTGGAGACCACAACATCTACTATCTTGGAGATGATGAAAAAATATATCGTTCTTCACACTGGTTGCCACAGGACGAAGGTCAATTCTTTAAAAATGGACAAACAACAGACAGTAGTAAAAACGACAGAAACCCAATATCAGAACTATGGAAAGAATTCAAAGGCAGAAAAGATGTAATGGCAATTCCACACGTAGGCGGAAGATTTGCAAACTTTGACTACTATAACAAAGACATAATATCACTTGTAGAAATGCACTCCCACCATGGAATATTTGAATGGTTCATGGAAGAGGCAATAAAAAGAGAAATGAAAGTTGGATTTATTGCAACAAGTGACGACCACACAGCAAGAGTCGGACTCTCATATCCTATGGGATCTGTAAACACAGACTTTGGGGCTACATTTGACGTCAAATCAGGACTAACAGCCCTATATGCAAAAGAACTAACAAAAGAAGCCCTATGGGAAGCATTCAAAGAAAGAAGATGTTATGCTGCCACATCATCAAGAATAATACTTAACTTCCAAGTAAATGGTTTCATCATGGGCAAAGAAATAAACCTATCTGTACTACCTGAAATTGACATAAATGTAATAGGCACAGCTCAAATAGACAAAATAGAAATATATAGAGGGCTAGACCTTTGCGAAACAATAAAAAGCGAATATTACCTCGATGACAGAAAAACAAAAAGAATAAAAATATCATGGAGTGGTGTATGCACTAGATACAGGAAAAAGTCTGTAATATGGAACGGTTCGATAAGAATAAACAAGGGCAAAATACTCTCAGCAGAAAATTACTCCGTAGACAGTTTATATGATGGAATAATGTCATGCACATCACAAGTTGTAAACTTTAACTCAAAAACATCTGGGGATGAAGACGGAGTAATACTAGAAATCATGCCACAAAATGAAAACGAATGTGAAATTTACTTTGATAGCATTCAATACACAACAAAAATAGCACTAAAAGACATAATTAACGAAGATATAACAATAAATGTTGGAGAAGTAAACAGAAAAATAAAAATATCCAATGAAGGTTATGAAATAGAAACAGAAAAAGAAAAACATACACAAATGAAAGCAACTTACTGTGACAAAGATGTTAAGGAAGGACTAAACATCTATCGTACAAAAGTAACACAGAAAGACGGTAACATCGTTTGGAGTTCTCCTGTATTTGTTAACTACAAACGTTAAAAATAGAAAGGTGGTGTGCCGTAATAACGGCAAGTAATGGAAATTCAAGCAAAGAAAAAGAACAAATGGGAAAACATACTTAATGCTTACGTATTAGTATGCGGAATAATCATCTTTAGTGCACTAATGACATACTTTGTCCCAGCAGGAGTATTTGACAGAGTAGTAAGTCCAACGACGCACAAGAAAGTAATAGCACCGGAATCATTTCATCTAGTAGAAAACACACCTGTAACATTTACAAAACTTATGTCATCAGTCCCACGTGGATTGGAAGAAGCCGGATCGATAATATTCTTAGTCTTTATTATATGTGGAGCTTTTGAAGTCCTTAATAAAACCAACTTCACGACATCATTTATCAACGTAGCACTAAAAAAATTTGGAGGACGAGAAAAGCTACTATTCCCTGTAATAGTAGCGGTATTTTCATTTTTCTCAGCAACATGGGGTATGGCAGAAGAAGTCATAATATTTGTACCTATACTGTTAATACTCTGCAAGAAACTTGGTTACGACGAACTTGTAGCTGCGGGACTTGCATACTGTGGTATTAGAGCAGGACACATAAATGGAATGATGAACCCATTCAATGTAGGTGTAGCTCAAAACATTGCAGAACTCCCTATCTACTCAGGATTATGGTACAGATCAATATGGTGTGTAATCACAATGATCGTAACAACAATAATTTTGGTAAGATATGCTACAAAAATTAAAAAAGACCCCACACAAAGCTACATGTATGGAGTAAACGAAGATTGGGAAACATTTGATGTATCAGAAGTAGACAACGCTGAATTCAACAATAAACATAAAATCCTCGGGCTACTTATGATTGCGACTTTTACAATTCTAATCATTGGAGTAATCAAATTCGGTTGGTGGTTCAATGAAATGTCAGGACTATTCCTTGTTTTCGGTATAATAGCAGGATTAATATATGGATTTCAAGTATCAACAATAGCGGACTACTTCATATTAGGAGCGAAAGGAATTGTTGGCGGAGCTCTCATAGTTGGTGTTGCTAGAGGAATTGTCATCGTACTTCAAGATGGACAGATAATAGACCCGATAATCTTCTATGCTACAAACCTACTAAAAGATACACCAAAACTTATTGCGGTAAATGGCATGTACGTATTCCAATGGTTACTAAACATCATAATTCCATCTGGTACAGCACAAGCAGCAACTACAATGCCTATCATGGTACCAATCTCAGACCTACTTGGTATAAACAGACAGGTAGCAGTATTGGCATTCCACTATGGTGATGGCGTAACAAACCTCATCACGCCGGCATGCGGACCACTCATGGCATGTCTTGCAGTTGCGAGGGTTCCATTTAACAAATGGATGAAATGGGTTGTCCCAATGCTCATTGCATGGACACTAATAGGATTTGCAGCTGTAACAGTAGGACAACTAATAAACCTAGGCCCATTCTAAAAAACAAAAAGGAACTGCCAAAAGGCAGCTCCTTTTTTTTATATTAATTTGCAAAATCTTCAGCATGATTTTGAAAACGTAACCCTTCTGGCATGGACGAATCTTCCTCCTTCTTATCACCGTGAAACTCGGACTTTGGAGCCCACTTTTTCTCACAATTAGGTGGAGAAAAAAGAGCTGCTGGTTTAATTAAGGAAGAAATATTTTCTAAATTGAGCTTATCTACAGCGGAAGAAAGAGACTTATCCTTATCATCATTCTCTGCAGGAAAAAGAGAACTTTGTCTTGCTGCAGAACAATCCTGTAAACCGGAAATAATAACTCCGCATTTCTTATAAATAAAACCGTCTGCATAAATTTCCTTCAACATACGAACAGCCTCATTCATAAAATCAACATCAGAAAAACGTGGGGAATCAAAAACAAACTCACGTGAATTTGTGTAATAAGAATCCCCTCCGAAACGATTTGTTGCAATAAAAACAGTAAGCTTAGTGGCGCACTGGCCACTCTTTCTAAGCTGACTTGCAGCCGATACAGTAAAACACAAAAGAGGATCAAGTATATCATCAAAAGAACGGATCTCATCACCGAAAGACCTTGAAACCATAATAGACTTTGGTGGTTTATTATCAGATAAAATAGGATAAGCACATTGTCCCTTTAATTCCCACTTAGAAAAAAGTGTTGCAACAGAAAAATTCTTCTTAAGCCACATATCATCACACTGACACAAATCATAAGTAGTATACACTCGATTTAATGCCAATTTTTCAGAAGTCTTTCTTCCTATACCCCAAACCTCAGAACAACGTATAGCAGACATAAACTCTCTATCTTGATACACATCTGCATTAAGCCAAAAAACTCCATTACACTCTCTATGAGTTTTTGCATATTCAGAACCAAGCTTAGCTAAAGTCTTTGTCGGAGCAATACCGATAGAGACAGGAATAGAACAATCTTTCCAAATTTTCAAACGTAAATTTCTTGCATAAGAAACAGGGTCATCAACAGAGCAAATTGCCAAATTGAGAAAAGACTCATCTATAGAATAAACCTCGGTTTTATCAGAAAAAGATGCAATGGTAGACATAACCTCAAAAGAAACTTTCTTATATAAATTCATATTGGAAGAACGAACCACAGTATTAATCTGCTTCAACAAATATTTGATTTTAAAATAAGGATCCCCTGTCTTAACACCAAGCTTTTTGACCTCATTTGAACGAGAAACGACACAACCATCATTATTTGACAGCACCACTACAGGTCGATTCTGTAAAGAAGGGTCAGCTCTTCTTTCGCAAGAAACAAAAAAATTATTACAATCAACAAGTCCCAAAGCTCGGTCTCTCATAGAAAATGTCATGCGAACCCCTCCTCAACAACATATGTAATATTATAGTATACAAACACACAAACACGCAAATAATTAAGCTATGCTATAATACCAAAGGAATACAAGCGCATAGGAGAAGAAAAATGGAAATAAAATACATAAAACTCACGGAACAAAACTACACAAAAGTATGGGAAATATTCCTAGATGGATTTATAGACAGCCACTACTTTACGGCAATAAAACCTGATAAAAAACAAAGAATAGAAATGTTTGAAAACATATATGCCCCTGCCATAAAATATTGTATAAACCAGGGGACATCTTATGCTATAACAAAAGATGGTGAAATTGCTGGTTACAACTTAATTGCTGAATACTCTGAAGAAACAAAAAAACAATTTGAAGCCACCTTCTTTGACACCTTCATACAAGCAGGAGAAAAAGAAGTTGAAGTGCTACGAAAACGATTTGAAGAAATAAACAAAAAATATCCTAAAATCTCATACTTTTTAATAGGTGTCATGTCCAAAAAATACCGTGGAATGGGACTAGGGAAGAAAATAAACAAATACGTTGTACTCAAGAATGAAAACATACCCATAATGGCAGAACTTACCTCAAAAGAAATAATTGCAATATACGATAAAATTGCGCCAAAAAGAAAAATAATAAAAGAACAACTAACAGACACCTATGTAATAACAACACTACTGCCGGAAGAAGTCGAAAAGTAAAATGGAAATAAACAACATAAAAAGACTATTTATAGCAGAAAAGCCATCTCTAGCAAGAGCAATAGCAGAGGCGCTACCTGCAAAACAAAAGACAAGAACCCCAATGGCAATAATAGCAGGAGACGATGTTGTTTGCTGGGCAGCTGGACACATAATATCACCGCTACAGCCGGACGAATACGGACCTGAATACAAAAACTGGGTAACCACCAAACTACCCATAATACCAGCAAAATGGAAAGTAAAACCTAATCCACAAACACAAGACCTACTAAACAACATAGGCTACTTGCTACCCAAAGCAGAAAGTGTAATAAACGCAGGTGACGCAGACAGAGAGGGACAACTCCTTGTGGACGAAATACTCCAATACTTTAAATATGGTGGAGAAACATACAGACTCCTTGTAACAGACATGAACACAGACGCAATAAAAAAAGCAATAGATGGTATGAAACCCAACCTAGAATATAGAAACGTATTCTTTTCCGCACTATGTAGACAAAGAGCAGACTGGCTCTTTGGAAACAACCTTACAAGGCTATACTCGATAACTACACAAAAAGCATGGGGAGAAAAAATAACGGTAGGAAGAGTTCAAACTCCTACACTTGCACTAGTAGTACATAGAGACTTAGACGTAGAAAACTTTGCTCAACACCCGTTCTATGAAGTAAAGGCAGAATTTGAAGTAGAAAACGGAAACTTCCTAGCTACATGGAAACCCAAAGAAGATGCCTATGGACTAGATGAAAAAGGCAGAATAATCAACGCATCGATAATAGAAAAATTAAAAGAAAAAATAATAAACAAAGATGGTGTAATAACAAAAGCGGAAAGGAAAAAAACTCAAACACAAGTACCTCTCCCGCATTCACTTCCTACATTGCAAATAGAAGCTTCCAAACTACACGGAATATCTCCGGCAGACACACTTGAAATAGTACAAAACCTATATGAAGGAAAACTTGTAACATACCCAAGATCTGACTGTCAATATCTACCTGAATCACTATATGAAGAAAAAGAAAAAGCACTAAAAACAATGGCAGAAATGCTACCAGACATGAAAGAAGAAATAGAAAAAGCAGACGTAACAATAAAGACAAAAGCATGGAACACAAAAAAAGTGGAAGAACACCACGCTATCATCCCTACAGGGACGAAAGGCATTCTCACAGAAGATGCACGAAAAATATACGACATTATAGCCCGTAGATACCTAGCCCAATTCTACCCGCCACAGGAACACAACGAAGAACTAATAGAAATAGAAATAGAAAACGAACTATTTAGAGTGCGAACAAAAAGGTGTACATCAAGTGGTTGGAAATCTCTATACAAAAATGTAAAAGAAGAAGACGAGAACGAAGAAGCTACTAGCGAAAACAGCAAAAAGAAACTACCAAAAGTAGAAAAAGACGAAAAAGTTAAGGCAATAAATATAGAGACTGAAGAAAAGAAAACAAGCCCACCAGAGAGATTTACAGAAGCTACTCTCATTGAAGCTATGAACAACATACACAGATTTGTAGAAGACCAAGAAATAAGAGCAGTACTCAAAGAAACATCAGGAATTGGTACTGCAGCAACACAGGCAGGAATAATAGAACTATTAAAAGAAAGACAATACATAGAACTAAAGAGAAAAAGAATAATCTCCACGGAAAAAGGAAGAAACCTAATAAAAACAGTAGGAGAAGAACTAAGCAAACCAGACACAACTGCAAAATGGGAAATGCAACTAAAAGAAATTGAAAAAGGTGAAATGCAAGCGAAAAACTTTATCGTAGCACTAATAGAACAAGTAAGAAAAACCGTAAATCAAAGACTCTCTACGTACCCTATATACATAACCAGAAAAGACCCTGCACAAAGCATAGTACTCTACAAATGCCCGGCAGAAGGCTGTGAGGGTAGACTATTTACACATAACGGACAATATGGAAAATACTGGAAATGCCACACATGTGGCTTCTCACTAGCGGATATAGACGGTACTCCGCAAGAACATACGAAATGTCCAACATGTGGGAAAATTGCAGTGAGAATAAATGGAAAAAACGGATGGTTCTGGGGTTGCAAAAACAAAGAATGTGGAAAAACATACAAAGACGATAACGGAACCCTTAAAAATCCAAACGAAAACAGACAAACACAACAAACACAAACACAACAAACACAACAAACAGGACAAACTCAAAAACAATAGAGGACAAAAATGGACGGACAAGAAATAAAAGAGACACTACAAAAAATAGAAAAAGTAACTTCCCAAATAAAAGAAACGACAAATCACAAAAAAGCAAAAATAATATTTGTATTCCCGGGGCAGGGCTCATCAGGAGCTGTGCCCCTTGATCATCTAATGCAACACCTACCTGTGTTCAAGAAATACATAGAAAAAGCCGACGAAATCCTAAAAAAACAAAACATAGACATAAAAGCAATCCTAAAAAAAGGAAAAACAGAAACAACGCCACAAGAACAAGCGTTCTCAATAGTATATGGAACAGCAATGGCAAAACAATACATTGCATACGGGATAAAACCGGATGCAATGATAGGACACTCCGTGGGAGAAATATCTGCATATGCTATAGCAGAAATGCTACCTTACGAAAAAGCTGTAACCTACGCATACAAAAGAGCAGTTGAAATGGACAAGATTACGAACAAAGGTGTAATGATGGCGGTACAAAAACCATATCAACAAACGACAAAAGAAATAGAAAACTACACGACATTATCACTTGCCTCCATAAACGACGAACTAACATGTGTAATCTCCGGAGACATAAAAGAAATAAAAAAACTAGAAATAAATCTAGATAAACAAGAAATAAAACACAAAAGACTTCGAGTTCACATAGCAGCTCACTCATCACTACTTGAGCCTACATTAAAAAACATAGACAAAATAGAAATAGGTGAAATTGAAGAGCCACAAATTCCCATATACTCCACAATCACTGGAGACAGATTTACCATGGATATATTGCGAGACCCTCAATGGAAATCGAAACATTGCAGAAACACAGTAGAATTTTTGTCTGCACTAAAAAAAATAAAAAAAGACAACGCCGGTGAAAAAATGATGTTCATCGAATTCTCAGTACACAGAGTCCTTGCACCGAGTGGAATGAAAACAATAAAAGATAGCATCTGGTTAGGTTGTAGCTCCATGAGCAAATATCGTGAATTAAAAAGTACAGAATACTGCTTTTCAAAAGGAATAGAAGAGACACTAGAAACAATAAAAAAACAAATCACCTAAACGTTAAAAAACTTCCAGAAATCTATAAGATTAAATAAAGTCAAATCTAAATTAGAAAAACAGAGTAAAAACGAGTAAAACAGAGAAAAACATATAAAAACAAACACAAACACCTCTAATCGAATTTGTAAAAAAAGCTAAAAATGGGTACACTTTGACACGAAAAGATTTAGCACTCGCCACCAATGAGTGCTAATAGAATTAAAAAAACCAGGAGGGATACATAATGCAGCTTAAACCACTAGGAGACAAAATAGTAGTAAAGGCAGCACCAAACGAAGAAAAGACAAAAGGCGGACTTGTACTGCCTGATACAGTCAAAGAGAAACCAGTAGAAGGAATAGTTGTAGCAGTCGGAGCCGGTAAAGTTCTTGACAATGGCACACGCCAGCCAATGGATGTACAGGTAAACGACAAAGTAATCTACAGCAAATACTCAGGAACAGAAGTAAAATTTGATGGAGAAACATACCTTATCATCACTGAAAGAGACGTACTCGCTGTAATATCAAAATAATCTAAATAATAAACGAATAAAACAAGGAGGAACAACAAATGGCAAAATCACTACTTTTTAAAGAAGAAGCTCGCCGTGCAATGGAACGCGGAATAAATAAAGTTGCAGACACAGTAGGCATCACACTTGGTCCTAAAGGACGTAACGTAGTTCTCGAAAAGAAATTCGGATCACCCCTCATCACAAATGACGGTGTAACAATTGCAAAAGACATCGACCTAGAAGACCCATTTGAAAATATGGGTGCACAGCTCATCAAAGAAGTAGCATCAAAGACAAATGATGTAGCAGGTGATGGTACAACAACAGCAACAGTCCTTGCCCGTGCCATGATAAAAGAAGGATGCAAAAACGTAGCAGCTGGTGCTAACGGAATGCTCCTCCACAAAGGTATGGAAATAGCAACAGACGTAGTAGTTGAAGAACTCAGAAAAAAGGCAATCAAAGTAAAAGACCACGATAAAATTGCACAGGTAGCAGCTATCTCAGCTAACGACAAAGCAATCGGTGAACTTATTGCTGAAGCAATGGACAAAGTTGGAGAAGAAGGCGTAATCACAGTAGAAGACAGCAAAAGCCTTGGTACTTCACTCGAAACAGTAGAAGGACTACAGTTTGACAGAGGTTACCTCAGTCCTTACATGATTACAAACCCTGATCGCATGGAAGCAATACTTGAAGATGCAAATATCCTACTTGTAGACGGGAAAATAAGCAACGTAAAAGACATGCTCCCAGTACTCGAAAAGATAGTACAGCTTGGCAAGCCACTCCTCATCATCGCAGAAGATGTCGAAGGCGAAGCACTTGCTACACTCGTAGTAAATAAACTCCGTGGCATTCTCCAGGTAATCGCAGTAAAAGCACCTGGATTTGGTGACAGAAGAAAAGCAATGCTTCAGGACATAGCAGTAGTCACAGGCGGAACAGTAATCAGCGAAGAAATCGGACTCAAACTCGAAAACGCTGATACAACAGTTCTCGGACACGCAAAGAAAATCAAAGTAACAAAAGACGACACAACAATCGTTGAAGGCAAAGGCGATGCAACAAAGATTGCAGAACGTGCTTCACAGATAAAGAAAGAAATTGCAAACTCAACCTCAGACTACGACAAAGAAAAACTCCAGGAAAGACTTGCAAAAATTGCAGGCGGAGTAGCAGTAGTACAGGTAGGAGCCGCAACAGAAACAGAACAGAAAGAAGTAAAACTTCGTATAGAAGACGCACTCAACTCAACACGTGCAGCAGTAGAAGAAGGAATCGTTGCAGGTGGTGGTGTAGCACTCGTAGGTTGCATCGCAGTTCTCGACAAAGAAATCGAAAAACTTACAGGTGACATAAGAACAGGTGCTATGATTGTACGTACATCACTCACAGAACCACTTCACCTCATCGCTTCAAACGCAGGTATGAAGGGTGACGTCATCATCGAAAAAGTAAAAACACTCAAAGACGGCCAGGGACTTGATGCAACAACAGGCGAATATGTAGACATGATCAAGGCCGGAATTATTGACCCTGTAAAGGTCACACGTTCAGCACTACAGAACGCATCATCAATCGCAGCAATGTTGCTCACGACAGAAGTCCTCATCGCTGACAAGCCAGAAAAGAAAGATGCAATGCCAGGAGCAGGAATGGACGGCATGGCTGGCGGAATGCCCGGCATGGGTGGAATGGGTTACTAAGTTAACCTTTACAAAAAAAATAAAAGAGAGAGCGAAAGCTCTCTCTTTTTTAATCTCAAAAAATAAGGGAAAAATAAAAAACACTATTGCGACAGAAAGATAAATATGTCATACTAATCAGTGCACTAAAGACTGTGGAGGTGAAGGGCTCGTCCCTAAAAATGAAAAAAGAAAACAAAATACTAATAATTGACTGTGGATCACAATACACACAGCTAATTGCAAGAAGAGTCAGAGAACTTGGCGTATACAGTGAAATACTCTTCTGTGACGCTCCTGAAGAAAAAATAAAAGAATCAGCTCCTGCTGGAATAATCATCTCTGGTGGGCCTAGAAGCGTAATGGAAGAAAACGCTCCTACCGTACCTGACTTTGTCCTTAACTCAGACATTCCTGTACTTGGAATCTGTTACGGAATGCAGTTAATTGCACACAAACTCGGCGGAAAAGTAGAAAGAGGCGAAATCGCTGAATATGGCAAAGCAGCAATACAGACAGAAGATTGTAAACTCTTTGCAAAACTTGGAACAAAAAATATGAATGTATGGATGAGCCACTGGGATCACGTAACACAACTTCCTACAAACTTCAAAGCCACAGCATACAGCGAAAACAAAACACTATCAGCATTTGAATCAACTGATGGGAAAATAATGGCAGTACAGTTCCACCCAGAAGTAGCTCACACAGAAAAGGGAACAGAAATTCTATCAGCATTCCTCTTTGACGTATGTAAACTAGACAAAACATGGACACTCGGCACAGAATGGGTCGATGCAGAAGTGATCAAAATTCGTGAAAAAGTAGGAAACGGAAAAGTAATATGTGGACTCTCTGGTGGTGTTGACTCCACAGTGTCAGCCGTAATCACATCAAAGGCAGTTGGTGACAACCTCCACTGCATCTTTGTAGACCACGGAATGATGCGTAAAGACGAAGGCAAACAGGTAATGGACACATATCGTTCACTTAACCTAAATGTACACCACGTAGATGCAAGCGAAAGATTTTTAACAGCTCTCGCTGGAGTAACGGAACCAGAAAGAAAACGCAAAATAATAGGTGAACTCTTCATTCGTGTATTTGAAGAAGAAGCACGCAAACTTGGTGGCTCAGACTGGTTGCTCCAAGGCACAATATATCCGGACATCGTAGAAAGCGGACATGGTGGAGCAGGAGTAATCAAAAGCCATCACAACGTCGGCGGACTCCCAGATGACATGAAAATGCAATTACTTGAACCACTTCGTGACCTCTTCAAAGACGAAGTCCGTGCAGTAGGTAAAGCACTTGGAATTGAATCACACTTCCTTGAAAGGCACCCATTCCCTGGTCCTGGACTTGCAGTCCGTTGCCTCGGCGAACTCAAGAAAGAAAGACTTGACGTACTTCGTGAAGCAGACGCAATCTTTATAGAAGAAATTCGCAAAGCTGGACTCTACACAGAAATCTGGCAGGCATTTGCAGCACTACTCCCAATCAAAAGCGTTGGTGTAGTAGGTGACGTTCGTAGATATGGAGAAACAATCGTACTTCGTGCAGTATCATCACTTGATGCAATGACAGCAGAATGGATTCACTTACCATATGACCTACTTGACACCGTATCACGCAGAATATGTAACGAAGTTCCGCAGGTAAACAGAGTAGTTCTAGATGTAACAAGCAAGCCACCAGCAACAATTGAGTGGGAATAAGAACAATATAAAAAACATAACAAAAAGCGAGGAATTGGCTAATAGCTGATTCCTCGCTTTTATCTACATCATTTTTTTAAAAATGATGTAGATAATGTGTCTTGTGATATAGTATTATTAGGCTGAATATATAAACTTTTACGAAAAATTTTCTAAAGGAAAAGTAAAAACGGGGTATTAAATATGTATTGCTTATTAAATTCCTTAAAAGAGGATTATTATGGATTTATTTTTTAATGGTGAACTATTAAATGAATACAAAAGTCAGTCACAAATAGCTAGAGTTTTAACAGAATCATGGGTTAAAACACAAATGTACTGTCCTCGCTGTGGCAATAGTACTGTTAGTAATTTTGAAAACAATCGTCCCGTAGCTGATTTTTATTGTTCTAAGTGTGGTAGCCAGTATGAATTAAAGAGTAAAAAGGGGGTACTTGGAAATAAAGTTGTAGATGGTGCTTACGAGACAATGATAGATAGAATCACAAGCAATACTAACCCTGATTTCTTTTTTATGAGTTATTCTGAGGATACTTATAAAGTAAATAATTTTATTATGATACCCAAACATTTTTTTATTCCTGATATTATAGAAAAAAGGCGTCCTTTAGCTGATACAGCAAGGCGTGCTGGTTGGGTAGGTTGTAATATACTTATAAGTAAAATTCCAACACAAGGCATGATAGAGATAATTTGTAATGGAAACGAAATAAATAAAGAAATAGTAGTAGAAAAAACAGCAAGAGCAGGATTGCTAGAGACAAAAGACATCGCATCTCGTGGATGGTTATTGGATACATTAAGATGTGTGAACCTTATAAAAAGTGAAGTTTTTGAATTGAGTGATATGTATAATTACGAAAACCTTTTATCTCTTTCTCATCCAAATAATAAAAATATTAAGCCTAAAATCCGTCAACAGCTTCAACTGTTGAGAGATAGAGGATATATTGAATTTCTTGGTATGGGAAAATATAGAAAAATTCTTTAGGGGGCTGTTATGAAAAAGTTTAATGTTGTAATAGAAGAGGTTGTATCAGAAACTTTTGAGATTTTAGCAGAGACTCCTGAAGGCGCTTTGAAAGAAGCGAGAGAAAGGTATAGAGAAAGTGATTTTGTGTTATCTCCAGGAAACATTGAATCAGCACAGATGAATGTGTTAGATGATAATGGAGACCTTGCCGATTGGATAAAAGTTTAATATGTCTTTAACTTTATCTTAGTAGAATAAACAAGCCCACTCTTTTTACAAGAGTGGGCTTGTTGTGTTTTTCTTGTTAAATATTTTTAGTCGAGTACGAGTGATGGTGCTGTGTATACTCTTCCTTTGAGTTCGCTGTCGAGCATGTAAAGACTTTTTGGGTCAGATCCAAATAACTCAAATTTCTTTACCATTGTGTCTGCGTTGTTTTCTTCTTCAACTTGTTCTTTTACGAACCAGTCGAGGAATTGAAGAGTTTTGTATTCTTTTGCTTCTGCAGCTTTTTCATAAATTTTGTTGATTAAATCTGTTACGTAGCGTTCGTGTTCTGCTGCTACGAGTAGTCCATCTTTGTATTCATTGAAGATTTTGTCTGGCTTTGCAATGGCTTTGAGTGTTACTTTTTCGCCATTTATTTGAAGATATTCCATCATGAGCATTGCGTGATCTCGTTCTTCCATGGTCTGAATCTTGTACCAGTTCCCAAATCCTTCAAGTCCTTCGTCGTAGAAGTAGTTCGATATGTCGAGGTATAAGTATGCTGAGTATAGTTCTTTGTTGATTTGGTCGTTGATAAGTTCGCTGACGTGTTTATTAAGCATTTTGTAACCTCCTTTTCTCTAGTTAGCTTATTATAACTCAATTGAAAAATTAGGCAAAGCTAACTTCTTGATATCTTGTGCTTGTGATGTTTTTCTTTGTGATGATATGTTCAGGTATATTCCTTATTTTTTGTAAAATATAAATGTACTTTATAAATAATTCGTGTATAATAATAAAAAATAAGTTTATATTTTCTGTACTACCCATAGTATCTGTATCTCATATGAATCAGAGGGGAGGCGTGTATATGACTGATTTTCGTTCCTTAGTGAATGCTAGAATTAAGGAAAGTGTTATGCCGTTTGTCTTGCTGATTTTTTTATTCCTTTTTCTTACCTGGCTGATTATCAAGCCTTTAGGCATGCCACTGTTGTGGTCTGTAGTTCTTTCATATCTCGCTTATCCGTTCTATTCTTTCGTTTATTCCAAAATTAACCGCTTTAAATATTCTGCTAATATTGCAGCTTCTTTGACTACGCTTGTAATTCTTCTTTTTATGGTTATTCCTCTTCTAGTGCTAGGTGTCGTTCTTACAAGAGAAACTTTTAAAATTTACCAATCTCTTATGTATTCAGGGTTTTTTACTGATTCCTTTGATAATATTTTGCTTAAACTCTATGCAATTCCATATATAGGTGTTCTGGCAGAAGAGATAAATGCTGTTGACACTCTTCCTATGCTGAAACTTCTTCTTTCTGGGGCTGTGGATTGGCTTACAGATACATTTAAGATTATTTCTACTCGCATTTTAGGTAATGCTTTTAAAATTTTTTACTTGTTGGCAGTGGTGGCTATTTCTTCATTTTTTATCGTTAGAGACGGACATCTTGTGCTAGAGTTTATGACAGATGTGATTCCGCTTCCCAAAGAGACATCTTCTGTGATTTTTGATAAAACAGCTCTTATGCTAAGAGCCGTAGTTTATGGTATTGTTATGACAGCCTCAGTTCAAGGTATTTTGGGTGCGCTAGGCTGGTGGTTCGTAGGGTTACCTCATCCCGCATTTTTTGGTTTTGTTATGTTTATTGTAGGTATGATTCCTTTTGTGGGTACGCCATCTGTGTGGATTCCAGGCGCAATATTCCTTGTTTTGCAAGGTGATGTCATTAATGCTTCGGTGTTGTTTCTCTGGGGAATTTTTGTCGTAAGTACTATTGATAATTTTATTCGTCCAATTTTTATTTCTGATGAGAGTAAGGTTCACGTTTTAGTTATCTTTATCGGAATTTTTGGTGGTTTGTATAACTGGGGAATTATTGGTCTTTTTATAGGTCCTGTTGTTTTATCTCTGGGGATGTTTGTTTTGGATATATATAGGTCTTTGGTAACAGAGAAGGTTTCTTAAGTTTTCTTGTTTTACCCTTAGCTTTGTGTTTCATTAGTTTTTCCATTCTTTTTATAGAATAATAAATTCTTTGGAGGGGATATCATGACACGAGTAATTGCAGTATCAGGGTACAAAAACAGCGGGAAAACCACACTTTGCAAAAAACTAATAGCAGGTTTGGTTGAGGCAGGTGTCAGTGTAGGTTATGTGAAGAGAACTTCTGATGAACTTTATGAAGAAGGTGTAGTAAAACCGGATAGCCTTGCTGTTACGAATATGGGTATTGATTCTGTTTTATGGGCAAAAGATGGATTAAGGTTTGACATGATTGTCCCCGATGAAGGTGTTATGGAGTCTGTTATAGCAAAGTGTATGCCGGACAAGGAATTAATTATCCTTGAGGGTGGTAAGAAGCTTAATATTCCCAAGATTTGGGTTTGCTCCGCAGCGGAAGAAAGAATAGATTTCCCCGGTGTCTTCCTATATTATGATCGTTTTGAAGAGGGCGGAAAGAAAAAAGTTTTTAGCGAAGGCGACGAAAAAGAGATTGTTGACAAGTTGGTAGAGCTTGTACGTGGCGAAAATTACCGTTCGACAAATGTATATATAGGTAATGAAGAACTTCCTGTTAAGAACTTTATTGCAGAATTTATTAAGGGTGCTGTAGTTGGTATGTTGTCATCATTAAAGGGTGCACATGTAACAGATACAGATGAGCCAATTAGAATTTGTATAACAGGTAAGAAATAGTATCTTTCCTTTAAAAAGTGTTTGTATTTGAATATAACAGTGAAAAATCACAAGTCTTTTACACTATATAGACTTGTGATTTTCGTTGAAACAAAGTATAATCTTCCTTTAGGTCGAACTTGATTGACCAAAAATATTTCAAAACCTTCAAGGGGGCATTTTTGTAATGATTATGGTAAGTATTATTGGAGGCGTTGGTGTCGTAGCGTTGCTTTACGCAGCATATGCAGCAATGAGAATCAATGCATTCAAAGTGGAACACGAAAGAATTAGTGAACTCTCCGGAATTATCCAGGGTGGTGCAATGGCATTCCTTTATAGAGAATACAAGGCACTTGTCCCCTTTGTCATCGTGGTAGCTGCTCTTCTCGCATGGAAGATAAGCGTACCAAGTGCAGTTTGCTTCGTATCAGGAGCTCTCTGTAGTGCACTTACAGGTTACGTCGGAATGAAGATAGCAACAAAGTCAAACGGTAAAACAGCCTTTGCAGCAATGCAGAAAGGTATGAACGGAGCTCTCGATATCGCATTTAAGGGCGGTAGCGTAATGGGTATGACTGTTGTTGGTGTAGGTCTTATCGGTGTTCTTGCTGCGTATGTAGTATACGGTGATGTTAATGTCGTTACAGCATTTGGTTTTGGCGCAAGCTCAATTGCACTTTTTGCTCGTGTAGGTGGCGGTATATATACAAAGGCTGCTGACGTAGGAGCTGACCTTGTAGGTAAGGTTGAGGCTGGTATCCCTGAAGATGACCCACGTAACCCTGCAGTTATCGCAGATAACGTCGGTGATAACGTTGGTGACATCGCAGGTATGGGTGCAGACCTTTTTGAATCATATGTAAACTCAATCATTGCTGCTATGGCAATCGGTGCTATCGTATTTAACGATGCTGGAATAGTTTATCCTCTTCTCCTTTCAGCAATCGGTATCATAGCTTCAATTTTAGGTACATTCTTTGTTCGTGTTAAAGAAGGTGCAGACCCTGCAAAGGCTCTTCGCTACGGTCTCGCTTCAACTGGTCTCTTCATGATTGCTGGTACATATTTCCTGACAAACTGGCTCTTTGCAGGCGACCTCACACTTTTCTACGCAGTAGTTTCAGGTGTTGTAGCCGGTATCCTTATTGGTGCAGCAACAGAAGTTTACACATCAGATGAATACTCAAGCGTTAAGGAAATTGCAGCTGCTTCTGAAACAGGTGCAGCAACAAATATTCTCGCTGGCCTCGGTGTAGGTATGAAATCAACAGTGGTTCCTGTAATTCTTGTATGTATCGCAATTCTTGCCGGTGTAAAATTTGGCGGACTTTACGGAATTTCATGTGCTGCTGTAGGTATGCTTGCTATTACAGGTATGGCTCTTTCAGTTGACGCATATGGACCTATTTCAGATAACGCAGGTGGTATCGCTGAAATGGCAGAACTTCCTGAATCAGTACGTAATATCACAGACAGACTTGATGCAGTAGGTAATACAACAGCAGCCGTTGGTAAAGGACTTGCTATTGGTTCTGCAGCCTTGACAGCTCTTGCACTCTTTATCACTTATGCACAGGCAACAAACCTTGATGCAATTGACATTAAAGAACCTAAAGTTATGGTCGGTCTTTTCATTGGTGGCCTTCTTCCCTTTATCTTTAGTGCACTTTCAATTCAGGCTGTAAGCCGTGCAGCAGAAAAGATGATCGAAGAAGTTCGTCGTCAGTTCCGTGAAATTCCTGGAATTATGGAAGGTCAAGCACGTCCTGAATACGAACGTTGCGTAGACATTTCTACTCTCGCAGCTCTTCGCGAAATGGTTATCCCCGGAGTTATGGCAGTCCTTGCTCCTGTATTAGTAGGATTTATCCTCGGCCCTGCAGCTCTTGGTGGACTTCTCGGTGGTTCAATCGTAACAGGTGTTATGATGGCTATCTTTATGTCAAACGCAGGTGGTGCATGGGATAACGCTAAGAAGTATATTGAATCAGGTCAGCACGGTGGCAAGGGTACTTCAGCACACGCTGCAGCCGTTGTCGGAGATACAGTAGGTGACCCATTCAAGGATACAGCAGGACCAAGCCTTAACATTCTTATTAAGCTTATGTCTGTTGTAGCAGCAGTTATCGCTCCTCTACTTATTTAGTTAATAAATTTACACATTTTAATCTTTTTTTGTTTTAAAATATACTAGAGGGAGAGTTTTGCTCTCCCTCTAGTCTTCCTATTTTGAGGTGTTATATGGTTAACGATGATATTCGTGAGATTAAGTCAAAAATTGATATAGTCGAAGTTGTCGGCGACTACGTAACCTTACGTAAGAAAGGGCAATCGTTTTGGGGGTGTTGTCCTTTTCACGGAGAAAAAACACCTTCTTTTAGTGTTTCTCCAGAAAGACAGACATATCACTGTTTCGGCTGTAACAGAGGCGGAGATATTTTTACTTTTATAATGGAAATGGAACATTTAGAGTTTAAAGAAGCTTTAGAGAGACTTGCGGAACGAGCAGGCGTTACACTCCAAGTTTTTAAGTCTGGCAATAGGTCAAAGTCTAATACTATAAAAGATGCAAACTTGTTTGCTTTAGATTTTTTTGCTTCATCATTAGAGTCATCGTCCGGTAAAGTTGCTCGTGCTTATCTTGAGAGACGCTTTATTTCTTTAGATATAGCAAAACGTTTTGGTATAGGTTGGGCTCCTGCATCATGGAATGCACTTGAAGCAAAGTTAGAATCATTGGGTTTTTCAAATGAAGATATGGTTGAAAGTGGTCTTGTTTCTCAGGGAAATAAAGGCTTGTATGATAGATTTCGTGGAAGAGTTATGTTTCCCATTTATAGCGTGACAGATAGACTGATTGGTTTTGGCGGCAGGATTCTTGAGGGAGATGAAGCAAAATACCTTAACAGCCCCGAAAGTCAGCTTTTCAATAAAAGAAATAATTTATATTTATTAAATAAAGCAAAAAGTGAGATAAGAAATAAAGGCTATCTAATTTTAGTAGAGGGCTATATGGATGCAATTAGAGCTCACTTAAATGGATATGCAAATACAGTCGCTTCTTTGGGTACAGCCCTTACTGAATCACAAGCATCTTTGATAAAAAGAATGTCCTCAATTTGTTATATTTGTTATGATTCTGATGCAGCTGGTACAGAAGCGACCTTAAGAGGAATGTATATCCTTCAAAGGGAAGGTATCACTGTAAAAGTTGTTAGACTTACCACAGGTAAAGATCCTGATGAGGTGTTATTGCGTGAACATGGTTTAGAAGAATTCCAGAGTGCTATAGACAATGCTTTGCCACTTCCAATTTATCATGCTATGTTAAAAAGCAAGGATCTTGCAATTCCTGAAAAAGCTAACTCTGCTAAGAAAGATTTGTTGGATGGGCTTGCAACTCTATCTACTTTTGACGTAGCTCCTTACTTGGATGAGGTTGCTCGAATCTTAGGTATTTTTTCGCATGAGCTAAAAAAAGAATTAGATAGCAGGCATGAGATTGTGAGAGGTGTCTCACATAAAAAACCAATTCCTGAGGATGATACTTCATCGTTATTTGATGACGATGTTTTGGAATTGAATGATAGTTTTGACGACTTAGAATGTTTGTTTTGTAGCTTAATTTGGAATGATGAAAAGGTTAGAGCAAATTTTGAGCCGTCAACCACTTTGCCGTTTATACGTAATGATGTTA
Organism: Synergistaceae bacterium; assembly: GCA_036652335.1. Classification (GTDB taxonomy): domain Bacteria; phylum Synergistota; class Synergistia; order Synergistales; family Synergistaceae; genus JAVVWB01. Next base: position 61,595 of record JAVVWB010000006.1, on the reverse strand, counting down.
TTAAAACCATTGTTTTTGGTCTTTTAAGCGGAGAGTCTACAGAAGCTTTGGAAAGCAGATGGCGTCAGATGAACGATTCTACCTCGCTTAGGGCATTAGCAAAAGGCAATAGCTTGGTAGAAAAGGGACAATTTTTGCCTGATTTTGCACATAGCCTTCTAAAAACGTTGAGAAAAAAATGTATTGAAAATAGAGCAGTATTCCTTCAAGATAAGTTAAAGAAAGGTACAGCTACCAATCAAGAGATAGAAGAACACTTGAATTTAACGAGGATTTTAAAGGGAGGGGCATTTTAGTAATGAAAAAGGATGCAAAGAAAAAGACAGAAATACTTGAGATAGCGGAAGATATCAAGGAAACCCATGTTTCAGATGAGAAAAATTTTTGTGAAGATATCCCCGAAGACGTTCCAGAAAATATAGCCTTAGAAGATATTAATGATGAGCCTGTTATCATAGATGTCGATATAGATCCTGTTGTTGTAGAAGACTTACCTCTCCTAGATGAAGATGATATACAGACGGAGGCTCCTGTAATTGATGATGCAGTCTCACATGATACACTTGACTATAAACTATATATTAAAAATATTAGAGAACTTATGCATGAAGGCATAGAAAAAGGGTTTGTTACTTACCAAGACATAGAGAAACACATGCCTAAGGATTTTCTTACAGCAGATGTTCTAGATAGTATTTATATGAACCTAATGGAGATTGGCGTAGACGTTGTAGATGAACAAAAAAAGAAAGTTGATGCTTCAGAGGGAGAAACAGTCCACCCAACATCCTCACGCACTGAAGAATCGGGAGACGTTGAAGATTTACCACTTTCCGACCCTGTTAGAATGTATCTTCGTGAAATAGGTAAGATCCCCCTTCTTACTTCTGAAGAGGAAGTTTCCCTTGCAAAAGGTGTTGAAGCAGGAGATAGGGACTCAAAGGATAAGCTTGTTGATGCTAACCTTAGACTTGTCGTAAGTATTGCAAAAAAATATATTGGTCGTGGAATGCTTTTTCTTGACCTTATTCAAGAAGGAAACCTCGGTCTTATAAGAGCAGTAGAAAAGTTTGATTACCGCAAGGGGTATAAATTTAGTACCTATGCAACATGGTGGATAAGACAGGCTATAACTAGGGCAATCGCAGACCAAGCAAGAACTATTCGTATCCCTGTACATATGGTAGAAACTATCAATAGACTTATTCGAGTTTCTCGGCAGCTCGTGCAGAGATTGGGTAGAGAACCTTCTGTTGAAGAAATTGCAGCAGAAATGGAAATTCCTTCTGATAGAGTTGAAGAAATTCAAAAGATAGCTCAAGAACCAGTTTCTTTGGAAACTCCAATAGGAGAAGAAGAAGATAGTCAGCTAGGTGATTTCCTTGAAGACAAGGATTTGCCAAGCCCTGAAGAGGCAGCAGCAAGTCAGATTCTTAGAGAACAATTAGATGATATGTTGAGTGATTTAACAGACAGAGAGAGAGAAGTTCTCCGTCTTAGATTTGGTCTTGAGGACGGTCATGCCCATACTTTGGAAGAAGTTGGAAGACGTTTCGGAGTTACTAGAGAACGCATAAGACAGATAGAAGCCAAAGCACTTAGAAAACTAAGGCACCCAAGTAGAAGTAAAAAATTGAAAGATTTCCTAGAATAGTATATAAGAATATCAAAAAGGTGATAAAAATATATTTTTATCACCTTTTTGGTAATCTAACAAAAATATACTTTGATAAATATTGCACAATATAAAAATAGGCATTATACTACCTAAGTTGGGTGGTGATTTTGTAATTGAGACTTGATAAATTTTTAAAACTTTCAAGATTAGTTAAGCGAAGAACCGTCGCTCAGCAAATGGCAGAAGTTGGAGCTGTTCGTATAAACAAAAGAGTTGCAAAATCTTCGTCATCTGTCTCCGATGGGGATTTTATCGAGATAGCGTATCCTACAAGACTCCTTTCTGTACTTGTTTTAACTTCAAACGAAGTTCTTTTGAAGAGGAATGCTCTCGCATTCGAAATTAAGGATGACAAGAGAGTTTTCGATGGAGAGAGACCTTGGTAATATTAAAGTTGCAATATCAATGAGAGGTGTTACGGAGTGAGGGTTGCAGAACCGACAGTTGAGAGACTTGTTCAATATTTCAGATTATTACAACAAATACAAAAAGAAGGACAAGAAGTAGTTTCTTCTTTACAGATAGGGCAATTACTTGGTATAAAGGCGAGTCAAGTAAGAAAAGACCTTTCTTATTTTGGTGAAATTGGTAAACGTGGCGTTGGGTATAATGTAAAGCGTCTTTGCGGTCATATAGAAAATATTCTTTCTTCTCCAAAAGTGTGGAAGGTAGCTTTAGCAGGAGTTGGTAATTTGGGTATGGCTTTGATGGGGCATACTGCATTTCAAAGTTATAAATTCAATGTTGAAGCTCTTTTTGATGTTGACCCAGAAAAAGTTGATTCTGATATAATGGGTATACATTGTTGGAATGTCGTAGATATGCCCCGTATAATGGAGGAAAAAGGAATCGAAGTTCTAATTCTTGCTGTACCGGCATCTGCTGCACAGACATGTGTTGATAGAGCAGCCGAGTGTAAGAGGTTAAAGGGTATTCTTGCTTTTACTCCTGCTTCTGTTGTCGTACCGGATAATATACTTTTTTATACCGTTGATATATTTGTTGAACTTGAAAAATTAATGTTTTTCTTAAAACAACAAGAAAAGAATAATAAATTGTATTCAACGAACGAAGAAAACATGTTAAAATAATCTCTGTTATATTTATAAATAATAAATTTAAAAATAAAAGAATTTTAAGGAGGCTTTACTATGGGTGGTCAGCAAGGAAATTTAGCAAGTATGTTGTTGCCTTTAGCAATGTTTGCGGCAATATTCTATTTTATGATTATTCGTCCGCAGAAGAAAAGACAGAAGACACACGATGACATGCTCGCAAGTATCAGCAAAGGTGATATGGTAATAACAGCAGGTGGATTTTTTGGAACAGTCAGAGAAATTCTAGATGATAGCTTTATTCTTGAGTTGGCTGAGGGTGTCAAGGTACGTATCTTAAAGAGTTCTGTGTCCATGCGCAAAGATCTCATGGCAGAACCAAAGAAGAAGGCAAAGAAAGTTGTCTCTGAAAAAACAGAGTCAAGTTGTGATGCTGAAGTTTCTGCTCCAGTAGAAGAAACAGAAAACAAGGCATAATAACCGCAAAATATCTATATGGAGCAGATGCGAGTCTACTCCTTTTTCTGTGTGAGGAGGCAATTTTATTATGTTAAAAAAAGATAAGTGGCGTTTAATGACAGTTATTGCTGTTATTGCCATAGCAGCATTTATTGTGTTTCCAATTAAGGGTAGAGTTCGTTTGGGACTTGACCTAAGAGGCGGAGTTCATATTGTTCTTCAGGCAAAAGGTACAGCAGACAATCCTGTAACTACCGATAGTATTGACAGACTTCTTGCTGTTCTTAGAAACCGTATTGACCAATATGGTATAGCAGAGCCTGTAATACAGCGTCAGGGAACAGATAGAATCGCTATAGATTTACCTGGGGTAGATGATCCAGAAGCAGCTCTTGACCTTATCGGACGTACTGCTATTCTTAACTTCCGTCAGGTACTTGGTGAATCACCTAAAATTCCTTTAGAACCTAACCGTGCAAACTATGACAGTGATGAGCAGTTTAATGCAGCTAAATCACGTTGGTTGGAAGCAAAAAAAGAAGTTGACACTTATATAGACAACATGCGCAAGGCAGTAGCAAGTAACCCTGATATGATTGTAGCAAAGAGTGTTACTGGTGGTGCGTATCTTCTTGGTAAGTCTTATGTTGGTGGTAATCATCTTACAAAAGCAGAGACAATTTTTGACCAGTTCGGTAAAGCCGGCGTTTCAATTAAGTTCAATGTTGAAGGTGCAAAGTTATTTGATGAAGCGACAGCTGCAAATATAGGAAAGCAGATTGCAATTGTACTTGATGATGTTGTTGTATCTGCTCCTGTCGTTCAGCAGAGAATTTCTGGTGGAGAAGCTCAAATCACAGGTAAGTTCTCAACAGCAGAAGCAAATAGACTTGCTATTATGCTTAGAGCTGGTGCTCTTCCTGTTTCTGTTGAAATCCTTGAAAACAGATCAGTAGGACCTACACTTGGTGCAGACTCTGTTAGTGATGGAGTAAAAGCAGGTCTTATAGGTGCAATTCTTGTTGTAGTATTTATGATAGTCTACTACGGACTTCTTGGTATAGCAGCAGACGTTGCTCTTAGTGTTTCTGTACTTCTTGTAATTGCAGCACTAATTTTCTTGAAGTCTACACTTACACTTCCTGGTATCGGTGGTATCATCCTTACAATCGGTATGGCTGTTGATGGTAATATTCTTATTTATGAAAGAATGAAGGAAGAATTCCGTTCTGGGAAATCATTACTAGCAGCTTTAGATGCAGGATTTAAAAAGGCTTTAGTTGTAATTCTTGACTCAAACATTACAACACTTATTGCTGCAGCGGTATTGTTCTATTTCGGAAGTGGTCCTATCAGAGGATTTGCTGTAACTCTTAGTGTTGGTGTAATTTCAGCAGTTTTCTGTAATGTAATTGTTACGAGAACTCTTCTTGGGGTATTGTTATCATACCGTAAGAATATAACCCTATAGGAGGTTTTTAGAAATGGCTACTTTTGATGCATCGAAACTTCACATAAGTTTTATGAAATATAGAAAAATGTGGATTGTTTTCAGTCTTCTCTCTGTTTTTCTTTCCTTGGGTCTTCTCTTTACAAAAGGTTTGAATTTGAGCGTAGACTTCACAGGGGGACTTGTCCTTCATGTTAAATTTGATAAAGAAGTTCAAGTAGTAGACGTACGTAAAAGTTTAAGCTCTGTAGGTCAAGGACAAGCTGTAATTCAGGCATTTGACGGCAATGAAATTCTTATTCGTTGTCAAGAACAGAGTGAAGAAGTTCGCAGGGTCGTACTTGATACACTTAAAAAGGATTTTGGAAAAGTAACAGTTCTAAAGATAGATAAAGTTGGCCCTGTAGTTGGAAAAGAACTTAGAGGACAGGCCTTAATTTCCCTGGCTCTTGCTCTTTCAGGTATTCTCCTTTACATGGCATTTAGATTTAAGTTTAGATTCGGAGTTGCAGCTGTCCTCTCCCTTGTACACGACTCAATTATCATGCTTGGTGTGTATGCACTAACTGGAAGAGAAGTTTCCGTCGCTTTTATCGCTGCAATTCTTACAATTGTTGGTTATTCTTTGAATGATACGATAGTTGTTCTCGACCGTGTACGTGAAAACTGGAAAGGTGTAAAATCACAGGGGATTGTTGAACTTGTAGACATCTCAATAAACCAGACACTTTCTAGGACAGTAAATACCTCAATTACAACATTACTTCCTGTAATAGCTATGTTTATCTTTGGCGGAGAAGTAATAAGCAATTTTGCTTTTGCTTTCCTTGTTGGAATTTTCGTTGGAACATATAGCTCTATTTACATTGCAAGCTCTGTTGTAACGGAGTGGTACGTTCGTTCACCAAAGTATTAAGATATGTAATTTTTGAAGAGGGGCATTTTGCCCCTCTTTTTTTGTGCTTAAGACTGTATAAATCTGCAATTATTATGTATAATAGTGTAGATATACAATTATCCTAATGCTAGGAGGAATACGATGAAAAGTTATATATTAGCCATTACAGTAACGATGTTTCTTTCTGCCCTTTTTGCTTTTCAGAATATCGGAGATGTAACAGTAAAATTTCTCATTTTTGAAAAAATATTTCCTCAAGGAGTTTGGGAAGTGTTTGTCTTTTCTGCTGGGGCTGCAATTATGTGGGTATTCTCAATTTTCTCAATAGTTGAGGTAAAAAATAATCAAAAAGATAAAATCAAAAAGGTAGAAGAAAAAGTAACTAATCTCGAAAATGAAAATAAAAAATTGCTTGAAACAATAGTACTACTTAAATCTGCTACTGGGGCAGAAAATGCTTCATCTGAACCTACTGTAGATGAAAATACAAACACAAACACGATGGCTGAATAAAATTGGTTTCACGCTGTTCCAAAGACGATTTTAATATTATAGAGCCATCTACTTTAGCAAGAGAAATTTCTTCGAAATTTGACTGTAGCTTTTTACAAGCATCTTTGCTTGAAATACGTGGTGTTGATTTAGATTCAGCTGACAGCTTGGTAAGCAACTGGTTAAATCCGAATTTAACTAATTTACTTGACAACCTTAATCTAGGAGAAACCAACCAAGAAGCGGTTCGTCTTGTTTCAAATTTGAATGAGTCCTCAAATGTAGTTGTCTATGGTGATTACGACGTTGATGGTATATCTTCAACTACAATTGCAGTTAATATTTGCCTTGCCAAGAAAGCAAATGTTCGTTATTTTATCCCTCATAGATTTAGACAGGGATATGGCTTGCATATGGACATTATCTCCACTATTTCGCAGAGGAAATGTGATTTAGTTATTGTTGTTGACTGTGGTTCTCAAGATGTAGAAGAAGTAGCTTTACTAAAAGAGCAGGGTGTACCAGTCATAATATTTGATCATCACTTAATTGAGGCTGAACCAGCCCCTTGCGATACAATGATAAACCCCCAGTTACAGGGTGACTTTTTTTCTAAAAAGCTCTGTGCTACAGGGGTAATTTGGTGTTGGGCATTAAAATCATCTATAATTTCAGAAGAAGAGCTTTACAAGTGTTTAGATTTAGTCGCATTGGCAACTATTGCTGACTGTGTGGCAATGTCTTCTCCTTTAAATCGTGCTCTTGTTAAAGAAGGACTGAAAATATTAAGGACTGCACCTCGTCCTGGACTTTTTGTCTTAATGGAAAAACTTGGTATTGTTTCAAACTATGTAAATACAGAAGACCTTGCTATGAAAGTGATACCATGTTTGAATGCGACCGGCAGGCTTTATTTAGCAGATTTAGCTGTAAAAATTCTTTTTCCTTGTGAAAATGTATCAGAATATGTAGATAAAATTATTTTTTTAAATAAAAAACGTAAGGAGCTTTCCTCAAAGATTCTTTCTCAAGTAGAGAAAGGTTCATCTGATGGTTTTCAGTTTGTTTTAATGAATGAGGAATGGTCTGCTGGTGTACTTAGCAGTGTTGCAAGCAGAGTTTGTTTTTCTAAAAATACTCCTGTAGCATTAGTTGCAGCAAATGGTGAAGTTATGAGAGGTACTCTAAGAATGCCAAATGGTGGAAATGCTGTAGAAATACTTAAAGGATTAGATTCTCTTTTGCTTACTTGGGGTGGACATAAGCTTGCTGCAGGCTTTAGTGTAAAAATGGATAATTGGCGCCTATTACGTACAAAAATGGAAGAAGCTCTTTCAAAAGTAACGGTGGTTGGAGAGAAAGAGTCTCTTTTATATTGGAATCCAACTGACTTGAATTTAGATTCATGGCAAGAAGCAGAGATGTTAGGTCCTTTTGGACTTGATAACCCTAAGCCGCAAATGTATTTTGATTATGACGGAAATGTCTCTATTTTGCCTTTGGGTAAAACTGGAAGACATGTAAAAATAGAAACAGGTAATGCTGAGTTACTTGGTTTTGGTGCTGCAGAAATGATTTCTGACAGACAAGATTTGCTAGGTTGGGCTTACACTCCACGTTTTGAGACTTGGCGAAACTTTACTTCTTTGCAATTTGTACTGGATAAAATGATAGTCGAATAGTATTTAGGATGGTGCAATCTGTGAACAGTGATGGAATTGAAAATATTACAACAAATGTAAGAGTGGCACACCTTTCAGAGATTTCAAAAAATAGCTCATGCTGTGTAACTAGAGGTGAGCTTAAGTCACTTATGGAAGGTTACTGGGGACGCATTGCAACAGATCAAAGAGTCCCAAGTTTAAGACTTGCTTGGCAGGACTTATGGGAAAAATCTGCCTCTTACTTGTCAAAAGAAGACATGAAGTCAATAGGAGAAGCTTTTGTTTTTGCTTCCGAATGTCACTGCGAGCAGAGAAGATATACAGGTGAACCATATGTAATTCATACCGTAAGTGTTGCGGCTATTCTTGCTAGAATGCAGATGGACAAAGAAACTATAATTGCCGCGCTTTTGCACGATGTCCTAGAAGATACACCTGTTGAAGAGGCTACTATAGTTCAGAAATATGGTGAAAGTGTTCTTACTCTTGTAGATGGTGTTACGAAACTTGGTAAATTGCCCTTTAAATCTGTTGAAGATTACCAAGCGGAAAATTTACGTAAAATGTTTGTTGTTATGGCTAAAGATATAAGAGTCGTTTTAATAAAACTAGCAGATAGACTTCACAACATGAGGACAATTTCCTCTCACAGACGAGAAAAACAAGTACGAATTGCACACGAAACCCTAGAAATCTATGCACCACTTGCCCACAGACTCGGAATATATCAGGTCAAGAGAGACTTAGAAGATTTATCTTTTAGAATACTTGACCCTGAAATGTATTATGATATAAAGCGTAGAGTAAGAAAAAAATTACCAGAACGAGAAATGATAATCAAAGATGCTATGGATATCTTATCTGAGCGTGTAACAGAGTTAGGTCTACATGCTTCAATAAAAGGACGTCCGAAGCACTTTTACAGCATATATGAAAAGATGAAGAGAAAACACCTTTCTTTGGAGCAATTATATGACCTACTTGCTTTAAGAGTAGTTGTTGATTCTTTAGAGGAATGTTATCAAATCCTTGGGCTTGTTCATACTATATGGAAACCTATCCCAGGACAATTTGATGATTATATAGCAAACCCTAAAAGTAATATGTATCAATCACTACATACTACAGTTGTTGGCCCTTCAGGAGAGCCTCTCGAGGTCCAGATAAGGACACAAGAGATGAACTCTCTTGCTGAATATGGTATTGCTGCTCACTGGAACTATAAAGAGGGCGGTTCTTCAAAGATAAATAACCTAGATAAAGGTCTTACATGGATAAGACAGGCAATAGAAGAAGGTGTGCCGGACACACCCGAAGAGGGAGAGAGCAAAGGGTCCTTATTCTTGGACAACCTAAAGACGGATGTCCTTTCATCTGATGTATTTGTTTTTACACCAAAGGGTGAAGTAATCTCAATTCCGAATGGATCAATTCCTATAGACTTTGCCTATGCGATACACACAGAAGTAGGTAATAAATGTGTAGGAGCTATGGTAAACGGTATAATAGCTCCAATGGACCAAGTCTTACATAATGGAGATATTGTAAGAGTGTTAACATCACCCCAAGCAAAGCCTTCACGAGACTGGATTAAAATCGCTAAGTCTTCTAGGACGAAACAGAAAATTAAAGCATGGTTTAGACAACAAGATAGACAAGAACGTGAAGATAAAATTAAAAGAGGGAAAGAACTTCTAGAGAAAGAAGCACTTCGTAGAAATCCAGAGATGGAAAATCCTTTGACTACATTATCTTCACAGATAAGCCATATTGCTCGAGAAATGGGTTACTTAAATACAGAAGACTTAATTGTCTCTGTAGGAACAGGAAACCATACGGCTTCAAATGTGCTATCTAGATTAAACAATATACAACAGAATAAATCTATAGTAGACCAGATTCCTGACAAACCTCCTGTTCAGCAGAGAAAAGAGTCTGAGGCAGAGATTATAGTTGAGGGTGCTAATGGAGTCCTTGTCTCAATAGCACAGTGTTGCTATCCAGTACCAGGTGACTCAATAACAGGAAGAGTTACTCAAGTACATGGAATATCTGTCCACAGAGCAGATTGTCAGAATTTACGTAATGCTGAATCATCCAAGAAAATAAACGTATCATGGGGAAACAAGTCGGCAAAATCACGCTATACTGCGAGGTTAAAAATAGAGGGTGTTGACAAAGCAACATTGTTTAGTGATGTTGTTCAGGCTATAACTGCTATGGATGCTCTTATTACCAGTATCAAAGCAAAAGTAGTTAATAATTCTAGAACTAGAGTTATTGCCGAAATAAAGGTAAAAGACTTAGAACACCTGTATAGAGTCGTTGCTAGGTTAAACACAGTATCTGGAATTATAGAAGTAATCAGGGGGTAATTTTTTGAAAGCACTGCTTCAGAGAGTTTTGACAGCAAAAGTAATAGTAGAAGGTATTGTCGTAGGGGAAATAGATAAAGGGCTTTGTGTTTTTCTTGGCGTGACACCAGATGATACAGATAGTGATATAACTTGGCTTGTAGATAAACTAATTAATCTGAGAATATTTGAGGATAAAGATGGTAAGATGAACAAATCTCTACTTGATGAACAGGGGAAAATGCTTATAGTTTCACAATTTACACTTTGTGGAAGTTGTAAAAAAGGCAGACGTCCATCTTTTACCGGTGCAGCGGATGCAAAATATGCAGAAGAAATGTACGAGCGCTTTACACAACAAGTAATAAGGACAGGAATAAAGGTACAAACTGGTCGATTTCAAACTCACATGAATGTAGAACTTAACAATGATGGTCCTGTTACGTTAATGATAGATACGAAGGAGTGATGTTAATGAAGATTAAAAGATTTGCGCTGGGTTCATTGTGGACGAATTGTTATGTTATCTCTGATTCAAAAGGTAACGGTATAATTGTAGACCCAAGTGCCCCTGCAGAAGAGGTGGAATCATATATATGTGATAATGATATACATGTTCACTGGATTGTACTCACACATGGGCATTGTGACCACATAGGTGGAATTGCAGAACTCAAAAATCTCTCTGAATATGGTGTCGCTATACACTATGAAGATGCACTTTTGCTTGTAAATCCCTCTAAAAATCTATCATCACTTATAGGAAACTCAATTGAGCTTTCTGCTCCCGACAGAGAACTAAATGATGGTGATACTTTGACGGTAGGAGCTCTTTCAATAAAAGTTATTCACACTCCAGGTCATACAGCAGGAGGAATTTGCCTGCTCATTACAGAGGGAGACGAAGAGATTTTAGTATCTGGTGATACCCTCTTTGCTCGTTCGATAGGAAGAAGTGACTTACCAGGAGGAAATGAACAACAACTCCTAGATTCGCTGAAGAAACTTAAAGATTTTAATGATAAATTGAAGGTATTACCAGGCCATGGGCCAGAAACAACGATAGGATCAGAAAAGCAACATAATCCATATTGGCCAGAATAAAATGTTTCCTAAAGACGATATGCCGAGAGAAAAATTGCTGAAAAATGGCCCTGAGTGTTTGACAGACACAGAACTCTTAGCAATTATTTTGAGAACAGGAACTATAGAGTCTAACGTACTTGAGTTTTCTTCAAAGTTGCTCTCCACGTTCGGCGGTTTAGAGGGGCTGTGTAAAGCTACTCCACAAGAACTTATGCAAGAACGTGGTATAAAAGAGTCTAAAGCTACAATGATGGCGGCAGTTTTCGAATTGGGAAGAAGAATTTCTTTAATCAACTCTTTAGATAGAGAAGATTGGCAACTGGCTGTAGAAAAAATTGCGGTAGAGACTCAATTTGAAGAAAGAGAATTTATATTTGCGTTATTTCTTGATATAAAAGAAAAAGTTATCTATACAGATAAAATTTCCTATGGTGGTTTATCAGGAGCACATATGGATCTTCCTGTTTTTTTTAGAAAAGCAGTGCGTTTGAATGCCTATTCTATAATGTTATTGCACAATCATCCAAATGGAGCAGACTTCCCAAGCAGAGAAGACATTGTCCTTACTGAGCATGTTGAAGGTGCATTGAAACTCTTGGGAATAAAACTAAAGGCTCATTGTATCCTAGCCAAAGGCAAAGTGGTAAAAATATAAAAAGTAAATACTAAAAAATAAATTTTGTGGAAGTTGGTGTAGATGTGTTCAAATTTAGAACAAGTTTTTTAAACAACGAAATAGGAATAGATATAGGAACACAAAATACTGTTATATATCTTAAGTCTCAAGGTGTAGTGATAAATGAACCATCAGTATTAGCAGTAAGAAACCTAGGTAGAAAAGGTAATAAAGAGATTATTGCTTTTGGTAAAGAAGCGAGAAAAATGGTAGGGAGAACACCATGTGGTATATCGACAATTAATCCACTTTCATATGGAGTAATTGCAGATTTTGAAATGACAGAACACATGATAAGACATTACATGAAAGCTGCGATTGAAGGCTCAAGCTTATTTTCTGCTCCTAGGGTCGCTGTCTGTGTCCCTGCAAGTGTAACAGAAGTTGAAAAGAGAGCTGTTGTAGAAGTCACGTTGGCAGCAGGAGCAAAAGAGGCTTTTGTTGTAGAAGAACCATTTGCAGCAGCAGTAGGACTTGGTATGCCAGTATATGAACCACGAGGATGTATGGTTGTAAACATTGGCGGTGGAACATGTGAGGTTGCTGTAATTTCCCTTGGTGGAATAGTAATAAATAATGCAATAAGGGTTGCAGGAAATGCACTAGATGAAGCAATTATAAATATGATGAGACAAAATCACACTCTTGCTATAGGTGAAAGCACGGCAGAAGAGATAAAAATGGCAATAGGAAGTGTACTTGTTCTAGAACAAGAATTAAGCATTGATGTAAAGGGCAGAGACTTGGTAGATGGTTTGCCAAAAGTAATAAAAATTTCGTCAGAAGAAGTAAGAGATGCAATAGATTCCTACATTATTCAAATAGAAGATTTGATTCGAACCACAATAGAACAGACTCCTCCAGAACTCGTAAGAGATATCCTTGACGAGGGAATAGTTGTTACTGGTGGGACAGCATTACTCAGAGGCTTAAACATAAGACTATCAGACACTCTAAATGTTCCGGTTCACATTGCAGAACAGCCACTGACATCCGTAGCAGAAGGGCTTGGAAAAATCCTTGAAAACCCTGTTGAAAAATCTAAAGATTCGATAACAATAGAGAGACGTGATAGATAGTTGCACAAAACATCTTTAGAGAGGACATCTTTTAGATGCGTAGTATATTAAGAGACACTTCAACCCCCCTATTCCATTGTATAACAGCATTGGTATTAGGGAGTTTGTTGCTGTTTTCTGTGATATCTATGGACAACACATATAGATTTGTAACAAATATAATAAACAAGGCACTATATTATCCTGAACTTCCTGTGCTGAAGCTTAGGAATTTCATTCACTTTAGTGAAAACTGGATTTTAGAAAGAGAAACACTAAACGAGAGAGTAAAAAAACTTGAAATAGAAAACCGAATGCTTTTAGAAATGATAACCAAGAACAACATAAAAATACCAGCACCAAGGGAAAACTATATATATGCTTCCGTAACATTGAGGCACCCTGAAGGTTGGTGGCGTGAAATAAGAATTGATAAAGGAGAAAAAGACGGTGTACTTCCAGGAAGTGCCGTTACCGCAAATGGATCTCTAGTTGGAAAAGTAATTCAAACAGGTGAAGACTATTCATGGGTACAGCTTATAACCTCAGCGTCATTTTTACTCCCAGTTGCTGTAAATGAGACAAGGGATTTATGCATTTTAACAGGAGATGACAAAGGTAATTTAAAATTGGTATACCTACCCTTAGACAGAAGAATAACAAAAGGGATGGGAGTTTCCACATCGCTAATGAATGATCAAATACCACCAAGTCTTCCTGTTGGTACAGTATTAGGTAATGACAAAAATGAAGATGACTTCCAAGTTGTAAGGATAAGTGCGGGAGCACACATGACACAAATATATGGTGTGGAAGTATATACACCGAGGGGGGAAATGTAATTGTTCTACCTTTTGGTGTGGCTTGTTCAAGATATAACACAGGTACTTATGATGGGATTCTCTCTAGTTCCTGATGTTTTTATGCTATTACTTCTTTCTGCTGTACTTTCACCGACTTTGAATGACGAGAAACATAAAAAAATAATTTGGATTGCGTTTCTGGGTGGTTTAATGTGGGACTTAAGATGGACGAACCTAGTAGGACTAACTGCACTTCTAAATGTTTTTGTCGTATTTTTTATACCGCTATACTGGAAAAGAGTTCCTGCACAAGGGAGAAATTACCCACTTTTTGCTTTTTTATTGTTTTTTGCACAAGTATTAACTACTGGCGCAAACTTCATATTTTGGACAATTCCAAGTCAAGTTGCGCTGAGACTTGTTCTTACTCAGTTACTTCTTGTTGTCCCCGTTATAACGTTTTTAACATATCTCTATAAAAAAGTATACGAAGATTATGTATAAAAAAATAAGTCTCAACAACTTAGATATGGAATACAAGGTGATGATGTTACGAAACGTAGCAATCATTACCCTTGTTTTGTTGTCTTTGGGACTTATATATTTTCAAATATTAAAGGGAAATGAATATGTCAAACTAGCGTCAAATAATAGGCTTCGAATAATAAGAAGTGTCCCGCAAAGGGGTATTATAAAAGATACATACGGAGCTCCGCTGGCTTTGAATGTTAGAGTCTTTAATATAGAATCATATCCGTTAAATCTTTACAACGAAGAAATTACACGTAAAATATCAATGTTACTTCAACGTAACGGAATTCCAATGACGGAAGAGATAATAAAAGAAAAAATAGAAAAACAATATTCTGCACCATATAGATCTGTAACACTTGCGACAAACCTAACATTTTCCCAAGTTGCAAACCTAACAATGGATAGGGACTTTGATGAAAATTTATTAGTAACACCGATATGGAGAAGAACATATCCTGCGGCAGAATATACTACGCACGTAGTAGGGTACGTATCTGAGATAACAAAAGATGAATTAGAAAATGTTGACAAAGAAAGATATCGTGGCGGAGACGACATAGGTAAGAACGGAATAGAAGCTAACTACGAAAAAGATCTACATGGATATGCTGGGGAAAGAGTCATAGAAGTTGACTCAAGAGGACGCAGACTTCGTGCTGTGGAAAGTATACAACCTAGGCGAGGAAAAGACATAGACCTTGAAATAGACCTAACAGCACAACGCTATGCTGCAGAATTAATAACTCCTTTTAGGGGCACAATCATTGCAATGGATGTTAGAACTGGGGGGGTAAGATGTTTGTATTCTTCTCCAAGCTATGATCCTAATCCAATGACATGGGGTATATCTAAGAAAGAATGGTTAGTGTTATCAGACAGACTTGAACGTCCTATGATGAACAGGGCTATATCTGGTGGTTATCCTCCTGCATCGACCTTTAAGCTAATCACTGCAACATGCGGGCTTGAGAATAATACAATAACTGAGAGAAATACAGTATTTTGTCCCGGAGTATATGAGCTTGGAAACAGAAAATTTAGGTGTTGGAAAAGAAGTGGACACGGGACAGAAAATGTTGTAACTGCATTAAAAGATTCCTGTGACGTATTTTTTTACCAAACTGCAAACAAGTTAGGTATAGATAAACTTATAAAAACTGCAGATAAATATGGAGTAGGTAGAAAAACTGGCATAGATATTCCCGGTGAAATAGCAGGGACTATAGCTGGCCCGAAATGGAAGAAACAGAGACTAAAAGAAAGTTGGTATGGTGGAGACACAGTAAACTATTCTATTGGTCAGGGGTATCTCCTTCTTACTCCCTTACAAGTACTGAGAGCCTACGGTGCTGTTGCAAACGGAGGGAAATTATATACCCCTAGGTTAAACAAAGGGATAGAGCCGACTTATGAAATTTTGGATGTAGACCCGAAAGTAGTATCCATTGTAAAAAAAGGTTTAGAAGCTGTTACATCTGTTGGTACAGGACGTCGTGCTAATCTCTATGGAGTGAAGCTTGCTGGTAAAACAGGTACAGCTCAAAACGCACATGGTGATGACCACGCATGGTTTGTAGGATACGCTCCAGTGGACAATCCTCAATATGTTGTTGTCGCTATTGCGGAAGCAGGTAAGGCAGGGTCTTCCGTAACGGGGCCTATGGTTGGTAAAATGCTTAGGTATTTAGTAACGGGAGAAAAATATAAAGAACAGTCTCAACCTAAAGAAAAGCAGGAGAACTAAGAGGTGTAATCATGATTCAGCTAAAAGGTTATAAAGCAGGTCTACTAAAATGCATCGTTCCTGATGACATAAGTGAAAGACAAATGATTGACAACTTTCTAGAAATTGTTGAAAATGCCCAAAATTTGTTAGATGGTAATGGGGTAATAATGGAGATGAACAACAGAATTTTTTCTCCGTCACTCATAGCAAAAATATGGAAGTCATTTGTTGAGCCATCCAACTGCAACATAATAGCTTGGATATGTAAGGACGAGGAAACAAAACAAAAATTAAATGCACTTGGGCTTGAGACAGAAATAAAAGAAGCTCAAAAACAGAAAGATATCCGAAATAGATTTTCGCTGTTCTCAAATGATACAGACCAAAATCTACAAAAAGAAAGCTATATACATGCAGGAAACCTGAGAGGTGGACAGAAGATAGAACATGATGGAGACGTAGTTGTATTAGGTCATGTTCACATGGGTGCAGATATAATTGCAAAAGGTAATATCACAGTTCTGGGGAAATTACAGGGAATAATACATGCGGGTTGTGACGGTGATAACACAAAAAAAATCTTTGTTCGCTCGCTTGAATCTGGACAAGTAAGAATTGGTTCAAAAGCTGGATGGATAGACAAAAACTCAGAATTTTGGAGAAAACCAGTAGTCATATCATTGAATTCGGCAGAAGATGTCCTTGTGGCTAACTGGCCGATAATTTAGGGGGAATTATGTGATGGATTGCAGAATAATAGTTATTACATCAGGAAAAGGTGGAGTTGGAAAGACGACAACAACGGCAAACATTGCGACGTCATTAGCAACAGACGGATACAAAGTACTTGCTATAGATGGTGACGTAGGTCTACGCAATTTAGATGTAATAATGGGATTAGAAAATAGAATAGTATATACATTGATTGATGTAGTTGAAGGTAACTGTAGACTAAACCAAGCACTGATAAAAGATAAAAAGACAGAAAATCTCTTTTTATTACCCACAGCTCAATCAAGGACAAAGGACGCGATATCACCTGAACAAATGCTCTCTCTCTGTGAATCTTTGAGAGAGGACTTTGACTTTGTACTTATAGACAGTCCGGCAGGTATAGAATCAGGTTTCCGTAACTCTGCTATAGGTGCAGACGAGGGGATTGTAGTCGTTACGCCAGAAGTCTCTGCTGTGCGTGACGCAGACAGAATAATAGGTCTTCTTGAATCAATGGAAAAGAAAACCATAAATTTAATAATCAACAGAATCAGACCTGAAATGGTGAAAAAAGGTGAAATGCTTGATGTTCAAGATGTAATAGACATTTTATCAATAGATCTTCTTGGTGTAATCCCGGATGATGAATCAATCGTGACATCATCAAACAGGGGAGAACCCATATCATTAAACGGTACATCAAAAGCTGCAAAAGCATATAGAAATATAGCGAAAAGAATAGAGGGTGAAACAGTCCCTTTATTGGATTTGACAGAAGAAAAGGGATTATTTGCCAAATTATTTGGTAGAAAGTAGGGAGAGCCATGTTTAACTTTTTAGCAAAAATATTTAACAATGAAAAAAGCAGTAATATTGCAAAAGAGCGTCTGCAACTAGTTCTCATTCATGACAGAAACGACATATCTCCCGAAATACTTAATGCTCTTAGAATAGAGATGATTGCTACAATAAAAAAATATCTAGAAATAGATGATAATGGGATTGAAATAGAACTAAACAAAGAAAATTCCTCAGTGGCTTTGATTGCAAGTATTCCCCTTAAAAATTTACACAGGCGAACCAGATAATAAATAATGGAAAAGAACACAAGTAACACATGGAATGAAATACGCAGATATCTAGACTACCAGATGCTGGTTGTTACTCTTGTGTTGTTCTTCCTAGGAGTATTGGCAATTCATAGTGCTAGTCATGTCACAGAAAGCTATTTTATGATCTCAACATTTGCAGTTAAACAGCTTATGTGGGGAGCAATGAGTATAATTTTTTATATTGCTATCTTAAAAATAGGTTATGAAAAGATTTTAGAATTTACAATTCCACTTTTTGTGGCATTGGTAGTAATGTTTATATTATTATTGATACTTGGTCATACGTCGAAAGGTGCGCAGAGTTGGTTTAACTTTGGAATATTAAGATTTCAACCCTCTGAAATAGGGAAAGTAATATTTGCTATGTCCCTCTCGTACCTCTGTGTAAAATTGCCCCCATCTACATTGAAAATCGTAATAATTGAATGTTCGTTTGTGGGGATAATTCTGCTCCTAATTCTTCTTCAACCCGATCTTGGAAGTTGTCTAGTATATGCTTTTATGTTTTTTGTTGTCCTAATTGTTGCAGGTGCTCCTTCAAAAATATTAGCAGCTATGATAACAATGGCATTTTCTATGCTACCGGTTCTTTGGTTTGTACTTAAACCATATCAAAGACTTAGATTGCTTGTATTTATTGATCCAACGGTAGATCCACAAGGTGCAGGATATAATGTAATACAATCAAGAATTGCTGTTGGCTCAGGTGGTTTTATTGGCAAGGGATTTCTAAACGGGACACAGGGACGTTTGCATTTTTTGCCAGAACCTCATACTGACTTCATCTTTAGTGTTTTCGCTGAAGAGTTTGGATTTATTGGAAGTATTTTAGTTCTAATTCTCTTTATGATTCTTATTTCAAGAATGTTTAAAGCAGCTTTTGATACGAGAGATAAAAAAGCAAAAATTCTTGTTTCTGCAATAACGGCATGGATTTGGTTTCAAGTAACAGAAAGTATAGCGATGAGCATGGGGCTTGCTCCTGTAACAGGATTGCCCTTACCACTCTTTAGTTATGGGGGAAGCTCTCTTCTAGCTGTTTTAATTGGACTTGCACTTATACAAAGTGTAATAATCGCAGACAGTAAAATGAGATTTTAAATTAAGTTGAAATTACATGGAAGATAATCCATTTAAAATTTAGAAATGTTGTTGCTTACGGTTCCGTGGTAACAGTATTCGGGAGGAATTAAGGTGTCAATGAATTTTACGATGGATCCTAGACGTTCTATATTATCTACAGTAAAACGTCCGTCTCGCTACATAGGTGGGGAATGGGGAAGTGGCCCTGTGAAAGAAGGGGACTTAGTAAGAATTTGCTATGCTTTCCCAGACCTTTATGAGGTAGGAATGAGCTACCTAGGATATCAGATTCTCTATAACTTAACAAAAAACTTAGACTATGCTGATGCAGAAAGAGTCTATACCCCTTGGCCAGATATGGAAGAAGCTCTGAAAAAAACTAATACGCCATTGTGGGCCTTAGAAAGCAAGAGACCCATATCAGAGTTTGATGTTTTAGGAATAACATTACAGTATGAATTGTCATACACAAACATACTTACCATATTGAGCTTAGGAAATATTCCATTTAGAGCCGAAAACAGGGGAGAAAATGATCCTCTTGTAATTGGTGGTGGACAAGGTGCTCTTTCTCCTGCACCTGTTGTTCCCTTTTTTGATGCTTTCTGTATAGGTGATGGAGAGGTATTAATTCCCGAGCTTCTCTCCACAATAAAGGAATATAAGGGGAAAACAAGACTTGAGAAATTAACTGCAATATCAAAAATTAAAGGCATATACGTACCATCAGTAAAACAGGATTACCCTATCAAACGTAGAATTGCCGAGGATCTTGACAATACCTTCTACCATACCAATATGATTGTCCCAAATACTGGAATAGTCCATGATAGAGTAGCTGTTCAAGTATTTAAGGGGTGCACAAGAGGTTGTCGTTTTTGCCAGGCAGGAATAATAGACAGACCTATTAGAGAAAGAAGTGCTAAATCAGTCGTAGACCAGATTGAAACTCTTTTAAAAAAAACAGGGTGGGAAGAAGTAGGACTTCTCTCTCTCGCAACTTGTGACTGGACTCAATTAAATGAAGCTTTTGAAATGTTAGAACCTCTACTTAAAACAGACCAGATAAAACTTAGCCTACCTAGCTTACGAGTAGATGCTTTCTCTGTTGCTATGGCCGCAGAACTACAGACTATACGTAAAGGCGGGCTTACCTTTGCTCCAGAAGCTGGTACACAAAGGCTAAGAAATGTAATTAATAAAGGTGTAACTGAAGAAGACATAGAAAAAGCACTAGAAGCCACATTCTCGCAAGGTTGGGATAGAGTAAAACTATACTTTATGATGGGTCTCCCAACAGAAACTGAAGAAGACCTTGCTGGAATAGTTGATATATGCAATACCGCTGTTCACATAGCAAAGAAAAACAAAAAACGTGGAGATGTCAACGTATCTCTTGCAGGCTTTGTGCCTAAAGCACACACGCCGTTCCAGTGGGAGGCTCAGCTTGATAGAGCTTCACTCAAAGAGCGTGGTCGTTGGGTAAAAAATAGTATAAAAAGTAAAAAAGTCTCTCTCTCATATCATGAACCGGAACAGACATACCTTGAAGGTGTCTTTGCTCGTGGGGACTCTATGCTAGCAGATGTAGTTGAAGAGGCATGGAGAAGAGGAGAACGTTTTGACGGTTGGACAGAACACTTCAACTTTGATAGATGGATGGAAGTCTTTTCTGATTTAGAAATTAATCCAGACAAATATGTGCGTGCAAGAGATATAAATGAAGAACTGCCATGGGACATAATAGACTCAGGAGTATCAAAAGAATTTCTTCTTAGAGAAAGAGAAAAAGCATTTGCTGCTGAAAACACACATGACTGCAGAAATGGCTGTAATGCCTGTGGTTGGCAGAATAAAACCACGGTAAAGGGGTGCAACAATGCCTAGAATAAGGGTAATATATGAAAAATTAGGATGGATTGTTTTTGTAAATCATATGGACTTGCCAACAGTATTTTCTCGTGCAGCAAGAAGAGCAGAACTCTCACAGGAATTTACACAAGGATTCTCTCCTCACCCAAGGATGAGCCTTGGTCCTGCACTCTCAATAGGGGTAGAAGGACATTCTGAAGTTGCTGATTTTTGGTTCAATGAATGGGATGAAACTTCTATGGATAAATGGAATATGTACCTTCCTGAAGGAATAAAAATATTAAGAACATATGAAGTAGATGGGCCTGCACTTGCAAAGTCAATAAACGGGGCTGTCTACACTATTGTATCTGTTAATTTAGATTTAGACGAAGAGACACTAAACATACTAGAAGAAGCAATAAAAATAAATGGTACATTGTATGCATCAAAGCTAGAGGATGGCAAAATAACAATAAAAATTGCTAATCTAGAAAAGAATACGCCGTCATATTTTGTGAGAACATTAGTTGAAAAAGAAAAGTGTTCAGGTTGGTCGGATTTAAGATTTACAAGAGATAAAGTCGGTTTTTGGGACGAGATAAAACAAGACATTATAGAGCTTTAATGACTCTGGGGGAAGAAAAAATGGTATACGGATCTAGTAAAAAAATAGTTGCTAACCTTATTGACCCTGAAGAGATAAGAATAGCAATACTTGACGAAAGAGGGAAGTTATACGATTTTTTTGTCGAGAGAATGTTAGAACATCAAAGAACAGGTGAAATATATAAAGCTCGAGTTGACAGTGTGCTACAGGGAATGAATTCTGCTTTTTTAAATCTAGGAGATGGCAGGAATGGATTCTTGTACCTTGATGATGTTCCATATAACATAGATGTAAAACCTGGTATGGAAATGCTTGTTCAGATAGTAAAAAATGCAAGAAAGGGAAAAGGGGCTAGAGTTTCGCCACGAATCTCTCTTGCAGGAAGAGACCTTGTACTAATACCGAATGGCAAAGAAACAGGTGTCTCAAAAAGAATAGAAGATGAAGAAACAAGGAACAAACTACGAGCTCTAGCAAAAGAAATTCGTCCTGAAGGTTTTGGAATAATAATAAGGACAGTTGCAGAATCATGTGATAGAGAAAGTTTGCTTGAAGATATAAATGAACTAGTAGCGGAATGGGATGAAATACAGCGCAATGCCGAAGTAAACCCGGCCCCATGTTTAGTTCACAGGGATTTAGGACTTCTTGAAAAAATTTTAAGAGACGAATTAAATGAAGACATTGATGAAATTGTAGTAGATACACAAGAAGACAAGGAAAACATTGAAGCCTTCGTAAAGAAAAATTTTGAGGACAAAGAAATAGAAGTAAACTATCATAGGGGCAAAATGCCTGTTTTTGATGTATATAACATAGAAAATCAATTGTTAGAACTTCAAGAAAGAAAGGTATGGCTATCATCTGGCGCATATTTAGTAATCGACCAAACAGAAGCGTTAACAGTAATAGATGTTAATACAGGAAAGTTTGTTGGTTCTAAAAGTTTGAATGACACTGTTCTGAAAACAAATATGGAAGCTGCCGTAGAAATAGTAAGACAACTTCATCTTAGAGCACTTGGTGGAATCGTGGTAGTTGATTTCATAGACATGGATACAGAAGAAAACAACAGTAGCTTGGTTGCTCAATTGCAAGAATTATTTAAAACAGATAGATGTAAAGCTAGAGTTTACGGTGTAACAGGGCTTGGACTTGTAGAAATAACGAGGAAAAGAGCAAGAAACGACATTAGATCACTTATGACACGTGGATGCCCCTTCTGTAGTGGCTTAGGCGTAGTAACCAAGGAAGAAAGTGTCTCAATGCACATTAAGAGATTTATTAGAAAAATAGTAACAGCATCAAAATGTGAAGCACTCTTGGTTGAAGCGCACCCTACTGTAGCAGAATATATAGCGGATACCTTTCTTACCCTTTGGGAAGAAGAGTTTGAAAGAACAATCTTTATAAGAGGATGTCCTGATTTTTCGTGGGGAAAATATCGTCTTGAAATACAAGGCGGTTTAGCACAAGTAGAGCAAAGAATAACAATACTTCAAAAAAGAGAGGGCTGGGCAGTTGTACATAGAGCGGTTTCAGCTTAAGGGATTTAAAAGTTTTGGAGGAACACACGATTTTACGTTGTCTTCCGGATTTACAGCTATAGTAGGACCTAACGGTAGCGGGAAAAGCAACCTATTAGATGCGCTAAGGTGGTCACTAGGAGACAGTAACGCGGGTCGTCTTAGAATATCCCGTCAGAGCGATCTGCTCTTCCAGGGGTCTGTGAGTGTGCCTTCTTCTAAAGAGGCTGAAGTTTCTATGTATCTAAGAGATGACGCTAAGTCCTGCACAATAAAACGTAAAGTTAGCTTACCTGATGGTGCTACATCTGTTTTTGTTGATGGTGCGAAAAAAACATTAACAGAACTCGACTTAATAAAAAGAGACTGGAAACTTGAGGGAGACAGATTTGCATTTATTGGGCAAGGGGAAGTAACAGAAGTAATAAATCAAACTCCTGCTGCTAGAAGAATGAAACTGGAAACTCTTTTTGGAATAGATCTCTATAGAAAAAACAGACAAGAAGTATCGGCTAGACTTGACATTGTAAGAGCAGAACACGAAAAACTTAGAAATCTCATGGCAGAACTATCTATGAGAAGAGATGAAATAGCACCGGTTGTTAAAAAGGCTGCGCAATTAAGAGAAATACTTGATAATATAGAAGAAGAGAGAAAACTCCTCTATTGGTTACGTTATGCAAAAGTTGAAGAAAATATAAAAATGTTAGATGAAAAAATGGCTCAATTTTATACAGAGCATAAAGGTGTTGTTTTCTTCAAAAATGCTTGGGACAAAATGAACCTTACACTAGAAACAGAACTTGCAAAATCCGCCCAAATCCGTCAACAACAAACATGGGAACTTGAGCAAAATAAAAATAGATATGACTCACTTATAAAATCTGGTTATTCCTCAGCTGCAATGCTTAGGACTTCCAACTCACGCCTTCTCCAAAATACAGAAGATTTAAGAGAAGCAAAAGACAAACTTAACTTATTATTAAAAGAACAAGAATTTTCTCTAAACGAAAGTACAGAAATAAAAGAAAAAATAGATGAGTCAGAAAAAGCACTACGAGAAGTAGAAAAAAAATGGCAAGAATACAATGATCGTTTGGAAGCAGAAAAAGAAACTAGAGAAAAATGGAATGCAGAAAAGGGACAACTAGAAGCAGAATTGCAGAAAATTAAGGCAAAACTCTCATTTCTAGGTAAAGATTTGCTGGAAATAAGAGACAAAAAAGAAAAACAAGAAGACCCATCTAACAACTTTGATATAGAAATAAATGATACTGAAAAATTAAGAGACAAGCTTTTAATGGAACAAGAACTACTAGCAAAAAAACACTCAGAACTATATGCTAACGTCCAAAATTTAGCTGGTGATTTACAAAGAGCAAAAAGAGAAGCATCTCAAGCAAAATCGAAATATAACGAAATTTCAGAATCTATACAGGATAATCTATATCCTAGACCTGTATTACATCTTTTATCAGCAGTAAAGCTAAATAGATTAGACGCAGCACCGAGAGCTGTTATTGATGTATTCACTAGCGATCTAAAACTATCTACAGCTCTTGAAGGATATCTAGGAGCAAAACAATTTCAGCTACTTGTAGAAAACATAGAAGAAGCTGGACGCTGTATAGAACAATTAAAATTAAACAGTGCAGGACGAGCTACATTTTTACCCCTTGAAAGATGTCGTCCTCGCTTCCCCAATAAATCATTTCCACTACCATCAAAAGGAATTATTGGTTGGGGTATAGACCTTATTCAAATAGAAAATCACTGGTTGCCTGCCATACAACAGATAATGGGAGACCTACTTATAGTTGAAAACTATGCTGTAGGTCAAGAATTAGTCCGCAAAGGATTTAGAGACCCTATAGTAACCATGGAAGGTGACGTCTTCCAACCTGGTGGAACTGTTTCTGGAGGTAAATCACAAAAGACAGGCAAAGTCTTAGAAATGAAAGCTCAACTTTCAAAACTAGAAAAAGAAGCAGAAATTTCTGAAATAAATGCAAAAAAACTCGTAAAACTATTTGAGCAAGCAGAAAAGGAAGAAATTAAACTTGCCGAAGAAAAAGAAGACTATGTCAAAGATATACGTGATCTTGATGGCCAAATTGCAGTCCTAATAGATAGAAAAGAATCATTTAAAAAAGAACAAAAAAGAATGCAGGGCGAACGAGAAAGGATTATTGATTCAATAAGGGAAGAAAGTTCTAAATGGCAGAAAACACTTGTTGCTATGGATGAACTTGAAGAGAAATGGAACAAGGAAACTGACATCGAAGATGACTTGCAAATTATAGAAGAGAGAGAAAAACTTAGGGCTGAAGTTGCTGTTTACGCAGAGAAAATGAGTTCACAACTTGCAATTATGGAACGTATAAGTAATGAAGTAAGCTCTGAGAAAAGGAAAATTTCTAATTTAGAAATAGAGAACTCTGAACTCGATGAAACCTGCATAGAAAGCAGAGCAAATCTTTCAAGAGTAGGCAAATCTTGCCTAGAAATCCACAAAAGACGTCAAGAATTGACCCTAGAAATGGAAAATCTTGTAACTGGTTACTCTCTGTTTGAAAAGAGACATCAATATGTAAAAAGGCGTGGAACACTAGCAGAAATGGCGCTGAAAAAAGTATCGGAACAGCTTACCCAGACAGAGAGCAAAAAGTCTGAACTAGAAAGAGAATTTGCTGTCCTAAAAGACACATGGGAAGAACAATATCCCTATCCTGGCAAAGAGGCCTTACCTGATGATGTCGACATTGAAGAACTAAGAAGAAAAATACGAGAAGAAGATAGAAAAATAAAAGTATTTGGAGAAGTTGACATGGGTGTCCTATCTGAAGACCAAAACTTGAGAGACAGAATATCATTCCTAGGTGAAAACTTAGATGATGTTACTTCAAGTGCTGCAGAACTGGAAAAACTAATATCTGATGCTGACAGACAAGCCCATGACATATTCATAAATGCACTTGATGAGGTTGGTAAACGTTTCTGTTTCCTCTTCCAAAGATTATTTGGTGGTGGAGAAGCGTATCTCAAAATGACAGATGGAGAAACAATATGGGATACAGGTGTAGACGTAATTGCTCGACCACCAGGGAAACACCCTCAAAGCATAAAACAACTTTCAGGTGGTGAACAGTCTCTCGCAGCAATATCAATGTTATTTGCTTCTATGGAAGTCGCAGACTGTCCTCTTGCAGTATTAGATGAAGTTGATGCTGCACTAGACGAAGTAAACCTAAGAAGATTTGCCGAAATTGCAAAAGAATATGCTAAAAATAGGCAGATACTTGCAATTACACACAGAAGAGCGACAATGGAAAGAGCAGATGTCTTATATGGTGTAACCCTTGCTGAGCCTAGTTTGTCACAGATAATAGGAGTAAAGGCAGAGGACTTTGCATAATGTCAGAGTCTACAGAAAAACTCTTAAACGGGATTCTAAATATAAAACAACCAGACTCTAAAAAAGGTCCGCGTGTAAACATTGACACGATACTGCTTGCTTCGTATACAAAACCTAGAAGCAAAGAAAAAATACTTGAAATAGGATGTGCACATGGAGCAATATCTCTAATACTGGCAAAAAGAGGTTACAACATGGTTGGGATAGACATTCAGCCTCACTTAATTGAGCTAGCAAAAGAGAATGCTACAATAAACGAACTTGATGAACTAACAGAATTTTTTACTATGAACATAAAGGACTATAAAAAGAAATGGGAATCACAGTCATTTGACAGAATAGTCGTAAACCCTCCATATAATGAACCGTGGACAAGTAAACAAAGTCCTTCAAGGGAACTTGCTACGGCAATGCATGGTATAGAATGTTCATTAGAAGAAATAATATGTGCATCAAAATATCTGCTCAACAACAAAGGCTATCTCAATATTGTAATAAGATCAAACAGATTGGGTGAACTTTTTATGTTGCTTTCAAAATACAATATTGCACCAAAAAGAATGAAAGCTGTATATCCAAAGCGTGATGAACTTGCTTCTGTAGTACTTATAGAAGCAATTAAAGCTTCGGGACATGGAATAAAAGTAGAACCACCGTTGTTTATATTGGACAAAAATGGTGAAGAAACAGAAGAATTGCTTAGCGCATATAGAATTGAGGTAAAATAAATGCCACTTATTATAGTACCAACTCCAGTTGGTAACCTTGATGACATGACACTAAGAGGTCTGCAGGTGCTAAGAGATGCAGACATAATAGCTTGTGAAGATACAAGACATACACTGAAACTTCTAAACCACTACGACATAAAAAAACCTCTTATATCATGTCATGAGCATAATGAAATAGAGCGAGCGGAAGAACTTATGGACATGGTTGAAAGAGGAGAAACTGTTGCCCTAGTATCTGATGCAGGGACACCTGGACTCTCTGACCCTGGCGGTAAGGTAATACAAGTAGCTATAAAAAGGAAACTTCCTTATGACGTTCTTCCAGGTGCTAACGCAATGTTGCCGGCACTTTTATTATCTGGATTAAACATGGATTCTTTTATGTTTGTTGGATTTCTAAAAGGCAAGAGTGAAGAAAAAAGAAAGAGACTAGAAGAAGTAAAGAAAATAAAAGATACTCTCGTTTTCTATATATCTCCTCATAGATTAAAAAAAGAGCTTGAATTTATGGGTAATATATTAGGAGATAGAAATGCTGTGTTAGTAAGAGAAATAAGCAAAATACATCAAGAAACAATAGAAGGTACACTCTGTACTTATGAAGAAACCTTAAACGAAGAAAAAATTAGAGGTGAATTTGTTTGCCTAGTGGAAGGCAATAAAGAATCCGATGAAATAGAAGATTCAACATGGCAAAAAGAAGCAGATAGAATGATAGCAGAAGGCGAAAGTACAAAAAATCTTGCAAACTTTCTTTCGATAAAGTATTGTATTCAACGGAATAGAATAAAACGGTATGTTTTAAACAACGATACCGAGGAGGTTTAATAAATGGAAAAGGAAAAATTTTATATAACAACACCCATCTACTATGTAAACGATGTCCCGCATATTGGGCACGCATACACAACTGTTGCGGCTGATGTACTTGCACGTTGGCACAGATCTGGAAATGACGACACATGGTTTCTTACTGGAACAGATGAACATGGTCAGAAAATCCAAACTTCAGCAGAGGCGAGAGGCATCACACCAAAAGAGTTATGTGATGAAGTTGTGCAGAACTTTCAATCTTTATGGAAGACACTCAATGTAACAAACGATGATTTTATCCGAACAACAGATGAAAGACATGAAAAAGTTGTCCAGAAAGTCTTTTCTAAGCTGATTGAAAATGGTGATGTATACAAAGGCGAATACGAAGGATGGTACTGCGTACCATGTGAAACCTATGTTCCAGAAGCACAGATGGGCGAAGGTAATACCTGTCCAGACTGTCACAGGGCTCTAACAAAAATGACGGAAGAAACATACTTTTTCCGTCTATCAAAATACGCTGAACCACTTTTGAAATACTATGAAGAAAATCAGGATGCAATTTTACCTAAATCCAGATATAACGAAATTGTTAGTTTTATTAAAAGTGGACTTAGGGATCAATCTATATCTAGGACAACACTAAAATGGGGTATTCCTCTACCAAATGATAGCAAACATGTAATTTATGTTTGGTTTGATGCGCTAATCAACTACTTATCTGCTATGGACTATCCTAATGAAAATGGCAAATGGGAAAAATATTGGCCGTCAGTAAGACACCTTGTAGGAAAAGACATTATTAGATTTCACTGTGTAATATGGCCTGCTATGTTACTTGCTCTTGGAATAAATCCACCAGTAAAAGTATTTGCTCATGGTTGGTGGACAAGAGAAGGTGAAAAGATGTCAAAATCAAAAGGGAATGTTGTAGACCCGTTTGAAATGACAGATTTGTATGGAGTAGATGTGTTTCGCTATTTCATACTAAGAGAAGTACCATTTGGACATGATGGAGACTTCTCTGAGCAAGCACTAGTACAAAGAAGCAACTCTGACTTGGCAAACGACCTTGGAAACTTACTATCTCGCAGTCTACAAATGATAGACAAATATAGAGATAGTAAATTGCCTATGACCTACAATGCTACCGAACTTGAAAAAGAGATAGAAACAATGGCAAACAATACTGTCTTAGAAATGACTTCCTGTCTTGATAGATTTGCTTTTGATGACGCACTTAAATCTCTATGGGCTTTTATAAGCAGAAACAATAAATATATTGATGAAACTCAGCCATGGAAATTGGGTAAAGAGGGAGAAACGGAAAGACTTGATGCTGTACTTAGAACCCTTTGGGAATCGCTACGTCTCTCTGCTGTTTTATTAGCTCCCTATATGCCTGAAACTGCATCAAAAATTTGGTCACAGCTTGGACTGGATGGGATGCCATTTGACGGAACCCGTGCTGCGTGGAAATGGAACAAAATTGATAAACCTGTAACAGTAAAAAAAACAGATATACTTTTCCCGAGAATTGACCTCGAGAAGTGGAAGAAAGAAAAAGAAGAAAGAGACCTTGTTAAAAAGGCTAAAGCTGACCCAAAATCCTTATATGACTATGGTGAACATGAGGAAACGATAGAAATTTCAGACTTCAATAAAATAGAAATAAGAGTTGCTCTTGTTGAAAATGTAGAGTGTGTGCCAAAAGCTGACAGGCTCTACCACTTAAGCCTAGATTTAGGATATGAAAAGAGAAAAATCGTATCAAGTATACGTGAGTTTTATAAGCCTGAAGAACTAATAGGGAAAAAAATTGCTGTAATATGCAACTTAAAACCTGCAAAATTCAGAGGTGTTGAGAGTAACGGAATGTTACTCTGCGGAGAAAGCCCAGATAAAACAAAAGAAGTTATTTCTCTACTAACAGTAATGGATGACACCTTACCAGCAGGAAGTAGAATAGGTTAAAATTTAATGGGGTGGGCAAAGCCCGCCCCATTTTGAAAGGCAAAGGACATGTATTTAACAGACACTCACTGTCATATAAACGAAGAATACTATAAAGATAACTTAAATGTAATATTGCAAAATGCATTAAATGAAAATATAAAAAGATTAATATTTGCTTCAGCTGATATTAAAGGTAGCTATGAGGCACTTACGAAAGCAAAAGAATATAAACATGACCCTAAAATATATTCTCTAGCTGGAGTACATCCTCATGAGGCAAAAGATACAAAAGAAAATTATCTAGATGAGTTAAGAAAAATAGCCATGAATGAAGAAGTTGTAGCTATTGGAGAGATAGGTCTAGATTATTTTTATGACATTTCGCCAAGAAAACTACAAGAGAAAATATTTAGAGAACAAATATTAGTTGCACATGAAATAAATAAACCAATAGTTCTTCACATAAGAGATGCAGAAGATAAAGAAACAGGAAATGCAAACAAAGACACTCTTAAAATTCTTAAAGAGATGGAAGCAGAAAAAATAGGCGGGGTAGTGCACTGCTTCTCTGGTGATATGGCTGACATGGAACAGGCTTTAGACATGGGATTCTTTATATCTTTTGCTGGCCCTATCACGTATCCTAAAAATGTAAGACTACGTGAAATTGCGGTAGAAGTACCACTAGATAAAATACTTTGTGAAACAGACAGCCCTTATCTAGCACCTCAAGGATTTAGAGGAAAAACAAACGAACCTTGTAGAGTAAGAAAAGTATATGAACTTATTGCAATGCTAAAAGAGAAAAACTTTGAAGATTTTGTCTCTCAGATTCACAGAAATGTAAACACGATTTTTAAACTGGAGGACTAACATGTTTGAATATAAACTAATAGCTGAATGTCCAGAGACAGGTGCAAGAGCGGGTGAACTTATAACTCCTCATGGAAAAATAGAAACCCCTGTATTTATGCCAGTTGGAACACAAGCAACTGTAAAAACGATGACTCCTCCAGAATTGGAGACTCTAGGAGCGCAAATAATATTAGGAAACACATATCACCTCTACATGAGGCCTGGTGCTGATATAGTAGAAGCAGCAGGTGGGCTTCATAGATTTATGGGGTGGAACCACCCGATTCTTACAGACAGTGGCGGATTTCAGGTATTTTCACTCTCTGATTTGCGTAAAATTTCAGAAGATGGGGTAGAATTTAGATCTCACTTAAATGGCAGTAAACATTTTATGAGACCAGAAGATTCAATGGAAATTCAGAAAAAGCTCGGAAGTGACATCGTAATGGCTTTTGATGAATGTGTGTCGTGGCCTACAACAGAAAAATATTCTAGAGATGCTATGGAAAGAACAATACGTTGGGCAAAGAGATGTAGAGACTATCCTCTTAAAGAGAATCAAGCTCTTTTTGGAATAGTGCAAGGTTCAATGTTTGAAAAACAAAGGATAGAATGTATAAAACGATTAGAAGAAATTGGATTTCCGGGCTACGGAATAGGTGGACTTTCTGTAGGTGAAGACCATGATACTATGTATAGAATTCTCGATGTTTTGTTGCCAGAAATGCCTAAAAACAAGCCTAGATACCTAATGGGAGTTGGTTTCCCAACAAATCTTATCGAAGGCGTGACAAGAGGAGTAGATATGTTTGACTGTGTGCTTCCTACGAGAAACGGACGTAACGGCTGTGTTCTTACAAGGCAAGGTAGAATGAACGTGAAAAATCTCATTTATGCGAGAGACTTTACACCAATTGATCCTACGTGTGATTGCTATGTATGTAAAAATTATACACGTGCATACATTCGTCACCTCTATACTGCAGGAGAAATACTATCTGCTAGATTATGCAGTTGGCATAATCTTCATTTCCTTGTAAACCTTATGAAAGATGCTAGACAGGCAATA
Source organism: Synergistaceae bacterium (assembly GCA_036652335.1). Taxonomy (GTDB): domain Bacteria; phylum Synergistota; class Synergistia; order Synergistales; family Synergistaceae; genus JAVVWB01. The sequence goes on along the minus strand of JAVVWB010000006.1, from coordinate 29,924 downwards.
ATTGAAAAAAGGTTCCCAACATTTAGACGCAACTTTATGGAAAATTTTATGGATGGAGTATATCTAAAATAATGTCTGCACTATCTAAAAGACTTGAAAAAATATATAAAAAAACAACAGCACAGGAAAAAGAACTTTTTAAAAAAGCTGCAGAAGAAATTAAAAACGGCAACCTAGTAGCATTTCCAACAGAAACTGTCTATGGGTTGGGGGCTAATGCTTTAAACTCAGAAGCTGTAGAAAAAATATATAAAGCAAAGGGACGTCCATCGGATAATCCGCTCATTCTCCACGTTTCAAGCCTTGAAATGGTTGAAAAGTTGGTGCACATCAATGATAATGCAAAAAAATTGATGGAACATTTTTGGCCAGGTCCATTATCAGTAGTTTTAGAATCAAAAGATATAATCCCGACAATAACAAAGGGTGGATTGAATACAGCTGCTGTAAGAATGCCAAATAATAGAATTGCACTGGAGCTAATAAAAGAATCAGACCTTCCAATTGCAGCGCCTAGTGCCAATACAAGTGGGCGTCCAAGCCCAACTGATGCAAAAACCGTAAAAAATGATTTAGGAGAAAATGTAAAAATTATATTAGATGGTGGAGAAACGGACCTTGGTTTAGAGTCAACAGTCATTGATATGACAGGGGAAAACCCGATATTGCTACGTCCTGGTGGAATTAGTGAAGAAGAAATTGAAAAAGTATTATCTTTAAAAGTCAAAAGACCTATGGATAAAAATACTATAAAAAGATCACCCGGAACAAGATATAGGCATTATGCTCCTAAATTACCGTTAGTCATTTCGGATTGCTATGAAACATTAAATAAAGCAGAGGGCAAAAGATGGGCTTGGTTAGGCTTAAACGAACCAACAGGAAAACCTAATATTAAAATTATATTTAAAACAATAGAAGAATATGCTCATGAGTTATTCCGTATATTAAGAGACATAGAAAAGCTTGATATTGATATAATCATAGCAGAAGTCCCACCCAAAGAAGGCATAGGGGAGGCCGTGGCTGATAGATTACGTAGAGCCGCTGGTAATTGACGATATTCTATGGAAATGCTATAATTGCAAACGCTTTTGTCGGGGCGTAGCGCAGTCTGGTTAGCGTGCCTGGTTCGGGACCAGGAGGTCGGAAGTTCAACTCTTCTCGCCCCGACCATAAAAGAAAAATAAAACCTTCGGCATAGCCGAAGGTTTTTTGTCTTTAATATATGAATTAAAATGAGACTAATGATGCTTAATTTGATATACTGTGATTAAGAGGTGATTATATGCCGGAAGACAAGACTGTTGCACAAAATAGGAAAGCTAGACACGAATACTTTATACTTGAATCATTTGAGACCGGCATAGTTCTCTCTGGTACAGAAATAAAGTCACTAAGAGAGGGCAGAGCCAACATGAAAGATGGCTATGCTGGAATTAACAACGGAGAACTATGGTTGTATAATGTGCATGTATCGCCATATGAACATGGTACTCACTATAACAAAGAACCTCTTCGTCCGCGAAAGCTTCTTGTTCATAAATCGGAGATAAGAAGACTTCTAGAAAAGACGAGAGAAAAGGGGCTAACACTTATCCCTTTAAAGATATATCTCAAAAATAGTCGATGGGCTAAATGTGAGTTGGCTATAGCAAAAGGGAAACAACTACACGATAAGCGTGACAGTGCGGCAGAAAAAGATGCAAACCGTGAGATGGAGAGAGCAATGAGAGTCAAAGCTCGCGGAGAAGAATAGCTATTTTTTATACTTTGAAACTAAATATTGGGGACGTATGGTTTCGACAGCAGGTTGGAGGATCAGGAGGAGCGGGTCGAGGATGGAGAAGCCTCGTTAATCTGGCTCCAAAACAATAATCGTCAATAACGATTACGCACTCGCTGCTTAATTAAGTAGCGCGCTCTCTATAACTTCTGTCATCGGGTTTTAGAAGAGCGTCACTTAGATGACTGGGACTTTTTCAGAGCAATCCGGAAAAGGTTCGAGATTTCAGGGATAGCTGGAAAGGACATATCCTGTCTTTGGGAGATGAACTTTTGAGACTTAAATCAAAGACTACACTCGTAGTGCCTCCTAGGTCGGCCCCTGTTGGACCGGAGTTCGAATCTCCGCGTCTCCACCAGAAAATTCAAGCACCCATATTATGGGTGCTTTTTTGTTCTCTATAATTTAATTTTTAATTATAAAACAATGTTTTTATGTTTATTAAGGGAGAAATATAAATGTATATAAAAGTTGTTTGCGTTACTTATTAATAATAACTCTGGGTAAAATACTTAAAATATTTTACGTGAACTTGCAAAAAGTTGACGCAAGGAGACTTAATTATATTAAATTGTTGACTCAATGATATGTATTATGAAAATACAACTGCCGTTTATACATAAAACAATATACATTGGGTTATTTAAATAAAAATCTAGCAAAACAATTTACAGAAAATATTGATTGTGGAGTGTACGCAGATGCAACCCTTGAAAAATTCATATTTAACAATGGTAGATATGGTTGCATAATAGATGCCGCACTTAATGGTATTAAACTTATTGATAGAAAAAGCTCTGATATTGTTTATGCGGAAAAGAAACAAAAGCCAAGTGGTTGTTTTTTATTTACTATCTTTATTCTATTTATTTTTGCTATCTTTTACAAAGATTGTTTTTAGAAAATATATTTGCAAATTAGCTAATGTCTTTCAATTTTTCCAGTTCACCATTTAATAATACATCTTTCCACACATCGTTATATTCACAATTTTTTAGTGCATGTAGAAGATTGCTTTTGATTTCAGGAACATCGTTTTCTATATGTTGAAGTAATTCCTTAGTGGATTTTCTTTTTGATTTATCTCCGTAGGGGCAACAAGAATTAACAATAGGGAGATTTAATCTTTTTGTTTCCATAATTATTTTTTTTTCTTCCACATAAAGTAACGGCCTTATTACTCTCATTTTTGTCCTACTCATATATAAGTGTGGATGGTAGCACTTAAATCTGCCTCCGTAAAGTAAGTTTAAGAGTACTGTTTCTGCTGCATCATCTTTATGATGCCCAAGGGCAATTACATTGCACCCTAATTCTTGGGCCTTACTTGCAAGTATTCCTCTTCTTAGATTTGCACATAAGCCACAAGGTGAACGTTCTTCTCTGGTTTCTATTATTTGATATGTAGGGTGGTTTTCTATATAGAAATTGATCCCAAGCTCATTCATGTATTCCGACAAAAGATTAGTTTGCATTGTGCCACCTGTTTGGTCTACTAAGAAGCCGTTTAGTGTAAAATTAATTGGGCTTCGTTTTTTTAGAGTTGCAAGAGCAAGAGACAATAGTAAGCTGTCTTTTCCTCCTGAAATTCCAATTAAGATGTTATCTTCGTGGCGTATCATGTTATAATCTTTAATAGATTCACCTACATAGCGAGATATTTTTTTAGATAGTGAGTATTTTTCTTCAAAGTCTTTCAGGGAACATTCCTCCTTTTGTACATAGTTTAACCAATCCGAGATGGAGGTATTTGATATTGAAAAAGTATCGCATAGCAGTCGCTGACTCTAATCATCTCTTTGCTGAACTTATCAAGAAGATTATAACTGATAATGGTACTTTTGACGTATGTTATGTTGCTAGTTCTGGTGTAAATGCTATAAAAATGGCTCTTGAACAACAAGCCAACTTACTAATTTTAGGAAGCTTACTTCCGGACATAACTATGTTTCAAGTCGTGCGCGAAATTGTTAGAGTAAGAAAAGATATTTCTTTTCTATTTATTTTAAGAAATGCAAATTCAGAATTGCTAAAATTTCTTGGTGATTTGCAATCAGTTGGTGTAATAAAAGATGACACGAGTATAGATGGTTTTTTTACTGCATTGAAATCTGTTGCTAAGGGTGAACGATATATTAGTGGTGATATAATAGAGGAGCTAAGGGGCGGTTATACACCGGAAGCGGTTTGTGACGTTTTAGAAAACCTTACCCCGAGAGAAAGAGAAGTCTTATTTTGGATTTCAAAAGGATGTTCAAATAGAGAAATTGCAGAGAGAATAATCCTTTCAGAAAAAACAATAAAGAATCATGTGAGTCATGTTTTAAAAAAATTAGATATTTCAGATAGAACAAAAGCTGCATCAATTGCTTGGGAAGAGGGACTTGCTCTTATTCCGGAGGAATTTTTCTTAGAAAGGAATATTTGGCATTAACTTTTGATATGTTTACAACATATTGAGATGAAACAAAGAATAAGACAAGCACACAAAAGTGTGTTAATATCTTTCTCACTATTTCTCTAAATATTTTATAGATATGTTTTTACTCCCTTTTGACTAGGAGGACAAATCTTGAGCGTACGAAGAAGTTTTTCTCTATTTATTTTGATTGTAATGATCTCAATAGTTTCTGTTTTATTCTTTAGTATAGACGGGGCTACTTTTCAAATTATAAAAAACGCAGACAGCTCTCTTTTAATGTTGTCTGTTCTCTTGGTTGTTGTTGTTTGGTGCTTGGATTCATTTAAATTTGTATGTCTGTCGAAAGTCGCAGGAGAAAATCTTTCTTTTCGTAAGACACTTTCTGTTGTTTGGATTAACTACTTTGGTTGTGCTATAACTCCAATGCAAAGCGGTGGCGGTCCATTTCAAATATACTTGTTGTACAAAAATGGTGTTGCGGTTGGCAAATCTGTAGCTATAACTTTTGTTCGTACATTACAGATATTGTTTATTTTGGGTATTATCGTCCCCTTTGCATTTATTACGGAACGTGAATTTATAGAGCAACATTTTTTACTTAGAGTATTTGTCTGTTATGTCGGTATTTTCTTATTTCTTATAGTATCTCTTTTAGTTATAAGCTTTACACGACCACATTGGATTAAGAGATGGACAAGTTGGTTTTTAATTAAATTCCAGAAGTTCGGTATCATTAAGCCTAGAAAATTGCTATGTGCAGTAAGATGGGTCAATAAAGAAGTAGATAATTATAGTATTAACATAAGGCTATTTGTTTCTTCTGGAAAGAAGTGGTTTTTCATTTCTTTCATTGTTGCTATTGCACATTTGTTAGTATATATGTCTATTATGCCATGTTTGATTTTGGCAATGGGATTTGAGGTAGAGTTTATGCAGTGTCTGCTTGCTGAGTCGCTCTTTCTTTTTTTTCTCTACTTTGTGCCAACCCCTGGAGCTAGCGGTGCTGCAGAGGGCGGGGCTACTGCTATATTTGCCCTTTTTGTACCATGGAATTTAGCTGGTGTAATGGCAATCGCCTGGAGAGTAATTTCTGAATATTCTGGTGTGTTGCTTGGTACATTGATAACTATAAAATTGTTTGGATGGGGACATGTTGAAGAAGTCTTATGTGAGGAGCGTGCGAAGTTAGTTGATGATAAATCGAAAGAAAATAGAACAAATAGCCTTTAAGTGTAGAGGTGCCTTTTGGGGCGCATTCGCACTAGGTGTATTGCTCTTTCCTTGTGATTATGAAATTACCAGGTTTTTGTTGGGACTTTTCCTAGTTTTAATTGGTCAGTTTTTACGTTTTTGGGCAGCAGGGTATATTCCTGAGTATAGGACAGAAACAATCGGAGCACCCGAATTAATTACATGGGGGCCTTACAAGTGGGTTAGAAATCCGCTCTACTCTTCTAATTTTATAATGGGTTTAGGTTTGTCCCTAATGCTGGGGTATGTTTGGGTAGTTGCGTTTACTTGTGCTTTTATTTTGCTTTACGTGTGTATTGTTATTCCGGGAGAAGAAAAATTTCTTGCGTCAAAGTTTGGAGAAATGTATGTTTCTTATAAAGAGAAGGTTCCTCCTCTCTTGCCATTCCCACGCAAAGGTTTTCCTGATATTCGAGGCATTGAACGGCCTTTTGATAAAAAGTCATCCTTTTCAAGGGAAATTTATTCTGTTTTTGTAAATTTGATTGTTCTGTTTTTAATTTTTGCTAAGCTTTATTTTAGGGGATAGGTTTATATCCCCTAATTTCGATTTTGTTTATAGTTTGAATATAGGCTGTTTGTGTGTCTAAATTTATGTACATATCATCTTTTCCTATTATGACTTTGGTGGTTGTGGTACATATTTTTTTTACAAGCATGTCGGGTTTGCTCTCTAGAGCCTTTATTCCTAGATGAACTAATACAACTAGCTTAGATTTTATTTTCTTTAAAATTTCTGGAACTTCCTCTATAGATAAGTGATCCATCCTATCCCTTTTAGATGTGAATGTAATATTCATAGAGATAAATTCACAGTCACTATATCTATCTCCTAGATACTCTAAGTAATGGGTGTCGCTTATAATTCCCCAAGTTTTTAAACCTTGTTTCCTAAATATATAACCATAGCATTGAACCCCATGGTGTGAAAGCTCGACGGGCTCAATTGTTACTCCGTTGTTTAAGTTAATAAATTTTCTGTCAACAGGAGTAATTATTTCTTTTATATTTCTTCTTGAGTAATGTAGCAACGTTGGGTCTTCTGAATTTAGGCAATCATCTGGAAGAATGACCGTCCCTCTCTTTTCAAATCCACCATTTGTCATGGCTTCTGCAATTACATTTATGTCTGTACTGTGGTCTATGTGTTTATGAGTTAAAATTATTGTGTCAATTGAATGTAGATCTAAAGGTGGAGATACATTGCAAATGTGGTATAGACATCCTGGACCTGGATCTATTATGCCGTTTGTACCACCATATGAGAACCATATCCCGCCAGTTTTTCTTGCTTGTTTCATCATACTAAAGCGAGAACCACCTGTACCTATATAATAAACAAAGTTATTGGGATATTTTTTTTTCTTAAATATTAAATTGTTTAACTTGTTTAAAATTGACATTCATTTTCCTCCAAAAATCTCTAACAACTCATTTAATTATAATATGTTACCACCATTTATACTTGTGTGTGTGTTGCTTTAATTCATTTCTCTGTTCTTTGTAATCAGGTATGTATTTTGCAACTTCTTCCCAAAATAGTTTTGAATGATTCATTTCCTTTATATGACAGAGTTCATGAACTATAACGTACTCCATTTGTCTTTGTGGAACAAGAGCGAGTCTTGTTGAAAAGGTGATGTTTTTTTTTGAAGAACAGCTACCCCAAAGTCTTTTTGCATTTTTTATGCTGATTTTATTAGGAGTAACTCCTGTAATTTCTGACCATTTAGGTAAAATTGAGTTAAGTTCTTCTTTTAGTTTTCTTGTGTAGAAATTTTCAAAAAGTGATTGAAAATCATTCTTTGTCTTTGCAGAAAGAACAAATTCGTTACCAGTAAATTTTATAAATTTGTGTGTAGAAGTTTTGTCGTATGTAAGAGGATAATATATACCTTTAAATAAGAAAAGCTCTCCCTCACTGTATGAATAGGGTTTTTCCAATTTTCCTGCTGTTTTTGCTTCTAGATCTTTGATTATTTCTCTTATCTTGTCTTCAATGGTATTTATAATTTGTTCTTTTGATATGGATGATGGAGCAGAAACAAAATATTTCCCTTCTAGTGTCATTCCTACGGCGATATTTTTGCGGAGAGGGTGCGTTCTTAGCTCAAACAATGTATCTTTTATTGTTATTGTCTCTGACATCTCTATTTTCATCCTTTATTTTCATTTTTATTGTATTATATGTATAGAACAATTATTTAAAAATTATTTAAAAGTTCATCAAATATATAGACTGAGGTCGGTTGATTATGGTATTTAAAAACAAAAATATTGTTACGATACTGGCAAAAAGAGAAGATTTTTTGCCAGTATCAAAAGAAGATATGTCTTTACGTGGATGGGACTCATTAGATTTCCTTCTTATTTCTGGTGATGCGTACGTAGATCATCCAAGTTTTGGGCCTGCGATAATATCACGTTGCTTAGAACATCATGGATACAAAGTTGGAATTATCGCCCAGCCTGACTGGAGAAGTACAGAAGATTTTAAAAAGATGGGGCGTCCCCGTTTGGGTGTAATGATTTCAGCAGGTAATTTGGATTCAATGCTCTCTCATTATACTGCATCAGGCAAAAAGAGACGCTCAGATAATTACTCACCAGGAGGGCAGGCAGGCTTGCGTCCTGATAGAGCCACTATGGTCTACTGTAATAGAGTGAGGGAATTATGGAAGGACGTTCCTATTATAATAGGTGGAATTGAAGCGAGCCTTAGGCGTATGGCACACTATGACTACTGGAGTGACAGTGTAAGACGTTCAATATTGGTTGATAGCAGAGCAGACATACTTTCTTTTGGTATGTCAGAGAGATCCGTTATAAAAATAGCAGAAATACTTTCAAAAAATCAGTCAGTAGAAGACTTACGCTCTGTTGAGGGGGTATGTTGGAAAACGCATAATATAGATGATGCAAAGGATGCAATACTTCTTCCTTCATTTGATGAGGTAAGTCAAAGCAAAGAGTCTTTTGCTAAAGCTTTTAAACTTTATTACAATGAGCAAGATCCTTATAGAGGTAAAAAACTTATTCAAGATCAAGGCGCATGGTTCGTTGTTCAAAATCAGCCCTCGCAACCTCTTACAGAAGGACAGATAGATTCGGTTTACTCATATCCTTATACTCGTGCATGGCACCCTGATTATGACTCAAAAGGTGGTATCCCGGCATTAGAAGAAGTTGGAATGAGTATTACCTCTCATAGAGGATGTTTTGGTGAGTGTGCATTTTGTGCTCTTGTATCTCATCAAGGTAGAATTATACAGAGTAGAAGTCATGGTTCAATTATTGCTGAAGCAAAAAGGATTAGAAAGATGCCTGGATTTAAGGGCTATATTCATGATGTAGGAGGCCCCACCGCAAATTTTAGAAAACCAGCATGTCAAGAACAATTTAAAAGAGGTGCTTGCCTTGGGAAATCCTGCCTCTATCCAAGTCCGTGCCGTAAACTTGAAGTTGATCACACTGATTATATAAACCTGCTGAGGAAACTAAGAGAGATGCCGGGTATCAAAAAAGTCTTTGTGCGTTCTGGTCTTCGCTATGATTATATTCTTGCTGATAAAAAGAATGAATTTTTAGAGGAACTGTGTAAATATCACATAAGTGGACAGTTGAAGATTGCTCCTGAACATGTGAGTAGAAATGTTTTAAAATATATGAGAAAAGCACCCAAAGAAGTCACAAGTGAATTTATCGAAAAATATAGAAAAATGAACGAAAAAATTGGAATGAAACAATTCCTTGTGCCGTATTTTATGTCAGCTCATCCAGGTTCAACGCTTAAAGAGGCTCTAGAGCTTGCAGAATATATAAGAGATACTGGAATAAGACCGGAACAGGTGCAGGACTTTACTCCAACACCAGGTTCAATTTCTACATGTATGTATCATACTGGGATTGACCCAATGAGCGGAGAAAGTGTTTATGTCCCCAAAACGTTTGAGGAAAGAAAGCTTCAAAGAGCCCTATTGCAATATTGGATGCCAGAGAATGCTGAATCCGTTCGTGTTGCACTAAGAAAGCTTAACAGAGAGGATCTTATAGGGTATGGATCTCGTTGTTTAGTATCTGAACGTAGAGGTTTTGAACGTTTAAATACAAAAAGACCTATAGACAAGAAAAGATAGTCGTTATAAAATCGTTTTTGTATAAAGGCAGTAAAAAATTAGGAGGTATTTTTATGAAAAAAATTATTACACTTCTTCTTGTTACATTTTTAGTTGCGTTTTTTGCATCTTGTTCTTTTGCAGCAGAGGATAAGGTTGGGTATGTAGATGATGTAGCCATCTTAAGAGAATTTCCTAAGTTTAAAAAAGCTCAAGAACAGCTTGAAGCTTTGAGTAAAACTAAGGCAGATAAGGCCAAAGCAAATTTCGACAAAGAAACTGATGACAAAAAGAAGGCCCAGATTGTACAGGATTTACAGCTAGAGATGCGTAATGAAGAAACAAAGATAATGAAGCCTGTTTTAACAGAAGTAAATGAAACGATTTCTAAGGTTGCTAAAGCAAAAGGTATCACAGTCGTATTAAATAAAGTTCTTGTTTACTACGGCGGTATTGATTTAACACAGGACGTTATAACAGCTTTAAAGAGGTAATTAAGCATTTGATATTAATAAGGGGTGTGCTACTTAGCACGCCCCTTATTTTGTTTGTGTATTTATTGACTTATCTTGACCATTTGATTATAATCGTACCATAAAGTATTGGAAATGGAGCTGTATTGAATGTCATTAAGCATAACAAAAGAAATTGAGGATTACATTGCAAGTTTAATTACTGAAAGTGAAGCGCAGACTGTCTCATTGAGAAGAAAAGATTTGGCTGAACAGTTTGGTTGTGTGCCTAGTCAGATAAATTATGTATTAAGAAGTCGTTTTGCTCCTGAGAATGGTTTTCTTGTTGAAAGTCAACGTGGAGGACATGGATATATAAGAGTAATGAGACTTACATTCAAAGATTGTGACGATGTTGTTTCGCACTTCTCAGATGCAATTGGATTGTCTATAACAGAACAAGAAGCTCGCAGATTGCTTGTGAACTTTCAGAATAGAGAACTTATAACTCCCAAAGAAAGACTTCTTGTAGAGGTTGCTTTGAGAAATCAAGAGGATCAAGGTAAAACAATATATGACATATCTCCATATAAGAGAGATATTATGAGGGCTGAGCTGCTTACAAAAATGCTTACTAGTTTAGCCTTGGGATAAGAGGTGTTTGTTAATGTTTTGTGAAAGATGTGGTAAAAATATAGCGGATGTTTTCTTGGTGAAAATGATAGGTGGAAAGAGATTTGAAGAGCACCTTTGTCATGAGTGTGCACAAGCATTTTTACCTCCTGAAGAAGCATCAAAAATGATGAAAATGTCTTTAGATATGAGTAATATTCCACCACAGCTGCAAGAGATGTTACGTGATATGATTGCTCCTGGAGTAAACAATGAATTAGACTTTTTCCCTGACAATATTCCTTGCCCTCACTGCGGAGAAATGATATCTAAAGACTATATTAGAAGAGTTCTAGAAGAGCAGGGCGACTATGAAACAGATGAAACTGGTGAATTAAATGTTCCTATGACAGAAAGAGAATCACTGGAAAGAATGATGGAATTGGCAGTTTCTGAAGAGAATTATGAAGAAGCAGCAAAGATAAAAGATAGAATAAAAAAACTCGATGAAATCAGCTTGAAAACAGAAGAGGAGTAATCATGCGCTACGACTTTACGGAACAAGGTAAAAAAATTATACGCTTTGCTCAGAATGAAGCCATGCGCCTTAAGGCTGATTCTGTTGGTACAGAACATTTATTACTTGCTTTGCTTGAAGATAAAGACGGAATTATCTCACAGGTCTTAGCTGCTTGTGAACTTGATGCTATGTCAATAAGAAAAGATGTTCAAAATTTATGTCAAACACAGAATAATGAGAATATCGACCCTATGATTATAGATATACCAACTTCTCCAGCAGCAAAGAGATCAATCGAGCATTCTATGGAAGAGGCAAAAAACTTAGGTGCTTCTTACATAGGGACAGAACATATACTTCTTGGTCTTCTAGCGGAAGAGGATGGGATTGCAGCTCAATTTTTGAACTCACGTGGAATAACTTTGAGTAAAACTAGAAAAATAGTGGCTGGACTAATAGGTGGCGCAATAATTGAACGTATTCAGGATTTTTCCAAAAAAACTGAAAAGAATAGACATGAAGAGGTATCTAAGAACAGGGCGAGAACTCCTGTTTTGGACCAACTAGCCAACAATCTTTCGGAGATGGCACGTAGAGGTGAACTTGACCCCGTAGTAGGAAGAGCTGAAGAAATACAGAGGGTAATTCAGATCCTGTCGCGTCGTACAAAAAATAATCCTATACTAATAGGGGATCCTGGCGTTGGGAAAACTGCTGTGGTAGAAGGCCTAGCTCAGAAAATTATTTTAGGAGATGTTCCTGAAATCTTAAAAGATATGAGAGTTATGCAACTTAATATTGCAACAGTGGTTGCTGGAACTAAATATAGGGGTGAATTTGAAGAACGTATGCATCGCCTTGTGAAAGAATTAATTCTCGATAAAAAGGTTATATTATTTATTGATGAAATTCACACATTAATAGGTGCTGGTGGTGCGGAAGGTGCAATAGATGCAGCTAATATTTTGAAACCGAGCTTATCCAGAGGAGAAATTCAAATAATTGGTGCTACAACTACACTTGAATACAGAAAATATGTAGAAAAAGATGCAGCTTTTGAACGCAGATTTCAGCCAGTAAGGGTTGAAGAGCCGTCTATAGAGGATACAATCCTTGTGCTAAAAGGTTTGAGAGGTAATTATGAGAAGCACCATAAGGTTACAATTACAGATGAAGCTATTGATGCAGCGGCTAAACTTTCAAAGCGCTATATTGCAGATAGATTTTTGCCTGATAAAGCCATTGACCTTATAGATGAGGCATCGGCAAGAGCAAGAATAAAGAAGATGGAGCTTCCGAGTGATATAAAAGACCTTGAACATAGTGTCCTTGAAATAAGAAAAGAAAAAAATTCTGCGGTTTCATCGCAAGAATTTGAAAAAGCAGCTGATTTGAGAGATGAAGAAAAGAAACTTATAGAGACGATATCAGAATTAAGAGAAAACTGGGTTAAAGATAGAGAGAAGTTAGTGACAAACATTACGTTTGATGACATAGCTTTTATTGTTTCTGAGTCAACAGGAATACCAGTAACTCAACTTTCGGAAGAAGAAAGCAAAAGATTACTAAAGATGGAAGAAACAATTTCACAAAGACTTATAGGTCAAGAAGAATCTGTTATTGCAGTAGCGAAAGCAATAAGAAGAACTAGAAGTGGAATGAAAGATCCTAAACGACCAGTAGGTAGTTTTTTATTCTTAGGTCCGACAGGAGTAGGAAAGACAGAATTGGCTAAATCTCTTTCAAATTTCTTGTTTGGTCGAGATGACGCGATGATAAGAGTTGATATGAGTGAATATATGGAAAAGCACGAGGCTTCAAAGCTTATTGGTGCTCCTCCTGGTTATGTCGGTTTTGAAGAAGGCGGAAAATTAACAGAAGCTGTGAGAAGAAAACCATATTCAGTCATATTGTTTGACGAAATGGAAAAAGCTCATCCAGATGTCATTAATATTCTTTTGCAATTACTTGATGATGGTAGACTTACAGATGGGCAAGGGCGTGTCACTGATTTTAGAAATAGTGTAATTATAATGACAAGTAACATAGGGGTAAAAGAAGCAAATAAGGGCAAAGCCGTTGGGTTTGAACTTGAAGCTGATCAGAATCTTAATGTTGTTAAAAGAACAAAAGAAATAATTCTCGCTGAACTGAATAGAGCATTCAAACCTGAATTTTTAAATAGAATTGATAACATTTTAGTATTCAATCCCCTAGCAAAAGAAGATTTATCTAAGATTGTTTTCTTGCTATTTAAGGAGATGAGTGAGAGGGCTCTATCATGTGGGGTAGAGTTGAAAATTACGGACGACGTAGTTGATGTAATTTTGAAGAATGGTTATGACCCTAAATTTGGTGCGCGCCCATTGCGAAGAACTGTAGAACGCATGATAGGAGATAACTTATCCAACATGATTCTCGGAGAGCAACTAGCTGGTGAAACAAAAATAACTGTTTCATCAAAAGCCGGAGAGCTAAACTTTGAAATAGAAAAGAAGTAGAATGTATTTTGTATAGGAGGTATGCTGTTGCTGTATTTAAAGAAACTTGAAGCACTTATGACTGCTAAGGATTTAAAATCATTGATCTCTATAGTATTTATATTGTTCTTATGGTTTATCTTAGACAGATTTATCACAAAATCGTTAAAAAGATTATTTGTTTTCGCGGAAGAAAATGTTGGTTTTGCTGTTGAAGATAACATAAAGATTATAAAAAGATTATCAACTATGAGGTTATTCCTTATTCAAACAGTTAGGGTCTTGTTGGCAACAATTATGATTCCCCTGCTATTTGAGGCCTTAGGTGTAAGTGTAAAATCTTTTTTTGCTGGGGTAGGGATGGTTGGCTTAGGGCTTTCTTTTGCCGCACAAAATTTAATTAAAGACTATATAAATGGAGCAATAATTTTAGTTGAAAACCAATTCAATATTGGTGACTGGATTGAAATAGCCAATTACTCAGGTGAGGTAGAGGGCTTTACACTGAGGTCCACGAAACTACGGGACACTAACGGAAGTCTTGTCTTTATACCTAATGGACAAATTCAAACGGTAAAAAATTCTACAAAAAAATGGGCTTTTGCTGTAATCAAGATGTCTCTTTCGTATGAAACAGATATTACTAAAGTAGATACTATTGTAAAAAACATTGTAAAAGCTATGAGAGAAGAGGTTAATACTTTCATAATGGATGACCCACAAGTATATTCAATAAATGAATTAACCTTGAACTCAGTTGATATTATTGTTAAGATTAAGACTGAACCTGGTAAACAATGGGTTGTTGAGAGAGAATTTAGGACGAAGATAAAAGAGCTGTTTGCAAAAGAAAATATTCATTTCGCAGGTCAAAGAATTTTCTTAAAAAATATATAAGAATATACAAAAAAAGAGAGCAATTATTTGCTCTCTTTTAATATTTTAAATGGCAGTCCCTAGGGGATTCGAACCCCTGTTAACGGGCTGAGAACCCGACGTCCTGGACCCCTAGACGAAGGGACCATAAAAAATGGCTGGGGTACCAGGATTCGAACCTAGATTACCTGATCCAGAGTCAGGCGTGCTGCCGTTGCACCATACCCCAATATTGCCTGTAAATCATTAACATGACAAGAGAAGATTATAAATGATTTTATTCGATTGTCAAGTTATTTGAGAAAAAACTTTTTTAAGGTTAAAAAAAAATCTTTGTGAATATCATATAAAAATTGAATAAAGGTATGGATATGTAGTCTATTAGGTGATACTATATTAGCTTGGGAGGAGGTTGGTTTAATGGTGGAATTGAAGAAAAAAAAATATAAACGTAAAACGAAACCATTCTCATCTTCAGAACTCAGTATTATACCATTGGGTGGTATGGGGGAGATAGGTAAAAACTTAAATGTTTTTAAATACAACGACGATATTATTATTGTCGATTGCGGACTAAAATTCCCTGAAGACGATATGTTGGGAATTGATTTTGTAATACCAGACATTGAATATCTTATTGAGAATAAATCGAAAATCAAAGCTATTTTTATTACACATGGTCACGAGGACCATATTGGTGCATTGCCGTTCTTTTTACCAAAATTACGTGTTCCTGTCTATTGTTCAATGTTAACAAAGGGATTAATAGAAAATAAAATGCAGGATGCAAGTATAATATATGAACCTGATTTTAGGTGTATATCTGCAGGCGAGGAAGTAGAAGCCGGCAGTTTTGTTGTGCGTTTTATCCCTGTTTGTCACTCAATACCTGATTCTTTTGCACTAGCAATAAAAACACCTTTGGGTGTGATACTCCATACTGGTGATTTTAAGTTAGACTTTACACCGATAGATGGCGTTACAACTGACTTTAGCGTTTTTTCTGAATTAGCCAAAGAGGGCGTTTTGCTCATGATGTCTGATTCTACAAATGTTGAGCGAAGTGGAATGACACCTTCAGAGAGGACAGTAGGTCAAACTTTTGAAAGGCTTTTTAGACTTCATAAAGATAAAAGAATAATTATTGCTACATTTGCAAGTAATTTGCATAGGGCACAGCAAGTTGTTAATGTTGCTTCGCGGTTTAACAGAAAAATTGTTCTTGTCGGGCGTAGTATGTTGGCTAATATGGAATTGGCACAGAAACTAGGGTATGTAGATGTGCCAGAAGGAATGTTAATAACACCACAAGAAGCTGATCTATTGCAGGATAATAGGATTGTCGTTTTGACTACAGGAAGTCAAGGAGAACCTTTTTCTGGTCTTGTGATGATGAGTAGAGAATCTCACAGAACAATTAAATTGAGACACAAAGATCTGGTAATTATTTCTGCTACACCCATACCAGGTAATGAGAAGCTTGTAAGTCATACAATTAACAGGCTCTTTTCCTGTGGTTGTGAAGTGATATATGAAAGAGAAGAAAAAATTCATGTATCAGGACACGCTTCAAGAGATGAACTTACGATGATGCTGAGTCTTATAAAGCCTAAGTTTTTTGTTCCTATTCATGGTGAATATAGACACTTAATTAGGCATGCACAACTTGCGAAAGAATTAGGTGTTGTACCTAAGAATGTTTTTATCCTCCAGAATGGTGACGTTCTAAGATTTAAGTCGAAAACGAGTGCTACTATTGCAGAAAGGGTCCCGTCTGGCGCTGTTTTGATAGATGGAGTCGCTTTAGGGGGCGTTGAAAGCAGTGTTTTACGAGAAAGAAAGGAATTGTCTGAAAACGGTCTGGTTGTCGCATCTTTAACAATAGATGCAAGATATAATTTGTTGTCACCTGTTCAAATACAAACAAGGGGTAGTGTGTTTTCTTCAGAAGATGAAAACAATTTAATAGAGTTGGAAAAGGCTGTAATTGGGGCACTTGAGCAATTTGCGAGGACACCAGGTGCGAGACAAGAATTGTTGGCTACAGAAATTCGAAAAAGGGTTCGATCTGTTTTTGGAAAGACCACAAGAAATTATCCAACAATTGTTCCGCTTATAACCAAATTAGACGTCTATTAAAATCGTAATTATATAAAAACAAGAAATTCTATTTTTGGCTAATTTTGAGTTATGTATTGTTGATAGGAGGAACGCTTGATGTCTTTTAGTTCTGTGGTTCAGATCTTTGCAGGTATCGCAGTGTTGGTATACGGAATTATAATTATGGGAGATGCCTTACAAGCAATTGCCGGAGATAGATTAAGAAAATTAATCGGTTCGCTTACAAGTACGCCAATAAAAGGTTTGCTTGTTGGTACGGTGGTTACTAGTATTTTGCAGAGTAGTAGTGCTACAACTGTTATGGTTGTTAGTTTTGTTGATGCAGGCTTTATGACGTTAGTTCAGGCAATAGGTGTAATACTTGGTGCGAATATTGGTACGACAGTAACGGCTCAGTTAATAGCTTTCAAGATAACTGATGCTGCATATTTATGTGCAGTTGTAGGCTCTGCAATTTGTATTCTGTGCCGTAAGAAAAGGAATAAGCAGATAGGTGTAGGACTCGTTGGTTTTGGCCTTTTATTTATCGGGATGGAAATGATGCAAGGCCCAATGTCTTTTCTAAAAGAGCGTCCCGACCTATTGGTTGCATTCGGAGACCACTTGTTTTTAGCTTTTCTCTCCGGACTTGCTATTACACTATTAGTTCAATCTAGCTCTGCAACTGTAGGTTTAACAATGGCTGTAGCAGCACAAGGTGTTATCCCCTTAGAAACAGCTATTGCGGTAATATTTGGAGATAATATAGGTACGACAATAACGGCTGTAATAGCTTCTCTAGGAGGAAATAGGTCTGCAAAACAAGCAGCTCTTTCCCACGTAATGATTAAGATTATAGGAAGCCTACTTCTCTTTATGTGCTTGCCTTTCTATACAGATCTCATTCTTATGACTTCAAATAATATCTCAAGACAGGTAGCTAACGCCCATACAATCTTTAACGTGGTTGTTGCACTTATGTTTCTTCCCTTTGTTTTGCCCTACTCTAAATTTATAAGGAAAATTTTACCAGATGATGAAAATCAGGAAGTTTTAGGTGCAAAATACTTAAATGCATCATTGATAGCCATTTCTCCTGCAGCAGCAGTTGATGCTGTAAAGATGGAACTGATTCGTCTCAGTTACATGTCCTTAAGGATGATTGAATCATGTAAAGATATCCTGGTAAATGGTAACGAAAAAATAATTGATTCTGTTTATAGAACCGAAAATAATGTAAATGAGCTAACAAAAGACATAATTCACTACACTGCTGAACTTGGGCAGACTGGACTGTCAAAGGATTTGTCTATTTTGCTTAACTCTTGTACCAATGCTGTAGGAGATGTTGAAAGAATCGGAGACCACGCAACAAACTTAATTGAAGTTTCTCAATTCCTTGCTGATAATAATCTAAAATTTTCTACACAAGCTCTTTCTGAGTGCGAAGAAATGTTTGATACAGTTCTTCTTTCTTTGAAAAAGAGTATATCTGCTGTGGAAGAAGAGAATCCCAATTATGCTAATGAAGTTATCGTATTAGAAAAGAAAGTAGATAAAATGGAAAAGGATCTTAGAGCAAAACATATTGAGAGACTAAATGCTGGTTCATGTGTGGCAGGAGCTGGTGTTAACTTTATAGATATTCTTAGTAATCTTGAAAGAGTTGGTGACCATGCCAATAACCTGGCAATGGTTGCTTTTGATATTGAAAGAATGCACAATAATGGAGTTTCTTCTAAGAAAAAGAAAACAGAAGTGGAGGTTGATGCGTAATGAATAACATCTTATTTTTAGGGTTAATTCAAGGCGTAACAGAATTTTTACCTGTTAGTAGCTCTGGTCACTTGGCTTTAGCGCAAATCTTTCTGAATATCGATCTTCCTCCACTTTCGTATGATTTGGTGTTACACGTAGCAACGACATTAGCAACTTTCGTTTTCTTCTTTACTGATATAGTACTCTTATTAAAAGAATGGTTTTCTGGACTTTTTAAACCAACCTATAGAAAAAGTACAGGGTGGAGAGTTGGTTGGGCTGTAATTTGTGGAACTCTAATAACAGGAGTCATAGGGATATTCTTGAAGGGATTTGCAGAAATTGCTAGTCAGAATTCTCTAATGGTATCGCTGGGTTTAATCTTTACAGGAATTGTATTGATTTCTAGTACAAAAATTAAAATTGGATTGGGAAGAGTAAGAGCACAGGACGGATTATTGATAGGAATTGCTCAAGGTATCGCTGTTTTACCAGGAGTTTCTCGTTCTGGAATGACAATTATATCAGGTTTACTTTCAGGACTTAACAAAGAGGAAGCCTTTAGATTTTCGTTCTTACTTTCTATCCCGGCTATATTAGGTGCTACATTAATACAAGCTTTTGAAGTTGGTGGATGGACTATATTCATATCATCTCTCCCAGCTCAATGGTACATGGGGGCTCTCCTAGCTTTCCTATCTGGATTGTTTTCGCTTTTTTTACTCAAAAAGATAGTGATTTCCTCTAAATGGTGGATATTTGGTTTATATTGCTTATGTATAGGTTGCGCAGTATTTGTCTATACATATATAGGAGGCTGGTCCTAGTATGTCTATTAAAGACAAAACTATCACAAGAATTTCATTTGTATTTTTGTGTATGTTGATAGGAACAGCACTAGGTATATATCTTCAATCTTTCCCAATTGTTTCAAGGTATTTTTACAACTTTGTAGATTGGTCATTTGATGTAAAAAAAATTGATTGGATATTGCTAAGTTTTTCGTTTTTTATTAAGGTTAATATCAACTTAATGACTATAATATTTGGGATGTTTGGAATATGGATGGCGAGAAAATAATTTTAGCTTCTGCAAGTCCTAGAAGGAAAGATTTACTAGAAACAATAGGTGTTGAGTTTGAAGTTTGTCCTTCTGATGTTGCTGAAGATACTTGGTATGGTGAAGCACCTCATACTTTTGTGATGTCACTAGCAAAGGTGAAGGCAGAAAATGTAGCACAGCGAAATTGTGGAAAATGGATTTTGGCTGCAGATACGGTTGTTGTTTGCGATAATAATATTTTAGAGAAGCCTATTGACTATGATGATGCTCTTAGAATGATAAAGATGTTACAGGGAAGAGTTCATTCTGTTTTGACAGGTGTTGCTGTAATTAGCCCAAGTAAACAGATTTTACTCGATTATGAGCAAACTGATGTATCATTTTGTAAATTGAGTCCTAAAGAAATTGAAGCATACGTGTCTCAAGGAGAGAGTCTTGATAAAGCAGGTGCCTATGCGGTTCAAGGTAAGGGCTCACTCTTAGTAGAAAAAATAGATGGGTGTTACTCAAATGTTGTAGGATTGCCTATAAACAAAGTCGCAAAAATGTTTGAAAAACTTGGTTTTTCTTTTTTCGATAATTGGAGGAGAAATTTAAGAAATGCTTAAACAAAAAAATTTAACATATCTAATCTTTTTTATTGTATTTGTTTTAGCAACTATAGGTGTAGTTCCAAGATATATTAATGAACAAAAGAATAAAAATGTGGCTTTTATAGTTGACTATAAGGACTTTGTTTCTCTGTCCATAGACAAAAAGATGACATTGCCTGATTATTGGAAAAAATTAAGTGACATAGGTTTTACTGGTGTAGCTGTCTCTGAATACACTGGTGAGGAGCTTACTGATTTTAATCCTCTACCGATTAAATATGGTTCGTCAGCACAGTTCCCTTTGTTGGAATTGCCAATAACTGAGGAGAGAGCTGTTATTGTAATAGATAATAAAGGTAAAAACGAATTAAAGGAAAGAGTTTCCCAATTTTTATCTAGAAAATTTAAAAACTTAGATATTATTGAAAGAGGCAACTTTACAGTCTTTGTTTTGCCAGATAGTCTTGAGCAACTTAAATTCTCAGCAATATTGCCAGATTTTAATGCCCTCGATTTCTGCGTAAAAAACAATATTAAAACTGTCTTTAGACCAGGTGCATGTCACTTGTCTAATGGAGAAGAGACTGCTTCGTCTTGGCGTTACTTATTTGAAGAATACAATAATATTGTTGCCGTTTTACCTTCTGGTATGGTTATGCCTGGATATCCACAAACATTACCTTTAGTTAATCTTTTAAAGGAAAAATCCATTGTTTTTATACAAGTGGAATTCGTTAAACAGGTTGGAGTTTCACAGTTTATGTCTTCTATGAAAAACGGAATAATTTCTTTGCATAGTCTTACGAGAGATGAAACTTTATCTAAGAAAATATCGTCTATACAGGTTATAGAAAGATATATAAGAGCTGTACATGAACGTTCAATACGTATGGTATTACTTAGACCATACGATATAAACATGGGGAATAGAAGTGCTTCTTTTGTAAAAGACACGCTACTTTTAAAGAAAGAAGTAGAAAATCGTGGATATAATCTTGCTTGGCCTAAACCTTTACCCTTTTGGAATTCAACCTTGTTTGGAGCTGTAGCAGTTGCTCTTGCTTTGGTTTTTTCTGTATGGGCTTATCTTATTCAGTATAGAGGAAAAGAAGAAGAAAGTGCTTCATTTAGACAACTCTTTTCTGTTCTTATCGTTTCATTATTGCTTGCTATTCTATTAGTCAAAGTTGGTATCGTCTCTAGACTAGCGGGTGGAATTACAGGCGCATTTGTTGCTACGATTGCCACGATATATGCCCTACAGTCACATGAAAATAGAGTAAAAGGTGCAACTGTAAGCCTTTTTATAATTGTTGCTGGTGGGCTTTCTATTGCATCTTTCTACGGGACTTCTATGTCGGCTTTGAGATTAACACCTTTTTCAGGTGTTAAGTTGACGCTACTGTTGCCGCCTATCTTATTGTTATTCCACGACTTTAAACGAAGAATTCATCCTGAATCTATATCTGAAATAATTGCACGCCCTGCTTTGTGGAGTGAGCTTATGTTATTAGGATTTGCATTATTAGCTTTGGCTATAATGGCTTTACGTAGTGATAATGTTTCTAATGTGCCAGCAGTTGAGCTTGCCTTTAGGGAGTTCATGGAAAGAGTTATGTCGCTTAGACCTCGTACAAAAGAATTTGTTGTCGGTTATCCTATGCTAGTGATTTATTGGTATTTAGTTAGAAAGAATTATCTTGCTCGATATAGAGAAGTTTTAAGAATTGCAACTTCTTTAGCCTTCTGTTCTGCTATAAATACATTCTGTCACTTTCATACAGAAATAATTTTAAGTGTAACCCGTGTTTTTAATGGTTGGTGGTTGGGCCTCATAATCGGTTGCCTACTTGTTGCTCTTCTTAATTATTTCATCATACCTCTGTTGTACAAGTCGCAGGAGTTTTTTTCTCGTGACTAAGGTTTTTGATATCGCAATATTAGGGTACTATGGTTTTGGTAATTTAGGAGATGAACTTTTACTTGAAGCTGTAATTTCTCTCTTACTAATGAGCGGGATATCTAAAGAAAAAATTGTTATTTTATCTAATTCTCCAGCTGAAACCGAAGAAAAATATGGCGTTAAATCAATAAACAGATGGAATGTCAAAGGAATTTTCAACACACTACTTAAAAGCAAAAGTTTTCTTTTAGGTGGAGGCGGACTTTTTCAGGATGTTACAAGTATCAAGTCTGTATTGTACTATTGGTTTATGATTAAACTTGCACAACTAGCTCATGCAAAACCATGGGCAGTAGGGCAGTCTGTTGGTCCTTTAAAGAGAAATGTCTCGCGTAACTTTACAAAAAATGCATTTAAGTCATGTATAAATGTTGTAGCAAGAGATGTAAAATCTTATAGTCTTTTAAGTAAATGGGGGGCAAATGTTTCTATTGCACCTGATTTAGTATTATCTTTCCCAGTTAACACGATTAATTTTTCTGCCCGTGATACTGTTTTATTCAATATTCGTCCTGGATATGAATCATTGGCTCATGATCTTGTAGATTTTGTTGTAAAAAATAGCGTAGGTAAAGAAATTATCGGAGTCGCTTTTTCACAGGAAGATTTCGAGATTATAAAAAAATATACTGAACAAGATAGAATTAAAGTAAAAAAGATTGTACTTATTAAAGATAAGAATGATTTTGCTTCTTTGGCAATGAATGCATCTTTAGCGGTTGGGATGAGGTTCCACTTTATAGTGCTTTCTTGGATGTATGGGGTAAATATTATTGCGGCTGAGTATGATCCTAAGGTTGAAACTTTCTGTAATGAACATCATATACCGTCTTTGTCGTGTTTACATGATTTACGCAAGGTCGATTTATATGACAGCAAGTATGCACAAGATGTATATAACTCATTTAATATCGCCCTTATGGCTGTATTTGGAGATAGGCAAATATGAACTTAGAAAAAAAACAGTTAATGAATTCCATGGGTGAAAAAATAAAGAATAATTATAAAGATATGTTGGAGAGAATAGAAGTATCCCCAAAAGCTAACTATGAAAACTATGTTGATATATTTGTATATCTATATTGGAATGTATTTAATCTTCATAAAAATGAATTGGATTTTATTAAGTTAGAAGACTATATATTTATTAGTGATGAGGAATTAACGCCCCTTTTATATGCTGTTTTGGCAGAAAAAGGGTTTTTCCCGAGCGAAGAATTGTGTAATTTTGCGAGATTAGGTTCTTTTCTTCAATATTTACCTAATGTAAAGACGACCCCAGGTATTAATATTCCTCTAATCTCATCAGTATCCGAATTCGTAATTGCTTCATCATTTGCACAGTCGATGCATGAAAAAGGTTCTTCATCTAAGGTGTACTGTGTGCTTAACAATAGAGAAAATACGAAAAGAATTTTTGATGAGATTAAAAGAATTTCCTCAATAGGACTTTCTAATATTGTGCTTATTGTTATTTCTTCAAAAGCGGATACAAATAGGATAAAAGAGGATGAGGAGCTTCTCTCTCTTGTAGAAAACCTTAATTGGGAGGTTTCCATTTCTGATAATTCGAATTTAGAGAGCTTAGAAAGTGCATTTGTAACTACATCAAAGGAAAGATCAAAATTTGTTTTAATAAAAGTGTTTTAATTAAACAGCTATTGTGATCCCTGTGGATTATGGAGGATAGACATGTTGACAGATAATAAAAATAACATGTGGAGTGCATTTACCAAGTACATAATGACTTATGCCTCACAAAGAGATGATTTTATTTTACTTGCAACAGAAAAAGCAAAAGAAAGTACATTAGTTAAAAATATTTCTGATGACAAAAAGTTTCTACCTATGCCATCTAACAAGGATTTAATACTTGCAGCTGCAGGTTTAGCTCTGTCAGGGAAAAGACCTTGGATAATAGCAGAATCAGCTGATATATTGGTCTCAGGCTATGCTGAGATAAGGAACGTATTGGCTTTTTCGTCTTTACCTGTAAGTATTGCTGTAGCTAATGCAGGACTAGCGATGCCCAATGATGGGGCTATGAGTAATATATTAGAGGACGTTTCTTTGATGAGAACAATTCCTGGAATGAATGTCCTTGTTCCCTCAACACCTTGTTTTTTTGACGAAAAAAACAGTGTTTTATGTAGCTATAAAGGGCCTGTTTATATTAAACTTAGTACAGAGGATAAGCAAGATGAGAATGCAATTAACATAGGTGATGTCCATCACGGAGGCTCTCGGATATTGTCCACAGGCAGTGATGTTACCATCTGTGCTTGTGGTAACATGGTTGAGGAAGCACTGAAAGCATCGAAGGTTTTACTTGAAAGAGGTATTAGTTCGGAAATAATTGACTGTTATAGAATAAAACCTTTCTCTGAGAGATTTTTACTTGCTTCTGTTAGGAAGACTGGATGCTGTGTAGTTACGGAAGAGCATAGTGTGATTGGTGGCTTATTCGCTGCAGTTTCCTCGTGTTTGTCTCAAACATACCCTGTCCCAGTAAGATTTGTTGCAGTAGACGAACAGGTAGTGAGTGCAGGTAACTTAGATGAGGTTAGGGAATATTACGGATTAACATGGCGAGAGATAGTAAACGCTGCAACTCAAGTGTACGCACTTAGAAGGAGGTAGATAGAGGGATGGATGTACAGTTTTCAGGTGTTACGAAATATTTTGAACCAGATATTATTGCTTTAGAAGATATATATCTACAGGTGGCCCAGGGAGAGTTTGTTTATTTGGTCGGAGAAACGGGCTCAGGTAAGACAACTTTAATGAAATGTATTATGGGAGACGTTACTCCGTCTAAAGGCAATCTCTCTGTAGGTGGCAGAATGTTAAGAAAGATAAGTAAATTTGAATTATCTATATTTAGGAGAAACATAGGGGTCGTTTTTCAGGACTTTATGCTTCTTCCCACCTTAACTGCATTTGAGAATGTTGCTTTTGTTATGGAGGTTATGGGTATCTCCCAGAATGAAATCATAGAACGTACAACAGATGTTTTGAAAACAGTTGGTATATGGCGTAGAAGAAGTCTATACCCAGCTCAAATGTCTGGTGGAGAACAGCAAAGGCTTGCTATAGCAAGGGCTATAGTAAATGCGCCATCACTTTTATTAGCAGACGAGCCGACAGGAAATTTAGATAATAATACAGCAGACTCAATAATGCAGCTTCTATTTGAAATAAACGAGGCAGGCACAACTGTCCTTATGTCAACACATAATGATTATATTGTTGACACTTACAAAAAAAGAGTTGTAGAACTGCATAGAGGTAGAATAATTCGTGATGAAAATTTGGGAGGATATAGTCTTCATGTCTAGTTTTAGATACGTACTAAGAGATGGTGTTCGTTTGGTGGTAAGACACGCCGGAATGAGTTTTCTTACGATATTTACGGCGATGACAGTGTTTTTTATAATTGGTTCAAGTGCACTATTTTTACTAAATATGAAAAACATTGTTAAGTCATTAGAAGATCAAGTTTCAATAAGTGCATATGTTAACGAAAATGCTGATGTCAATGCTATAAGCAAACAAGCACGTGCTATCCCATACGTTAAAGAAGTAAATATAATTACGAAAGAAATGGCTTTAGAAAAATTACGTTCAAGGATAGGCTCACAATCAAAGGCGGTAATGTTGCTTGGCGAAAATCCATTGCCAGTAAGTATAGAAGTAAGAGTAAAAAAATCTAGCTATGTCGCTGATGTCGCGAGAGACCTTATTTCTATAAAAGAAATAAATGATATAGTTTATCCGGGACACCTTGCTGAAAAGCTAACGAAAGT
Organism: Synergistaceae bacterium; assembly: GCA_036652335.1. Classification (GTDB taxonomy): domain Bacteria; phylum Synergistota; class Synergistia; order Synergistales; family Synergistaceae; genus JAVVWB01. The sequence continues at coordinate 4,128 of JAVVWB010000006.1, read as the reverse complement.
TTCCGGATTTCTGGAAAAGTTTGCGTTGATTCTGCTTATTATTTCCATAGCCACTAGTTCTATTGTGCTTTTTAACACAATTAAGATTTCTGTATACTCTCGCGAGGAGGAAATCAATGTAATGTTAAGAGTTGGTGCAACTACTACATACGTTGCGATGCCTTTTATAATCCAGGGTTTTATTCTTGGTATACTAGGAACAGTTCTATCTTCTATCTTGATAGGATTCTTTTATTATTCTGCGATCGATAAAATAAAAGATATGTTACCCTTTTTGCCTCTTATTGACTCGCCTCGTATATGTTTGAAATTGGCATTTATGTTAATTTCAGCTGGAACGACTTTGAGCCTAATATCAAGTCTATTTGCTGTGGATGGATTTGTCAGAAAAGCAATGAAACCAGTTTAGGTTTGGTGAAAATATTATGGGTCTCATAAAATCATCATCTAAGATTGCTATTATATTGTTATTGGTTTTAATGTATCTTCTTTCTATGAATATACCAGCCATTGAGAGCTCTGACAAAGCTCAGGAAATTGAAGAGCAAATACGAAGGCAAGAAGAAGAATACGACAAATTACAAAAACAAATAAAAAACACAAATAAAAAAATATCAGAGACAAATAAAAAAGAAAAACACGTAACGCAACAGATAGAAGTTTTAAGCCAAAGAATAACATTGACTCAACAGAGAGTGAATGTTGTAAACTTGAAAGTTGTTAGAGTACAAAACAATATATCTAAATTGACTCGTGACATATACACAAGGGAGCAAGAGATAGAGAAAATTAAGGTGCTGTTGCGAGAAAGACTGATTACAATATATAAATTTGGTGGAATAACCGAATTTAACTTACTCCTTTCGTCAAATAGTGCTTTAGATGTATTAAATAACTCGTATTTGTTATCAAAAATTGCTAAAGAAGATCAGCGATTAATTTCAACTTTGGATGATGAAGTTAATACTTTAACTAAAATTCATAACAAACTGAAATCTGAAAAAGGAAAATATGAGGAACACAGAGAAGAACTAAAAGAAAAAGGGAAAGAACTTAAAAATGTAGCTGAAGAAAGAAACCAGATACTAAGAAGAGTAAGACAAGAGAAGGAAGAATATCTTGCTCAACAAAGAGAATTTCTAAAAGCATCGAAAGAATTACAGGCAAAAGTAAGGATGTTGATAGATCAAAAACGTCGACTTAATGCCCAAAAAAATAAGGGACAGCCTCAAGTTGTATATTATAAAGGAGGGCGTCTTCAGTGGCCAGCTCAAGGTAGAATAACAAGTACCTTTGGGACTAGAATACACCCTGTGTTTAAAACGAAAACAACTCATACAGGTTTAGACATAGCAGCACCTCATGGAACTCCAGTATATGCTGCGAATGCTGGAGAGGTCCTTTACACAGGATGGATGCGAGGATATGGTCAGGTAATAATTATTGACCATGGTGGAGACTTGACTACAGTGTATGCACACTTGTCAAAGATTGTCTGTCGCGATGAACAAAAAATACGCAGAGGCGAAATTATTGGCAATATAGGTTCAACTGGAGTTGCAACCGGGAACCATTTACATTTTGAAGTACGAGTGAATGGAAATGCTGTAAATCCTATGGGATATCTTAGATAATAAAGAGTAGAGGGACATGGACAAATGATTAAGAAAATTAAAAATTTATTGGCTGGAATTATAATAGGCATAGTATTTAGTGTTGCAATGTACAATGTACCTAAAGCTATAAGTTCTGATTGGACAACGGCACTACCGTTTACACCACAACAACTTTCAATAATAAAACAGGTTAAGTTAGCTTTGTCTACATATCAAGTTGATGGTGATAAAAAAGATAAAATAGTTGATGATAAAATGTACTATGGTGCTATGACAGGTTTGGTAAATTCTGTTGGTGATCCATTTACTCGTTATGTATCACCAGAAACATTAAAGGAAGAACAAACGGAAATGGAAGGGGAATATGGTGGTCTTGGAATCTATATAACAACTAGAGAAGGGAAAACTACGGTAATTACCCCAATAGAAAATACTCCTGCTGATAAAGTCGGAATTAAACCATTGGATGAGATAGTTAGAATTGGTGACAAAAATGCATATGGAATGACAAGTGAAGAAGTTGTAAAACTTTTAAGAGGTGAAGCTGGTTCAGCAGTAAAAATATTAGTAAAAAGAAAGAAAGCTGACAAACTGATTCCATTCACAATAGTTAGAGAAGTAATAAAAATTAAAAGTGTAAGATTAGAAATGATAAACGACATTGCCTACATAAAGATTAATCAGTTTATGTTAAAAACAGATAGTGAATTAAAAGAAATAATGAAAATAGCTGAGAATAAAAAAGCAAAAGGAATTTTGTTGGATTTGAGAAACAACCCTGGCGGTCTCTTGGATGTGTGTGTAAATGTCACATCTCAATTCATAAATAAGGGTGTAGTAGTGGGGATGAAGGGACGTTTCGAAAAAGCGAATGAGACTTTATATGTAAACGAAGGACACGCAACAAAATTGCCTATAGTTGTACTGGTAAATGAGGGTAGTGCAAGTGCAGCAGAAATTCTTGCCGGCGCAATAAAAGACCACAAAAGAGGAACAATTGTAGGCATGAAAACATTTGGAAAGGGATCTGTACAGTCCTTGTTTAATCTTCCTGATGGTTCTGGTGTCTATATTACAATTGCTCGCTATACGACCCCTTCAGGGTATGTTATAGACCACAAAGGGTTAGAACCACATGTAAAGATGAGTGGAGAGGTAAAGAAGAATAAAAAAGAAGATGTTCAGTTACAGAAAGGACTTTCTGTCTTAAAGAATAAAATTGCTTCACAGGGTAATTAGATGGCAAAAATATAATGGAAAAACATTATAAAAAATCACCAAAAACTAAATTAATAAAACTGACATGGATAATAGTGATAATCGCTATTGTCCTGTCTCTTGTTCTTTTGTTGTGTACTCAAAAAATTAAAGAAATCACAAATATTAAAAAAGATATAAATATAGAAAAAAAGATTGAACTTCAAAATAAGGAATACACTGAAGAAGAACTAATAGAAAAAAAAACAATAGAAGAACGGGATAAGATTCTATCTTCTGACAATGCTCAAATAACTGACATAATTAAAGCAGGAAAGACTGTTAAAAAAATTATAATAATAGTTGATGATGGTGGAATCAACTCCGAATACGCTAAATCAGTTGCTCAAATTAGAATGCCTTTGACGTGGGCTATTATCCCTTATGAGAAGAACTCTAGATTATTTGCTGAAATAGCTGATGAAAATAACATACCTTACCTAGTTCACATGCCTATGCAATCTATATATGATAAGGAAAAAAGCAAGTATGTGATAGGAATAAAAATGAATTCACAAGAAATTAAAGATAAAATAAGTGGTTCATTTGAGATACTTCCAGGTGCGATTGGGTTGAACAATCATAGGGGGTCTTTAGCTACATCACACGAAGAGACTATGCAGCCTGTGATGGAAGAAATTAAATCAAGGGGACTAATTTTTGTTGATAGCAATACAATAAAAGAATCAATTGCTTATGATAAAGCAATTGAAAATGGTGTTGTGGCATATAAGAACAATGGTTTTTTAGATGTAGTAGCTGATAAAGGTACTATTAAATCAACGTTTTACAAGATACTTAAACATAGTAGACGGAGTACTCTTGTTTTGATATGTCATTTTAGACCTGAAACAATAAAATTCTTGAAAGAACTTGAAAAAGAATATAAAAATATAAATGCTGAATTTGTAACATTAAAAACGGAATGAGTTAGCTAATGGGCAATTCTTTTGTAAAATTTAAAAAGCCCTATAAAACGACTTAAATGAGCAAATTTAAAATTTATAAAAAATAGGTGTTGACATATTTTAAAAATTCAGTATAATATCCACTGTTGTAGCTGATACTACGCAATGAGTTAATCGGGCGGATAGCTCAGCGGTAGAGCGCCTGCCTTACACGCAGGTGGTCACAGGTTCGATCCCTGTTTCGCCCACCATTCTCATTATTCATCACTAAAAAGTGGAGCTGTAGCTCAATTTGGTTAGAGCGCCGGCCTGTCACGCCGGAGGTCGCGGGTTCAAGTCCCGTCAGC
>JAVVWB010000005.1:0-119683 GCA_036652335.1 Synergistaceae bacterium | reverse complement strand
AGCGTTCGTCCTGAGCCAGGATCAAACTCTCCGTTTGATTCTGGATCTCATTCGCAATTTTCTTGTATACTGTATTCTATTGGCATGGTTCATACGTCGTTTGATGAACATAATGTATCCCTCATCGGCGACAAGGGGTATGATACTACAGCTTTAAGAAAAACGCAACCCCTTTTTTAAAGTTTTTTTATAAATTTTAAAAATTTATTTTTATTCACTATTTTAATCCTAAATGGTAGAATATAAGGAATGCTTTTATTCGTTTTAATATAAAATTTTGGAGGTCATTTTATGAGTCTATATAAGAAACAAGTTGAAGATAGAGATAAAGCTTTTTCAATTCACCCAGAAGATTCAAATAGAAAAAATTCTATAATAAAGACTTTTATGATGTCTTTTTTGATTTTTTCTTCTGTTTTTGCAATCTTTTTCCTTATATTTATTAAATCAATTGCATCAACCCTACCATCTACAGAAGAGATCTTGTCACATGAACCCAGTTTGGCTACTGTAATTTATGATAGGAATGATAATGTCCTTACAAAGTTATTTCAAGAAAATAGATCTTGGGTCAAAATTGAGTCTGTTTCTCCAAATATGATTAAAGCGATTTTAGCTGCTGAAGACGATAAATTTTATAGTCATTCGGGTGTTAGACCACTTGCAATTTTGAGAGCAGGAATTGTTGATGTTTTTCATCTTGGAGCGAAACAAGGTGGAAGTACAATAACGCAACAGCTAAGTAGAAATCTATTCCTAACTAAGGAAAAAACTATTGTTAGAAAAGCAAAAGAAGCTATTCTTTCTTTAAGATTAGAAAAAATCTACACAAAAAATCAAATTCTTGAAATGTATCTAAATACTATTTATATGGGGCACGGAGCATATGGAGTAAAAGCTGCAGCAAAGCTTTACTATAATAAATTGCCAAGTGATTTGTCGATAACTGAGTCAGCTGTATTAGCAGGATTAGTTGCAGCACCAGAAAAATATTCTCCTTATAGAAATAAGGAATCGTGCAACTCTAGACGTGAATACGTACTTCGTCGTATGCTCGATTTGGATTGGATATCTAATTCTGATTACAATAGTTCAGTAAATGAAGTTTTAAATTATTCTAAAAGGAATCCGTCAAAAAATGCTTTGTTAATAAATGAAGGCTCATATTTTGTATCACATATACTTTTTAAATATCTATTGCCCAACTATGGCACAGAAGCAGTTTATCGTGGTGGCTTACATGTATACACAACTATTGATGCTGAATTACAAAAAAAAGCTGAGGATCTTATTTCATCAATGAATCATGAGGGTGCTCTTGTAGCTTTGGATCCAAACACAGGAGAAATACTTGCATTGGTCGGTGGTAGAGATTTTGATAAAAGTAAGTTCAATAGGGCAACCCAAGCGTATAGACAACCAGGCTCAGCATTTAAACCCATTGTTTACGCAAGCGCCATTGAAAATGGATATCGTGCAGTTGACCATTTAATGGATACAAATTTATTGTTTCCAAACGGGTGGGAACCACATAACTATTCAGAGAAATTTTCTGGAGAAGTAACAGTTATGGAAGCAATTGCAAAATCAATTAACACAACTGCTGTACGTATAGCCCAAATTACAGGAGTAAATAACATTATAGATTTTTCAAGAAGGATAGGGATCACTACAGAATATCTTCCCAACGATCTCTCTATTGCACTTGGGACTGCAAGTGTTACACCACTTGAGATGTCGGTAGCATTTTCTTCATTTGCCAATAATGGGTTTAAAGTAGAACCTTACGGAATAAAAGAAATTAAATCAAAAGATGGAAAGTCGCTTGAGCAAAATGGGCCAAAATTAACAGAAGCAATTTCCGTAACTACTTCGATTGCCACACGCTCTCTCTTACAACAAGTCACTTCATGGGGGACAGGAACTAGAGCAAATATTGAAGGATATGAAACATTTGGCAAAACAGGAACAACAAACGAATGGACTGATGCTTGGTTTATTGGAGGAGTTCCAGGACTTGTTGTAGTTGTTTACGTCGGGAATGATAATCACAAACCTTTAGGTGGAAAACAAACTGGTGCAGTCGCTGCGTTGCCAATTTGGAAAGATTTTGTTCTCTTTGCAACAAAGAAATTAAAGCTACCTACTAGCTTTCCACTTCCATCTGATGCAAACGTGGAATCAGTTTCTGTATGTAAAAAAACAGGTTTCATTGCCACTGGTTCATGTCCTGCTACAACAATTTTATTGCCGTCCGGACACGCTCCAGCATCGTCATGTCCTCTTCATGGAGGAGACATTTCTGTTGCAAGATCTGATAGCAATGCACCACAGCTACTATTAGCCCCAATTGACAAAGACTCCCCATCAACTGTTTCTACACCAACTACACCTACAACATTGGTGGAAGCCAATGTTTCAACCCCAATGAAGAATCATAATATAAAGAATGACAGCAATATTCCAAGTCCCAAAAATGAGGATAATTCTTATAAAGGCAAAAAAAATGAGCAAGACCTTATGGAAAAAAAGTATCAGGACTTGCTCAAAAAGTATAATATTTCCTAGTTATTACTAAATGTCGGTTTCTCCATTGGCCATGGTGAAGGTACAAATGTTTCGTGAAATAATTCTAAAGCATATCTGTCTGTCATCCCAGAAATAAAATCGACTGCACTTTGTGGAGACATTTTTTTCACTCTCAGTGCATATTCAAATAATGCACCTATAACGTGACTTACTCTAGAATCTTCAATCTGTGCATTTGCTTGTCTGTATACGTTTGTGAATAGAAATTCTCTTAAAGTTTCAATTAAGTCTAGTGTCGCTGGACTAAAGTATATTCCTTTTTCGTTGCTATTTTTAATAACATCAATAACAAGTGTGTTTATTCTTTTTGCGTTGCTATCTCCCATTTTGCTAAAAACATCCTGGGGTAGATTGTTTTTTGATATTATTCCAGCCCGTATCGCATCATCTAAGTCATGATTAATATATGCAACTGAATCAGAAACCCGTACTACCCAAGCTTCAAGGGTGGATGGAGTATCCATACTATATCCAGTTCTAACATCAACTTGCCCTTTTGAGTGTTGTAATATCCCCATTCGAACTTCCCATGTTAGATTTAGGCCTTTACCTTCTCTCTCTAGAAGTTCAACAACTCTCAAGCTTTGCTTTGCATGATGGAAACCACTTAGTCCATATTTTCTAGCAAGATCGTTTAAAACTTTTTCTCCCATATGTCCAAATGGTGTATGCCCAAGATCATGACCAAGTGCAATCGCTTCTGTTAAATCTTCATTTAACTTCAATGCACGAGAAATTGTTCTTGCAATTTGTGAAACTTCGAGAGTATGGGTTAATCTGGTTCTATAGTGGTCACCTTCAGGCAACAAGAGTACCTGTGTCTTATATTTCAACCTTCTAAACGATTTGCTGTGTAGTATTCTATCTCTGTCTCTTTGGAAACACGTTCGAATAGGACACTCTTCTTCATAAACTTCACGGCCCTTTGAGTTAGCTGATAGTGTTGCATAAGAAGACAGTATTATTTTTTCATCATTTTCTCTTATTTCTCTCAATGTAATGTTACTTATCTCGATCTTCCTTTCTATATTTAATAAAAAAACAGCAAGAATATTCTTGCTGTTTTTTTGTGTTATTTTAAAATTCCTAATGTTGCAAGTGCTGCTGATAAACGAGCAACTGGAACTCTAAATGGAGAGCAACTAACATATGTTAAACCAAGCTGATGACAGAATGCTATACTTGAAGGATTGCCTCCGTGTTCCCCACAAATTCCAAGCTGTATATTTGGATTTATAGAACGCCCTTTATTTACCGCAATTTTTATCAATTCTCCGACACCATCTCTATCCAAAACAGCAAATGGATTTACGGGTAATATACCGGTTTCAATATACTTTGCAAGGAATTTTCCTTCAGCGTCATCTCGTGAATAACCAAATGTGGTTTGAGTTAAATCGTTAGTTCCAAAACTAAAGAATTGTGCATATTCTGCAATTTGGTCAGCTATCATAGCAGCTCTTGGCAATTCTATCATTGTACCTACAAGATACTTAAGTTCACAAGCATGTTTTTTTATAATTTCTGAAGCTAAAGTATCAAGCATTGTTCTTAAGTACTTAATTTCTTCCTTAGTACCAACCAAAGGCATCATGATATCTGGAATTACATTTATACCTTTCTTCACAAGGACACATGCTGCATTAAAAATTGCCCTTATTTGCATCTCATATATTTCTGGATATACCATTCCAAGTCGGCAGCCACGGAAACCTAACATTGGGTTCATTTCATGAAGTTCTTCGGATCTTCGTATGGTTGTTTTAATTTTTTCTGCTTCTTTGCTTGAAGGATCAAGATTCTCCAAGTCTAATAATAAATCATGTGTTTTGGGTAAAAATTCATGTAAAGGCGGATCCAAGAGTCTAATTGTAACAGGGAGTCCGTCCATTGCCTCAAATATTCCTTCAAAGTCTTCTTGCTGCATTTTCTCAAGTTTATTAAGATAAAAGATTCTTTCATCTTTATCTTCGGCTATAACCATTTCTTGAACCACTGGAAGCCTATCCACTGCCATAAACATATGCTCAGTTCTGCAAAGGCCTATTCCTTTTGCACCAAACTCACGTGCACGTGCTGCATCTTCTGGTGCATCGGCATTAGCCCAAACTTGAAGTTTTGAAATATTATCAGCCATATTAAGTAATGTCTTAAAATCTTCGTCAAACTGTGGCTCAACTAAGTTAATTTTACCATTTATAACGTTGCCAAGATTTCCATCAAGTGTTATAAAATCATTCTTTTTAATTGTTGTTCCGTTTACAGTAAAAGTTTCTGCCTGTAGATTAATTTTAATTTCTTCGGCTCCGGAAACACATGGTTTACCAAGACCTCTCGCAACAACAGCAGCATGACTTGTCATTCCACCATGAATTGTCAAAACACCCTGTGAAGCAAAAAGCCCATGGATGTCATCTGGAGTTGTTTCTGGTCTAACTAATATAACTGGTTCCCCGTTAGTTCCTCTCTCTGCGGCCTCATCAGCATCAAAAACAACCTGTCCAACAGCAGCACCAGGTGAAGCAGGTAAACCTTTTACCATAACCTCTAATGCGGCATTTGGATCTATTTGTGGATGTAGAAGCTGTTCGACTTGTTCAGGAGCGACACGTGAAACTGCTGTTGCCTCATCAATTAGACCTTCTTTGTACATATCTACAGCAATTTTAACAGCGGCTGCTGCAGTTCTTTTCCCATTTCTTGTTTGAAGTATAAATAGCTTGCCTTTTTCAACTGTAAATTCAATATCTTGAGCATCTTTGTAGTGATCTTCAAGTAATTTTGCTATACGACAAAATTCTTTATATACATCAGGCATAGCATCGGCTAAGGATGCAATTGCAACTGGAGTACGAATTCCAGCAACTACGTCTTCACCTTGAGCGTTGATAAGATATTCACCGAAAAGTTTCTTTTCGCCTGTTGAAGGGCTTCTTGTGAAACAGACTCCCGTTCCACAGTCATTACCAAGGTTTCCAAATACCATTGTAACAATGTTTACTGCAGTTCCGTATGTCTCTGGGATATTGTTTATTTTTCTATAGGTAATTGCTCTTGGCGTATTCCAACTACGGAAAACTGCATCAATTGCAAGACGCAATTGTACCCATGGATCAGAAGGAAAATCTAAGCCACTTTCTTTAACAATTTTTTTGTATGACGCGACTAATTCTTTTAATGACTGAGCCGGTATTTTATAATCTTCGGTAATGCCAGCTTTTTCTTTTATATCTTCAAGCTTTTCATCAAATTTAGTCATATCCATTTCAAGAACTACATTAGAGAACATCTGAATGAATCTGCGATAACTATCATATGCAAATCTTTCGTCTCCTGCTGCTATAGCTAGTGCTTGAACTGTTTCGTCATTCAAACCTAAATTTAGGATTGTATCCATCATTCCTGGCATTGAAACCGGGGCTCCAGATCTTACAGAAACAAGAAGAGGATTTTCTTTTCCACCAAATTTTTTACCAGTTAGTTTTTCAACTCTTGCCAAGGCGCTTGTTATGTCGTTCCAAATGTTAGAAATAAACTCTTTTTCTTCCCAATATTTATGACAGGCCTCTGTTGTAATTATAAATCCTGGAGGCACTGGCAGTCCTATCTTCCACATTTGTGCCAAGTTTGCCCCTTTGCCACCAAGAAGATCACGCATTGAAGCGTCTCCCTCAGAAAAATCATAAATATACTTCACATTCTCACTCATTGAAAAGCCTCCTAGGTTTTTTCTTAGCTAAATTTTTATTAGCTACTTTAACAGACTAAAATCCCCTACTTGCGCAAACAACAACTGACATTTTTCTAATAATGCTATTCTGTTATTTCTAATTTTTTCATCTTTGTCCATTACAAGGACATCATTAAAGAAATTAGAAATTACTGGCGAAAGCTCAGAAAGAAGAATTGCTAGTGCCTCCCAATCAAAGGAATCCACTGTTTCTCTCACTTTATCTGTTAGCTCATTTAATTTATTATAAAGAGCTATTTCTAGAGGGTCAACAAAATTCATCTCATCTATTGATGTACCCGATATCTGATTTTTTACTAAGATATTATTTACTCTTACAGCAGATGTAACTAGGTTAGAGAACCACTCTTCATCACTACTTTTTTCAAGTGTCTCACACATACGAAGTACCTGCAGCGGAAACGCTTTAGCAGTTTGCATAGACAACATTACTATCTCATGATTAAAACCTTTTTCTTTAAGTTGAACTTGTGTACGTTGCATAAAAAATTTCATTATTTTATTAAAAATTTCATCGTCTATGCTTAATGTCTTACATGCAGTCCTAAATAAATCATTAATGTTAATATGTAAACCTAGTCCCCATATTATTTCATTTAGACTTCTAGCCGCACGTCTTAAACCATATGGGTCTTGTGATGATGTTGGTTCTAGTCCTATTTTAAATATACCTGAAATAGTATCTGTACGCTCTGCTATACCAAGTATTGCACCCACAATTCCGGTTGGCAAATCTCCACCTGAATTTTTAGGTAGATACTGTTCGTATATTGCTAGAGCAACTTCTTCAGGCTCACCTGCTTTACGAGCATATTCACGCCCCATAACACCTTGTACATCTGAAAATTCGTAAACCATATTTGAAACTAAGTCCGATTTTGCTAGATAAGAAGCTCTATCTACGAATTTTTTGAATTCATTTTTATCGAGTATTTCTGTAATGTAGAGTGCAAGAGATTTTACTCTTTGGACCTTATCATAGACCGACCCTAGTTGAACTTGGTATGTTACATTCTTCAGTTCTTCAACTCTTTCATCCATAGACTTAGTAAGGTCTTCTTTCCAAAAGAATGATGCATCATATAATCTAGCACGAAGCACTCTTTCATTGCCTTCTCTTACCACAGACATATCTTTTGCTAAATTATTACTAACACCAACAAAATTAGGCATAAGTTTCCCGTTTTTGTCCCTTACAGGGAAATAACGCTGATTGACAGCCATCGAAAGAGTTAGTACTTCTTCTGGTATTTCAAGAAATTCACTATCAAAGCTCCCATAGAAAGGAATTGGATATTCATTTAGATGAATATTTTCTTCCAATAAAGCTTCTGGTATATCAACAACAGCGTTTAGTTCTCCTTCAATGTTTTTAATGCCATCGCATATCATTTTTTTTCTCTCTTCAGGATCAATGATAACGAAATTCTCACGCATTTGTGATTGGTAGGAGCTCATATTTTTTATCTCGATTAATTTAGCTCCCATAAAACGGTGTCCTCTTGAATTACGGCCACTTTTTATGTTAGCAAACGTAATCTCTAAAACTTCTTCACCATAAAGAGCTATCAACCATCTAACAGGTCTTGCAAATTTAATGGTTTTATCTGACCAGTACATACTTTTCGGGAATGATAGTTTTTTTATAATTCTTTCGAGCAACTCAGGAAGTATTTCAATAGTATTTTTTCCTTGATAATGCTTTTCAGCAAAGATATATTCAAGATTCCCAATCATTTGAATTTTTAGGTCTTCAACATTTATACCTTTACTTTTTGCAAAACCTATTGCAGATTTTGATGGATTTCCACTTTCATCATATGCTTGTGATTTTAGTGGCCCTTTGGATTTTTCAACTATATCATTTTGAAGTTCTGAAAGTCCAGTTATCATCAATGCTATTCTTCTCGGTGTAGCAAAAACAGAAACATCCGCGTAAGAGATATGATTCTCTGCAAGTTCTGTTTCAGCAAATGATTTAATGTCTTTTAGCGTATTTGGCATAAATCTAGCAGGAATTTCTTCTGTGCCTATTTCTAATAACAAATCTCTGGAAGACATTATCTCTCCTCCTTGGCATTCACTTCAAATTTTGTAAATTTACCTGTTAACGGATAATTCATTTTTTCTCTTTGCTCAACATATGCCTTGCAACATGCAGAGGCAAGGGCTCTAACTCTTCCAATATAACCCGTTCGTTCAGTTACACTTATTGCATTTCTCGCATCTAGTAGGTTAAAAGAATGAGAACATTTCAAAACATAATCATATGCCGGTAGAACAAGTCCTGCTTCAAGAATTTTTTTTGATTCAGCCTCATACATATTAAATAATTCAAAGAGCATTGATGTTGTCGCTTCTTCAAAATTATATGTAGAATGCTCAACTTCTCCCTTGTGATGGACGTCTCCATAAGTGACATCTCCAACCCACTTTAAGTCATAGACATTGTCTACTTTTTGTACAAACATAGCGATTCTCTCAATACCATATGTTATTTCAGATGGAACTACGTCCATATCTATAGCACCCATCTGTTGGAAATATGTAAATTGTGTTACTTCCATTCCATCAAGCCAAACTTCCCAGCCCAATCCCCATGCACCTGTCGTTGGATTTTCCCAGTCGTCTTCAACAAAACGAATATCGTGTTCCTCTGGGATAATGCCTAGAACCCTTAGACTCTCTAGGTATAGTTCCTGAATATTTTCAGGAGCTGGCTGGATAATAACCTGATATTGATAGTAGTGTTGAAGTCTATTTGGATTTTCACCATAACGTCCATCAGTTGGACGTCTTGAAGGTTCTACGTAAGCAACTCTCCAAGGTTCAGGTCCTAAAACTCTCAGTGTAGTAGCGGGATTCATTGTCCCTGCTCCTACCTCGATATCATATGGTTGTTGAATTACACATCCTTGTGAGGCCCAAAAATCTTGCAGTCTCATAATTATTTCTTGGAAATTCACGTCACAGATGCCTCCTTTTATGATTAGACACTTAGATATTTTACTTTACTTAATATTTAATTGCAATATTAAAAAAATGTAAGCATGTGTTTTGATATGTCAGATATATTTTCTGAAAAATTAGTAATATTTGACCATTGTATAAATTTTTCATGGCTCAAATATACTGCAAATTGCATGTTTCGCATTTCTTCTAAAGTTAATTTCGTGGTATTTGTACATCTAGAACAAATTAAGCCATCTTCATCCCATGACAATGTGGAGGATGTAATAGGAGAACCACACTTAGAGCAACACAAAAGAGATGGCGCTCGCCCGATTATCTTTAATAGTTTCCATATAAAGCGAAATTTTATATATTCGGGTTTTGCAGACTCATTGATTTGTAACATTGCATTCCACAATATTTTTAACATATCGTTACTTTCGTGATTTAGATATACATTGTTTATAGTAATTTTATACAATTCAATTGCTGTTTTAAGTTTTTTGATATCGCTTCTTATTGTTAAAAAATCTTGTTTAATATCAATTGATTTTAGGAATAATTTTGAAGGCGATTGATATATATTAAAATTTCCCCAAATCAATGGTTCTGTTATAGAAGAACTTTTGTTTTTTCCCGTTGATGATGGTGCTGATATCCACCTAGGCCCTATATCTTTCAAAAATATTAACAACGATTGTGTAGACTTAATGCTGTCTTTTCTCTTTAATATAGTCCCTGTAAGCGTATAGTCACCTTGGTCAAGGTTATCTTTATTTAGATTTTCTCTCAACTATAATATCCTAACCGACGCAATTCTTCCTGAGATTTTTTCCAACCTGGTTTGACTTTCACCCATAGCTGTAAAAAGACTGGACCTCCAGTGGCCTTTTCAAGTTCTTTTCTGGCAGAGGTACCTATTTGTTTTAATTTTGAACCCGCTTTTCCAATTATAATTCCTTTTTGCCCTTGTTTTTCAACTATTATTGTCGCCATGATTCTCGATGTTTTTAGTTCAGGGAATTCTTCCGGTGTTTTGTATTCATCAATTAGAACAGCTACTCCGTGAGGTACTTCCTCTTCGGTGTAATTAAAGATCTTTTCTCTTATAATTTCTGAAGCTAAAAATCTTTCTGTAGAATCCATTATCATTTCTTCCGGATATATCTTAGGCTGAATCGGTAAATATGAAGCTATTTCTTTTGACATATTATCAAGATTAGTCATTTTTAAAGCCGATACTGGAATAATAGTTAGTGGTTTTATTCTATCTAAATATGGTTCTACAGCTTTTTTATACATTTCAGAGTCTTCATATATATCAATTTTATTTACAATTATTATCACAGGAGTGTTAATTTCTTCTAATACACTAAGTATCATTTCTTCCTTTTTGCCTATGGATCGATCTGAAGCCTCAATGACAAAACAAATTATGTCAACTTGGGATAATGCTTCTGTTGCTTCTTGAAGCATAAAGTCCCCCAGAGCATGTTTAGGGGTATGAATCCCAGGTGTATCTACAAACACTATTTGTTCATTTTCTGATGTATATATACATCTCACAGCACTCCTGGTTGTCTGTGCTTTCGATGACACAGCAACAACCTTTTCTTTGATTAAAGCATTAATTATTGAAGATTTGCCCACATTTGGGCGCCCCAAAAGAGCAACATAGCCGGCTCTATAGTTTTCCATTATTTTCCTCCAGATTATTATTTTTCAGCAAAATATCTATTAACTATTTCGTTTTGTTCTTGCCACATTGATGCTTCTTTTTCCTCGGTATCATGGTCACGTCCTATTAAATGTAATAAACCATGAGAAATTATTAAAACAAGTTCTTCTTCTTTTGTTTTATAGTTTATTTCTGCATTTTTATTAATTTCTGAGATAGATATTATCAAGTCACCAAGTGGTAATACTTTCCAATCATCAGGGGGAGTAAAATCTCCATATTGATTTTCCCATAAAGGAAATGAAAGTATATCAGTAGGAGCATCTATATCTCTATATGTCCGGTTTATATCTCTGATTTCATCAGCAGACACAGCAGACAAGGATATTTCGACAACATCAACAAGAGAAGGAATGCACTGTTTTTCTGTAAGTATTTTAGCAAACAGCATCTCTAATTTTGTTAGCATTGCTTTAGTTTTTTCTACATCAACATTTATTTTGGGGAGTTCCCTTGCTTGTATTATGTGTACATTCATCGTAAGCCTTACCTCAATCTTTTATCTTTTTTGTCTCAATGAGAAGGGATTTTACATCTTTTACCTCTCTTGAATACGAAGTAGACCTAAGAATTTCAACAAAACATGTTTTTATGACATTAAGCTCTTTAAATGTAAAATCAATTTCATCTAGCTGACCAGCATCAATTTTTTGCTGTATTACGTCATCAACTAACTTTTTTATTTCTCTTATAGATTCAAACGTTTTTCTCATTGACTTCATAGCAGCTTCCACAGAATCAGCCAACATCACCAATGCAGTTTCCCTTGATTGAGGTTTAGGCCCTGGGTATTTATACTGTTCTTCATGTACGTTTGAATCCAATAATTTAGCTTTTTCATAAAAATATTTAACTGTAGTCGTACCATGGTGTTCAGAAATAAATCTTCTCAAAGACTTAGGTAATTTTGTTTCTTCAGCAATCTCCAGTCCATCTCTAACATGTGAAATCAAAATTATTGCTGATAAGTTTGGAGATAGTGTATCGTGAACATTCTCCATACCTATTTGATTTTCAATAAAATAGTGAGGATTTTTTAATTTACCTATGTCATGGTAATACGCGCCAGCTTTTACTAACAGACCATTCATTTTTAATGCATCAGCTGCTGTTTCTGCAAGTGTTCCAACCATTAAAGTATGGTGATATGTTCCTGGAGCTTCCATTTGCAAACGCTTTATAAGTGGCTGTGAAGGATGGCTTAATTCAAGTAAACGTAATGGTGAAATAACATCAAATAAGTTTTCCCACATTGGGAGTAAAGCAACTACAATAGCACCCCAAGCTGCACTAAATAAAAGCGAAATTATTACAAGACGATTACTTAGATGTAATCCTAGACCCCAGTGCATAAATATCGTCACAAAACAAAGACAAATTCCAAGAAAAAAGAGATTTTTCCATATGGCCATTCTATGATTTGGAGAATCAATAAAGAGTATTCTTCCAACACTGGCAGAGAAAGTAGCTAACACACATCCTAATGATATTATCCATGGCGTAGTTCCATATGCCAACATGACGCTAATTATCCCACCACCAAATATAACGTGATATGACAAGGATATTGGTATCGTGAGACATAACCATCCAGTCAATCCAAGAACTGCCATTGAATAGCCACCAAATTTAGCAAAGATAACTTCTAATGTCCAAACAAGCGACATTACAACAGCAATATATATCCATTCTCGCTCGGATAATTTTTCTCTTAGTCCATTCTCAATCCACATAGGCCAAAAACTCCAAGCAGTTATAACAAACAGTATTACAATTAGCTGTTTGATTGGAAACGAAGCATCAGGATACCCCTGAGATTTAAGGAGGATTGCTAAGGACGGTGTTATAATTTGTCCTTTTTGTACCAAGACAGAACCAACCTGAATTTCTCTAATTACAGGTGGAATATTTAATGCAACATCCTCTCTTATCTTCGATGTCATTTCTACATCAGAAAAAAGAGAAGGGTTAAGAACTGAATTAAGAATTTGGAATACAACATTTTTATCTGCTTGACCAAGTTTATAATTTTTTAGTTTTTTCCAAATTAGACGATTCTGTTCTTCTGTAGTTTCAGCCTCGTCTTTTATTAGTTCACCAATCTGCTTTGATACATCAATAATTATTTTCCTTTTTGTATTAGGCAGACCGAGCAATAATTTAACTAAGCTTGTATCAAGTATTTCCTCATATTTACCTTCCGATAGTTTCGCTAGTCGCGTATTTACTTCTGAAGCAATTTTGTCGTTTTGAACCATAACGTTTATTATGCGAGAAGCAGCTTTTTGTCTTAACTCAACAGTTGCAACCCTATCTTCAAATTTTGAGGCAGTCAATGCAAAGTATGTTCTCTCAGAAGGTTCCCCTATAACATAGTTGCTCTTCCTGTCAGTAAGGTACCAGTTCGCAGATATCAAGATTACAGCAACAGATAACAAAATAATCCTAAACAGTGTATATCTTCTGTTTTCAGGTTTTAGTGTTAATCTGTCTGCTATTAGAAAAACGAATTTTTCTATTGTTGAACTACTATGTCCGTTTTGAATCATATTCTTCATAAGCCCTCACAATGCGCTGTACAATTTCGTGACGTACTACGTCATCTTTATTTAGCTTTATAAATTTAATACCTTCTACGTCTTTAAGAATGTCTTCTACTATTTTAAGTCCAGATTCCTTATTTCCTGGCAAATCAATTTGTGTAATATCTCCAGTAATTACAGCCTTTGATCCAAAACCTAAGCGAGTAAGAAACATTTTCATCTGTTCAGGGGTAGTGTTTTGTGCTTCATCTAAAATTATAAAGCTTTCGTTTAAAGTACGCCCCCTCATATATGCTAACGGCGCTAATTCAATCACACCTTTTTCCATGTATCTATTAAATTTTTCTGGCGGTAATAACTCATAAAATGAGTCATACAGAGGTCTGAGGTATGGTTCTACTTTATCCATTAGGTCTCCCGGTAAAAAACCTAGACTTTCCCCTGCTTCAACTACAGGTCGAACTAATATTATTCTGCTTATACTTCCAGTCTTTAGGAGTGAAACTGCCAAAGCAACAGCCAGGTAGGTTTTCCCTGTTCCTGCAGGTCCAATTGCAAATGTAATGTCATTATTTTTTATCGTGTCAATGTAAGTTTTCTGCCCAGATGTATAAGGTATGACAGATTTTCCTCTGTTATTTATGCAAACAACCTCATTATGGAGGGCCTCCAAATTGATGCTTTTATCTTGGGAAAATTGCTTTAATGCATAACTAATTTCTGGAGCAGTAAGTTTCTGCCCCGAATATGTCACTGTTGCAAATTGAAGCAATAATTTTTCTAGTCTTAATGCTAAGTCTCTATCATCAGTATCTATGAAGACCTTTTCACCACGTGAATATATTTTTACATTGAAAAATTTTTCTATACGGTCAAGTATATCATTATGGTTAGCGAGTAGTTTTACTATATTTCCTAGGTTTTCTTCAGCCATATTATTCAACCCTAGTAACTAATTTTACCTCGCATATTTTTTGCATTAATACTGCCTCAACGCTCATGCGCATCGTTTCTTGTGCAAATAGACAAGTATTACAAGCCCCTACTAGAGAAACTTTTACTTCACCATTATTAGGATTAAAACTTATAAATGTTACTCCACCACCATGAGTAGCAAGCATAGGTGCAACAAATTTGTCTAATACAGATATTATTTTGTTCTCTATTTCATTCATATTTTAGTCCCCCCTATTTCACAAGCTTATCTCTATTATAAATCTCATTTTTGGCAAAATTCCAAAACTCGTTAAGTTCCTCAATAGAAAATGAGTCAAATGCTCTTGATGTTTTATTCATTTCTTTTTCTACTATTCTAAAACGATCTGAAAATTTATTTGATGATTCCTGCAATGCTGACTCAGGATCTATATTTAGATGCCTCGCAAGATTAACTAGAACGAACAACGAATCACCAAGTTCTTCTATCATATTTTCTCTAGAAGTACCTTCCATTGCTTCCTTTAATTCACCAATTTCTTCTTGGACTTTTTCAAACACATCTACTAAATCTTCCTTCGGCCAATCAAATCCAACTTTAGCAGCCCGCTCTTGAATTCTCTGCGCTCTTAGTATTGATGGTAAAGATTGAGGGATACCAGCTATAACAGACTCATCTTTCATCCGTTCTTTCTTCTCTTGACGCTTTATCTGTTCCCAATTTTTCAATACTTCATCACTGTCTTTTACATTTATATCACCAAATACGTGTGGATGTCTTCTAATCATCTTTTCGGTTATTATTGAAATAACATCTCCTACTTCAAAAAGCCCATTCTCTTTTGCAATAGTTGAGACGAAAATCACTTGCAAAAGCAAATCGCCACACTCTTCACATATCTCATCTTTGTCTTGTTTTGTTATAGCTTCAACTAACTCATATGCTTCTTCTATGATGTATCTCTTAAGAGATGTCATTGTTTGTTCTGCGTCCCAAGGACAGCCACCTTTTCCTCTTAACCTGTCCATAACTTCAAGCAATTTAATAAATTTCATCTGAGTCTCTTCTTTATTCAAAATATACACCTCACACTTAATTTTAACAAATATTATATATATCGTTTTTTATTATTTTATTAAACTCATTAATGCCTTGATATCCACCTGGACCTATATATCCATTTACCCGTTTAGACCATCCAAAATTCAATCGTAAAGGTTTGCAATTTTCTTCATCATTACAAACAATTATAGTTTCTAACTTACTTACTAGGATTTTTTTAATCCCAAATTCATATGCCATTAAACGCAACGAAGCCAAGTCTAGCATAAAAAGTACTTGAGATGGTACTTTACCAAATCTATCAGTAATCTCTGCCAGTAAATCTCTTACTTCCTCTACCATTGTAATTTTACTAATACGTCTGTATAGGGTTATCCTTATACTTTCTTGTGGAATGTAGTAAGATGGTATAGCAACAGAAAATTCAATATTTATTTCAGGTTCATACTTATTTTTACCCTTTAATTTCGCTATTTCTTCAGAAAGTAGTTCACAATATTTGGAATATCCAATTCTCATAATGTTGCCATGTTGGGATAAACCTAGTAATTCTCCGCCACCTCTTATTTGTAAATCTCTCTGTGCAAGCTGATAGCCAGCGCCTAGTTCGTCAAGTTCAGCAATAGCATCAAGTCTTTCTATCGCTTCATTGGTTAAATTTACTTCAGGTGGGTACATTAGAAATGCAAACGCCTGTTCTTCGCTTCTTCCTACTCTACCTCGCAACTGATACATCTGAGCTAAACCAAGCTCATGAGCATCATCAACTATAAGAGTGTTGGCAGTTGGTATGTCTAGTCCACTCTCAATTATTGTCGTTGCAACAAGAATATCTAGCTCTTTTTTTTCAAATGCAAACATGTTTCTTTCTATCTCCGTTTCTTGCATCTTACTGTGAATTACGGAGATTTTTAATTTAGGGAACATCCTCTTTATCATAAGAACTCTTGTTTGTATATCTTTAACTCTATTATGTACAAAGAAAACCTGACCACCTCTATTAATTTCATTGAGAATTGCTTTTTTAAAGAGATCATCAGACCATGGCCTCACAACAGTTATTACGGGTAGTCTTCTAGATGGTGGCGTTTGTAATACAGATATATCTCTTAGTCCACTGAGTGACATTGATAAAGATCTAGGAATTGGAGTCGCAGAGAGTGTCAAGACATCTACATTGGGAGCTATGTGTTTTAAATGTTCTTTATTCATTACGCCAAAACGATGTTCTTCATCTATAACAACGAGCCCAAGATCTTTAAATTGGACATCTTGACTGACTAAACGATGTGTACCAATTATAATATCAATTTTACCGTCCTTCAAATTCTCTAGAATTTGTTTCTGTTTTTTTATAGCGACAAATCTTGAAACCACTGCAACAATAATTGCCGTATCAGCGAATCTAATGGAAAATGTTTCAAAATGTTGATGCGCCAAAAGTGTCGTTGGAACCATTATAGCCACTTGTTTCCCATCAAAAACTGCCTTAGCAGACGCCCTTAGAGCAATTTCAGTTTTACCAAACCCAACATCTCCAACTAGAAGCCTATCCATTGGCATGTCAGATTCCATGTCCTTATATATTTCTTCCAAGACGTTAAGTTGATCTCTTGTTTCAGTATAAGGAAAAGATTTCTCTATCCCAGACATCAAGATAGCATTTTCTTTAAATTTATAACCTTTTTGAATTTCACGTTTAGCATATATATTAATTAAATCTTTGGCTGCTTTCTCAGCTAACTCTTTTGCTTTTTCTGAATTTTTCTTCCACACATTGCTTTTTAAATTATCGGGTTTTGGTTCTTCGCCTCTTATTGTACTCCAAGGCAAAATTTTATCTACCTGTAATACTGGTATTAAGAGTCTTCTCTCAAAGGCATATTCAAGTATTAAGTATTCATATTCCTCATCATTTCTATTAAGAGTTGTTGTTCCTAAATATTTTCCAACACCATAATCATCATGCACAACCCATTGTCCAATTGTGAAACTTTTACCCCAATCAGAAGGTGCTCTATATGAGATTTTATGGTGTGATAATGAAACTCCTGATAATTCTAAATCACTTAAATAAATAATTTTGTCTTCTGGATCTAGAAATCCCTCGCTCAATAATTCAGTCTTAAATGTAATATTGTTCAATTTTGCCCATTCAATATTTTTTTCTGTTTCTGTTGAAATATTGATTTTGTATCCTTCACTCTGCATTTTTGTAATGTAGGAGGTAAAAACCTCTCGCTTTGCTCTGAAAGAATTTATGGTGGAAAGTGTAAATCGTGCTTTTGCACTGTAGACATCTGGAACAATACGTATCCGTTTAAACTTTGATAATTCACCAAAAACAGTGTCCCAATCCAATAATTCAAGAGATGACTTCAAGTTGTCTTCTAGTGCATTCCAAAGCCAATAGTAATTCTCAGCAGTATTTTCTATTGATTTAGGATCAAAGAA
Organism: Synergistaceae bacterium; assembly: GCA_036652335.1. Lineage (GTDB taxonomy): Bacteria > Synergistota > Synergistia > Synergistales > Synergistaceae > JAVVWB01. The sequence goes on along the minus strand of JAVVWB010000005.1, from coordinate 101,657 downwards.
AATAATTCTTGTTTTATCATCAAGAAATGAACTTATTCTATGTTCTTTTTTTGATAATATACTTATTATCTTTGTATGGGGAAAAGTTTTAGAGCTTTTTTGCGTTTCAGAATTGTAATATCTAATGCTTTCTATTTCGTCATCGTAGAATTCAATTCTTGTAGGATAAAAATCACTAGGACTAAATATGTCTATAATACTACCCCTTATAGTAAATTGCCCTGCGGACCAAACAATATCTGAATTTTGATAACCATGTTCAGTAAGCCAATGGCAAAGAGAATCACGTTTTATGACATCACCAACAGCAATGTCATAGCTATAATCATTTATTGCGAAAGGGGCCATTAATGATGAAGGTGTTGCTACTAAAATAGAGTTAGAGTGTTTACTCTTTTCAAGAATTACTCCACGAGATATTTTGGTAGCATTTTGTCTAGCTTGATCATCAGAGAAAGTTATTTCAGGCAAAAAATTTATCTCATCGAATATCCCCAATGTTGATGCATCTGCAACAAAATTTGAGGCTTGTCTTTCATCAGGTAATACAACAAGTAGCGGGATATTTTTAAATTCTCTAAATATCCACGCTCTCATCGCACCTTTAGACTGAAGATGAATTGATTCATTCTTCCAATAGATGTTATCAATATTAATTATCTTGTTACTTTTAAGATTTATGTTTTTCATTTCTTTACCATCATAATATATAATTATAAGGCGTGAGTCATCACGCCTTATAATTATACTTTCAGAGTATTTATTTTGCTCATTGCTTTTTGAATATCGCCATCAAGCCATAATTCCAATGATTGCCATACAATATCCTCTAATAAATGCCAAGACTTCATTTGTTCTTTTGGGAAAGTACCTAATACCCAATCTGCGACATCTATATTTGGTAATGGCGCATCTATTCCTATTCTTAATCTATCTATTTCATTTGTCTTCAAGTTATCTATAATTGAAGACATACCTTTTTGACCTCCTGCAGAACCTTTCTCACGAATTCTTAATCGTCCAAAAGGTAATGCAATATCGTCATATATAACTAAGATATCCTTTAGGTCTATGTTTTGATATCTTACAGCTTCAGCAACAGACATCCCGCTCAAATTCATATATGTATGCGGTTTTAGAAAAGATATTTTGTCTTGTCCGTAAGAAATGTTTCCCCAAAACTCACCCTTAAATTTTATTTGAGGTGTCCCTAGAGAAAGGCGACTCACGATAGAATCTATCATGAGCCACCCTACATTATGTCTAGTCCAAGTATATTTTGAACCGGGATTACCTAGACCAACTATTAATTTCATGTTTTATTTTAGTCGTTTACAGGTGCTTTTCCCTTAGCGACGACTTCAACCTCAGTTGTTGCGTCTTCTTCTGTATCATCAGAAGCTGCCTTAGGAACAGTGATGTGGAGTACAAGTGCATCCCCATCTGTTATAAGCTTTGAGTCCTCAGGCATTGGAAGATCCTTTACAAATACTTCAGCACCAAGTTCAAGATCTTTTACATCAACTTCAATTTTTTCTGGAATTAATCTCGGTAGAACTTCAATTGCTACAATTCTTGTTTCAAAGTTAAGGAGACCACCATCTTTTACTCCCTTTGAAATTTCTGTGTTCACTAATTCAACAGGGACTTCAACCTTAATTTTGTGTCCTCTAACAACCTCGTAGAAGTCAATATGACGAATCTGCTGTGTAAGAGGGTGAAGCTGTACATCTCTAATTAAAGCTGAGGTTTTAGTACCATCGCTAAGAGTCAGTTCAAGTACCATTGTTTCTCTGTGCGGGTTATTAGCAATAGGAGCTACTGTTTTAAGTAAAACTGTTCCAGCAAGACCTGTTTTAAAATCTTCACCGTAAAGAACAGCGGGAACAACGTTCTTTGAACGAAGTTTTCTGCACGCACCTGTACCTGTTTTTTCTCTCTTTGTAAATTCAATATTAAGATTTAATTTCTTTGCAGCCATTTAAAGTTCCTCCTCAATTTGTATACATTGCAAATATATTAAAAAAGGCTATGCCTCATATAACCACTTTTATCTAAATAAGATACTAACTGAATGTTCAGAGTGAATTCGTCTTATTGCTTCAGCAAACAAAGGTGCAATTGATAAAACCTTAATGTTGTCTAATTGCTTCTCTTCATGGAGAGGTATTGTATCTGTAAGCACAAGCTCTTTGATACATGAATTCTTAATTCTCTCAATTGCTGGGCCAGAAAGAACTGCATGTGTAGCACAAGCATAAACTTCCTTAGCGCCTCTTTCCTTCAAGGCTTCTGCAGCTTTAACAATTGTACCAGCTGTGTCAATAATGTCGTCAACAAGTACTACTGTTCTACCATCAACATTTCCTATTATCTCCATAACTTCACACATATTAGCAACTTCATGGGAACGTCTTTTATCTACTATAGCCAAGTCTGGATTTCCAATCTGACCAGCAAACTTTCTTGCCCTTACAACACCACCTATATCAGGAGATACTACTGATACAAGGCCATCAGAAAGGTCTGCCTCTAATTTTTTTCTAAAATATGATGCCAAAAGGGGTCCACCTGTTAAATGATCTACGGGAATATCAAAGAAGCCTTGAATCTGTCCTGCATGCAAATCAGCTGTAACAACTCTATCTGCACCTGACTTTTCGAGTAGATTAGCTATTAGCTTTGCTGTAATAGGTTCTCTTGAACGAGTTTTTCTATCTTGTCTTGCATAACCAAAATAAGGCATAACAAGATTGACTCTATAAGCAGAAGCTCTCTTTAATGCATCAATTATAACAAACAATTCGATTAAATTCTCATTAGCTGGTTCGCTTGTAGGCTGAACAACATAAACATCAGCACCTCGAACGCTCTCTTCAATTGAAACACCTATTTCACCATCAGAAAATCTAAATAACTTTGATGCGGAAAGCGGTGTTCCAAGATTCAAACACACATCTTCAGCAAATTTAGGATGAGCACTTCCCGAAAATATTTTAACCTCTCTCAAACCTGCAGACATTTATAGTCCTCCCTTAAGCTTATTGCTACGTGAATACCAATTATCAATTATGATCTGTTTACTTCTAGCGATTGCCAAAGACTCAGCAGGAACATCTTTTGTTATCGTTGAACCAGCAGCTGTAGTCGCATTATCACCAATTTTAACAGGAGCTACGAGAATCGTATTACTCCCAATAAAACAATTATCTCCAATATTTGTTTTATGTTTTTTTGCTCCATCATAGTTACATGTTATAGTTCCAGCACCAATATTAGTTTTTTGACCTATCTCAGTATCTCCAATATAGGACAAATGTGGAACCTTTGAGTGTGAAGAAACTTTACTCTTTTTTATTTCAACAAAACGTCCCACGTGGACGTCATCCATAAGTTCTGCGTTTTCTCTCATAAATACAAATGGTCCTACTGAAGAGTTTTGACCTATAATTGAATTTATTATTCTCACATGGCTTACAATCGTCACATTGTCACCAATAACAACATTGTCTAAACAACTAAAAGAACCTACTGTCGTACCAGTCCCAATTGATGTATTGCCCCACAATTGAACATTGGGTTCGATAAAGACATCATTTTCTATTAAAACATCCGGACCGATCCACGTAGAATTTCTATCTACTACTTTCACACCTAAGGCAAGATGTTGGTCTAGGATTCTATCTCTCAACAAGAGAGATACATCTGAAAGTTGCTGAGGAGAATTAATACCCAAAAACTCTTCGAAGTTCTCCATTTTAATAGCATCAACAATCTTTCCTTGTGATTGCAACAAAGAGACAGCATCAGGAAGATAGTACTCTTTTTGATTATTATCAGCAGTTATATCATTTATTATAGATAGAAGTGCTTCACTTTTAAAAATATAAACACCACTATTGACTTCTTTTATCGCAATTTCATCTTCAGTTGCATCTTTTTGTTCCACTATTCTTATCGAATTATCTCCACGTACCAACCGACCATACCCTGTTGGATCAAGTAGATCGAAGCTTATTATACTACAATCATTATTCTTCTCTTTATGATACGCTATAAAAGACGAGATAGTTTCAGATGTAATAAGAGGTGTATCACCAGCAACTATCAAGACATTTTTAAATTGTCTCCACCAATCAGCAGCCAATTTAACCGCATGACCAGTACCAAGCTGCTCTCTTTGCCAAGAAATACCTATATTTGGATGAGAACTATTTATATATTTTTCTATCATTTCCCCTTGATAACCAACAACAACAGATATATTCTCTATATCTGCCTTAGCAAGGGAATTTAACGGATAATAAATCAATGGTTTATGTAATAAACTTTGCAATACTTTAGGTATATTACTTTTCATGCGAGTTCCCTTGCCTGCAGCAAGAACAAGAGCACAAAATTCTTTCGTAAACTCTGTCATATTACGCTTCCTTCCATCTCACATGATAAAAAAACATAAATGGCTGGGGTGGAAGGATTCGAACCTTCGCATGCAGGAGTCAAAGTCCTGTGCCTTAACCGCTTGGCGACACCCCAAGATTGCATACGCAACGGACATTATAGCGTTAAATACCATAATTGTGCAAGCCCTATTTTATTTTTTTATAAAAATATACACTTTTTCTTTAATTGGACTTATAATTAGTCTGTAATCTATCTAAATTAAGGAGTTTTAATATGTGGTCAATTAATGAAGGTATTATTTCACTTAAAAAATATGGTGCAAAAATTACTCCTCAAAGAATAGCTATACTGAAATGCCTACAAGGTAGGCTTGATCATCCATCTGCAAATGATATTTATAAAGAACTAATTAAAGAATATCCTTCTATTTCATTTGCTACAGTTTACGGCACGGCTCAGCTATTAACAGAATCTGGCCTCTTAAGAACTTTGTCTATAGACAATAAGAGGGTATATTTTGATCCTAACACACAACCTCATGCACATTTCTTATGTCGTTCATGTGCTTCTCTTATTGACATCCCGTTCAATGAAACTGAGCTTCGCAATTCAGCATTGTCAAATATGACTTTAATACAAAGTATTGATCAAGCCGAAATTTTTCTCTATGGTACCTGTTCTAAGTGTACTCAGAATAAACAAATGAGTTCTAAAGATGATTAACATGCTGAAAAAAAACGATACAATTTCGATAACTTTTTCTAAGATACTGTGTTTGACATTTATTTTTTTACTCATTATATCAAAAGTAGCATTTGCAAACGATTATTTTGAGATAAAAATTCCCTGTAAAATTGGAGCTAGCGTGAATTTGATTCACAACGGTATTGTTTACGAAATTGGTAAAGTTTTAAAGATACCAACATCAACAAGATATCCAAGCTATACAGCTAGTGCATGGGGAACCTCCAGTTCTATATGCGCTTCAGCAGTTAATGCTATACATATAGTAACTAGCATTGAACAAAATAAGGGAAGAACTATAAGTATATTGCCACAAGAGACCATTGCCCCAGCTGCTGGGACTAACGCAGCTTTTATTATAGATTCAAAAGCTGGCAACGGAATTTTCGGGCTATGGGCACCTATTGTGGGTTCAGAGGTTTTTGTTGCCAACTCTGAAACAAATGAATTTAGTACTTTAGAAAACAAACCTTCTTTTAAGATAACTGACTCCTTAATAATTAGAAATGTGCCATCAAAAACACCATATATGGTTGAAATTGAAAACAAACCTGGCGGTAGAGTTTATTCGTGGTCATCTGATGGTTATTCCCTGCTTGCTAGAGTTATTAAACCTGTCATAGGAACAGGTAGATTTATGGGAACACTATTTCAAAACACAAGTAGACTGAGAGCCAATCATTGTGGGGTTATTGACCTTAGTACCTCTACAAGAGGTAAGGTTGGTGGATTTCAACTTATTCCATGGGAACACGCTTTAACATCAAAAGAGATGCAAAACGCTTGGGATTTAACACAGTGGATGATTCTTGCTCCTGTAAATCCTGATGACAAGTTAAAAGCAACTTTCCCGCTCTTTAAAGGGGCCCTAATTCCTGGGACAGGTGACTGTGATTCCTTCAATGATATTATCTTAAAATATGGAAGAAAATCTTTATTCCTAGTTAGAATTAATGGTGGCAACTGGCAAAAAGTTCCATCCTTTGTCGGGAAACAAAATTTTTCTCTAAAAGACATAACTCACATTCGAATATATTTCCCTTTTTCAAAACTCTAATAATAAAAAAATGATATGAAAGAATTTCTTTCATATCATTTTTTTATTATTTCATCTATAAAAGCATCAATAGCTATATCTCTGTATCTAGAATCTCTTAATGCATTTATTATTGTCGCTTTTATCCAACCTTCTATTACTCCACAGTCATGTCTCTCTCCCTCATAAATACATGCGTAAACCGGTTCTTCATGTAGCAGTGAAGAGATAGCGTCTGTCAGTTGATACTCGCCCCCCTTACCACAATTTATTGATTCTAAATGCTTAAATATGGAAGGTGAAAGTATGTATCTACCCATTATTGCTAGATCTGAGGGGGCAACATCAGGATTAGGCTTTTCAACAAGCCCTTTTATTTTGTATACGTTCTCATCTATTTGTTCTGCATCAACAATACCATATCTTGACGTCTGCGACATAGGTATTCTCTCAAGAGATAAAACAGAACCATTGTATTTGCTACGAATTTTATCAAGCTGAGTCAATACTGTAGGGTTAGCTATCATAACATCATCTGGCAATATTAAAGCAAAGTAATTATCAATACAATATTCTTTCGCGCACAAAACAGCATGCCCTAACCCAAGCGGTTTCTCCTGAAAAACATACCTAAATTCCGCTAATTCGGGGATGTTTTTAACAATATTAAGGAACTCCGTTTTCCCACTCTTTTCTAAAGTATCCTCTAATTCAATTGAGTGTGAAAAATAACTTTTAATCGATTCTTTCCCCGTTCCAGTAACAAAAACAACCTCATTACATCCTGAAGCAATTGCTTCATTAACACCATGGTGTATCAAAGGCTTATCTATCAGAGGCAACATTTCCTTAGGTATATTTTTGGTAACAGGTAAAAATCTTGTTCCAAGTCCTGCAACAGGGAAAACAGCTTTCTTTATTGTTTTAAATTCTTCCATAGTTCTCCCCCTAGCAAACAATGCTTTTTATAACATCTTCTAACATTTTAGCGACAAAATTCATGAGTTCTTGATCTCTCGATTCAACGAAAATCCTTATCATTGGTTCTGTCCCTGAAGGTCTTAAGAGCATTCTTCCTCTTTTACCAAGTAACCTCTCTGCTTCTTCTACTGCTTCCAATAAGAGAGGATGACTTAAAACCGCTTCTTTGTCCTTTATAATAACATTTGTCAAAACCTGTGGATATCTATCAAAGTTATCTACAAGGTCTGAAATATCATCTCCAAGTTCTTCTACCGCTTTTAAAAAAAGAATTCCAGATGAAATACCATCCCCCGTGTTAGCGTGATCCAAAGCAATAATATGTCCAGATTGTTCTCCGCCAAGAAGAGATCCTTTTTCTCTCATTTTATCTAGTACATATCTGTCACCAACACCACATCTAAAAACCTTTATTCCATCTTTTTTTAGTAAATCTTCAAGTACCATATTACTCATGACAGTGGCAACAACACCACTTCCTAGCTTATTATTCTTGAACATCCAGCGTGCAAGAACCCAAAGCATTATGTCTCCATCAATAATACGTCCTTTTGAATCACACATAAGAATTCTATCCGCATCACCATCATATGCAATTCCTAGGTCAGCTCTTTTTGCACATGTCTCTTTAATTAAAGTGTTCATGTGTGTAACACCAACCATAGCATTTATATTCATTCCATTAGGATTATTTGCAATAAATGATGTCTCACTCTTTAGTAAAGAATATATTTTTTCAACATACTCAGATGCTGCTCCATTTGCAGAGTCAACAACAATCTTCTTATTGGTTCCAGCAATACTTATAAAAAGTTTCTTTAATTCATTTAAGTATGAGTTAGCATATTTATCTGAAAAATCACTCTGACCTAAATCTGATTTAGTTGGTCTATTTTCGCAAAAATCCAAAAGCATATTATCTTCTATTTCAAGTTCATTTTCATCAGTTAATTTAAAGCCGTTATGATCTAAGAATTTTATCCCATTGTATTCTGCAGGATTATGTGAAGCGCTTATAACTGCACCTCCTTGAAACTCTTCGTTATGAGCAAGTACAAAACTAACACCCGGAGTCGGAATTACACCAATATCAGTAACATCTACTCCAACAGAATTTAATCCTGTGGCCAATGCCGACAAAATCATTGTGCCAGAAAAACGAGTGTCTCTCCCAATTACTATTTTAGGTTTTTCTATAAGGCGAGTCCTCTTAACAAAGAGGCCATAAGCTCTACCAAGCATTAAAGCAAATTCTGGTGTCATATTCCCTGTGTTAGCAATATCTCTTACCCCATCAGTACCAAAATATTTTCTAGTTCTCTTCGTGTTGTCGGCCACAATTGAAACCCCTCTCATAAATTGATTAATTATTCTGTTACCGTTAATAATACTTCTTCAGGTGAAACCTTAATCATTGTAAACCCATCTTTTATTTTATTAATTAAAATCGGAATAATAATCTGTTTGGAGACAATATTTGATACATCAACAAATACATCACAAGGCAAATTATTTGAATCAATTTTATCTATTTCTGACTGTGGTCCTTCAATCAACAACTCAACAAATTCTGGGGATACTTTATAATTGACTCCGTGCGTAGCACCTTTAATTCCTAAGCGTATATTCCTAAACCTTCTTGTTTTAATTTTTTTCCTTAATTTAATATCTATTTTTGCTCGATCAGGACCAACAACGGTTAATTCTGACGGCAAATCAAGTGGCAAGAGTGGCACTAGCAACTGTAAATCTTGATCTAATCCGGAAATATCTACCGGTGGAAGATTTATTGCTTTAACTGTATCAACAACTGCAGAATCACCTTCTACGAAGACTTGTTCTGGTACAACTCTTACAGTATCAAGTTCAAGACCACTAAAGGGGACGCCTGTAACTGAGATGGTAACAGGAACCTTTTGAGATTTTATATCATTCTTCATTTTTAGTTTAGCACTAACTTGTTGATGTGAAAGATGAACTCTTTTCTTTAAATCAGAGCGATCAGTGGCAATCTCAACTGGCACGATAATTGCTTCACCTTTCATAATTTTATCTGAAGGTATAAGAGCATCAACTGTCTGTATTGACATAACATCAATTTCTGGACCATTTATTCTGACACTATCCGGTATAATCTCAACTGAGTCAATTTTAGCCTTAGGGTCTTCGTCTCCAACTATTTTCCATGTCAATGGTATCGTACGTTCTATATTCCTATACACTTCCACTTCAACAGTGGATGGATTTAATCCAGCAACTGCTACAGATGACTGTAAATCTATTCTTATCGGCAGCACGTACTTTCCTATTTGAAGATCCTTTAAATCTACTGTAGCTTTCAAATCATCTTCTTGTATATGTGACAAGTTAATAATTTTATCTGCTAACTTAACTGTAACTTTGTTTGTTGAGGGAAACAAAGAGTATCCTTTGCTTAGGTTAGTAAAAGTTATTGGAATTGTAATGTTTTTGGTCCCATCTGTATTACCATCCCATGCCACAAAAACCCATATTATCAAAGATATTATTATTGACATAAAAGCAAGAAATATTTTTGTAATAATTACATTTTCTCGTGCATGCTTAACTTCAGCTGAAATATAATTGAATATATATTTCAAAATCCCTTTTATCTTTAACACAAGTGGCAATTTATTCATTGTTTTTCACCACCAAGCAAATCATTGTTTAATTCTTTTATAAACCAATTTTTAAAATCAATGTTTTTGTTTTCTTGAAACATAAAGTAGTGATTTAGTATGCTTCTTATCTGGGGTTCTGTCAGAGGTTTAGATAATTTACCGCCGACAGCAATAGTCACTTCAGCTCTTTCTTCAGACACAGCAATTGCAAATGCATCAGAAATTTCTGTGACCCCCAATGCAGCCCTGTGACGAGTGCCATATATTCTGGAAATATCTGGAGTTTCTGATAAAGGCAAATAACAACTTGCTGCAATAATATTCTCTTGATCTATAACAACAGCACCATCATGGAGAGGTGTACCTGGCCAAAATATTGAAACAATAAGTTCTTGAGTAATATCAGCCTTTAATATTACAGCTGTACGCCATACTTCTTTTAGCGATGTATTGTGTTGTAGCACACACAGAGCACCAATTTTCTTTGATCTGCAATACATCAGTGCTTTTGTTAGCTCGTCTGCTTTTCTATTGATTTCATCATTGCTATTGTCCCTTTTCCATAGATGTCCCTTACCAAGTTCCTCAAGCATATGTCTCAATTCAGGCTGAAATAATATTGGAATTACAATTATAAAAGCTCCAAGTAGTTTGTGTATTATCCACGAGAGACTTCTTAATTCCAATATACTTGCAAAAGCGCCAAGGAAACCAATTATTATTATCCCACGTAACAACTGCATTGCTCTCGTTCCTAAAAGCAACATGAGAACTCTGTACAATATATATGCAACTATAAGTATGTCAGGAAAATCTTGCCAGCGTAAATCGAATAAAGGCAAACCCCTTCCCCCAATCTATACGAGATTTTATTGTTTTATTAAAGACATGATTATTTTTAAATTTTTTATATCTCCATTATTCTCTTTGGGTGTTTCAAGTATTGCTGGTATTGTATTAAATCTCTCATCTTGGAGAAAATATTTAAAAAGATTTATGTTAATTTGACCATCACCTATATTAGCATGCCTGTCTTTTTTTGAGCCTAAAATAAACTTAGAATCATTGATATGTAAGCACCCAATTTTCCCAGTTCCTATCCCTCTATCAATTATTTCAATATATTTATTATAGCTATTTTTATCTTTTATATCATAACCAGAAGCGAAGATATGACAAGTATCAATGCAAAGACCTAGTTGTTGACTGTTCCCTGTCATTTTAATTATATTATACAAATCAGAGATACTTCCACCTAAAACTGATCCTTGCCCTGCCATTGTTTCAAGTAATATTCTGACGTCATTTTTTTGTGAATAGTTAAATACATTTAGTAAAGATTTGGATATCATCTCTAGAGCTTGAGGCTTCAAAAAAGTACCAGCAAATCCAGGATGTAAAACAATGTCAGATATTCCTAACTTGTGACACCTAATTATCTCTTCAAGAAGCATTTTTTCACTTTTTTCCCTTATTGACTCAGAACCAGATAAGTTAATTAGATAAGACGTATGTGAAACTATTTTTTTTATAGTACTTTTTGACTTATTAAATCTAAATTTTTCAATCTCTGAATCTAAAAGAGGTGGAGAATTCCATTGTCTTGGATTCCGAGTAAAAATTTGCATAGATGTGCATCCTAGATGTTCTGCACGTTCAAATGCTAGGTCAAGACCTCCTGCTACGGATGTATGTGTCCCGATTAGTACCATTGTCTCCATCCCTTAGTATATATTTTTTTATATTCGTTAGTTTCGTCAAGAAAGTAACGAATAACACAAAATATTTGGATTTTTTCTATTTTTCTTTAAATATTTACATGATATTTTTCCCTAATTTCCGCTCTCAAGTTCTCCATATTTTGTTAGAATTTTTGCTACTCCTCTTACTTTTATTGCAGATATATGCTCAGTAAATTGTGAAATCCAAACTTCGCCCTTATCTAATTTTTCAGTATGCAAAAATTTGTTTTCAGAACCTCTTGTTAACCCAATGACAGTAACACCATTTTCCAAAGCCTTTATCGCAACAAAATCCCCTGATATTGTAGAAACGCTTCTATCATTTTCGATCATTTCTTCACCTCATTAAAGTATTAGTTAATAATTTTTATTCTATTATCTAGTTTTACTTCTAATTCTTGCATGAATTTTTCGGAAGGAAGAACCTTAAGTCTCTTTATTACTGAAACTAATGTCCTTTCATCAGATTTTATCATAATCTTTACTTGATAATCACCAGGATTGTTTTCACATATTTTAAACAATTCACGACAAAACTTTTCGTCACATACATCATTCTCATCTATCTTAATAGTGATGTATGGTTCAATGTTTTCCTGATAGTCCTCAAGAGTAAAAATTTCATCAGCTAAGATAGAGACACCTCTGTCCATCTTTGGTTGTCCTTTTATAAAGTATAAATTTCCAACAAATAGCAATGGTTTATAACGAAGCCATTGTCTTGGGAAAACTACGATTTCTACTGTTGTATCAGCATCTTCCATAGTGAGTATCCCCATTGGATCGCCCTTTTTAGTTATTTTTTCGGATATAGATGCAAGTAAACCAGCTGAAACCAAGGGCACTGTAGTAGCTTTCCAATTTGGTATTTCATTCAGTGGGCACGTAATATAGTTTTTAACTTTATCATAGTACAAGTCAAAAGGATGACCTGATATATAAAGTCCCATGCTTTCTTTTTCAAAATCAAGTTTTTCTCTAGTAGAGAAATCATTACACTCTTTCATTTCTGGTTGCATAGCCAGAGTATCTTCTTCTGTAAACAAAGAGCATTGATTTTCATCAGACTGTTTTTTAGATACTATTTCAATTAACATTGGTAGAGAAGTCATTAATTTAGCTCTATTTGTTTCTATATTGTCAAAAGCTCCTGACTTGATTAAGTTTTCAATGACACCTTTATTGACTATCCTTGTATCAATTTTATTCATGAAATCCCAAAAATTTAAGAATTTACCTTTAGAATTTCTAGATGAAATTATATTTGTAACAGCCGTACTACCTAGTTTCGCAATTGCTGACAATCCAAGTCTAATTACAGTTCCATCAACGGTGAAATCTTCCATTGATGCATTTATATCTGGAGAAAGAACTGGATAGCCTGCGTCTCTAACACTTCTTATGTATTGTCCTAAAACATCCATCTTACTACCTACCATACTCGTAAGATAGGACGCTAAAAATTCAGATGGGTAGTTCGCTTTTAACCACGCTGTCCTATAGCTTATTAGCGCGTATGCTGCACTGTGTGACTTATTAAATCCATATCCAGCAAATTTTTCAATGATATCAAATATTTCTCCCGCTGTTTTGGAGTCAACTTTATTCTTAACAGCACCTGCGACAAACTTTTCACGTTGCTCAACCATTACTTCAACTTTTTTCTTACCCATTGCACGACGCAATAAGTCTGCTTCTCCAAGTGTGTAGCCAGCAAGTTTTGATGCACTCTGCATTACCTGTTCTTGGTAAAGAATAACTCCATATGTCTCTTTCATAGAATCTTCAAGAATTGGGTGTAAATAATGTACCGGCTGTTCTTTATGTTTACACTTTACATATGTATCTGCCATTCCACTTTCAAGCGGTCCAGGACGATACAAAGCAACCAAAGCAATTAGGTCTTCAAAACAGTCTGGCATCATCCTTCTTACAAGAGCAGTCATTCCTGTTGATTCCAACTGGAAAACTCCAAGAGTTTCTCCTCGTTGCAACATATCATATGTTTTTTTATCATCAATAGGAATTTCACTTAGGTCAATTTTTTTATTACGGTTTAGCTCAATATTATTTATTGCACCTTCTAAAACAGACAATGTCCTCAATCCAAGAAAGTCCATCTTTACAAGGCCTAATTTTTCAACAGGTTCCATTGAGTACTGTGTCGCGACCTGGTTATCTCCAAATCTTTTTATTGGGACCATCTCTGCTAATGGCTTAGGAGTAATTACAACACCAGCAGCGTGTTGTGAGGTATGGCGAGAAAGTCCCTCAATATTTTTAGCAATATCTAACAATTTCTTAACTTGTGGATCTTTATTATATATTTCATTCAATTCTGCTATATGCTCTATTGCATCTGGAATTGATTTGATGTCAGATTTTATTGAGTCAGGTATCAACTTTGTAACGTTTCTCACTTCAGATATAGGCATTCCTAAAGCTCTACCAACATCAGCAATGGCGCCTTTAGTTTTCATACAACCAAATGTTGTAATCTGTGCTACCTTGTCACTACCATATTTTTCAACAATGTACGCAATTAAAGCATCTCTTCCCTTGTCTGAAACGTCAGTATCAATATCAGGCATACTTATTCTTTCTGGATTAAGAAATCTTTCAAAAAGTAAATTGTATTTGAGTGGGTCAAGATCAGTAATTCCGAGAGACCAAGCAACAAGTGAACCAGCAGCTGAACCTCGTCCGGGACCAATAGGAATTCCTCTTTCTTTCGACGCAACAATTATATCTGCAACAATACAAAAATATCCAGGGAAACCCATCTGTTCGATTATACCAAGTTCATAATTTAATCTATCTAGGTATTTTTCAGAAGGATTCTCTGTTTTAAGCCTCTTCTTTAATCCATCATGCGCTTCTTTTCTTAAGTGTGTTTCAAGTGTTTCACCCTCTGGCAACGGGAAGTCAGGCAAATAGTACTTATCTCTATTAAGCAAAACTTCACAACGGTCCGCTATTTTTTGTGTATTAATTAGTGATTCTGGCAACTCACTCCCAAAAATGTTCCACATTTCCTCAGGTGAACGGAAGTAATAGTCATCTCCCTTAAACTTATAACGATTCGGATTATCTACAGTGTTTCCCGTCTGAACGCACAACAAAATATCGTGCCAAGCTGCATCACTCTTTTTTAAATAGTGTGAGTCATTTGTCGCAATTAAAGGGATATCACATTTTTTTGAGATTTCTATTAAAGCCTTGTTTACAATCGCCTGTTCAGGGATAGAATTACTTTGTATTTCTAAAAAATAATTTTCCTTCCCCATTATATCTCTGTAGAGATTTGCACAAGCAATAGCATTGTCAATCTCACCTTTAATAATATACTGAGGAATTTCTCCGCCGAGACATGCAGATGAACATATTAATCCACGACTAAATTCTGCAAGCAATTCATGGTCTATTCTTGGTTTATAATAATATCCTTCTGTATTTGCCTTAGAAACCAACCTAACAAGGTTATGATACCCCTCATCATTCTCTGCAAGCAGTATGAGGTGAAAGTTATTTTTACTTTCTCTTGTTTGATAACCTTTAGGCTCAACATATACTTCACAACCAATTATTGGTTTTACTTCTGCCTCTTTACATTTTGTATAAAATTCATAGCAGCCATACATGACACCATGGTCAGTTAAAGCAACGGAGTTCATACCCATCTCTTTGGTCGTTTTAGCTAAGTCTGAGCATCTATTCGCTCCATCTAATAAACTATATTCGCTATGTACGTGTAAATGCACAAAAGGTTTATTAAACATTCTCTGTTCCTCCGTTAGGCGTATCTGCTTCGTCATTATTTTCATGTATATACAAAACTTCTGCCATCATTAGCTTTAACATATGACTTGATGAGGTAGCAACTTTTACATTATCATCCGACGAAACCTTTTCATTTGTTTTTTCCGAAGGAAAGTTTATATCATTTTCTTTAATTGATTTTGAAAAGATAACATCTGTGTCTTTTTTTAATATATCATCTTTTTGTTCTATATTTTCTTTAGCTGAAAAAGCATCTTGCATTGCTATCCTCAAGATATCTTTATTCAAGGAAACATCAAGTATTTGTTTTGCAACAGGATTATTCTTCACAGAGATTGACCATACACCATTTTCTATTTGAATGTCTGCATAAAGCAACGCAGATGACAACAATAACACCTTTGAGCTCAAGTTTGAGACCAATAACTTATAATTTTTATCTATATTCTCGAAATTATCTAGGCAACAACACTTCTCTATGGATTGTTTTTCTTTTACCTCAACAGTCTTTTTTATACCATTATCTTCATCAGAAATAGCAGTGTGAACCGTATTATCAAGTTTGGCCTTATCTTCCTTTACCCAAACGCTACTATACTCTAACTTTGTATTTTCATTTATGTTATTTAATACTTTTTTCCCATTGCCTTCGTAAATCAGCATTAGTTTCATTAATATTAATCCAGAAAAAACATCATTTCGTATTCCCTGTCTCGCTCTCGGCATCAAGCTGTTCAACAAATTACATACGTCCATTAATTTATCTGCACTCCATATTTTGGCTTGATTTTCCAAAAATCGTAATCCGGAATCAGATATTTCTAATGAGTCTATAATCTTTTCTCCCCACAAGACATACAACCATATATCCCTAAAAAGTGAAAATAAGGATTCACAAAATTTTTCTGTGGACATTCCACCAGATAACATCTTAGACAACATAAGAACACAAGTAGATGGATCAGATGAAAATGTAGAGACCCATTCTTCGAGTTCAGTTCTACTACTTCCTCCGGTTAACTCTTGTATGCACTCTAATGTTAAATCTTTTTTACCTAGTGCTATCGCTTGTTCTGTTAGTGAAAGAGCATCTCTAAGCGCTCCATCAGCCTGTCTCGCTAGTTCCCATATTGATTCTTTATCATATTTTATATTCTCACAATCACAAACATATTGAATTCTTTCAATCATATCTTTAGTAGAAATGCGATGAAAAGGTATTTGTTGACATCTTGACCGTATTGTAACAGGGACTTTATGTGGCTCAGTTGTAGCTAATAAAAACACAACATTTTGTGGTGGTTCTTCTAATGTCTTAAGTAAAGCATTGAATGCCGGCTCAGTTAACATGTGAACCTCATCAATAATATAAATCTTGTATCCTGCGCTTAGTGGTTTTAGGTTCACATGAGTTTTTAAATCTCTAATTTCATTTATTCCTCTATTTGAAGCACCATCAATTTCAATAACGTCAAGATGTTCCCCCATGGCAACACTAATACAGTCATCACATTCACCACATGGTTCATAGGTTTGGGACTGTTTTTTACAGATTAAACTTTTAGCAATTAATCTTGCCGCACTGGTTTTTCCACATCCTCTAGGGCCAGAAAAAAGATATGCATGACCAATTTTATCTTCTTTTAATGATTCTTGTAGTAAACTTATCGCTGCACTCTGTCCTACCATATCAGAAAATTTTTGAGGGCGGTATTTACGATATAATGAAATATACATGGTGAACCTCCTATTGAAATAGCTACTGCCAGTTAATTATAATAGTTTGTTAAAGGTGAATCCAAACGAATATCATTTATTATTTTATTGATTCTTCTTGCAATCTCATTTAACGTTGGCATTCCACTCGTCAATTCATTCTCACTTAAAATGAATTCACCTCTTAAGTATAATCTTTTTATACCATCAAAAGTGTTGATTTGAATATCATATGGAGCCAACTCTAATTCTAGGTTTTTATCTAATTTTTCTACAAATCTTTCTATTGTATCTTTATTGTAAGCATCACGGTTTATTATCATTAGAACGTGCTTATCTATACTAATTTCAACGTACAGAGGAGCCTCTTTTACTTCCACCTTAAGTTTATTTAAAGCATCTTTTCTGTTAATAACTATTTTATTATCTCGCATATATTTAACTGCAGCTTCGATTCTTTCATTATCCTCTGGATGTGTCTGATATATTCCTGGATCAACAAATGATTTTTTTAATCTTTCTGAACTAAATCTTTCCATCATTGTTAGCATAGCACTTGGGTTATACCCTGCTCTATGTAAAATATCTATTCCTAGATAATCAGCCTCTTTCTCTAATTCAATACTATATTTATTGCTTAGCGCAGTTTGAAACGCTCCTGACATCAGTAATGCCGGAGCTCCAGCTCCTTGAGTTGCTGCAATAATCCCTGCAAGTGTAATTAGATTTAACTTACTATCCCTTTTCATTTGTACAAGCACGTGTGCTCTGTCCGCATGCACCAATTCATGAGCCATAATTGCTGCGAATTCATCTTCACTTTTTAGAAAATCCAACATTCCTGTCGTAAAATATGTAATTCCACCAGGTAACGAGAATGCATTGGGCACTTTCATTTCGATTATACGCACTTCATAATCTAAGTTTCTTTTAAGATATGGAATGAGTTTATTCATTATTCCAGTTAATTTAGCTTCTTTATCCGGATCCAATACTCTCGGAATCTGTTTTTCGATTTCTTTGGCAGATTTTATTCCCATTTTCTTTTCTTTAGGTATTGTCTTTACAGACACATCAAGCAATTCTCGTGAGTAAGAAATACAGGGATTAGCCTGCAAAAACAGTAAAACAAGAATGAAATAGAATATTTTTTTCACAGCTATCCCTCCTATTAGACTATTTTACACATACACATATTATATACTACATTTGATATTCTTTAATGTCTTTCAATTTTTTACTAAAAAAGTGAGGAAATTACTAAAAAGTAACATCCTCACTTTTAATATTAATATTATAATAACTCACTTTAGTTGAAATATGACGTGCCTAGGTATTCCTGCATAATCAAAAATTTCTTTTATATATTTGTATTTAGGGAAAAATTCTTCTTTTAATAATTCAATTTGCCATGCACCAGCTGTTTCAAAAGCTATGTAACCACTTGGAACAAGAAATTTTTCAGCTGCGTTCATTATCAATCTATAAACATCAAGTCCCTGTTCTCCACCATCTAGAGCAATTCTAGGCTCATAATCCTTAACATCGCTCATTAGAGTTAAAATATCTTTTGACGGAATATATGGTGGATTTGAAATTATAAAATCTAGAGATTTTTTCTCTATATCACAAAATTCAGGGGAAGAGTTCAATATGGGAATAAAACGCTCTTCTATATTGTGATGCTTAGCATTGATTTTAGCCCAAATTAATGCTTCTTCCGAAGCATCAATTGCATAACAAGAATAATTAGGGTTTTCAAGAAGCATTGATATCCCTATACAACCACTACCAGTACACCAATCTGCAAATCTTTTTGCGTTTTGGGAAAGTGTGAGCATCTCTTCTACCAATAATTCTGTTTCTGGACGAGGTATCAAGCAGCCAGATCCTACTTTAAAAGTATATCCATAAAATTCAGAAACACCTAATATATAAGAAAGTGGAACTCTTTTTGTTCTCTGGGTTACCATTTCTATTATAATTTTATAATCAACTAACTGAACCTCGTCGTAGTAATGAGCAAAAATTAAAGCTTTATCTAAACTCAATACATAAGAAAGAATGAGATCTGCTTCATAGTGAGTACGTTCTATTTTTGCATTCTCCAAGGTAGATATTATTTTTTCTCTAATATCTTTAATTATCAAAAGTATTACTCTCTTTCTATACAGAAAGTGCTTTCAACTTCTCGGCTTGATCTGCTTCGGATAAATTTCTTACTAATTCATATAAGTCGCCATCCATAATTTGATCCAATTTAAAAAGTGTTAAATTTATTCTATGATCTGAAAGCCTATTTTGAGGAAAGTTGTAGGTCCTAATTCTTTCTGCTCTATCTCCAGTACCAACCTGTCCCTTGCGTTCTGCAGCCATCTCAGCATTCTTCTTTTGTAGTTCTGCATCATAAAGCTTCGTACGAAGAAATTGCATTGCTTTTGCTCTGTTTTTAATTTGTGAACGTTCATCTTGACATGTAACAACTATGCCGGAAGGAAGATGCGTAATTCTAACAGCAGAATCAGTCATATTTACATGCTGTCCCCCTGCTCCACTAGACCTATATGTATCTATCTTTAAGTCTTCAGTTCTCACATCTATATCAACATCCTCAGCCTCAGGCAAAACCGCAACGGTAGCAGTTGATGTATGAATTCTACCCCCAGCTTCTGTTTCAGGTACACGCTGGACTCGGTGAACACCGCTTTCAAACTTTAGCTCACTAAATGCACCCACACCATCTACACGAAATACAATTTCTTTATACCCACCTATACCTGTTTCGTATGATGATATTATTTCTGTTTTCCAATGTTGTCTTTCTGCATATCTTGAGTACATTCTAAATAGGTTTGCTGCAAACAGGGCTGCTTCTTCTCCCCCAGCACCACCTCTTATTTCAATAATTACACTTTTATCATCATTGATGTCTTTTGGTAAAAGCAATATCTGGATGTCTTTTTCAAGAATAGGAATTCGTTCCTCGAGGACAGAAATTTCATCTTTAGCAAGTTCTTTCATTTCATCGTCAGATGATAGTAATTCATTTGCTTCTGCAATACCAGATAAGACAGATTCATACTCCATGAACGCATCCATTATAGGTGTAAGGTCTACATGTTTTTTCCCAAGGACCTGCATTTCTTTGGGGTTATTACTAATTTCTGGGTCTGCCATTTTCTCTTCAATTTCCTTGTATGACGTTTCAATTTCTTTTAACTTTGACATTAAGTCCATTTAATGCACCTCAGATGTTTTCTTCTTTATTTTTATTAGTAACTAAAGCAAGATTAAGAGCAGTTAGTGCTATCTCAATTTGGTCTTCGCTGGGTTCTTTCGTTGTTATATATTGTAATAGTAAAGCAGGCTTCATACAGATAGCCCCAAGGCCGTTACTATTTGCAGCATATTTAATAAATTCATAAGAAATTCCTATTATTAGTGGTAATAAAATAACTCTTGATAAAATTTTCATTGATATAGATAAAAAGCTTATGGATGAAAAAACTATTATGCTAACAAATATAACAATAAGCAAGAATGAAGTTCCACACCTTCTATGTATTCTCGAATACCTTTGAATATCAACTGGATTCATTTCCGCATTAGACTCATAAGCATTTATCGTTTTGTGCTCTGCGCCATGATACTCAAATACTCTACGCATATCTTTCCATAAACTTATGACAAGGATATAGGAAACAAATACTATCCCTCTAAAAACGCCCTCAAGTATATTTTTAGATAGATGTGATAAAGTAAAATACGCTGTTATATACTCTGAAAGAAACATGGGAAGCGCTATGAATAAAAGAATTACAGCTGAAATCGCAAAAGCAACAGAAAGGAACATTTCTAAGTTAGAGATATTATCCTCTTCACCTAAGCTAATTTCTGCAGACATAGAGAGAGCTTTCATACCGATTCTCATCATTTCGACCATTGTAGCGAATCCACGTATTATAGGTAATTGCCATATTCCTCTTTTTAGCCATGTAGATTCGGGCCAAGAATGAGTCCATATTTTACAAGACGGTTCTCTCACAGCTAACGCCCATCCATGTGGACCTTTCATTAACACACCTTCAATTACAGCTTGTCCTCCGACAGGGATTTTCTCTCTATCCGATGTAAACAAAAGTAAAACAATTAAGTTAAATATCGTCAATATTCTCATTCTGAAAGCAATTCCGTTATGTTACTGTATGGTCTACCGCAAGAGTGAAATTCCTTACACTTACCATCTACAAGACACGATGGGCCAGCTATTGCAAATATTTCAGGAGCAACATCTCTTGCAAGTATCAACATTTGGCGAGCAAGTTCTTTGATCTCCCATTGTGCCCTACGACACAAACGTAGTGCAAAAAAATGATGAAGTTCTCTAGCATTCATTGTTAGAACTATTCTCGTTTCTGCACCATGTGGAAGAATAAATCTAGCATCCTCTTTTGGAATTCCAGATTCAATTAATCTATTATATGAATCCCATGCATTTTGAACCTGTTCATCAAAAATATTTTTTGCTTTTTCATTCTTCAAAATAGATGGTGGGCATATGCAAGTATCGTCCGATACACCAACATATCGTTGACTCTGTTGGGAATAACTTGCCAATCTATGTCTTACAAGCTGATGTGTTGCAACTCGGCTTATACCTTCTATAGCAAATGTAAAAGAAACATGTTCAAATGGGGATAAATGTCCAGTTTCATTTAGTTTATTTAAAAAATCCTTAATTTTATCCTCAGTTAAGCTGTCAAGAATATCAACAACTCCTGTTGGTGAATAGCAAAGTCTAGCTGCAGCCGAAACAATTTTTGCTGATTCAGGTGTATGGGCTATTAATTTAACAAAAATAGACACATGCTTCTCCTCCCTTCAAGTCAGTAAAAATAAAAGAGGGGAGCTTTCTCGCTCCCCTCATGCTTAAAAGCTTATTCTTCAGTTGCGTCGACGTTCTTCTGTCCGTAGTTAACTCCAGCATACTTCTGACGGAACTTTTCAAGACGACCTGCTTCTATTACACGGCCTTTTTTGCCTGTATAGAAAGGATGGCAGGCATTGCATACTGCAACTCTCATATCACCTATTGTTGACTTTGTTTCAAATGTGTTTCCACATGCACATGTTACCGTGCAAACTTCATATTTAGGATGTATATCTTTCTTCAACTTTGTTGCACCTCCAAATGTTCTTGTATGTTTTACATACAACGATATATTATATTCCACGTTTGCAAAAGACGCAAGGAATAATATTTATATTTTTAAAATATTAAACCTCATTTAAGGAAAAACCAACCTTGGTTTCTACTTTCAAAGGTACTGATAAGACATTTACCCCTTCCATAGTTTTAACAAGCAAACCTCTTACCTCATTAAGTTGATCCTCTTTGCACTCACATACTATAGAATCGTGGACTTGAAGTACTATTTTAGCATTTATTTTACTTTTTGTTAATTCATTATAAAATTTTATTAAAGAAATCTTGGCAATATCTGAGGCCGTACTTTGAATAGGTGAATTAACAGCCACTCTATCTATAGGGTTATTCCCTCTTCCTCCAATTGTAGACAGTTCATTTAATGGACGGATCCTCCCAAATATTGATTCTGTATAGCCATTTCTTTTTGCATTCTCGATACTATTCTTCAAATACAACTTCACTTTCGGGAGAGCATTAAAATATTTTTCTACTATTTTGGAAGCAGCTATTCTTGTTATACCTAATTTCTGAGCCAGTCCATGAGCACTCATACCATATAACAAACCAAAGTTTACCACTTTTGCAAACCTTCTCTGCTCCATTGATATATCTTTAGGTGATAAGCCAAAAACCCATGAGGCCGTCTCAGAGTGGACGTCATTATTCATTTTAAATGCACTTAATAACTTTTCTTCATTTGAATAATGAGCCAAAACCCTTAATTCAATTTGAGAATAGTCAGCTGCAACAAAGACGTTACCTTCCAAAGGGATCAAACACTCCCTGAATTTTACCGCCCATTCACCAAATACTGGCAAATTTTGTACATTTGGATCTCTGCTCGAAAGTCTACCGGTTCCCGTAGAAAGATGATCAAAAGTGGAGTGTATCACACACTCTCCATTATTTACGATATTTATAAAAGGATGTACAAAACCAGTTAAAATTTTTGATGTTTCTCTATATTCAATCAATTTATGTGGCACTAATGACAACGGTTCTGGCAAGCGGGAAAGATCTTCCAGTACACTCATATCCGTTGAGAACCCTGTTGACGTCTTTTTTATAGTTGGTAAATGTAATTTTTCAAATAATAGAACTGAAACCTGCTTAGGAGAATTAAGGTTTATACTTTCACCTGCGATATCAGAAATTTCTTTTTCAATTAT
Organism: Synergistaceae bacterium; assembly: GCA_036652335.1. GTDB lineage: Bacteria > Synergistota > Synergistia > Synergistales > Synergistaceae > JAVVWB01. The sequence goes on along the minus strand of JAVVWB010000005.1, from coordinate 78,234 downwards.
TTCAATTCTATTCTTTAATTCCTTCTCCAAGTTAGTCAATTTTTCAATATCAACATTAAACCCATTCTCTTGAACAGAGGCTAATACCCTTGAAAGAGGCACATCAATTTCGTACATTAATTTACTTAGTCCGCGTTCAATAATCTCCGGATATAAAAAATTCCAAAGTCCAACTAGATGAAACAAGAGTTCAAAATCATCCTTTGGGAAATTTTCCATCGTTTTAATTATTGCATTACCACCTCTATCAGGGTGAAGTAAGTAATGTGCAATTTCCACATCTTTTATTCTAGAATCGTCAGGCATAGATATTTTGTTATTTAATATGTTCTTTCTAAAGCCAAACACATATAGTATTCCGTTTTTACACCATTCAGACAATTTTTTAACTTCATCATTATTGTCAGTATCCAGTATACAGTATTCATTTCTACTTGTGACATATACATGTTGTTCATTTCCATCTGCTGATATTACACGTCCATAAGAAAGTTCTTTTTCTTTTATTACATCCAAAAACGGAATTTTTTGTTTTACTACAGGAGTAAAATCTACATCAAACTTATCAAGGTTGTTAATCTTATTTTTCACTGTAGAAACACCAATTTTTGTTTTATCTCGTTGTTTTTCCTCTTTTATTTCTGCAAATCTATATAAAACCTTTTTTAATCCAAGGCTTTGGCATAAGTCTTTTATTTGATCAACGAGTGGAGATTTCCTTTTAAGTTCTTCAAGTCTAACAGGTTCAATCAAGATTGGAACTATTAGTTCCCTGCTTTTAAAAGCAGAGTCCCTACCGCTGAGCAATTTTTCTCTTTTACCTTTTGACAATTCATCTAGTTTTTCATAGATATTTTCAAGCGTTCCATATTGAGAAACCAATTCTCTAGCTCCCTTTTCCCCTATGCCTTTCACACCAGGAATATTGTCGACCGTATCCCCCATAATTGATAAATATTCTGCCATTTGGGCTGGCTGGAAATTATATTCCTTAACAAAAGAATCTTTATCGTAATTTTTAAATTCTGAGACACCCTTCGTTGGACGCATCACTTTTATATTATCACTTACTACCTGGAGAATATCTTTATCTGCTGTTAAAATTGTAACCTCAAAATCATTCTCAGATAGGTACAAAGCCGTAGAAATAATATTGTCATCAGCTTCAATCCCATCTTTGATTAGTACTGGATACCCCATCATTTTGCAGAGTTCAATTATTATTGGTAGTTGTATTTTAAAAGATTCAGGAGTTGGCTTGCGTCCATCCTTATATTCTTTATATATTTCATGCCGTTTTGTAGGACCCTTTGGGTCAAAAAATATTGCAATAGAATCCATACCCAATGTATCTTCACATTTGAACAACATATTTGTAAATCCAACAATTGCATTTGTCGGAGTTCCATCATTTGCTGTTAAACTTTCTGGTAAAGCATAAAAGCCCCTAAACGCTAAACCATGCCCATCTATTAACATTATTTTTTTTCTCACATAAATTCACCTATTTTCAAATTATGTTGTTGAATATCTTAAAGCCAAATGGTAAGATTAATAGTTAGTTGTTTAATGAATATTTCTTGCTTGTTTTTTAAGATTTATTCAACTATATCATACACATTGTATATCAAAGATCATTGGAGGTCTAACAATGACAGAGAAAATAAGAGTACGTTTTGCACCAAGCCCTACAGGTTCACTGCATATTGGAGGTGCCCACACAGCACTTTTTAACTGGCTGTGGGCAAGAAGATCCGGTGGAACTTTTGTATTAAGAATCGAAGATACAGACAGAGAACGGTCTACACCTGAATATGAACAATCTATTATGGATGGTATGAAATGGATGGGTCTAGACTGGGATGAAGGCCCAGATAAACCAGGTGAATATGGTCCGTATCGTCAATCTGAAAGAATTGATCTCTACAACAAATATGCTCAGCTCTTAATTGATAACAATCAAGCATATGAGTTAGATGGGGCAATCTTCTTCAAAGTGCCAGCAGGCAAAAAAATTGAATTCGATGATATGGTCTATGGGCATATTGAAGTCATGAGCGAAAATGCTTCTGTAAACCAAGATGGCACAATCAAAGACATCGTCATTATTAAAAAAGACGGAATGCCTACCTATAACTATGCCGTTGTAATTGACGACTTTACTATGAACATAAACACCGTTATTAGGGGAGAAGACCATATTATTAATACCCCTAAACAGCTTCTTATTTATGATGCTTTAGGCTTCAAGGCCCCCAAGTTTGCTCATTTGCCTATGATTCTAGGTAAAAACAAAAAAAAGCTTTCAAAACGAGACGGAGCCACCAGCGTATTTGAATATCATGATTTAGGTTATCTTCCTAATGGCGTATTTAATTTTCTAGCATTATTAGGTTGGTCTCCCAAAAATGGAGAAGAAATTTTTACTAGAGATGAAGCTGTAGCTTTATTTGAACTTTCTTCCGTTACAAAAAAAGCCGCTGTTTTAGATATCGATAAACTTAATCACATTAACCAAGAACAAATGAAAGTGATGGACAAAACCAAACTTTTAGAAATAATAAAACCTTTCTGGTCAAATCTTGGACTTGATTTTTCACAATATACTGATTCATATCTATCATCATCACTAAAAACAATGGGCGGTAGAGGTCAGACAACAATTCAACTAGCCGAGTTCAGCGATTATTTTATTTCATTTGACGTAGTAAAGTCACGTTACGATGCATCAGAAATTGACGGAGAACGAATACCTATTCTTAAAAAATTCTATAAAGCACTAATTGATGATTGTAGCGTTTGGGAACACAGTGCAATGGAAGAATTTACTAGAAATTGGGCATTAGAAAACGGTAGCACCATGAAAGAACTAGCCATGCCACTTAGATGGTCATTAACAGGGCGAAAGGTCAGCCCAGGTGTTTTTGACGTAGCTTCTCAACTCGGAAGAGAAGAAACTAAGAAACGTTTAACGCACTTTAATCTTATTTAACATAAAAGAAAGGGAGTTATGTTTTCCATAACTCCCTTTCTTTTATACTAAAGTTGTATAGGCTTGTGTCTATGAATGAACGGGTATGACATATAGGTCATGCCCGTTCTCTCGTATATTAGAGTACAAATAATGAGACTAGATATACTACAAGTATAGTCGTAATACCCATAACAGCAGTTACACCTGTTTGACACTTATATGCCTGATTTGTATCCATATCAGAGAATTGAGATACAACCCAGAAGTATGAATCATTTGCATGTGAAACTGTCATTGAACCTGCTCCGATTGCCATAATGACAAGGATTTTAGCCATAGGTGAACCAAATCCCATTGCATCCATCATTGGTGCTAGCATCGAAGATGTTACTATCATGGCAACCGTTGATGCACCCATTGCTGTCTTAAGAAGAGCTGAGATTACAAATGGAAGGAATATACCAACACCAAGTCCAAGTAATGACGTGCTAAGAACATCTGCTATTGGTAATTTTTGAAGGATTGCTCCAAATGAACCGCCAGCACCTGTAATAGCCAGGATTGAAGCTGAATTAAGTACTCCTTCGCTTACCCAGCTAAGAGTCTTTGACTTTTCAGATGCCGGGATAAGTGTAAACGAAAGGAATACGCCAAGAATAAGAGCAACAACAGGATTACCTATAAAGGAGAAAAACTGCTGAATAGCAGCTTCGCCGAATGGGTGTGACGGAAAATCGGAGATAGATTTAAGAGCAATAAGAGCAATAGGTAGAATAATAGGTGCAAATGAATGAAAGGCTGATGGTAATTTACCATACTTTTCTATAAGTTCTTCTACTGTTGATTCTGGGTTTGCAGGAATATCTATTGTAGAAGCGACCTTATTTGCATAAATTAGTGCAACTATTGTTGCGGGAATAGAAATAACAAGTCCAACCATAATTACTAGTCCAAGGTCAGCTCCAAGTGTGCCAGCCATTGCAATAGGACCAGGTGTAGGAGGTACTAAGCAGTGAGTTGCATACAAACCACCACTTAATGCTGTAGCAACAACAGCAAGTGATTTATTTGACTGTGCTGCCAATGCTCTTGAAATAGGAGAAAGAATGACAAACCCTGAATCGCAGAAAACTGGGATACCTGTAATATAACCAGTAATTCCCATTGTAGCAACTGAACGCTCCTTACCAACAATTGAAAGAATTGTATTAGCCATTGTAAGAGCTGCTCCAGTTTTTTCAAGGATTGTTCCAATTATTGTACCAGCCAAAATAACAATACCTATATTACCTAAGATTCCACCGAAACCACCTTTTACAAGATTAATTACTTCTCCGGGTTTCATCCCACATACAAGTCCAACTAAAATTGCAATAACTACCATTACAATAAATGGATGCTGTTTTAGCTTTGAAATTGCAAACACCATAGCTAGAACTGCAATGAGAATGACTGAAAACATAAATAAACCAGACATGATATTGCCTCCTAATTATTAAGAAGTTTATGTTACTTGAATATTAACCAACAATAAATCCGCAAGGCCTATACAACTGAGTATCCTTTCTTAATTTTCTATTATCAACACATCACCTGTCGAAAGGTGCGTATTTTTAATTTCTGGATGTACTTCTAGAAGTTGATTAACCAATTCACCAGAACAATGAGAAAAAGCAGTAATCTCTATTCCCATTCTTTTCATCACGTCAATTGAAATATTAATCCTTTCAACATCAGCCTCTAGTAAATGACTACCACCAATTACAGCATATATTTTTCTATTTAGACGTTTTATTATTGTAGATAACATATTAAGTATTCCAGGGTGTGAACAACCAACTAACACCACAAGACCTTTATGTGTATCAAAGACCAAGGCAATCTCATCAACAAATGCATCTCTTTTAAAAATACCTTCATTTGATTCTATCACAAAACGTTCCGGAATTTTTTCGAAATCATATATTCGATTGAAATTAGTAAAAATATAACAACCTGGATAAAGTTTCTCCATATCTTCTGAAAGAACATCACACTTTAGATTGAAATGTTCTAGTGCAACAGAATCATACCCCGCACCAAGATACGTGTACTTTATACCATCATACGCAAATTTTTTATTCCAAAAGCCATCCCCAATTATTAACCTTGGTGGAACTATCCCTGAATTTAACAAAAATTGAAGTCCTGCTGCGTGGTCATAATGAGCATGACTACATACAGCACAGTCAACTTCACAGAGATTAATTCCAAGCTTTTGAGCATTTGCCTGAATTGCATCACTTGCTCCAAAATCAAATAGAATTTTTTTAGAATTATACTCAATATACATTGAAAGCCCATGCTCGGCTCTTAGTGATTTATGCTCCGACATATGATTTTCAAGCAACATAGTAATCCTCAACAAATTGGTCACCTCCAACATAAAATTCACGTATTAACATATCTAAGTAAAATTTTATTATAAAACAACACTATAACAAATTAGGGAAAAAGCTAAACTTTTCCCCTAATTTGTTATTATTTATTTTGTTCTTTTTTCCACGAGTCTTTTAATGAAACGGTTAAGTTGAAAACAGGGGCTTCCATCGTAGTATTAGGATCAGCACAAAAATAACCGTGTCTTAAAAACTGAAATCTATCAAAAGGTCCAGCTTTAGAAAGGATTGGTTCAATATATGCATTGCCTACTACAACCTTGGATTTTTCATTTAGATAGTCCTTGTAGTCTTTCCCATCTTCCATATCATTCATGTTGCGCAATAGGAAAAGATTGTCGTATAAATTTATTGTTGATTTTACAGCATCTACTGTCCAAACCCAGTGTAAGGTTCCCTTTATCTTTCGTCCATCTGGAGCATTGCCGCCCCTGCTGTCCATATCGACAGTACAGTGTAGCTCCTTAATTTCCCCGTTCTCATCTTTTATTATATTTGCATATTTAATTATATACGCGTGTTTTAAACGTACTTCCTTGCCAGGCGAGAGCCTAAAAAATCCTTTTACAGGTTCCTCCATAAAATCTGTTCTTTCTATATAAATCTCTTTTCCTATTTTAATTTTACGTGAACCAGCATTAGCGTCTTCTGGGTTATTCTCTGCTTCGATCTCATCGACAAAATCGTCAGGCCAGTTATCAAGGACAACCTTTAAGGGATCAATTACAGCCATAGCTCGTTGAGAAGTTCTATTCAATTCTTCTCTTAGGCAATGATGTAACAACTCAACTTCTACCAAGCTATCTGATTTTGCGACACCAATCTCTTTGCAAAATCTGCGTATGGAAGATGGTGTGTATCCTCTTCTTCTGAAGCCTGAGATTGTTGGCATTCTTGGATCGTCCCAACCTGAAACAATGTTTGATGAAACAAGTTCAAGGAGTTTTCTCTTACTCATGACAGTATATGTCAAGTTTAATCTAGCAAATTCATACTGATGAGGCGTATGTACCGTACTTACATTTGATATGAACCAATCGTAGACTGGTCTGTGATCCTGAAATTCCAATGTACAAATTGAGTGTGTAACCCCTTCTATGGAGTCTTCATAACCATGTGCGAAGTCATACATAGGGTAGACACACCACTTGTTGCCAGTTCTATGGTGTTCTCTTTTAAGAATTCTATATATAACTGGATCTCTCATATTCAAATTGTTACTAGACATATCAATTTTAGCACGAAGAACTTTTTCGCCTTCTTCAAATTCACCATTAGCCATTCTTTTAAAAAGATCTAAATTCTCTTCAATTGAGCGATGTCTATATGGTGAGTCCGTTCCTGGAGACGTTAACGTCCCCCTATTTTGTCTTATATCATCAGCAGATTGATCATCAACATAAGCCTTACCACTTTCAATCAATTCTATTGCCCATTTAAAAAACTGATCAAAATAATCAGAAGCATAATTTAAGCTCGCCCATTCAAACCCTAGCCACTTTACATCATTAGTTATTGATTCGACATATTCAGTCTCTTCTTTTGCTGGGTTAGTATCATCAAAACGTAAATTACATTTTCCATTAAAGCGCTCTGCAAGACCGAAGTTTAGGCATATAGATTTTGCGTGCCCAATATGTAAATATCCATTAGGTTCTGGTGGGAAGCGTGTAATCAGGGAATCAATTTTACCATTTTCAATATCATCCGCTATAATTTCCTCAATAAAATTTAGACTTCTTGGTTCTTCTAACATAATATAATAACCTCCACAAAACATATAATAAATATGTCTAGATTGTTTCCCAAAATATAAGAATAATTGCCAAGAGAGAAAGAGTTGCAATGTAATAAATTCTGTTTTTTTCAGAAATTATTAAGATAATTTTATCATAAATTAGCCAAGACAAAGGCACTAATGTTATTCTAACGGCAAAAACAGATAACCAAAAGCTTAAAAAACTAATTAATTGAATTCCCCACGAAAATATATCTAGGGTATCAGTTATTTTAACAGAAGCAAAAGTATAAAAAAGGCTAATTATAATACACATCACTATAAAGGTACGAAACAATCCCCACGAAGACATAAGTAATCTTGAAACTCCACTAAAAGAAGGGATGTCATATCTATTTGCAAAATATTTACCTTTATTAAAAGACTTGTGTGGCATTTGAGAAAAAATCAAAAAGACAAATATTGCCGTTCCTAAACATACAAGCAAATTAATCTGATTGTTTTCATAAAAGCCAGGAAAAACATTAAGGCTAAAAATTCTATCCATCTCACCAAGATATTTTCTATAGGTGGCTATTGATGTAATAAAGATGAGTATCGGGATATACAAGCACATACAATCTACGCACATCTTGCCAGCGAATTCAGTCGATTCATTTGATGACAATGAATAAACAGAGATTATCGCCAATGCTTCAGACAATAGTAAAAATTGCATTATCTGTAGTAGATCAGCTCCATTTTCCATAATCGGTATAAATGTGAAATAAGGAATTATTGAACAGACAGGGAACAAAGCAGAAAACGCAAGTATTGGACAATATTTAGAATAAGCTTTCCATTTAAGTGACTTTGGCAAACCCTGTTTATAGACATACCTTATATATTTATACGTATTTAAAAAAGTTTTTCTCTCTGGATTAGGTGATTTTAAATTTAAAAGATAGCCAGCAGCTAGTTCCGTAAGAAGCGCTACAACAAATACAAGCACAATATGCAACCACGCAAAAAAATATTTTAACAGCACAGTAATTAAATCAAACATGTCATTCTCCTAAAAAAACAAAGTTGCTGCAAACAGTATTAAAAGTAATACTAGTATATATAATTCTATAAAATTAGACTGAAACCATGTTCGTAAATATTCTTCAATTATTCTGTTGTATAAATTGTTTTTGTCTTTTAAACAAAAAACTGAGTCACAATTAGCAAGAGACTTGTGATGCCGTCTAGTTGAGTTTGAAAAACTCACAAAAAAATACTTGCATTCTATATAACATATGACAAAAAATGTAAATGAAAATATTATAAACCACGCAATGAAGTTCCAAGAAAAATATCCCGTGACAACCTTATAAATCATTTTGATTTATCTCCGTATTTAAATTAACAATATGTTCTCTATTCAATAAGACTTTAGCTGCAGGAGACAAGTAATTCTCAAATACTAGACCTGGGAAAATTGACGTCATAAAGAACAATACAATTATTAGAAACAGCGGAATTGCAATGGTATTCATATGCATTTTCCTTTCATTTACATCTTTGTCCATTTTCTTTATAAAAAGAGTAGATGAAAAGAATTTAATATTGGTTACCAACATAAAGAATGACATACAAAAGACAAATACCATCAAGACTGGTTGAAAATTATTGACAGCTCTATATAAAAATTGTCTCGCCATATATCCAGAAAATGGTGGCAATCCAGCTATTGAGAAAACGGCAATCAACGCCATAACAGCCGTAATTGGATGCTCAGTAGCAACAGCTCCATACTTCCATAATTCGTACTTACCTTCTTTTCTTTTAAAGATTATACACAATATAGTAAACATAACAGAAAGAGGTAAATAAAGCATCCAAACAGATATCATAGCTTCAGACGCAACTATACCAAATTTTACCATAGCTTTTGCACTATATAATGACCTCATTGATATTCCTAGAACAATAAGTAATGTAGATTTTAGATACAATTCTATATCTTCACTAAAGAGTTCCGGATCGGAATGATAAGGAGCAATAAAAGTTGATAATGCTAAACCTATTATACCAAGAATTAGAAACACATTTGGAATTTTTTCAAGTCCTGACATCGGTCCATAAAGCATAAAAACAACTTTAAAGACAACAAAAAGAGAACCTTGCGCAACTAAGCGAAAATAGCAACGACAAGCCTCATCACGGATATATAGTGTATGCTTAAAAAATATAAATAGAGATGGGACAATCAAACAAACATAAGCTATTTGTTCATAAAAACCAGGTTTCAACAATGAGGAAAGAATATGAATATTATCAGTTCCATAAATATCACGGAGTAAAATCAAACCAATTAAAAAGATTAGCAAAATCACTATCCTTGTAAAATAAAATATCCACGATTCTCTTATCTCGGTTGGCTTCGCTGGAATTCCCCTATAAAGTCCAGCCACTCCTACTTGTGTAATTAGGATAAAGAAAAATAATGCAAACAATGTATTAGAATAAAATGTTCCAGTCAATCCGCATGTAGTAAGTATAAAGAAAGCTGTTTTTGTAGGAGAAAGCACGTTCTTCCTAGCGATAAGAGCCATAAACATAGAAATCATCGCTATAATAGACATCATTGTTGCAGATACTGTAGAAAATGAATCTACAGAAAATATTTTATGCGCATTTGCCATATTTCCGCCCAAATAGCTATTTAAAAGTGAGCGTGTAACAACTCTCAGTGGTTCTGTTGTGGTGGCGTTTTGAATAAAAAAGACGGCAAGATTAAAGAAAAAATTCATTATTATTACGGTAAAAAACGTGATTTTAACATCTCTACGTGACATAGTTTTATCAATATTTTTTTTATATTTTAAAATCTTGTGATAAAGTCTTATAGAAAAGATAGTTATTGAGACAAACAGTAACATAAAAACATTTATAAAAATCAGAAAAGTTGTTTTATCATAGTTAAAATTCAATGAAAAATCATCCTTGTCGAAAAATTTTGAAGTTACAAGCTCAAATTATTATAACATTATTAGATTTTTTATGGTATATTGTAAAAAGTTTTTATCTTATTTTATTGGAGTGGTTTACATGCAGGAAAAGAAAAAGCTACCTTTGATTTGGAAAATTGCAATAGGCTTTCTTTTAGGGATTGTGCTCGGTTTTATTGTTGGTCCAATGGCAACAAAATCTGTGTTTATCGCTGACATCCTTCTTCCAGCCCTTGATTTAGTCGGGAAAATTTTCTTATCTCTATTGAAAATGCTCATCGTACCTCTTGTATTCTCAAGTATTATCACCGGTGCAGCATCTATCGGTGATCCCAAAGTTCTTGGACGCATAGGTGTTAAAACAGTAGCACTATATCTAACAACAACAGTTGTAGCTGTCTCATTAGGCTTAATTTTGGGCAATATAATTGCACCAGGCGTAGGCCTTTCAATTGAAGGCGCTATGGGAGAGGCAAAACAGGGTGCAACAATTATGGAAGTTATACTGGGAATTTTCCCTGCTAATCCACTTAATGCACTTGTAGAGGGGAAGATGTTACAAGTTATTGTTTTTGTACTATTTCTAGGAATCTCTGCAACCCTCGTTGGTGAAAAGGGCAAAAGACTTCTTGAGTTTAACGAGTCACTTGCTGAAACCATGTATAGGATGACAGGAATTGTTATGCTTACCGCGCCTATTGGTGTTTTTGCACTTATATCTGTAACAGCCGCAAAGTATGGTGTTTCAGTTCTTGCACCATTTGCAAAAGTAATAATCGCAGTATTTTTAGGATGTATACTTCAAACAATCATCGTCTACTCAGGAATGATAACACTTTACATAAAAAAATCCCCACTTTGGTTCTTCTCTGGAATAAAGGAAGCAATGTTAGCTGCCTTTGTAACACGCTCTAGCTCGGGTGTACTTCCTATCTCAATGAGAAATGTGCAGGAAAACCTTGGAGTATCTGAAAAAGTTTCTTCTTTTGTTCTCCCATTAGGTGCCACTATTAACATGGATGGGACTGCTATTTACCAAGGCATTTGTGCTTTATTCATTGCACAAGCATTTGGTATTGACCTTCATTTTACAGAACAGTTAGGTATTATTTTAACAGCAACACTTGCATCAATAGGCACAGCCGGTGTCCCAGGAGCAGGTCTTATTATGCTTTCAATGGTTCTTACCTCAGCTGGCCTACCAATTGAAGGTATTGGTTTAGTTGCAGGAATTGATGCCGTACTTGATATGGCTAGAACATGTGTAAACGTTACAGGAGATATGTGTGTATCAACAATCGTCGCAAAGTCTGAAGGAGAAAAATTTTAATTTATTAGTTACATTATAATAAATATGTAAAAAAAAAGAGAAAGAATCACGTGCAAGAAGCTCATGATTCTTTCTCTTTTTATATTCTTGTAAAATGATTGGATGTGTTTTAATTTTTAAATAATAATATTATTTATCAAAAAATAAATCCCCTTGTACCAAATTGAAAAGGAATTTTCTCTGCTTACACCCTTGCGTTTAATTTATATCTAAACAACTTACTACAAATAACAAATGCACTATTATTGTTTTCTTAATAATTTTTAAAAAAAGGGCTAGCAAAATACTAGCCCTTAATCAATTCTATGGCGCGCCGGACAAGATTTGAACTCGTAACCTTCGGATCCGTAGTCCGATGCTCTATCCAGTTGAGCTACCGGCGCAGTAAATAATATGGCGGTGAGGCAGGGATTCGAACCCTGGAGGGAGGTTTGTGCCCCCCTACCCGCTTAGCAGGCGAGCGCCTTCAGCCTAGCTCGGCCACCTCACCAACAGGAGCTATTTTATTATGCATACTCGCATTTGTCAATAGCTGATACTTCTAAATTTATAGTATTTGAGATATTTTGTATATTTATCTCTATTTGTTTACTACTTCTTTATATTATCTTCTGTGGTTATTTCTTGATTAGAAAGTTCTTTCTCTGGTTCTTCTACAGGGAAAATTTCTTTATCTAGGATTTCAACATCTGACCTTTTTAAAAGATTGTGGATATATGTTTCCTGGTATGAACGTACTCTCATTTGTCTCACAGCATCTTTTGCATTATCTGCAACTTCGTCATATGTCAAAACCTTTTTTTCTGCAGTTCCTTTATTTACGGCTATATAAAATGCCTTTGCTTCAGGTAATTCCAATACAGATGAAACTTTATTTAGCTCTAATTTCTTAACATTAGCAAATGATGGGGTCTGTTTGAGCATTTCTGTCGAAATAACTTCAGGAGCTTCAAACTTTGTGTATGTAACTAGATTATCAGTATTTTCTTCCATTACCTTATTCCAATCGGCTCCGTTATCAAGTGCCTTTTTAACAGTAGTAGCTGTCTGTTTATCTTTAAAGACCGCTATAGTTGCAAGAGTTCCTGCTGGACGGGTATATAGTTCATTCTTATTTTTTTCATAAAACATTTTCGCTTCTTTTACACTGGCATCGACGTCTGACATTATTGATTTAAAAAGATTTTCTCTCAAAAGATTATGTCTCATATCATCTTTAATCTGTTCTTCTTTTAATCCCATTCTTTCCATTTGAGCACTAAATTCTTCTCTTGTCGGGAACGAGTCCATTAACTTTTTGTATGCAGCATCAACATCAGCCTCAGAAGCCTTAATCTTTCTTGTTTTAATCTCTTTTTCAATTTCTGCTTCCAATATTGTTCTTTCAAGTGCAAGTTTTCTGATTGACTTTATATCTTCTGAAGTTACTTCCTTCATTCCATATTCTTCGGCAATCTTTAATGCATCTTTTTCAATCTGTGAACGCATGATTTTGGTACCATTTACCTTAGCTATTGCATAATCACGTCCAGATGCTTTAGCATCGCCGGAATTTTTAGAGTAAAAACCATAACCAGCGAAACAGGACCCCACAAACATCAAAATTACAATTATCATTATTACCTTTACATGTTTTCTCATTTTTGTTAACAAGGGAATCGTCCTCCTTAATTTTGTTAAAAATCGCATTCGGTCAACTGCGTAATAATACGATAGACACACTTATATGTCAAAGTTTTTGCTCAAAATATTCTGAACTTGTTTTATATTGTTTTTTAGATACTTATTGAAATACTTCTTTGTGTAGTTAATATCTTGTGATAACTGTGTAATTAGGAGTTCTTTTGATTCATATTTTTTTTCATTTCTAATTTTCTTAATTATAAAAACAAAAATCTTTTTATTATATAAATTACCGTTAAAACCAACTATATGAGCCTCACAACTTTGTTTGTCCATATCACTAAATGTCGGATTAAAACCAATGTTTAATGCTACAGGGTAGACTGTGTGATCTATAAACGTAAATCCTATATAGCTACCATATGCTGGGTAGAGCTTATAGTTATCATGTGCAATATTCGCGGTGGGGAATCCTAAAATTTTGCCTCGTCCCTTCCCTTTTATAACATAACCGCTTATTACGTATGGGAATCCTTGTAATTTATTTGCTTCTCTTATTTCTCCACAAGAAACTTTTTCTCTTATTAATGATGAGCAAACAACATCTTTACCTATCATATAACTAGGTACGATATCAAAAGACCAAGAATGTTCTGCAGCTATATGTTGTAGAATTTTATTCGTACCTAAACGATCCTTAGCAAATCTGAAATTTTCACCCACAACCAACCCGGAAACATCAAAGTTAGAGGCAAGATAATTAATAAATTGCTCTGGGGTCATTAATGCAATCTCGCTATTAAAGAAAATCTTATGCACATATTCGACAGAAAGATATTTTAAGACTAAATCTCTTTCTTCATCAGAAAAAAGATATCTAAATTTGCTGTTTTTAAAATACAACTGAGGATGATTTTGAAAAGTAATTACTCCCCATTTATCGCCTCTTTCTGCTGCTCTTTTTTGTGCCATTTTCAAAAGTTCTATATGACCAATATGAAATCCATCAAAGGCACCTACTGAAAAAATCAATTTATTTCCCCTCTGTTCATTATAATATTAACTTGTGGGCAAAGGTTAAGCGTAGCATATTCTCTCTTCATTGTAGCTATAGACAAAACTTTTTCGGAATACAAAGCAATATTTTGTAAATCAGTAGTTATTCCGCCAGAAAAGTTCTTCCTTTTTAGTTGCGACACTGAAACTTGCAACCCATCGATTATTCGCTTTGAATTACAATCATCTAGCTCATATGTATTCATATCTTTTGTTATTGCAGATAGCGGTAGTAACTTATCTATTATATTCTCATATAAGATATCTTCTTTTTCTCTTAATGATAAGGAATCTAATATATTGAAGCTACCTGTCGTCACACGACATAATTTCTGTACATAAGCTACAGATTGCAATGAAAAAGCAATATCACGCACAAAGCTTCTAATGTAGGTACCCCTTCTACAAAAAATACGAAAAGAAACTTCGCCCTGAGCAGATAAATCTGAAATTCTTGATATTGATTTAAAATAAACTGGCTTAGGATTCAAGGCCACGTCTTCACCATCTCTAAAGAGACGGTGTGCCCTCTTTCCATTTACATGAACAGCAGAAACAACTGGTGGCGTTTGCATTCTCCAACCCAGATAGGATGGAATTATTTCATCGATCTTTGAATCTGTTATGTGTTTCCACTCTTCTCTTTGAATAACTTCACCTGAAAAATCGTCTGTAGATGTCGCTTCTCCAAATTTAAGAGTTACCTCGTACTCTTTTGGTAAATCCATAACAAAATTGCTTAGCCTTGTAGCTTGACCTATCAAAACAATCAACAAACCGGATGCTGTAGAGTCGAGTGTACCACCATGTCCAACTTTCACTTTTCTACCTAGCGCCCGTTTGACAAGGTCAACACAATAAGCACTTCTGAGATTTATCGGTTTATTTATTGGTAGGATTCCTGAAATTTGCATATTTAATTATTTCCATTCTAACTTTAGACTTAATTTCATCCATATTTCCAAGCATCTTTGCTCCTGCAGCTCTAACGTGACCGCCACCGCCAAGAGACGTAGCAATTTCTCTTGCAGAATACATATCTTTGGTCCTAATACTAATTTTAGCGTTAAATTCATCAAAGTAAATAAAAACTGCAATCTTTATGCCTTTAATTCTCATTAACATATTGACAATTCCATCAAGAGTACTTATTTCAGCATTAGCATGATCAAGTTCGTCTTTTGTCAACCAAAAAGATGCAACAATACCATTTAAGTAAGTCTCTGTTCTCAGAAACGCCTTTCCCCATAAAATTAAGGATTCTTGGGTCAAGTTTTCGTTAAGTACATCATCTATATATGATGGATCTAGACCTGCATCTAAAAGAATTGAAGCACATCTGTGGCTTTTTGAAGTTGTAGAAGAGAAACGAAAATTTCCGTTATCTGTGACCAATCCTACATAAAGAAGTTCCGCTTCATCTTTGGTCATTGTTAATTCTTCAAAGCTACAGATTATGTCACAAACAATCTCAACTGTTGCAGAGGCAGTTGGGTCCACAATATTAATCCCCATATACTCATTATTATCTCCGTGGTGATCAATATTTAAAGAGTTAATTGCTTGTGTTGTTAAAGCAGGAATGCCCCTCTCTTCGTTACCGACATCAACATTTATAAACAATGAAGACTTATCGTAACTAACTGTTTCAGAATATCTTTCATAGATAGATGCATATGGTAAAAATTGATATCTTGATGGAAAAGGATCTTTACCCAGTACCCTTACATTTTTACCCAGCCTTGTACCTAAAGAATAAAGAGATAGACCTGAGCATAAAGTGTCTCCATCCGGATTCTCGTGACAAATAATAACCCAATCATTACAGTCTTTCATTTTTTCTTTTGCATTGTAAAGGTTGATATATTTCGTATTCATAAAACTAGAGACCCTTTGCTCTTTCTGCATCCATAGCAGCAACTCTATCAAGCAATTCATCCATAGCCCTTGCCTTAGCTTCAGAATCATCATATATAAAATGTAGTTCAGGAACAGTTCTTAATTTCATTTCTTTTCCTAGTATAGAACGAACTTGTCCTGCAGCATTATCCAATCCTTGCTGTAGCGTCTCTTTTATGGATGGATCAATAAATGTATATAGTACTTTTGCGTAACCTAAATCTCTGGATACATTTACTTTTGTCAAAATTGCATTAGCTACAATCTCATTTTTTATTCTGAGCTGTAAAATTTCGGATATTTGTCTCAAAAATTCTTTATTAATTCTGTCTATACGATGCGTAGTCATCTGCGCACCCCCAAACCTTATTTTATTAAAGCATAAACAACCGTTTTATTCATAAGTTAGCAACAATGAAGAAACCATCTGTTTTAATCTAATAATTTTTTCTCTTTTATTATTTCGTATGCTTCCACTACATCGCCGACTTTGAAATCTTGGAATTTTTCAAAGCTGAGTCCACATTCATTACCAGATTTTATCTCTCTAACGTCTTCCTTAAAGTGCTTAAGGCTGGAAAGTTCTCCATTCCAAAAAACAACCCCATCTCTTATTAGACGTACTTTTGCATTTCTTCGTAGTAAACCATCTAATACTCTACATCCAGCAATACTACCTATTTTAGGGACTCTAAACATTTCTCTTATTTCAGCTGTTCCTAAAGTATTTTCTCTTAATTCAGGCTCAAGCATACCTTCCATAGCAGCTTTTACGTCATCGAGCATGTCATAAATTACTTGGTATAGACGGATTTGAACTCCCTCTATTTCCGCAACTTTTTTTGCATTATTGTCAGGGCGAACGTTAAATCCAATTATAATGCCATTAGAAGCCGATGCAAGCATTACGTCTGATTCAGAGATACGTCCTACACCTTCGTGGACGATATTTACAGAAACAGCTTCTGTGTTCATTTTTACAAGAGACGCATGGAATGCTTCAAGCGACCCTTGAACATCAGTTTTAAGGACTAGGCTAAGTTGTGGGACTTCTTCTGTCTGCATTTTCTCATACAGTTCTTCTAGAGTTAATCTTTTGCCCTTATTCTGTTCTATTTCTCTTCTTTCAATTTCGTTCTGTGCCATTAAATCACGTGCGTCTCTCTCGGAAGAAAGAATCTTGAATCTTTCTCCAGGCTGAGGAACATTTTCCAAACCAAGTATTTCAACAGGTGTACTTGGTCCAGCCTCATTTATAGTCTTTCCACTATCATCAATCATGGCTCTTATTTTGCCCCAAGCTGTACCTGTATAGATTATATCGCCTCTACGCAATGTACCTGATTGCACAATAACGGTAGCGACAGGACCTTTTCCCTTATCAAGGTTTGCTTCGATTACTGTTCCCTCTGGATCTGCACTTTTATCCGCTTTTAGTTCTTGCATTTCAGCTACGAGAAGAACCATTTCTAACAACTGGTCAACGTTTGTTCCTTTTTTAGCTGCGACATCAACCATAATTGTATCTCCTCCCCATTCTTCGGGGATAAGTCCTTGGTCTGATAATTGTTGTCTTACTCTATCAGGATTTGCTTCAGGTTTGTCCATTTTATTTACAGCAACAACAATAGGTACTCCTGCCGCTTTAGCATGATTTAGAGCTTCTACAGTTTGAGGCTTTATTCCATCATCAGCTGCTACAACAAGTATTGCAATATCTGTAACCTGTGCACCACGAGCTCTCATAGAGGTAAATGCTTCGTGTCCTGGGGTATCCAAGAATACAATTACGTTTCCATTGCAATTTACTCTTGACGCTCCTATATGCTGTGTAATACCTCCGGCTTCTCTTTCTGTAACTCTTGTGTTTCTTATTGAGTCAAGTAGAGTCGTTTTCCCGTGGTCAACGTGTCCCATAACCGTTACGATAGGAGGCCTACTAACTAATCCCTTGGAACAATTTGAATTATTCTTTTTCTTCTTAGGTGCTTTACGGTTTGAAGATACGGTTTTTATTAGGTTATCTTTTGTGGTTTCATCTTGTTTACTTTCAATTTCTTCTGTAGCAAAAACGAATTTTATTCCATATTCGCTTGCAAGGATTTCAAGTACATTATCATTTGCAGTAGATGTAGCTGGCACCATTAGTCCTGACATAATCAAAGACTTAACAACGGTTGCCGTTTTTTCTCCTATTGCATTAGCCACATCTGTTATAGATGCACCTTTTTTTATTTTTACCTCTTTTACTTCAGCAACAAGAATTTCGTCTGTTGCCTTCCCTTTAAGAGAATTTTCTACTAACGTTACAACTGAATCATCAACAGAGCTCATGTGGGATTTTACTGAGACACCTAATTTCCCCAAAAGATCTACCATTTCCGAATTTGTTTTTTCCAAAAGTTTGGCAAGTTCATACACTCTCATTTTACTCATTAGCACCGCCCCTATCATTTTCTTCTAAAATTTTAACAGCAAAACTATCATCAATTGGATATGCAATAATTTGTGCCGCATTTACCCCTAAAACTTGACCTAAGTCATATCTAGTTATCCCGTTCAATATTAATAATTTTGATGCGTTTCTTTCTATTGAAGTATTTACTTTTCTAATAACACCTTGAGAAACATCATCTGTTACTATTACCAACATTGGGCTTGGATTTTTTATAAGCAAGAAAACATTGTCTTGACCTACTGCTACCCTTCCAGCTCTTTTTGAGAGACCTATTAAATTAAATATTTTATTTGATAGATTCATCATTATTAACTTTTTCAAGAGCTAGAATTAATTTCTCATATATATCGCCTTCAGATTGAACCTTTAATGACCTTTGCAGGGCTTTTTTCTTCTTTGCATTATTTATACATGTGATGTCAGAACAAAGATATGCACCTCTGCCTTGAGCCCTTCCTGATGGATCATAAGAAAGTGTCCCGTCGTCATTTCTTACTATTCTAAGTAAAGCTTTTTTAGGAGATTCTTCTCCGCAACCTACGCAAGTCCTAGGCTTTCTGTTCTTTTGCGGGAAAGTAGGTGACATTTCTGTCATTAAGCATTTTCCTCTTCTGGCATTTCAACAAATAAGTCTTTTATAGTTGGGAGCTTTTCTTCTTCTTTTACTTTTATGTCAATTTTCCAGCCAGTAAGTCTCGCTGCAAGGCGTACATTTTGGCCAGCCTTACCTATTGCAAGAGATAACTGATCAGAGTGAACATATACAACAACAGATCTATCTTGATCTAAAAGCGGTTCAATTCTAAGTATTTTGGCTGGTGATAAAGCATTACGAATGTAAGAAAGAATGTCTGTATTCCATACAATTATATCAATTCTCTCCCCATTTAATTCGCTACTTATTGATCTAATTCGTGAACCTTGTTTACCTACACATGCACCTAGCGGTTCTACATTAACATCAAGTGTAGAAACAGCAATTTTTGCTCTTGTGCCTGCTTCTCTAACGATGTTCTTAATCTCTACAATACCATCTTTTATTTCTGGTACTTCAATTTCGAGTAATTTTTTCAAAAGACCTGGATGAGTTCTAGAAACAATAATTCTAGGACCTCTTGTTGTTTGTCTAACATCAAGAAGATAGAACTTTTTCTGATCACCTAAATTGTATTTTTCTCCAACAATTCTTTCTTCTTTTGGCATAACAGCTTCTGTTTTTTCATTAAGTCTTACGAGTATTTGATCTCCCTCTGTTTTGAAAACAGTACCATTTACCACAGCACCAATTTTGTCAGAAAATTGTTCAAATACAATTTGACGTTCGGCATCTTTTAGTCTTTGGATAATCACTTGTCTAGCTGTCTGTGCAGCAATACGTCCAAAATCGACAGGAAATACTTCTTTCCTTATTACATCACCTATAACTAAATCTTTGTATCCTCTTCTTTGTGTTTCTTCTAGTGTTATCTCTGTATCAGGATTTAATATTTCATCTACAACAGTTCTTACTTCACACAAATTGAATTCTCCTGTTTCAATATTTATATAGACTTCCATCGTGTGATTGCCATCTTTAAATTTCTTATAGGCAGAAATCATTGCTGCTTCCAAGCTTGATACAATTATTTCTTCTGAAATCCCTTTTTGTTCTTCTATTTGCAAAAGAACTTTTTTCAAATCTTTTCCAAGTTGCATTTTCTATACTCCCCCCAATTTAATTTTTCTTTTTCTTAAGAATTTTTTTAAAAGTTTTTTTCTGACCGGTTTCTTTTGTATATATTAAATGTGCATTTTTTATATCATCAAATAGTATTTTTATTTTTTCTCCAGAAACAATTATGTTCACAGAATTATCTTCATTAAAACCATTTAAAATTGCATTATATTTCTTGTTTTTCTTTGTTAATATTTCTGCATTTTTACCACTATATGTGTCAAAATCTTCTGCAGAAAAGAGCGGCCTCTCAAGTCCAGGCGATGTTACTTCCAAAAGATAATGTTCAGGAAGTTCTTTATCTACAGTATCTAGATACTCAGCTACACTACGAGATACTGTTTCACAGTCAGAGAGATCAACATGCCCCTCAATATCAAGATATATTCTTACAACAAAAGTACCATCCTCTTTTGCTAAAAAAACTCCAAGACAAGTAAATCCTAAACTATTTACAATATTTTTTATTTCTAAAAAAACATTGTCTAGCATTTCATTTTTCATATTTTCACCCCGTAATAGAAGAAGAGTGGGGAATTCCCCACTCTTCCAGAAGTCTTTCTGTATTGTAAAAAGATTGTAACACTTATTCTAACTATGGTCAAATTTTATTTACATTTATTTATAGATCTAGTCCATTCAAACATCGCTAAGGATGCAGCAACAGAAGCATTTAGGGAGCCAGTTTCACCTTTCATTGGTATGTAGCGAAGTTCATCACAAGATTTACTCACGACATTACCCAATCCTTCTCCCTCAGCACCAATAACAAATGCTGTTCTCAATGGGATATCTTCCTTAAAAAGTGAATCGTGCCCCTCCATAGAAAGTCCTACAGTCCAATAACCTTTTTCTTGTAAAACGTTTATAGTTTGAGAGACGTTGCCCATTTTTGCTATTGGTAACCTCAAAGCAGCGCCTGCACTCGTCTTGACTACTGTACCAGTAGGGAGACATCCACCACGCTTAGGGATGATGACAGCAGATGCACCAGCTATCTCTGCTGTTCTTATAACTGCACCTAGATTGTGAGGATCCTGTATATGGTCACATAAAACAAGCATCACAGGTTCAGGTGCTTTTGGTAAAATTTCCAATAACTCATAAATCTCATATAGTTTTACAGGAGAAATGTATGCAACAACACCTTGATGATTTTCTTTATTTGTCACTCTATCTAAGGTAATCTGATCAACAGACTGAAGAACAACATTAGCGCTTTTACAAAGTTCTTGTAATTTTGTCTTTATATGAGGCTGTACCCCTTTACTTACCAATACTTTTGAACATTTGTCTGGGGCACCCTCCAACATCGAAAAAACAGGGTTTCTCCCCCAACAGATATCTTCATTTTGTTCATTCTGTACTTCGTCCATTTTTTGCTCCTCTTTTCATTTGGGTCATAAATTCATTTAAGTATTTAGCCGTATATGTTTTCTTTTTTACTAGCTCTTCTGGCGTTCCACTCGCCACAAGTTTTCCGCCCTTTTTACCACCCTCCGGCCCTAAATCAATTATATAGTCAGACGAGGCTAGAACATCTAAGTTGTGTTCAATAAGTAGAACCGAGCTACCTTGATCTACTAGTTTATGTAAAAGTATCAATAGTTTTTTAACGTCGGTGTAGTGAAGCCCAGTTGTAGGTTCATCAAGCAAATAGAGTGTATTTCCTCTAAATTTTTTACCCAGTTCTGTTGCGAGTTTTACCCTCTGAGCTTCTCCACCACTCAGTGTTGGCGCAGGTTGCCCAAGCTTTATATATGCAAGTCCAGCTTCTTTTATTACATTAAGTTTGTTCACTATTCTAGGTATTTCACTAAAATGTTTTAATGCTTCATCAACAGTAAGGTTCAAAACATCAGCTATAGACAAGCCCTTATATTTCACTTCAAGTGTCTCTCTGTTGTATCTAGTCCCCTTACAGACATCACATTTTACATAGACATCCGGAAGAAAAAGCATTGAAACTTTAATAACCCCATCTCCATTACATGCTTCACACCTACCACCCTTTACGTTAAAGCTAAAACGCCCTGGTTGATATCCCCTGATTTTAGATTCTTGTAGCTGCGCATAAAATTCTCTAATAATCGAAAAAAGCCCTGTATAGGTAGAAGGGTTTGAACGAGGAGTTCTTCCTATAGGACTCTGATCCACTAATACAATATTCCTAAGTGATTCATATCCTGAAATTGATTCATATTTTCCAGAAATTTGTCTAAATTCCTTATCAAACTTACCTTTTAATCCCTTGTAAAGTACCTCATATAGAAATGTGCTTTTCCCAGAACCTGATACACCTGTTAAAACGCCTAAGACTCCTAAAGGTACATCGATGCTTAGTTTCTTTAAGTTATTAGCAGTACAACCCTTTACAGAAATTTTTCCACTCTGTTTACGTCTAGTTAGTGTCGGTCTATATACACCGTTTGATTCACCTCTAAGATAAAGAGCTGTTGAACAGTCAGAAGATATTATTTCATCATAACTTCCAGTCGCCGTTACATTCCCGCCCTTTTCTCCTGCAACAGGGCCAAGCTCAAGAATATAGTCAGCTGCTTCCATTGTATCTTTGTCATGTTCAACAACTACAACAGTGTTCCCTATGTCTCTAATGGTTTTTATGGCATTTAGAAGTTTGTTTGTATCTCTAGGATGAAGTCCTATTGTTGGTTCGTCCAGGACATAAAGTACACCTGTAAGTTGCGAACCTATCTGTGTTGCCAGCCTAATTCTTTGGCTTTCACCGCCACTTAGAGTATCTGCTCTTCGTGACAAACTTAAATATCCAGTTCCTACGTTATTAAGAAATACAAGTCTCTTCTTCAGTTCAAAAATTGCTTGTTGCACGATTTTATGTTCTTTTTCTTTAATGTCGATTCTATCCAAAACATTTATCAAATCTTCTATAGGCATTTCTGTAAAATCAGCTATGTTATATCCACCAAATGTAACTGATAATGCTTCTTTTTTTAGTCTTGCTCCATTACACGTTTTACAAACATCATCAACTTGATATGAAAGCAACTCTTCTCTGTAGTTTTCTGAGTCAGTTTCTGCAAGTTTTTTTTCTAACCATGGGATAAGGCCATTATATCTGCCATTATATCCCCACTCACCGCTACTGTCCTTAAAAGTCATAGGTATGATTTCATCGGTTCCATAGAGCAACGTTTTTTGAATTTCTTCAGATAGATCCTTAAATGGTTTATCTAAGTCCCAACCATCATGTAAACTCGCAAGTTCTTCTACTTTTTGTAGCATATATTTCATGGTTTTCCAAGGAATAAAAGCACCTTCTCTTATAGATAACTCTGGGTCTACTATCATTTCAAAAGCAAAATGTGAATGAACTCCAAGCCCAGAACAATCAGGGCAGGCGCCATATGGGTTGTTAAATGAAAATAATCTAGGTTCGATATCAGGTAAACTTATTTCACATTCAGGACATATGTATTTTTCTGTTAATTCAAGAGGTTTCTCCCCTTCTGAGGTAAGTAGTATAAAACCATTGGAAAGTTTTAGTGCCATTTCAATAGCTTCTGATAATCTTGATTTATTTTCTTCTTTTACTCTTAATCTATCAATTAAACACTCTATTGTATGTTTCTTCTTTTTATCTAAAGGGATTTCTTCTTCAAGAAAATATACTGTACCATCTACTCTTACACGTAAGTACCCCTGCTGTTGTAATTTTATCAACAAATTTTTATTCTCGCCCTTTTTACCTTTTATAATAGGTGAATAAATCTCTATTGGTTTACCATCATAGTCTCTGTATATTCTATCAACAATTTCATCAACACTATATCTATGTACTTCTCTACCGCACTTAGGACAATGAGGTATTCCCGCTCTACCAAATATAAGACGTAAATAGTCGTATATCTCTGTTACGGTTCCCACAGTTGAGCGAGGATTATGACTAACTCCTTTTTGCTCTATAGATATGGCTGGTGAAAGCCCCGTAATGTCATCGACATCCGGTTTATCAGACATACCTAAAAATTGTCTTGCGTAGGAAGATAGAGATTCCACATATCTTCTCTGTCCTTCTGCGTAGATTGTGTCAAACGCTAATGAGGACTTTCCTGAACCAGAAGGTCCAGTTATAACGACTAATTTATTTTTGGGTATCTCTATATTTATGTTTTTTAAATTGTGTTGCCTTGCTCCTGTGATTTTTATTGTATGTTCCAACCTCTTTATCACCTTTCATAGTTCTCATTAAATCCCTTAGCTCTGCCGCTTTTTCAAAATCCAATTTTTCTACAGCATTCCACATCTCTTTTTCAAGTTCCTTTATGTTTTGGACTGTTCTCTCTTTTGAGGCACTCGCTACGCGACTATATTCATCTTCTTGTATTAACTCTTTCGGTAAGAGGTTTTTTATGCTCTTGTGTATAGTTTGTGGGATAATACCATTTATCTTATTGTATTCTATTTGAACTTCTCTTCTTCTTTCAGTTTCTTTAATTGCAATTTCCATACTTCCCGTTATCCTGTCAGCGTAAAGAATTACTCGACCTGCTTCATTTCTAGCAGCACGTCCAATCATTTGTATTAGTGAACGATATGCCCTCAAATAACCTTCTTTATCTGCATCTAAAATTGCAACAAGAGAAACTTCAGGTAGGTCTATTCCTTCTCTTAAAAGATTTACACCTACTAACACAGAAAAAACTCCAAGTCTCAAATCTCTTAATAATTCAGCACGTTCAAATGTATCTAGTTCAGAATGTATATACCTAACCTTAATTCCAAGTTCAGCAAGGTACTCAGCAAGATCCTCCGCAGACCTCTTTGTAAGAGTTGCAACTAAAACTCGCTCGCCACGCTCAACTATAGGCCTTATTTCTGAAATCAAATCATCAACTTGAGTTTGTGCTTCATGAACTTCTAAGATTGGGTCTGGCAAACCTGTGGGGCGTATTAACTGTTCCACAATTTGTTCTGAGTGACTGGATTCATAATCACCTGGGGTAGCGGAGATAAAAAGTGCCTGTTTCAAATATGGTTCATACTCATCCCATCTCAGTGGTCTGTTATCAAATGAGGAAGGCAAGCGGAACCCATGTTCAACTAGTACTTCTTTCCTTGCCCTATCACCATTGTACATTCCTCTAATCTGTGGCAATGTCATATGAGATTCATCTACAAATAACAAGAAATCTTCTGGAAAGAAATCCATCAATGTACCAGGAGCATCACCTGGTTCTCTGCCATCCAAAAATCTTGAATAATTTTCTATTCCAGAGCAATACCCAACTTCAAGTAACATTTCCATATCATATTTTGTTCTCATTTTAAGTCTCTGTGCTTCAACTATTTTACCTTGTGACTCAAGATTAAGAACACATCGTTCCATTTCTTCTATAATTTGAGAAGAAGCCTTTAATATAGCATCTTTTGTTGTTACATAGTGCTGGGCTGGGAATACCCCCACATTTTCCTTACTTAATATCCTATTACCACTTATTGGATCAATCTCGTCAATTTTCTCAATTTCATCATCATAAAAAAGGACTCTTATTGCCGTATCACTATAAGCAGGGTAAATTTCTATAGATTCACCACGAGAACGAAAATATCCCGGTTGTAAAGATATATCATTTCTCTCATAATAGTTTGCAACCAATCTAAGTATAAATTCTCTTCTATTCCAGATTTCTCCAACAGAAAATCTGAAAATTGCATCTTCATAGTTCTTTCTTTTTCCAAGTCCATAAATACAGGATACACTTGCAACAACAATTACATCCCTACGTTCAAGCAGAGATTTTGTTGTAGCAAGACGGAGTTTTTCTATCCTTTCGTTTATTGAAGCATCTTTCTCTATATATATATCCTGAGCTGGTAAATATGCCTCAGGCTGGTAATAGTCATAGTAACTCACAAAATAGTTTACAGAATTATTTGGGAAAAACTCCTTGAATTCGCTATATAACTGAGCAGCCAAAGTTTTATTATGTGCCATTACTAACGTAGGTCTTTGTAGTCTTTCTATTACATTGGCCATCGTAAATGTCTTACCACTACCAGTTACACCTAGCAGGGTCTGTTTTGAATAATTATTTTCAAAACCTTTTACTAGTTTCTCTACAGCCTGTGGCTGATCTCCCGACATCGCCCATGGAGATACCAGTTTGAACTTATCTTCCATTTTTTATCTCCGTTATTCTATGAATAAAAATATAAGGGCACATGAGATTACTCATACGCCCTTGTATTGTACATCAAAGTTATTCTTATATAAAATTATTTTTAATTGTGTAATTAGTTCTCGTTTACCCCGGTATTTGCATTCTGTTCATTGTTTTCTATTTTTTGCTCATCACTTAGAGAAGCAAGTTTTTCTTTTTCTTCTATTGGTACTTGAATGTCAGCCACCGTATCCACTTTTACCTTTTTGGGATAACCAAGCAATTCATCCAACTCTTCTCCCTCCAATACTTCTCTTTGAAGAAGTAATTGTGTAATTTCTTCCATTTTTTCGATATTTTCTGTTAAAATTTCTTTTGCTTTATCAAAGGACATATCTACAATGCTTCTAATTTCCTTGTCAATTTCATACGCAATATTATCACTATAGTTTTTATCATCTACAATGTCATGACCAAGAAATACTTCATGCTGTTTTTTCCCAAGTGTTACAAGCCCTAGAGTATCACTCATTCCAAACTGTGTAACCATCTGTCGTGCTGTCTGTGTAGCTCTTTCAAGATCATTTGATGCACCTGTCGTTACATCACCAAACTTAATTAACTCGGCTGTACGCCCACCAAGCAAAACTGAAATCTTATTTAAAAGTTCATTTTTAGAAATAAGAAACCTGTCTTCTTCTGGTAATTGAAGTGTATAACCTAGAGCCATATGCCCTCTTGGTATTATTGATATTTTGTGAACAGGATCAGTGTCCTCCAGTTTACTTGCTACCAATGCATGACCAACTTCGTGATAAGCAATAATTTCTCTCTCTTTAGCACTAATTATCCTACTTTTACGTTCAGGGCCAGCCATTACTCTGTCAATAGCTTCCTCAAATTCAGGCATTCCAAGTTCGTCTTTACTTCTACGAGCCGCAAGGAGAGCTGCTTCATTCACAAGGTTAGCAATATCAGCACCAACAAACCCAGGTGTCCTTTTTGCTATTACATCCAAATCAACATTTTGTGCAATTTTCTTACCATTTATATGTACCTTAAGTATGTCTCTGCGACCAGTAAAATCAGGCCTATCTACAACAACTTGTCTATCAAATCTTCCAGGTCTAAGCAAAGCTGGATCAAGTATGTCAGGTCTATTTGTTGCTGCAATTAGAATTATTCCTGTGCCACTTTCAAACCCATCCATTTCAACCAGCAACTGATTGAGTGTCTGTTCTCTTTCATCATGTCCACCACCAAGACCAGCACCACGGTGTCGACCAACAGCATCTATTTCATCAATAAAGATAATACAAGGTTGGTATTTCCTTGCCTGCTCAAAGAGATCTCTTACTCTAGCGGCACCAACGCCAACAAACATTTCAACAAAATCCGACCCACTTATACTAAAGAAAGCGACATCAGCTTCACCTGCAACAGCTCGAGATAGCAGTGTTTTACCTGTTCCAGGGGCACCAAGCAAAAGGACACCTCTCGGAACACGAGCACCTAGTTTTGTAAACTTATCAGGTGATTTAAGAAATTGGACAACTTCTTCAAGTTCTTCTTTCGCTTCATCACAACCTGCAACGTCTTTAAATGTTACCTTAGGCCTGTTGTCTAAAAACATTTTTGCTTTGCTTTTTGCAAAGCCCATCATTTTATTACCGCCACCTTGCATGTTGTACATGAAGAATATCCATACACCAATAAGCAACAAAGTTGGTAGTAACGATGTCAATATAGCCGTAAGCCACGACTGCTTTTTAGGAGGAACAACTTCTACTTTTACATTATTATCAGTAAAGTTATTTAAAAGATTACCTGAGTCCAAGATATATGTCTTAAACTCTTTTCCATTTTTTAATTTCCCCTCCACAATTTCTCTGTTTATTTTAGCGTTAGCTATATTGCCTAGTTTTACTTCAGATAGTAACTCACTGTATGTTAATACCCCTGTTTCTTTATTCGTTTTAGTATTGGGGGTTAAAAACACGTTAACCAAACTGACAACAAGCACAATTAATATGATGTACATTCCAATGTTTCTCGTAGTTTTATTCAAATTTAATTCGCACCTCTCTTGAAAAGTTATTTCAACTTATGTCCTAATCTTCAAATGGCTCCGCTATACAAATATCTTCCAAATGGCGGAATCTCCCTGCAAAATCCAAGCCATAACCAATTACAAATTCATCTGGAATTTTAAAACCGCTATATTGAACTTCTGTATCCCTTATTCTCCTATCTTCTTTATCAAGCAAAACACAGACAGAGAGTGTTTGGGGATTCCTTTCTGACAAGAGAGCTTTTATATATGCCAAAGAAAGCCCTGTATCAAGAATATCTTCTACTATTAATACATTTTTACCTTGAATATCGCATCCTAAATCTTTTTGTATCTTTACAACTCCACTGCTTTTCGTAGATGCACCATATGATGATATTGCTAAAAAATCCATTTGGATGTCAACTTCTGGACCAATTGCCCTTATTAAATCAGCTAAAAAAATAGAAGCTCCTTTAAGGACACAAACACATATCAAAGTTTGACCGGCAAAATCTCTTCTTATCTCAGCAGCAAGTTCCGCTACCTTCTTGTGAATCTCGTCTTTTGAAATCAGATTCCTTCCAATTTTATAATTCAAGCCAAACACTCCTCGTTAAACTTTGTAAAATTGCCTGTACATAATAACATATTTAATGCTATATAGCCCACCAAGGTAATATTTCTTTTTTGTTTTTTTCTTTTTTTATTGACTCTTCAACATTATGGCGATGCAACCATCCGATACCCCTCAAGGAGTAGCAAACTTCTATATCACAGGCCCATTGAAATCTCCAGCAGCCCTCTTTTTTTATAAGGGCACATAGTATATCAGTTTTCTTTCTCGAAAGAACTGGCAAATTAAGCTTCTTTCCCTGTAGACGTATCATCTGTTTGAGTTCGTTATCAGAGAAACGCTTTAATAATTTTGCATCCCACGTAGCAATTGCTGGTTTAATCTCGATGTTTACAGAAGATAGATTCTTCTCTGCTTTCTCCAATTTTTCCTTAGTTTCGGCATCAATTTCTTTTGCAAGACCAATGAGTGATATTTCAAAATTAGGGTTAAGATTCTGTTTTATCCATGGGAACAGCTCTTCTCTTATTTTGTTTCTGGTATAAACTGTTTCTTTGTTAGTGTAATCTTCTCTCCACTCGATGTTATTAGAACGTAATATATCACGCAATTCTTCTCTTCTGAAGTCTATTATAGGCCTAATTATATTGTCTCTTGTTTCAGGTATTCCTCTTAATCCTAAAATTCCTGTACCTCTAAACAAGTTCATTATTTGAGTTTCTATTAAATCGTCCGCTGAATGACCTATCGAAATAAAATCTATTTCATTCTTTCGAGCTATTTCATTAAAGAATTCGTATCTCACTCTTCTTGCAGCCATTTCAAAGGACTCACCTTTAATGCAATTTTTTTCAATATCAACTGTTTTTGATACGAAATCTATTCCCCACTCTTCACATATTTTTTTTGCAAAAAGAGCATCAAGATGAGACTCACCATTTCTTGTCATATGGTCTAAATGTGCAGCAATTATTTTGCCGTTATAGAATTTATTTAGAAGCCATAAGAGTGCAACAGAATCGCCCCCACCAGAGAGAGCAACAAGAATTTTTCTTGAGTTCCACCATCCTTGACGCACAGCAGTTTCTTTTATTTTCTTTCTAATTTGTACAATGTTATCCATAATTTTACCCCAGAACTATGTAAGTTATATGTAAAAGTGTCATAATTATACATTGAAACACAAAAAAAGCCCACGCCATGAGCGAGGGCTTAATGCATAATATGGAGCGGAAAACGGGACTCGGACCCGCGACCTACGGCTTGGAAGGCCATCGCTCTACCAGCTGAGCTATTTCCGCATGCAACGGAGTAGATAATATACCTGTTTTTATCTTTTGTCAAGAGGCTTCTCGCCATTTTATTCGCTTTATTGCAAGTAAAGATTGGTATATAATCAATATATTAATTTCATATTATTATGAAGATGAGGTTGTAGATGATGCCTTCCGTTCTTGTTGCAAATAAATATATAATACACAAGTCTGTTTCTGAAAAACATCAATCATCCAATACAGAGGATTTCTTAAATAAGTGTCTTAAAGTTTTTCCACAACTTGATACAAAATATAAGCGTGTACATTCAGGTCTATTTATTCCCAGCAAATACAAGGATATAATATCTTCATTAAAAGTTGAAGGAAATTATGTTGGACTAGACACCAATAAACCTACTATAGAATTTCTCATTATCAAATCAACTATCAATTCTAAATTAGAAATAAACTCATCTTTATTTGAAGAGTTCGTTTTTTACTATATGAAAATGAATTCTTTAGATGCAGTTTTTGCTCTTGTCACTTCTCCAGTACCCCAAGAACCTGACATCGAATATTTTATAACTTCTCCTGTAACACCTGTAATAGCGATACCTAACTCCATCATTAACTCTACGTGTAAAAATGCACTTAACCTTTTTATATCAGATAGGCTAAACTTATCTATTCATGACGTTGATTCGTTTTTTTCTGATGAATATCTTTTATTTGATGATACACAAATAAAGAGTAAGCTAAAGGAAATTGATGCACTCCTTAGCAACTTTACCTTTTGTGATATATATGCAGAGACAACTAGCCTAATTCTCTCTCTAGAAGATTTAGTTATAAAGTATAGAATGAAGATTAATTCTTACATGCCCCCCCAGTTTCATTTGTCTAAAAAAAATATTATTAAGAATTTCTTTTCTAATACATTATACTTTACAAATTTTTCACAGGACAAATTGCTATTAGTAAAACTTGAGTTATTGGCTATGGTTAATTTTGATTGCACAGTCAAAT
The DNA here is from genome assembly GCA_036652335.1 of Synergistaceae bacterium. Classification (GTDB taxonomy): domain Bacteria; phylum Synergistota; class Synergistia; order Synergistales; family Synergistaceae; genus JAVVWB01. Next base: position 46,977 of record JAVVWB010000005.1, on the reverse strand, counting down.
TTAATTCTTACTGCGGAAATATTTTAACATCAAATTTATTTAACACACACGTTTTTGATTTAATTATTACACTACCTCCACACGTTAGGTTTGAAAGATTTTCATCTATAAAAAATGCTTTTGATAAATTTAGCTCGTATAAAAGCAACCCCGATCTGTATTGTTACTATATTGAACGAGCTTTCTCTCTTTTAAAACAGAATGGAATTTTCTCTTCAATAACAACAGACCGCTGGATGACCTCCAAATACGGTTCTTCTATTAGAAGTTTCTTGCTAACTAAAAGCATTATTTCATTAAATATATTAGATATTGCTTCGACGTCACCTAGTATCTCAAATTCAATATCTCGGTTAATAGTTAAAAATTCACCAATAACAGAGAAATTTACCTTTAGCAGAAGTGGACTATTTGAGGGAGAAGAAGAAGTAGTTTCTCATTTTAAAATTAACCCAGACCTTTTGACTAATGATTCCTGGCTCTTCAACGACAACATTGCAGATAAAATTATTTCTAAGATAAAATCTAATTCAGTGTCTTTATATGAATATACTGATAACAAAATATTTAGAGGAATACTTACTGGTTTAAACAAAGCTTTTGTTGTTGATAAAAATACATATGAAAAATTATCTTCAAGTTATATCAATGTAAAAGATATCATACATAAATTCCTATCCGGGAGAGAGATTAAAAGATACCTATCGCCCATAAATACAAAATATCTCATTGCTTTTCCTAAGGGATATACGAACACCAATTGCGGTGATATGGATGCTTGTGAATGGATTACAAAAAATTTTCCATCTATTATGTCTCATTTATCACAACATGAGAAACAAGCAACTATCAGAAGCGACAAAGGGGATTATTGGTGGGAGCTTCGCTCTTGCAAATATTATAATTATTTCTCAAAAACTAAGATTATTTGTCCTATGATTGTGAAGAAATTATCGGCAACGATGGATTCTTCTCTTTCTCTATCTAATGATAAAACTCTTATAATTGGTTGTGATGACTTTTTTATATTAGGTTTATTAAATTCATCATTATTTGATTTTTATTTTAGACATATTGCAAAACAATTATTAAACGATCATTATGAACTTTCAGCTACAATACTTGGAAATATGCCCATTAAAAATATTTCTAAAACGAGTAAGAAGAACAAAGAGTTAAGAATGAAGATTGCTGATATATCAAAAGAGCTATCATCTTTGCATGATATGTATGCCCTCTCAAAAAGCACATCATATAAGGAACAGATTTATTCAAAAGAAAAAGAAATAAACTCTTTAGTTTTTTCGCTCTATAAACTCTTACCATCAGAAATTAAATATATAAATAATAACTAATTTCACGAAAGGGTCTTCACATTTCTTAAAAACATGATATAATTTCTTAGTCCGGGATGTAGCGCAGTCTGGTTAGCGTACCTGCTTTGGGAGCAGGGGGTCGTCGGTTCGAATCCGACCATCCCGACCATTTGTTTATTTAGAGCCTTTTAGGCTCTTTTTTTTGTCTATTTTTAATACATCAAAAATAAAAAAAGTCGGTCACTTAGTGACCGACTTTTTTTAATGAGAACGTACTATTTCTTTTATTATCATTAACCTTGATAGTGTAGATCTTTCCATCTCTTCCAATTTCATGGAAATTGAATGGATAGCTTCTGAGAACGACGGAATCATTACATGCTCAAGAGCATTAACACGACGACGTGTTCTTTCTATCTCAAGCGCCATAGATTTTAATGCTTTTTCTTCAGCTGCAAGAGATACAAGCCTAGGCATAAGCGTAAGGAACTGTTCCAAAGCAACGTCTAAACTTCCGGGGGAGGTACCTAAACCATAATTTAATTCAACCGGTTGTTCAGGAAAAGTAAACTTCGGGACACGAACACTCATTATATTAGCGAACTCTACATTTACTTTCATGTCTCCGCTTGCATTCAACAAAGTCTGTTCTAGCATTTCTGGAAGAACTTGAGCCCTGGCTAAAAGGAAACCAGCATAACAAGAACTGATTTCTTTTTCAATCTCTTGACGAAGAGACCAAACAGCCTTAGCTTTTGCAAGAAATTCTTTAACAAGAGCATCCTGTTTATCTTTCAGCAGTTTATGCCCTCGTTTGGCTACAACAAGGCGTTTCTTGAGTTTAGAAAGCTCCATACGGTTAGGGTTGACATTAAGAGCCTTTGCCATTCGAGGTCACCCCTTCCTATTCAGTTACTGTCGTCTGAGTATTATCTTCTTTTGACGCTAAGAGTGGGTTGAGATATTTCTCGATATACTCGTCTCTTACACGTTTGAGTTCCTTTACAGGTACAATTGTTAGAAGCTCCCAGCCAAGACGTAGTGTCTCTTCGATTGTTCTATTCTCGTATTCACCCTGACGAACATATTTATCTTCAAAAAGATCCGCAAACTTTGCAAATGCCTTATCTTCGTCTGAAAGAGCACCTTCACCGAGAATAACAGCAAGTTCTTTTGCTTCCTTACCTCTTGAATATGCAGCAAACAACTGATTCATAAGGTCTGCGTGATCTTCCCTTGTTTTACCCTTACCAATACCCTTATCTTTAAGTCTTGAAAGTGAAGGCATAACGTCTACTGGTGGATAGATACCTTTACGGTGCAATCCACGAGCCAATATAATCTGTCCTTCTGTAATGTATCCTGTAAGGTCAGGAATTGGGTGAGTTTTGTCATCTTCAGGCATCGTTAGAATTGGAAGCTGTGTTATTGAACCTTCTTTTCCACGTAATCTTCCGGCACGCTCATACATTGTTGCAAGGTCAGTATAAAGATATCCAGGATATCCTCTACGTCCAGGAACTTCCTTACGAGCAGCAGAAATTTCACGAAGTGCTTCGCAATAGTTTGTAAGGTCTGTAAGGATAACAAGAACGTGCATGCCCTTTTCAAATGCAAGGTATTCAGCACATGTTAGAGCAAGTCTAGGTGTTGAAATACGTTCAATTGCAGGGTCATCAGCAAGGTTAACAAACATTACTGTACGTTCGAGAGCACCTGTTTTTCTAAAGTCTTCCATAAAGAAAGATGCTTCTTCAAATGTGATACCCATTGCAGCAAAGACAACAGCGAAGTTTGCATGTCCACTGATAACAGTTGCCTGTCTAGCAATCTGAGCTGCCATCTGGCTATGTGGCATACCACTACCAGAGAATATAGGCAACTTTTGGCCACGAACAAGTGGATTCATTCCGTCTATTGTTGAGATTCCTGTCTGAATAAATTCAGAAGGGAAGTCTCTTGAAAATGGGTTCATTGGGTTACCGTTTACATCAAGATGTGCTTCTGGAATGATTGGTGCTCCACCGTCAATAGCATCTCCACGTCCGTTAAAGATACGACCAAGCATATCTCCAGAAACAGGGAGTTTGAGAACGTCACCAAGGAAACGGATCTGAGTTGAGTTTACGTCAATACCTGTACTTCCTTCGTAAACCTGTACAAGGGCCTTATCCTCAGCTATTTCAAGAACTCTACCTCTTCTCTTTTCACCATTGGCAAGGCGAATTTCAGCGAGTTCATCATATGCTACATCCTGAATTTTCTCAACCATCATAAGAGGTCCAGAAAGGTTTGATATGGTTCTATACTCCTTAGGCAACGTCATCAATATCACCTCCGGCTGCACTTAGTTTGCCGAGCTCTGTTTTGATTGCATCTTCCAATACATCAAGTTTAGCGAGGTCTTTTTCTTCCGCGTAACGCATACGAGCAATTTCTTCACGAATTGGAAGGTCAATTACTGAACGAAGCATTCCACCACGAACGAGAACCTGCATACCAAGATGATGGAATGTAAGTATGTTTCTTAGCATTTTAAACTGTTTGTCCATTGATGCGTATGTATCAATTTCATGGAAAGAGTTCTGGTGTAGGAAGTCTTCACGAATTGACTTTGCAGTTTCAAGAACCATTCTTTCTTCTTTTGATAGAGCATCAATACCGACAAGACGGACAATTTCCTTGAGTTTATCTTCATCTTCAAGAATTGCCATTGCCTCTGTACGAGATGTACTCCACTCTCCATCATAGAAACTATCCCAATATTCTCCAAGTGTTGGAGCATAGAGTGAGTAACTTGACAACCAGTTAATGGCAGGGAAGTGGCGCTGATAAGCCAGCTGTGAATCCAATCCCCAGAAGACTTTTGTAACACGGAGTGTGTTCTGTGTTACTGGTTCAGAAAGGTCACCACCTGGAGGTGAAACCGCTCCTATGACAGAAACAGCCCCTTCTCTTCTATCTTTACCATAACAAATTGCTCTACCGGCTCTTTCATAGAATGTTGCAAGACGTGTACCTAGGTAAGCTGGGTATCCTTCTTCACCAGGCATTTCTTCAAGACGTCCAGACATTTCACGAAGAGCTTCAGCCCAACGAGATGTTGAGTCTGCCATAAGAGCTACAGAGTAGCCCATATCGCGGAAGTATTCAGCAATTGTAATCCCTGTGTAAATTGAAGCTTCACGAGCAGCAACAGGCATATTTGAAGTATTTGCTATAAGCAATGTTCTCTTCATCAATGGCTGTCCAGAACGTGGGTCTTCCAATTCAGGGAACTCGAGAAGAACGTCTGTCATTTCGTTACCACGTTCTCCACATCCAATATAGACAACTATCTCTGCATCTGCCCATTTTGCAAGCTGATGCTGTATAACAGTCTTACCTGATCCAAATGGTCCAGGTACACATGCCGTACCACCACGTGCTATAGGGAAGAAAGTGTCAACAACGCGCTGTCCCGTTGTAAGAGGAACTTCAGGTGGAAGTCTCTTAATAACTGGACGTGGCTTACGAACAGGCCATCTCTGTAAAAGTTTTACTTCATGGTCATTGCCCTTTGCGTCTGTAACAACAGCAATTACTTCTTCAACTGTGAAGTCTCCACTGTTAATTGTCTTAATCTTTCCCTCAACCCCGTGAGGTATCATTATCTTGTGATCAACAAGAACTGTTTCTTTTACTAATCCAATAATATCACCAGGGGCAACTTCGTCACCTACATTAGCACTAGGTTCAAAGGTCCATTTTCTTGTTCTACTAACTGCAGGGACACTGATACCACGAAGAATATATGGACTATTAGCAGACTTTTCGATACTTTCAAGTGGACGCTGGATTCCGTCAAAAAATTCTTCAATTAGCCCAGGTGCAAGCTCAACGCTCAATGGTTCACCTGTGCTTACAACAGGTTCGCCAGGAGCAAGTCCTGAAGTTTCTTCGTAAACCTGTACAGATGCAGTATCATCTTTTAATTCAATTATTTCACCGACAAGTCCTGCTTTGCCAACTCGAACAACGTCAAACATGCAGGCTCCGGCCATGCCTTTTGCAACGACAAGAGGTCCGGAGATTTTTGCGATGACTCCCGCGATGGCATTTTGATTAGCCACTCACATCGCCTCCATCATAATCATTTGACACCAAAGATGTCCATACCGACAGCGCGCTCAACATTTCTACTTATAGATTTGAGCCCTACTCCGATAGATCCACCTTGGTTTGGTACAGGAATAATGCATATATCAGTTGTCTCATTAACTTCGTCAACAAGTTCCTGAAATTCTGCAAACAATACTTCTTCAATAAATAGCGCAGCATAATTTTTATTAGCAAAATTATTTAAAATCTGTGCCATTGTAAATTTGTTTTCATCGTTAATAATAACGACATCCAATCCGATAGCTTTAAAAGGTAACATACTGTCATAACTGCCTACGGCAGCCATAGACAAACCGTTTTTAGACATAGCCATGACGTAGTAACCTCCTTAATTGTTCTAAGTCTCCACCACTTGTTTTTGCTACAAGTATCATACGAACATTCTTTATCTCTTGTTCCTTTGCATATAGATATGCGAGTATGTTCTCAGGTGCAGTTGCAGAGTAACGGCATATTGCAAGCTTATCTAAGTAGTACTCATCAAGTACTTTTTCAAGAGACAAAATAAGTTCAGAGAAAGAACATGAAGCATCAATCTGATTCAATGTATTACCAAAGGATGTAAATTCTAAAGCTCTTTTCCAACCTTCAAATGGTTCAGCAATTAAGGACACGAGAAGATTAATATCGAGGGTTCCACCTATATGCATAAATGGAAGTGTTTTTGCTGAATCATAGTTAAAACGCTTTAAACGAAGAAGAGTACGAATGTTTTCTCCGTCAATTCTGGTCTGAATCCAACTGACACTGTCCTTTAATCCAAGTTCAGCGGCAGTCTCTTTCATTACCTCAAATAATCTGTCATCAAGCAAGCGTTCTACCTCAAGAATATCTTTTGTTTGTTCCAAAATTGCAAAACAACTAGGAACTAAAGATTTTAGCCCTAGAGGCAAAAACTTGTATTCTTCAGATTCTACGTTGGAAATCATTTCGTCAACAGGATATGATCCCAATGACGTGAGAAGATCCCATCTTTTTTTACCACCCGTTGTTACGTTGTATATGCTCTTTATTAAAACCTTGATGTTATGAAAGTCATACTGATAACGTAGCAAATCAAGGAGTTCCTTTTCTGGTGTAAAGGAACCTACTTCTTCATAGGTAGCATGTAACTCAGATTCCAACATTTTATCAAAGCTTACATCACCTGACTGAGATGTCATAGTTGAGGAATAAGATGTCTCACCCAGAATTTTGAGCGCCGATGCCAAATCTTCAGCTTCTACCATACGTTGAAGGAGACCGGCGTCGAGAAGGCGGTGTTCCATTGCTCTTATACGAGCAACAGCATATCCATATGCCTCCTGCTGGGACATCAGATCACCTCCATAATTAGTTTGCAGATTTGAATAACCGCTCTACTACGTCAGATTCTTTCTTTTCTTGTGCAATCTGAATCAACATATCCCATGAACAGTTAGTTCTAATTTTTCCTTTTACGAGGATAAATCCACCAACTATTTCTGCTTTTTCATCCGACAAAATGAGATGTGCATCATTTTTCTTGTTATATGCGTCAATCCATGCTTGATCGATAAATTTTTCATCAGATGCTACAAGAACTGTTTCATCTTTTGTTTCTATTGCGTTATTTAAAAGATTTTCAGCCAATTTAAGGTATTCATCTTTTCCAAGTTTAGCAATTTTCTCAAGTGCTAATGTAAATACATCTTGAATAAGATCTCTTCCTGACTGTAACATCATTTTTTTTACATCAAGATTTGCAACAATTTCACGACGTCTAAGGATTTCGGGTTCCTCTGCCTCAAAACGTTTATTAAAAGTTGCTATAACAGCATCATTTTCATTTTTCGTTTTTTTAGCAATTTCTTCCGTCTGCAATTTTGCTTTGGCTAAGATCTCATTAGCCTCACACTGTGCATCGCTTTTAATTTTTTCTGTTATCTGGGCCAAAGACATGGTCTTTCCCCCGTTCTAAATTAAAGCTTAATGCCGTTGAGCATCAGTATACTTACAAGAAGCCCAAAAACAGCATATGTTTCGCACATGGCGGGAAGGATAACAGCTTTACCAATCTGTTCAGGACGCTTTGCAATCATGAGGATTGTTGCAGCAGAAGATTTCCCCTGCCAAATTGCTGAATAAAAGCCTGAAATTGCGATAGGAAGACATGCAAAGAGAATGCCAAGTCCCTGCCATAGTGATACAGCTACTGCTGTTGCACCAAGAAGGCCTGCCTTCTGAAGAGCAAGAACTGCAACTAGAAGACCATAGATACCCTGTGTTCCAGGAAGAGCAAGAAGAACCAAGCAGTATCCAAATTTCTTTGGATCCTCTGTCATAACGCCTGCTGCTGCTTCATTTGCAATACCGATACCCCAAGCAGAGCCGGTACCTGCTACACCTACAGCCAAGGCAGCACCGAGAATTACGAGCATTGCACCAAGCTGTTCAGTCATTGTTGTGAGTATTGTTTCCATAGTAAACTGATACCTCCTCAAAATATATGCAATAAATTTTTATTATTTATTTGATTCATCTACTAATTTTGCAAATTGTGTTGAATTACAGAGTGGAGCAAAATCGCTACCAGCTGCATCGTAAAATTTACCAAAAAATTCAACATACTGAAGTCGCAATGAGTGAACAAAAGCACCCAATATATTAACGACAATACTAAAAGTATGACCAATGATAAAAATCAACGCAGCTAAGAAAATACCTATGTAAGGTGTACCTGAAACAAGGGTTCCCAAGAGGTTAATAACCATACCGACAGCAGCTGAACCTAATCCTAGGGCCAACAATCTGCTGTAACTGAGGACATCTCCCAAGAAACCAGTGACATTATATAAACTTAGTATTCCTGACAAAAGTTTTGAAAAAATATTCCCCTTTTCCCTTCCCTGAGTTGCAATTAATATCAATGCCCCGGCAATTGTAGCTATCTTTGAAGGAAGAATAAATGCTTGTGGTAATGACCCACCAGCACTAATGCCAAAAATAACGAGTGAAATTAGGAAGAAAATCCACGTTAGTTGATCTAATACAGCAGATGTTTTATCTCCTTTTTTCCAACTACCAGCAAATGCAATCATTAGTCCAAAAATAACATGAATAAACCCGAGTCCTAAAGATATCTTAAGGAATGTCATTGGGTCATTCATAGGATCTAGGAATTGGACTGCATCCTTAAATGGTATCAATGCACTTAGGAATGGAAAGGCTGTAATACTGTCCCCAAACCATGAACCTGTTACCGCTCCGACAAAAATGGAACAAAGCATTCCTATTGTTAGAAGTATAAAAAACTTTCTCAACGCAGGGGAAAGCTGATGTCTAACAAGGAAATAGCCAAAAACTCCGCTTAATATTAAACCGTACCCAGCATCACCAAAACACATTCCAAAAAACAGGAAGAAAAAAGGTGCCATTAAAGATGTTGGGTCAATAGTTCCATATGTAGGCGTTCCATACATTAGAGTCAAAGACTCTGAGCATGAAGACCATGCTGGATTCTCAAGTAATGTCGGAGGTTCCTCTCCCTCATCCGGCTCAACTACATTAAATTCAGTCAAGCTGTCATAGGGGAGAAGAGTTTTTTTAACAAAGCATAAGGCTTCATCTGGTACCCAAAAAGACCATATTAGGACTTCCTGCGTTGAGTCCCCCTTGAGCATTGCTTCTATCCTGTCTCTTAGAATTGTCCAGTAATCGCCATAATAACGAGCCATTTCCAGTCCTTCATCTGCGACAGAAACTATTCCATTAAATATTGTTTCTTCTTTTGTTTCAAGAGTATTAATTTTATTGCTGATTGTTTTTTCTTCTTCACTTGCAATTAGAATAAACTCTTTTGGAACATCTATTCTAGTTGCAGAAAACTCTGAAGCTACAGCTTGGAAAGCATCTGCGTCAGATTTTCTAAGAAGGAAAGCAAATGTTACAGTTGAGTCGTTTTCTACTGACTCAAACTTCTGATATTCAAAGAATTCTCCAAATTTAGAAGATAGAGTACTTATAAACTCATCTACTGAAACATCTTGTACCGCATAAACTACGCCACTTATCATATCTGTGCCTGATGTGAATAATTCGAGAGGCCATTTAATCGACTTAAGAACATTCAGTTGTGATATCAAACCTTTCTGTCTTGCGATTTCTGCACGACATTCAGTAAGTTCACGCTCTTTTTCTCGGGTTTCTTCAACAAAAGTTTTAAATTTCATTTCATCAACTTTTGCTGAAAGATCAGAAAAAGAGATTTCAGGAATATCCCCTAACATTCTTGCAAAAGAACTTTCTTTGTTCACTTCAAGTGGTTCAAGTAAACGTGTTACAAATCTTACATCTGCAAGAAGTTCGTCTATATGGCACTGCTTCGAACGTATCTCCACAATCGCTCCATCACTCAAGCCGCAATTACTCTTATTAATAAACTCACAACAACCAAGTGTCTGAAGTTTTTGAGCAATCTCAGCTGCTATTGTGTTATGAAGAGCTAATTGTACTTTAGACATTCGGGCAAGAGCCATAAGTCGCCACCACCTCTCTTACCAACCAATTTGACACTTCTTCAACTTCATTTTTCTTGGTATCATAGAAAACCTTAGCTTCAGCTTCACCTTTGGCTAATATATTCTGTGCCTTTAGTTCAGCTTCCTTCTCCGCATTTGCAATCGACTCACGCCAATGCCTGTGACACTGCTGTTTTGTTGTTTTCAACGATTGCTCAGCATCAGCTTGAGCGGAAGCAAGCAATTTTGTTGCTTCTTTCTTAGCTTCAGTGATAATACCTTTTGCAAGAGCTTCTTGTTCTCGGATTTCCTGAGCTAAATTTTCTGCCAATACGTTCACCCCCTTACATGACAAAAATTACTCCAATATAACTAAATATTTTACACTTTTAATTTAATTGTGTCAAAATTCACATATCATACACAATCAAACCTTTATCTCAGTTATTAACTGATTTTTTACACATTTCGCTCCAAGGACAATTCATACAATTCTTATCAGATTTTTCAAATGGACCATTTATTGCAAGCTCTGAATACTTATATAGTTTTTCTTCTATTTCTTTTATTTTATCCGTATTTATTTCATAAAATTTATCGTCCTGTTCTTCTTCTCTCAAGAAAATTAGGCCCGTGTTTATTAGCTTCTGTTCTTCATGCAAAATCTTTTTATATCTATTTATTGCATATCCGTAAAAATCAAGTTGAGAAAGATATAAATCAATAGGAGCACTCTGTTTAGGTGTCGTTTTCCAATCTCTTATATATATCTTATTGCTTTCTTCCCAAAAAACATCAGTAGCACCAACTAAATAAATATCAGAGAGTTTTACTCTAAATGGAGTTTCTCTGTTAAGTTTCTTTATTAATTGCAAGTTCCGAAACTCTTTACTCTGTGCAGATTGAGAATAGTTTTGTAAAAGCTCAAAAAGCTTTTTTCTTGAAGTATCATCGTAAAGTTCCTCTCCTATTTCAGGAGAGAGAGATTTTTCTATTGCCTTATATACTCTGTTTGTCTTATTAAATAAAATATCTTCCAGTGTATTAATGTCAAAATCCCAATAAAAAAGAACTTTATGCGCAAAAGTCCCAAAACCAGCGCCCCCAATATCGTTACTCTCACCGTGTTCCCATTCCAAAGGTAATCCTTGACGATAATACTTTCTATAGGCAAAAGGACACCAATCTATCATCGAGTAAACAGATGCTGATATCTGCCCAAGTCTGTTTTTATCTGATGCAAGCACCGTCTTTCTATCTTTTCCTAGCGTGCTCGTAGAACTTTTTTCGTTGTTATGCCCTTTATGATCAGATTGTTCATTTTCGATAGAGTCATTTTCTATTCTGTTTAATTTCAACTGATCCAAATATTCTAGTTTAAGTATGGCGCCAAAGAAAGAAGACGTGTCATCTAGTTCTCCTTTTACTGTTTTTGAAGATTTGCCTTGTTTTTCCGTAGCACAAAGTAAAAGTTTGTCTCTAGCCCTTGTAGCAGCAACATACCAAAGTCTTAGGTTCTCATAACGTTGGGAGATTTTTTCTTTATTATTGAACAATGCACCACTAACTGCAGCACCATCATCCTCATCCTCACCCACTAGAAACTCAGGTAAACATGAAATAGTGGTCCCATAATCACAAGACACTTCAAGTGAAGACACTATTGAATTCTCTTTTTCCAATCCAGCTAAGATAACAAATGGATATTCCAATCCTTTAGATGCGTGTATAGTTAGCACACGGACCGCATCATGTTCTGGATTAAAAATCTCAGGCTCCTCTCTCTGTACCGAGGTGTCTACAGCATATTTCAGATAAGAAGAACAAAGAGAGAGAGATTTACCCATTGCATCTTGGTACTCTCTTACTATTTCTGCCAATTCTAAAATATTAGCACTCACTTGCCCCCTTTGTCTCTGTGCAACATAACAAAGAAAACGTTGATTCTTAACAAAATCTAGTAATATTGAATATACTCCATTTATCTCGGCATTACGTCTCATTAAGTTAATTTCTAACCATAAGTCATAGTAATTTCTTTCAAAAAATTCCGATACACATATTTTCTTAGAATTCCGCTCATTGATATACAGGGTAATTAGCTCTGAAACATTAGGTTCATCAATTCCACTTAGTGGTGAAGAAATCCAATTAAACCAATTTATTGGGGTATCCATGTCAGCTAATAATGATATCAGGTTAACAAGATCAAGGACTTCCCCTCTTGAAAAATAGCTTTTACTTGTACATAAAACATACGGCAAATTAGAAAAGTTAAAGGCATCTTCTATTACAGGATATAGGTTGCGAGATGGAACCAGTATCGCAAAATCTTTCCATTTAGGGGGCCTATATGAGGCTTTAGTAGCATCCCATACCTTTGAATTTTGATGTAGATAATTGATTCTTTTTGCTACAGACTTAAATAATCTAAATCTAGTCTCAAAAATAGGCTCATTTTTTTCTTTTCCTAAATCCGTCGTCTCTTTAAAAACAGTTGAGATTATCAAGTCTATACCATTCTCTTCATCTCTTAACGAACGCTCTTTACACCATTCTTCTGCTTCAGGTGGATTGAGTGGCTCATATAACATTGATGAACCTGGTTCTAATCCATCTTTCCAAATATAGGAAAATATCGTATTAAAATCTTGGAGCAATCTACCACAAGTCCTAAAGCTTTTATCCAAATTTATATATTTGTAGCAACTACCCGACTCATCGCTTTTTGCCATATTTATATACTTTTGAAATATCTTTAGATTTGCATAACGAAAACGATATATAGACTGTTTTAAATCACCAACCAAGAACAATTTATTTTTGTTATCTTTCCAAATTGATTCAAGAATTCTGTTTTGTACGTCATCAGTATCTTGAAACTCATCGACCAATATATATTTGAATTTCTCAACATATTCGTCAGTTTCTGCAAGGACATTACCAGCATATTTTATTAAATCATTCAATGTTACAAGGCATTCTTTTCTCTTAATGTTTTCCCAACATTGCCATCCTAGAGCAAATATTCTATTTAATATATTTAACAAATTAGACTCTTTCTGTGAAAGTTCCATAGTGATACTCAATAATGACTTTTGACTCTCCCTCCACTTTGTAAGTTTCGTATCAAGCTTATTTTCTAGAACCTTTTTTACTTTGGCATCAATTTTATTAAGATTTTTTAAATATTCATTAACAACTAAAGACAAAAATTCAAAACCAAGATTATCATTATACTCGAACATACAATATTTATAATATATTTGTAATAATTGATCACTGGTTTCGTTATTTGTTTCTTTTAGTAGGAGTAAAAAATCTTCATCAAATATATTGCTAAACCAGAAGTCCCATACTGGTCTTAACTCTATTCTCATTTCTATTATATCTCTTATAAGATTATCATTTTTAATATACCAAAGATCTTCTGGCGTTTTATTCCTGCTTCCAAATTGTTCTGACGCTTTTTGTGAATATCGAGCCAAGTTATCTACACCATATTTATTTAGGATATCAATTATATTATCTTCATCCAAGAGTTCTTTTATTCTCTTTTTCCACAAGATATTTTCAGATGTATTTTCTCCAAAGTAGATAGCTAAACTTTCATACGAAAGAGAGTTTAGAGAATCGGAATACTCTTTCCACCAAACATCCTCTCTTGCATCCAATGCAATTTTTGAAGATGGGTCAATATCAAGCAAAAGGCCAGATTCTCTTATTATCTTCATCGAAAAAGCATGTATTGTAGAAATATTTGAATTCTGCATATTATCAATAGAATCCTTTAGATGTGTGAGTAGCGTAGGCTCTTTCTCATACCACTCCACGACAGTCTTTTCAATACGTTCACGCATTTCACGAGCTGCTTTTTCTGTAAATGTTAATACTAATATATTTTCTACCTTGCACTTTTTGTCAGACGAAAGTATCCAAGCATAACGTTGCGACAGCGTATGTGTTTTCCCGGTCCCTGCTCCGGCACTCACAACTGTCAACGATGCATCGCTTCTAATAGCTTCAATTTGTTCTGGTAATCCCTTTATATTTCTATTCCAGCCATTGTTTTCTCTATCTATCATTATTATTCACCTGCATGGATATATTTTTTTAATTAAGCTTTTCTGCATATTGATTTGTATGAACAGTATGAACAAGCTGAGCTGTTGTAATTCGGCATGAACACACCTTCCTTTATACTTTCTGCCATCTTCATCATTGTTTCTTTTACCGCAGAAATTGCAGAATCATAAGTCAAGACATCTCTTTTTTTGCTAACAGTTAAATTATAAAGTCCAGAATAGCCCCCAAGCATTGAGCCACAAATCTTGCAATCTCTCAATCCTATCCAACCAAAACCATTTGGTTTTAAATTTTCTGTTTCTTCAAGTATCATAGAATAAGCAGCTAATTGCATTTCATCTATGTGAGAACTAGCTTTGCCAAGTTTATAGTCTAAAACTATAAAGCCATCATCATAAAAATCAATTCTATCTGCGACGCCTCTAAATTCAACATCATTGATGATATATCTATTTAGAGTGTATTCTGTTTTAACCTCTCTCTTATTTTTTATTTTCTTTTCTACTTCGTTTAAATAAAAGCCTAAACTAAAAAGCTGTTGATGAAATTTCACTTCATGACGATAAAGTCTCTTATCCAGCAACAACTCTGGATAGATTTCTTTTATTGTATCTTTATAATTAGACTCAATCGCACCTAAGAAGTTTTTCTTGTCTGTGTTATTTATTGCTTTTTCGAAAATTTTATGCAGCAACGTACCAGCACGCCTTGGATCATAAATTTCATTTATTGGTTCATACAATCTTAATTTTGACATACAAAAATATCTAAATGGACATTGATACCATACATCTATGTCACTTAAATTAACAACATGTTTCATCTCTCCCGGTACACTATATAGAAAACTAACCTTATTAAGGGATATACCCTCTGTTTCATCGCATACCTCTATTTCAGGGAAAACATAATCTTCTTTTGATGGTATATATGAATCAATAGGATAGACAATTGGTTCCTGTGACAATTTATTTATTGGTGACTTTTGAGCAAATAGATTCTCTACAAATTGAGATGGTAATGTTGGTCTTCCTTTTGAATCGGTCTGTGAATGAAAAAGAACAGCCGTTTTTTTTGCAGTAGACAGCAGCCTTCTAAATAAAGCTTCTTTTTGTGCTCTTTTTTCTTTTATGTTTGGGACATGAAAAAACAACGTAGAATCATTCTCAATGGTACACTCATTTTGATTCAATGTTGACAAAACTTCTTCTCTTAATAGAGGCGATTCCCTCATTACTCCAGGCCATTTATCAAAGTCAACATCGGTCATTACAAAGTATTTATGACTAGTTAATATTGAAGGAGTACCAACATACACGGAAACAGCTGAAACTTTTATTAGTGGCTTTGGAATAGATGAATTTCTGCCAAGCTCATTGATATATGAAATCGCTTCAGAACCTTTTAATGCACACTCAGATGCAATTCCGATTCCCCCCACAGAATTATCTAAGCTATTAACTTTTTTTTCTAACTCATCTATTGAATGCACGATGTTCTTTAATGCATCATCAAAAATATATTCGCTATCTATAAGATTCTCTAAATTCTCTCTAACCTTAATCTCTTTTAATAAATTAGACCATCTTCTCAATATCGCATAAGGAGTCTCACCTTTGGCAATAAAAAAGCAGAAGTCATTTATTGCTTTAAATCTGCTACTTAAACCAGCTGATAAAGACTCTGCCCAATCGTTATAAGAACAAGGTTTTTTCTCCAAGTTGAAAATCTCGTTTCGTGAGAAACCAATAACTGGATTTAAAAATAAAGCCAAAGCTTTTTCAAATTTCCATCCTGCTATGAAATTTCCCCATATGGAAACAGCGAGATCCCCAATTAAGGAATCAGCTATGCTTTCTCGTACTTGAATATTCATCGGAATACTGTATCTCTCTAATGATTTTGCAAGTAGAGTTAAATTTGTCTCATTTACAACGACACCTATATCTGAATAGTTTTCAAGTTTCCCCATTTTCTCGTTGAAGAGACCTCTATCTTTTCTCCAAAGAGCTATTTCTCTAGCAATGGTATGAAATTGTAAGGATGAATTTGCTGTCTCAACCTCAAGGACCGACAAGTCCCATTTCGGGCGTGATTTATATTCACTTCCAAGTTGCAAGATTCCATCATGAAAGTCGTCCAAACCTGTTTCAGGCATTACAAAATATGTGGATTTGATATTATCCACGGCTTTTACCATTTTTAATTGACTACCAGTAAAACTTAGAAAACCAACAAAAATAAACTGGTGTGATTTTATGAATTCTTGAACATTTTCAAGTGGGAGTAAATCTTTTATAAGGGTTGGTATTTGACCTATATCCACTAAATTATTATCTTTTAAATAAATAATATAATCAAAATACAGCCTTAACAGGATAGCTTCTGGTTTCGTCAAATCTAATTCATCATCTTTAAAAATCTTGTCTCTATAGTATGCAGGTGTTATACCTTCAACAACAAGCTCTTTTATATTTTTCTCCAGTATGGATTTAAAGCCAGTATGTCTTACACCTTTAGGCAATACGACTTCCTTTTCATCCATTTCGTCAATAAACTTAGATAAGATATGTTTTAAAATAAGGGTTCGGTCTGGTTGATCCAATGTTTTAGTTTCAGAGTCAGTTAATAAGAGAATTTGTTTGTACAAATCCCCCACAGTCATAACTCTAGGGTAACTTCCCCAAAAGGTATCTGGCATGATATATCTAAGTATAATTTCTTTATCTAAACTTGAAGGGACAATAAAAATGGCTTCATCACGAAACTTTGCATAACATTTTGTTAAAAAATCAATTTTTTCTTCTATGTTGTAATATGTTGTTATTTCCATTATTATCCTCCTAAATAAAAAACGAATCACAGCAAAATTCTATTTGGGTAAATTTATTTATATGTATATAATAGTATATATCATAAAAAATAGCACCAACTAAGAGGGGTTAGCAATAATGTCAAAAACAACTTGGAAACCTGGAACAATGTTATATCCTCAACCACCAGTAATGGTTTCATGTGGAACATTTGAGAAACCCAATATCATTACAGTTGCATGGACAGGGATAACATGTACAGATCCTGCTATGACATATATATCAATTCGTCCTGAACGTTATTCATATGACATAATCAAGAAACAAGGAGAATTCATAATAAATTTAACAACTAATAAATTGATATACCAGGCGGACCTTTGTGGAGTAAAATCTGGTCGTGAAATAAATAAATTTGATATAAGGGGTATAACTAAAGAGAGAGCTTCAGCTGTAAATGTCCCTATGATTAAAGAAAGTCCTTTGAATATAGAATGCAAAGTTGAAGAAATAATAAAACTTGGGACACATGATATGTTTTTGTCTAAAATTATTGCTGTGAATGCCGACGATGCCCTTTTAGATTCAAAGGGCGTTTTTCATCTTGAAAAAGCAGGTTTAGTAGCTGCAAGTCATGGTAAATACTTTGAATTAGGGCGTCAAGTTGGTTCATTTGGATATTCAGTTAGAAAAAAGAAGTAAAATCATATATAATATGTAACATATTTACTCGAGGAGGAATAGTTATGCTTAGCTGTTATATTTGTGGAAAAGTACTAAAGGAATGTTGTGACTTATTCCATGAAGCAGTTACAGAAGACGGGGAATCTGTAATAGTTTGCAATGAGTGTGCCCTAGAAAATGGCTTGGACTTTGAACCCGATTCGAAGACTAAATAATATAATTAATATATTCATTTACATACCACTGACACATGTCTTTAAACATCATAAATAGGGGTGATATTATGAGTAATTTACACATTATTGCAGTTAGAATTACAGAAAGAAATTCCACGGCGATAGAGGTTCAAAAAGTCCTTACTAATTATGGTTGTTACATTAGGATAAGATTAGGCCTTCACGATCAAGATGAATGTGACTGCTCACCTGTTGGAATATTAATTTTACAATTGTGTTCTACGATAGAAATTTCTGAAAACCTAAGAAATGATTTGAATGATATTGATGGAGTAAAAGCCCATTTAGTAGACTTATCAGATTAGACTAGAAATACAGTCTCATTGACATCTTACCCCTTCGTGATAAAATGACCTACGTAATTTATTAGGGGCTGTAGCTCAGGGGGAGAGCACTTCCTTCGCAAGGAAGGGGTCGGGCGTTCGATTCGCCTCAGCTCCACCATTACAAACACAAGGCCTTTAGCATTTTTGCTAAAGGCCTTTTTTCTTTTCATAACCAACTCATATCCTGTTTCCTAATAAAAAAAGAATATCATATTTTAGCTTAAAAACATCACAGCAAAGTTCTAATAAGTGTCGCCTTTTCAATAAAGAATGACTTGTTTTATAAGAAGTAAACGCTTTTAGTCTATCTGTATTATTATTTCTATTGATATAGCACTTTCAAATTCATTAGCAACTGCAATAGAACTACGATTACTATGTTTTAAGCAGTTGAGATATGATTTTTTTGAAGAGTTCTTTACTACTTAGCTTTCAAATATTGTCTTAAGGGACAAAAAGAGGCATTAGGATATACTCTTCATTTTTAAATGTTTGACATCCTTCTATTTATGAATTATACTCCTTGCAATACAAGGATATTCGTTATTCTTGACAATTTTATATTACCTCTTGAGGGAGTAATTGGCGCGTTTGCGTGGCAACGTCAACATCATAACCGATTTCGGTTTGGCTTGTCTTAAACAATGAGACTCATGTATAGCATTTGCTGTACATGAGTCTTTTTCATAATACTAGAAGGACTTTGGAGGTTCTGCGATGAGCAATTTTATAGTTAGTAAGGAAGAATTAATTACTTCGTTTAACAGCAGTGAAAGCAATGGATTAACTACTAATCAGGTAAAATTAAACGGAGAAAAATTTGGCATAAATGTTTTCTCTCGTGGAGAAAGGATATCAATGCTTAAGCGTATTTTAGATGCATTGAGGGAACCCTTAATTATGCTGTTACTTTTTGCTGCTTTCTTGGCATTAGTTATTAATGTCATGGAAATCTTGGATGGAGGTAAGGGGGATATTATTGAGTGCATAGGAATTTTCATAGCAATTTCACTCTCAGTGGCCATTACAGTATTAATGGAGGACCACAGTGCAAAGGCATTTGAAGCTCTCAATAAAATAAATGACGACTTGCAAATTAAAGGGATAAGAAATGGCGAAATACTATTTATTCCACAAGACAAAATTGTAAGTGGAGACATTTTATTTATTGAAAGAGGAGACAAGGTCCCTGCAGACGGCAGAATCCTTGATTCTTCTTCACTTTATGTAGATGAGTCATCTCTTACAGGAGAAAGTTTAGCTGTCGAAAAGGATTCAGCTGCGACCTTCACAGACCCTAAAACACCTGTAGCTGAAAGAACCAATATGATTTATTCTGGTTCATTTATTACTAATGGAACGGCAAAATTCATTGTCACAGAAGTAGGAGATAAAACTGAATTTGGCAAAATTGCACATGAACTTTCATCCGTAGAAACAGGAAATACCCCACTACAAGAAAAATTGACAAAACTTGGCAAACGAATTTCATTGATTGCCGTAACTATTGCAGTTTTAGTCTTTGTTTTACAAATATTAAGACATATAGCAAATGGCACCGCATCTCTAGAAACGATCTCTGATATATTTGTTACAAGTATCGTTTTGATTGTAGCATCAGTACCTGAAGGTTTACCTACAATTGTTGCAGTTTCGCTCTCACTGAATATCATTAAGATGTCCAAGCAAAATGCGCTTGTTAAAAAAATGGTTGCTTGTGAGACTATAGGCTGTACTAATGTAATATGTTCTGACAAAACAGGCACTTTGACTGAGAATAAAATGACAGTATCCAATGTCTACGCTGAAGGAAGTGTCGTTTTACCATCAGAAGTCAAAGCACCTTTTCTTCTGAATAATTTTGCACTAAATAGCACTGCAGATGTAACATTTGATAATGATAATTATACATTTATAGGGAACCCGACTGAGTGTGCATTACTTGTTGCTACACATAAAAGCAATAAGAACTATGCTGAAATAAGAGATGAAAACACCACTCTATTAGTTTTTCCATTTACATCAGAAACAAAAAATATGACTGTAATTACAAAAAATGGAAATGACTGCACAGTTTACACAAAGGGCAGCCCAGAGAAAATTCTTTCTATGTGCGATATATCTAATGAGAATAAAATTGACATTGAAGAAAAAATAGCAAATTTCCAAAGATTATCAGGAAGAGTTATTGCTTTTGCACACAAGAGTATAGATTCAGATAATATAAGTGAAGATAACAGAGCTTTTATTGAAAATGCTTTAAACTTTGATGGTTTTGTAGTAATAAAAGATCCGTTGCGCGCAGATGTTCATGATGCGGTTATGCATTGCAGAAACGCTGGAATTGAACTTAAAATGCTTACAGGAGACAATATCGTCACAGCGCATGCTATAGCAAACGAACTCGGCATAATAGATAAAGATCATATCGCGGTTGAGGCAAGAGAACTTGAAGATTTATCTGACTCAGAACTCGAGGCTAAGTTGCCATATATAAGGGTAATAGCGAGAAGTACTCCTACTATAAAGATGCGAGTTGTAAACGCTTTAAAAAGAATGGGAAATGTTGTAGCTGTTACAGGGGATGGCATTAACGATGCTCCAGCGATTAAAAATTCCGATGTTGGTCTTGCTATGGGGATAGCCGGCACAGAAGTCTCAAAAGAAGCAAGTGATATAGTTCTACTTGACGATGCTTTTTCTACCATTGTAAAAGCAGTAAAATGGGGACGCGGTATATATGAAAATTTTCAAAGATTCATACAGTTTCAGTTAACAGTCAATTTAGCATCGGTAACAGTCGTTTTAGTAACAACTATCTTAGGATTTGACACACCTTTTACCGCATTGCAGCTATTGTGGGTCAACGTTATAATGGACGGGCCACCAGCGTTAACACTCGGAATAGAACCTATTAGGTCTCATCTCATGAGGATGAAGCCAACAAAGCGCGACGCAAATATAATAACAAAGACTATGTTAATAAATATAATTACGAACGGTTTGCTGATCTCCTTTGTATTCCTAGCTCAATATTTTTATAATTTTATGAATATCGAACCAGCTCAGCAATCAGGTGTTCTTTTCTCTCTCTTTGTAGTATTCCAGTTATTTAATGCTTTCAACTGCAGAGAGTTAGACAATACAAGTATATTTACAAATATCATTTCCAATAAACCAATGCTTGCTGTTTTTGCAATTGTTTTTGTATTACAAATTTTTATAATAGAATTTGCAGGAACAATTTTTAACTCAGCTGCCATCGATTTACTAACATGGATAAAAATAATTGCAACCTCATTCTCAATTATTGTGTTCTCTGAAATAATTAAACTTTTACGAAAAATATAACAATAAAAAAAGAGTTGCTATCAAATGATAGCAACTCTTTTTTTATTTATTTGTGTTCTCCACAATTATGTGAAATACCAAGTAAAGTCTCAACACCATGTCTTAACCCTACAGATATTGCATTAAAACACTGTGACGCACCTTTTTTACTTCCTGGAAGTGCAACTATAACTGTTTTGTCTCTTATTACTGCCAATCCTCGTGTAAGCATTGCACGAGGCGAGTCTATCAATGTCTTTATTCTCATGAGTTCTCCAAAACCCGGGACAATTTTTTCTGAAACAGATAACAATGCTTCTGGTGTCACGTCTCTTTCTGCTAAGCCAGTGCCTCCAGTTGTAAGGATGAGATTATATTTTTTTTCTGTCCAATCCTTTAGAGTAGCACATATTTCATCCATATCGTCTGGTACAGTCTTTCTATCTGTAACAACCCCACCAATTTTTTCAACCAAAAGTTCAAGTTCGGGGCCTGATGTATCAATTCGTTCACCGCTACTACATTTGTCGCTGACGGTAAGGACAGCTACTGAAATTGGCTTTAAAATTTGTATTTTAGATGAAATACTCACAAAGCCACTATTTACAACTGTAAATGCTTTTCTATCACCACTCCATTTCAAGAGTGTTTCGTATTCATCCACCCGGAGAAAATCTCCATCTTCAATTTTTACATCTTGAGGTAATACAAGTGTCAAGCAGTCATGATATTCTTCTGTCTCAATATTCACACCAGCCGTAGCATAAACAATCTCTATGGCAACTTCATTTACTGAACTTTTACCAGATACATCGTTATGAATATAGCAAAGCGTATGATCTCTAATTAAATTTGGTGCATACATTCTTAAGATTCTATCCATTATAGACCTCCATAGTAACCCAATCGCCACTTTTTCCACCCGTCTTACGAAGAAGACGGATATCCTTTATTACCATTCCCTTGTCTAATGCTTTACACATATCATAAAAACAAAGTGCCGCAACAGAAACAGACGTGAGGGCTTCCATTTCCACACCTGTTACATCTGTTGTAACAACTTCACTTCTTATTACTACTGATTGTTTTTCTCTCACTAGTTCACATTTTACCACAACATTTTCAACCTTTATATTATGGCATAATGGGATTAATGAAGATGTTTTCTTAGCCCCCATAATTCCTGCCAACTCAGCAATTGTAAATGGATTACCCTTTTTGACATTTCCTTTTAGAAGAACATTTAGTGTTGCTTGAGGCAGTGTAATCCAAGCTTCAGCGTAAGCACACCTCTTTGTCTCTATTTTGTCGCTTACATCAACAAGAACAGGGCTACCAGTGTTATCAAAATGGGTATATTCAGACATTTCGTTAGCCTCCTATACTGTACATATCATTATGACCTAGTTCAACATCATTCCAACATAAAGACTTACTTCTTATTGAATCAATAATAATCTTTTTTAAAATTCTTTCGTCTTCTAAATGCAAATATTCTCTTACCGATATTTCTGCTGGATCAAAAAGACATCTTCTTAATTGCCCCGTGGATGAAAATCTTATTCTGTTACAATCTTTGCAAAAATGATTTGACATAGCTGTAATAACTCCAAAAATATAGCCAGTAGTCTCGTCAGTATAGTATTCAGCAGGTCCTGCAAATCTTTCTCTTCTAATGGATATTTTTCTACATTTGTTAGGTAATGTATCTAGCATTTCTTTAAAAGTAATAGAATCATTTTTTGACCATAAGGCTCTATTTAAAGGCATAAGTTCTATAAATCGTATTATTGTACCTTGTTTATTAGCGTAGGTAATTAAATCATATACTTCGTTATCATTAAAACCCCTTATTAAAACCGTGTTTAATTTTACTTTTTTTACTTTCGAACTAACTGCTAATTTGACTCCGTCAAGTACATTGCTCAAATCTCCTAACAATGTTATATCCTTAAATTTATCCGAATCTAAAGTATCCAAGCTTATATTTATCGAGTCCAAATTCAATTTTGAAAAAGTAGTTTCATATTTTGTAAGCAATGATGCATTTGTAGTAAAAGAAAGATTAATACTAGGAAATAAAGACTTAAATTTGTCTAGAAACAGCAAGAAATCTTTCCTTAGTAATGGTTCACCACCTGTGAAACGTATTTTTTCTATTCCAAGGTCTCTCAATACAAAAGAAAGTTTTATAATCTCTTCGTAGGAGAGAATATCATTATGTGAAAAAGGCACTACCCCATCTTGTGGCATGCAATATTTACAACGGAAGTTACATCTATCCGTAACAGAAATTCGCGCATAACTGACAGTTCTCCCAAATTTGTCAGTTAGTTTGTCCATCTATAACCACCCATTCTCTCTACTTTGGTTCTCCATTTTAAATCACTTATGCTATCTAACAAAGCGAGAATTCCAGGGTGAGACATATGCTTTTCAGGAATTAACAACTCATAGGGTTCCAAAGCAAGTGGTATAAAATCTAACCCCAATGCATCTGCAACTGATTTAATACCAAGGGTTAAATCCGCAAGACCGATAAGCACTCTGTTAGCAGCCTCCATATGTGTTATACATTGTTGTTGATACCCAATTACATCCTCCGATGTTTTATTATGTTTCATTAAAAAATAATCAAATAAAACTCTTGTCCCAGAACCTGGTTGCCTATTTGCAAAGACTACGTCAGGACGGAAAAAGTCTTTAATACCCGAAATGTGTTTTATATTGTCTTTTCTTAAAATAATTCCTTGTTCTCTATAGAAAAGTAATATTCTATTCCAATGCTCATCAGTTTTGAATTGTTCTATAAATGAATCGTTATATATTCCAGTTTCTGCATCTAGAAGGTGTGCCGCAGCTATATGACACTCCCCTCTAGAAAGGGCTGCAATCCCTCCTAAGCTACCAGTTGTTCTAGACACAAAGTCAGCCCCCCTACTTCTTATATGAGAGACCAGTAACTGCAATGCAGGGTCATCTGAGCCTTGGAAAAAAGCTCTTTTATCTAATTCAATATTTTTCTGTATATATACATTTACGGCCGCACCTTTTTCCATTTCTAAAGACGAGTACGGCAAAACAGAGATACCATCAGATTCTGAGATAGCCCAAAGAGAACTTGCAGCAGAAGTTAAACTCCAGCTGTATGTAACATCATCAACTTTAGCAACTTTCATTCTCAACCATTCCGATATTCCTGGAGGAGAAGAGTGTTGTAAAAGTAGTTTCGTACTTAATATTGTATTAGATTTTAAAGCATCAAAGAGATAGTCCTCTTTGTACGTTCGTCCTAACATTTTTTGCACTAGAGGATAAACTATCCCCAATACTGCAACTAACGTAGACATCGGGAAACCAGGTAAACAGATTATAGGTTTATGATTTATCTCTGCAGCTAAAGTGGGGCGACCTGGTTTTACTAGCAACCAGTGGAACAAGATCTTGCCTATCTTACGAAAGGCCTCAAAAGTATGGTCTCGTCTCCCTTTAGCTGAGCCAGCTCCGACCAAAACAAGGTCGTAATTTTCAGTTTCAATGAGTAGTTCATTCATTAGTGATTCTGCATTGTCACGTATTATATCTGATACATCTACATCAAGTCCCCACTCTTTTAGAATACCTTTTACTAAAAGCGAGTTGCTTTCTACAATATTACCTGGATCTATAAATTCATTTTTCAGCCATTCTTTTTGATAAACAATTTCATCTCCGGTAGGAATATAAAGCACTTTTGGAAAAGATATAACATCAACATTCTCTAAACCCGAGGCCAAAAAAAGAGACTGTAACGATGGCGTTACAATGTCACCTTCTCTTGCAATTATTTGTCCACACAGGACATCTTCACCAATAGGCCTTATATTGGCAGATGGCGTAAGAGTTTTGTTTAAGATTAAAGTTGTATTGTCTTCGCTAATTGAGGTGTCTTCAACCATAACAACACAATCAAAGCAAGACGGAACAGTAGCCCCAGTATTTACCCATGTGAAGTTTCCCTTGCTTAAATACTGCGGAGTAGAAGTAGATGCTCCCATGCTTAAAGAGGACTTAATTGCATATCCATCAACAGCTGAAGCAACATAATGGGGTACATTTCTAGCCGCAAATACATCGTGGGCTAATGTGTGTCTAAGAGAAAGAAAAATATTTTTTTCCTCTATGTGTGGATAGTCAGCCTCAACAGAAGCCAACATAATCTCCACAGCTTCTTCAATTTTTATGTATTCACTATATTTCTCTACCATAAGAGCATCTCCACCTCCTCACCTCGTCTTATTGTTTCTCTGCTAGATGGAATAGATATTAAACCATCAGCATAAGACAATGCTGATATATAGGCAGATTTAGCAAGTATGGGTTTGGCAGTCATCTTTTCGGATATTTTTGCGGGGAAAAATTTTTCTGCACCTGTTTTTGCACTCAAATCCGATTCCAGTTCACACCTAATTTTTCTAAGGAAAGTTTTAGTTGGATCAGTACCAAGCATTTTATTTAAAATTGGTAATAAGAACGTAAATGCCACAATAATGCACGAAAGTGGATGCCCAGGAAGGCTAATAACAAGTTTTCGGCGCTCAATGTCTCCTGCAAGCAAGGTCGGCTTTCCAGGAATCATGTTTAGACCTCTTAAGACTAATCCAGGGTTTGAGAGTTTATTCAAGTAATCGCTACAGTTGTCTCTATTTCCTACGGAAGAACCTCCGCTTAGTATTAACACATCTGCATTATCTATTTCTTCCGTTACTCTTTTTTCAAACTCTTCTTTTTGATCCGATAGGATTCCTTTGTATTCACTTTTGTATCCATATCTTTCTAGGAGCATCTTTAATGAGACAGCGTTCCCATCTCTTGTACAACCATTCGGTATGTTTTTTTCTGATATAGGAAAGATTTCATCTCCTGTACTCAATATAGAAATTTTAATCTTTTGAACTGATACTTTTTCTATCCCTAAGGTTGCAAGTATGCCTGCATTTCTAAAATCAATTAGTTCACCTTTTGATAGAATCAAATCATTTATATTAAATTCTTCTCCTCTTTGTACAATATTTTCTCCTGCCTGAACTGGCCCCCTAATTTCTACCCAATTTCTTGTAAGTGATGTATTTTCTAACATTACGACAGAATCAGCACCTTTAGGTAATGCTCCACCTGTATGTATTGAAAAGGCTTCGCCATTTAACAAAGTGACATCTAGTACTTCCCCCATATTTATAGAACCTTTAAATTTCAGATATGTTGGAGTTGATGGTGTAGATGCGCAAACGTCACTGCTTTTGACAGCATAGCCATCTCTTATGCTCTTTGTATAATTAGGGTTAGGCAATGTAGCATAAATATTATTTGAAAGACGTTGTCCACATGCATTAAAGAGCTCAATTTCATTTTTCTGGAATGACCACGGAAAATTGAGTACACTCGAAACTTCGTTTATAGAACTCTCTCTATCTTTTACTTCGGCAACAAATCCGGACATATATATTACATCCTTATTAAAATTTATTTTGAAATCTTTATAAGATATACAGGATATCCATCAGCTTTTAATTTTTCCTGTATCTTTATTGCTGTTTTTTTGTCTTTGTCTCCGATTACTCTAATTTTATAAAAAGGTTCATCATTCAAAATTCCTTTATTAATATAAGCGGAATGGCCCTTAGCTTTTGTCTTTTTTAGAAAATTACGTGCAGTTTTTTCAGAAGAGAACCCTCCAATTTGAATATCCCATCTTGTAAGAAGTGATTCCTCGTTCATTGTACTACTTTTTTTCTCTTCTTTTTGAGTCTCTGTTTGAGTCTCTTTTATTTTAGGTTTATCCATTTTAGTATTCGTTTTGGCTGTGACGTTCGCTTTTTTGTTCGTATTATTTATTATATTACTTTGTCTTTTCTGAGTATCTTTTCTGTTATCTGCCTTATTGGATTCTTTTTTTATTACCTCTTTCACACGTTGCGTGGTTTTGTTCATTTCATTTTTGATTTCTTCTTTTTTTATTTGAGGACTTTTTTTATTTGTTTTATATTTGTCTTTTTCAACATCAACAAGAGGACGAGCAAGTATAATTCCGTTTGCTTGTTTCTCTTTTATATTTAGTTTATTTGTATTTTTGTTGTCTCCAGTTTTGTTGTCACTCGGAATTTCAATTTTGGATGTTTTTTCATTAGTAACATTACTGATCACTGCTTTTTCTGGTTCTGTATTTTGAACATTTTCAGCTACATATTCATCTTTCGCAACTATTTCTACATTGTTACTTGCAGGGAAAAAAAGTAATTTTATACTAACAAACAAAAGGACAATAGCCATAATTATTGTTAGTGGCAATATCAAACGACTTAGAAATGTAAAGGAATTCTTTTCCTTGTAATTTTTATTTGATCTTGGAATCATATTTTCATACCTCTTATTACCATAAAAATTCAAATTCTTTAAAAACAGCTTCTCTATCAGAAACGATTTTATTTATAGAAAAATTTTTCTCTATATTTTCTGCCATTTTCTTGCTTTCATTATAGCCAAACCACGCCAAATTATATTCGCGCTCTGCCTCTTTCGGACTTGTTAACCTTAATTGAGGTGTTTTCTTTTTAATCTTTTTTATGTCTGATGTGATTAGTTTATATTTATTACGTATCTGTGATACTCCAGCGAATTCTTCTTTACCCCACGGCGTACCTGGTTTAGGGACAAAAGGACTAATAGAGAGGACAAGATTCACGCCTGTTACATCGATAATTAACGCACACAAAGATGATATAGAATGGATATCTTCATCTTCCTCATTCGGTAGCCCAATCATAAAATACAATTTAACCTTATCAATTCCTAAAGATTGAGCAAGGATGAGCTTCTCTATAACGGTTTGATTAGTAAATTTTTTACCACAAGAAAAACGCAAAGCATCGTTTCCAGTCTCTGGTGCAAGGGTTATGCTATGTCTACCACCCTTTACTAGAACTGATATCATTTTTTCTGTTAATCTATCTATGCGAAGCGATGCAAATGAAATCCCAACATTTCTTTCTTCTAGATATTCTATAAGGGCTGAGAGATCTGGATAATCACTAGCTTCAGGAGTTACTAAACCAACTTGATCCGCCTGTGTTACATTAAGCAACTCATCTATGTGTTCTTTTATTGTTTCAAATGAGCGAAATCTCATGCGGCCAAAGCAACCTGGTAAAGTACAATACTTACAATTTCTCGCACACCCACGCTGTAGTTCTAAAAGAAGAGAGTTGCCAAACGCACTTCTCGGCGTTGTCCAAGTACTAAACATAGGATGTTCTGCATCCATTTTCATAGATGTAAGTGGTTTTCTTTTATTTATTACGTAGCCTTTTTCGATATGTACAGATGGGACCAAGATATCATCTCGTTCGGATAGTCTAGTGAGTAACTTTTTTCTATCCCCATCTCCCATATATTTTCTTATGTTTTCAACAAGAAAATCAAGAGTATCTAACGCATCACCTAATAATATAAAATCACAAACCCCTGTAAATATTAAAGGATTTATATAAGACATCGCGCCACCTACACCAATAAGTGGATAACCATGTTCCCATCTTTTTTCACCATTTAGAGGAATATTTGCTTTATGAAGCCATTTAAAAAATGAGACAACTCCATCTTCATAGGATATCCCTGCAGTAATTATAGGAAATCTTTCAAGGAGGGTATCAGATTCAACAGAGCGAAATGGGATGGGAGTTTCAAAAAATCTCTCAACAGCCACGCCTCTTTCTCTTAATCCCCTTAGAATATAATGTATTCCCAAATTTGAAGCCCCTATAGAGTAATCAGCAGGATAAAAGAGTGCCCAAGGGAGGTCTCCTCCCTTGGGTAACTTAATAGTCCAGTTTTCGTCATCACGATACTTTTCCCAGCTCTCCCAAGCTGTGACACGCTTATTATTTTGTGAAGACACAGATTTCTTTTTCAGGCTTATTTCCTCCTTCTAAGGAATGAAGGGGTATCGTATTCATCTACAGGAGCTCCGTTTTCAAAAAACATACCTACATCTGTGTGATTTTCTGATTTCAATTCACTATTTTTATCAGACTTTTGCGTTTGTACAGTTGTGCTCTCAACAGAATTAAGGTCTACTGAACTTATTGGCCGAGCTATATTATCATTAACTTTAGTTGCATATGTGTACTGATTCAATTTTTTAACAGCATCTATATCAAGATTGTTTGAGGAAACAACAAATTGGTTATTTTCAACTTTTGGTAGCTCAAATTTTTCATCCACTTTATCGAATCCTGTTGCAATTACAGTTATCTGTATAGAGTCTTCCATATCTGGGTTTAGTACGTGCCCCCAAATAATACTCACATCTTCATCAGCCGCTTCAGTAATAATGCTAGTAGCTTCGTTTATTTCGTGTAAAGAGAGGTTGTTACCCCCAGTAACGTTGAAAAGTATTCCCTTAGCACCGTTAATTTTTGTGTCAAGAAGAGGACTATTGATGGCATTGTACGCGGCAGCAGCAGCTCTTTTTTCTCCAAATCCTTCACCTATGCCCATTATTGCAGTCCCAGCATTTGACATTATGCTTTTCACGTCAGCAAAGTCAACATTAACAAGCCCAGGCTTAAATATTAAGTCTGTTACTCCTTGTACTGCCTGATGAAGGACACTATCTGCTAAGCCAAACGTCTCTGAAACTGGAGTTTTTTTGTCTGATATGAGAAGAAGCTTATCATTGGGAATTATTATTAAAGCATCAACTTTTTCCTTAAGTCGCTCTATTCCCTCTTGTGCCTGTCTAACTCTTTTTTTACCTTCAAACGAAAATGGGATTGTTACGACACCGACAACAAGAGCACCAGTCTCTTTCGCAATTTCAGCAATAACTGGGGCCGCACCAGTTCCTGTTCCGCCCCCCATACCGGCTGCAATAAATATCATATCTGCTCCAGATACAGCCTTCTTTATTTCGTCACGTGATTCTATTGCTGACTTACAGCCAATTTCTGGGTTTGCGCCAGCCCCTAAACCATGTGTCAGCTCCTTGCCAAGAATTATTCTTAGTGAAGCTTCAGATAAATCTAAATGAGCGATATCAGTATTTGCAGCTATGAAATCAACATTTGTCAATCCGCCACGGATGATATGATTAAGTGCATTATTGCCCGCACCACCAACACCTACAATTTTTATAATTTCTCTTGTTGCACCTTTTGGTCTTTCCAATGTAAAAATATCTGCCGATTCCAGCATAGTTAGCTCTCCCTCCAAATTAGGAGTTTTTAAAATATATCCTTGAAAACTTTAGACAATTCATCCATAAAACTAAACTGTATAGTCTTTTCTTTTATTTCGCGCGCAGTATCTTTTACTTTTGAAGTTGCAGAAACTTCTGGGACAAGATGTCTGTTGCTCTGATCTATCATTGAAATATTCTTAGTTATTCCTCTGTTATCCATATAACGGTAGGAATCTCTTTCCTTCTCAATTATGTATCTTATTATCCCAGCAGCAGAAGAATATTCTTGAGAATTCCTTCCAGGAGGCATTTTATTTACATCCAATGGTTCAGAAACCCTAATTGGAAGATTCATTACATTTAACAACAATGAATCTAGTCCCTCAGATTTTGAAACCCCTCCTGTAAGAATAATACCAGCAGGAAGCATCGGAACAGATGCATTAATAATATGGGGCCTTACTAATGAGTCAAAGAGTTCTTCTATTCTTGATTTAACAATTTCGCTTAAATCATCTTTAGAAACAGTATAATCTCTAGAGCTACAAGCAAATTCTATATTTTGATCCTCTGTATAATTCAGTGCTGGGTCTATTGAGATTTCCCTTTTTATTTCTTCTGCTTTGTTTATAGGAATCTTTAATATACTACTTACGTCATTTGTTATGTGGTCTCCACCTATTGGCACCAAACCAAGGTATTTACATCTTCCGTCAAAGAAGACAGCTATAGAGGTAGTTCCACCTCCCATATCTACAACAACAGCCCCAGCGGTGGATTCCTCTGGAGTAATAACCCCTAGTGCAGATGTCAATGGTTTTAGTACAAAACCCTCTACTTCAAGTCCCGCTCTCTCAACACAATTCAATACATTCTGGATTGTCGTAGTGGGGACAATAATTGACTGTAACTGTATATCCAATCTCATTGCAGTCATACCTAGTGGATCTTCAATTCCTTCATTACCATCCAATGAATATTCCACAGGTATTGTATGAAGAATACTTTGATTTGCAGGTATAGAGACATTTGCTTGAGCAGCCTCAATTGCTCTTTCTATATCCAAGGAAGTAACAGCTCTAGGAGAACGTCCCAATGAAACCATCCCACTCGATAGCTTATTTGTAATTTCTCCTCCACCGAAAGAAACAGTTACATTTCTAATCTCTTGCCCTACCATATTTTGTGCATCGTTAACAGCCTGCTTTACAGAACGTACAGCCTGTTCTAAATTCACAATCATCCCTTTTCTAATACCGCTTGAAACTGCCTGCCCCATACCAATAATTTGAGCTGAATCGCTATTATATTCTCTTTCGGCAACGACGACAGATATTTTGCTTGTACCTAAATCCAAGCCAACGACGAGTTCTGGCTCATCTTCTGGGAGATATCCCGAGGCTCTTTTAAACATTATTTTGTGGCCCCCTTTTGATTGTTTTTTATATTTTTTATTAAAATTTTATTTTCATATGTAGTATCAATAAAGACTTCCGGTGTTAGGATTGTCAAATCTGGATATATTTTTTTTATTGCCAAACCAACTTCTATCCATGTACTTGGATCATCTTTAAGTTGCAACGTTACTCCTACACCATCTTTGTTCTTAAACACAATATTTACAACAGGTTTTTTTTTATCCATTGAAGCTATAACAAATTTAATATTATGCATCCAACCCAACGCTTCAAGTTTAGAATACCATTCATTAATCTTTGTAATATTCAAACTTGTTTTTATTATATTTCCATTTTCTGAGACAAGATCGAGGGGTAATTGCCTGTCAGAATTCCAGATTAACAAAGGCTTTTCTTCTGCATTCTTAAGGGAAAGACACTGATTCTCAGGTAGTGAATTAAGCCAGGCCATACCAGAATCAGAAATATACCAATATTTGTCGCCCCAGTACATTTTAAATATAGGGGATAAATTCACAAGTTCTATGCGGAAAGCACCCCAAGAATCAAGTTTTATCTTCACTTTCACAGGATAGAATTTTTCTAGTTTTTTCTCGTGTTCTCTTGTATTTATAAAAAAAAGTGGCCAGAATCTTTCTTCCGCTGGAGATATTATATCCCACATTACCCTTGTTTTTACAATTTGTTGGTAAGACGTTTTGATGTTATTAATTCTAAATACAGCATAACGTGACTCTAATGCTAATAATCCACCGAAAAAAAGAGTAAGTACCATAAGTAAAGCTTTTGCACCGCCACATGATTTCTTTTTAAAAATAACCAAGCATTTGGATTTCATACTCTAACTCAACTCCATATTTTTCATAGACCATTTTTCTACAGCATTCCGAGAGTTTTAAAATGTCGTTAGATGTTGCATTGGCAATATTTTCGATAAAATTTGCGTGCGAATAAGAAACCATGGCATCACCACAAGTCATTCCTTTGCAACCAGAGGAGTCTAGAAGTTTCCCTGCACTTAATTTGGGTGGGTTCTTAAAAACACATCCTGCCGTACACTTTGCAAGTGGCTGTCCTCTCTTCAATAAAGCATACTTTTGTATATTTTGTCTTACCATTTTGGGATCAGTTTTTTCAAGAGAAAGTATTAATTTAGTTATCATGAAAATATCAGTATTGACAAACGGAGATTGTCTATATTTCCAGACAAGATTATGATTGTGCAAAGTAGTAATCTCTGCTGTACGGGTCACGAGCTCAACTTCTTCTAGAACAGAAGACAAATCGGCCCCTGCAGCTCCAGCATTACCCCATAATGCGCCTCCAATTGTACCCGGTATCCCTGTTAAAACTTCTAGACCTGTAAGATTGTTTCTTATGGTGAAAGCCAGCAATTCTCGAGTCGAGAAACCTGCTGTCACTTCTAGTCTTACAAATTCAGAATTTTCTTCTAATATATTTAATGAGCTTAATGACGGCGTATTAATTATTGTCATATCCAAATCTTCGTCTGAGATAAGCACATTAGAACCTCCACCTAAAAGATGAACCTCTTCCTCATCTTTTAGTATAAAGGGCAACTCTTCATATAAAGAGAATAACGATGTTGGTGCGAAATATTTTTTACACTTGCCACCGACATGCCATGTGTTTAAATTTTTTAAAGAAATATTGAATTGCATTTTAACCTACTGTTTATTTATATTTGATAGTGTATCAAATATCTTCTTTGAAAGAGTCCACACACTTCCTGCGCCTATTGTTAAAATCAAATCACCCTTTTCTGCAATTTTGCACGCTGAGGATACTAATTCATCAAAATTTTCTGAAAGCTCATAATGTGATTTGCTGTCTTCTGATGCTGCATCAAAAATAAGTTTAGATGTAACCCCTTCAATAGGATTCTCATCTGATGCAAAGACAGGAAGTATAAAAGCAAAGTCAGCCAAAGAAAGTGCTTCGGCAAATTCTTTATACAGAGCTGCCGTTCTACTAAATCTGTGTGGTTGAAAAACTGCAATAACTCTTCTTGATGGGAAAATATGTCTAATAGTGTTTAATGTCGCTCTAATCTCATTTGGATGGTGTCCATAATCGTCATATACAAGAATATCGTCTACTTCACCAGTTTTCTGTAGTCTTCTTTTTGCTCCGGTGAATTCAAAGAGTCCCTTTGTTACATTTTCAAAAGAAATTCCCATCTTAAAAGATGCTACACATGCTGCAAGTGAATTTAATACGTTATGTTCTCCGGATACCCTTAATGTGATACGTCCTATTTCTGAACCATTGTGGTTCAACGTATAAGAAACACCACCACCAACTTTATGTTTTATATCTGTTGCATACCAATCATATTTTGAATCAAAACCATAGGTAATAATGTCATCTTTATTTATTTCATATCCTGATATAAGAGATGCAATACCAGCATCTTCCATGCAAACAACAATTTTTGCCCCACTTTTCTTGTTTGACAAAAATTCGTTGAAAGCATCCGTAACCGATTTAAATGTCATATAGTGATCTCTATGATCCCAATCAATATTGGTTATGACAGCTATTTCTGGATGAAAATAGACAAAAGAACGATCACTTTCATCGAGCTCAGCTACCATAAAATCACTTTTCCCTAGTTTAGCATTTGTCCCAATATTGGAGATTTCACCACCAATAGCAATTGTCGGATCACACCCAGCTAACTCAGCCACAAGCGCAATCATAGATGAAGTTGTTGTCTTCCCGTGAGTACCAGCAACACCTACGCCATGTCTTTCATTAAAAATAATACTAAGTATTTCTGCTCGTCTTGCAACCATAAGACCATCCTGCCAAGCTCTTAATATCTCTGGGTGATCCAAAGGAATTGCACTCGAATATACAAGTATATCTGTTTTAAATTTTTCAGTATGTTTAGGACTATGCTCCGTTTCTATAGGAATATTCTCATCCTTAAGTTTTTCTGTGTACGACGTGTTGATTACGTCACATCCAGACACATTTGCACCTATCTGTTTAAGTAATTTGGCCAAGCCACTCATTCCAGCTCCACCGATACCCATCAAATGGATGTTCATATTCTTTAGGTTAACCTTATTATCAATCACCAAATTAATTTCTCCTTTCAAACTTTGGGGAGAGAGCAAACCAAAAATTTTCGCATATTAGATTACTTTTATCATTATACAGTCTAGTTGAATATTTTTCTTCCTTTTTTTCAAATATCTCAACAAGTTTTAATAGTTTTTTTTCAAAATCGTCAATGGATTCATTCTCATTATGAATGAGTCCTTCATTTTCCGCTACAAAGGATATAGCATTAAAATTTTGGTGGTTATCTGCTGCAGAATTCCACGGCACAATTAATGCAGGGAGAAAGCTATTCGCCACCTCTGATAGTGTTGAACCTCCTGCTCTTACAACAAGAATATCGGCAATCGTATATAAAAGGGATACGTCCCATATTTTAGGAGTTAAATATACATTTTTCTGCAGGCGACACACTGAGTCAGAAATAGCTGGAACTATGAATGAATAATTTTTAAACTTTTCTTTCTCCGCTATTTGTGCAATCATATTTTTTACCGACATACTACCAAGAGAGCCACTCAAGACCAAAATTCTTGGACTTTTAGGTAGTGGACAGTCAAAACCAATTGAATTCCATGCGAAGTCATTCGTGTGTGCTTCTAATTCTCTAACAGGAACTCCTATGGGAGTATATTGAGAATTATTAAGTGGGAAACAATCTTTCCAACCACTATAGATGTCTAAGCCAATTTTCGCTGCAATTTTTGTAACTTTCCCAGCATATGCGTTCTGCTCATGCAAAACAGTATAGATACCCAGTGATTTACATGCAAACATTGCGGGCAAAGAAAGATAACCAGCAAATAGAACACAACAAACAGGGTCTTTTTCATCAAGAAATTTTCTTATTTTAAAAAAAGAGGTAAATAGAGAAAAAAATCTGTGAATACGTTGAATAATATTTTTGCCAGAAAGAGGTGAACCATCCATTTCTACAATAAAAGGACTCGTATCAAGTGCATTATGAATTTCTAATTCTAATTCACGATTACCACAAATATGATACACGTCATAATCTTTTTTGTTTTTATTGATCCAGTTGCCAAATGATATGGCTGGCAAAATGTGACCACCTGTGCCTCCTGCTACTAAAACGATTGATTTGCGCAAAGAAGCTCACTCCTCGTTTCATCTATTTCTAAAAATATTTCCTTTTCAACTCTCATGAGAATGGCAACCTTTATCCACATCAAGACAAGGGATGTCCCGCCGTAGCTTACAAATGGTAACGGCATACCTGTTAGAGGAATAAATTTAGTAACACCAAATACATTTATTGCAAGTGGCATCAAAATCGTTAGTGTTATACCCCAAACCAAGGATGACTGAAAGTCATTTCTACTTCTTAGATATATTGTGTGACACTGAAAAAACCAAAAAGCAAAGAGCAACAATACGAATAATGTACCTATCAAACCAAGTTCTTCGCCTATAGCAGCAAAAATAAAATCTGTATAAACAGCAGGAAGATAATTTAATTTTTGGAACCCATGACCAAGACCACTTCCCCAAAAACCACCATTCGCAAAAGCAATCAAGCCCTGTATCGCTTGATAACCTGTGTTCAATGGATCATCCCATGGATTAATAAATGCAGAAACACGTCGCATCCTGTATGATGTACCAAATACAAGAATACAGATAGCTGGAATGGATGTAAGGCCACCTAGAATAATAGGGTATTTCCATCCCATTTTCTCAATATAGATACCCATTGCTACAGTAAATATTAAAAATGTCGTTCCAAAATCTGGTTGAAAGAGAAGTGGTATAGCAGCTATAATAACCCAAAACATTGTGACATACATCATTTTAAGCAAATCTTTTTTATTTTTTGAAATCAACTTCGATAAATGAATAGCAATTGCTAGACAAAGCAACTCGCCTGGCTGTATTGAAATAGACAAGCCCGGTATCTGTATCCATCTCCTAGCTCCTCCTATAGAAGCCCCAATTCCTGGAACCATTGGCATAAAAGAAAGTATCAAACTAAAAGCTACAAAACGAGTGCTATTTTTATAAAAAAAGTCAAGTTTCATCATATAAACAAAAACTGAAATAAAGACTGCAATAAAAAACCATTGTAACTGTTTAATACCCATTTGGAACGGAGTGCCTGTATATGTTAATGATGATGCACTTGTAGTTGAAATAATCATTAAAATGCCAATTCCAGTAAGAATTATTGGTATTATCCAAAAAAATGGATTTATATTTAATTTTACTTTGCGATGTTCATCTTCACTCTTCATTAGTCATTCTCTTTGATTTTTATTGTTTTAACGCAGTTCACAAAATCATCTCCACGTACAGCATAACTTGGATACATATCCCAACTCGTACAAGCAGGAGAGAGGAGCACTATGTCATTCTCAGTGGCTAGTGAATATGCAACATCAACAGCCTCTGCCATGTTGTCTGCAAATTTATATTCTCTATAATTATATTTATCCAGTACATTTGCTATTTTCAATTTTTCTTCTCCAATTAGGACAACATATCGAGCTTGCGCTATTACTGTTTCAGCTAAGAGTGAATAATCCTCTCCCTTACCTTGTCCACCAAGTATAACTATTTTTCTGCCACTAATTGATGTCATAGCAGTAACACTTGCCGCTACATTTGTACCCTTAGAATCATCAACAAAAGTTATTCCTTTTATTTTTTCAACAAAAGCACATCTATGTTTTGGCGGTACAAAAGAAATAATATCTTCTTTGTTTATCGTGAGATTTAAAATCGAAAGGACAGAAACAACCATTGCAACGTTTTCTAAATTATGATTCCCAAGCAATTTCACTATATTAAAATCTAATAAGCAATTAACTTTGCTCTCTTTTCTTAAATAGATTTTTCTTTCTTCTGAATCCAAATAAATACCATCTATCTCTGATACATTAGACCATGAGAGAGGTAGCTTTTTTACATTTCCAAACTCAAATGCAAGCTCATCTCTTTTTTGATATATGGCGAATCCATTATCACGTAGTGAAGAGATAATTTTTGCTTTTGATTTAACATAGTTTTCATAAGAACCATGCCATGTAATATGATCAGGAGCTAAGTTTGTAACAATTGCTATGTCACACTTAAATGTTTTAGCTCTATATAGCTGGAAACTACTTAACTCTGCAACAATATAGTCATAGTCCTCTCCTATAACTTTTGCAATTGGATTGCCTATATTTCCACATATACCAACTTTATAACCAGCTTTCTTCAACAAATCACCAATCATTGATGTCGTTGTTGTTTTACCATTGCTTCCTGTAACAGCAATGACAGGACAATCAATAAATTGAGATATAAAATCAAGCTCACCTTTAACAGTAATACCTCTATTTACAGCTTCCAAAAGCATTGGGTTATCTGGTGAGATGCCAGAACTTACAATTATTTCATCCGCATCAAACAATTTTGCTGAGTTGCATGAAGATTCAAAATTTATGCTATTCACTCTAAAAAATGTCACTGTATCGAGACTTAATTCATTAGAATCCGAAACGAAAACTGTTGCTCCCATTTTTTTAGCAAGTAAAGATAATGATCTACCACTGACACCTGCACCAAAAATTGAAATTTTTTTGTTTAAATAATAATCACTTTGAAACAAATTAATACATCTCCCTTAAAGACAGCATGGGTTAAACATCGTTATTAAAAAATCAAACAACATTATAAGCATAAAAATTCCTATTGTGTGTATTATTAAAAATCTAGAAACAATCTTATTTTCTTTCCAGCCTAACATCTCAAAATGATGATGAATTGGACTCATACGAAAGACCTTTTTATGGAAACATCTTATAGAAAAAATCTGAATGGAAACTGATAAAATTTCAATCCCAAATAAAAATCCTAGCGGAATTATAATCAAAGTGTTACTTGATGCAACACATATTGACAGCAACAAACCTGCCAGGAAATGTGCACCTACATCTCCCATAAAAACCGTCGCAGGGTTTGAGTTGTGCCATAAAAAACCAATACATATCCCTATTCCACAAAACAGAGATACGGTACTAAAGATATTCATTTTCATAAAGAATAGCGCGAATAGAAATGAAATCAACATCGCCTTAGTTGCAAGACCATCTAATCCATCTGTAACATTTACAGCATTTTGGAATCCTACACTAATGAATGTGACAATAGGAAGCAGAATATAAATAGGCAATGAAAATTCAAGAAAAAAACGATTTCCTGTAGCGTATACACATATTGTCCATAAAACGGTGGCTATTAATTGCAAAAATAATTTCTGTTTACTTGTTAATCCATCACTTGAGTTTTTAGCATGTTTTATCCAGTCATCAACAAATCCAATAACAGCAACTAAAATTGGATATGAGTAGATTAAAACCCCTCTAGGATTAAACATTTCCGGGTTTAAGATACTTGCAATAACCATTGCTATAAGATAAACAGGAATAAAGACAACTCCACCCATTGTTGGAGTTCCCAATTTTGTTTTTTCATGCCATGAAGGGCCATACTCTTTTGTAATCTGCTCAATTTTGAGAGAATGCATTTTCATAATCCAAAAGTTTTGCATTAGTATCTCGATTAAAAATGAAAAGACCAAAATAAAAATATACATACTAGTTATCCTCCACAAGACATTTAACAACTCTGTTAAGGCCATAGGAATTCGAACCCTTTACCAATAAAACAAGATTACTCTGTTTTACAAGAGATTTTACTTCTTTTTCAATTTCATCTATAGAAGCATACCTTTGCATATTATCCTTTAACGTAAGTAAGTTCCACTCATTACCTAGAAGAAAAACCTTAGTAAAATCAGCTAATTTAGGAACCAATTGTTCGTGCAGCCCCAATGATTTTTCTCCAAGTTCCCTCATACCACCAAGAACAGCATATATATCAACCTTATTTATCTCTTTGATAGAACGAAGATTCTCTATTGCAGCTAGCATTGACGCTGGGTTTGCATTATATGATTCATCTATAACTACTGACGAATTGACAAGTTCCTTGCAAACACCTCGGCCTGAAACAGGTTTTACGTTTTTTAAAGCATTTATTATATCATTTTTTGAAATTTTTAATTCAAAAGCAAGTAGAATTGCATACGCAAGATTATATGAATGTTGGTTTCCAAAAAAAGGAATGTTCGTTTCAAAACATGAATCACAATATAAGTATTTTGTTCTTAAAGCAGGGATGGAGTTTGAAAGATATAAATCAGATTTTAATATTTTAAATATGTCACTCTTGTATCCAACAGGTAAAACTCTTACACCAATATCAGCAAACTTTTTTATCGCAGAATCAAGAATTTCATTGTCACTATTATATATTATTGTTTTTAAAGCAACAGACTCACAAATTTCAATTTTAGCTTTTAAAACTCCTTCTAAGGATCCTAATCCTTCTAAATGAGCAGAAACAACTTCCGTTATTATTACAATTTCAGGAGGGAATAGTCCAACCATCTCCCTAATCTCTCCATGATGATTTGTGCCAAACTCAAGAAGCAAAATATCGGTATCATATGGCATGCTTAATATAGTTAAACTACATCCTATAACAGTATTAAAACTTCTTATTGCAGAATGAACCTTCTTGTAAGATCTCAAGATTGAACCTACAAGTTCTCTTGTCGTAGTTTTTCCAACACTTCCTGTAATTCCTACAACCGTTGGAGCAATTTCTTTTAATACAAATCTTGCCATATCAGACAATACTTTCACAGTGTCAGATACGGCAATAAATGTAATATTACTATATGTATTTTTAGCCAAACCTAGTTTATCAACTTCATCTTTATTAATAACAATAAGAGAAGCTCCTTTGTCTATCACTTGCTCAATAAATGCATGTCCATCAACCTTACTCCCTTTTATTGCGACAAAAGCATCGCCAGGGAGCACATCTCTGCTATCACATAGCCAGTTTCTCTCGACAGATATATCTTGACCATATACATCCGCATCCAAGTGTATAGCAATTTTTGAGGCCATTATCTCTTTCATCTTTGCACCTCTGCATTATTTTCTTTGCACCATTCATCTAGTACATCTTTATCTCTAAATTCGATCGTCTTATCTTTTAAAATCTGTCTCTGTTCGGCACCCTTACCAGCCACAAGAAGGATGTCATTTCCCCGTAGCATACCTAAACACCTATAAATAGCATCTTTTCTATCTGCAACTAAATCATAATTATTTCCATTTTTTATAGATCCTTTTTCTATTTCAGAAATTATAGTGTTAGGATCTTCACTTCTAGGATTATCAGAAGTAATCATTGCAAAATCTGCAATTCTTGTAGCTACTTCTCCCATCATAGGTCTCTTAGAATTATCTCTGTCGCCACCAGCACCAAATACCACAAAAAGTCTACCTTTACAGATAGATTTTAACATAGTTAAAGTCTTTTCTAGTGCATCCGGTGTATGAGCAAAATCAATTATGTAAGTCCCTTTGTCTTTTACAAAATACCTCTCAAGACGTCCTGGAACCTGCCCCATCTTCTTAATTGACCTAAAGAGAATGTCATCTTTTACTCCAAGACTCCAAGCTATAGAAATAGCTTGCAAAACATTCATAACGTTGTACGTTCCAAGTAAAGGTAACATACATTTCAAAAATGTGTTACTATCCGGAGTCTTTATATTTACCAATGTTCCCTCAATAGAGTAATTTATCAGCTCCGCATAAAAATCTGCATTTCTATCTTCCATAGAATAAGTAATTATATTTTTTTTATCGAATTCCTTCCATAACCTTTCCCCATAGGGGTCATCAATATTTACGGAAAGTTTCCATCCAGATTTTGTATAATTAAGCAATTTTTTCTTTGCAATAAAATAATTTTCCATTGTTCCATGATAATCAAGATGATCGACTGTTAAATTCGTAAACCCACATCTGTCATACTGAACACCTGAAATTCTCCCTTGTTCTATAGCATGAGATGATGTCTCCATAACACACGTTACACA
Organism: Synergistaceae bacterium; assembly: GCA_036652335.1. Taxonomy (GTDB): domain Bacteria; phylum Synergistota; class Synergistia; order Synergistales; family Synergistaceae; genus JAVVWB01. Next base: position 4,855 of record JAVVWB010000005.1, on the reverse strand, counting down.
ACCATTATCCACCATTCTAGAAAGCCAATATTGGAGGTCTGATCCTTCAGGTGTAGTATGATTAGCATCAACATTTCTGACTCCATCATTATAGAAAACAGTCCCCAATAATCCAGTTTTTTTACCAGCATCTTCAAGAAGAGACTTTAGAATAAAACTAGATGTGGTTTTGCCATTTGTTCCTGTAATAGCAACCATCTGCAATTTCCTGCAAGGGTAACCATAAAGTGATGATGCGACAAATCCCATAAAGCTTCTTGTATTTTCACATATTATTTGAGGTAATGGCACCTCTAATTTCTTTTCTGCTAAAATTGCAGATGCTCCCATCTCGAAAGCTTTTAGTGCATATGTATGTCCATCAAAGTGTCCACCTTTTACACAAGCAAATATTATGTTTTTTTCTACTTTCTGGCTATCAGATATTAAAGACACAATTTCACTGTTTTGATTTTTTACATTTTCAGGAACATACACCTCAAAAATTAGATTCTCTTTTATCAACGAATTGACAAGCTCTCTAAAATTCATCACATAACCACCCTTACAAAAAAAAATCAATAACTAGCTCTATTTTTCAGGTGAAATTTGTATTATATCTTCTACTATTGACTTAAAAACAGGAGCAGAGATAAGACCACCATAATATCTACTCCCTTGTGGCTCTCCTAAACTTACAAGCAGAACATATTCTGGCTTATCCGCCGGCCAAAAACCAACAAACGAGGCAACATAACGACCTTTCTGATAAATTCCTTTGTTTGCTATTTGTGCAGTTCCGGTTTTACCTGCTATTTTTACTTTATCAGACTTAGCTCTTTTCCCTCCACCTTCACTAACAACCATCTCCATTGCACTACGCACAAAAGAAGCTGTTTCAGAAGATATCGGTTGAGAGCGAACCCTTTTACTACCTTTATGTATTATTTTACCTGTACTATCTATTACTTCTGAAACAACATATGGTTTTAGCAACTCTCCTCCATTTGCAATACAGGAAATTCCCATAACCAGTTGCAATGGAGTCACAGCAATTCCTTGTCCAATAAATATATTTGCTGGGACAGTTCCTAGCCATTCTTCTGGAGATTTTATAAGTCCACTTTCTTCTCCAGACATTTCAATTTCACTTTTCTCACCAAAGCCAAATTCTTTCAATAACCCATATGCATCATAATTTGATACTCGCATTGAAAGGATTGACATTCCTATATTACAGGAATTCATTAATACTTGTGTCAAACTTTGAATTCCATGAGCTTTATGGTTTACATCACTTATAATTTTGTCTGCAACTCTTATACGCCCGCTACAACTATATGTTGACGTCTTAGATATTCCTGCATTATCCAAAGAAATAGACATCGTTATTGGTTTAAAAATTGAACCTGGCTCATAAACTCGCCCTATTACGTTATTTCTAGTTGCTTCCATATTAAGCAAATTTTTTCTCAAGTTTGCATCTATTGTGGGGTAACTTGCCATAGCAATAACTTCTCCTGTGTGAGGATTTATACATACAGCAGCAGCCCATTTTGCATCTATAGACTTCGCACCTTCTGATAGACGTGTCTCTACTATCTGTTGAATTTGAGAGTCTATTGTTAGTTTTATTGTACCATTGCCATAAGATGCCATTCCATCTGTGTCCGCAAATGTTTCTACTAGGCTAGTTTTTCTTCCTCTTGTTCTAAATTTCGTTTTAGGTGGAGAATAAAGGACATTATTCCAAGCATGTTCAATACCAGCTTGGCCATAGTTATCTACGTCACAGAAACCCAATATATGGAAACCGACAGAACCGTTGGGGTATATTCTGTTTTTTTCTGTATATGTATATAGTCCAGGAACTTTCTTGTTTATTAATGACATTGCTGTAGACGATTCAACGTTTCTTTTTACCCAATGAAATCGTCCTTTCAACGGCCTGGAAAACTTTTTTTCTATATCTACTCCAAAGTAAGTCCTTAAAATAGATGCATTTCTTATATCCCAGTCCTTCGGGTCTATAAAAAAACTAACAACAGGTTTAGAAACAGCAAGAGGAATATTATTTCTATCAATAATATTCCCTCTAGTTGCACTAATCGAAACGTTAGCCCAATATTGTTTTTGTGATTGTTGCACTATTCTGCGATCAGGAAACAACTGAACTGATGCGGTAGCCATTACAAGCAAAAAAATTAGCAGGTAAAGCAAAAACCACACAAGTTTTGTTTTTTGATATTTATCCGCAGTAGATCTATTAATTCTTGGCATGTGCTTTCTTTACAAAAGGATTTATTTTTACTATAAAGCTTTCCTCTTGAACAGGCATTTCTTGACTCTGGTTCTTTGCGAAAGCTACATTATCGTTATTCAAATAAATAACCGCGCTTGCTTTATCAGTTTGCATACCCAATTCATTTTTTGCATAAGTATATATTCTGGCAGAAGATGAGAGTTTTGAAAACTCATTTGACAAGACAATGTTCTGCTCCTGATATACATCAATTTTTCCAGATGTCTCAGATATCTTTCTTTCAAGGTTTAATCCATAAAGACGTAATGTGGCTAAAACAACACAACAGATGAACACAAAAACTACACTGAGTACATATAGACTTGAGTAGCTTTTTTCTGAACTATGTCGGTATTCGTAACAGGACATTCTTACTCACCTCATCTTCTGTGTACTTTCTAAATAATCTTAGTTTTGCACTTCTTGACTTGTAATTCTTTTCTACTTCTTCTTCCGTTGGATATAGAGCTTTTCTAGGTTTAATTTCTCCTATGTCAGATTCTTGCCATTTTCTAAATCTGTGTTTTACCATTCTGTCTTCTAAGGAATGATAAGAAATCGCTATTATCTTTCCTCCTGGAGCTAACACACTCATAGCTCCATCCAAAGCTTCATTTAGAACGTTCATTTCATCATTTACGGCAATTCGCAAAGCCTGAAAAACCTTCCTGGCTGGGTGTCCACCCATTTTTCGTTGTACTGGTGCAGGCAAAATCTTTCTAATCAATTCGACAAACTCTGTAGTAGTAGTAATACTTCCACCATTTTCTCTATTTCTTACAATTCCTCTTGCGATTTCATAGGCATATTTCTCTTCACCATAGTCTCTAAAAATTTGTGTAAGTTCTTTTATTGACCATTTATCTAAAATTTCACCAGCTGTAATTTTACTGTTACAGAGATCCCCTTCATCCATTCTCATATCAAGAGGCCCTTCATATTGGAAAGAAAATCCTCTATCTGGATCAGTTAATTGCAAATTTGAAACACCTAAATCAAATAGTATTGCATTTGCTCCAGTCCAATTATCCCTTTCTATAAGCCTAGAAATATTACGGAAGTTATCTGCAACAATTTCATACCTGCCCTCAAACTTAGACAAATTCGTTTTAGCTATTTCTCGCGCATGATGATCTTGGTCAAAACCAATAACATATGCATTGGGGCAAGTAGAAAGCATATGCCATGTATGTCCACCTAATCCAAGAGTGGCATCTACAATCAAATGCTCTGATTCCATTGGAGCGAGCATTTCTAAGACTTCGTTTACCATTACAGATACATGTTCACTCATATTTCTTCCAAATCCTCTGCTAGGTCACTAAAATCAACAAGAACATTGTTACGACGCTCTTCCCAACGATCCATATCCCATATTTCCACATGATCTTCTGAACCAATTAGGGTTATATTCTGATCTATAAAAGCATACTCTCTAAGAAGATTAGGCAATAAAATTCTTCCCGCTGAATCAATATCTAGTTCTGTCGCCATTGAAAGTAAGACTCTTCTAAAATCTCTAGTTTTCTTTTTAAAAGATGAAAGATCCTTTAATTTAAGTAAAAGTTCTTCCCAGCGATTTATGGGGTATAAAGCTATGCAGGAGTCAATCCCGATAGTTGCGACAACTGACGAACCCAGTTCACATCTAATCTTAGATGGCAAAACAGATCGCCCCTTTGCATCTAATTTGTGATTGTAACTTCCCACAAGCATTATTCTTTCACCCACTTTCATCCATTTTGTACCACTTTCACCCACATTATACTTTTTAATACCCAGATGCAACACTTTATTTATTAATGCTCTATATTTAATTAGTACTTTTGACCTAATTTAATAAATCCGCAATATCACAAGTAAAATTAACTTTATTTCTAAAAGCATTAAGTTTTGTATACATACAAACAGACAACAAAACAGTGTTTTTTAAAGTTTTTTAAAATTTAAAATAAAAAAATATGGCTGATTGATATAAATATCAATCAGCCATATTTTAGAGCGCTTAATAAGCCGGGTTTTGTAAAAGAAAAAACTTTCTTCTCCAGTTATTTGTCTAATTCTACCCTTACAGATAGAAATGAGCGATCGTACCCGAGAGTCAGCGGACAACCTCAACCTCTCCTATTCGATCTTGCTCCAAGTGGGGTTTTCCTAACCTAAAAGTCACCTTTTAGTTGGTAAGCTCTTACCTCACCTTTTCACCCTTACCAAATACTTTGGCGGTCTGTTTTCTGTGGCACTTTCCCTAAGTTCGCACTTGCAGGACTTTCTCCTGCACTCTGTCCTGTGGAGCCCGGACTTTCCTCTCGTACGTAAACGTACCAGCAACTGGATTAAACACTCTAAACTTTAATATTATACCAAATTTTGGCATAAAAAAATCCGCGAGTAAAACTCACGGACATAATTTTCATATGGAGCGGAAGACGGGATTTGAACCCGCGACCCCAACCTTGGCAAGGTTGTGCTCTACCCCTGAGCTACTTCCGCATTTCAAGTGGTGGCGGGACCCAGAATTGAACTGGGGACACACGGATTTTCAGTCCGTTGCTCTACCTACTGAGCTATCCC
>JAVVWB010000004.1:0-151820 GCA_036652335.1 Synergistaceae bacterium | reverse complement strand
AACCTGTAACCCCCTGATTAAGAGTCAGGTGCTCTGCCAGTTGAGCTAACGATCCTTAAATTTATCATCATGTTGGTGGATCGTACAGGAATCGAACCTGTAACCCCCTGATTAAGAGTCAGGTGCTCTACCAATTGAGCTAACGATCCAACAAGATAAATTATGGGGTGAGCGACGGGAATTGAACCCGCAACATCCGGAGCCACAGTCCGGTACTCTAACCAATTGAGCTACGCTCACCATGTGAAAAATGAATGGCGCGCCTGAAGGGACTCGAACCCCTGACCTACTGCTTAGAAGGCAGTTGCTCTATCCAGCTGAGCTACAGGCGCATTAAAAACTTCATCAAAACACGCAGTGTATTATAACTTTTTTTTCAGTTATGTCAAGTGAAATATTTTATTTTGCGATTATAACATTAAATTATCTTTAGACTTGCCCACCTATGGTTATATGTTTCCAAAGTTCTTCCTTACTCACAGAAATATATTCACCACGTTTAAGAAGTCTTAATTCAAGCTTACCAATTTTTTTTCGTTCTAACGTTCTTACGTCATTATCTAATTCACGAACCATCAGTCTAATCTCTCTTTTTATTCCTTCGGCTAACACTACTTCAAACCAGCATTGTAGTGGTGATTTTGCCAGCCTTCGAACTGATACTGGTTTTAGTGTTCTACCTTCGATTTTTACGCCATTTATCCACTCAATCAGTTTGTTTTCATCTAGTGGTTTACGTAATTGAACTTCATAGGTTTTATCTATGCCCTTACTAGGATGAATTAGTTCCTGAGAAAACATTCCATCATTGGTAAGTATAATAAGCCCTTCACTGTTCTTATCGAGTCTTCCTACAGGAAAGAGCTTTAAGTGATCCATAGATGGAGGGAGAGCATCAATTATAGTCTGCTCACGTTCATCTTCAACTGCACAAAGTAACCCTTTGGGTTTATTGTATATGATGTATGTTTGAGGTACAAAAAATATTTCTTTATTATCAAATAAGACAACATCGTTTGATAGAATTTGACGCCCTGGTTCTAAAACAGTTTCATTGTTTACCTTTACTCTTCCAGAAAAAATATATTCTTCTACTTTCCTTCTGGCTCCAATTCCACACATTGCTAAATATCTGTTTAGTCTTATTGTCTGCTTATCCTTCATTGATTTCACTTTCTATGCCGTCAATATATGTAGCTTCATTAATAATATCTTGGGGAGTATCTCTTAGCTCATCCAATGTAGGCAAAGCACTAATTGAACTGAGCCCAAAAATTTCTAGGAATCTATCTGTTGTCCTAAATAATAGAGGTGATCCTACACTCTTTTTTCTTCCAGCAATTCTAACAAGCCCATGTTTTAAGAGAGTATCAACAACTCTATCACACCGAACAGACCTTATTTCTTCAATTTCTGATCTTGTAACTGGCTGGTTGTAGGCTATTACAGAAAGTGTCTCAAGAGCTGCTTTGCTTAGCCTTACTTTATCAACAACAATTGTTGACACAAAGTCTTCAATCAATGAGGACAAAGCAGGTAAGGTAGCAATTTGCCATCCATTAGCAATATTAAGCAATGTAAAAGCATGCTTTTTTTCCAGCTCTGTTTTTATTAAGCATATGCTTTCTTGAACTTTAGTCGTAGAAACACCTAAGTAAGATGACATTTCCGAGACAGAAACTGGTTCCGGTGAAACAAAAAGTAAGGCTTCTATTTGCTTTTCAATTATTCCTAATTCAATATTTTGGTTATTTAGAGACAATTTCAATCTCTCCTAATATTTCGTTTTGTATCAATTTTACAATTCCCATTCTTGATAGTTCCAACAAAGCAAGTAGCGTAACTATTAAGTTCTTTTTGTTTTTTTCTTTTAATATCTGCGAAAGTTTTAGATTTGTATCTTTTATCAAAAGGCGAAGTTCTTCCATTCTTTGATCTACCATCTTCTCTTCAGGAATAGCATCTGGTATATCATCCCATAAGTCATCATCTGAAAAAAACACATCAGGTTTTTTATTTTTGTATCTTTCTAGAAGCTCCCACCACTTATTTGATAATCCGTATAAATCTCCTAGATCATAAAAAGGAGCTGAATCATCATCGTGAATTCGAGTAAATGACATTTCTCTTTTTTGTTGCATTTCTCTTAAAAAAGATGCAGCATTTCTATATGGTATAAAATTTTCAATTGCTGCAAGCAAATCTTCTTCATCATATAGTTCATCTTGGTCTTCATCAGCCAAACAATCTATTGCCTTTGAGGGAAAAAGTGAGCTTACTTTTCTTAATAACAATCTCGATGCAAACGAGAAAAATTCAACCAATTCGGTAAGAGATGCTTTTTCAGATTTTAGTAAGAATTCAACATATTGTGTTATTAGCTCAGTTAAGTTTATCTTTGCTATATCTAATTCTCTAGATTCAACTAGATGACACAACAAATCTAGCGGACCGGAAAAAGCATCTAAATTTACGTTAAACGCGGTAGGTCCTTCTTTAAAGTTTACCTTTAGTAAATCGTTATCATTCTCATTCACAGTTAGATCTGTTTTAGTGCAAAATCCCCATGGCTGTATAGATATCTTCCATGGTTTTTTCTGCAACTTTCCTTGCTCTTGAAGCACCGTTTTCAAGAATTTGCATTAGGTCATCTTCTCTATTTTCATAGAATGCACGTCTTTCTTGAATAGGAGTCATAACTTTTTCAAGATGATTCATCAATCTTTTTTTACAGTCAACACAACCAATTCCCGCTGTCATACAGCCTTCGTGTATTTCTAACATTTCAGAAGCATCTTTATTAAAGAATTTCATTATATCCCATACAGGGCATTTTTCTGGAGTACCTGGATCGGTTCTTCTCTCCCTTGCCGGGTCGGTCTTCATTGTTCTAAGTTTATTCCAGATAGTTCCCATATCATCTGCAATGGCTAATGAATTTCCGTATGATTTGCTCATTTTTCTACCATCTAGCCCAGGCATTTTTGCAGATGGAGTTAGCAAAGTCTGTGGTTCAGGAAATATTTCACCATAAAAATGGTTAAATCGACGAGCAACCTCTCTTGTTAATTCAAGATGTGGCCCCTGGTCTTCTCCGACTGGCACAGCAAATGACTTGTACAAGAGGATATCCCCTGCCATTAATACAGGATACCCCAAGAATGCATATGTTGATAAGTCTTTATTTTGTAAGTTCAAAATTTGTTCTTTGTATGTAGGACATCTTTCTAACCAACCAAGAGGAGTTATCATAGAAAGAGCTAGATGTATTTCTGCATGTTGTTTTACGTGTGATTGGATAAAAATTGATGCTTTTTCTGGATCAACACCAACTGCAAGCCAATCTAACAATATTTCCCTACAATTAGATTTAACATTAGTAACATCAGCATAATCTGACATCATTGCATGCCAATCAACAATACCAAAATAACAATCATATTCTTCTTGTAGCTTTACCCAATTTATCAATGCGCCAGCCATATGACCATAATGAAGTCTGCCTGTTGGCCTCATACCACTAAATATTCTTTTTTTTGTTTCCATAGTAAACAATTACTCCTTTGATGTATTTTTATATTATTAAGTTAACTGGTAACAGTACTTCGCTTTCAATAATGCGAGATAAAAAAGGAAGAGATATTTTTTCAATCTCACCGTGGTCGCAATTAATAATTGGCATACCTTGTTCCAAAGCATCCTCACGTTGATGATAGGATATATCAGAAGTAATAAAGATATCTGCTCCCATTGAAAATGCGCTTTTCCATAAATCGCCACAAGAACCACCAGCAATAGCAACTCTTTTAATCTTTTTAAGATTATAGTTATTATATAATATGATATTTGATAAATCCATATTCACTTTCAAGATGGATAGCAACTCTTGTTGTGTTAATTCAGTGCCTAGATCACCTATTGTCCCTATCCCCCATACATTGTTTTTTTGCGTTAAGTGTGCTGGGACATAGAGAGGTTTAGGGTTTTGTAGTTTTAAAATGTCTCCTAATATTACGTTCACACCCTCATTTGAAACATCCCAATTAGTATGAATTGAGTAGAGTGCAATATCATGCTTTATTGCTTTTATAAGAGCAGTCTCATTATTTAAGTTATACGTTAAAGATTTTATTGGCTTGAAAATAGATGGATGATGAGTTATAAGAAGATCTGAACCATGTTTTATTGCTTCTCTTATGGTATATTTGTTTACATCAAGAGCTATTGAGATTAGCTTAATATCTTTGTCAAGACACCCAAAAGCAAGACCAGAATTATCCCATTCTTCCATCCATAAAAGAGGTATTCTTTTTTCAATTTTATGAAGTATTTCAGAAAGCAACATAGTATCATCACCTCTCAAGTAATCCATCATATTATACATTATAAGTATATTTTTTACATTTACAAAAAAATAAGCCTTCACTATGAAGGCTTATTTTTTAAGTTATAAAATCTCTGCAATCTGAACAGCATTCAACGCTGCACCTTTACGTAAATTATCTCCTACTACCCACATTGCTAATGCGTTGTCCAGACCAGTGTCTTTTCTTATTCTGCCAACAGAAACATCATCAGTACCTACAACTTCAATAGGCAAAGGATAAATTGCATTAGCTGGGTCATCACAACAAACAACACCTGGAGCATTTTTAAGGATTTCTTTTGCTATTTCAGGGGTTATCTCTTTCGAAAACTGAGCTGTTATACTTTCACCGTGACATCTAAAAATTGGTACCCTCACCGTTATACCACTTACCTTTAATTCTGGTAAATGCATAATTTTTCTTGATTCATTTACCATTTTCCATTCTTCTTCTGATATGCCGTCAGAATCAAATGAACCTATTTGTGGAAGAAGATTAAAAGCAATCTGATGGGGATACACTGAAGCACCAGATATCTCTTCTTTTAACAATATATGTTTTGCTTCCATTTCTAGACGTTCTAGAGCTTTTATACCTGTGCCCGCAACAGATTGATACGTGCTTATATTCATATAGGTAAGGCCTGCATATTTATGTAGTGGCCAAATAGCGACTAACGCTTGTATTGTAGAACAGTTTGGGTTGGCAATTATTCCATTATGCTTTTTTACATCATCAGGATTAATTTCAGGAATAACTAACGGACACTTGGAATCCATTCGCCATGCTGAACTATTATCAACAACTACACAACCAGATTGAGCAGCAATCGGAGCCCAAACTTTAGAAGTTGATCCTCCAGCAGAAAACAGAGCTATGTCTACGTTTTTAAAAGAATCTTGATTCACTGCTTCAACTGTTATTTCAATGTCTTTAAATTTTATTTTTTGACCTGCTGATCTAGGAGAAGCCAGAAGTTTTAGTTCAGATATTGGAAAATCACGTTCTTCAAGTATCTTAAGCATTTCTCTCCCAACAAGACCGGTAGCTCCAAGTATTGCAATTCTTTTTTTATTCATGGAAGTCAACCTCTTCTATGAAATGCTTATGTAAGGCTCTAACAGCCTCGGCAGCCTTTGTAGAATCAACTATACAGGTGAGAGCAAGGGCAGTTGATGCTATCATCTCAATATTAATACCCTCTTCAGCAAGGATTTTAAACATTTTTGATGGGACTTCAGGATGGTTTGCAATTCCAGCCCCAACGATAGTAATTCTAGCTATTTCCGTATCAAAAGATACGCCTTGGGCTTCTATTTCGTGGCAAAGTTCACGACATACTCTTATAGCTACCTCTAAATTAGTCTTCTTAACAAGAAAACCAATATCATTGACTCCACCTCTCATGTTGTTCTGGACGATCATTTCAGACCCAACCCCATTGTTCGCCAAATTACTAAACAATTTAGCTGCAACTCCTGGAATATCTGGAACCCCCAACAAAACAACTTTGGTGACTTTTAAATCCTGCACGACAGCCTTTATAATCAAACCTTCAGTTACTGGTCTACTCATAACCCAAGTACCCTCCTCTTCAACAAAACTGGAACCAACATAAAGTGGAATATTGTATCTAGCTGCAACTTCTACGCTTCTTGCTTGTAGAACATTGGCTCCTTGAACTGCCATTTCCATGCACTCATCAAAACCAATCTCTTTTATTTTAACAGGATTTTCAACTATTCTTGGGTCACTTGTCATTATTCCTGTTACGTCTTTTAATAGGTGACAAGAAGCTGCTTCCATTGCACCAGCTAAAGCTACAGCTGATAAGTCTGATCCACCTCTACCAAGGGTGATAACATCTCCCTCATCTGTGATAGCCTGAAAGCCTGTTATAACAGCAACTTTCCCTTCAGCTAGTATCTTTTCAACCGCAGTAGGCTCGATGTTGTATATTCTACCTTCCATTGGGAAACCCTTTGCTTTAATTCCCGCTTGTTGCGCAGTAAAAGATTGAGCTGGTATTCCAAACTGTTGTAGAGATAAGGCCAACAATGCAACACTTTGCTGTTCACCTGTTGCTAGAAGCTGATCCATCTCTCTACCATTTTTTAATTCGGAAACTCCGTCTGCTAATGCAAGTAAATCATCTGTCATATTTCCCATAGCAGAAACAACAACTGCAACTCTATTATTATTATCTCTGTATTTCTTTATAATTTGAGAAACATGTTTCATTCTTTCAAAATCAGCCACAGATGAACCGCCAAATTTTAATACTATAAGGGGTCGTTCAGACCAGTTCAATTACTACACCCCACATTCTTTATCGCTTCATTTAACGAAGGATTTACATCTACCCTAGCGCCAGTAGCGCTTCCATCTATTACAAAAAATTGTGATCTAACACCATGTTCTGTAAATGTGCGACACATGGCTTCAGCAACACGATGTGTGACACCCCTCACCAATGCAATTACACTTGGACCAGAACCACTTATCGCAACACTAATGCATTCAGGAATTTCCTGAACTCTAGAGAAAATGACTTCTCCACCTGTAAATAATTTTATCCTATATGGTTGATGAATCTTATCATCCATCCCCCATTTTAAATAATCCCATTTCCCAGTCGCCCAAGCCGCTGTCAGTAACGCTGCTCGACCTAAATTAAAAACAGCATCTTCAAATGGGACCTGTTTGGGCAAGGCTTCTCTAGCTGCTTCAGTATTAACTCTTTCTTCTGGCACAGCGACTACACATAATACATCTTTAGGTAATTCTGGTAATCTAATATATCTAAGTTCTGTTCCATTCCAACAACTGACAACCATTCCGCCTAAATAGCATGGTGCAACATTGTCAGGATGTCCTTCTACAGCAGTCATTGCACATAGTAGTTCACTTTCGTCTGCAATTTTACCAGTCAAAACCTTTGCAATTAAGACACCAGCAACCACCGCACCAGCGGAACTTCCAAGACCTCTACAAAGTGGGATAATATTATGGCACCACATCGAAAAACCTGGTCCATTAACTCCCCAACGTTTGCATGTTTCCTCATAAGCAGTAATAACTAAGTTATTTTCAGGTGTACAAAGTTCAAGTGCACCTTCTCCTACTGCATCAATTTTGTATTCGCCTGATGGTAAAATATCTACAACCTTAAAGATATTGTAAAGAGAAACAGCCATACCTATTGCGTCAAAACCTGAGCCTAAATTCGCACTAGTTGCAGGAACTCTTAGAGTAATTAACGGATTCAACTATCCATCACCTCCAATAATTCTTCAATATTTCCATTTATTTCTATAGGTTTTCCAACCTGAGACATTGCCGTATCAGGGTCTTTTAGACCATTCCCAGTTAAAACCATTGATACAGTTATACCTTTAGGTAGTCTACCCTCATTTTTAAGTTTTATTAAGCCAGCAAGAGGGGCACATGAGGCTGGTTCTGCAAAAATACCTCCCATAGAGGCAAGTGTCTTTTGAGCTTCTAATATTTCAGTATCTGATACTGAATAAAAAGCACCGTTAGACTCTCTTACAGCATCCCTGGCTAGATGAGCACTGACAGGATTCCCTATCCTTATAGCCGTAGCAACAGTTTCTGGATTTGGACATTCTTTACCAGTTACAAGAGGAGAAGCCCCCTCGGCTTGTATCCCTATCATTTTAGGTAATGTATTATTAATATTCATCTCAAAATATTGTTTATAGCCAGCCCAATAGGCACTTATGTTACCTGCGTTTCCTACAGGAATAACATGCCAATCAGGTGCCTTAAAAAGTGTTTCTGAGATTTCCCATGCTCCTGTTCTTTGTCCCATTAGTCTATAAGGATTTACAGAATTAACTATTGCAATGTCTTTTTTATTTGCAACTTCACGTACTAATCTAAGAGCTTCATCAAAATTTCCGTTTATAGCTACTACTTTTGCTCCATACATTAAGGCTTGCGCTAATTTGCCAAGTGCAACTTTCCCTGCAGGAAGAATTACATAACATGGAATCTGTGCTGAAGCAGCAAAAGCAGCTGCAGATGCAGACGTATTTCCAGTTGATGCACAAATTAAAGCTTTCGCTCCCGACTCTAAAGCCTTGGCAACAGCCATTACCATTCCTCTATCTTTAAAAGATCCAGATGGGTTGCATCCTTCTAATTTACCCCATAAATCAATTTCCAGCATTTCACTAATCTTACCTAAATAAACAAGCGGAGTTGATCCTTCTCCTAGTGTTATTTTTGGTGTTTTTTCCGTAACAGGGAGAAGATGTGAATATCTTTCTAAAACGCCCATATCTATTCCTCCTTATATAAGAATACCGCCCCTGATTTCTCAACCAGGAGACGGTATTTATCCGCGGTTCCACTCCATTTTAGTCAAAAAAATTTTTGACTCTCAAAACGCTATATAGGGCGTACCCAGTTGCCTTATCACAAGGTTTTGGCAACAGCTCCAGGATGGTGTTCAATAAATACAGTTAAGAACTTTTTCAGAATCTGGCTAGCAGAAAGTTCCTCTCTGGTAACTATAGATATTTACTCTTCCCTTCATTGCAATAATTATCATATTCTGGACATTTATACTACTTGTACCGTTGATTGTCAAGTTTATACCCTGATTTTAAATACTAAAATTAGAATCTAAAATATTAAATTTTTAAAAAAAATTTGATATTTTCTTATCTATCTGTTAAAATCCACAACGAACATATAATGAGATTGGATGGTGTTGACACTATGGCATCAAAGTCACTAGATGATAGAATTATTATGACACGTGATGGTTATGAAAAATTAAAGTCTGAGCTTGTAGAATTGCGTTCAAACGGACGGTTTGAAATAGCTACTAAGCTTGAAGAGGCACGAGCCTTTGGAGATTTAAGTGAAAATGCTGAATACCACGCAGCAAAAGAAGAACAAGAAAAACTTGAAGGCAGAATTGGACTCTTAGAGTACCAACTAAGCAAAGCACAGATTGTTGAGACAGAAGACATCGATGCAAGTACTGCAAGCTTAGGTACTACAGTTACAATTCGTGATTTAGATTTAAAAAAGACATTTGTGTATACTTTAGTAGGCACAGAGGAAGCTGATATCAAAGATAATAGAATTTCAGCATCTAGCCCAGTTGGGAAAGCAGTTTTAGGAAAATCTATTGGTGAAGAATTTATTGCACGAACCCCGAGAGGGATTCGCCACCTTAAATTAGATAAAATTCAGATCCAATAAAGTTAATTAAAGCAAAAAAAGGAAGAGTGCTAAAAAGCACTCTTCCTTTTTTTGCTTTAAAATAGAATGAGAATTACTCAAGATACAATGAAGTTTCGATTAATCAAATGAAGCAGATATAACTCTTTCTAAAAATTCGTCAAAAGTATAGCCTAATGCTCTCGCAGATTTTGGCACAAGACTTGTCGCAGTCATACCTGGCGCTGTATTAACTTCTAGTATATACAGGGATTGAGTTTTGCTAATTCTAAAGTCCACTCTACTATAAACTTTACACCCTAATGCCTTGTGTGCATTTATAGCCATTTGAGACAACTCTTTCAATATTTCCTCACTAAGTGGTGCCGGACACAAATATTCAGTTGCACCAGCTGTATATTTATTAGAATAATCATAAAATCCTAATTTGGGACAAATTTTAATAGGTGGCATAGAAAACACTATTCCATTTTCTTCAAAAACAGGGACAGTAACTTCTTCTCCGTCTATAAATTCTTCAATTATTGCTGTATCTTCTATATCCCATGCAGACTCTAGAGCCTTTAATATGTCGTTTTTACTTTCAACTACAGTAACCCCAACAGTGCTTCCACCTGAATTTGGTTTAACAATAATTTTATTATGTTTATCCAGAAACTTTTCCATTTTATCATATGAATAGTTCGACCTGTTTAAAGTAAATCCATCTGGAACTTGAATACCGTATTCTTTAAATAAGAGTTTTGAAACAAACTTATCCATAGCAAGCATACATGCCTCAGGTTTTGAACCTGTGTATTTAATACCAAAGGATTGCAATGCAGATTGAAATTCTCCATTCTCTCCCCAGTCTCCGTGAAGAGCAACAAATACTCCATCAGCATTGTATGCTTTCCAGTCATTAATAAAATCTTTTATAGAAGTAACATCTACTAAGACTGCCTCAAATCCAGCTTTAAGCAATCCATCATAAACAGCTTTCCCCGAATTAAGTGAAACTTCGCGTTCTGGGCTAGTTCCACCACATGCAACAACTATCTTCAAAATAATACATCTCCTGTTTATGGCTATTTAATTATTTTCATCTGAACCAATACTTAATTTCTGTTCTGGGAATGCATTAAGATAAAAAGTTAACCTAAAATCCATTTCATTTCCAGCAATTTTATCTCTTGCCCATAATTGCCATGTAGTACAGTGTCTACTGTAAGTAATAGAATAGATCATTTCTGCAATTTTACTTGTCATAAAATCATATGTTCCTGTAACTGAAAGGTTCCATTTTTCCCATGATTTACCAATAGGAAGCGGCAAACTAATCGTTTGATAAAAATTCTTCTGAGCTGAATAATTATCCCAAGAAAGCTTAGATGTACCATCAACCCATCGTCTAAAATACATACTGTTGAAACCGAAAACTCCAATGTTCCATCTTATTCCAACCCAAGCATCTGTTACTTTCTGGTCTACAGGTTCGGAATCATAATTATAGTAGGAATAGCTACCACCATAATATGGTGTAAAGTTCTTCCAATTTACCGGAATCTCACCAGAGAGAGTTGTGGTTATTCCTAGGCGTTTAACCCAAGGTTTAACGACATCAACATTATCTTGGTAACGTCCATACATCATTTTCATCGAAATCCTAGCAAAATCAGGACCAAATGTTGGAGAAAGTAATGTAAATTCAGGATCTTTCCACACATTGTATCTACGTGTCTGACCTGGACGCATCGTTGTTTCAATTAGTTCTCGTTGAGCATATTCGACCTTTGCATTCCAACCACTTCTCGTATAATAATTAAGTCCCCATTTAGGTCTCCATAGGGTCTCTCTTTCATCTCTGTTATACGACCTGTCTGACTCACCATATATGTAAAGGCCATCAAATAATTCTTTTTGATATCTAATTTGTGCTTCCCAAAGTCCACCTGTCCATCCTGTTGCAGCCAATCCTAATTCCCCAAAAGAATTAAAATCCAAAACACCTTTTATTCCCAATCCAAAGCCTTTGTTAGATTCGTACTTATAGACAGGCATAAGTGATTGTTCTTTCTTTTTCATTGAAATAATATAATCAAATGGATATTTGATTATTTTTCTATTCCCAATATATATATCTGGTTTTTTTAATATAATTTTTTTATTGGGTATTATTATTACTCTTTTGGAAAATAATCTGTAGTGAGGCTTGTCAAAATCACAGGTAGTAGAGGAAACCGATAGCCATTCAGCAATTAAATCATCATTTTTATTTTCATTCTTGTTGTCAAGTCTCTTAGACACAATCCTTTTTTCATATGCTTCGTCATAGGACATGAAATTAACATCATTCCCTTTAAGAAAAAGTAGGTCAGTCCCGCCTGATGCATTTTTCAAGAATCCCCTCTTCGTGTCCAAATTAAATTTTAAATAATCTCCATGTAATCTTTGTACTCCTTCATCATTACTAAAAGAAGTAAAGTAAACTTGTTTATCTCCTTCAGAAAAAGCCTCTAGTTCACTATTTTTTGCATCATAGTTTACTTTTGGAGCAGTGAGTTTTATGTTTCTATTCTTTACTATTACGTTACCTAATGCTTCAGCAAGTCCTGTGTTTTCAGAATAATTAATGACATCAGCATCAATCTTAACCTGGTTAATAACATTAGACTCAGGATTACCATTTGCGCAAGAAATACATGGAGAAATACATAATATACATACAGCCAAAAACGAGCTTAGTAAAAGCCAGTAGTTTTTTTTAAAACAAAAAATATTTCTCAACAACTTAATTCCTCCATGTTCATAGAACATTAAATATATTGCACAATTATTATAACTATACAAATTTATTTCGCATAAGTACTATTCTTTATCCCAGGTAATAACAGCATCTTTAGAGAGGATACATATCCCTGAAATCATGTTATATTCTCCAAGCATTGACGTCGCAATAATATTCTTAGTGCTTATGGATAAATTGTCTTTAAACCGCCAAACCTTTTCATTGTCATTATAGTTAGTATAGTCTGCAGACAGATAGTACGTTTTATCCTGTTCTTCTAATCTCGTTTTAGAAAACATTAACTCCAAATTACTAGTTGCTTTATTATATATAGCATTATTGGCAAGCACATAGACTTTCTTGTTATCTTTGGTCGATATAGTTAAATCAAGTGATGTAGCAAACATTTCTCCATTTTTATGTTCAACCTTGGGCGATTTAAAGTCCCAGCGGTCACCATCAATATAACGAGTCATTTTCATGTTGTTTACAACTACATCAGGTACAATATCGATTTTTTTCATACTTAAATTAAAATCTTTATATAAGTAGAAAACAAACAAAACAAGAAGAAAGAATAATATATATTTATAATAGTGTTTAGAAAGGAGTCCTTTTAACATCATATTTATAACTAAGGTTAGTTAGTTTGTGAACTACCTTGTGGATGAACCATATCACCTGAGGTAACCATTGGTGATATCTGTTTAGGTACCTTGTATCCCTTTATGTCAGCAGATGTAACAGTCTCAAGATAGAACAAAGTCCCTTCTTTAAGCTGTTTGTCATTTCCTCTAACTAAGAAACCTCCAGCAAGTCCAACTGGCCCTAACAATACTGCACCAGCAAAACTAGCTCCAGCTGCACCATAGACGGCAGAATCAGCCTCCATAGCCTTTTTTGCAGCTTCTCCCATAACAATTTTTACTGTTTGGGGGGTTAGGACTTCAATGTCATCAAAGTTAATTTCTATTTCAGAAGATCTACCAAAGCTTCTTGGTGGCTTTACCTTAGTAATATGAGCTAGTACCCTACTGCCTTTAGGTGCAAGTAAAGTATCATCTAAAACTATATCATCTATTAACTTTAGTATAACTTTGTCGTCCACTTTAACATTTCTAACTGTCAAGGTTTTAGTTAAACTTGCTTTTACAATTGTAGATGCGGGCATCATCATTTTGGATGTTGAGACACCATCAGGAAGAATTTTTACAAGAAGACGCTCTATCCTTGATGCATATGCGCCACCTTGAACAACACCTTCTATTAAGGATTCTAATGTATCTATTCTTTTCATGAGAGACTCATTGGGATAAGATTGTTTAGCAACAGCCCATTCAGCAACAGATATTTTAAAAAGTAGTGATGGCTGTGTATCTGTTCCCTTTTCAAGAAAGTTAAGCATAGCCGTTTGTCTCTCAGTTAAACTTCCTGGTAACGAACGACCAAAGATATCTTTTTCAACTTTATTCAAGCGAGGAAGCAAACCTCCACCTTGCACATTACCATATGTAATTATCTCAACACGTTCAAGTGTCTGAAATACAGGTGTGTCTTTATATTGGTCAGTTGTCTCCTCTGCATAAGCAGTCGAACCAAACAAAAATACAAGTACTGTTATAGCTAATAAAAATTTTTTCATAACATAATACCTCCTATTTTTTATTTTTAGCAGCAGAAATAAAATCAATAAATAAAGGATGTGGTCTCACTGGTCTAGAGAGAAATTCAGGATGGAACTGTACCCCTATCATCCATTTGCAGTTATGGTTCTCAATAATCTCAACTTCTCCACCGATTGGACAGAAGCCACCTACAATCATACCCTTTTTTTCAAATAGGTCTATATATTCATTGTTAAACTCAAAACGATGACGATGTCTTTCCTTTATTAGTTTATCTCCATAAACATTCAATAGTTGCGATTTTGGTGTTAATTCACAAGGATACTCACCTAATCTAGATGTTCCACCCAAATCAGTAATTTTCTTTTGATTGTTCATTAAGTGTATAACTGGCAAAGATGTGTTTTCATCAAATTCTGCACTATTTGCATCAGAAAAACAAAGTACATTCCGTGCAAATTCAATTGCAACAACTTGCATTCCCAAGCAAATTCCTAGGTAAGGGATGTCATTCTCTCTTGCATATTTAGCAGCTAGAATCATTCCTTCTACTCCTCTTTGACCAAAACCACCGGGGACCAATATCGCATCAACTGATGAGAGTAGCTCATCAGGAGACTTCGTTTCAATATCTTCAGCTGCAACAGGCAAAAGATTAATCTTTACACCATTTGCAAACCCAGCATGTGCCAAAGCTTCATTCACGCTCAAATATGCATCTTTTATTTCAGTGTATTTTCCAACCAAGGCAACTGTTACGCTACCACTGGGATTATCACTTTTATTTATAAAATCATTCCAATCTCTCATTTCTGGTTCTGTATTGCATGTTATACCAAGTTTTTTCAATATCATGGTATCGAACCCTTGTTTATGTAAGACAACAGGAACTTTATATATAGAATCTAAATCTTTCATCTCTACTACGCACTCTGGTGACACGCTACAAAATAGTCCTATTTTTTCTCTTAGATCTGCATCAACAGTATGCTGAGAACGACAAACAATAACATCTGGCTGTATTCCTATTCTTCTTAACTCATTCACACTGTGCTGAGTAGGCTTAGTTTTTAGTTCACCTGAAGCAGCTATATAAGGAACCAAAGTTACATGACAATATAGGATATTCTCTCGTCCCACCCTAACAGTTAACTGTCTAATCGCTTCTAAGTATGGTAACCCTTCAATGTCACCAACTGTTCCACCTATTTCTGCAATTACGATATCCTTGTCTTCGCCAACTCTTATGATTCTATCCTGTATTTCATTTGTGATATGGGGGATAACTTGAACAGTTCCACCATTGTAGCCACCTTCACGTTCACGTTGAATAACAGCAGAGTAAACCTTTCCAGTTGTACAACTATTACCAGCAGATATTGCTTCGTCAATGAAACGTTCATAATGACCTAAATCTAAATCTGTTTCTGCACCATCCCACGTAACAAAAACTTCTCCATGCTGGAATGGACTCATTGCACCAGCATCAACATTTATATATGGGTCTAGCTTAATTATGCTAACATTTAATCCTCTTCTTTTAAGAAGGGATGCTAGTGATGCAGCTGTAATTCCCTTTCCTAATGATGAAACAACACCGCCTGTTACAAATACATATTTGGTCATTGGTAACGCTCCTTTTATTGTTTAAAAAATATATATTTACTATCTTAAATAACCGATTGGATTAACGGGTCTACCATTTTTTCTTACCTCAAAATGGACATGATTTCCTGTAGACCTACCAGTACTACCTATTCTAGCAATTAGTTGACCTTTTCCTACCACTGCACCCTGTCTAACAAGCAAAGTACTACAATGTCCGTATAATGTAGATACCCCTGAAGGATGAAGTACGACAACAGTCTTGCCATAGCCACCCATCCATCCAGAGTGAACAACACGTCCGGATGATGCAGCAACTATACTACGTCCCCTTGGTGCTCTAATATCCAATCCAGAGTGAAAACGCCTACGTCTTCCACCAAACGGACTACGACGCCAACCAAAGCTACTTGAAATTTTACCAGCTGTTGGCCATCCGAAACGTATCGAAGAACCAACAAAAAAATGTTTCGTTGTTTTACGAACTATTGCAGATCTAGTTTTTATTGGAGTGCTGACATCAACAATTCTACCACCTGGGAAAAATATTTCCTGCCCAACTCTTATTGTTGACAAGTTATTTATTCTATTAGCAACTTTGATTGAATTTAAACTTGAACCATAAACATCAGCGAGCTTAGAAAGAGAAGCTCTTTTGGTTATTTTTATAAAAACACCATCTTGATTAGGAATTCTTAGTACTGTACCAAGTTTAAGCACATTTATATCATTTAAATTATTTGAACCTACAATAGTATCAACATCTAGGTTGTTTTCATTCGCAATTGACCAAAGAGAATCGCCTTGTTTTATAACATGACGTTTGACAGATAAAACTTTTGTTCTACTATCCTCTTCTTTTTCTTTTTCCTGCATTTTGAGAACAAAATTTCTTGTTATATTAGCATAAAAATCGCTATCAGGGACATAAATTACTTCGCCTGGCAAAAGTTTCTCTTTTTTTGTAAGTAAGTTAGAATTTATTATAGTATTCGGTTTTAAACCAAAGCGTTCAGCAATAGATTCAATTGTATCATTTTCTTCTAGAACATATTCTTGCCAATGTATATCTTCGTCGAGATAATCTTTATCTGTGCTTGTTATTAGACCATCTCGTTTAGATAATACTGAGTATAATTTTAATTCCTCTTGAGTTAAGTTTGCAATAGACGGAAGTATTCCTGTTGAAATTGATACAATATCACAATCGTCATCGTCTGCAACTGAAGAAAGCATTAATATATTAGATACATCAATCATTACGTACGAACTATGGTCAGCCATCTTTTTTACTTCTATTTTTGAAAGAGCCCAATGTCCACCATTTTTATCAGCTACAAAAGAAGATATAAATACAATGAAAGAAATTAGGATGACTAACAATACTTCAATCAGCAGTATATGTTTGCCTATTCTATTTTTAAACATTTTTTACACTCCAAAACATTAAAGCTATGAAAGCTATGAAAGCTTAATTGTTGATAAAAATTCATTGTTATCTTCGGTATTTTTGAGTTTGGCAATTATAGAGTTAAGAGCTTCAACTTCATCAATATTTGATATTTTGCGACGTAATGACCATATCCTTTGTAAATCTTCATTTGAAACTAACAATTCTTCTTTTCTGGTACTTGATTTTATTATGTCTACTGCAGGGAAAATACGTAGCTCAGATAATTTTCTAGAAAGATGTATTTCCATGTTACCGGTACCTTTAAACTCTTCATATATTACATCGTCCATACGACTACCAGTTTCTACTAATGATGTCCCAATTATTGTCAAGCTTCCACCATTCTCAATGTTCCTTGCTGCGCCAAAAAACTTTTTTGGGAAATATAGTGCAGACGGGTCCATCCCACCAGACAATGTCCTTCCTGAAGGAGGAACGACTAAATTTGAAGCTCTAGCTAAACGCGTGATCGAATCTAATAAAAGGACAACATTTTTTGAAACCTCAACAAGTCTTTTAGCTTTCTCTAAGGCTAAATTAGCTACTCTCATATGCTCTTCAGCTGGTCTATCAAAAGTAGATGCTATAACTTCACCATCAACTGATCTAGACATATCAGTAACTTCTTCTGGTCTTTCATCGATCAACAATACCATAAGAATAACATCTGGATGATTCATTGTAATTGCATTTGCAATATTCTTTAATAATGTCGTTTTTCCTACTTTTGGAGGAGCCACAATCAAAGCTCTTTGTCCTTTTCCTATCGGAGCAAATAAATCTACCATTCTTGTTGAAATTAAACGTTTCTCTGTCTCTAATTTTAACTTCTCATCTGGGAAAATTGGAGTCAAATTTTCAAACGAAGGACGAACTCGAGCTGATTCTGGATTAGTAAAATTAACATTTTCAACACGCAATAAAGCTTCGTAGTGCTCCTGTTCCTTAGCTGGTCTTATAATCCCCCAGACAACATCGCCATTTCTTAGACCAAATTTACGGATTTGGGAAGCAGATACATATATATCATGACTACTAGGCAGAAGCCCTGAAGGACGAAGAAAACCATAGCCATCAGGCATACATTCCAATGTTCCACCATTAAATCTATATCCCATTATTTCAGCTTGTTTCTTCAAAATTTCTACAATCAAATCGTCTTTTCTTGTTGCTGTTACTGCTTGCAACCCTATTTCTTTTGCTATACGTCTTAAATCAACCAATGTTTGGGCAGCAAGAAAATTAAAACTTAATTTAGGTCTTGTGTGCTTTTGATAATTATTTTTTTTATTTTTATTATTTATTTGTGCATTTTTTAAATCAATATCACTTAAATTTATATCGTCAGAGGCCTTTTCTTGTGTTTGATCTGCGATGTCTATATTTTTTGAATTAAGTAAATTCGTCAATTCTGACGAGGTGTCATTCTTCTGTACCTCTAATTCTAATAAATCTTGCGGGATTTGATTAACGGTAATATTTTCAGTGTCAAGTGTATTAGGTAATGAATCACATGGCTTATCTTGAGCTATTATTGCTTGATCCTTTTTTAAAGAACGCTTTTTTGTTATTTTAGGTTCAACTGGCAATTCATCTATTACAGCAAGTACATCCTTATCATTCTTTTTGCTTACTCGTTTTCTTGTCTTTTTTTCTTCATTTATTTGTATTTCACCCGTAGTCTCAAGTGGTTCATTCTCTATCTTTTTTTTAAGTGGCAATGTGAAAGACCTCCAAATTAATTTTCAGTTTTAATTATTTTAAACGGTATACTTGATATAATTTTAGAACCATCTTTTATGGTAACACTGTATCTTCCATCTTCAAGTGGCATGCCATCTTCTCTTAGAAGATAAAATGCCTTTACTCCTTCAGGTGTCACAAGTTTTTGCATTTCTGACAGTAACACCTCGTTGTCCAAAGACCACGTTATCTTTATATTTAGTGGAGTCCTTGATGTATTATATTTAAACCACAAGCAGACTTGTCTTGTTCCACGTGGTATATTTTCTGTTATCTTTAATGGTTTTCTATTCTCATCTAATTCTATACATATTAAAGACTTGTCAATGGATAATGACGTAGTAAAAATATCATATTTAAAGGCCCATGCTGTAAGCATAAGAAAAAAAAGTAAGAGGGCACCTATAATTTCAATCAATTCTGTATGTTTAATTTTTTTTAAGATATACATTTTTTCACCAATTATTTTTATATTTATATAGATTAAGCAAAATACAAAACTATATACTCAAAATATCTATTAGAGTTAACATATCTTTATTCAATTTTTTAGTATTACTCCGTGCTAATTCCATTGGCATACTCACGACTTTTCCTCCATCAATTCCAACCATGAGACCACTTTTATCAGCAAGAAGTAAAGTGACAGCATTTACACCAAGCTTTGAAGCAAGGACTGTATCAAAACATGTGGGGACCCCTCCCCTTTGTAAATACCCCAAAACAACTACTTTGGGAGTATAGACACAATTATTCTTTTTTAAAATATCTCTAAGCTCATTAGCAGACATAGCCCCTTCTGCAAGTACTACAATAGAATGTGTTTTGCCTTTTAATTTAGATATATTTACCTTATCACACAAATCATTTATATTAAAATCTTTTTCAGGCAAAACAACATATTCTGCACCACAAGCAACTCCAGTTTCTAATGCTAAAAATCCAGAATCACGTCCCATAACCTCGACGATAAACATTCTTTCGTGACTTGAAGCTGTATCTCTCAATTTTGAAATACACTCTAATGCGGTATTACAAGCAGTATCAAAACCAATAGTTGCATCTGTTCCAAAAATATCATTGTCGATTGTGGCAGGGATACCAATTACAGAAACCCCACGATTATGTAATTCTTCAGCACCACGGAAAGTTCCATCCCCGCCTATAACAACTAAACCATCTATATCATATTTCTTTAGATTTTCAACGGCCTTGTTTATTCCTTCTTCACACATAAATTGTGGTGATCTGGCTGTTTTAAGTATCGTTCCTCCATGCAAAAGGATACCACCTACAGAACTACGTGACATAGGTAGAAAGTCTTCATCCAAAAGCCCTTCATATCCTCTTCTAATGCCAATAACTTCATTTTCATAAAACAACAAAGATCTAGTTACCGAACGAATAGCTGCATTCATTCCAGGAGCATCTCCACCACTTGTTAACAAAGCAAATTTTCGCATTTTAAACCACCTAATAAAAAATTTATGAATGGCCTCTTAACCTTCTTGTCCAAACAAACGCAAAGACTACTTTTCCTCCAGCTTTTTCAATGTTATGCTTAGCTATCCTCAAAGTAGTCCCTGTTGTATAAACATCATCAACAAGTATTACCTTCATACCGTTTATGTCTTTTTTTATTTGTAGTGAATTGTGAGGCAATGATTTTCGCTCTCTTGCAGTGCTAGAGGTTTGAGCCGTAGCATTAGACGACCATTCTAAAATATCTGTACGAACGGGAATCGAGTAAACACTTGAAATACCTTCAGCAATAAGACACGCTTGGTTGTACTCTCTTTTACTTGAATAATGAAGTGGCATCGGAAGAATAATATCAGCCATCAATGGACTGATTTTTAAAGCAATAGCTCTCCCCATTTTTATTCCTACAGATTTAAGTCCGGAATACTTAAGTTTGAGTATTATTTCTCTGGAAACACCTTGGTGTTCGGCAAATGCAAAACATGGAGTTTCGTTACCTTTTTCGTCAGGGAAATATGTAGAATTATTATCCAAAGAAAAAATAGGAAAATTTGCCACCAAAGACTCAAGACAATCCCAGCAGCAATCACTAGATATCATTCCACAGACTGGGCAGTATCGTGGCCAAATGAGATGTTTTATGATTGGATAGAGTTTTTTTAAAAACATAGTTTTAAAATAATCCATTTGGAATGAGAAATATAATTATATTTCTCATTCCAAATATTAAGATTAAAATCTATTTTTTGCTTCGTTTCTCAATATCTCTGCCTTGTCTGTTTTTTCCCAAGCAGGGATTGGGTCTAAATCAATTCGTCCCATATGTCCATACGAAGCAAGACGCTTATATTGTGCTTTACATAAATCAAGATTCTTTATAATTGCAGCTGGCCTAAAATCAAAATTTTCTCTAATCAAAGTTGCTATTTGACTATCTGAGATTTTACCTGTATTAAATGTTTCCACCATTATTGAGACAGGGTTTGCTAGACCAATTGCATAAGCAACTTGTATTTGACACGAAGAAGCTAAGCCTGATGCGACAACATTCTTTGCAACATAACGAGCCATATATGCTCCAGATCTATCTACCTTCGTTGGATCTTTTCCAGAAAAAGCGCCGCCTCCATGTGAAACAGCTCCACCATATGTGTCAACAATAATTTTTCTTCCTGTTAAGCCAGTATCAGCCTGCGGTCCACCTAGTACAAATTTACCAGTTGGATTTATTATTATTCTTGTTTCGCTATCCATTAACTTGGCAGGGATAACTTCTTTTATTAAAAGCTCTTTTAAGTCAAACTCAATTTGAGACTGATCAACAGCAGGGTGATGTTGCGTACTTATGACAATCGTATCAATTCTCTTCGGTTTGCCATCATCATATTCAACAGTTACCTGACTTTTCCCATCCGGTCTTAAATATGGTAGAACACGTTCTTTTCTCAGTTCAGCTAATTTTCTCGTAAGTTTATGTGCTAAAGAAATAGGAAGTGGCATCAATTCTTCTGTTTCATCAGAAGCATAGCCTACCATTAACCCCTGGTCACCAGCTCCAGTTTTATTAATTTCATCTTCAGATAAAGATCTCGCTTCAAGTGCCTTATCAACACCTTGTGCAATATCTGGAGATTGTTCATCAATTGATGTCATTACTGCACACGTATCTCCATCAAAACCATATTTCGCTCTTGTGTATCCGACCTCTTTAACGGTCATTCTGGCTACTTTTGGAATGTCAACATAGCAAGAAGTTGTAATTTCACCAGCGACAACGATTAGGCCTGTACTTACTAATGTTTCACAAGCAACTCTACTCGTAGGATCTTGCTCTAAAATTGCGTCCAATATTGCATCTGATATTTGATCGGCGAGTTTGTCTGGATGTCCTTCTGTCACTGATTCCGACGAAATAAGATATCTCTCTTTGCTCATCTTCAAACACCTCCATATAATATTCTGTTATGCAACAGTTGAGTATATTTTATAACCTAATTAAGTTTATGTATAGCTTTTTAGAGGATATGATTATAGAATAACAGTGAGTAAAATTTAAAATTGAGGTGTTTTCATTGTCCTATGGCGTAGAAATTATTCCACTACTTATTAATAAAGCATCTTTTTTTATAGGTAAAAGAGTCCAAAAGATTGAATCACAAGACAAATTCGTAACACTTACATTCAGCAATGGCAAGTCTTTATTGATATCATGGGACACTTCAAGCTATGGCATAGCTGTTATTGATGACAAAGAAAAAAAAGAATTATTTTCAGAAATAGCAACAACACCACCAATATCAACCTCATTAAAAAGTCAGCTTGTAGGTACTGAATTAGTTGATATTAATCAAATTAATAATGATAGGATAATACGTCTAATTTTTAGAAAAACAATAGGACTAGGCTTTTTTAAAAATATAACTATAATTTTTGAACCGATGGAAAGACTAAGTAATTTGTTAATGGTAGATGAAAACAATATAATTACTGAGACAGCAAAACATATTTATCCAGAAAGAAATTCTCATAGGACAATATTACCTGGAGTCTCTTATAAACTTCCTCCTGAAATAGCAGGTATTTCAATTGAGAAGTGGATTGATGCCCCTTCTAAAGAAACATTGAAGTCTATCGTCGGAATAGGAAATTTTCTCGCAAAAACTTTAAGTTATGTTGAATTAGAGACCAGTATAAAAGTTATTGAAAGTTTGAAGGATATCAGAAACTTTGATAATTATAAATTAGTTCGAATCCAAAATTATATAACTATTCTTCCCAATGATATTTCACTAAAAAGTGAGGAAATATTGTCCTTAGAAAACATTGGATACTATTTAACTACTTCAAGTATTTATCAAAATAAACTAAATTCACACAAAAAAAACATTAAGAAACATCTGCGTAAAGAAATTATTCGCAGAGAAAAGCAATTAGGTGACATTGAAAATTTAATTACTACAACAGATGCGACCCTATATAAAAAATATGGAGATGCAATTATATATAACCTATGGAATATCAAGCAGGGAGAATCTGAATGTAATTTATCATATTTTAGTGAGCAAGGAGAAAAACTTTCGGTTTCTGTACCAATTATTCCTTCACTAACCTTTTCGCAAAATGCTAAATTTTATTTTAAAAAATACAAAAAAATTCTACAGTCACAGTCTAATGCGCAAATATTAGTTAAGAAAGTTCAAGGAGAACTTAATGATTTGATTGAAGAAGAAGTACTACTTGATTGTTGTGATGAGATAAAAGCAATTGACTATATTGCTGACGAATTACACTTACCACGTAGAATAAATCAAACGAAGAAACAACAATTGAAAGAACCATTTTTCCCACACAAACGTATCATTCTTGAAGATTCAATCATTTTTATTGGGTTGTCAGCAAAGGGGAATCATTATGTAACTTTCAAACTTGCCGCACCTGATGATATATGGTTTCACGCACAAGGAATTCCGGGAACACATGTTATTCTTCGAATGACAACAACAGTTACATCTGAGCGCATGACAATATTGTTTGATTTATGTTCTTCAATTGCAGTTAATTATTCAAAAGCAAAAAACGAAAACAGAATTAGAGTTGACCACACTCAGAAAAAATTTATCTCTCCTATAAAAGGAGAGATTGCAAATGTTACGTATAAAAATTTCAGCTCAACTATAGCAGACTCAAGTCTTTATCAACAATTCCTTTTAGAAACAACGACAACTCACTAGGTATAGGTTGAAGGAAAGACATCTCCTCGCCAGTTCTAGGATGTTTGAACTTTAGTTTCCATGCATGTAAAAACACCCGCTCGCTACCGAACGAAGATACTTTGTTTGGGCAGTATAGTCTATCACCAACCAAAGGACAACGTATAGAAGCCATGTGTACTCTTATTTGATGAGTCCGCCCAGTATGAAGCAAACAACGAACCAATGAATAATTTAATTTACTCCAAATAACACTATAGTCTGTCCACGCATCTCTTCCATCGTCGGTTATTGCCATTCTAGTCCTGTTATATGGATCCCTTCCAATAGGATATTTAATTATTCCCTCTTTAGCAGAAGGTATACCATGACATAAAGCAATGTATTCTTTATATATACGTCTATCTCTAAAATCCCTAAATAATGCCTCTTGTGCCAAACCATTACGAGCAATCACCATAAGTCCTGATGTTGTAGAGTCTAACCGATGAACAATCCCTGGTCTTTTCACACCATTCAAACATCCCATGTCAGGAAATCTAAACAGTAGACCGTGTACAAGTGTCCCTGTCCAATGTCCTGGAGCTGGGTGTACCACAAGTCCTGCAGGCTTATTTATAACAATAATATCATTGTCAAAATATATTACTTCAAAGGCTACGTCTTCTGGCTCAAGATCAAGCTCCTCTATGGGCGGCAACGTTATTATAATTTCTTCGTCTACTTTTACCTTTATAGATGGTTTTATCCTACGCTCAGGAATAGTCCTTACATTAGCATCTTTAATAAGCGTCTGTGCAAATTTTCTACTTATACCTAATTCACGTGAGACAAAATAATCTAATCTATGTTCTTTCATTTCTTCTGTTACAAGAAATTTTGTTTCTGAATCTAACAAAACATCTTTCTGTCTACAACAACAGTGACAAGGAGACAACTGACTCTCCTTATCACTGTTAGTTAGACAAATAGAATTTAATTTATTTTTCAAGGACATGTTTGCAACGATTGCAAACTTCTTGTGTTGCAACTTCAGTACGTTTTTTCCAACAACGAGGACATTTTTCGGCTTTAGCTTTGTTTACACCAACTAAAATCTCTGTAAGTTCATCATCATAAACAATTTCGTTGTGTTCTGAAAGTACTTCGACAATTTTCGCAGATGAAACTATTAAAACCTTTTCCCATTCAGTATCTGTAATATTAGATAGTATATTCTTGTAAGATGTAGAAAGAACGATTTCTATCTCAGCATCAAGAGGATGTCCTATTATTCCTTTAGTTCTAGCAGACTCTAAAGCTCTTAGGACCGCTTGTCTTGCTGTTATAGCAGAGTCCCACCTATCTACTAGCTCTATATCATCTTCTTCTATTATTTTAGAAGGCCAATCTTCAAGAAATACACTTATAGGAAGTTCCGGATTCATTTCCCTAATTTGTTGCCAAATTTCTTCTGCTGTGAATGACAAGACTGGTGACATAATTTGAGTAATTGTTTTTAAAACTTTCCACATTACTGTTCTTATTGAGGCCCTAGAAAGTGATTTTTCTGCATCAGCATACAGTTCATCTTTGCTCACATCTATATAAAATGAGCTAAGTTCATTATCGCAGAACTGATGAATCAAGGTCATAGGCTGATGGAATTCAAATTCATCAAGTCCGTCTGTTACTCTCTGTCTTAATTTCTCCAACTTTATAAGAATATATTTATCAATTGGTTTTAACTCTTTATCAGAAATGAGGTCTTTTCTTGGATCGAAATCTTTTAGGTTAGCTAACAAGAATCTGGCTGTGTTACGTATTCTTCTGTAAGATTCAATCAAATTGTCAAAGATTTCTTCTGATATTCTTACATCACCACGATAATCAGAAGAAGCGACCCAAAGTCTTAATATATCAGCACCATTTTTATCACTAATTTTCTCTGGTGTCATAACATTACCCAAAGACTTTGACATCTTTCTTCCATCTCCAGCCATAATGAATCCATGTGTTAAGACTGTTTTATATGGTGCAGTGCCTCTTGTTGCAACACTATTTAGCAATGATGTTTGGAACCAACCTCTATGTTGGTCACTTCCTTCAAGATACATATCGGCAGGCCATGATAAGTCTTTCCAGTTTTCCAAAACGGCTGTATGGCTCGTCCCTGAATCAAACCAAACGTCCATAATGTCGGTATCTTTTTTTAGGTGTTTTGATCCACACTTAGGACAGACTGCCAAGTCTCCCACAAGTTCAGATGGTGTCATTGACCACCAGCAATTGCTTCCAAATTCACGTACTTTTTTTGCAACCAAGCGTACTCTATCTTCTGTAAGAATTACCTCATTACAATCTTCACAGTAGAAAGCAGGAATTGGTACGCCCCATGTACGTTGGCGACTTATGCACCAGTCTGAGCGATCTTTTACCATATTAGTAATACGGTCTTTTCCCCATTCAGGCACCCATTTTACTTCATCAATACATTTCAAAGCTTGATCTTTAAATTTTGAGACAGCTACAAACCATTGTTCAGTTGCTCTAAAAATAACAGGCTTTTTGCAACGCCAACAATGCGGATATGAGTGCTTAATTTTCTGCAAACCTAGCAGTCTTTTTGAAGAATTCAAAAGCTCAAAAACCTTTTTTTCTCCTTCAGCAAGTGAGAGCCCTGCAAAAAGAGGTGTATCCATATAGTAGTGACCTGTTTCATCAACAGGATTATATATTTCGATCCCGTAACGCACACCAGTTTCGTAGTCATCAGTACCATGACCAGGTGCAGTATGTACACATCCTGTACCTGAATCTAAAGTTACATAATCAGCCAAGACTATTGGTAACTCTCTATCATAGAAGGGATGTTTTGTTTTACTGTTCTCCAAGACGGCACCTTTACACGAAACAAGAAGAGACGTAAATTGAAGCCCTGTAGCTTTTTCAACTTCATCTTTTAAATCTTGTGCTATCAAATAGACTTTATCTCCAGCTTCATAGAATCCATAGTCATACTTTGCGTGTAATGCTACTGCCATTGAAGCCGGCAATGTCCACGGAGTTGTTGTCCAAATTATTACATTTACATCTTTATCTTCTAACTCTTTAAAGATTGATTTAGCTTCATCGTATTGATATGCAACAAAGATTGAAGGAGAAGTTTCATCTCCGTATTCAATCTCTGCTGCAGCTAGGGCAGTTTGACAATCCGTGCACCAGTATATTGATTTTCTTCCTTTGTAGACTAAATCTTTTTCTACCATCTCAGCAAAGCCTTCTATTTGGGTTGCTTCATAAGCAGGAATAAGTGTCATATATGGGTGTTCCCAGTCAGCAATAACACCAAGTCGTTTGAACTGGCCAGTTTGTACGTCAACAAACTTTTTCGCATAATTAGCACATTTCTCCCTCAATTCTATCGGGGAGATCTTGTCAACATCTATTCCGAGTTCTTTGAGAACCTTTAGTTCAATAGGCAGACCATGTGTATCATAACCAGGTACAAATGGTGTAAAATAACCTCTTTGTGATTTGTATTTAACCACAAAATCTTTAAGTATCTTGTTTGTTGCCGTTCCTATATGTATACTTGCATTAGCATATGGGGGCCCATCGTGAAGAATAAATGGAGTTTTACCTCTATTTTTATTTTTTAGCTCATTGTAGAGATCAATTTCTTCCCAAAATTTTAGAAAATCTGGCTCTCTCTGTGCTAAATTAGCACGCATTGGAAATGATGTCTTAGGTAAAAACAGCGTATCTTTATAATCTTTTGACATTTTGCTACCTCCCGTATATAACTTACAACTAATATAATTTACTTTAAACATATAACAACGTATTATATATGCCAATCATATATTGAGCAAGTGTGATAAGCACTCACATTACAACAACTTAAGAACAACACACAATACAACAGAATGGAGAGAAATGCCTCATGTTAAAAAATTCATCACTTTTTTCAAAAACTATTTATTCTATTAATGGTTTAATATTTGCATTTAAGAGTGAAAAGGCAATTAGAAATGAATCTACCGCCCTTATATTAACACAATTGTTTTCATTTTATATGAATAAGTCATTAGCAACACACCTGTTTTTCTTGTTTATGTCTATCTGTCCAGTAATTGTGGAAATGATAAACACATCAATAGAAATTACAATTGACAAAATTCTAGGAGAGAATTACAGAGAAGAAGTGCGTCAAGTCAAAGATATCTTGTCAGCTGCTGTATTCCTTAGTCTTTTCTCATCATATGGATGTATACTTTTTATACTTATTAAAAACATTAATTTTTGATAGTTTTTTGTGAATCATTATTTTTAATTACCTTAATATATGTAGTCATATTACCTGTTATCAAGGACTCTTCTTCTAGTATTTTGAAAACACCTTTTTCTATTTTTTCTTTTATTTTTTGATACTCAAACTTTTTATCAATTATATCTGCCGGTTCTGTATTTGAGCTTTTCTTATTTGAATTATACTCAATTTCAGCGAGTAACATATTATTAGATTCTACTGAAGAGAGTTGTTTCAAAAAGTCTTCAAAAGAAGTAATTTCTATAAATTTAGGTTTAAGGTTGTTTTCTATATTTACATTTGAGTTATTCCCTGCTCTAACATTAATTTTACAAAGTCCATTTGCATCTGATGGAATTTTTAGACAAATTTTTCTTACTTGTTTTTCTGCTCTCCATTTTCGTAGGGTGACTGTGATATTAATGTCTTCTCCTGCTTTATATCCACCTTCTGCAGTTGGGACAGAAATTTCCTCAATTTTCATAACATTTGTGATTGAAGTAATGTTTGCAGTAACTTTTATCCCCATGGGGTTAATATCATGGAATTGATTTAAGGAAAAAACTTCTGTTAATGTTTCTATCTCTTTCAAAATTCCTTCTGCCAAGTCTGTACGAGAAAAAATTATATTTTTCTTCTTCCATGGAGTAAGCAATTGTCCACCATTTATCTCATAGGTAAGAGTTACAGTTCCCTCTCCCTTACGCCCCCAGCAATTTTCTATAATCCCGACTATTCCGCTTGTAGACAATTTTGAGGTCATAAATGGGTCTACTATCGTCTGAAAGTTTTTTACTGTTTTCACATTACTATCTAAGTTATTAACCATAACTTGGAAGCTTATTGCTGGAGCAAGTCTTCCAAATTGGCCTGCAATAGCTTCTTCTCTGTCTTGTGTAACAAGACCAATTATTTTGCCCATAGTCCCAAGTTTAAATGAATGGTCCAAACTGGGAATAATTTCCAATATTTTTGCTGTAGTTACCGGTGTCGCAATTGAGCCTCTGTTCATCATTGGATGTGCAAAAGCAATAAATTTATTGTTTTTATCTACGGCTGTCAAGGTTCCGATTCCACCTACGTTTATATCGCCCCAAACCAAAGCTACGCCAATAGCACTCCCAGGCTTAGGAATATAGTCTAGGTCAACAAAATTGTTCATATCTACAGAGTTCCCTGCCAATGGTAATATATTAGTATTTAATTCTTTTGCCAAGTATGTTTGCATCTTAGATGAAATACCATCAGTCATTAATGGCATTGATAGAGGTATTATGTAATTGCGCTGATATACACATTTCTCTTTATTAAGATAATCATTTGAACTTCTGTCTCTATCATTGTCGTTTAAAGAATGTAATACTGGTATTTTATCTTTCCATTTAGTCGCATTGAGCATATCTTCTATTGGTGTTGCTAAACCGAGACTTCTATCTGAAAAAGACCAACTATAGCCTATTGCACCAATTAATTTGCCATGCACATATATCGGCGAACCACTCATTCCCGCAGCGACTCCACCATTTTCTAGAATATCTTTATCTATTATTTTAAAAAGTATTAAGTTCCTAGGTTTAGACTTACGATCAAGCACATCTATAATTTTAACCTTGAAACTAATAACCTTCTCTCCTTTAAGTACGGTAAAAGCTTGTCCTATCATACCTGCATGGACATCTTTTGTTCGTATTATATCCTCTTTAAGGATAAACTGAGCTCTATCTGATGCTAAGCAAGGAAATGAGAATAAACATATAAAAATTAACGACAAATAAAATTTATTTTTCATTTCTTTCTCCTAATAATTACTACCTTTTTCAGTTCTTAAGTAACTAAAAATAAGTTCGTCCAAATTTCCATCTAAAACCGATTGTACATTACCTATTTCACATCCAGACCTATGGTCCTTTATTAACTGAAATGGCTGCATTGTATATGAGCGTATTTGGCTTCCCCAAGCGATTGTCATTTTGTCTCCCTTTATGTTTTTTAGCTCATCATTTCGTTCTCTTCTTTGCTGTTCGTAAAGTTTCGATCTCAAAACTTGCATAGCAGTCGCTCTATTCATATGTTGCGAACGCTCAGTCTGACAACTTACCACTATGCCACTTGGAATATGAGTTATTCTAACTGCTGAATCTGTCATATTAACATACTGTCCACCAGCACCGCTAGATCTGAAAGTATCTAAGCGTAAATCTTCTGGCCTAATCTCAATATCTGCGGTATCAGGTAAAATTGGCATCACTTCTACAGAAGCAAAACTCGTATGACGCCTTTTTGCTGAATCAAAAGGAGAAATACGAACTAAACGGTGTACACCTTGCTCTCCTTTTAAATAACCATAAACATTTTCACCTGAAATTGAAAACGTTACATTTTTAATTCCACCTTCTTGATCAGAAAGTTCATCAATAATTTTAACGAGGTAACTCTTATTTTCACTCCACCTGAAATACATTCTATAAAGTATTTCTGCCCAATCTTGAGAATCAAGCCCACCAGCGCCTGCATGTATTGAAACTATGGCATCTGAAGAATCATACTCTCCATCTAATAGTATCAATATTTTAAATTCTTCAATTTCAGTTTTTAATTTAGAGACACTTTGTATAAGTTCCCTTTCTAAATCCAAATCATCTTCTTGAGATAATAATTCAACTAAAGCTTCGATTTCAGCTAGTGAAGTTTCAATATAAGTAAATTTTGATAACCTATACTGAAGCATTGAAAGTTGTTTTAGCTTTTCCTGTGCATCATTAGTAGACCAAAAATCTACTTTTTCAGTAACTTTATTGATTTCAGTTATTTCAGTACGTATTTTATTTAGGTCAAAGACTCTCACGCAACTCGTCAAATGACGAGCGCAAATTTGAAAGATATGTCGAGCCTGATAATATTGACATTGAAATCCCTCCAATTTAATATATCTGCTATTATATACTCAATGCGTCAAAAAGAATATTTCAATTTAGACTATGGGTGATAGAAAATGAATAAAAATGTTGATATTTCAAACAAGACAAAAGTTCTTAATTTTTTAATATCTGAGAATAGATATATATCCGGTACAACTCTTTCAAATTCACTGGGTATATCAAGACAAGCAATTTTTAAAATCATAAAACAACTTAAAGACGAAGGGCTAGAAATATTATCAATTCCACAAAAGGGATACCAGCTCAAAAACATAGACAAAAACATTATCATACCATCATACATAGAGTATCTTCTTTTAGAAAATTCAATATTTTCTAAGTGTCTATTTTTTAAAGAAATTGATTCCACACAATCTGAAGCAAAAAAACATGCAAGAAAAAATGCTAAGGAAGGGTTAATTGTTATAGCCAACAGTCAAAGTAACGGAAGAGGTCGAAGAAACAGGAAATGGGAAAACAGTGACGACTCTAATTTAATGTTTTCTCTTCTGCTTCGCCCTCAAATACCTACTACTCACATCCAAATTTTAAATCTGTGTGTTGGAATTGTTATAAAAAAAGTTCTTAGAAATATATATGGGATCAATGCAACACTTAAATGGCCAAATGACATTTTAGTAAATGGCAAGAAGATTGCTGGCATACTCAGTGAAATTGCTGGTGATTGCGATCAAATTTATTATGCACTCTGTGGTATTGGCATAAATGTAAATTCTCAGGAAAAAGATTTTCCAATAGAATTGCAAAAAACCGCAACATCTATGAGATTAATAACCGGAGAATTTTATTCAAAATCACAAGTTCTTATAAATTTATTAAAAGTTATGGGAAAATATCTTGTTAAATTAAATGAACAAGATGGAATAATAAAGATAACTGAAGAGTACAAGTCTGAATGTGATACGATTGGCAAAATGGTTGAAGTTATTGATGACTCAAACAGATATATTGGAGAAGCAATTGAAGTTAGAGATAATGGTGAGTTATGTGTTCTTACTCAAGATAAAACCTTAATAAACTTTTCTGCTGCTGATGTCGTTCACTTAAGATTAGCTAGATAAAAAAAGAAACAGGAGAAATCTCCTGTTTCTAACCAAGTCTATTTGCATTTTTGCAAAGTAATAAACCAACGACTAAAAATATTATATTAGCTACCCACGCAGCTAATAATGGTGGCAGATAACCAGCATCACCAAAAGACTGAGTAAATGAGAGTATTACATAGTAAACAAAAACAATTATTACACTTAGTCCCAAACCAACACTAGAACTTGAACGCTGAGGCCTGCTACCCAAAGCAGCTCCAACTAGTGCTAAAACAACACAGGCCCACGGCACAGAAATTCTTATGTGTAATACCATCCATAAAGAAGACGTATCCAAACCACTTTTACTTGCAATTTTTATTGCCGTCAATAATTCAGGTATTGTCATTTGATCAGGTTTAGTTTCAACATTAGAAACATCATTAGGATTCATATTTAACGTAAGAGCTTGTTTGTCAAACTTGTACAATAAATTTACGTTTGATTCTTTGTCTATCTCAAAAACGTTACCTTGTTCAATCCACCAGGTTCCCGAAACCCAATATCCAGATTTTGCAGAAGTAATTCTAGCAAGTCTACCTTCATCAAATTCTTCAACGATTACTCCGTGCATTTCTCCTGTAGTCGCATGCATTTTGTCAATATATATAATACGGTTTAAATTTCCACCGGATTCTTCTTTTACAAAAATCTTTTCCTTAAACACTAATGGAGACTGTTTAAGTACTTCAAATTTCATTATATTAGACGCTGCACGTTCACAAACAGGGACCAACGTTTCATTTATAAAAAATGCGCCTAATGATACCAGAATTGATACTAGAATAACGGGTCTAACTATTCGTTGGAAAGATAGACCAGCTGACTTTAATGCAACTATTTCTGAGTTTGCCGACATTTTTCCAAAACCTAATAAAGCAGCGAGAAGGCAACTCATTGGAATGGTGTAGGCCACTAACTTAGGAAGCGAGTAAAAAAACAACCTAATTACGATACCAAAGGAAACTCCTTTTTGTATAACAAGTTCAGCAATTTGGAAAAGGAGACTTCCTGCAACTAGAATTATAGTAAAAGACATAATACCAAAAAAGAACGATGGTATTAACTCCTGTAATATAAATCTATCCAAGGTTTTTAACTTCAGTCTTTGTATATCTATATTCATTACTATTCTGTCCCTTTGTTGTAATTAAGAATAAAGTCGCAACATTCTCTAACTGCACCATTTCCACCTGTAGCCACTGTTATCCAGTCAGCAATTAACTTAACGTCTTTTACAGCGTTAGAGGGAGCAACACCAAATTTTGAGTATTTAATACATTCTATATCAGGGATATCGTCTCCAATATATAAAACTTCATCAAATAAAATCTTTTCTTTTTCTAAATATTTTTTTAAAAAATTTAATTTATCTTCTACTCCATTCACACAATGTGTAACTTTAAGTTCCTGTGCTCTTTGCTCGGTAGATTTAGAATATCTTCCACTTAAAAAAACAACATCAACGCCAGTTTTAATGAGAGAAACTATACCATAACCATCCTGCACGTTAAATTTCTTAAATTCTGTACCATTACCATCAAGATAGAAACCACCATCTGTTAAGGTACCATCTACATCTAAAACAAAAAGTTTAATCAAAGTGTCACTTGACCTTCCTTTGGAGAGTTGTGATTCCAGTCCTGCTTTATTGAATGAACTATACCTCTTGTTGCAGAATTCATAAATTCTAAAATCAATGACGCTTCAGAATCATTCTTAAAATTATCTGCTATATATGCCATTGCGTCTTTTTTAATAGTTGAATTTGAATAAATCAACTTATATATCTCTCTTATCTTTGTTCTTGTGGAAGAATCAAAACCTCTTCTTCTTAAACCAACCTTATTAATGTCATAAAAATAGCACGGATTACCAGATGCTAAAGCAAAAGGAGGTACATCTTGTGTCAATCTAGACATTCCACCTAACATAGAATATGACCCAATCTGAACAAATTGATGTATGCCACACATGCCTCCAATTACAACATTATTGCCAATAATAACATGGCCAGCAATTCCTGTTTTATTAGCAATCGTGCAGTCTGAGCCAATCTCAACATTGTGAGCTATATGGACATTTTCCATTATATAAGTTGAATCCCCTATTTGGGTTACATTATTTTCGCCTGTGGCTCTATTTACTGTAACAAACTCTCTGCAAACAACTCCATTGCCGATTTTTGCCCATGAAACTTCTCCTGCATAACTCAAATCTTGAGGTGCTCCACCAATTACAGAGTGATCATAAAATGTGCATCCTGCACCTACTTCTGTGTAGTCACATACATGAGCATAGGGTTTTAAAATAGTTCCATCTCCTAAAGTAACATTGTCATCAACAACACAAAATGGTCCTATCTCAATATTCATACCTAATTTTGATTTTTTGGAAACAATCGCTGTAGGATGTATAACAGTAGCCATAAAAATTCTCCTCTGATATGTAATTACGATAAACTATTTTTATATTTGTAATACTAAAATAATATTTATAAATTTTATAATGTCAAGCCGGAAGAAATAACAAAGCCCATATTACCCTCAGCAACAACTTCACCATCAACAGTTGCTACTAAGTTAAATTTTCCTATATTTCCTCTTTTTTTAATTAGTGTAGCAACAGTTTCTAAACGGTCACCTGGTTTTACAGGTTTTCTAAACTTTACTTTATCCATTGATGTTAGATAAACTAATTTTCTGTCGCCACCTTGATACTCCGGTTGTATCTTTAATAAGATACAACCAACTTGTCCCATAGCCTCAAGTATTAGAACTCCTGGCATTACAGGTTCATCTGGGAAATGACCCTGAAAAAAGGGCTCGTTGAATGTGACATTTTTATAACCTCTTACCATTTTTTTATCATCAGTATTAACAACCTCAAGAATCCTATCTACGAGTAAGAAAGGATATCTATGTGGTAAATTTTCCAATATATCATTTATGTTTAATTCCATATGATTTTCTCCTATCTATAATTAAAATTATTATCGTTAATTATATTAATCTTTTAATTTTGTCTACTAATTTCGAATGTAAAGCATGTCCACCACATATAGAAATATAGTGTGCAACAGGGATTTTGCCTACTAAGGTTAAATCTCCCAGCAAATCTACTACTTTATGTGTTACACACTCCAATGGGAATCTTAAACCAGAATCATTTAAAAGCTTATCTTTATCAAAAACTAACGCATTGTCTAAACTTCCACCCTTAGCAAGTCCATTAGCTTTAAGGTAATCGAATTCATATGTGTGACCAAATGTTCTAGCTTTCGAAATAGTATCTAAAAATATACTCTCGGAGATAGTAAATGTCACACGTTGTACACCAATCGGCGTACCAGAATAGTCAATAACATAGGTAATTTTAAGATCTTGTGACGGGATAGCACAAATAACTTTTTCTGATAAAGGATCAGACGCATAAACTGGGTTAGAAAGAAAAAACTTACAAGAAGAAACACCGTTATCAATAAGTCCTGTATCATAAATTTTTTGCGCAAAGATATTAGAACTTCCATCTAAAATAGGAGGTTCTTCTCCTTGAAGAAAGACCTCTAGCGATTCAATCCCCATTCCTGCAATTGCAGCAAGCAAATGCTCAGCAGTTCGTACAAGCGTACCATCAGAAAGTTTAAAACCAGTGAGACGATTATCCTCAGCAACGGAGGCATCTTTTAACGGGAATATACCTGTTGGAGTTCTAAAATATATACCTTCTCTATCCGAAGGAAAGAGCGTAACATTAGAGGTCGTGCCAGAGTGTAAACCAACTCCGCTAAAGGAAATTTCCTTACTTAAGGTCTTCATTCGTGTCATCCAACTTTTTTCTCATTTTGTTAGAGTTGGCAACTTTAAGCAACTTGTATAGCTCCGGCAATTTTTTTAAAATTGCTAATTGACGTAATTCAACAGAGTGTTCTTGGGCAGGGAAGCCAGACATAATTTTACCAGATTCAACATCAGTAACAACACCTGTTCTCGCTCCTAAAGTCACTTTATCCCCTACTGTTGCATGGTTTGCAACTCCTGACTGTGCAGCCAGAGTTACAAAGTTACCTATCTTACTACTCCCAGCTATACCTGTTTGAGAAACAGCTATACAGTACTGTCCAATCTTGCAGTTGTGACCAACCTTAACAAGGGCATCAATTTTTGTCCCTTTAGAAATGTGTGTGTCTCCAAAGGTAGCTCTATCTATGCATGTGCATGACCCTATTTCAACATTATCTTCAATGGTCACAGTACCAATCTGAGGGATTCTTACTAGAATCTCTTTAGGATCCGGCATAAAACCAAAACCATCTGAACCAATAACTGCATTAGGATGTACAATACAACTTTTTCCAATTGTAACAAAGCTATGAATTACAACACCTGGCTCTATCAAAGTATTAGCGCCTATAGTAACCCCGCTACCTATCCAAACATTGCCCATTAATTTAACATTGTCACATAATTCAGCATTATCTGAAACTATACAATTTGGCCCTATATGAACAGATTTACCTATCTTAGCAGTTGAAGAGACAACAGATGAAGAATGTATTGACTGTTGCAGTTCAACAAACGGATTAAAGAAATTCAGCAATAAAATTAAAGCACGTCTTGGATCATCAACCTCAACTGAATTGTAGCCAGTCGGTGTCCATCCAGGTTTTGTAAGAAGAATATTACCTGGAACAACCTCGGAGATAAATTTCTTTTCCCATAATGGAGAAATCATAGATTCTTCAATCTTTCCTAAATCTGTTATTCCCAAAATTTCAATATTAGGGTCTCCAACAACAGATCCACCTAATAACTTTGAAATTTCACTTAATGTAATTCTTTTCAAGATAACTAACTCCAATACCAAGTATTTTTATGTTAAATCTAGAACATTTCACCAAATCCAAAATGGAATCTATCTTCGCTTCCGGTAGCATAATCAAGACGTAAATTACCAAGAGGTGTCTTCAATCTTACACCAAGTCCAGGAGCATCCCCTATGTCACTTCCCCAACCGATTCCAGAATCTTTTCTCCATGCACGTCCTATATCATAGAAGACAACGAGACCGAACGCTTTTTCCAATGGGATTCGTAGCTCAAAGTTTCCGAGCAACATATCCTCACCTCTAAATTCTTCATCTCTAAAACCACGCAATGTGTTGTCTCCACCAAGCGCATACATTTCTTCATAAGGGACGTTGCCACTTGAAGAACCAATCATCATTCTCGCTGCAAACAAAATTGGCTTATCAGCGCCACCCGAGAATGTTGATTCAAAGAAATCTTTAAGAAACCGTTCAACAGGAATATAGACTTTAGCTTCTAACCAATATTTAAAGTAATTAAAATCTCCTGAAACATCTTTAATTTTAGCTGTACCGTATTGGACATTTAATGTTTCAACATCACCCTTTGAGTAAGGTAAATACTCATCAAGATTAAAACGACGAAGAGATAACAATGCTGAATAATACTTACCTTCTCCCAGGTCATCCATAACTCTCATGGTTTTACCATCATAAGTTACTTCAATATCTTTTACCTGATCCCATGTGTAACCAACAGGAGTATTTTCAACTTCATGCCAATCTAGAGTTACATACCAGTTGTATTTTGAATTTTCTTTAAATTTACGACCAAAACCTATATAGGCACCTAACTTATCTCT
The DNA here is from genome assembly GCA_036652335.1 of Synergistaceae bacterium. Classification (GTDB taxonomy): domain Bacteria; phylum Synergistota; class Synergistia; order Synergistales; family Synergistaceae; genus JAVVWB01. The sequence goes on along the minus strand of JAVVWB010000004.1, from coordinate 113,864 downwards.
ATCATAATCAAACCTATCTGTTGTTGTACCACCAGGCATAGTTATAGATTTAGAGAAGTAATAAGTTAAATCGTTCCAATTCCTCTTATATCCACCAATTTTCCATGCAGTAACTTTTCCACCCATATATGGCTGTTCTAGGCTAAGCCAATACTCTTTTCTATTACCTAGGTCAAACCCTGTACTAAGTTTTAATCCCTTACCACCGATGTTAAAGTTTTCATAGTTCATACCACCGCCAAAACCACTTTGGGTTCCATATGCAATACTAAAACCAAGACGGCTTGTCCTACCCTCTTCAACCGTGATTACAACAATTACATCATCTTTATTTTCGCCAGGTTCAAAGTTAACGTTAACATTCTCGAAGAAACCAACACTTTGTAACCTATTAACTGTCAATCTTAATTTATTAGAATCAAAAAGTTCTCCCTCTTTTATCTTAAGATATCTTTCAACTATATGCTTCTTTGTAATTTTATTACCTTGAATTACAATCTGACTAATTTTAGGTTCAATAATAACAACCGTTATTGCATCGCCATCAATTTGTACATCTGCAATATTAGCCATTACATAACCATCTTGCTGGTACTTTTCTTTTATTCTCTGCAAATCATTTCTGAAGAATGTTCTGTTAAAGATCATTCCAGGCTTCGTAAACAAAAGTTCTGTTAGTTTTTCAGACTTATATACAGTATTTCCCTTAAATTCAATTTTACTAACGACAGGATTTTCTTGAACTAAAAAGGTAACAGTTGCTCCATTTTCAGTATCTGAAACTTTATAGTCGGTTGCGACAAAAAAACCTAGTTCAAATATTGCTTCTGCATCCTTCCTTAGTTTTTCTTCATCCAGTGTATCCCCAACCTTAGAAACTAGAACAGCTAAAATATGTTCTTTCACAACTTCCTTATTACCCTGTATTTCTATGCTTAATATTTTAGGTCCAGAAATCTCTGCCACTTTTGTTTGCAAATTTTTGTTAGTTGAATTAACAGTAGTTTCAGCAAAAGAAGTCCCAGTGAAAATAACTAATAAAACAAGCATGATACATAGTTTCAAATTGATACGCAATAAAACCACTCCTCGTCGTAAGTAAAAACTTTAAAAATATCTTTTTTAAAATTACAAATCATAGCAAAAAAACAGTTGCATTAAATTCCTAAAACAGAACAGCAAGCTTAATCCACAGAATTAAGCTTGCATAATTATAACAGATATATTCTCTTTTCTATAGTTTTTATTTCCTGTTATTTAAAAATTTAAAATAAAAAATCCTGGCATCTAAAAAAGACGTCAGGATATGTTTATAAGTATGGAGCCAGTGTGCGGATTCGAACCGCAGACCTGCGCATTACGAGTGCGCTGCTCTACCTACTGAGCTACACTGGCAGAACATGCATAATAAAAAAATGGCAGTCCCAACGAGATTTGAACTCGTGTCGCCGCCGTGAAAGGGCGGTGTCCTAGACCTCTGGACGATGGGACCGCATAATAGCAAATATAATTTTGGATAAAAAAATGGCAGTCCCAACGAGATTTGAACTCGTGTCGCCGCCGTGAAAGGGCGGTGTCCTAGACCTCTGGACGATGGGACCGCAAGTGGTGAGCCGTCCGGGACTTGAACCCGGGACACCCGGATTAAAAGTCCGGTGCTCTACCGACTGAGCTAACGGCTCAGCTCATCACGAGAAGCTATTATACAGGATTTTATCTCAATGTCAACTGTTTTATTTAATTTTATTTAATAATTATCAGGACAGTTAAAATCACCTATTAATTCCGAAATTAAATCTTGTGCAGGGTGCTCATTCATCCCAAGTAAAGTTGCTGTTTGTAAATGTAAACATTTTGCTGAATACGGGAATTTTTTCCAGGAAATACCACCAATTCCCGTTTCTTTTAATGATTTCCACATCGCAAGATTAGTCGTTATAATTTTTTCCCTAACATTATCATCAATCAACGCAAGTCTAATATCTTGATATTTTTTATGAAAAGCTAAGATAGCATCTGAATTTTTTCTAAACAACGACTCAAGTAGAGTTATGTTTTGTTCTGATTCTAACTTACCGCAAACCCTATCAAGATAGGGGCACACAAGCCAAAACAAAGTAGGAAAAGGACGACAATCTTTTCCATACGGGCGACAAACAACAACTTGAGGCACACCAAATTTACAACGTTTTGCAACACATAATGTGTAGGTAAAATCAAATTTTCTAGAATATGTATTTTGCCTAAGGACACTAAGATCTTCTTCAGTAAGTGCACTCCATGTTTCAGCACATGAGAAGCCAGCGGTCTTCAAAAATAATTTAGTTTCCTCAAAGGCAATCATTTTTATTTTTTACCAGAAGAACTATTTCCAGTTCTTCTCTTTGACACTCTAGGATCCTTACATTTATTATTCAAATCAGCTATCTTTTCATCACTAAATTTCAAAAAATTTGTAAGCTTCTTTTCAAAGTCTTCTTCCTTCTGCACTGGAGGACGGGTTTCTTTAACTTGCATTGCTTTTACAGACAAATCAATTCTGCCTTTGTCATCAATCTTTATTACTCTTGCTGTAATGTTTTGTCCCATTTCTAAGACATCTTCTACTTTTTTCACGTAATTATGAGACAACTCCGAAATATGTACCATTGCCTTCTGACCAGATTCAAGTCTCACAAATGCACCATAAGGCGTCAAATGTTCAACGATTCCATTTAAGACATCTCCAATATTAACTGATGACACACCTGTCTTTTCCAACATACGTACCTCTGACCTCCGATAAAAATCAACTATTTTAATTTGTAAAGCAAATAGTAACACACTAATTAAAAATACAAAAGAGATTTTTTTAATATAAGTTAAGCACTCTATAATTTTTATAGTTTATCTATTTCTTCTCACTCCTAGTTCGTCAAAAAACAATGGGCACAAAACCTTTATATAAGTGCCTTTCATTCCTAGACTTCTGCTTTCTATTATTCCAGAGCTACCTAGCTTTCGCAGGGCATTTACAATAACACTTCTAGTTACTCCTATCCTATCCGCGACGCTACTAGCAACAACGATACCCTCATACCCCTTCAAATCTTTTATTATATGTTTAATTGATTCTATTTCTGAGTATGAAAGTGCCTTAATAGCCATTTGTACAACTAATTGTTCTCTAGCTTTATATTCTATAGTTCGCCCTTTATCGTTTAATATTTCAACACCAACAACTGTTCCTAAGTATTCTGCCAAAACGAGATCTCTCGTATCAAACTGTGAACCAAAACGAGCTAGTATTAAAGTACCTAGACGATCCCCACCACCGTTTATAGGAACAAGTAATACATTCTTATTTGAATATGTACACGGCTGATCAGCATATGCACAAAAACCAAGATCAGAATGATTTAAAACTGATTCTGAATAGCTATTTACTCTTTTGACATAGCTTTCAGGCATACTCTTTTCAGTAAGCATCTCGGTCATAATTGGGCAATTATATTCGTTTATCCAAGAATATCCAAGAATTTCTCCTTCTTTGTTTATGAGATAGACATTTGCCGCAGATAAATCACACATAAGCTTAGCTAAGCGCTGATAATCAGGGTTTGTAGAATTATTACTTGCTTGTAACACCTTACTAACAGCTCTAGTTTTTTCCAATAAGTCTTCCATTGCTGACTGATCAGTAATTTTGGGGCGGGACTCAATTAGTTCCTTAGGTGTGTACATCAATGTATTATCCTCCAAAAGGCTATTATTCATTTTTTGCTCTAGGGTGCGCATCCATATAGCTTCGTTTTATTTGTTCAGTCGTTATCGTTAGATATCTTTGGGTAGTAGAAATATTTTCATGACCCAACAATTCTTGAACAATGCGTAGAGGAGCTCCCCTTTCAAGCATATGGGTTGCAAAACAATGTCTTAATGTATGTGGTGAGATTCCAGCTAATCCAACATCTCTAGCAGCCCTTGTTACAACACGGTGTACAGTTCTAACTGTTAGTCTCTCTGATGACTTATTCGATGACATAAACACTGGATCATCGTTAGTTTTGAAGTATAGCGACTTCCATTCCGATAGTAGGGTTAGCACACTCATACCAAAAGGAACAATTCGCTCTTTACTCCCCTTACCCATTATTCTGAATGTTTTTGATTCAAAATCAACCATACTCCAGTTAAGTGAAATAAGTTCAGCTACTCTAAGACCTGATGAATATAGTATTTCTAATATCAAGGTATCTCTTTTTTGATTTTTGCTGTTTTTAGTACCATCAGTTATCAAGCGTATAGTATCTTCATACGAAATAGCCCTTGGAATATGCGTTGGCAACTTAGGACCTTGTATTAAACTAACAACATCTGTATTTATTAGGCCAATTTTCTTTAGCCAAGAAATGTATCCTTTTACAGATGAAAGCTTTCTAGCAACAGAAGTCTTTGCATTCCCCATCCCAGATAAGCTACTTATGAAGCCACGAACAAGTTTGTCATTTATTTCAGAAGGATTAATTATTCCTTGTCCACTTAAATATTTTATAAATTGCTCAAGATCAACAGAATAATTGACAAGAGTATTTTTTGCCCTACCCTTGGATTCGATATATTTTATAAAATCATTCAAGCTGTTACTCATCGTTATGTTTGTCATACACGTCATTCTATCAGATAGATTATTTTTTTCAACATTTACAGAATTTTAAAATAATTAAACCAATTTTTCGAATTTTTCAAAAGAATCAAAAATCATTGGATTTTCACTCAAAAACTTTTCTATTGATAAAAATGACCTTTCAGCATATGCCTGACATCTTTCTTTTCTCTTGTATATTTTTCTACCTTGTAATCTTGGAAAGATGCCTAAATTTATGTTCATTGGTTGAAAAGATTTCGGTAATGCGTCTCCTAAATAATTAAGCAAAGAACCGATAGCACTCTCTATAGGAAATTCAATGGTACCATTTCTAGTTATATTACAGTACATAAAGATAGCAGAAGCAAAACCCATTGCAATACTTTCCACATATCCCTCTACTCCTGTAATTTGTCCTGCTAAATATACATTCGCATGATTTCTTATTCTCAAATATCTGTCTAAGACTTTTGGTGCACACACAAACAAATTTCTATGCATTACACCTTTTCTAACAAATTCAGCATTTTTTAGTGCAGGTATAAGACGAAACACACGTTCCTGTTCTCCCCACTTTAAATTTGTTTGAAAACCAACAATATTATATAAAGTTCCATCGGTATTATCTTGTCGTAACTGAACTACTGCATGATAATTCGTATTCTCTTCATCAACAGATAATCCAACTGGTCTCAGCGGACCAAACAAGAGTGTTTTTTCTCCTCGTTTTGCTATTACTTCTACAGGTAAACAACCGTCAAAATGCTTCATTTCTTCAAATTCATGCCTCGGAGCACATTCTGCATTTACTAGTTCACGCCAAAAAATATTATATTCTTCTTCGTTCATCGGACAATTTATATAGTCATCATTATCACCATATCTATTCCCTCTAAACGAACAAGACGTATCAATACTTTCTAAAGTTACAATCGGTGCAACAGCATCGTAGAAATATAAAAAATCCTCGCCTACAATATCCTTTAAAGTTGTAGAAAATGAACCAGACGTTAAAGGACCTGTCGCAATAATAACATTGCCATCAGGAATACGTGTAACTTCCTCTCTAACAATTTCAATTAGTGGATTGTTGTTTAAACATGATTCAATTTCAGATGAAAAACATTCTCTGTCAACAGCAAGTGCATTTCCCGCCGGCACTTTTGCTTTAAGAGCACATTTTATTAAAAGACTATCCATCATTAAAAGTTCACGTTTTAAAATACCAGAAGTCGTTGTAGTAGATTCACCTCCAAGGGAATTACTACAAACCATTTCAGCAATATGTTTTGTTTGGTGTGCTGGAGTCATAACATTTGGACGCATTTCGTAAAGAGTAACATGTATACCTCTTTTTGCAAGTTGCCAAGCAGCTTCGGCTCCAGCCAAACCGCCACCAATTATTGTAACTTTTTCTTTAGATATCACTATTTTCGACCTCAATAAGGGATTTATTTTCTTCTTCAGGTTTTTTCCAAGAAACATAATCGCACTCAGGATAGCGTTCACAACCATAGAAGAAACGTCCTTTAGCTTTTCCTTTTGCAGATTTTCTTCTGATAAGTTCACCTTGCTTGCATTTTGGACATTTTATGCCTGTAGTTTTAACTATTTTCCTTGTATATTTGCAATCCGGATATCCTGAACATGCAATAAATTCACCAAACCTACCAGTTTTAATTATGAGGTCATTACCACATTCTGGACAAGGCTCACCAATTTTTACTGGTTCAGGATGCATATCTTCAGCTTTTTCAGAAACGTTATCTAATATCGGCTTGAACTCACCCCAAAAATCTGAAACAACGTTTCTCCAAATAAGTTCTCCAATTTCTATTTGATCTAATTCCTCTTCCATCTTCGCAGTAAAATCGACATTTATAAATTCAGAAAAATAGCGAACTAAGAATGTAGAAACAAGACGACCTAAGCTCGTTGGCTGAAGCTTCTTGTTTTCTTCATCTTTTGTCGTATAACCACGAAGAAACAAAGTATCAATTATTGTAGCATAAGTTGATGGCCGACCTATTGCTTTTTCTTCTAATGCTTTAACTAAGCCAGCCTCTGTATATCTTGAAGGTGGCATTGTAAATTTCTGTTCCTTTTTTATTTCATCAGGGAATAAAATTTCTCCCTCTTTTGCCGTTGGAATAGATATATCTTTTATACCAAGTGGATATAATTTTCCCCATCCATCAAAAACAACAACGACACCAGCTTGTTTTAAGAGACATTCTCCAGAAGTACACAGCAATGATGTACGAGATATTTCTGCATCACTCATCTGTGTCGCAACATATCTACTCCAAATTAGATCATATAATTTATATTGCTCAGCTGTAAGATATTCTTTAATAGAGGAGGGTATTATGTTAACATCTGTTGCGCGTATCGCTTCATGAGCATCTTGACTTTTTTCTTTCGCCACAAACTGGTTCGGTCCAGCAGGTAAGTATTTATCACCATATTTATCTTTGATGAACAAACGTGCAACATCAATAGCTTCAGGGGAAAGTCTAAGGCTGTCCGTTCGCATATATGTAATCAAACCAGTTGGTCCTCGTCCAGGAATTTCTATACCTTCATAAAGGGACTGAGCAATCCTCATAGTCCTTTTAGGAGCAAAGCCACATCTTCTCGATGCTTCTTGTTGTAACGTACTAGTCTTAAAGGGTGGAAGTGAAGATTTAAAAGTTGTTTTACTTTTAAATTCAGTTACTTTTAATTCTGATGATTCAAGCTCTTCAACAATCGTCTTTGCCTGAGTAATATTACTTATATCAACAGGAGCACCCTTATATTTTTCGAGTCTTAATAAATATTCTCTCTTCTTATCTTTTGATAAAGCTTTCACATCAATAAGCCAGTATTCTTCTGGGATAAAACGTTCTATTTCTTCTTCTCGCTCACAAACTATTCTTAGAGCAACAGACTGTACTCTCCCTGCAGAAAGACCCCTTTGGACTTTATACCATAACAATGGGCTAAGTTGATATCCAACTAATCTATCTAACACTCTCCTTGCTTGTTGTGCATTGACTCTATTCATATCAATTTTATCTGGTGATGCAACAGCTTTCTGAACAGCACTTTTCGTAATCTCATGCATTCTTATTCTACATTCAGATGATACATCAATCCCCAGCATATTTGCCAAATGCCAAGATATAGCCTCTCCTTCTCTATCAGGGTCAGAAGCAAGAAGTGTCTCTTTTGCCACAGCCGAGGCCCCTTTTAATCCTTTTACTAGTTCAGCTTTTCCACGTACTTGGATATAATCAGGTTCAAAATCATTCTCAATATCTACAGCAATTCTTCCCTTAGGTAAGTCACGTACATGTCCAACACTAGCAAGAACCTTATATTTTCTACCTAATATTTTCTCAAGCGTCTTTGCTTTTGCTGGTGATTCAACAATCACCAAGGTTTTTCCCTCATATTCACCAAACTTTTTAGTTCTTTGTTTTTTAGGTTTAGTGACCTTTTTAACCTTATCTTTAACTTCCAAAACTTTTTTTGTAGACTTTGTTTCAGTCAAATAAAACACCCCATTTATATATTGGCAGAATATCGTCCTGTCCCTGATTTATAAATCAAATCGTTTACTATTAAAATTGATAGCGATGTTAAAACCTCTGTGCTTGATAATGCAAGAGCACCCACAATACTATCAACTGTTTGTTCTCCACTTTGTTTTACAAAAGCCAAAACCCGTTGCTCTAGCAAAGAAAGTTTTATAAAATCATTTCTCATGGCACTATTTATTGTTGAGTTAGAAAATGAGTTTTCTATATCAAAGAAATCCCTTTCGTCTAAGTATGGATAAGCACCATCGAATATAAGTCGATTGTTTCCCTCTGAGAAAGAATCCGTAATTCTACCCGGAACAGCCCATACTTCTCTGCCAAGTTCCAGTGCAATTTTAGAAGTAATCATTGCGCCACTTTTTAATGGAGCTTCAACTACAAGAAGTTTTTCTGACAAAGCAGCTATTATCCTATTTCGTTTAGGAAAGTTCCATGGTTTAGGTTTTTCACCCATGGGAAACTCAGAAATCAAAGCACCTTTAGTAACAATATTACAAAACAATTCTCTATTTGATGAAGGGAACGATACATCAACACCTGACCCTAATACTGAGTATGTAACACCACCAGAAGCACATACACCCAAATGAACTTCCGAATCAATACCATATGCACCTCCACTTACTGCAACACAACTATGTTTTGAACAAAGAGAACCCAAATTATATGCAACTTTTTTTGCATAAGGCGACGCATTTCTAGTACCAACAATAGCATATATTTTTTCTGCTTTTCTAGATAAATTCCCTTTACAGTAAAGTATAAGAGGAGCATCTTTTAAATCAAAAAGTTCCTGAGGATAATCACTATCGAAACATTTTATAATATTTGTATCGTATCTAGTTGCTTTTTCCAGTTCATTCTCACACCAGTTTGAAGAAATTTTTTTGACTAAGTTATTAATTGCATTTTCCGTAAGTAAATGTTCTTTTTGAAATACATTAATATTTTTCTTTATTTCTTCAATATGTAGACCCAACAGATTAATTTTATTTAAGAGCCTGTAGTCGGCACCTATTGCATTGAGCAACAAGAGAGATTCTAATGTTTCATCCAACTTAGAGCCTCCCCTTCCCGATAACTTAATGCCTCTGCAACATGCTTAATTTCTATACGTTCAGAATTGTCTAAATCGGCTATAGTTCTAGAAACACGTAAGACTCTGGAGACACCGCGTCCTGATAGTCTTATTTTACCTAGCGTCATCAATATAAAGTTTTTTACCTCAGGAACAAGGTTTAATTCTTCTCTCAGTATTTTTTCTGGAATTTCAGAGTTGCTGTAGAAACCATGTTTTTTCCAGCGGTTTTCTTGGATAAGTTTTGCACTACAAACTCTTTTTCTTATTTCTTGACTGCTCTCCGCTAAATTACCAGAAATATTAATCAATTCCTCTGGCATTAAACGAGGAACAGAGATATGCAAATCAATTCTATCTAATATTGGGCCAGAAAGTCTTTTTGTGTAACGTTCAATACTAGAATTAGAACACGTGCATCTTTCAATTGGATCTCCTGCGTATCCACAAGGACACGGATTGCATGCCGCAACTAATAGAACTTTAGCTGGATAAGTCACACTCCCTGCAGCACGACTCACGGTTATACACCTATCTTCTAGTGGCTGTCTTAAAGCTTCTAAAACATCTCGTGTAAACTCAGGGAACTCATCAAGAAATAGCACACCACAAGAAGCCAAACTAATTTCTCCAGGTTTTAGGTGTGTTCCACCCCCACAAAGAGCAACAGAACTAGCTGTATGGTGCACAGAGCGGAAAGGCCTTTCTCTCAAGTTTGCAAAATTAACTCCCATTGTGCTTTTTAATAAGAGAACCTCCATCAATTCATCATCAGAAAGGGGAGGTAATATTCCTTTTAAAGCTCTAGCTAACATTGTCTTACCAGACCCTGGAGAGCCTACCAACAATAAATTGTGATGACCTGCAGCAGCGACTTCAAGAGCTCTTTTTGCGTATGATTGCCCTTTTATGTCTGAAAAATCAGGGGTAACAACAGACATCTCATCATGAACAACACTTTTATTAACTGAAGCAAGAGATATATTACCTCTTAGATGTTCAAAAAGATCATTCAAATTTTTAACTTGAAATGCATTGACTCCATCTACTAAACCTACTTCAAAAGCATTTTCTTCTGGTATATATAGATCAAGATTCATCTCTCTCGCTAAAAATGCAGCAGCAACAGCACCGTTAACTTTTCTCAATCTACCATCAAGTGCAAGTTCACCCATAAAAAGCGAAGGCTTGTTTACCTTTAATCCAATCTGTGACGCAGCAATTGCCACTGCAATAGCTAAATCAAGCAACGCACCTTCTTTGGGTATATCAGCTGGAGCTAAATTGATTGCGACTCTTCCTTTTATGTTTACGCCTATACTTCTCAGCGCCGCTCTAACTCTTTCACGCGATTCTTTAACTGCAGTATCAGGCAACCCAACGATTGACATAACAAAGAGCCCTCCCGTTGTTTCAACTTCGACTTCAACAGGAAAGGCATTGACACCCCTTAAGGTTATACCAGATATTGGATTCATTGCATTACCTCCGTAATACCCTTTATATGTTCAATTCGGTGTGAATTATCTTGATATATAGTTATCGCAATAAGATCTATTCTACAAAATCCATCATAACAATTACTCTCAATCCATATTTGTGCAGCATGTTGCATTTTTTTAAATTTTAACGGTCCAATTGTCTTGTCTGATGGCATTAATGAGTTCACACTTCTTGTTCTTACCTCGGCAAAAACAATTTCATTGTCAATTAAAGCTATAATATCAATTTCACCAGTTTTATAGCGTTTGTTTCTATCAATAATTTTGTATCCATTGTCTTGAAGAAATTTCTCTGCTAAATTTTCACCAAAAATTCCAAGCTTAAGGTGTTCAGGGATATCAGAATTAAAACTAAGAGGCTTGTGATTACAAAAAGCCCTAGGAATACTATCTTGAATTGACTCCGACAGTGCTCTCTCCAATGACATAAAATACACTCTCCTATTTAACACCTGAAAATGTAAGACGATGTATCGGTGTATAGCCTATTTCTAATATCTTGTTTCTGTGTTCTAATGAAGGATAACCTTTATTCTTTGCAAAAGAATAACCTGGATAAAGCGTATCATAACGCAACATTATTTTGTCTCTTAAAACTTTTGCAACTATTGATGCGGCTGCAATTACAGGAACTCTTGAATCTCCTTTTACAATACACTTCTGATTAATTGTAAAATCTGATATAAGTTTATTTCCGTCAACCAAAACTAAACTAGGAATTTGGGGTAACTTATATACAGATTTCTTCATGCACCATAGTGAAGCCTGGAGTATGTTTATATCGTCAATTTTTGTATTTGTTGCCGCTTGTGCTTTCCAAAGCACACCCATTTCACACATCTTAATAAAAAGAGTCTCTCTTAGTTTAGGAGAAACTTTTTTTGAATCATTTAGTCCCATATCTATCAAAATTTTACGTTGTTCATTCGTTAAAATAGCGGCAGCTGCAACAACAGGTCCGGCTAAAGGGCCTCTACCTGCTTCATCAGTACCTGCTATATACATTTTCCTCGTTTCTGAAATCATAAAGATTCCCACAATGGAGCATCACCTGGTTTTTCAAAACTCATTTTACCCAATTTCCCAGTAGCAAATGCATCAAGGAAAGCCTTTCCAGCTCCTTCTAAATCTGGTTTGTTACCAGGCAAAATTCGACCTAGTCGACATGCCACTTTTTCAAGCAATAAGGATGTATCTGTATCTTCTGCGATTCCCCATGATCTCTCTACACCTGACCATAGATTTTTCTTTATCATAAACGTCATACAGTCTTTAGCATGTTCTTCCCAGTTACCAATGACCTGACTTCTAGAAGAACCAATCCAAGAAATTAAGCGATGAGCTCTGGAATCACTGTGAGGGTCAAGTATACCAGGTGAATCAACAAGGAGATACCCTTGTCCCTTAAACCATGATACACCTTTAGTTATACCTGGAATTCCACCAACAGGGGCAGCCTTTCTACCCACAAGCTGATTTATTAACATCGACTTTCCCACATTTGGTGTCCCTACGACAGCCATTCTTAGATCTCTAAATTGTGGTTTTTTTTCAGATAATGTCTTTTTTACTTTTGACATACCACCTTTTCTAAGATCAAGTGGCCATGTCAAAAATCCCTTTTTCTTCAATGACTCTGTCCAAAGTTGTGTAATTTTATCATCAGCTAGGTCAGCTTTAGAAAGGACCACCATTAATTGTATTTTAGGTGCAAAAAGATTTAGCAATGGTGAGGATGTCAAACTTGGTGCTCTTGCATCTCTAACTTCAATCAGTAGGTCTATGTTTTTTGCAAGAGCTTCGAGTTGTCTCTTGCCTTTCGCCATATGACCAGGATACCATACTGTACGCCCCATTACTGTATTAATCCTATTCTGTTAAGTGGCCAATATCTAAATACAGCGGGCCCTTTAAAGAAATTTTTGGGTACATATCCCCAGAAACGACCATCTTGAGAATTCGGCCTATTGTCACCTAGACAGAAATATTTATTATCAGGGATAAGTTGTGCCTCCATATCATAAGTATCCATATTTTTTACATATGGCTCAAAAAGTTCCTTGTCATTGATAAACACTGTTCCATCTTTTATTTCCACTTTATCCCCTGGTAAACCAACTATTCTTTTTACAAAATCTCGTCTTGGGTCAACAGGGTATTTGAAGACAACAATATCACCGCGTTTCAAATCTATACCAGGTAATTTATACCAAAATTTCAAAACAAGTACTCTATCTCCAACTTCTAAAGTAGGTATCATTGAACCACTCGGGATCCAGAATGCTTGAATAATAAATGTCCTTAATATAAAGGCCAAAACTAGGGCCCAAAGTACCGTTTCTACTGTTTCTCTCCACCATGGTTTAGGCATTTTAAAATTCCCCCAAATTATTTTGTATATAGTGTTACGCCAAAGCTTCTTCAGTTAAAGTCAAATCCGCTACAAGAAGTGCCCCGCCCTCTAACTTTGGAACAATTTTGTTACTAGACTCAAATTTTATAGAAACTTTATTAAGCCCTCCTGGATTGAAGACATCAACATTCGGTCCAGTTAAACCGATAAGAACGGATGCAATTGCACTTGCTGTTGACCCGGTACCGCATGATAACGTCAAATCTTCGACTCCTCTTTCATAAGTAACCACATCTAAGGTGTCTTTCTTGTCTTCCCTTGCCACAACGAAATTAACATTAGCACCTTCTGGAAATAAGTCGAGCCTATTTCTTATAAGCCTTCCATACTTGCGGTATTCGTCATCACTACGGCGAATACTTTCAAAAATCACAACGTGAGGGACACCAACAACCATATAGGTATAACTAAAATTAAAATCTCCTACCTGATCCATCTTGTCAACAACTGCATTATCTAAGTCGACTTCTGCTAATTTTAATATAACTCGATTCCCATTTACCTCTGCTTCTACATCTCCGCCAAGGGTCTCAAAGGTCATTTTTTTATCATCAATAATTTTCTTTTCATAGGCATATCTTGCCATGCATCTAGCACCATTTCCACACATCTCACCCTCGACGCCATCCCTATTTATTAAGCGCATTTTAAATGCATGTACATTTGATGGTTCAACGACCAAAAGTCCATCAGCACCAATTGATTCTCTTCTTCTGCATATTTTCTTTGTTAAACCTATTAAAGTACTTGTGTCATACTTTAAATCCATATTATTTATAATTAAGAAATCATTCCCATTTCCATTCATTTTTGAACATGTTATCATTTCGTTCATCTCCCTGTATATATAAGAACTATTTTTAAATCTAATATAGTATATTACCATACCTTGCATAATAGTATACAATAGCTTGTAAAATTTTCTAAATACAAGTATAATTTTCAATTGTTCATGGGAGATTAGCTCAGAGGTAGAGCTCCATCCTCACACGGTGGCTGTCGAAGGTTCGATTCCTTTATCTCCCACCACTTAATATTAAATGGTTCAAAGCATATATATAAAAGCCCTGTGACAAACAGGGCTTTTTGCTGTTTGTAAATAAGTTATATGCCACTCCTAAGAGCGACTTTCAACTTATTTTCTATTCGAAAAAAACAATAAAAATTATACTTAAAGAGACAAGAAAAAGGATGACATTTTTAACTGTGTGGTCCTCTAGATCATAATCAAAATCTTCTTCTTTGAACTCTTTATCAGATAACTCTTCCGTTAAATTATTGTGCCCTGCAGCATATACAGCCACATCAATATCACGTAATTCTAACATAAGCGTCACCTTCTTCTAGATATTTAACTACAATATTACTCACCAAAAATCCATACAAATAAGAAAAATAATATACCAAGGATAATATATAAATAAGCACATGTACTCTTTAAGTCCTGTTATAGGCTTATACGTATCAATAGAACCTCTAAATTTTACCTCATGGACCATTTGATATTAGATAGTTGAACCCAAATATATTAATATCCTGTGATAAACAGGACTTTCATTCTCCCTAAAGATTGATTTTATCTATTTATATATTTATTTTTGCCAAAAACACAACTAGTCAAACTAATTCCTTTATCAAATACTTCTCATTATTTTATTAAAAATGGATTTTTTCTGCATTTAACATACCTAACTTTCTCTAGTTTTTATACTCTATGTAAAAAAATCGATTTTCTCATCAAGCATAATGTATAATACTACTATTGAATTTGTAAGGCGGGATGGAAATGAAAAATCTTGAAGATAAAATAAAATGGAACATAAATAATATTGAGGATAATTCTGCTTCCACTGTTTCACCTTTTATAACAAAAGAAAGCATCAGACAAAGTCATGAGTTTCATTTAAGTATACCAGGGTATAATAAAACACCCCTTGTAGATTTATCGTGTTTAGCAAAAAAGCTTAACCTTTCAAGGATATTTGTAAAAGATGAATCTTATCGGTTTGGGCTTAATTCATTTAAATCATTAGGATGTTCTTTTGCTATAGCCAAGGAATTGACATCACGATTTAATATAACTAGCCCAATACGATTTGAAGCTTTATATAACAATGCCACAAAAGAATCCCTTTCAAAAATAACATTTTATACTGCAACTGACGGCAACCACGGTAGAGGAGTTGCATGGTTTGCTCGTTTGTTGGGAGCAAATTCTGTTGTATTAGTTCCTAAAGGTACAACTCAAACTCGCATAAATAATATAAAGTCACAAAATTCTTGCGTATATACAGAAAGTTTAAATTACGATCAATGTGTATTAAAAGCTTTTGCCTTATCAAAAACAGATAAAAATGGTATATTTTTACAGGATACTTGCATTGAGGGAATGAATAAAGAAATACCTCAATCAATAATGCAAGGCTATACAACAATGGCTCATGAGGCAAATGCTCAAATTAATAATTTGAATGAGAGACAACCTACCCATATATTTTTACAAGCAGGAGTAGGTTCATTTGCAGGGAGCATTGTTGAATATTTTAGAAATATATATTCAGAGAATACCCCTAAGTTTATAATAGTTGAACCAAATAAAGCTAATTGCATTTATAGATCAAGTTTAACACCGAATCACCAACTGATTAGTGTTAGGACTGACATGGATACTATTATGGCAGGATTAGCCTGTGGTGAGGTCAATCCTGTTGCTTGGGAGATATTACAGAAACATGTATGCGTTTTTGTATCATTACCAGATTGGGTAAGTGCAAATGGGATAAGGATTTTATCCTCGCCAATTAGCAATGACAAAAGGATTATCTCTGGAGAATCAGGCTCTCTACCATTAGGGACTTTATATCAAATAATGACTGATCCGAGACTTAATAAACTCAGAGATTATTTAAAACTTGATAACACAGCTAGAGTTCTCCTTTTTTCTACTGAGGGAGATACTGATCCAGAAAACTATATGAATATAGTATGGAAAGGGCATTATTCTTCTTAGCATTTTTATTGAAATTATTTCGTATAATATACATTTAATTTTTTCTAAAAGTTAGAATTGATGGAGGTAGCCAAATGGCAAAACAACAACCAGAGGGAGTGTACCTATACATTGATGATAGTGGGTCAAGATTTATTGCGATTGTAGATGCTTTTGGAGAAGCAAATATGTTGCCATGGAAACAACATGGTGAAACAGCCAATATCATAGAAAAAAGTTGGAATTTGCAGGGACAATTTATAGAATTACAAATATCGAATTAGCACAAAAGCACCTGCATTTTTACAGGTTCTTTTGTGCTAATTTTAATTTAAATATAAATTTCATTTTGAGAAATCAAAGAACTCCATTGAGAAGCTTCTTGTTCTTCAGCATTATATCCTTCTCTTCTTAGCAAACCGTAGGTGTAATTTTTCCCCTGTTCAACACCAGGTTGGTCAAACGGATTTATTCCCATCAGGTATCCCACAAAAGCAGTTAAATATTCGCAGAAAAATATTAATTCACCTACAAATTGTGGAGATAATTCTGGAATATTTATTAAGACAACCGGTTTACCCGCCTTAGCAATACTTGCTGCACTACTAAACGCTTCTAGGTTCAACAGATTACCAAAATCACATCCACTCATATATGAGAGTGGCAATAAGGATTTTCTTTTAGATAAAGGAATAGAGAGCAATGTTTTCTTTGTCTCTACGGTAAATATGATAAAAAATTTATCATCCGGTCCTTGAGTATATAATTGAATTTGAGAATGTTGATCTATCGCACCCAATGCTCTAACAGGAGTTGTGCCTCGAAATTTTTTACCAAGACTTTCACCCCAAAGCTGTGCATACCACTCAGAGAAGTAGGACATATTACTTGAGTAAGGCATTGTAACAAGCATTGGCCGTCCTATTTTATCGTGATATAGACACAAAGAAGCTAAGAACCATGCTGGGTTATTTTCAATAGAAAATGATGACTCTAGCTTTTCCTTCATTTCTTTTGCTCCCAGTAGAAGAGCGTCAATATCAATGCCAAGAATTGAAGCTGAGAGTAGCCCAACAGCAGAAAGGACAGAATACCTCCCCCCGACAGATTCTGGGATAACCAGCGAGTCACAAGATGTCTCTTCAACAAAACGACGTAAGACACCGTTGTTCTCATCAGTTATAATTACAATGCTATCTTGAATGTTCTTATTTTCCCGCTCAAATTTATCCAGAAACCAAAGAAACTGCGACATAGTCTCGGCTGTGTTTCCAGATTTACTTACTACAATTAATGCCGTTTTTACGTCTTTAACTAGACTCCATAATTCATTGATTTTATCTGGATCAGGGTTATCCGCAACGTAAAACTTAGGAAATTCTGTGGATTTTTCATTTGGGTAGACTCCACAAAACATCTCTTTTAACATTAAGTTTCCTAGGGCAGATCCGCCAATTCCAATTTGAATTACAGAATCATATCCCTTTAATCTACTTGCAATTTTTTTTATTTCATCCGTTTTAGAATAAGGGAGAGAGAGCCAACCGAAGCCAAAGTCACTTGAGGTCATATTC
Source organism: Synergistaceae bacterium (assembly GCA_036652335.1). Taxonomy (GTDB): domain Bacteria; phylum Synergistota; class Synergistia; order Synergistales; family Synergistaceae; genus JAVVWB01. The sequence continues at coordinate 96,094 of JAVVWB010000004.1, read as the reverse complement.
GCAAAAATTGATGCTATCTCTTTACAATGTTCTTCATAATTTTCCTTTAATCTAAGAGATTCTATAGTAAAATTCTTTAGTGATGCGCCAAAAGAAAACTTAATTTTACCTCTTGTCATTTGAATCTCACCTCCTATAAAAAAATATTTATTAAATTATTTTTTCTTCTAATAGGATGCTATTTATTTTTTCCTCATTAAATTCAATAACAAATTTATTATTAATTTCGATGACAGGAACTCCCATTTGCCTTGTTTTTTTTATTATATACATTGCAAACTCTTTATCCTTTGATATATCTTTTATATCAAAGGGTACACCTAGAGACGAAAGAAACTCTTCCGCTTTTATACAATGTGGTCATGTTGGTAAAGTATATACTGTTATAGACATTTACATTCTCCTATCTCTCAAAAATTTTTATTACAGAAAAATTACATATCTATACCTAGAAAAAATCGTGCTAACAAACCTATACAGAAAGAGAAACCCGCAACTCCAAAGCTTATAAGTATCATCTCAAAGAAAGCAGGCGCAAATTTTTCTTTTTTAACAACTGAAACATAGAAAGTAAATAGTAGTATTACAAGTGCTGCATTAAAAAGGCATCCAATAAGTGCAAAAACTGGCGATGTAAATAGACAGTATGGGATTAATAGCATTGTAACAACCAACATATATGCAATACCTGTATAAACTGAAGCTTTAAAAGGATGCGACTCATTAGGATCATTTTTTTTAGATAGGTACTCAGAAGCTGCCATAGAAAGTGTCGCAGCACTACCTGTAATAAAACCAGCCATTGCAATTGTCGAGGTATTACCTAAAGCAAATGTAAATCCTGCTAGGGCTCCTGTAAGTTCAACAAGAGCATCATTTAAACCTAGAACCATAGAACTAATGTATTTGAGTCTCTCTTCGTCAATTAAGTTAATCAATTCAGCTTCATGTAACTGTTCGTCTTTATATATAGATAATGCCTCTGGTACGTCATTGGCTATGGAAGAATAAATATCCTGGGCATTCTCTTCTCCACTTTCCATTAGATTTATTACAAATGTTAAACCAAAAACAAATGCCAAAATTCTGTAGAAATAAATTTTAATTAGACTAGGGTGAAAATGTTGATTGGTGTATTTAGACCATATTGCTGCGTGTTTTTTTTCTTCTTTTGAAATCTTGTCAAGAACTTCTGAATTATGCCCTTTAATTAATTTTGACAAATCCGCATATATCATATGTTCAGTGATTTCATTACGTTGCATTATCTTTATTACATCTAATGTTTTTTTATCCATTGGTGCACCTCCAAAATATTCTAGTTATATTATACACTTTTTCCTATTTATTTTGTCACATAAGTTTATATTTCATTATTTGACTCTATATACTTTATTTGATTTTTATAATATACAAAAAAAATGAGAAGCTCCACTTAGAGCTTCTCATTTTTTTGTATAACTACAAATTATTCCTCTTCAGCTACCTTTTCTTTCTCAGCAGCCTCAATTATCTTCTTTGATATTTCAACAGGTACTTCTTCATAGTGAGCAAATTCCATTGAGAAAGAACCTCGACCTGAAGTCATTGAGCGAAGGATAATAGCATATCTAAACATCTCCGAAAGAGGGCACTGTGCTTTTACAATTTGTAATTTACCTTCGCTATCTATACCCATTATTCTTCCGCGTCGACTATTAAAATCTCCCATTACGTCACCCAAGCAACTTTCAGGAACAACAACTTCAACATTCATTACAGGTTCCATTAATATTGGTTTTGCTTCTGCAAACGCTTTTTTAAATGCAATTGATGCTGCAATTTTAAAAGCCATTTCAGAAGAGTCAACATCATGATACGAACCATCATATATGGTACACGAAAAGTCAGTTGCTGGGTAACCAGCTAGATAACCTCGTAAAGCAGCTTCTCTAAGCCCCTTCTCTGCAGCTGGGATAAAGTTTTTGGGAACTGCACCTCCAACAATTTTATCAATAAATTCAATTCCTTTGTTTTTATCTAGTGGTGCCAATTCAAACCAAACATCTCCATATTGTCCTCTACCGCCAGATTGTTTCTTATGTTTACCTTGTGCTTTTGAAGTTTTCTTTATTGTTTCACGATAAGGTACCTTTGGAGTTCTAGTTTCCAAATCAACCTTATATCTCTCTTTTACTTTTGATAGCATTATATCCAAATGCATATCACCCATTCCGGATAATACAGCATCATTTGTTTCTGGGTTTTTATGGAAAGAGAGTGTCCTATCTTCTTTTAACATTTTTGTTATAGCATTTCCAAGCTTATCTTCATCTGCTCTGCTCTTTGGGAAAACAGCAACACTGTAAACAGGTTTAGGGAACTGTATTGTCCTAAATTTCAACTTTTCTCCCTTAATGCCGATTGTATCACCAGCAACAGTACTTTCTAATTTAGGGATTGCTATTATGTCACCTAATATAATTTCTTTGACTTCAGCACTTTCTTTCCCTAGCATCTGTCTAAATCCACCGACTCGCTCATCTATATCTTCTGATACATTATATATTGTCTGGTCACTTTGTAGTTTTCCAGAGAAAACTTTTACAAAAGATAATTTTCCTACATATGGATCAACCATAACTTTAAATACAAAGCCTAGAAAATGTCCATCTTCGTTAGGTGGTATATTTACAACTTCATCTCCATTTAGTGCTGCTCTGTTGAGCATATCCTTAGGAGAAGGCATGTATTCAACAATTATATCCAATAATTGGACAATACCTATGTTCAATGTTGCGGAACCAGGCATTATTGGAAAGAGTGTTCTTTTACATATAGCCTTACGCAGAACACTTAGTAGTTCTTCTGTTTCAAACTCTTTCCCATCAAGATAATTCATCATCATTTCATCATCTGTTTCAACCAAACGCTCTACAAGTGTTCCTCTTGCAGCATCTATTGAATCTGTCATATCAGCAGGAGCATCGGTTTCTGTGAAATTTTTAGAACCATCACCTTTATACATATATGCTTTTTTAGAAAGCACATTTACTATCCCCTTAAAGTTCTGTTCAGAACCTATCGGTAAGAAAAGAGGGACAGCTTTCTCTGATATATTGTTTTGAATATCTTCAACAACACTATCAAAGTTAGTATTTTCTCTATCTAATTTGTTAACGAAAAAGATGGCGGGAGTTTCAAAATTTTCGGCGAAAGCCCAAACTGACTGCGTTTGAACTTCTACACCGGCTGTAGCATTTACAAGCACTAAAGCACCATCAGCAACTCTCATAGAAGATCTCTGTTCTCCTACAAAGTCTGCAAACCCTGGTGTGTCTAGAATATAGAGAGTTTTATCTCTATATGGAATTGTTGAAAGGGATGTACTAATAGATATGCCTCTTTTTTGTTCTTCATGGTCAAAGTCTGAAACGGTGTTTTTGTCTTCAATCCGTCCCATTCTAGTAATTAAACCAGTATCAAACAAAAATGTCTCATTGAGCGAAGTCTTCCCCGCTCCTCCGTGTGAAATAAGTGCGATACTACGAATGTCCTCTGGCTTACGTGTCCCCATGCATTTCACTCCTCTGATATTTATATATTAATACAAAAAATTAATCTATACTTATTCAGAAACATATAAAATCATGTAGAAACATATCACAACGTGTTGATGATACCTCTATTTATACATATAAGTCAATCGTTATAAAAAAAACAGTGAATTTTTAAAAATTCACTGTTTGGGGTATCTTATTTTTGTAATAATTTTTCTAGTTGTTCAGCTACTTCACGTGGGTCAGCTGAGCCCCTTGTCTCTCTCATCACTAATCCTTGAAGGAATTTTTGTTTCGAGCCTTTTTTATCTTGACCAGAACGTATTATTTCTACTGTCTGTATTTCATCATCAAAAATCTTTTCAATTACCGCTATTATTGAATTCCCTGTCAAACGTCCCTCAGAAACTCCACATAATTTAATCGCTTCATCTATTGAAATTTTTTCTACAAACATTTTATTAAAGACATCTTTTGCTTGTGTATTAGACAAATCTTTTTTATCAATTTTAGAAATTAGTAGTCCTAAAGTTTCAGGTGTAATTTCAAAAGAGTTGATATCTAGATTATTTTCACGCATTAATCGTTGCACTTCTGTACGAATCCAGTTAGAACATCTTGTAGGTGAAGCTCCATGAGAGATAGCTTTCTCAAAATAATCAGCTAATTCTCTTTGTTCCGTAATCTGGGCACTTTCTTCAAATGGCAATGAATATTGTTTGATAAAACGATCTCTTTTATCCCAAGGCATTTCTGGTAGGTCCTTTTTAATTCTGTCGACATACTCAGGCTTTGCTTCAATTGGTGCTAAGTCCATTTCTAAGTAATATCTATAGTCTCTCGCTCCTTCTTTTGTCCTCATTGAGCGAGTTACACCTGAAGCATCATCCCACATTCTTGTTTCTTGGATTAGTTCTTTTCCTTGGTCAAGCAAAGAATTTTGTCTTGAAATTTCATAATCAAGTGCACGTTCAATTGATTTTAATGAGTTAATATTTTTTATCTCAACTCTTGTACCCAAGGAACCATCAGGATTTGATAGAGAGACATTTACATCAACTCTTAATGATCCAGATTCCATCTCTCCATCAGAAACACCTAAATATCTTGCAAGCTGTCTTATCTGAGTTATATATGCTATTGCCTCAGCAGCTGAGTTCATGTCTGGTTCAGAAACAATTTCCGAGAGAGGTGTGCCACCTCTGTTGTAGTCAACTAAAGAGTAGGAAGCTCCAGATAGACGTCCGTCTGAAGTTGGATGTACAAGTTTACCTGCATCCTCTTCTAAGTGCAAATGATTCAATCTTATTCTTTTTGAAACTCCATCAACAATTATATCTACATAACCACCAAGTGCTATCGGGTTTTCATATTGAGTTACCTGATACGCTTTAGGCAAGTCAGCATAAAAATAATGTTTTCTGTAAAATCTTGTATTATCTGCAATTTCACAGTGTAACCCCAACCCCATTTTTACTGCTAGTTCCACCGCATGTGAATTAAGCAATGGCAACGTTCCTGGCACAGCTAAACAGATTGGGCATACATTTGTATTCGGGGTTGCACCTATATAATCTGTCGAACAATTACAGAATATTTTAGTTTTAGTTTTCAACTGAAGATGGATTTCTAATCCTATTACGACAGGTCTCTTCATTACATTTTCTCCTCCTGTCCTGTTATATTCGCTACACAAGGCACACCAATTTCTTTTTCAATAACTTTTGAAATTGAGATTAATTTATTATCATCAAAACGTGATGCGATCAACTGGACATTGACTGGTAAATTATCTGCATTTTTTGATATATTTAAACTTATACTAGGAAGTCCTGCCAAATTTGCTGTTGCTGTAAAGGCATCACTAAGATAACTCTTTATTTTATCTTGTTCAACATATCCTTTGGGGAAAGCAACAGATGCTGTAATAGGCATCACAATTGCATCAATATTGCTAAATATATTTTTATATTCATCAGCAATCATTTGCCTTACCTTCATAGCTGGGACATAGTAGTTATCGTAGAATCCTCTTGTAAGAATACATGTTCCTATTAAGATTCTATGGCGAACTTCTTTGCCAAATCCTATATTGCGCGTTTTTCTGTACATCTCATTCAAATTTTTGCCATCTGAATGATAGCCATATCTCATACCATCGTAGCAGGCCAATTTTGAGCTTGCATCACCTAATGCTGTCATGTAATAACATGCGACAGAATGCTTTTTAGCTATTGGAAGTTCAACTTCAATAATTTCAGCACCTAGATTTTTGCATATTTCGATTGTTTTGTTCTGTGCATCAACTATAGCAGGATCAACAATACTCGTATCATAGCCCTTCAAAATCCCTATCTTTTTACCTTTTAAATCTTCAAAATTTGCATTGTTGTTTATAAATGGAGTACGAATGTATCCGTCACAAGTTGTGTCATTACTGTCCTCTTTAGCAATTACTTCCATAACTAAAGCTTGGTCTTCAATTGATCTAGAAATTATACCAACCTGATCAAGAGAAGAGGCATAAGCAATTACACCATAGCGGCTAATTTGACCATAAGAGGGTTTAAAACCTTGAACTCCACAAAATGCAGCAGGTTGACGAACAGAACCGCCAGTATCACTTCCCAATGAAATAGGAGCAAAGCCTGCGGCAACAGCAGCAGCAGCACCGCCAGAACTTCCACCAGATACTCTAGATAAATCTCTAGGATTAGATGTAACACCAAATATTGATGATTCTGTTGAGTTCCCCATAGCAAATTCATCCATATTTGTTTTTCCTAAAAAGATAGCTCCAGCCTCTTCCATTTTAGCAACGGCAGTTGCAGTATAACTAGGGACCCAGTCCTCTAGCATTTTGCTACAACAGGTCGTTTTTATATCTTTTACACAAAAATTATCCTTTACTAAAAACGGTACACCAGACAATAAGCCTGGATTTCGTCCATTTGTAATATCGGAGTCAATTTTTTTTGCCCGTTTAATTGCTATGTCTTCCGTAAGCAGAACAACCGAATTAATTTCTTTGTCATATTTTTTAATTCTTTCAATAAAAGAACAAAGCACTTCTTCTGCTGTCCATCTTTTTTCTTTTACACCTTTTGCAATTTCAGTCGCAGATAGTCTATAAAAATCCATCATTAGTCCTCCCCAAACTCATCTTCGGAAGAATCTGCACTTAAGGATATTATTCTCGGAACTCTGAGAAAATCGCCATCTTTAATTGGTGCTTTATTTAAGAATTCGTCTCTTCCATTCCATACAACGGCTTCATCTTTCCTAAGAACTGGCAATTTCTTTACATCCCATTCAAATGGAGCAACGTTGTCATGATCTAATTCTTGCATATCATCACACATACGTAATACAGCATTTACTCGTTCAAGAACTTCAGGAAACTCCTCTTCAGGCAAACCAATTTTTGCAAATCCAAGTACCTCTTTTAGACGATCTTCGTCCATTACCATTTTTTTTATCATTGTAAAAATTCCCCCCATATTGGCAGAATATATTAATGCATATTGTTTTAACTTATTAAGTTCAGAAATTCTTCTTCGTTAATTATCTTCAGGTTAAGTGATATAGCTTTATCGTACTTAGAACCCGGATTATTTCCAACAACAACATAATCAATTTTTTTTGATACAGAAGAGATAACATCTCCGCCAAACATACGTATCTTTTCTGTAGCTGTGTTCCTCGACATTGATAATTCTCCTGTAAGAACAAATTTCATGTCTTTTAATTTGAGCTCATTTGAATTTATAGAATTTTTATCGACCGTAGTTGTTACCCCGGCATCTTCTAATCTTTTGATAATTTCAATATTATGCTTTTCTGAAAAGTATTTTTTTAGTGAATCTGCAATTATCGGTCCGATACCATCCATCAATTCTAAGACTTCGGGTGAATTAACAGATATATAAGAAAGCTCTTTTAGTGATTTAAATCTTTTAGTTAGGTCATCAGCAGTTTTCTCACCAATATTTGGGATGCCAAGTGCATTTATTAAAAAATGTAGATTTCTTTTTTTTGAATTTTCTATTGATTGTAATAAGTTTGCAATAGATTTTTCCCCAAATCGTTCAAGCTTTTTTAATGAATCTTCATCCAAATAATACAAATCAGATATATTCTGTATAAGCCCTGCGTTTATAAGTTGTTCCGAAATTTTCCCGCCTAAGCCACGAATATCCATGGCTTGTCTTGAAGAAAAGTATGCTATTCTTTCTTTGATTTGAGCTGGGCACGACATATTCGGGCACTTAACTGCAACTTCAGTCGCAATCCGGATAACATCTGTACCACATACTGGACATTTAGCTGGAAATTTATATGGGATAGAATCAAGACCTCTTTTTAGTATATCTACGGCCAGCACTTCTGGAATAATCTCTCCAGCTTTTCTAACTCGAACGTAATCCCCAATTCTAATGTCTTTCCTCAGTATTTCATCATTGTTATGTAAACTAGCACGTTGTACTGTTGTGCCTGAAAGTTGAACAGGTTCAAGTATTGCAGTCGGAGTTAAAACACCTGTCCTTCCCACAGTAACATCGATATCAAGCACTTTTGTTATTTTTTCCTCTGGTGGGAACTTAAATGCTATCGCCCATTTAGGGGCTTTGTTTGTTTCACCCAAAAATGCTCTTATAGAAATATCATTTACCTTTACAACAACACCATCTGTGTCTATTGGGTGTTCAAATCGTTTGGATGACCAAAAATCAATATAGGAAAGTAACTCCTTTTCAGTAGAACAAAGTCTTTGTTCTCCCTGCATTGGCAAACCAAGTTTATCTATATATGACAACATATCAGCTTGTGTTTGTATGCCGATCTTTTGAGGATTCACAATTTGATACAGATATATCTTTAAATTTCTTTCTTCAGTTATCTTAGGATCTAGTTGTCGAAGGCTACCTGCTGCTGCATTTCTTGGATTTGCAAAGAGAGAAAGTCCTTCTTCCTCCCTTTGCAAATTTAAAGCCTCAAAACTTTTCTTATCCATGCACACTTCACCGCGAACCTCAAAGTTACCTGGAATTATCTCTTTCAGTTGCAATGGTAACCCTTTGATTTTCGTGACATTTCTTGTAACATCTTCACCTATATAACCATTTCCTCGGGTGGAAGCACTTGCAAATCTTCCATTTTCGTAAAGTAGCGATATAGCTAAGCCATCTATTTTCGGTTCACAAACGACAGGAATATTTACGTCTAAAGTTACTACTGATAATTTCTTGTAAAAAGACGAAAGCTCATCCCTATTTAAAGCGTTTTCCAAACTCATCATCGGAATGAGGTGAGAAACTTTTGAAAACTGTTCTCGCACACCGCCTCCGATTCTATTTGTAGGAGAATTATTGTCTTGAAATTCAGGGTTTTCTTTCTCTAAATTTTGTAATTCTCTAACTAGTAAATCATACTGAAAATCAGTTATTTCAGGAGAATCGTTATCATAGTATAGCTTTGAATGATAACTAATTTCTTCTCTTAAAAGTTTTATTTTTTCTTTTAGATTTTCAGTAACATCCATAAAGTTTCACCTTACTCTTTAGGTTTCATCGTTGGGAAAAGGATTACATCTCTAATACTTTTTGAGTCTGTTAGAAGCATTACAGTTCTATCAATACCAATCCCCATACCACCAGTTGGAGGCATTCCATATTCAAGTGCATTTACAAAGTCCTCATCAAATGGATGTGATTCATCGTCACCTTCCATCCTTAGTTTTGCCTGCTGCACAAAACGTTCGCGTTGGTCAATTGGGTCATTAAGTTCACTAAAAGCGTTTGCAAGTTCCCATGAATTGATAAATAATTCAAATCTATCTGTTATATCAGGATTATCTTTGTTACGTTTTGACAGTGGGGAAATTACAGTAGGATGCCCTAGTACAAATGTTGGCTGTATAAGTTTTTCTTCTACATATTCTTCAAAGAAAATCGGTAAAATATGGAACTTTGTATCTGAAAGCTTTATTTGTAACCCACGTAATGTTGCTTCTTTACGAGCTTCTTCATCAGTTATCGCTTCAAAGTCAATACCAGTATACTCTTTTACAAGCTCTGTCATAGTTGCACGTCTAAATGGTGGATTTAGATTTATTTCTGTTCCCTGATAGTTTATTACGCGACTCCCCGTCTCGTCTGCACACGCAACAAGTATCTCTTCTGCAAGATTCATCATATCTTCGTAATTTGAATATGGCCAATAAACTTCAAGTGATGTAAATTCTGGATTGTGTTTTTGGTCCATTCCTTCATTTCTGAACTGTTGGCCTATTTCGTATACACGACCAAGCATTCCAACAACAAGTCTCTTTAGATGTAATTCAGTAGCAATACGCAAATACATATCAATATCAAGAGTATTGTGGTGTGTTATAAAAGGTCTGGCATTAGCTCCACCTGCTATTGTGGACAATATAGGAGTCTGCACCTCAAGAGTGTTATGATTGTCCAATATTTTTCTGAACGTTTGTATTATTTTTGTCCGTTTTCTAAATGTGTCTTTTACTTCTGGGTTTGCAATCATATCAGCATATCTTTGGCGGTAGCGAACTTCCATATCCTTTAGTCCATGCCATTTTTCAGGCATGGGGCGCAATGCTTTTGAAAGTATGTTAAAACTTCTAATGGAAAGAGTTAGTTCTCCTCTTTGTGTCCTAAATGGTACTCCTACAATTCCGAGAAAATCACCTGCATCAACCCATTTTTTAAAAAAGGTATATCTTTCTTCTCCTAGTACATCAAACTGGAAACATAGCTGAATTCGATTTTCTTCATCTTCAAATGTAATAAAGGCTGTTTTGCCGTGTCTACGCAACACCATAACCCTACCAGCTGTTTTTATTTCATCTTCTGCCCACTCTTCTTCTTTGAGATAATCAAACTTTTCTCTAATTTCTCCAAGGTTAGCTTCTGTATCCCATTTGTCATTCATAAATGGATCAAAATTTTCCTCTTCTCTCAATCTATTGAGTTTGTCTTTTCTCTGGCGAAAGATTTCTTCCTCCGGCATAACGTTAGGTTGCTTGTTATTCTTTGCTTCTTCTGACAAAACAATCACTTCCTCTTTCTATTAATGCTATTTAGTCAATCTTTAAAATCCACAATAGTTATATAGGATCTTCCTCTTTTTTATATTCTGTATATGATTCAGTTAGAATTTCTTTTCTATTTTCAATGAGCAACTCCATTTCTTCCCAAGAACGGAGCATTGCGCCTTTTCTTCTAAACTGAGATGCCCCAGGAAATCCTTTAAATAAAGCAGCCATCATCCTTCTTGAAATGACAAGGGCGAAAGATTCTCCCTCTACTTTACAAATTTTTCTTCCTAATTTTAGAAGTAACTCCGATTGAAAATCGTCGTCTGGTTCTATAAATTGAGTATCAATATCTGCGCCCAATTTTTTAAGTGTTTTTGGAATCATAAATACATCTTTCAGTATTCCACGTGCGGCTAAAACAGAAGTACATCCAAGATTGAGGTATTCTTCAAAATCTTCAGGGGTGTAACAGTCTCCACTTCCACCTATTAATCCATTAAATCTATTTGCTATTTCACCAACTTTTTCTCTTGATGACATACCCTCGTATCTCTGTGCTGGAGTTCTTCCATGGACAAATATGTAATCACAGCCAGAATTAAACAGTTTTTCACAAAATTTATGTGTACTAGACGTGTCATCAGAAGAAATCAACCTAATTTTCGACCAAACAGGTAATCCGAATTTTTTTAAATCATAAATTATACGAGCTGCTTCGTCAGGGAATTCCATAAGTTTTGAGCCACTACCTTTTTTAGTTACCTTCGGCATTGGACAGGCCATATTTACTTGCAAAGCATCAAAAAAGCGAAGTTTCAGTGCTATCTCTGCCCCTCTTGAGATATCACTTGCATTTGAACCAAAAAGCTGTAAAACAACAGGCTTTTCAGATTCATCTCCATACAGGAGTTCTTTTGTTTTTCTCCCATTGTGATATAGACCCAGAGCACTTACCATTTCAGTATGTACCAATCCAGCACCAAGCTCTTTGTAAAAACCACGAAGTGACGCAAAGGTTATTCCAGCTAATGGAGCAAGCCAAACAGGATTATTTACCGTAACTCCACCAATTTTTTTAGGAAAACCCGGTACAACTGGATCTAATTTAGATATTAATTGTGACAAAAAATTCACCACTTTGTTCTTTTTTATTATATAAATCTATATTATTCTTTGTATAATTTTTTTTCATATATAATTTTCATTCCGTCTAAAGTTAGCCAAGGATCGACCTGTTTTACTATTTCAGAATATGACGTAAGTATCTTAGCATGACCACCTGTAGCAATGACGGGACATTTTTCTACTCCAAGTTCTTTAAAAACGCCACGTAACAATGAATCTATCATACCAACAGATCCTAAAACAATACCAGCTTGAATTGCTTCTGTCGTATCTGTGCCTATATAACGAGGACATGAGTCAAGAGAAATCTGAGGTAATTTTGCTGTTTTTGAGAATAATGAATCAAGACCTAATTCCATTCCAGGGGCTATAACGCCACCTTGATACGACCCATCGGGAGAAATCACATCCAAGGTAATTGCAGTACCTAAATCTACAATTATCAAAGGATATCCATATTTATGTATACCAGCAATAGCATTAAGCAATCTATCTGCGCCAAGAGTTGCAGGACTTTTTATCTTTATATCAAATCCCAAATTTAGTGACTGTTGATTTATTCTTATACACTCAATACCTATATATTCTCTAACACCAACCAAAAACATTTCGTCAAGGGAAGGGACAACACTTGCATATATAGCAGCTTTAATATCATTTTTTTGTATATTAGAAGAATTTAGAAATCCATTAATCATAAAACCTACCTCATCTGCTGTTTGCTTGTGAGAAGTAAGCCTCCAATGTTTTATTAGTTCTCCTTTTGAGTAAATTCCCATCACTGTATTTGTGTTTCCTACATCGAGTACTAGTAGCATTATTTCACCTTCATATCTCTTATTACAAAAATGCATAACAACTTATTTTACATCTAAACACATATAAAACACAACATTAATATTGTAAATAGCGAACTAATTATGAAAGCCCTTTTTATTTTTATTCCCGAACCAAATGAACACGCTATAAAAAATAAAAAAATCGACAGAGTTAATAATGGTACCGTTAATTGTAGCTTATATGGGAATATAACTATTACAACCTCTGATATCCACTCCCATAGATCTAAAGAATTTTCTATAGGAGTTGATAAAAATGTTGATATTAATGGAATTTTTAATATGATCAAAGGCGTTGAAAGTAACATTATTGGAAACAAAATAGAAAAAATTGGTATAGCAAAAATATTCATAAAAATACCTGTTAAATATGACTCACCAAAATTGTAAAGTACTAAAGATATACTCATAAACCAAACTAACACTGTTAGAATAATTGTTTTTGCAAAAAGTTTCTTTGAAACATGAGAGATAGCACATATAAACAAGGCTGACGAAACTGAAAGTTGCCATCCTATATCAAAAAAGATCCATGGGTTATGAAGTAACATTATAATTGAAGCAATAGATATTCCATTAAACGCATTATTAGGTTCTCCTAAAAAAGCACCTAAGAGATATATTTGCATCATAAAAGCAGCTCTAACTCCACCAGGAGAAAAACCAGACAAAGCTATATATAGCCACATCAGCGAACTAACTATTATAATTCTTCTTTTCCCTTTTTTTAGAATTAGAGATAACAAAGCAACTAATATCGCCACATGGAATCCTGAAACAGCAAGCAAATGTATAGTACCAGTTCTTTTATTAACAGAAGCTATTTTTTTGTCTCTATTACCTAATATTAAGGCTTGGACATACAGTGACATATTGGGTGGTAATTCTTCTTTTATCATTCTTTCTAAATTACTTCTAACTCTATAAAAAAGACTTGGCGGAGATAATCTTTTCAAGACATTAACTACTATCTCACCCTTTACACCTTTTGATCTCCAATAAACATATTCATCAAATTTATTATTTGTTCTGTCTCGTCTGTTTATTCTCTTAAGCTCTTTTAATGAACCATTAATTTTTACTGAGAAACCTAAAGGAGTAAAAGAATCCCTTTTATGCGTGTATATTACGAATTTTCCCCTATCTGTACTTACTATAGATGCCCAGCGCCACTTCCAATCCTTTACAGATACTATTTTCCCGTCTATTTCTATATTTGCATCACCGTTCAAATGGTAATCATTCATCCTTAAAATTATAAAAGTTGAAAGAAGTAAAGATATTATTACAGAAATAAGAAAGACTGAAGGAAAGCCCTTTTTTATTGACGGAGTTCCCCCCAAAATAAAGAATGTAAACAATAAAAAAGCAACAGTTTCACTAATAAAAATAGGTACATTTTTACCATGAAGCAATATTACAAAACTGATAAACAAGAATATTGTAAAAGCAGGCGCCACAGAAAGTGGCGACTCATTATCTTTCCGTTGAAACAAGATCTTTTAATGCCTCAAGTTTTTTTACGCCGATACCTTTTACCTCAAGAAGCTCATCAACAACTTTAAATGGGCCATTCTCATTACGATAGTCAATTATTTTTTGAGCTGTTTTAGTTCCAATTCCAGGTAATTTAACTAGTGTTTCTAGGTCAGCTATATTAATATTTACGCGTCCGCCAGTTACTTGTGACTGTTCAATTTTTGGGCTTAAATTTACTTTCTTATCAGCAGTATTTATTGTTGGAGTACTTTCTTTTTTATAAGGTACCACTACATGAGCTCCATCGCTAAGCATTCCAGCTAAATTTATTGCATCTTTGTCTGCTTCAGGAGCAAAACCGCCAGCCTTTCCCAAAGCAACGTATATCCTTGCGTTCACAGGAACCTCAAAAACACCAGGATTAACTGCAGCACCACTCACATAGACAATCCATTTATTCAAAGTTTTTTCTGAAGTGGTTTCTATGCTATTACTGGAGATTGATGATCTATTATTCTCTATAGTCCCCCTCTCTTGATTGTCTTGAGAGTTTGACGTCACATCAATTGTCTTTAAAACTGGTTCTTCGTGCAAAAAATTCCCCTTTACAGAATGTAGGATTATTACTGCAAGCAGGAAACAAGCAATTCCGCCTAATATCAAATAAAGACCACTTTTATTTGGGTTTCTCATCGTTTTCCTCCTTGTTATACTATTTCTCCTAACAACGACCAATGACTTCCTCTTTTTATTTTAACTTTCAAAAATTTTCCTATCAAATCATTAGATCCTTTAATAATTACAACTTTATCAGAAACTGTTCTACCCTGAAGCAATCCGCCACCTTTTGGTGCTGGTCCATCAACTAATATTTCTTCTATTCGTCCCTCATACTCCTCGTTTAAATTACGGGCTAGGCTAGACTGCATATCATTCATTCTATTTAGTCGTTCAAATTTTATTTCATCAGGGATTTGATTTTGCATAACAGCCGCTTTAGTACCTTCCCTAGGTGAATATGCAGCAGTATGAACAATGTCAAACTCTATTTCTTTTAATAAGTTATATGAATCCATAAAATCCTGTTCTGTTTCTCCTGGAAAGCCAACTATCAGATCCGTTGTAAGTGAGACATTAGGTAAAGCACTTCTTATTTTTCTAACAAGAGACATATACTGTTCTGCAGTATAACCTCTATTCATTTCTTGTAATATTCTATCGCTTCCAGACTGCACAGGAAGGTTTATGGCACGACAAATTTGCTTTCTTGAAGACATAACTTCCAATATATCTTCGTCAAAGTCCTTAGGGTGCGATGTTGCAAAACGCAATCTCTTTAAATTGTCAATTTTACATACATCATCAAGCAAATTAGCAAAAGAATAGTTATCTTTTCTATCTTTTCCATATGCATCCACGTTCTGTCCCAATAATGTAATTTCAGAAAGAGTATTATCTTTTGTTAGAACAGAAATTTCGGCTAATATATCTTCATGTGAACGTGACTGTAATCGTCCTCGTACATATGGAACAATGCAGTAGGTACAAAAACGATCACACCCATACGTTATAGTTACATATGCTTTAAATGGATTTTCTCTACTTGTAGGTGGCACATTTAAGTCTATAAGCTCTCTTGGGTCATTATCCATAAAGAAAATAGGAGCATTGTCGTGTCTCAATAATTCTATTGCATCAGGTAAAAGACCAAGATGCCTTGGTCCTGAGACCAATTTCACACAGGGAAATTTCTTTGACATTTCCATACCTATACGTTGTGCCATACATCCCACAAGAACAACCATGGGTTCTTCGTTTTTTCTATAACGAACTTGATATCTACCTATCTCGCTAGCAACCTTCTGTTCTGCTTTCTCTCTAATACTACAAGTAACCAAAATTACAACATCAGCAGTATCATCCGAAACTTCAGTCCACCCTTTATGTATTAAAGCCGTTTTGATTCTATCTCCATCATAAGAGTTCATTTGACATCCAAAAATTCTTACAGCAAAATTTTTCAAATTAATATTCACCTCATAAAAATCTATATTTATGTGTTATAGTTTAAAATATAAGAACGTATTATTACAATATCAATCTTATCTATTATACTTTATTGAGTACGGAGGTAAAGCCCTTTTATGAGAAAACTATTTTTTATGTTGTGTGTGATTATTTCCATTCTTATATTTCCCTTGTCCATTTGTGCAAAGGATATCATTTATTTACCTGAAATAGAATCATGGACAAGTCAACATAGACAGGAAATTCCTATTACAACTGTTTCAGGAAATAAGGGTTTTTGGATTGAAAGATCATACAGGACTGATAGGGGTACTAAATTAAATGCAGTATGGATTAGCGGCTTAGGAGAAAAAAACTGGAAACAAAATGAATTAGAAACAATAAACAACGATGGTCCTTTTGGAAATGGTTCCACATATAAAACTATCAAGATATATCATTACATTGCATCATTTGAGAAACATCCAATTATAGGCTCATCATTAACAATCAAAGTATCACCTTTTGGCACTTTAACTTTGGAATCAGAACTTGCTTCAGAAGAGGAGTTAGTTTCTGCATCAAAGAAAATCTTAGACAAACAAGGGTGTCAATAAAATAAAAAAAAGCCTCCACAAATGTGGAGGCTTAAACTTTAAATGGTGGGCCCATCAGGAATCGAACCTGAAACCGTCCGGTTATGAGCCGGGAGCTCTAACCAATTGAGCTATGGGCCCAAAAGCAACTAGCTAAGTATTATAGCAGAAACAGGACAACTTTCAATAGCTTCTTTTAAAGTTTCTACTTCTTCTTGCGAGACAACTAGTGATTTACCTTCGTTCTCGTCCATACTAAAAACTTCGGGGCAGAACTGAGCACATACACCACAGCCAATACACTCATCAAGATTAACCTTTACTGTCATGTGTGCAACCTTCTTTCTAACGGGAAAGATTTTACTCTATGTTTTTATTTTAGTCAACTATATTTTTTTAAAATGTTTCAGTAACTCTTAACCTAGCACAACCATCTTTATGTGATAAAGTTAGAAGAGAACGATACTCTGGTATTGCTTTTTTCTCAGGTTCCTCTGATTCAATAAAGATGCCAACCCCTGCAACTTCAGCATCAAATTGTTTCGCCATTAGCAACATGCCCGAAGCAGTACTTCCACCTCTCATAAAATCATCAACGACAAGAACCCTACAACCCCTTTTAAGCTGTCTAGTCCCCATATACATGGTTTTTACGTCACCATTAGCACATGGATAATGGACACCAACAGCAGAACCATCACTTGCTCTATTTCTGAAACGACAAACAGCCAAAGGTACGCCTAATGCGTATGCTGCGAACATTGCGACAGGTATCCCTTTTACTTCCGATGTCATTACAACATCTGGCTCTGTCTCCGTAAATAACGATGCCATTGCATAGCCCAAAGACAGGGAAATTTCTGGGTTAAAAATAAGATCACTATAATAAATTAACCCTCCAGGAAGATAACGTTCAGGATCTGTCAACTTTTCAGCAATGTTATCCAAAATTTCTTTTCTATATTCTTTTGTACAAAGAGGAATAAATCTAGCTCCTCCACTGCGCCCACGATCAACTTGCATTTGTCCGAATCCCTCAGACATCATTGCAGAATTTATAACTTCTACGTCATCACTTATTACAGTTTTTGAAACATTAAATTTACCCGCCAAATCTGTTAAAGAAATTAGCTTTGAAGGACAAAGCATAAACTTTGCAGCAAGACGAACCAATCTTTCCGTTCTCTGACCTCTCATTAACAATCACTCCAGTATCGTTGTCTGTTTAACCCATTTCTCTTTTGAAAAACGGGCCATAGTTTCTTTTATTACATCAATGTTATCAGATAAAACAAAATAAGAGCTTCCACTTCCACAAAGCCCCCATGCAAGCAAGTTGCTCTTTTCTGCAATTTTTTCAGCCATCTTATATTGTGGATAAGCAGAACGAAGTGGACTATAAAAATCGTTAGGTAAAAGCCCCACAATATTCTTTTTACTTAGATTTTCCGTTATAACTGTAGCCTCTTCGATATATTTCTCTATATTAAATTCTTCTGACAGTTTATTAGATCTTAGCTTATCTAATTTCGAATACGCTTTTGGTGTAGAAGAACCCCATTCAGGGAAAACTAATCCCCAAGATAGGTCTATAGAACGGTCAACATTCATCAACTTTTCACCAATTCCTGTTACGATTGACATATTATTTTCACTCGATAAAAAAGCTATATCAGAACCTAATGTTGATATTTCATCTAAAGAAATATCCAAAGAATATTTAATTTTAAGCCATGAGATAAGAGCCGCAGCATTACCACTTCCAGCACCTATTCCACTACCCATTGGAAATTCTTTTCTTAGTTCAACATTTAGTGGTGGTATATTGTATCCACGTGTCCTAAAATATGCAAGTGTCTTTGTAATTAGATTTTCTCCTTTTATTTCAGCACCAGTAACCTTTAAAATGTCAGCTATATTTTCACCGTATCTGGGGTGAATTGTCAACCCCTCTATCCCTTTTTTCTTTAAAAAAAGAGAATAAATGTTGTGATATCCATTTTCAAGTTTTTCTAAGACACGTAACGTTAGGTTAATTTTCACTGGAGAGTAATAAATTGTATTATTCATTCACGACACCTCATAAAAAAACCCCGGATTTACCGGGGAAGTTCTGAATTTCTTAGATAAGCGCCTCTCCAGTCGAAACAATCTGGAGTTCTACTTCGTGAGTCAAAACATCAGCATAACTAAAAGAAACCATAGCATTCTGATCTTCAACATAAACTGTGAATAAACTCGGATAAGTTTCTTTAATAACACCAACACGTTCTTCCATCTTTCGGCGACCGTTTGTCACCCGACAATTTACCATGGAGCCTTTGTGTTGGAGCACCAATTCCTTAATGGAGTCAATTGTATGCACCATACACGACACCCCCTCACTTA
Source organism: Synergistaceae bacterium (assembly GCA_036652335.1). Classification (GTDB taxonomy): domain Bacteria; phylum Synergistota; class Synergistia; order Synergistales; family Synergistaceae; genus JAVVWB01. The sequence goes on along the minus strand of JAVVWB010000004.1, from coordinate 77,064 downwards.
TGACAACATTATAGCTCATTTTTAAACAAAAAGCAAGGTAAAGGTTAAATTTTAATATCAATAACTTTAAAATGTAATGATACAGACAACAATAATTCTATTTTTTACTTACTTTTATTTGATAATATTCGTTTATCTCCAACTCTATGAGTAAGCCCCTTACTATCAAAAAACTCTAAGATAGGCAAAATATATTTTCTGCTACTCATTGTTAAATCTCTAACATTTGCAAGTGTAATTTCTCCCTCTATATTTCTCAGTATTAACAATAAATCATCTTGACTTTTCTTCGAAAATATAAGCCCATCAGAAATTATATCTATCATATGTTGTTCCCTCATATAAGAAATTATTCTCTTAGTTTTAGATTCATCAAAGTTAAGTTTGTTCGATAATTCTCTTATAGATGGTAATGAATACCCTTGGCTATTTATGAAGTCTATTGCTAGATTTACCTCTTTTATAAACAACTCCAAGTCAAACGTTTTAAAATCTCTTAGGCATATTCTATTATTACTGATATTAAACCATTCATATTTTACAAATATTGAGAGAATTGCTTTAAGTATCTTACTATCATCAACAATAATTAAATTGTACAATTCATCTACAGGAAGTCCATTACTTTCAGGATGTTCTAAATGGAATTTCTTCAGTCTGTCTTCAATACGCTTTCTCATATTCTCAAGTCTACCAATAGAGATATAATACTGTTCTGATGTCCTGATAACACAAACTTCGTTTTTCATTTCCAATGATGACAAAATACCTCTTATACTCAATAAATCATCGTTAAGAATATACTTCAATGACTGTGCGGAAATAAATTCATAAAAGTTTACAATCGAAGTTATATATTCTTTCATATCTTCTCTAGAAGGAAGTGAGGTAAAGAAATTAATAAGTTTAGATTTTTGTTCCTTACTTTTGGGCCTTACACTATTAGCCAACAAAACCTTTCCACCAGCAATGGTCTTTAATGGACTATAGCTTCTCAATATAAAATTTGACTCTGATGAGACTGTTATTTTCTCGTCTAAAATTAGCTGAGCAATAGCTGTTTCTCCAGGCAAAATCTTCCCGTTGTCAAACAATGAAACCCTTGCCAAAACATCAGATGTACCTATATGCAATCTAAGTCTCTGCCAGTGTTCTATAGGATTTTTTAAAGATGCCAGTGCTTTAATCTTCACACCAATACAATCTGTAGGCAAAAAATAATCCTTAGACGTTAAGACATCCCCGCGATTTACATCATCAACAGATATATTAGTTAAATTTATAGCAACTCTTTGTCCAGAAAAAGCCCTTTCTACATTATTACTGTGGACCTGTAGTGAACGAACTTTCGTAACTTGCGAATTGGGAAGAATTTCAAGCTCTTCTCCCACAGTAATTGTTCCAGTAATTGCCGTACCAGTAACTACGGTTCCAAAACCAGATATTTTAAACACTCTATCTACGGGCAAAAAGAATTTACCTAATTTTACCTTTTGTTCTGCAGATGTAACCATTTCTTGTATTGTCTCTCTCAAAAGATCAATGCCTATGTTTTGGGTAGCTGAGACCGCAACCATTGGCTCATTTTCAAGAAATGACCCCTTTAGCAAAGCACGCACATCTTCTTTTGCCAATTCAAGCATTTCATCATCAACTAGGTCACACTTATTTATTACAGTTATTCCCCTTTTTACTCCTAAAAGGCTTAATATCTCTAGGTGTTCTATAGTTTGTGGCATTACACCATCGTCCGCTGCTACAACAAGCATAACAGCATCAATCCCAGCAACTCCGGCTACCATTTGCCTTATAAATTTTTCATGTCCTGGAACATCTACAATACTTATTACTTTGCCAGAGGGCATTGTAAATGGAGCAAATCCCAGTTCAATTGTCATTCCACGTTTTTTCTCTTCAGACAAACGATCACAATCAACCCCCGACAATATTTTAACAAGAGTCGTTTTGCCGTGATCTATATGTCCAGCTGTTCCTAATACAAAGGGATATTCTTCTTTATTCTTTATAATCTCTTCCATCTGCAAACTCATTTCTACCTTTTAGAAGTTTTAGTAATGAATCTATGATAAAAATTTCATCTTTTTTTCTAAGTGTCCTCACATGAAAGACAACCTTATCTTCTGATGCCCCAGCAATAATCGGGGTATCCATCATTCTCAAAGATTGAGCAATATTACCTGAACTTCCCAAACTTGGGGCATATAATGAGACTCCATATCCCTTGAGTACAGACTGCGGAAACGACCCACCCCCAACGGTATCTCTTGTCTCAACTATATCAAGTTGAAAATTAAAATTAATATTTATCTTTTTAATTTCTTTCTTCATTTTTCTTAATAAAAGATTAGCTCTAGACTTTAGTTCTTCTGCCGTTTCCATTACCATTGAAATAGTAGGAATTTTATTAACATCGCCTTTTAAATAAAGTCTTAAAGTCGTTTCAAACGCACACAGCGTCATTTTATCCACCCTAAGAGCTCTTAAAAGCGGATATGTACGAAGCAGGTCTATAATTTCTTTTTTCCCGACCAAAACACCAATTTGGGGGCCACCTAAAAGTTTATCTCCAGAAAATGTGACAAGATCAACTCCAGACATTAATGATTCGCTTACCGTCGGATCATCACTTAAACATACCGAAGAAAGATCTACCAACATGCCACTACCCAAATCTTCCATAAAAATTACATTATTGTTATGAGCAAGAGTAGCAAGCTCTTCTCTTGGGACAGAAGAAGAAAATCCAGTAATCTTGTAATTGGAAGGATGAATTTTAAGCAATAATTTTGTCTCTTCTGTAATTGCATTCGCGTAATCTTTTAGATGTGTCCTATTTGTCGTTCCTACTTCGACCATTTCTGTTCCAGAAAGAGCCATAATGTCAGGTATTCTAAATGAACCACCTATTTCCACAAGCTCACCTCTAGAGACAATCGCTTCTTTCCCTTTTGATAATGCACTAAGTGCCAAAATAACTGCAGCAGCATTATTATTTACTACTAACGCTGCTTCTGCACCAGTTAATTGACAAATAAGCCACTCAACGTGATTGTTTCTGTGTCCTCTACTTCCGTTCTCTGGTGAATATTCTAGCGTACTATAATTAGCAGCTATCTTTGCAACATTATCAATAGCTTCATCAGCAAGCAATGACCGCCCTAAATTTGTATGCACAACGACACCTGTCGCATTAACGACCTGTTTAAGTGTTGGAGTACCTTTCCTTTTTAGGAACTCTCTTATTCGTTCATATATTTCTTCAAGATTAACATGCTTATCAAGATCTTTTATTACAGATTCTTTTTCGGCATTTAACAACACAGAGATACTTCCTTTAACAGTATCTCTACCTAAACTTTCTTCAAATTGAGTTATCCATGGAAGTGAAAGTATTTTATCCATAGAGGGAATTTTTCTCATTTCTTCTTGAATATGCGTCTTCAAAACAGCACCTCCATTTGAGATTTTATATGCAGAACTAAACAAGTTCTCTCCAAATAATATTTGCAACTCTCATACCTTCGTTTGATAAAGATATGTATTCATCATCTATGCAATATAATTTAGACGGGAACTTTTTTAATATATTACATATATGATATAATTCAACATTTCCATATTTTTTTTCAAACTCAGCTTTATTAATTCCCTTTTTCATTCTAAGCATTAATATAGCACTTTCTCTTGCAGAAGAGGAAGTATCAAGTCTTTCTCCTAGTTCAACGGGTAGTTTTCCATCAGTAAGAATCTTTGAATATTTATCGATAGAGGTTATATTTGTGTATCTCCATCCGTCTATGTACCCTGATGCACTGGGACCCAATCCCAAATAATTACCACCAGTCCAATAATTTATATTATGTCTACTTTCATTTCCACTTAAAGAAAAATTAGATATTTCATACTGGTAAAACCCTTTTTGTGGTAAATACCACTGTGCCCATCTGTATGGGTAATATCCATCAGAAAGATTTTTTTCATCAAGCTTCTCCCACGGAGTTCCTTTTTCAATAGAAAGCTGATACAAAGAAATGTGATGAACACCTAGCTTAGTAGCATCTTTTAAAGTTCTCCCCCAATTTTTAAATGTTTGATACGGCAAACCAAAAATAAAGTCCGTATTAACAGAAAACCCAGAAGCTAACGTAGAAGATATTGCATCGTAAGCTTGATAAGAATTATGCAATCTGCCCATAAAAGATAGTTCTGCATCATCAAAGCTTTGTACACCTATACTGACTCTAGTTACTCGCCAATCTCTCCAACATAGTAACTGCTCAGCTGTTAAAGAATTAGGGTTAGCTTCTATTGTTACCTCTGTATTACTAGAGAAAGAAAAATTTTTTTCTAAAGCACTTATTAAATCGTTCCAATCACTTAATCGTAAAACGGAAGGGGTTCCACCACCAATATAACAAGTGTTAATTGTTGCTACCCCTATTCTCTTCTTCCAATATTCCATTTCAATTTTTAATGAATTAAGCCATAGTTCCATATCGGTGTTTGACAAAACCTTACTATAAAAAGAACAGTAATTACATTTTCTTTCACAGAATGGTACATGTATATAAAGAGAAAGCCCCCCATTGGGAGGCTGAAAGGGGTTATTTCTTTTAGATTTATTTTTCATCTGCTTTAGTTACATCCATAAAGGCTAGGAAAGCTTCTTGAGGTATTGCAACTCTACCAACCTGTTTCATTCTTTTCTTACCCTCTTTTTGCTTTTCCAACAATTTGCGTTTACGTGTAATATCTCCACCATAGCATTTTGCTAGAACATCTTTTCTTACTGCCTTTATATTCATTCTTACTATGACTTTTTTAGCTATAGCAGCCTGGACTGGAACTTCAAATAATTGTCTCGGTATTAACTCTTTAAGTTTCCCAACAACAGCATGTCCCCTGTGATAGGCTTGATCTACATGACAAATAAAAGAAAAGGCATCTACAGGTTCTTCCTGTAAGAGAATATCTACTTTTACTAATTTCTCAGGCACAAACCCAATATGTTCATAGTCTAAGGATGCATATCCTTTTGTACAGGACTTCATTCTATCATGGAAATCAAGAATAAACTCAGCAAGAGGCATGTTATATGTTAAACGCACTCTCTCAGGTGTAATGTAATCCATAGAAACATAGGTTCCCCTTTTCTCTTGGCACAACTGCATTGCAGCACCCACAAAATCATTAGGTAAAAAAATTGACAATTTAATATATGGTTCTCTTATTTCTTCTATTTTAGATGGATCTGGAAAATCAGAAGGACGATGTGCTTCAATAAGCTCCCCATCAGTTAATAAGATTTGATATACAACGTTAGGAGCAGTTGCAACGAGGTCAACACCAAATTCTCTACTAAGTCTCTCCTTAGCAATTTCCATATGCAACAAGCCTAAGAATCCACATCTAAAACCAAAACCAAGAGCAGCCGAATTTTCAGGTTCAAAACTTATAGCAGAATCATTTATTTGAAGCTTTTCAAGTGCTTCTCTGAGTTGATTAATATCTTCTCGTTCAACTGGATAATAGCCACAAAACACAACAGGTTTAACTTTCCTATAACCTGGTAATGGATTCAATGCAGAATTTTTCGTATCTGTAAGAGTATCTCCAACACGAGCCTCTTCTATTGACTTTATACTTGCAGCTATATAACCTACTTCTCCAGGACCTAAAGTATCTACAGGTTGCATATCAGGTCTAAATACCCCAACTTCATCAAGCTGATAATCCATTCCTGTTGACATAAAACGAACGTCCTTGCCAGTTTTGAGTATTCCGTTTACGACACGAACATAACAGATAACTCCCTTATAGTTATCATAAACAGAGTCAAATACAAGGGCTTGTAGAGGTTTAGTAGCGTCACCTTCAGGATGCGGGACATCTGAAACTATTTTTTCTAAAACATCAACTGTTCCCAATCCTGTCTTTGCACTTACATGAACAGCATCAGTGGCATCTATGCCAATAATGTCCTCTATCTCTTTGCAAACCCTATCTGGTTGAGCAGATGGCAAATCAATTTTATTGAGGACTGGGATTAGTGCAATATCCAAATCTGTTGCTAAATAACTATTAGCAACTGTTTGAGCCTCAACTCCCTGTGCAGAATCTACAACCAATATAGCACCTTCACATGCGGCAAGAGATCTAGAAACCTCATATGTAAAATCTACATGTCCAGGTGTATCTATAAGATTCAAGATATATCTTTCGCCGTCCTTGGCTGCATATTCCATACGAACTGGAACAGATTTAATTGTTATGCCCCTCTCTCTCTCAAGATCAAGCATATCTAATAGCTGTGACTTCATATTTCTTTTCTCTATTGTTTTTGTTTCCTCAAGTAAACGATCGGCTAGAGTCGACTTTCCGTGGTCTACGTGAGCAATAATGCTAAAATTTCTAATTTTATCTAATTTCATATATTCACTCCTCCATTTAACATTATAATTGTAGCCGATAATGTATATAAAGGGCAATCACCTAATTTTAATTATAAAAAAACAGAGATATTTTTGGATAAGTTCCAAATGTCTCTGTTTTTTATATTATTAATTTTTTAATATTTTAGAAATTTGAAATTAAACTTTCAAGTGTATCTGCTTTTCTGATAAGCTGAATGTCACCATTTTCTCTAATCAATACTTCTGCTGGTTTCAAACGGCAATTGTAATTTGATGCCATAGAGAAACCATAGGCACCGGCTGTCATTATTTCAACGATATCACCAATTCTAACAGGTCCCACATTACGGTAGTGAGCAATAATATCTCCACTTTCACAAATATTTCCAACTATTGAAACAGGTCCGTCGCAGAATATTTCACTCTTTCCACCACCAACAACTCTTACCTGATGATATGAATCGTATAGAACTGGACGCATCAAAACATTAAAACCAATGTCAGTTCCGACATAACTCTGATTGTAGTTATCTTTGATTGAATAAACCTTACCTAAAATAGATCCGCATTCCGCAACGACATATCTACCTGGTTCACATTTAAAACGAACATTCTTATTATCATATTTTATTACAAAGTCATCTAATACTGGAAACAACATCTCTGTAAACAATCCGTAGTCAAGTCTAGCCTCACTATCTTTGTATGGGACACCAAATCCTCCACCAAAGTCTATAAATTCTAGACCAGGGAAATGGCCTAATACAAGTTCGAGCAAACTTTTGGCAGCTTCTATATATGGACCAGATTCTAAGAAAAGAGAACCAATATGCTGATTAACTCCTACCAGTTTGAGTTCATATTTTTCTATAAGTTCTTTAACCTCTGCCCAAAACTCTGCTTGTATACCAAATTTTGTTTTGTGACCACCAGTAATTACTTTATCGCAATGCCCAGCACCTAAGCCTGGATTAAATCTTACTGCAACACGCCCACCTCTGTTTAACTTACCGTACAATTCGAGCTGAGCAAGAGAATCGACACTAACTAGTATACCTTTATCAATAGCGAACTTCATTTCTTCTGGAGAGACATTATTTGCTATAAAGAAGATTTGATTGCTAGCAAATCCAGCTTGTTCAAGCATAAATATTTCTCCGGAAGACATCGCATCAGCATTAAATCCCTCTTCTTTTATAATTTTAAGCAGAGTAAGATTGGAGTTAGCTTTTATAGAATAACTTGGTTCAAAACGCCCTTTAAATGCCGTCATCATATCTCTACAGCACCTACGTAAAACTTTTTCACTGTAAACATATACAGGTGAACCATATTTTTCCATAATTTCTTCTGCCATAGGTTGGTCTATAAAACTAATCATAAAAAAACCTCCTTATATTCTTGCTACTCCAGTATCTCTTGCGGCTTGAGATACTGCTTTAGCAACAGCAGGAACCACTTTGGGATCCAACACATTTGGAATAATATACTCTTTTGTTAGCTCTTTGTCACTCACCAATTCAGCAATTGCATTGGATGCCGCCAATTTCATTGCTTCATTAATTTTTCTTGCTCTAACATCTAGAGCACCTTTAAATATTCCTGGGAACCCAAGACAATTATTTACCTGATTATGGAAATCACTTCTTCCTGTCGCTACAACTGCAGCTCCAGCCTTTAATGCTTCTTCCGGGAAAATTTCGGGAGTTGGATTTGCCATTGCAAAAACAATAGCATCTTTTGCCATAGTCGAAACCATCTCACCTGTAAGAACTCCTGGCTTAGAGACACCCAAAAATGCGTCTGCTCCTTTTATAATATCAGCCAATGACCCCTTTAGTTTATTGGGATTTGTTATTTTCGATAAAGCAATTTGGGCTGGATTTAACCACTCAGTGTCGCCATCGCACAATGCACCATGTAAATCACACATAACAATATCTTTTGCACCCGCAGCAAGAAAATATTTTGCAATTGAACTACCCGCAGCTCCAGCACCATTTATAACAATGCGAGCCTCATTTATTTTTTTACCAACAAAACGAAGTGCGTTCTTATATCCAGATAACGCAACAACAGCGGTTCCATGCTGGTCATCATGAAAAACAGGAATATCCAATTTCTCTTGAAGTTTTTTCTCTATTTCAAAACATCTAGGTGCGGAAATATCTTCTAAATTTATGCCACCAAATGTAATTGAAATTTTTGAAACTATGTTCACAAATTCATCTACATCTTGAGTCTCTATCGCAAGGGGTATTGAGTCTATTCCAGCAAATCTTTTAAATAGACAACTCTTACCTTCCATTACAGGAATTGACGCAGATGGGCCAATGTCTCCTAAACCTAAGACAGCACTTCCATCTGTAATAACTGCTATAAGATTATTTTTCATTGTTAAGTCCCACATTTTTTCTGGGTCTTTCTCAATTACTCTACATGGTTCCGCAACACCAGGAGTATATGTCAATGATAAATCTTCCATTGAGTCAATTGGTTTCTTACACTCAAAATTCATCTTACCTTTCAACTCATAATGCATTGACAATGATTCATCAAAAATTTTTTGTGTCATGTTTTCACCTCATAATAAAATTTAAACTTAAAATATAGTTTTAATAACAAAATATAATTAAATTGATGTGCTAAGAATAATCTCCTCTGTCAATCACAACTTTATACCCCAGATCACGTACAAAGCGAGAAACATTTTCAACACTTTCAGTAACATCATCTTCTGAGCCTATCTTATTATCATAAAGCTTGTAATTATGTCTTGCGTATGACGGAGATACATTTGGCATTATAACATTTGCACCTGACAATATTCCACTCTCTCTTCCATTATTTGAGACTGTACCCAAAGCCGTGGTTGCAGGCAAAAGGACTCTTGGCAAAAGCATCCTTACTATACTCAGTAATAACAATGTTTTCTCAGCAGTACCGGGAGTGAAAGCTCTAAAAGGAGTATCTTTATGCGGAATAAATGGACCAATTCCAACCATTTGCGGATTAAAATCTTTGATAAAAAGCAAATCATCAACAATATTTTCTATAGTTTGATATGGGGACCCTACCATAAATCCGCACCCAGTCTGAAAACCTATTAATTTTAAATCATTTAGACAACGCATTCTATTATCAAAATCCATGTTTTGAGGATGAAGTTGCAAATAGTGTGTCCTAGATGCCGTCTCATGACGTAGTAAATATCTGTCTACCCCCGCCTCAAAAAACATCTTGTATGAAGCAAAAGATTTCTCTCCTAAGGAAAAAGTCAAAGCACAATTTGCAAAATTTTTTTTGATCTTCTTCACAATATTACACAACATCTCATCAGTATAATAAGCATCTTCGCCACCTTGTAGGACAAATGTTCTTAGACCAAGTTCGTAGGCTTCAGAACAAGCGAAAAAAATATCTTCTTCACTTAGCCTATATCTAGAAATATCTGAATTTTCTGCTCTTATACCACAATAGTAACAATTATTTTTACAGTAATTAGTTATCTCTATTAATGCTCTCAAATAAACTTTTTTTTCAAAAACAGCGTCTGTAAGTGACCTAGCTTTCATAGCAGCATATTCCCTGTCATGTGGGCTACATGTCTTTATAAGAAGAGTAAGTTCCTCTTTATTTATACAATTATTCTCATACAGTTCATTAATTCTATCTATATTTGACATAAAAAAGCTCCCATATCTTATTTTTTCAAGGTAACATAATCAAAACATTTTTAGTTATTTTCGTACTTATATAAGCTACAGAGTTTACTATATATCATATAAGTAAAATTGACAATTGTGAATAACTATCACTTAAACATCATTCTGATTTGAAAAATTATCATTTATATAAGTGACACTTATTGTCACTTATTTTTGTGGAATATTGGCTCATATGGTAGAGATATTGAAGAATTGGTTCTATGCACAAAATCCTTAGGTCTAAGTGTTAATAGTTATTGTCATTTCATACATATTTTCTCAGATATTTACATTGACATTTAGTTAAAACAGAGATATATTTTAAGCATTATTGTGAACAATTTTGTTATATAACAAAATACTAAAAAAATTTCAAGGGGGCAACCTGTATGATTTTTAATGTTGAGGTTCTTATTACACCTAAGGATGGAGTTCTTGATACCCAAGGTAACGCAGTAGAAAAGACTCTTACGCACCTAGGTTTTGAAGGAGTTTCAGAAGTACGTGTCGGTCGCATTGTTTCACTACAAATTGAAGCTAAAACAAAAGAAATAGCAGAAAAAAAAGTAACTCTAATGTGCCAAGATCTCCTTGCAAACGAACTTATAGAAAAGTTTGAGATTTCCCTTAAGGAACATTGCTAATGAGAACCGCTATAGTTGTTTTTCCTGGCAGTAATTGCGATAGAGACGTTAAACGCGCTATTGAAGAAACACTACAAACGCCTGTAGAAATGATTTGGCACGAAGAAACAGATTTTAATAACAATCCTGATTTGATTGTCCTTCCCGGTGGCTTTTCTTATGGAGACTACTTACGTTCGGGTGCAATGGCTGCTCGTTCTCCTATAATGTCAGCTGTAAAAAAACACTCCGAAGATGGTGGCCTATTGCTTGGGATTTGTAATGGATTTCAAGTTTTAACTGAAGCACACCTATTACCAGGAGCTCTACTTACGAATACTTCTCTTTCATTTATCTGTCATGAGGGAAATCTACGTATCGAAAGTACTAATAACGCTTTTACATCTGAGTATAAAGTCGGAGATTTGGTACAATTCCCTATTGCTCATCACGAGGGACTTTATTTCTCAAATGAAACAGAACTAAAAGAACTAGAAGAGAATGCTCAAGTTGTATTTAGATACGCGGACCCACAAACGGGTGATGCAGGAGCAAAATATGCACCAAACGGTGCACTGAATGGAATCGCTGGAATTTCTAACAAACAAGGAAACATTCTTGGTCTCATGCCACACCCAGAAAGAGCTACGATTCCACACCTAAATGGTGGCACCGATGGTATTGCTTTTTGGAAATCAATTTTTACTGCTTTTAATAAACAAAGAGGTGAATTTTAATGGGCTTTCGTGAAGTTGGTCTTACAGAATCTGAATATGAAAGAATCAAAGGCATCTTAGAGAGAGAACCTAACGACCTTGAACTTGAACTTATCGGAGTAATGTGGTCAGAACATTGTAGTTATAAATCAACTCGCCCATTATTAAAAACCTATCCTTCAAAAGGCAAATATGTTTTACAAGGACAAGGCGAAAATGCTGGAGTTGTTGACATGGGTGAAGGATGGGGCTTTGCGTTCAAAGTTGAGAGTCACAACCACCCATCTGCTGTTGCTCCTTTCCAAGGTGCAGCTACAGGTGTCGGAGGTATAATTAGGGACATTATAGCAATGGGCGCAAGACCATCTATTTCTATGGACGGGCTTTTCTTCGGAGACTATAACTCACGAAAAACCCAGAATCTTGCCAAAGGTATTGTTGAAGGTATTGGCTCATACGGAAATGCAGTAGGAGTCCCTAATGTTGGAGGAAAAACTTTCTATTCAACATCATATACTGGCAACCCACTTGTAAATGCATTCAGTGGCGGCTTTGTTCGTTTAGATAAAATGGCAAGTTCACAAACAGCAAAAAAGGGCGACTTTGCGGTACTCTTGGGTTCAAAAACAGGTAGAGATGGTATTGCAGGAGCATCTTTTGCATCTAGAGAACTTGATGACGACGCTAGAGCAAGTAAGCCACAAATTCAAATTGGAGACCCTTTTGAAGAAAAATTGCTCATTGAGTGTTGTTTAGATCTTTTAGATAAAAAACTTATTGCTTCCATGCAAGACATGGGAGCGGCAGGGATTCTTTCATCATCCAGTGAAATAGCTCAAAAAAGTGGTTGTGGAATAGATATTCAAGTTAATAAAATACCGCTTAGAGAAAAAGGGATGCTCCCCTGGGAGATTTTCCTATCTGAATCACAAGAACGTATGCTCCTCATTGTTGAAGAAGAAAAACTTGATTCTGTCTTTGAAATGGCGAAACACTATGATTTAGACTGTGCAATCATTGGTGACGTAACAGATTCAATGAGATATAAAGTATTCAAGGGCGACGAACTCATTGCAGATCTTCCAATTGAAATACTTGGTGACACACCTGAAGTATTTTGGCCATCAACAGCACCAAAAGATTTACCAGAACGCCAAAAACTAAACTTAACTTCATTAAAATCCTCAAACATTAAAGCAGATCTTCTTGACCTAATAAAGTGTCCTAATGGGCATAGTAAAAACAAAATATGGGAACAATACGACTCAATGGTTCAGCTCCACACAATTTGGGGGCCTGGATCACCAGTAGCAGCTGTAGAAGTCCCAGATACGTCAAGAGTTTGTGTACTCACAATGGAAGCTGAACCATGTAAAGTTTGGACAGACCCCTATAGTGGAGCGTGTGAAACAATGGCACTCTCTTTAAGAGGACTTGCAATATCAGGATCAGAATTTCTCGGAATGACAAACTGTTTAAACTTTGCATCACCAGAAGATCCAGAAAAGTTCTATGAACTTGAACAGTCTATTAAAGGCTTATCAGACACATGTAGAGCACTGGACTGCCCCGTTGTCTCCGGTAATGTAAGTTTATACAACGAAACTTCTGACGGACGCATCTACCCAACGCCACTAGTTGTAACAGCCGGATTAGCTGTAGACAGAAACAAACTTGTTCCGTCAGGGAAAACTCAGAACGGAGACGCCTTATATCTTGTAGGTTCTGTTGATGGTTCCCTTGGAGCTTCACGCTATCAAATAGCAAAAGATGGTATACCATTAGGTAAGACTGTAGAACCAAATTTTGAAGCAGAGAAAACTTTTAGAGACTGCGCCTTAGCTACAGCACAAAAATCGCTAGCAAACTCTGTAAGAGCCATTGCTGGTGGCGGCTTAGCCGTAGCACTCGCAAGTGAAGCAATATCCTCACAAATTGGTATTGATATCAATATCAAACCAGAAACAACTACAGAGGCAATGTTGTTCTCAGAAGGTGGAGCACGAGCAATATATGCTGTCCCATCTAAGAATGAAGAAGAATTTAAAAAAGTATGGCAATCATTTAAAATAACTAAAATTGGAGCTGCTGGATCGGACAAATTGATTATCAATGACTTTATGTCGGTTTCTCTAAATGAATTGAATACTGCTTTTAAAGAGGATACCAAATAAATGTGCGGAATCTTCGGTGCATATAGCCAGGACAGCAACAATGTCCTAGAGGATATATACCTTGGACTCTATGCTTTACAGCATAGAGGTCAGGAGTCTGCAGGAGTCGCTTGGATTTCCGAAGATAGATTGCACATAAAAAATGGCTTAGGATTGGTTCATGAAGCACTCAATCAAAATGAACTAGCTAAAATTTATACTAATTATGCAATAGGCCATGTTCGCTACGCAACAACAGGAGACTATACAAATAGAAACAGCCAACCCTTGGGAGCAAATTATTCTCAAGGGCCTGTTGCTATTGCACATAACGGAAATTTAACAAATTTTATTGGTCTGGCAGGTTATCTAGAAAACAAAGGTGCAATCTTTCACACATCAACAGACACAGAAGTAATATTACAGTTAATGGCACATCAACCTTCAAAAGTACAGATTGATGCACTTGAAACTGCACTTTCAAAATTACGAGGGGCTTATAGTCTTGCTGTAATTATCAACGGGGCATTGATCGCTGCCCGTGACCCATGGGGATTTCGTCCTCTTGTACTAGGAAAAAAAGAGAACACTTATTATGTTTCATCAGAATCATGTGCTCTTGACTTGCTAGGAGCTGAACTGATAAGAGACATTGAACCTGGAGAAATTCTAATAATTGAAAAAGATAAAGTTACATCAAGGAAAATCTCTGTCACCCCTAAAAGGTGTCGCCATTGTTCTTTTGAATATGTTTACTTTGCAAGACCAGATAGCACCATAGATGGTAGTTCTGTATATTATGCAAGAAAACAACTTGGGAAAATTCTTTCTAAAAACACAAAACTATCTGAAAACACAATAATCACAGGCATGCCTGATAGTGGAACATTAGCTGCTTTGGGAATGGCTGAAGAGACAAAATTACCCTTTGAGGTTGGAGTTGTAAGAAACCGCTACGTTGGACGAACCTTTATTCAACCGACACAAAGAGTGCGTGAAGCAGGAGTAAAAATTAAGCTAAATCCTCAACCTGATATATTTAAAGGTAAGGAAGCCATTCTAGTTGATGATTCTCTTGTAAGAGGAACTACTGCAAAGAGAATTATTTCCATGATAAGGGAAAGTGGGGCGGAAAAAGTTCATATTAAAATTGCCTCTCCACCTGTCACCCACCCTTGTTACTACGGAATAAACACCCCTACTTCCGATGAATTAATAGCAACTAAACTAAATCAAGAAGAACTATGTCAAAAAATCAAAGCCGATACATTAACATACATATCATGCGATGAGTTAGCAGAAGCAATAGGCATTCCAAGAGACCAGCTTTGCACCGCTTGTTTTGACGGAACTTATCTTGAAAACGAAGAATTTGAAAATATAAACGATATCTAAATACATAATTTACAAAAAAATCTGGAGGTAATAAACATGGAAAAGAAAGAATTCATTTACGAAGGAAAAGCAAAAAGACTTTACACAACAGAAGATCCTAATCTAGTTATAGTGGAATACAAAGATAGCTTTACAGCCTTTAACGGTGAGAAAAAAGCAACTATGAGTGGTAAGGGACAGCTTAACAACAAAATTAGCTCAAAAATATTTGAATATTTAGCATCAAAAGGCATTGAATCTCACTTTGTACGCAAAATAGATGACAACCATCAGGTAGTCAAAAGAGTAAGCATAGTACCACTTGAAGTTATTGTTCGCAACATAACAACAGGTTCACTCTGTAAGCGTATAGGCGTCAAAGAAGGAATTGTTTTAAATCGCCCTCTTATTGAATTCAGTTACAAAAATGATGACCTTGGTGATCCACTTGTAATTGAAGACTATGCAACAGCTTTTGGATGGGCAACAGAGGAAGAAATTGCAAAAATAAAAGACATATCACTTCGTGTAAACTCAGCTCTTACTGAACTATTCAAAGCAAAAGGGGTAACACTTGTAGACTTTAAGCTTGAATTTGGTAAAGATTCAGATGGTAATCTAATGCTTGCGGATGAAGTATCACCTGATACATGCAGATTCTGGGACAGTTCAACAGGAGACCATCTTGATAAGGACCGTTTCCGTAAGGATTTGGGAAATGTGCTTGCTGCATACGAAGAAATTTGGAAGAGACTCTCTGAGTAACAACATATGAGTGGAATCTTTGGTGCTTATAATACAAAAGGAGAAACAGTTCTCGAAGAAGTATATCTTGGACTGTATGCTCTTCAGCATAGAGGGCAGGAATCTGCTGGAATCTCATGGATTGAGAAAAACAGAGTTGCCTCTGCTCATGGATTAGGACTACTTCACAATGCTATTAAGCAAGAAAAATTAGCAGAAAAGAAAGCGTCCTATGCAATTGGGCATGTTCGTTATCTGCCAGTAGACCCGTCTCAACCACAAAACATACTTCCTCTAGGAGCAACATACTCTAGAGGGCCAGTTGCAATATCTCATGACGGATGTGTCACAAACCTAGAAGAAGTTACAAAAACCCTAGAAAATCGTGGCTCAATTTTTCACTCTGCCACTGACTCTGAAGCTATTCTGCACCTAATGGCACAAAAATCATTTATGCAACCACTTGATGCTTTTATTGATTCATTACGCATGCTTGAAGGCTCATGTGCTGTAGCAGTTATTTTAGATGGTATGCTTGTTGCAGCAAGAGACCTTTGGGGATTTAAACCACTTGTTGTTGGCAAAAGGAATGAGACATATTACATTGCTTCTGAATCATGTGCACTTGATATAGTAGGTGCAGAACTCATTCGTGATATTGAACCTGGAGAAATCCTTGTTATTGACCACAAAGGAATGAGATCTCTTAAACTTAGACAAAAGGCCCCTTGTGAAAGATGTATGAGGTGTTCTTTTGAATATGTATATACTGCAAGGCCAGACAGTGTTATAGACGGACGTTCTGTTTATGAAACAAGAAAAGAAATGGGCAGACTACTCGCAGAAAAATCTCCTTGTAAGGATGCTGACTTGGTAGCTGGTATGCCTGACAGCGGAACAATATCTGCAATAGGCTACGCACAAGAATCTGGAACACCATTTGAAATTGCTGTCGTAAGGAACCGTTACGTAGGAAGAACATTTATACAACCAACACAAAAAGTACGTGAGCTAGGGGTAAAAATTAAATTAAACCCTATCTCTAAAGTGTTTAACGGTAAAAAAGCTGTAATAGTTGATGACTCTATTGTAAGGGGTACAACTGCAGAACGCATAATTGATATGATAAGAACATCTGGAGCCTCCGAGGTACACCTTAGAGTCGCTTCCCCCCCTGTTTTATACCCTTGCAAATATGGTATAGACACTAGAAAGCAGGAAAGTTTAGCAGCTGTAAGAATGACTTTGGAGGAATTACGCAAGAAAGTAAACGCTGATTCCCTCAATTACCTTACGGAAGAAGACTTGATACAAGCAATAGGAATACCGGAAGACCAACTTTGCACAGCATGTTTTACAGGTAAATACCTCTCTCAAAAAAATACTAAAGATGGTGAATAAAATGACCGGAAAATTGAGTTATGAAAAAGCAGGTGTCAGCATTTCAGGTGGAGATGCTTGGGTTGAAACAATAAAAGGCCTTCTTAAGAATAGACAAAAAGACAAAAATTCAGTTGGTGGAGTTGGCGGATTTGCTGGTCTCTATCGTATTGGTGGAGGGCAATGTATCGCTGCTTGCTGTGATGGAGTCGGCACAAAGCTTGAGCTAGCAAAAGAAACGGGAATATATAGAGGTCTTGGGCAAGATCTAGTAGCAATGAATGTCAATGACCTCGTCACAGGAGGAGCAAAACCTCTATTTTTTCTTGATTATGCTTCATGTGGCAAGCTAAATGTATCATTACTTAAAGATGTCGTAGAAGGAATTCTAGATGCATGCGAAGAAAGCCTTTGCTCATTATTGGGCGGAGAAACAGCAGAAATGCCAGGTGTCTACGATGATAAGGGGTTTGATTTAGCTGGTTTCTCAGTAGGTATCGTTGATGAGGACAAAATTATTGACGGTTCAGAAATAGCTGAAGGAGACATTATTCTAGGACTAAGTAGCTCTGGTGTTCACAGCAACGGATACAGCCTAGTTCGTTCTGCTCTCGGGAAAGATGGTTTAAATATTGACCTCACTTCAACACCCGATGGATGGGACGAGACCGTTGCAGAAGCAGTAATGAAGCCAACAAAATTATATGTTAAAGCGGCATTAGCAGCAGTTAAAACATCAAAAGTTCATGGTATGGCACATGTAACAGGTGGCGGAATGTACGGTAACGTTATTAGAATTATACCTAGCAACTTAGATATAGATATCGACTTTAACTCATGGAAAAGACCTAAAATTTTCGATCTAATTCAGACTGCAGGAATTGAAGAGGAAGAAATGAGAAAGGTCTTTAACCTAGGTATAGGATACACAATAATAATAAATAAGAATGACCTTAATGACATAAAAGAAGCCCTTTCAAAAATAGGTGAAACCCCTGTAGTAATTGGTAAGGTAGTAAAAAAATGAAAAAACCGCGTATTGCAATACTAATATCAGGTACCGGTTCTAACATGGAAAAGTTGGTAGAGGCCTGTATTGATAACGAATTACAAGCCGAAGTTACTTTTGTCGGAAGTGACAGAATATCTGCAAAAGGTATAGCAACTGCGCAATCATATGGAATAGACACAAAGTTATTTAGCTATAAAGACTTTGGTAAAGAATTGGCAGAAGAAAAAATTACGGAAGCAATATCTGAAACTTCAACCGATTGGATAGTTTTAGCTGGATTTATGAGAATATTATCACCTACTTTCGTAAGAAAATTTAAAGGTAAAATAATTAATATTCATCCAGCACTACTCCCCTCCTTTCCAGGTGCACATGCTATACAAGATGCGTGGGATGCTGGAGTAACAACCACAGGCGTAACTGTTCATATCGTTGATGAAGAAGTAGATCACGGACCTATTCTTGCTCAAGAAAAGGTAGAAAGATGCCCTTCTGACACGATAGAAACATTAGAAGCTCGTATTCATAAGACAGAACACAGAATTTATAAAACTGCTTTAAAATCTTTTTTTGAAAAAAATTAATTACAAAATATGGAGGTCTTTACCATGGAATCAAGAAAAGCTCTAATTTCTGTTTGGGATAAAACAGGCGTCCTAGAACTAGCAAAAGGTCTTGTTGAACAAGGATATGAAATAGTATCTAGTTCTGGCACTGCAAAATATTTGGAAGACGGCGGCATAAAAGTAACAGAAGTAGTAGACATAACAGGTCTACCTGCAATACTTGGTGGCAGGGTAAAAACTTTACACCCTGTAATCATGGGAGGAATCCTTGCACGCAGAGGACTTGCACAGGATGACGAAGACAGAAAAAATTTCAACATTCCACTCATAGATATTGTTGTTTGCACATTATATCCTTTTGAAGAAACAGCAAAAAGCGGTGCCGACTTAGATCAACTAATAGAAAAAATAGACATAGGTGGAGTCTCATTAATAAGAGCAGGAGCCAAAAACTATTATCACGTGGCAGTAGTAACAGACATCGCAGATTATCCAAGACTAATAGAAGAACTTGTTAAAAAACAAGAACTAACTCTTGAGTTTAAGCAGGAATTGGCTCTCAAAGCATTCCAACTTACATCACAATATGACTCCACAATATACAAGGGGCTTTGTTCAGAAACAGGAAAAGAAGAACTTCCAAATGAAGAAGTAAAGGTATTACCTCTTCGTAAAATTCAAGAACTAAGATATGGTGAAAATCCACATCAGAATGCTGCTCTTTATTTACCACCACTTGAAAAGCAACCATTTGAACAACATTCCGGCAAGGAACTTTCATATAATAATTTGCTTGACCTTGATACCCTACTAAGAGGATGTTCTGTATTCCAAGACCTCTGTGCTTGCACAATTGTAAAACATACAACGCCATGTGGCACTGCACACGCAGACACAACTTTACACGCATTTCGTAAAGCACTTGAATGCGACCCAATTTCTGCTTTTGGCGGAATAATTGGATTTACACGTAAAGTGGACATAGAAACAGCAAAAACAATAACAGAGACATTCTTTGAAATTGTTGCTGCACCATCATTTGATGACGATGTCATTGAATACTTTAAAGAAAAAAAACCAAATCTTCGTGTCCTTACTATAACACCTGGATATGCTCCGAAGCTTCAAATTACAGCAAACCGTTGTGGTTTCCTTGTTCAAGAAGACAAACTTCCCTCTCTTCCCGAAATAGAAAAAGGGAAGTGGGTTGGTAATCCAAGAAATGATAAATGGGATGATCTTATTTTTGCATGGAAAACTGCTGCAATAACAAAAAGCAACTCCATTGTACTTGTAAAAGACGGAGCTGCTGTTGGTATCGGTGGCGGATTTACAAACAGAATTGATGCAGCAAGATACGCAATGAATCTTGCTGGAGATAAAGCCAAAGGTGCTGTCCTTGCATCCGACGCTTTCTTTCCATTCCCAGACACAATAGAATTAGCAGCAGAACATGGCATAGAAGTCGTAATACAACCTGGTGGCTCCATCAAAGACCAATTAGTTTTTGATAGAACAGAAGAACTAGGTATAAGTATGTTTGTCGGCGGGAGCCGTACCTTTAGACACTAAGGAGGAGAAATTATGAATTTTCTTGTTCTCGGTAGTGGCGGAAGAGAGCACGCAGTAATACACAAGCTTTCTCAGTCCAAAATAGTAGACGGTCTCCATTGTTGTCCTGGAAATCCAGGAATTGCTGAACTTGCCATATGTCATTCTGGTAATCCATGTGATCCTCAAGCAATGCTAGATTTGTGCCTTAATGAAAAAATTGGAGTTGTTTTTGTTGGACCAGAAGCACCACTCGTTGCAGGAACAGCTGACACATTAAGGGAAAACGGCGTTCTTGTCATGGGACCAGGAAAATCTGGTGCAAGACTAGAAGGAAGTAAAGCTTTTTCAAAGGAATTTATGAAAAGACATAACATTCCTACTTCTTCTTTTGACTGTTGCACAGACATTGAGAGCTGTAAGGTTGCACTAAACAAACGCACTGCACCTTACGTTGTAAAGGCTGATGGACTCGCAGCTGGAAAGGGCGCCTTTTTATTAGACACTTTTGAAGAGGCACTTGAAACCTGTGAAATGATGCTTGAATCCAATACATTAGGCGACGCAGGGAGCATAGTTGTAATTGAAGATTTTGTACCTGGAATAGAAATGACAGTACTCGCAATAACAGACGGTCACGTGGTACGTGTGTTACCTTCAAGTCAAGATCATAAACGTGTATATGACGGTGACAAAGGGAATAACACTGGTGGAATGGGGGCATATTCACCTGTACCATGGGTTGATGAACCCTTTATGCAAAAGGTTACAAAAGAAGTATTAGACCCCACTGTTAACGGCTTAAAAGAAGATGGCATTCCGTTTTGCGGCGTAATTTATGCTGGAATAATGGTAAAAGAAGATGGCTCCTTATCAGTTTTAGAATATAATGTGCGCTTAGGTGACCCTGAAACACAAGTTGTCTTACCTGTCTATAATGGTGACTTTGGTGAAGTTATACTTGCTTGCGCAAAGGGAGAATTATCATCAGTAGCATGGCCAGAACCGATACAAACAGCTCTTGGTGTAGTTATAGCTTCTGGTGGGTACCCTGATAAGTTTGAAAAAGGATACGAAATTTCAGGTTTAAACTCACACATAGAAAACACTTTTATTTATCATGCTGGAACTGCTAAGAATGTGAACGGAGAAATTGTGACATCAGGAGGACGAGTTCTTACTGTTGTAGCATTAGCAAATACCCTGAAAGAAGCAAAACAACTGGCATACAAACGGGTAAAAACAATCACATTTAAAGATATGCATTTCCGAAATGACATCGGTGACAAATCTTTAAAGGAGGACAACTAATGTCTAATCCGAAGATTGGGATAATAATGGGCTCCGCATCAGATATTCCTATTGTAGAAAAAGGAGTAGGTGTCTTAGAAGAAATTGGGATTGAATATGAGGTTGCTATAGCTTCTGCACACAGAACCCCTTCAGATGTTGAGCATTATTCAAGAAATGCAAAAAACAGAGGAATTAAAGTCATAATTGCTGTCGCTGGACTTTCTGCTGCTCTTCCTGGAGTCGTTGCCGCATCAACTACACTTCCAGTAATTGGTGTTCCTGTTAAAGGTGGCGCACTTGATGGACTTGATGCGCTTCTCTCTGTAGCACAAATGCCCCCTGGAGTACCTGTAGCATCAATGGGGTTAAACGGAGCAAAAAATGCCTGCATTCTTGCAGCTCGGATATTATCCATTAATGATGATGCTCTTACAGAAAAAATTACTAAATGGACCGATGCAGAATCACAGAAAGTTATAAATAGCAGAAATAAACTTACAACACTTCCTGCCGCACCGGAATCATCATATAAATAAAAAAGATGGTCGAGATTTTCTCGACCATCTTTTTTATTAAAATATACTTAGATATTTATCTCCTCTATCTGGTTGAACAGTAACGACAATATTATCTTTAGGAAGTGTTTTCGCAATTTCAAGAGCTGCAAAAACATTTGCACCTGTTGATATTCCACTAAAAAGACCATGTTCTGAGGCAAGTTTTTTAGTCATCTCCAAAGCATCTTCATCAGATACACTTACAAATTTATCCACTAGCGAAACATCAAGATTCTCTGGAATAAAATTAGCGCCAATTCCTTGAATCTTATGACTACCTGTATACCCTTCTGTAAGTAAGGGGCTAGACTTAGGTTCTACACCATATACTTTTGTATTAGGATAAATAGACTTTAGAGATTTAGCAATACCAGACAAAGTTCCACCTGTACCAAAGGATGATACAAAAGCAGCTAAAGATCTATCTTTAGGTAAATCTCTTATAATTTCAGGACCAGTAGTAGTTTCATGAGCAAAAGCGTTACCTTTATTTTTAAACTGGTTAAGCATCAAAGCGTTTTTATCAAGCAAGAGAATTTTTTCTGCTTCAGCAATTGAACCTGACATCCCATCTTTTGCAGGTGTAAGTATTAATTCAGCACCAAAAGCTTTTAGGACTGCTCTTCTCTCTATGGACATAGAATCTGGCATAGTTAAAATAACTCTTAGTCCTATGGCTCTACCAAGCAGAGCTAATCCAATCCCTGTATTACCACTTGTCGGTTCTACTAATATTGTTTTAGGTGTCAACAAACCTTCTTTTTCTGCTTTTTGCAACATTCCAAAGACAGCTCTGTCCTTTATTGATCCACCTGGATTAGTACCCTCTAATTTTATCCAAATCTCTGCACAATCTTTAAATGACATCTTATATAACGGCGTATTGCCGATTAACTTTACTATAGGTAATGACTCAATTTTTATCATCTATATCACCTCATATAATATGCTCTACCATATCTCCCAAGAAGGATTGGGTGATAGAGATAAATCGCTCCGTATTCCTCTTTTATAAGCGCAATAGCCTGCAGCAGCAATCATAGCAGCATTATCGGTACACATATCTTTAGGAGGTAAAAATAAATTCCAATTAAGCTTTTCTGATAACAAAGTAAGTTCTTTTCTTAATGCAGAATTTGCTGCGACTCCACCAGACAACGTCAATGAAGTAACTTGTGTCTGCACCATTGCAAGCTGTATTTTACAAATTAAGGAGTTAATTGCTGCTTTTTGAAATGATGCACATAGATCACAATTATTAAATGGCTCTGATAATTTATTCTTTTTTTGCACTGCATTCATGACAGCAGTTTTAAGTCCACTAAAACTAAACTCTACTTTATTGGTATTTGACAAAGGTGTAGGAAAAGTAAAGGAGTCAATACTGCCCTCCACAGCTAATTTATCAATAATAGGACCTCCAGGGTACCCCAAGCCTAAAACCTTAGACACTTTATCATATGCCTCTCCTAAAGCATCATCTCTTGTGGAACCAATAAGCTTATATTCACCAAGTTGCTTAACCAATATGACCTCTGTATGCCCCCCAGAGACAACAACAGAAAGAAATGGTGGGCATAAATTTCTATTAGAAAGTATATTGGCAAATATGTGCCCCTCTAAATGATTAACTCCAATAATAGGTTTTTCCAAAGCTTGCGCAAGACCTTTAGCGGCCATTACACCTACAAGTAAAGAACCCATCAATCCAGGACCAGAAGTTACTGCTATTAAATCAATTTGTGATTTCGGGTCAGTAATACCAGCAGACTTTAGCACTTCATCGAGTAAAGGCAATATTGCTTCTTGATGCATACGAGAAGCTAGTTCGGGGACGACCCCTCCATATTGAGAGTGAGATGCAATTTGACTTGCAAGCTTTGAATTTAATAAATCATATTGTCCATTTAAAATTGCTATTCCAGTATCATCACAACTAGATTCTATTGCTAAGGTTATAAACTTTTCATCCAATATAAAATACCTCCAGTAAATCTAATGACCACACGATGAACTGCAACAGGAACAATTTCCGGAACAGCCAGAACAACTAGATTTTTTACGTTCGCCATCCAAATGAATCAAGACTTTTCCTCTGCAATAAGGACATTTTTCTTCAAATAAATCACTATCAAATGATTTAAGACAAGTCGCACACTTATACATATGCATTATTTTTGGGGTATTTTCCATTCTGTAACATCTTCTTTATATCCTAATTTAATTGATTTATTCTTATATACTATTGATTCTGGAACAACAAAAGCAAACTGCCATTTAGTCTCACTCTGCAGAGTTTCGTCTGGATTTCTCCAACTTAGCGAAATTATATCTTCTTTTTTAGGTTTATAATCTCCAATAACTAAATCAGATACATTAAAACTCCACGGTTTATTTACCTCTAACTGAACTAGGAATAGAGCTTTCTTCTCTGTTGCTGGGGATCCAAAATATTGATTCAGTTCATCTACCCATTGAGCAAGAGTATGTTCTTCTGCAATTGCTCTTGATAACTTTTCATCCAAATATATAAACTCGATTCGTCCTCTTGATCCCAATATAAAATCACCTAAGAACTCCCCCTCTACCCAAATGTTAGTTTGTCTTTCATTTAGTAAGGCAGCAAGACCATCAGACATTTTGGCTATAGCTTGTGTCTGAATCAACACAACAATTATAAAAGCTAAAGCAACAAAGCGTATCATCTTATTCACTGTGACTTCTCCTCTATAAATCAATTTGTGCTACTTTAATGCATTCCTAACCCACTGCCACTCTCCACATTTAAGAAGAAGAGTAGAAGTAGCATAGGAGAAAGCGCCTATAAACATTAACAGTATTATCCATAGAACCCTAGACGTTAAACTGCTTTGGTCTGGATATGGATAAACATATTTACAGACAAGGACAGATAACAACATAATAGAAACAGAGACAAGGAGTTTAGTTACCCACATTCTTTCAAATACGCACAACTTTTCATTTAGATTTTTGGATAAAGAGTAAGCTCCAAAAATACTAGCAGAGGTAAATGCTACCGCTGTCGCAGTTGCTAATCCAGCATATTTAAAGTAATGCATTAGTAGTAAGCTAGCAAATAAATTTACAGTCACCGTAACAACTGTAACGGAAACAGCAGACTTGGGCATTCTTCTTGCATACATTGCTCTAAGCAACAATGTACCTGTTGCCATTCCTGGAAGACCCAAGCTATATAACGATAGGGCTGTCGAAGTCGCATGCCACGCCCACATATTAAATGCACCTCTATAAAATAGAAGATGAATAACCTCAGTCGAAAGCACCGATAACCATATTGCAACTGGGAAAACTACAAAGAGATTAAGTCTAAGTGCATCACGTATAAAATCTCTAAATGATGCAGTATCGTCATTGCTCTGCTTAGATAACATTGGCAAAACAGCTTGTGACAAAGCAATTACGAATAACCCCAACGGTAACTGTAACACTCTATCAGCATAATTTAAGACAGAGATAGAACCACCTTGTAAAAATGATCCCAACATTCTGCTTATTATCGGATTTACCTGATTTAAAGAAAGACCAGCAGCATAAGGTAAGAAAAGACCCATCATACTTCTTAAATCTTCATTGCCCTTTTGTGGTAATTTGGGATAAAGAGGAATTTCTATTTTCTTGCAATAATACCATTGTAGTAACATCTGTGATAAACCGCCAAGCAATACAGCTACAACTAAGTTCCAAACTGAAAGACGTTTTGAAGTAAGGATTATATATGTAATATAAACAAAATTACTCAACGCAGGAGCAATAGCAGGAATAAAGAAACTC
This sequence comes from Synergistaceae bacterium, assembly GCA_036652335.1. Taxonomy (GTDB): domain Bacteria; phylum Synergistota; class Synergistia; order Synergistales; family Synergistaceae; genus JAVVWB01. Next base: position 51,141 of record JAVVWB010000004.1, on the reverse strand, counting down.
CCATTACTATTTAATATACCCATTGCTAATGCAGCTACAGAGATAAAGATTAAAAATGGGAACATCGCGCGGGTAAGTGATACCGCCAAAATTCTATCAGAAAAGTCAAATCCTGGAGCCATTATACCGACAAATAAAGGAGCAAATATTACTCCCAAAATGACAACAAATATTCCACCACATAACAAGACAAAAAGCGACTGCTGAGCAAGGTCTCTTGCTTGATCCTTGCCATTCTTTTCGAGTGTTCTAGAAAAAACAGGTACAAAAGAGGCTGAAAGAGCACCTTCAGCCAATAATTGTCTAGATAAATTTGCTAATGTATAAGCAATATAGAAAGCATCAAGCTGACGTGTCGCTCCAAAAAACGCTGCAGTTAACATTTCACGTACTAAGCCTAATATTCTGCTGGCAAAAGTACCAAACATCATTCTTAGCGCATGAGCAACCATACTTGACATATTACGATCATTTTTATTCATTATATAAATCCATTACCAAGAGAAATCTTCTCCTAAATAGAATTTTTTCGCCTCTTCACTTTCTGCTATTTCTTCTGGAAGTCCTTCTAAGAAAACATGACCATTGTTTATAAGATACGCTCTATCTGTTATTGCGAGAGTCTCACGGACGTTATGATCAGTTAGTAGTATTCCATAACCCCTCTTCTTTAAATCCTCTATTATTGATTGTAAATCTGCAACTGCAATTGGATCAATTCCACTAAAAGGTTCATCAAGAAGTATAAATGATGGCTCGAGAGCCAAACACCTTGCAATTTCTACGCGGCGTCTTTCTCCCCCTGAAAGGGCAACGCCTAAGGTATCCTTTATGTGATATATCCCATAGTCATTTAGTAAAGACTCAATTTTTACTATTCTGTCTTCACGTGAGATACCAGCTTCTTCTAATACAAGATCTAGGTTCTGAGCTACTGTTAAATTTCTAAAAACAGATGCTTCTTGTGGCAGGTATCCTATACCTCTTTTAGCTCTTTCATACATCGGCAACATAGATATATCTCTGCCATTTACTATAACCTTACCCTTGTCTGGAATTATTCTTCCTACAATCATATAAAATGATGTGCTTTTGCCGGCTCCATTGGGACCTAAAAGTCCAACAATTTCACCTTTGTTTATGGAAATAGATACATCCGCTACAACAGTACGTTTTCCAAACGTCTTTGATAAATTTTCAGCAATAAGTTTATCTGACATCTTTAATCAACACTCTTTTTTGTATTTTTAGGTTTTTTGTTATCTTTCAAATCAAAAACAACTGTTGAATTTCCGATCGTCTCTATATTTTTAGTCTGTTCGTATACAATTATTTTATCTGCTTTAAGATTTTTTCCATCATCTCTTGTCACATAAGGGTTACCTGTAACAACAATCGTTCCCAAAGACTTTTGATAGACCAATTTTTCGCCAGTAACAATTGTTTTTAAACCCGCATTATCAATGGAATCTAGCTTTACAGAACCAAGTGCTATCATAGATTGAACAACATTATTCTTAATAATCCCATCCACTCTATTTGCAGCTAAAGCTGTTTTCTGTATTAGGTCTTCATAGCGTTTGACTTTATTTCCCCAGAATTTTTCTTCTTGTCTTCCAACTTCTTCAGCTAAAACATACTTGCTTGAAACAATTCCATCAACATTGCCCTTCGCAGAGTAGTTTTCTGTATCAGGTTCCCACTTCACGTATTGAGCTTTTAATTTATCAGATGGTTCTCTCTCTAGATAGACACCATCAAATGCTTCTACAAGGCTTCCTTCACCGCTCTTTTTCCATTTAACAGATTGTGCCTTAAGTTTTGAGTTGTGCTGTAAAAATTCACCCCGTACATTACCTCTAAGGTAAAATTCAGATTTATTTATATCTCCATCCGCAGTTTCTCCCCACAAAGTACCAGTACCACGTTTAATCACAACATTCCCTACTGCGTGAGCCAGTTTTGTTTTTGTATTAAAAGTTATATTGTCCGCAAACATCTTAGCTTGCTCTGCTAATACAGGCAATGCACTAGATAAACAGATCAATGCCGATAGAAGAATCACATTCTTAATATTTTTATGTATCATTAAAAATAACCTCGTTTCAAAAATGATAAACAGCACATACTCTTTTCGAGATGTGCTAGACATATTCTACATTAAAAAACAAATTTAGTGTAACTTATTTATATCTTATTCACTTACATATAATATTTTTCTTATTATTTACAGCTAACAACATATCATATAAATAGGCAAAAAAATCGGCATCATTCTTCGGTGATGGCAAAAGAATGCAATTGTCATACGTTTTTGCAATATTTTTAATTTCATCTGGCGTCCATGGATCAATTATTACAAGCCATTTTCTCCTTCTTATTTCGTTCAATGTGTCCCGTAGTGAAACGGTTTCCCCACTTTTCCAGTGATTCCACAACTTCAATGGAGGCTTTATTGTTTTGTTTGCTGAAGCCTGTATCCAAGCACCTTCTGACACTGTGAGATCTAATATATGTACATCAGAAAGTAAATGAGAACCAACATCAACAGTACTATTTATTCTTGATTGAAATTCCGCTAATCGTCTCTGATAAAACGAATAACGCTTAACATCTGTTTCTGCAATTATTTCCATCGTTTTTTGTGCTAGGAATGGCAACATAGCGGGATCGTAAAAGGTAGCTCTAACTTTTCCATAATCCATATTAGCAAAGTCATAAAGCACTCTTACATTCTTATTTTGTGTAACTCTATATTTTTTTATATCTTTTGTACTCAATAATATAATAATTTCATTGTTCCTCGGATAGGAGGCAGTCACAGTATTCCCATTGCTATCCCAACGTGATAGGTTTCTCACCATGATTTTATCTTTAGCAATAAACCTGGCGATTTCTCCTATCCAAGGAGAGGCAACAGCTATACCATTTGCGTAAGCACATCTAGCGCTCACGCAAATGGTAAAAAATAATATTATATAATTTATAACAAATTTAAATAAAAATTTTTTCGAAAACATGAAGAAATGCCTATTTTTTGTCAGGACGGCTTCCTGGTTTTACCAAAAGGAGTCCTTCTTTGCAAAATGGGCATTCTTCTTCTGTATAAACGGGAAAGGACAATTTCCAAAGTGATTGTAAATTCCAATCATCCTCTAAATTCGCTGGACGTCTGTCAATAATAGAACCAGAACCAACCCATTCTGCTCCTAAATCAACCAAAATCTGAGCCGTTTCTCTTGATGATTTTCCTGTCGTAACTACATCTTCGATCATTACAAATTTCTTGCCAACAGGGGCAGGGAACCTACGCAACCGCATTTCTCCATCTTGTCGTTCACAAAATATAAATGGTACTCCCAAAGCTCTAGCAACCTCATGTCCGATTATAAGCCCACCTAATGCTGGAGAAAGGACGAAATCAGGTTTTAAAGGTGCAAGTCGTTCTGCAAGCTTTTCTCCTGCATAAGCTGCAAATTGTGGATAACGCAACATTAGAGCACACTGCACATAGTGACCACTATGTAGTCCCGAAGTCAATTTAAAGTGCCCCTCGAGATGTGCTCCACTTTCTTTCATCATTTCCTGAATTTTGGAAGATACTTCTTCGTAATTTTCACATTTATTTGTCATTGTAATTAGCCTCCGAAAGTGTCTTTAATATTTCTTGTGTCGCAATAACAGGGTCTATAGCTTCAATAATAGGCCTACCTACAACAATATAGTTTGCACCATTTTCAGCTGCATCTTTAGCAGTAGCAACTCGTGTTTGGTCTTCCGTACTTACCTTCTTTGCTCTAATTCCAGGAACGACTCTCAAAAGCTTTTGTGCTTTTCCTCTAAGCAATTCAAGATCAAGAGGTGAACATACTATTCCATCCAAACCAGCCTTCTCTGCCTCACATGCACGTGATACAAGTGCCTCTTGTAAATCTGAACCAGGGTGTACGTCACTCCACAAATTTCCTCCTAGTGAAGTAAGAACCGTTATACCAAGTAAATTCATATTGCTTCCTGTTTTATCTCTCATAGCAACTGAGCGTGCCATCATTTCATATCCACCTGATGTATGGATAGTTAGAGCCCAAAGTCCAAGTTCAGAAAGAGGTTCAACTGCAGATGCCACTGTGTTCGGGATATCATGGAGTTTTAAATCAAGAAAAAGGTTGTATCCCATATTAATTATTTCCTTTGCAAAACCTATTCCACCCATAGCATAAAGTCTGGGCCCTATTTTTATATATTTAGTTGCTTTATCTAAACGTCCTAAAAAATTGCGTGCATCAGATAAAGTAGGAACATCCAAAGCTACAATAAGACCACATTTTTCTTTCATCATTTAGTTAACCTCCACTGATTTATTAAAATTCTTCTATATCTTCCCAAATTTTTTGACCTTCAACGAATGTCATAATCGGCCAAGAGGTAAGAGCCATACCTTCCCATGGACAGCAACGGGCTTTACTTTTCCATTCATTGCAATTTACAACTCTTGTACGTTTTTCATCTATGATTGTTATATCAGCCATAGCACCTTTTTCTAAGTTGCCTAATTTTTGCCATTTATCAGGTAACAAACTTGCTGGAGAAGATGTGATTTTATTCAATATTGTCTCAAGTGATACATCTGGATATGTCTTTGTTCTGTAATCTAGCAATACAGCTACTGCACATTCCAAAGAAGCAATACCAAAAGGCGAATCTTGAAATGGTTCATCTTTCCTGTCCATATGCCATGGAGCATGATCTGTAACAATCGCATCTATTGTACCATCCTGTAGCCCTTCCCACATAGCCCTTTGATCTTCTGGGCTACGAAGAGGTGGATTAACCTTGTATCTAGAGTTATAGCCACTATTGATTACAGCATTTTCATTCAAAGTTAAGTGATGGAACGTTGTATCACACGTTACATCAAGCCCTTCTTTTTTTGCCTGTCTTATAAGCCCTAGAGCTCCCCTGCTACTTAAATGAGTAAAGTGTATTCTGCCATTTGTCTCTCTTGCTAAAGCAATGCCTCTTGCAACGTCAATTTCTTCTGATGCTGCGGGGATACCTTTTAATCCACTTAATGCACTCACTTTTCCCTCGTGGACTTGTCCTCCCTTAAATAAGGTGACATCTTCCGGATGTTCCATTATACGAGGAAGCTCTTTTCCTGTATAAAGGAGTGATAGACGAAGAAGATTACTTGTAGCTACAGGAGCACCATCATCGGTAAAGAAAACTGCACCAGCCTCACTCATTTTTAAAAGCTCCGCCATTTCTTTGCCCTCTCTATTTTTACTTACACAACCCGAAGGCAAAATTCTGGCGGCATTAGCAGCTTTGCCATGTCTTAAGACATACTCTACAAGAGAGGATTCAGATATTGCCGGAGAAGTGTTAGGCATAGCAACTAATGTCGTAAAACCACCTGCAGCACCAGCATTTGCTCCAGAATAAACATCCTCATGCCACTCTCCACCTGGATCTCTAAAATGTGCATGTAAATCGATAAATCCTGGTGAAATGATTTTTACATTGTCTCCATGATAAACTTCTTCAAAATCACCTGAAATATTTTCTGCTATTTCTGAGATAATGCCATTTTTTATTGCCAAAGAAGTTTCTTTTAGAAACTTTTTACCGTCAAAAATTCTAAAATCCTTTAAAAGTATGTTATTCATTATCTAGCGCCACCTCCGCAAAGATAGAGTAAGGCCATTCTTATTGCAACACCAGAGCGAACCTGCTCAAGTATTACACTCTGAGAACCATCTGCAACATCTGATGCAATTTCAACGCCTCTGTTTATAGGCCCTGGGTGCATTACAAGAGCTGATGGTTTAGCATAGGAAAGTAGATCTTTATCCGCTCCCCACCATGTATGATATTCATGAACAGAGGGGAAAAGCCCGTCTTGTTGTCGTTCCTTCTGAACTCTTAAAAGATATACGATATCTGCATCTTCAACAGCTTTTTTTGCATCTCTTACATATTGGCATCCAAGAGATTCCACATCCCTAGGCATTACAGTCGGTGGACCAGATAAGACAACATCACATCCCATTGTTTTAAAACCAATGATATTACTTCTGGCAACCCTGCTACAAAGTACGTCTCCAAGGATCGCAATTTTCTTACCTTCAAGATTACCGAAATGTTTCCATGCTGTATATAGATCTAAAAGGGCTTGTGTTGGATGTGCATGAGTACCATCACCTGCATTAATTACTATTGCTCTTTTTAACTTAGATGCAAGATATTGAGGTGCTCCTACATCGCCATGTCTCATTACTACAATGTCTGCCCCCATTGCTTCAAGTGTCCATGCTGTATCCCTCATTGTTTCTCCTTTAGCATGGCTTGAGCCAGAAACAGACCAGTTAACAACATCTGCTGATAGCATTTTTTCAGCTAGTTCAAAGGAAACTCGAGTCCTAGTTGAATTTTCGTAAAAGAGATTCACACACATTTTCCCCCGAAGTACAGGGACCTTTTTAATTGGACGATCCATTACGTTCTCCATATTTTTAGACTGATTTAGAAGAAAATAAAGTTCGTCCCTTGTCCATCCAGCAATATCAATAACACTTCTATGTCTCCATATTACCTGAGATTCTTCATTTAGACTCTCGTTCACAAATGACCACCTCATCTTTTTCATCTAATTCACTTACTCTAACCTCAATAACTTCATTCTTTGACGTTGGAACTTTTTTACCATATATATCAGCATGAATCGGTAGCTCTCTGTGCCCTCTATCAATGATTACAACTAATTTAACATGAGAGGGTCTTCCCAAATCAACCAATGCTTCTAGTGCTGCTCTAACGGTTCTACCTGTATAAAGGACATCATCAACAAGAAAAACTTTTTTTCCTGATATGTCTACTGGCATTCTTGTACTGTGGACTACTGGTTGCTCAAATAAAGAAGTTAAATCATCTCTATAAAGAGTAATGTCAAGTTCTCCACATGGTATCTTTTCATTTTCCATCTCATAAATCATTTTCTGAATACGGCGAGCTAAGTATACCCCCCTGCGATGTATACCTACCAAAACCATGTTCTCCGTACCTTTATTTTGTTCCAATATTTCATTCGCAATTCTGCGAATTACCCTGCTAATATCCTGTGAGGACATAAGCTGAGCTTTTTCTTTCAACAAGTGCATATCCATTCCCCCTTTAAATACAAAAAAAGACCACCTACAAAGGCAGTCTAAACAAACAACCAATTAGAAGTTAGTATCCAGCTTTCACGAACTGCATTTACAAATTTGCACATGAATACTCCCCCCCTAATCACTAAATCAACATTATATTGTGTATTGTACAACATAAAAATATTTTATGCAATCGGTTGCAAAGATTTATTTTATTTTTAATATATTATTTTCAAGGATATATTGTGCAACGTTAAACTCAGCTTCTTTTATGCTATTTCCCCAGGCCTCCGCAATCACATTATTATTCAATGTAATTGCAACTTTAAATTTTAAAGCATGATCAGGACCCTTTTTATCAATAGTTTTGTAATAGGGAACACCCATGCCTTTACCTTGCAACAGTTGTTGCAATTCTGTCTTAGGATCAAGATTATCAGGAGAAATATTAAGTTGTGAGTCTAAATAATTTTCAATAATTATTTTTGCATCTTCAAATGATGAGTCAAGAAATATCGCTCCAAAAACTGCTTCTAATGCATCTGCACATATTGAGTCAGTTGCACCTGTATTTCTTAAACTTTTACCCAGTTTTATTATTTCATTTAATCCAATTATCTTAGCCCAATTACATAAGCTCTTTTTACAAACGAGTTGAGACCTCAACAAGGTAAGTTTACCTTCATCTAGCTGTTTTTCTTTATAGTACAGTCTCTCCGATGTTACAAGTTCGAGTACTGCGTCACCAAGAAATTCAAGTCTCTCATTAAAAAAAGAACACCCTAACTCATTCGCATACGATGAATGAGTTAGAGCTTCTTCTAATAATTTTTCATTTGAAAACACATATCCAATTTTTGTTTGAAACTTCTTTAATTCGTTTTCAAAAATTAGTTTATCCATTTTTAAATATCTAGTCGGAATATCGCTCTACTGCAAGGACAGCATTATGTCCGCCAAAGCCAAAGTTATTATTTAATATCTTTGAAACATCTGACTTTATCGCTACGTTCTTAACAATATTGATATCACAGCATGGATCAGGTTCAAACTGGTTAATTGTAGGATGAATTATACCCTTTTCAATTGCTAACAAAGAAGCAATCATTTCTATTGAACCAGCTGCTCCAAGTGCATGACCAATCATTGATTTTGTAGAGTGGACATAGGTATTATTAACACCATCACCTAATAATTTTTTTATTGCACTACTTTCCATTTTGTCATTAAGTGGTGTAGAAGTACCATGAGCATTGATGAGATCAATATCCTCTACATTCCAACCAGCTTTTTTTACTGCCATTGCCATTGCTCTATATGCTCCATCACCGTCAGGATCAGGTGCTGTAATGTGGTGTGCATCACAAGAGATACCATATCCCTTAACCTCTGCATATATGTGTGCTCCACGTTTTTTTGCGTGTTCAAGTTCTTCAAAAACTAAGATTCCGGAACCTTCCGCAATTACAAAACCATCTCGTCCTAAGTCAAATGGTCTTGATGCGTGTTCAGGATCATCTTCTCTTCCAGATAATGCTTTCAGTGAGGCAAAACCTGCTGTAGCAATAGGTGTTATAGCTGCTTCACTACCACCCGTAAGCATCACATCAGCATCTCCACGAACTATACAGTTATATGCTTCTCCCATACTATTTATAGATGACGCACACGCCGTTACCACAGCCATATTTGGTCCCTTAGCACCAAAACGTATCGCTACATAAGCAGCTGGCATGTTTGTTATCATCATCGGCACCATAAAAGGACTTACTCGGTTAGGACCTTTTTCAAAAAGTGTACGGAAGTTGTCTTCAATTGTTGAAATTCCGCCCTCACCGCTACCTATATAAACGCCGAACATATTCTTATCTATTGAGTCTAAATCTAGTTTCGCGTCTTCAACAGCCATATCAGCCGCCGCAGTTACCAAATGTAAAACCCTGTCTGTACGTCTAATTTCTTTTTTATCCAACCAATTTTCAGGATTAAAATCTTTTATTTCACCGGCTATTTTTGAGTTGTGGTTTGTTGTATCAAACAAAGTGATGTTAGCAACACCATTTTTGCCTTCTTCAAGTGCATTCCAGAACTCTTCTTTTCCACATCCAATTGGAGTCACAGCTCCAAGCCCAGTTATAACTACTCTTCTCATTTTTTACCCTCCATACCTTTAGGGAGTCATAACCGGTATGACCCCCCATATACGGTATTTAAATTATTCTTCTGTTCCAAGTTTTGTCTTTACATAAGACAATGCTTCTCCAACAGTTGTGAGCTTTTCTGCATCTTCATCAGGGATTTCGATGTCAAACTCTTCTTCGATACCCATAATAAGTTCAACGATATCAAGTGAATCTGCTCCAAGGTCTTCGACAAATGATGCTTCGGGCTTAATCTGATCTTCTTCTGCGTTTAGTCTATCAATTACGATATCCTTTAGTTTTGCCTGTACTTCTTCTATTTTCATGCCGTTCACCTCCCTTCAAATTAACACTTTTGTGAAAAATATAGTAAAAAAGCTTAAAAATAAACTTTTCTTTACATTGTCATTCCGCCATCTACAGCAAGGACTTGACCTTGAATATAGGATGCAGAATCTGATGCTAAAAATAAAACTGCCTTTGCTATATCTTCAGGTTTCCCTATTCTGCCGACAGGAATACTTCTCATAATCTCGTTCCTTACTTCTTCTGAAAGAGTAGAGGTCATATCTGTATCTATGTACCCTGGTGCTATTGCATTAACAGTAATTCCTCTTGATGCAACCTCTTTTGCCAAACTTTTTACAAAACCTATCATGCCTGCTTTAGCTGCAGCATAATTACACTGACCAGGGTTACCTATTAAACCAATAACGGATGAAATAGCAATTATGCGACCTTTTTTAGCTTTAACCATTGGTCTTATTGCCTCTTTTGTACAATAATAAAAAGATGATAAATCAGAAGAAATTACAGAATCCCATTCTTCTTCTTTCATTCTCATCAAGAGATTATCCTTTGTTATGCCTGCATTACAAACTAATACATCTACATTTCCAAGTTTTTCAGAAACTTCTTTAAACATATCTTTCACTTGCTCTAATGAAGAAACATTAGCTTTTACAGCACATGCATTTCCACCATTTTTTATTATTTCTGAAACAATATCTTCAGCAGCAACAGAGGATGAATTGTAATTTACCGCAACTTTATAACCCGACTTAGCAAGTTCTAATGCTATTGCTTTACCAATTCCCCTGCTTGCTCCTGTTACCAAAGCAACTTCTTGAGACATCAACTAGCACTCCTCTCTAAGAAACGAGACCGCTTTTACAAGTTCTTCGGTACTTGAGACAGGATATGGTTTGTGAATTTTTGATATTTTTCTTACCAAACCAGAGAGGACACTACCTGGACCAAGTTCAATATAACCCTCAACTTTGTGTTCCATAGCTTCAACGCTTTGAGCCCAAAGAACAGGTGAAAATGTTTGTAGGTATAACGCCCTCTTTATATCATTTTTGCTTTCAACAGGCAATGCTGTTGCATTTGCAATTATAGGAATTTTTGAATCATTCCATTCTATTTTTTCAAAAGCATCCTTTAGCTTTTCAGCCACAGGCCTCATTAAATCAGAGTGAAAAGGAGCACTTACTCTAAGAGGCACTATTCTTATATTACCATTTTGTTCTATTATTTTTATTGCTCGTTCAACAGCAGTTGTATGTCCAGAAATAACAACTTGAGTAGATGAATTTATATTAGCCGCTTGACAAACTTCATTCTGAGATACCTGTTTGCAAATAGAGTCAACCTCTTCATAAGGCAATCCTACTATTGCTGCCATCGTTCCCAAACCAAAAGGAACAGCTTCTTGCATTAGATCTCCTCTTAAATGAACTAGCTTTACGCCATCAGCTATAGATAGGACACCTGAAGCAACAAGAGATGTGTACTCCCCCAAACTGTGCCCAGCCATGCATATTGGGGTTAGGTCTGTTCCAAATTCTTCTTGCAACGCTTTGAATGCAGCTATACTTACAGTTAAAATAGATGGTTGAGTAATCGAAGTTTTTGCTAAATCATCTGGTGTCCCATTAAAAATCATATCCGTTAGAGAAAAGCCTAGAGCATCATCTGCCATTTCAAAAACTTCACGAGCAGAAGCATAATTATCGAAAAATTCCTTTCCCATTCCTGGACGTTGAGCACCCTGTCCTGGGAAAATTATTGCATATCTCATTAGCCTAACCTCATTATAATTTCATCATATTTTGTTTGTATATCTGTTAAATCTTTTATTATATCTAATGCAGGTTCTATCTTATTAACCAAGCCTGCTGACTGCCCAGACATAATTGCACCCCAATCCATATCTCCGTCAACAACAGCATTTCTAAGTTTACCAACACCAAGAGCTTCTAGTTCTTCAAGTGGAGCACCATTTTTTTCCAAAAGTTCGTATTCTCTTGTAAGTTTATTCTTTATCCCTCTAACAGGGTGCCCTAGTGGACGTCCAGTAACAACAGTAGACCTATCATTAGCTTTTAGAATTTTATTCTTGTAATTGTCGTGTACATTACATTCTGTAGCACATACAAACCTAGTCCCAACCTGAACTCCTTCTGCACCAAGCGCAAAAGCTGCTAATACGCCTCTCGCATCAGCGATTCCTCCAGCTGCTATAACAGGTATAGAAACGGAATTAACAACTTGAGGTATCAAAGCCATTGTATTGATCTCTCCAATATGGCCCCCCGCTTCACTTCCTTCAGCAACAACAGCATCAGCCCCCTGTTTCTGAACTCTGTCAGCGTGTGCGACAGAAGCAACAACTGGAACTATGATAGTACCGAGCGGTTTTAATCTTTCTATTACTTTTCCTGGAAGTCCAGCACCAGTTGTAACAATAGGGACAGAATACTTAGCAGCAATCTCCATAGCATCATCCGCAGTAGGAGACATTAACATTATATTAAGACCAAATGGCTTATCTGTTAGAGTCTTTACTTTTATTATTTCTTTTTCTAAAAGTTCAGCAGGCATACTCGCAGCAGCAATTATGCCTAAGCCACCTGCATTACTTACTGCGGCTGCAAGATCTGCATCAGCGACCCAAGCCATACCACCCTGTAAAATTGGATATTTAATCTTTAATAAATTTGATATTCTGTTTTTCTCAAACATATAATCACCCGTTATTAAAATATATTCTTTCGTGTTATGCGTTATAGAGCAATCCGCCTAAAGTCATCCCTGCACCAAAAGCGATAAAAGCAACTTTTTCGCCCCTCTTTATACGTCCTTCTCTATATGACTCATCTAATGCAACAAGCATTGATGCAGCAGAAGTGTTACCATATTTTCCCAAATTAAGTAAAGTTCTGTCTGTTGATATTCCTACCCTTTTAAATACACCATCAATGATCCTAGTATTAGCCTGATGAAGCACCCAAAAATCGACGTCAGTTGGATCAACCTTAGACTCACTACAAAATTCATTTATAAATTTGGGTAAATTCAAACTTACATACTTAAATACATCATGACCTTTCATACGAAGGTAGTTGTGTTCATTATCGCCATTATTTTCATTTGTTATGTAGTCGTGTTTTAATCCGTCAGCAGTCAATTTAGCGGAGATAAAGAATTGTTTTTCACTCTCATCCGCTACAGATAAAATACATGCACCTGCAGCATCTCCAAACAATATACAAGTTCCACGGTCTGACCAGTCCATAATCTTCTCAAATGCTTCAGATCCAATAACCAAAACATTATCCCATAGTCCACAAGCGATACCCATTATAGCATTCTGCATAGCTGTTAAACTTCCCGTACAACCAGCTTGGAGATCATATGCACCAGCGTTCACAGCATTCAACCTACCTTGTACTTTAGATGCCATACACGGAATAAGTGAATCAGGTGTATTTGAAGCAATTATAATCATATCTAATTTTTCTACTGGCAATCCTGTCTTCTTGAGAACATCAAGAGCAGCTAAATAAGCTAAATCACTACATTTTTGTCCCTTTGCTGCAAAATGTCTTTTCTCTATACCAGTTCTTTCTCTAATCCACGTATCACTTGTATCTAAGAATGATTCAAACTCAGAGTTATACATTACTTTTTCAGGGACATATATACCCGTACCTAATATTTTGACTTTACGTCCGCTAACAAATCCCATTAATATTCTCCTTAGCTATTTCTTCACGTATTCTTTCTACGCCCTTTTGCTCTATAAAATTAGCTGCTCCCAACAGTGCATAGGAAATAGCTTTTCTTTTCGAACGTCCGTGTACTTTAACGACTGTACCATTTACACCTAAGAGCGGAGATCCTCCCACTTTTTCCCAATCAAAGCGCCCAAGTATCCTTTTCAGTGCTGGAATCATAAATAGAAATCCAATTTTAGAAAGTATATGGCTACTTTCTTGTTTTATTTGATTTTTAAGAAGCTCCCCAAGACCTTCTCCAAATTTAATTAATATATTACCACTAAACCCATCACAAACAACAACGTCAGATATACCGTTTGGTATATCCTTACCTTCTGCAAATCCCTGATAGTTGAGATCACTTGCTTCCAACATCTCTCGTGAAGCAGCGATTACTTCGTCTCCCTTTGTCACCTCTTCCCCATTTGATAGGAGCCGTATTGACGGATTTTCTATATTGTGAAACAGCTTCATATATATTGCACCCATATGAGCAAATTGGAAAAGATTTATAGGCTTACAACGAACCGTTCCGCCTACATCCATCAACAATGTAGATTTATTCAAAAGCGGCAGCATGGCACCTAAGCCAGGTCTATCTATACCAGGGATACGCCCCAAAAGTAATACTCCACCAGCAGCTATAGCTCCAGTGCTACCAGAGGAAACAACTCCGTCTGCCTCACCTGATTTAACCAAGTCAAAACATTTTACAAGGCTTGATTCTTTCTTTCTGCGTATAGATATAGAAGGAGAGTCATTTGTAGATATAACTTCATTTGCATGTAAAACTTTAAGTCTACTCTTTACTGACTCATCGACTTTTTCTATTATTTTTGAAATTTTTTCTGTATCACCTACTAAAATAACCTCGAGGTTCGGATTATTCTGACAGGCTAGAATAGCACCATGACATGGCTCTAACGGTGCATAGTCGCCACCCATTGCATCAAGAGCTATAAGCATAAAAAAGACCTCCGTCTATTGTATAAATTCATTTTTTGCAACCACAACAAAGCGTGCAACAAACATTTCTTTACCATCAACGCTTGAGTGAACACTTACAACATATTTATTGCCTTTAAACGTTCCAACCTTTGAACGCGCTAATATCTTATCACCAATGAATGCAGGTTTTCTATATCTAATTCTTGCTGCACCTATTACCACCATGTCTTCGTTTATAGTTGCAATCGCAAGAGATGCCGCCTGTGAGTAAATGTAGTAGTCACTCACTATATTTGTATGCCTAAAAGTTATATCTTCCGTTGCTGATAAAACAGATAACGCAGATACATTAGGCTCTAGTTCCAATAGTTCTCCTACAACTTCATCTGATTTAAGTGATCTAAGACGACTATTGGCATTTTCGGCCATAGAGCGCATCCTTTCTCTTAATTCAGGAATCCCCAAAAGTCCTCTATCTAAACGTAAGGTACTGAGACTAACAGAGAGAGATATAGCTAACTCTTCATCTGTCAAAAGTGGATTATCACGCAACAGAGACACTAATTGCTTGTGTCTTTCTTTTCTTGTTTCTGAGCGCATTTTAATCCCCCTCTTCACTAATTTAGTAGCTGGTCTTAATACCAGTTAAGATATTATATATTACAACTTCTGTCAATAGTTTTTGTGCATTTTTATTATAATTTAGATAAAAAAAACGAGACCCTAAACGGGCCTCGTAATCTTATTCGAGATATATTAGGTGTTACTATTCTGCGTCAGCAGAAACTTTAACAACCTGACGTCCTTTGTAGTAACCACATGCAGGACATGCGCGGTATGTCTCGATCATCTCGCCGCAATGTGAACATGCTGTGAGGCTAGGTGCTGATAGTGCTCCAAGCCACTGTGATTTACGTTCATGCGTACGTGAGTGGGATACTCTTCTTTTTGGAGTTGCCATTCTTTGTTTCCCCCCTTAAATCTTCGGCGTTAAATCGCCAGTGCAATTCTATCACTAATTTTAATTTTTTGCAGTTATTTTTTTATTTTTCTTTTATAAATGTTCGTAAAACATCAAAACGTGGGTCTCCGTTTTGTTTCTCACATTTACATTTCCCATTGTTTAAGTTAGCTCCGCAGTGATTACAGAGTCCTAAACAATCGTGTGAACAAATTGCTCTCACGGGAAGAGATGTTACAAGAACTTCCCAAATCAATGAGGACAAGTCAATTTTCTCATCCCATGATTTTATTGTCAAAACTTCAAAATCCAAATCTTCTTCATCTTCATCAATCTTATCCGAAGTTAAGACGTAATTTAGGGTTCCTGTCACATCGACGGTAGCAGGTTCTAAACATCTAAAACATGGAAGAGTCGCTGAGGTCTGTAAAGAAATAGTAAGAAGTACGTTGTTATCTGTTTTTACAGCTTTTATCTCTACGTAAATATCTTTTTCAATCTTGTATATCTGAGACCAGTAGCTGATGGGCTTAGATACAGTAAGAAGAAAAGAAGTTAAATACTCTGCACCGTCTTTTGGAACAATAGAGCAAGAAAAGCTCTTATCCCATTCTTCAGGCACTTTTTCAAAAAACTCTGACATTAATTTTACTTTAAATTTTCTACGCAACGCTTTGTATCGCGTGCAATCATCATTTCTTCTTCCGTAGGAACAACCATTACTGTTACGCGTGAATCAGGTGTACTAATAATGACTTCTTTTCCACGGCAGTTATTCTTTTCTGAATCAATTTTAATACCGAAGTAGCTAAGACCGTTACAAATTTCTTCACGGAAAGCAATACCATTTTCACCAATACCTGCTGTGAAAACAAGGACATCCATACCATTCATAGCAGCTGCATAGGAACCAATGTATTTCTTTACTCCATATAGTAACTTGTTTTGTGCAAGCTGTGCTCTTGGATTACCGGCTGCTGCTGCTTCTTCAACATCGCGAAGATCACTTGAAATCCCTGAGAGTCCAAGTAGTCCACCCTTCTTCTGAAGTGCATCGCTTACTGCATCTGGATCACCAAGAATTCTTGAGAGGTAGACAACTGCTGCTCCGTCAATATCTCCACTTCTTGTTCCCATCAACACACCTTCGAGAGGTGCAAAGCCCATGCTTGTATCTACACATTTACCATTTTCTACAGCTGTTATTGAGCTACCATTACCAAGGTGGCATGTTACAATTTTGAGATCTTTGATGTCTTTTCCAAGCATCTCAGCTGCTCTGTGTGATACATAATTATGACTTGTTCCATGAAAACCATACTTACGAATATGATAATCTTCGAGGTATTTATATTCCAAACCATATACATATGCCTCTTCTGGCATTGTCTGATGGAAAGCTGTATCAAACACAACTACGTTAGGAAGTGAAGGGAGAACAGCCTGTACTGCTCTAATACCTTGAATGTGAGCAGGGTTATGAAGAGGAGCAAAAGGAATTATTTCTTCAATCCCTTTAATTACTTCTTCAGTAACTAATACTGGTTCAGTAAATTTCCATCCGCCATGAACTATTCTGTGACCTACTGCTGATATCTCATCAAGGCTTTTTACTGCACCATATGTTTCATCTACAAGCATTTCAAATACATATCTGATTGCATCTGTATGTGTTGGAAAATCTACTTCACGTGAAACAGAGTCCATACCTGTTTTTGAATGTTTAATCTTTGAACCGTGGATTCCGATTCTCTCAACAAGTCCCTTTGCAAGAACCTTTTCTCCGTCCATATCGACCAGCTGATATTTCAAAGAAGAACTACCGCAATTAACTACTAAGTTTTTCATTGTTACAAAATTGCCTCCCTTATTATAATAACGCCGTCTTTGTGGTATCCTTAAATACAAAGGACGGTGAACAATTTTATGCAAACTCCTGTTGTCGGAATTATTGCCGAGTATAACCCTTTTCACATTGGCCACAAATATCACTTAAGTGAAACCAAGAAAAAATTAGAAACTGAAAATATTATTGTTGTACTTTCATCAAACTTTGTCCAAAGAGGAGAAGCTTCCCTATTAAACAAATGGGAAAGGACCAAGGTCGCCTTAGACTGCGGTGCAAGCTTGGTTCTTGAATTGCCTTGTGTTTTCTCTTCTCATAACGCTGGTACCTTTTCAAGTGGTGCAGTAGATATTCTAAACTCAACTGGCATTGTAACACATTTGTCTTTTGGTTTAGAAGACCCAGAATGGGACACACAGCATATCCTGTATATTTTAAACGAAGAACCCAAACCTTTCAAGTCCTATTTAAAGTATTTTTTAGAAAAAGGATATTCTTTTGTTGAATCAAGGTCTTTAGCACTAGATAAACTCATTCCAGGAACATATGATATTATAAAAAAATCTAATAATCTTTTGGGCTTATCATATTTACAAAGAATTTACAATAAAAAATACGACATAGTCCCATTTAACGTTAAAAGGATAGGATCTATGTACAACGATAGCGAATTATCCAATATACCAAGTGCGACTGCAATTAGAAAAGCTATAAATGAAAACAATACAGAGTGCGCTCTTTCATATCTACCAGAAGAATCTGCATTTGTAACAAGAAATGCAATTAATTCTGGACACACTGTGTCAAATCACAAAAAATTATGGGAATTACTTAGGTACATATTAATTAGAACTGATACCAATAAAATAGCTGAAATTGCTGAAATATCAGAAGGATTAGAATATAAATTAAAAAAAGAAGCACTCTCTTCATCGTCATTTTCGGAATGGATTGATGCATGTACTAGCAAACGCTATCCATCAAGCAGAATCAAACGCAGTGCCATACACATATTATTAAACTTACCGCACTGGTGGAACCGTGCTTTTCAACGAATTGGGGTCCCATACATACGTGTGCTAGGAATGGATAAAAATGGGAAAAGGCTATTAAGAGAAATGAAAAAGAATGCAACATTACCCATTATCTCAAGATACGGAGAAGCCTCACATATTTCAGAATATGCAAGGGCTCTTATGCAATATGAGCTTAATTCATGTGAAATATGGGAACAACTAACTGATAACGGTAATATCGGAAGAGAACATACTCAAAAAATCATTATACATGAATAGCTAAAAACAAAAGACGGTATGCACTCCGCCTTTTGTTTTTAGCTATATAAATTAAACCATTTTTTCTCTCATTTTTCTAAAGACACCAGGGGGAACCATATCACGCACAGCTGCGCCGCCATAGTTAAATACATCTTTTATACCCCTACTTGATAGATATGAATATTTAGCATCCGTTACAATGAAGAATGTTTCAATTTCAGGAGCTAACTGTCTATTCATCTGCGCAAGCTGAAATTCGTATTCAAAATCTGAAAGTGCACGCAAACCACGTATTATTATTCGACTCTGTTCTTGCCTCATAAAATCAACAAGCAATCCATTAAATATTTTAACTTTTACATTTGGGAGATGAATTAAAGCCTCTTGAGCCATAATTTGACGTTCCTGTTCAGTAAAAGTCGGCGTCTTTTCTGAATTAACTAAAACACCAACTACAAGCTCATCAAATAAAGAAGCAGCTCTTTCTGTAATATATATATGACCATTCGTTATAGGGTCAAAAGACCCTGGATAAATAGCCTTAATCATTAGATAGACTTCCTCCTGTAAAAACTTAAGATTGTCTTACCATAACATCTATCTTCTCTTTCCCATAAATCTTCTGATATATCCATGATTTCTTCAGAATCTGAATGTTCAAAAACAATTACGCCATTAGGGGAAAGCAACTCTGCATTCTTTTCAATTAAAGATGGGAACTCCTTCCCCCAACCAAGACCATATGGAGGATCCGCAAAAATAACATCAAACATCTCTCCGTTTTTCAAAAATTTAGACAATGCTCTTCTTACATCAAGACAAAAACATGTTACGTTTTTGGGAGCTTTTTTAGAGATTTCAACATATCTTTTGCGTTCTGATTCAACAGAATATATAGGAGAAGCACCTTTGTTAGATGCCGTAAAAGATATCTGTCCGCTACCAGAAAATAGGTCAAGAAAACTTTTATCCTGCAATGGACCTAATATATTGAAAAGCGCCAATAACACTTTTCCTGTAGTGGGACGCATATCTTTCATTAAGGGGAATACCTCCAAAATTTAGTAACAACAAAAATGTAAAACAAAAATAATTAATGACTAATCTTTAGCTACATCCAAAGCATACAGAAGAGCTGCTCTCATAGCAGGAGTACGATAAGGATGACCAACAGCATCAACTTTTATCATAATCCCTCTTGTGTTCTGAATTACCTTAAAATAGAAATGCTGCTCAAAACCTTCATCGGCTGTAACAACTAATATAAGACCTACTCCCTCTGAAGAAATAAAAGAATCTCTAAAGACCCAGTGCCCCTGTTTACCGACACCCACGCCCTCTTTGTCCTTAAGATATTCAAGAACTTCTTCCAAGGTTTTTTTGCTATCTGTACATACTTCCATTTGCCAATCATCCTCTGTTTCTTTAATCGGTGTTAGGTTTTTCTTTTTTCTCATAATTAGGTTCCATGTATCCTTGCCCATTGCTTTCCATTTCCTCTCATACTTTGTCACATAAGGTCTAACGGGATTTCTAACAATAGGGTCAGCTTCAAAAAGTGCTGATGAAGATATACTCTCAGAAGCTTCTTCTGCATACCAATCAACATCAGTAGCTAGTTCAAAAGTCCCCTCTGGTTTCAAGACGTACTCTAAAAGTTCTGTAAAAGCAGGGACTGTTACACGCCTTGCAGAATGTCTTGATTTTGGCCAAGGACAAGGGAAATTCATAAAAACTTTTTCTACCGATTCCGGAGCAAAACAATGCTTTAAGATAAATCTTGCATCGCCATGCATAATTTTTAAATTGTCTAAGTTCTCTGAAAGTGCTCTTCTTGCACCCTTTGTGGCACACCACTGAGACACCTCTATTCCAACTATAAGAACATCTGGATAGGTCTTAGCAAGAAATTCAGTGAATTCTCCGTTACCAAACCCAATTTCTACAAAAATACGTTTCGAAGGAAAAATTGAATCCCAATCTATGGGTAATTTTTCATTTTCGGTAATAATTACTTTATTTAAGTTCCACCACATTGATTATCTCCACTTTCTCATATGCTTAAATTAGACTTTTGGTTTTAAATAAAATTCAGGTTGCTTTAACAATGCAAACCAAGAATCAAGAGTTAATTCTTCCGCTCTGGACGATGGTTTCAAGCCATTTCTTTCGAGAATTGAAAGTGCAATGTCTTTTGTAACATCGTTATATCCGGATATCCAATTATTAACCAAGGTTTTCCTTCTTTGTGCAAAAGATCTAGAGAGTAATCCTCTCCAAGTTCTATCATTAGCCAGTTCTCTATTCTTCTCCAACTTTATCTCTATAAGGCAAGAGTTTACTCGGGGTTGTGGTCTAAAAGAAGTAGGAGGAACTTTTCTTAAAATTTTTGATGCCCCCATAGCCTCTATAGTTATTCCTAATGGGGAACGCTCCCTATGTCCTTCTTTTGAAGAAATTCGTTCGCCTGATTCTAGCTGGACCATTAGCAACATATAATTCAAATCTTTTGGTGCTAACTTTTCAAGAAAAGCCCATAAAAGCGGCGTTGTAATATGATAAGGCAAATTAGCAATTATTCTGTTCGGGGAAAATGGCAGTTCATTTTCATAATCGAACTGAACAGCATCCCCCCAACGTGTTGACATCTTAGAATTTTGAATGGCCAACATCTCTATTACGTGTTTGAGCCTTTCATCAAGTTCAATAGTACAGAGAGATGAGCAGGGCGACGCTAATAGCCCCTCTGTTAACATCCCTTCCCCAGGGCCTATTTCTAATACTTTATCCTCTGGAGTTAGTTTTGCATTTTCAATCATAAAGTCTACCACAGAATGGTCTATTAAAAAGTTCTGCCCTATATCTGTGTTGTGTATAAAGTGTGGTATTTTTGACATTTTTAATTTTCCTTATAGTTAAATTTTGACAATACTATTCTATCATAAAATTTAGAATGATTATTTATGAACAACAAAAAAGAGCTTTTGGAAATCCAAAAGCTCTCTGTAATATTCTGGTCGGGATGAGAGGATTCGAACCTCCGACCACCTGCACCCCATGCAGGTACGCTAGCCAGGCTGCGCTACATCCCGTAAGCAGTGAGTATAATACAACCCTTTTTAATTTTGGTCAAGTAAAAAAAACCAAAAAACCCGACGTATGTCGGGTTTTCAGCGAAAATTAAAAGTTAAATGACGTTATTAGTTATTTACTGTTTCCTTGAGTGCTTTACCTGCACGGAATACAGGTACTTTCTTTGCAGGAATCTGGATTACCTTTTTAGGATCCTGAGGATTACGACCCTGACGTGCAGCTCTCTTCTGGACTTCGAATGTACCAAATCCTACAATCTGAACTTTCTCATCCTTCTTAAGTGCATCATGAATTTCACCGAACACTGCATCAACGACATCTGCTGCCTTTTTCTTTGTAAGGCCTTCGACTGCTTTAGCTACTGCGTTCACAAGATCTGTTTTTGTCACTATAGGACACCTCCCAGTAATTTTGCTGTTCTCTTATATAGATAAACTAGCTGAATTGTTTTTACAGCTTTTTCACTGTTTAGTCAAGAGCTAAACAGTGTTTTTTAGTCATTTTCCTTATTTCTCATGAAAATTTTGATTGGAACACCAGAATAATCGGCCATTTCCCTTATACAATTCTCCAAATGACGTTTAAATGACTTAGAGCATAATTCAGCATTATTTACAAAAAATACAAATGCTGGTGGTGCACCATCAGCCTGTGTACAGTAGTAAACTTTTAAGTTATGTCCCTTGCCGTCCCCTGGCATACGTTCAAATATTAGGACTTCTCTTACAAATTTATTAAGCTCTGATGTTGCAATACGACGCCTTCTGTTTTCTTCTACTTTCTTAACAAGCTCAGGCAATTTATGAAGACTACGTCCAGATACTGCCGAGATGAAGACTCTAGGGGCATGCTTTGCAAAAGGCAACTCGTCTATGAGAAGTTTAGTCATTGTGTCTCCAATTAAATTCTCTTTTGGAGCCAAATCCCACTTATTCATTACAAGAACAAGCCCTTTTCCACGTTCTAATACTTGACCAATAAGTCTTTTGTCCTGTTCTGTAACTGGATCCTGTGCATCCAAAAGTACAAGCGCAACATGGCATCTATCTATTGCTTGATATGTACGTACATTTGAATAATATTCAAGATCAGTATTTACCTTACTTTTTCTTCTCAGTCCAGCTGTATCAAGAAATCTAAATTTTACTCCGTCGACTTCAACCAAAGAGTCAACTACATCACGAGTTGTGCCTGCAATATTGCTGACCATTGAACGTTCCTCACCAGCAATAGCATTTAGCAAGCTTGACTTGCCTACATTTGGACGACCAACAAGTGTAACCCTTATTTCATCACTGAGATCTTCAAATTCGTGTTCATCGTTTAAATAAGAAGCAACGACATCCATAATTTCATCAAAGCCATTGTTGTGCTCAGCACTTGTGGCAATAACATGTTCAAAACCAAGAGAATAAGCTTCGTAAAGTCTCTCTTCTTCCTGTTTTAAATTATCAAGCTTATTCATAGCAACAACTACAGGCTTACCACTTCTACGTAGTTTTTGTGCTATCTCTATATCCATGTGAGTAATTCCATCTCTACCATCAACGACAAAGATGACAGCATTACTCTCTTCAAGAGCCAAATCAACCTGTTTCGCAATAAGATCCATAAAGGGATGTTCTGTCGCAGACATAATACCGCCAGTATCAACAAGATACATCTTCTTATTGGCCCACTCTGTCTCACCATACAAGCGGTCTCTTGTTACCCCCGGCTGGTCATCAACAATAGCAGCCCTCTTTCCCAAAATTCTGTTAAATATAGAAGACTTTCCAACATTAGGTCTTCCAACCAATGCAACTATAGACATATTTATACCTACTCTTTCTACAATCTTCAAATAATATCAAAGTGTAATGATATATACATTATACATACAAAAAGCAACGTGTATATATTTTTAAAAATAAAACTAAGTTTAGTCAAGAAACAATGTTATATCCGGGAAACCTCTTTTAACATTTTTTATTTCAAAATATGAGGAAAACAGTGAATATAATTTTTCAAACTTCTTCGTTCTAATCCATAATTCACAATCGTTTTCTTCCGATTGCCAAAAATCAAAAAATTGTTTATCTAAGTCTTCCACAAACTTATTTACGCAATATTTAGGTATTGTCACCTTAATCATAGGAAAAAACGGTGGCAACTCCCATTTTTCTCTCTCTTCTATCTCATGCTTCCAAAAACTATTCCACCCTAATCCAAGAGATGCTTGCCAATTCTTAGACGGAGCTCTGCTTTGAATCAATACCGTTCGACTCTCAGGAGAAAGCCCTCTCCACAATGACTCAAAAATTAAACAGAATGCCCTTAATTTTGCATCATACTCAGCGATTCTAGCCTCACCATCTGCATCAACCCAACCAATCAAGTCTACATCTAGCTTATCTGTCAATGCTAATAGTTTTCTTGTACCAATTAACAAAGCACCATTTGGATTTTCTTTTATAAGGATATCAGGTGAAGGTACTTTTTCCCCATCATTCTCAAATAAAATTACACTTTTTGTAATATTTACAAAACGTTTTTTTGCTTCCATTGCCAATGCCTCTAAACCTGGACGTACTCCTTCAAGAAATGGGCCCCCACAAGAAGGGCATGAGCTAGGAATAGGTTGAGTCTTTCCACAAACAATACAAGAAAGCAAATTTTTTTTAGATTTCCATCTCATGGTACCCCCGCAACAAGGACACTTAATAGCAGAGCCACAATCTTCACAATAAATTTCCCCCGCATAGCCCTTCCTATCTAGAATCCACAATGCCCACTTGCCTAGTGCAATTGTGTCTTTAGTTCTATTTATAAGAGGCTTACTTATTGGGATACAATTTTTTACCGCATCGACGTCAAAAAACGACGAATTGTGTAAATCAACAAAAACAAGTTTTGAATTGTCTTTTTTAATTGTTGAATTTTTATACTGCTCTCTACAGTGAATAAATGCTTTTGACGATGGGATTCTTCCGCCCAAAACAAGTTTAGCACTAGCAAACTTAGCTCTCATACTAATAATAGGTCTAAAGTGAAAAACAGGTTTTTTTAATGTGTACCACGCACGACTACATTCTTCATCTAAAATTATAAGAGAAATATCATTTAAAGGAGCAAATGAAGCTGTTTGTGACCCTACAATAAATTTAGGAGAAGAAACTCTTATCTCTTTCCACACTTTCCATTGCTTCTCAGACTGAGTTGTAGGCCAAAGCAGACCTCTACTTTTACATGCTTCATCAAGTGAATTCCAAAACTCCTTTGCTTTTGATGCTTCTGGAAATAATATCAAAACACTGCCACTAGAAGTTTCAAGTAAATTTTTATACAACTCCATGCGTTTTGAATCATTCACTTCATACAAATACTCAACATTAAATTTATGAGAAACAATATCTTTATTCGGAAAAATTGGAGTAGACAATGGCTCATCAGAAAAAAATTTTGTAGGCAAAAATATCTTAGCCGCCATACCAAAACTAACAAACCATATTTTTCTGAACCAATCTATTGTCTTAAGTAAATCGTCAGGTATTTGAGGTTTTTCATCTATGACTTTTTCTATAAATTTAAGTTGAGAAAAGTTAGAAAAAGTATCATCATCTTTTTCGACAACAATCCCTATTCTCTTGGACTTTCCAAGTGGAACAGAGACTCTAACACCTATGGCAAGAGTCTCTGTATGTAAGTATGTAAGTTTTGTCCACCAAGGGCCGGGTAATGATACAGAAATTAATTCACTCAATCTACTATCTTTCAGAAGCTATATTATCAAAAATACTATCGGCGACATCATCTTTACTGCCAACTATTGATGACATAATTCCATTTCTACTTATAAATGTGACTTCATTAGTATCACTAATAAAACCAGCATCTTTTTCAAGCACATTATTTACTGCAATATAATCTAAATTCTTAGAGACAATTTTACTTTTTGCATTACTTATAATATTCTCTGTTTCTGCAGCAAATCCAACTAAAATTTGATCATCTCGTTTTATCTTTCCTAACTCAGCAGCTATATCTCTATTCTGCATAAGATTTATAGAGAAATCATCTTTAGACGCACGTTTAATTTTATTCTCTGCAAAAGTAGAAGGCTTAAAGTCTCCCACAGCAGCAGATTTTATAATAATGTCAGAATTTGGCATATAGTCTATACAAGCTTGATACATATCGTCTGCGGAAACGACAGGGACAACATTGACTCCTACAGGATATGCAATCGAAACAGGCCCAGTAATAAGAGTAACATCCGCCCCTCTATACCATGCAGCACGAGCAAGAGCGAAACCCATTTTTCCACTACTTGGGTTACTTATATAGCGTACCGGATCAAGATACTCATGAGTAGGACCAGCGGTTATAAGAACTTTCTTGCCTATTAAATCTTTCTTATCGCAAAGAGCTTTCCATACATATTCATATATAACCGAATTAGAAGGTAACCTTCCATCTCCCTCGTAACCACATGCAAGCATTCCTTTGTCAGGATTAACCACAGTATGACCTAGAGAGCGCGCTAAATTAATATTCTTTTGAGTCGCAGGGTTAAACAACATATTTACATTCATGGCAGGGAAAAGGACAAGGGGCTTTTTTGATGCCAACATCGTGGCTCCCATTAAGGTAGAACTATCACCCTGTACACACATATTAAGAATATTAGCAGTACAAGGTGCAATTACAAATACATCCGCCCAATCCGTCAAAGAAATATGTGGTATCTTCCATCCATATTCACTACTCAAAAAATCTTCTTCACACCATATACGTTTCTTTGTTAAAGTAGAGAGAGCAAGAGGGGAAACAAATGACTTTGCTGCATTTGTAAGAATAGTTTCAACATCACAACCTGCTTTTATCCAACCATGTAATATATCAGGAGACTTATAGGCAGCAATTCCGCCTGAAACACCATATAAGATTTTTTTAGATTTTTTCCAGCTGTTCATCTTCGGTCTCAGTTGCATCTGTAAAATTGACTACTTCAAAATCAACTTTAGCGTTTGTAATATCATCAACAGCCATAGATATATACTTCTCATCCAAGCCAGCTCTGACTTCTTTTCTCTCACTCAACTGACGAGCTCTAGCTGCAAGCACAAGGGTTAAAATATACTTATTGGGTATATCTCTTTCAGCATAAATCTTTTCTAAATCCATATAAATCATTATTGGTTCCCCCTAAAATTTTTTACTATTTTTATAAATTCATCGACAGAGTTATCTAGGCTGTCGTTTATAACTATTGCGTCATAAAAGCAACATAATTCTACTTCTTTTTTTGCATTACTTACTCTCAAATCAAACTCTGATGCACTCTCAGTTCCCCTACAAATCAATCTTTCCTTCAAAACATCAATAGAAGGTGGTTTTATAAAAATAGTTACAGCTTCTGGCAATATTTTTTTTATCTGCAATGCACCCTGAACATCAATTTCCAAAAAGACATCTTTTCCTTTTTCAATTTCAGAAAGTACATACTCCTTCTTGGTGCCATAAAAGTTACCATGCACTTCTGCCCACTCAATAAATTCAGAGTTAGCTATCATACTTTTAAACTTATCTTTTGTAATAAAAAAGTATGTAGTTCCTTCTACATCCTCTTCTCTAGGTTTCCTAGTTGTGCACGAAACAGAAAAAGAAATATCTGTCAGTTGCGGGAGTGCCCTTTTTAATATAGTACCCTTTCCTGCACCGGATGGACCAGAAATAACGAATAGATGACCCTTTCTCATTATCATTATTTATCCTCTTTATCGTCAACAAATCTGCCTGTTATTGTCTCCGGTTGAATTGCAGAAAGTATAACATGTTTGCTATCCATAATTAAAATTGCTCTCGTTTTTCTTCCTTGAGTTACATCAACAAGCAAGCCTGCTTCTTTTGCTTCTTCCTTGAGACGTTTAATCGGTGCGGAAGAAGGAGCAATAATTGCGATAATTCTTTCAGCTACCACCATATTACCAAATCCGACATGTACAAGTTTGTAATTCATTGAATTCTACTCCAAGTTTTGAATTTGTTCTCTTATTCTTTCAAGAGCTGCTTTCGCATCAACCGCCAACCAACGGATCTCAGCGTCTGCAACTTTTGAGTCCAATGTATTAACTTCCCTGTTCATCTCTTGAACAATAAAATCTAACTTTCTACCAGAAGACTCACTTTCTTCTCCTGTTTTTTTGAACTTCATAACATGGCTTTTTAATCTACCCAACTCTTCAGATACATCCCATTTATCTGTTAAAATAACAACTTCTTGCATAAAACGGTCATCATCCAATTTTCCACCTAAAGAGTCCAATGTTTCATTTAACCTATCTTTTAAAGCCTTAAACGCCAAATTCTTAGCAGGCAACCATTTATCTTCTATAACGGTAGCTAAACGTTCCAATTCAGACAGATGTTCCAGTACTTCATCCTTTAAATGCATACCCTCCGTTTTCCGCATATCTTGCCAAGAAGTTACACCGTCAAGGAGCAACGCATCAAAGACACTTTCAAGTGATTCCGCCTCTTCACTACATTCAAATTTTGGCATATCCAACACACCTGGTAACGAAACAATTCTTTCTATATCTAATTCGTGATTTTGGCCTAGTTCTTTTTGTATGACAGAAAATTCTTCAAGATATGAAGAAAATATTTCTCTGTTTATTCTTCCTGTTCTAAAAGATGGAGCCCAAAGAATTTCCATTCTTAATTGGACTTTTCCTCTTCTAAAATATTTACGCAATCTCTGATGAAACCAAGGTTCCCAACTAGAAAATTCTCTTGGAAGTTTCACAAAAATTTCTTGATAACGGTGATTTACGCTCGAAAGTTCAAGGCTAAGTGTTCCCCATGTTTGCTGTACCTGTGCTCTACTAAAACCAGTCATACTTATATACATAAAAACACACCCCATCAACAATTAGTTTATATTAAAATCGTTATTTTTGTAATTAGCCCACATAGGCGGATACGAGTATTCCAATAATCTTTCTGAAATAGTTTCTAAAAGAAGATCAAGACCTTGACGTTCCGTAGCAGAAGTAAAAACTACTGTTTCTCCTCTTGCTCTTAATTCCATTGCTACAAACTCTGCTTCGTTCTCGTCTTTATCTATTTTATTCAATACCGTGATTCGAGGCAACGTATCTGATTCTAAACTCTTTAAGGTATTAAGAACTATATCAAAAGTTGAGATAGGGTCTTTATCTGACGAGTCAAGAACAACTAGGAGCAAATCAGCCCCTGCAACTTCTTCAAGAGTTGCTCTAAAAGCAGCAACCAGTTCTGGTGGTAATTTTCTTATAAAACCAACGGTATCAGACAACAAAAAACCACCTGATGAATTTCTATAATTAATTCTTCTCACAATAGTATCTAAGGTTGAGAAAAGCTGATTGGCTGAAACAATATCTCCATCTTTAGACAAAGATTTAAGCAATGTAGATTTTCCACTGTTTGTATATCCAACAAGGGAAACAAGAGGAATTCCATCCCTCTTCCTCTTATCACGACGGTTTTTTCTTCTCCTTCTTATATCCTCAAGTTTTTGAGTTATGGATTTAATTCTCTTATCTAATTTTCGCCTATGTCTCTCAAACTCTGTTTCACCCGGGCCTCTTGTACCTATTCCGCCACCAGTACGTGACATTTGATGTCCCAATCCTTTGAGACTTGGAATCTCATATCTATATTGTGCCATTTCAACTTGTAACTTCGCTTCTGCAGTGTGTGCCCTTCGTTCAAAAATCTTCATAATTACAAACGAGCGATCCCATACTTCCATTGAGGTAATCTTTTGTAAATTACTCTTTTGTGTTGGAGAAAGAAAATCATCTACTACAAGTAAATTTGCAGAAAGATCAGAAGCCATACTCTTAAGTTCTACAGCTTTTCCAAACCCTATAAAAGATGATGGATCCGGTATTATTCTTTTTTGAATTGACGTTGCGAGCGTCTCAATATCAAGATTTTTAAGCAACAAAATCAACTCTTCCATAGAGAGATTAACTTCATAGGAAGAATTTAATAAATCAATTGTAACAACAAGAGCTTTTTTCTCTTTTTTAGTTAAATCAAATATTTTTTTATTTTGAGTCAAAATTTATTTTCCTATTAATTCTTTAGCTAATGAAGAAATAGCATCAGAAACCTCTTCTATTGACATAGACGTACTATCTAATATTACACAACCTGGAGCAGGTTTTAAAGGAGCAACTTCTCTGTTCATATCATAATAATCTCTCTCATTTACCTGCTTTAAAATATCTTCGTAAAGAACGTCTTCTCCTCGCTCCTGTCTTTCTTTGTAACGTCTAGAAGCTCTTTCTTCTGCGGAAGCCGTTAAGAAAATCTTCAAGCTAGCATCTGGAAATACAACTGTCCCCATATCTCTACCATCGGCAACAATACCGGATTGAGCTAATTCTCGCTGCAAGCCAAGCAACGAATCTCTAACTATCTTTAAAGCCGCAAATGGAGATACTATTTTATCTATAAATGGGGTTCTTATCTCTTTTGTTACGTCAATCCCGTTTACAACAACCATACCATCAACAAGTTTTAGTGAAAACTTTTTTAGCTCGTCCTCAATTTTATTTTCGTCTTCTGGTTTTAAATTATTACTATTTAAAAACCATGATATGGCTCTATAAATTGAGCCAGTGTCAAGATAAGGCAAACCAAGTTGTTTAGCGACCAACTTTGCTATAGTACTTTTACCTGCACCGGCAGGGCCATCTATTGTAAGTACAAAGGCAAAGCAATTATCTTCAGTCATATGTATCCCTCCGGAAAGATATCACGAACAGTCATATAATGTATTATTGTAATGTTTTATTATACTATGAGTAAGGTATAAAAACAAAGTTTATTTGCAAAATTAAAACCGGATTTCTCCGGCTTTAATTTTATTTTCTTGCAAATCCGATTAGATCTGAAAGATTGGTTACCCCATATTTTTCAATATATCGATATAAACCATTACAAATGGTCTTTCCTGCATTCAAATCTGTAAAGAAAGCCGTTCCGACTTCAACAGCAGACGCGCCTGCCATCAGCATTGCAGCGCAGTCTTCAGCTGTTGATACCCCACCACAACCAATAACAGGGATATTAACCGCACCACAAACTTGCCAAACTAAACGCAAGGATAGTGGAAAGACCGCAGGACCTGATAAACCAGCAACGACCCTATTAAATGCAGGCTTGCCTGTTTCCATATTCATACCCATACCGAGCCATGTATTTGCAACAACCAGAGCATCCGCTCCTTCGTTCTCAATGGCCTTAGCAACTAAAGCAGGGGTAGCAGTTTGTGGTGTCATTTTCACCCATAGTGGACCATTCCATGCCTTACGAGCAGCAGCAACAGCCTTTGCAGCCGTTTCTGCTTCCATTCCCCAAGACATCCCATCCCCGTCAACATTTGGACAAGAAATATTAAGCTCAACAACAGGCATACCACCAGCATCTTCTATAGTTTTTAACGTCTCAACAGTCTCTTCTGGTCTCTCCATTACGACATTCGCAATTGGTAAGACATCTCCGTTTAGAACTCTTTTCATATATCTCTTAACAAACTCGTGTACTCCAACATTTTGTAATCCGATACTATTTAGAATACCAGACGGTGTTTCCCAAAGCCTTATACCGTCATTTCCTCTTCTCGGATTTAAGCTAATTGCTTTAGTGCACGCTGCACCTAGAAATTCAGTCCTAGTTCCATACCAAAATTCTTCTTCATAGGGCCAGACACCAGAGGCTGGAATAACAGGAGAAGGTATTTCAACTGTTCCAATTTTAATTGAAAGTTTATTATCCATTATAAATTCACCTCATCAGCACTAAAGAGTGATTGGTCAACACAAATACGTTTCATACCATTCTTCGTCTCGATTACACACCCCATGCAACCTCCATAGCCGCATGCCATTCTGTTGTCCAGAGCAAAAAATACATTTTTTTTATCTTTAGGGCAATGTCTCTCTAATGCTTTTAAAAATCCTTCAGGACCACATGCCCAAATTTCTTCTTTATTTTCTGAAAGATTATGAGGCAATACTTTAAACATAGAATCACCTTCACCAAAAGAGTTATCATCTGTATATATCTTTGCATCTGGAATTAAAGAGTGAATCTTTTCTGCAAACCTTTCAAACCCCTTACCAGGTATTCCTAAATAAAGCCCCTTAGAATATTCAGGATAAAGTTTTCTATAGAGAAGAAAAATAGCTACCCCTACACCGCCTCCACAGAGATAAACATTCCCGTCTCTTTTAGGGAGTGGTTTTCCAAAAGGCCCTCTTACCCTCATAACCGATCCAGGTATAGTTTGTGACATAAGTTCAGTTCCACGTCCAATAACCATATAACATACAGATAATTCGCCCTTGTTTATATCAACATCAGCTACTCCAAAAGGACGACCTAAAAGGGGTGATGATGACATTAATGGAAAAACCATAACAGAATGACCTGGCAGGATAATTCGTGCCAAAGAGTCGCACTTAAACGTAATCCACGCAAGACGGTCTGTTAGCATCTCAGAAGTAACTACAAGACACTCATAATCAGAAAGGTTATGTTCATGCGTACAAATAGAATCAACCATCAAAACGACCTCCATGTAATTTACTCAAAATTTAAATCAGTTCATAAAAGTATAGCTTATATTCTACAGCAAATACAGACTTCTTCAAATACAAAACAGTATTTTTTCTAAAACAAATTAAGTCTAATAACATTTGCTATAATGTGAAAAAGATATATAATTGTAGAGTAGTATTTAAAAATCATTTCAAATTACAGGGGAGGAAAACAACTATGTCATACACAGAACCTTACGAAAAAATGGATTCTAAAACACTCGATATAACAAAGGCTATTACCAGTCTAAGAGAAGAATTAGAGGCTGTAGACTTTTATAATCAGAGAGTAGCTACCGCAACAAATGAAGAACTAAAACGCATAATGGAACACAATAGAGACGAAGAAAAAGAACACGCAGCAATGCTTATGGAATGGATACGCAGAAATCAAAGCAACTGGGACAAAGAACTTAAAGATTACTTATTTACTACAGCACCACTTGGGGAACATGAAGCAGCGACCGCTTCTTCATCAGTTTCTTCAATTGACCTTGGAATTGGCAAACTCTAGGATTAGAGAGGAGAAAACATATAATGGATATTCTTAAAAGATCACTTGCACCTATCGTTCCTGCAGCATGGGATGAAATAGACGAACAGGCAAAAGCAGTTCTCAAATCAACACTTACAGGCCGTAAAGTTGTTGATGTAGAAGGACCTAAAGGTTGGGGATACGACTCTGTTTCAGAAGGGACACTTTCTCTCGTAGAAGAATCCCCTGTTGAGGGTGTCAACTTCGGTATTAGAGAAGTAATTCCTCTTATGGAAATTCGTGTACCATTCACACTCCCCATGTGGGACTTAGATGATATTTCAAGAGGAAGCAAACTTGTAGACTTTGCTCCTGTACAGGAAGCAGCTAGAAAAGCAGCTCTTTTTGAAGACACAGTAATTTTCCAAGGCATAGAGGACGCAGGAGTACTCGGACTCGAGCTTGAAGCTGATAACGAAGCCATTGAAATGGAACTTAACGATGAATCAATCTTAACAGCACTCTCAAAAGCTCTTAGGGTTCTTAAAAACAAAAACGTTGAAGGGCCAGTTGCTCTTGTCTGCTCAGAAGCTCTATGGACAAAAATTCAGACATCCGCCTGTGGCTACCCTCTAAAAAATAAAGTAGAAGCTATTATAGGAGATAAGATAATTCCTTCAGAACAGTATGATACAGCAATGCTTGTCTCTCTACGTGGTGGCGATTCGGAACTAATAATAGGACAAGATTTTTCAATTGGATACCAGTCACACACAAATACAGAAGTCAACTTCTATATAACAGAAACACTTACATTCCGAGTTAATGCACCAGAAGCAATAGTCCCGTTCAAGATTATCTAACTTAAGATTATTTAATTATAAAATACTGGGTGAAAAGTTAATTTCATCCAGTATTTTTTTACTTAAATACAAATTAAGCGGAGAGCTATAATTTGCTCTCCGCTTAATTATTACGTTTATAAACTATAAAATTAGTATGCGCCTTCGCCTTTTTCTACAATAAGTGAATCAATAGGGTTTACATTCTTATCCTTGTGAACCTGTCTCCATGTCTTAATAGGCATACCCCAAATCTTAATAAAGCCTACTGATGCAGACTGGTCAAATACATCACCATCTGAGTATGTGGCAAGTGCTTTACTATATACAGATGTGTCTGACTTCATCCCGTTTACAATGCAATTACCTTTGTAGAACACCATACGAACTACTCCATTTACAGACTTCTGTGTTGAATCCATAAATGCCTGAGTGGCTTCCATAAGTGGTGAGAACCAGTAGCCTTCATATGCAATTTCAGCAAATTTAACTTCAAGCTCTTTCTTTGTCTTTAGTACATCTTTTGCAAGTGTAATTGTCTCAAGCTTTTTATGTGCTGTAATAAGCGCAAGAGCACCGGGGCATTCATAAACTTCACGGCTCTTAAATCCAACAAGTCTATCTTCAACCATATCAATTCTACCAAAACCTGCATTTCCAGCTGTCTTATTCATATAATCTATCAATGACAAAGAATCCATCTTTACACCATTGATTGCAACTGGTACACCTTCTTCAAAAGTTACCTCAACAACGACTTCTTTATCAGGTGCATCTTTAGGATCAACCGTGAGAGCATAAGCACCCTTTGGTGGTTCATTCCATGGATCTTCAAGTACGCCACATTCTATTGAGCGTCCCCAAAGGTTATCATCTAAGCTATAAGGACTCTTACGTGTTGTAGGTACTGGAACATTGTGTTTCTCAGCATAATCCATCTCTTCTTCTCTTGTAAAGCTCCAGTCTCTTACAGGTGCTAAAACTTCAATGTCAGGGTTTAGTGCATTACAGCAAACTTCAATACGGACCTGATCCTGTCCTTTGCCTGTACAACCATGAGCTACAGCAACAGCTTGTTCTTTTTCTGCGCACCAAATAAGTGCCTGTGCAATCATTGGGCGTGAAAGAGCTGAATTAAGAGGATAGACACTCTGATATAATGCATTTGATTTAAGTGAAGGCCATACAAATGTATTTACAAATGCTTCACGCAAATCAACCACATATGCTTTTACAGCACCAGAAGCGTATGCCTTTGCTTTAATATCTTCAAGGTCATCTGCTTGCTGTCCTACGTGCATTGTGAGAGCTATGACATCATACCCTTGATCCTTAAGCCATGGAATTGCTACTGATGTATCTAGTCCACCGCTGTATGCTAATACTACTTTACCTTTTTTTTCTACTGCCATTTCAAACTCCTCCTCGATTTGCAATCTATGCATTTTAATATTTTTAAAATAAAAAAATTCGTCCCTCTTCTCTATGAGAAAAGGGACGAATAATAATCCGCGGTACCACCCTGGTTAGCAATAAATGCCCACTTATCAGCTAATTAAAGCTGTATTCCTACTTGATATAAAGAAATCTTTCTTCGGAACCTGCTCAAAGGTACGAAAACAAAATTACCTAGCAAAAAGTGCTTTCAGCCGATGGCACTTAATCTCTGTTGCTGTAAAATCGTTTATTCCTTATCATCGCAAAGTATTTAATTAGAATACGGTAAGTTTATCACCAAAGTTTTTTTTGTCAACACTTAAATGGATAAAGTTCAAAATCAATATATCTAAATTAAAGATTCAATTCCTAATTCTTTACAAATATCAATTTCCTCATAAGAAGTCATATCCATGTGTATTGGTGTCAAAGAGACAATATTCTTTCTCACAGCCCAAACATCAGTCCCAGGAGTCAATTCATCCTCTATCTTTCCACCAATCCAATACGTCATCGTCCCCATAGGGCTTTTAGTAGTAGATATTTTATCACTGTATAGACGAACACCCTTTCGTGTAACAGCCATACCATTTAGTTCAGAAAAAGGTAAATTGGGCACATTTATATTGTAAAGCACACCTTTTTTCATTGTATTTTTATCCATCCACTTCAATAACACACTAACGCATTCTGCTGCTGTAGAATTGTGAACTTCTTTATCTTTTGAAGACATATCTAAAGAAACCGCTATAGACGGGACTCCAAAGACAACTCCCTCCATCGCAGCACAAACTGTACCAGAGTAAGTCAAGTCGTCTCCTAAATTTGGACCCTGATTTATTCCAGAAATAACTAGATCAGCATCAAATTTTAGAACATCAAAACCCAAAACGACGCAGTCGGTGGGTGTTCCATCAGAAGCATAAGCGTCATAATCACCATAAAGAAATTTGCGGTCAATTTTCTTTAAAGCAACAGGGCGAGAAAGAGTCATACTGTGACCACATGCACTACGTTCTCTATCAGGTGCGACAACAAGGACTTGATGTCCTTCTGATATAAGTTTCAATGCTAATGTCTGTATCCCTACAGAGTAAACACCGTCATCATTTGTAATTAAAATTCTCATATCTACACAACAACCTAAAAAATTAAATAAAGAATTAGACTTTGAAGTGGCGTCATCAATATTGGAAGCACATTTAACATTATTAGCCCCATTATTATAAACATACCATACTGCTCTAACTTGTAATAAAAATCCATCCACTTATATGGTAAAAAAACATAAAGGATTCTTGAACCATCTAGTGGTGGAATGGGCAACAAATTAAAAGCAGCAAGCCCAACATTCATATAAATCATTATTCTTACAAATTGACTTGCAGCATAGCTACTAAAAAGCACAGGAAAGAAAATATACAGCTTTGCAAATACAAATGCAGTTAAAATATTTCCAGCTGCTCCGGCAAGACTAACTATAATCATATCTCTTCTGGGCTTTTTAAAATAACGTGAATCAATAGGTACAGGCTTTGCCCAGCCAAATCTAAAAAGCAAAAGACACAAAGCACCGATAGGATCAAGATGGTGTAAAGGATTAAGACTTAGTCTCCCATCAAGCTCTGCAGTTCTATCTCCCAATTTCATTGCGGCATAGCCATGACAAAATTCATGAAATGTTATTGCCCATACAACAGCAGGCAAACTTAGAAGAATTTCTGCTAATTTTGCAGAAAAGGATTCTCCTCCAAAAAACATAATAAATCACATCCTTAAACTAGATAACCAATGTATTTTAGCACAAAATAATGAGAAAAATATGTGCTAGGCTTACCAATACCAGTAAACACCTATCTGTCCTGATTTTAATGAGACATCTACAGTCCTTTCCAACACTTCGTTGCTAATACTAAAAGGATTTTTGTACTCTAAATTGAAATTTTCTAGCTCCCATTTTAGTCCGTCAGTTGTAATTCCTGTAGATATTTGTGAAAAAGATATAAGAGAAAAAGATAGAGGTTTTTTATCAAAAGCAAGGTGTAAAGATGATTCTCCATTCAAGAATATAATAGTTTCTCTTTCATCTGCAATACCTATAGGAATTCTATGCGAATTTAATGCAGAAATAAACAAACTCCAGAGATGATCAAATCTACCTCCCCAAGCACCAGTCAAAAATAATTTATTATCAGTAGAAAGCTCATTTTGTTCTGAGTCGTAAAGGTCTAACGCAAGTTGAAAGTCAGTTAAATCTTTTTCTACGGGATAACTATAGACCTTTGCACCATAATTCTTTGCATCATTCCAATTCTTACAATCGGCGCTATCTCCATCACCAATTAAAAAATCTGCCTTAATATTTGCAAGTGAGCATATATCTATGCCCTTATCTACAGCCCAAATTTTATTATAAAAATCAATAGACCTAAGCCATTCACATGATGGCACACGACCACCTAGCACCATTAAATCTACATTTACATCACACAAAAATTCTATTTCTACATTTTGTATTGATATCTTCTTCATAAGTTATCACGCTCGCTTGCATCTTTCTTTCATTTGACATTGGTAAGAAATAACAGGATAATTCTTGCTTGGAAATTATTCTATAGGGGGTACCGATACATGTCTATAAAAGAAAGTAAAATACTACGAAAAACGGTACTTTGTGGAATACTATCATCCATTGGGGTAATCCTCTCCGTAGTTTCAATACCTCTTGGCCCGACAAAGTGCTATCCATTTCAGCATACGATCAATGTCATTTCGGGAATATTGCTCGGGCCCTTTTGGGCAATAGGTACAGCGTTTACTACAAGTCTAATAAGAAATATGTTGGGAACAGGGAGCCTTTTTGCTTTCCCAGGGAGCATGTTTGGAGCCTTTTTTGTCGGACTGGTGTCACTATTTCTTCCACAAAACAGAAAAATCTACTCCGCAATAGCTGAGCCTATTGGTACAGGATTAGTGGGAGCATGGGTAAGCTCTCTGATAATCGCTCCAATATTAGGTACAAATGTGGCATTCTCCTTTTTATCAACATCTTTTTTAGTAAGTAGCATTCCTGGAACTATATTGGGTATATTAGTAACTTATACCTTAGTAAAAAGAACAACTCTTACAGATTCATTTATCTAACAAGTCGGGTAAGAGAAAGGATTTTGAGTGCAAACTCATATCCTTTTTCTTCCCATTCTTTGAGTGTTCCACTGTTTTCAATTATCCAATCCGCTTTTTTCATCTTCTCCTCTCGGGGTAGAAGTTTATCCTCTCTTCTTGACAATTCAAGCTCATTCCAGCCTCTTATAGCATTTCTCTCTACACGTTTTCCAAGAGATGCTGAGACGTAAACAGTTTTATCAATCCACTCAGGTACTCCGCACTCAAAAAGAAGTGGGATTTCAACAACAATCCATTTTGCATCAGATTTCTCGGCAATTTTTTTTAGTCGTGAAATAGTAGCTTTATGCAAAAGTTCAGAAACAAACTTATACTCTTCATCATCATTAAATATTTTATCTGCTATCTTCTTTGACATCTCAGAACTTGGGCAGGAAAAGAAATCATCCCCCCACCTAATCTTCGCTTTTTTTTGTATCGTTTTTAAATTCCATAAATTTTTAGCTAAGGAGTCTGAATCAATTACATACGCTCCCATATCTTTCCAAACACGACATAACGTGCTTTTACCAGCGCCAACGTCTCCCGTTAGACCGAGAATCATAACTATAAGAACCCCCTTTTGTAGCATCTTCAAAATCGACACAATTTTGAGGAATTTCACCTATAAACCTTGAAGTCAAATTTCTTTGAATGTCACCGAATAATAATCGACTTGAGGCGGAAGTTAGGAAAAGTTGTTCTTTTGCACGTGTCATTCCAACATAACAAAGACGTCTTTCTTCACTAATATCACTCTCTATATCAAGCGCACGAGAACTAGGGAATATTCCCTCTTCCATACCAACGATAAAGACAACAGGATACTCCAACCCTTTTGCAGCATGTAAAGTCAACATATTTACACTATCAACAATCTCTTCATTTGAATCTTGATCTGTAAATAAAGGAATTTCTGTTAAAACTTCAGCAACGGTTCCGTCTTCTGGGACAAGTGAAAGAATTTCTAGCACGTTATCTTCTCTCTCTTCCCAATCTTCAGGGTAATTATTCTGTAAATATTCACTATAACCTTTTGTATATAAAATCAACTCTATAGTATCTTTTATACTCTCTGCTCTAGATAGGACATCTAGCATATCACTTGCCAAAGATTTTACACCTACTCCAGCCTTTCCCTTGAGTCCACCACCGGTTATTTCAATCTCTTTCCAAACATCTATAGGATTTAAGTCTGCCAACTTTTCTATCTGCTCATTTAAAACTTCTACACTCTTCTTTCCTACTCCTTTTACAGAAACACTACAAACTCTTGAAAGAGAGAGACTATCCTTAGGATTAACCGCAAGTCTCATAATAGAAAGTACATCTTTTACTTCTGCACGCTCATAGAAAGCCAAACCTCTAATAACTCTATATGGGATAGAACGTTCCAAAAGTGACTGCTCAAGCCCTCTACTTAACACATTCATTCTATACAGAATTGCAATCTCTCCGTAGTGATAGCCCTCAGCAACAAGTCTATATATTTTTTTTGCAATCCACTCTGATTCATCCATGTCATTGTTAGCTCTAAAGATTTTAATTTCTTTACCACGAACAGAAGCAGTCCATAAATTTTTAGTAGGTCTATCACTATTTTTTTGAATTACACCATTTGCACCGTCCAATATATTGCCAGTAGAACGATAATTTTGGTCAAGTACAACAACTTTTGAAGCAGGAAAATCTCTCTCAAAATTTAAAATCATAGA
The DNA here is from genome assembly GCA_036652335.1 of Synergistaceae bacterium. GTDB lineage: Bacteria > Synergistota > Synergistia > Synergistales > Synergistaceae > JAVVWB01. Next base: position 11,386 of record JAVVWB010000004.1, on the reverse strand, counting down.
CATATCAGCACCACGCCAACCATAAATAGACTGGTCAGGGTCACCGACAACCATAATTCTCTTCTTATCATCCATAAGACAACGCAACAAAAGATACTGAGGTCTGTTTACGTCTTGATATTCATCTACTAATATCCACTTAAAACGCTTACGTTCCCTCTCTCTTACAAAAGTATTTGTTGCAAGAATATGCAAAGGCAAAACCATCAAGTCATCAAAATCCAAAGCACCACAAGTACGCAACGCTTTTTGATAACCCTCATATAACGCTCTCCATTTTTGATCTATATATACTTCTCGGCTTACCGGATTAGCCTCAGTTTTAGCTCTAGAAATAAGCTCTATCGCAGCACCTACGTCTATCTGTTTGGGGTCTATATCAAGAGATGCAAGCAACTTCTTAACAATTCCCCTAACATCACTTCTATCGAAAATTACAAACGCAGATGGATAACCTAAGGCTGTCAATGTCTCCGAATATCTATGTAAAAATTTTAGTCCATAGGCATGAAAAGTTGAAACTTCCATTCCATTCAAATCGGTTCCTATTAAGAGATTGACCCTGTCTCTCATCTCTCGAGCAGCCTTATTTGTAAAGGTTAAAGCCAATATCTCCCATGGGTTTACACCTTTTTTTTCAATTAAATAAGCAATTTTTGTGGTCAAAACTTTTGTTTTCCCACTTCCAGCACCAGCAAAAACAAGTTCATCTGCATCACAGAATTCAACAGCTTCTCTTTGTTTTGGATTAAGTGCCAACAATAATTTTTCAGACATTTAAACGACCTCGATATATAAATTGATAACCACTTGATAAAGGTACATTGTTAAAGCAAAAAGGTCAAGAAAAAAGAGGAGCCTATGGCTCCTCTTTAGTTATAAATAAATATTATATATTATCTAGGCTCAAGTAATCCGTAGCCACCCTCATCTCTGCGGTAAACCACGTTGAACACACCTGTTTCATCATTCTTAAAAAGGAAGAAACTATGCCCTAACAAATCCATCTGTCTAGTTGCTTCTTCTGGTGTCATTACGTCTACATTAAACTTCTTTATCTTTAAAATTTCCTTTGAAACATCTTCTTTTTCATATGGTAATGGTGGTAACAAATCAGGATCAATATCAAAACAAACATCCTGAACTCTAAGTCTGCCCTTATCAGTCAAATAACTCTTGTGCTTCTTGACTTGTCTTTCAATGTTCTTTAAAGCTTTGTCAAAAGCCTTTCGGAGATCCGGTGCGTAGTCCTCGCCTCTCATAACCACACCATTCACATTAGAAGTAATTTCGACTACGTGCATACCTCTCTTGAAATTCAGAGCTACTTGAGTATCAAGGATCTTGTCAAAGAATTTCTCAACCTTGGCAAGTTTCTTTACCATATAATCCTTAATATCTCCCTCAAGTTCCACATTACGATTCACAAAACGTACTTCCATAGCAACTCCTCCATTCTGTGCTCTAAATACGGATGACTTTGTTGCTTTACTGTATCTTATCACTTTATTACGGTATTTTCAATTCTGCCCATCAAATTTTCTACCCTTACATTAAACAAAAATTTAACAAAAATTACAGCTTTTTATATTGACTCTTATTAGGCATTATGTATAATCAATAACACAAACTCAAACATAATAAAGGGGGAAATAATGTGAAATTTTCAAAAAGAATTTTAGACATCAAACCATCTGCAACCATCAGTATATCAGGCAAAGCAAAAACGATGAAAGCAGAAGGTAAACCGGTTATTTCTTTTGGCGCCGGAGAGCCTGACTTCAGAACTCCTGAGTGTGCAAACAACGCAGCAATTGAGGCAATCAAAAGAGGAGAATCACATTATACCCTTAACTCTGGAATAATAGAGTTACGCAAAGAAGTATCCAATTACTACAAGAAACGTTTTAGTCTAGAATATGACCCCTCAGAAGTCCTAGTATCATCAGGGGCAAAACCTCTCTTATATATGGCAATGCAAATGCTCGTAGACGAAGGTGATGAAGTCCTACTTTTTGCACCTGCATGGGTGAGCTATGTAGAACAGCTTCATCTTGCCGGAGGTAAAGAAATAATTGTAGACACATTGAAAAGTGACCTCGTCCCTACTAAAAAATCAATTGAAGACGTAATAACCAACAAAACAGTTGGAGTAATAATCAACTCCCCGTCAAACCCGACAGGTGCAATATATGATGAAAATACAATGTCAATGATAGCAGACATAGCTAGAGAGCATGGACTTTGGATAATATTTGACGAAATCTATGAGAGATTTGCATATGAACCTGCTAAGCATTACAACATACTCAACATAGCACCTGACCTTAAAGACAGGACCGTTATCATCAACGGGGTAAGTAAAGCATATGCAATGACAGGTTGGAGAATCGGTTACGCCCTAGCTCCAAAAGAAATGATTACAAAAATGAACACAATGCAAACACACCTCACCTCAAATGCCTCTTCTATTGCACAGTGGGCAGCACTCGCTGCAATTAAGGACGGAGACAACGACGTTGAAGAGATGAAAAAAGCTTTTACAGAAAGAAAAAATTTAATACTTAGCCTTGTAAGAGACATGCCGTATGTAACAGTAAAAGAACCAGAAGGAGCTTTCTATATTTTTGTAGACATACGAAAATCACCAATACCTGATGACATCAAATTCTGCGAACGACTCCTTGAAGAGAAATATGTAGCAGCAATCCCAGGAGCTGCTTTCTTTGCACCCGGTTTCTTAAGATTTTCCTATGCTTGTTCTTCCGAAAACATAAAAGAAGGAATGAAAAGACTCAAAGAATTTCTAGAATCATTATAAATAAAAAAGAGAGGGGCTAATCCCCTCTCTTTTTTTCTAAATAATTTGTAAAAGCAGCAACTTTCTTTCTAAAAAGCCACTCCCCTACTTCTTTTCCCTTTAAATTATCCGGGACACATTCTACCACTATATCACTAATAACAGAAAAATATTCATCATAATTTTTTAGATAATTAACGAGTTTTCCATTATTATCAGCACTAACAATAGAAATAAAATCCTTAACTTCAAGAGGACTTTTCTTAATTTTGATAAGCAAGTCAACAATCTTTGATAGTTTAACTAATCTATTGGCTCTCATATGTTCTTTTATAACAAACTTAGCAGAGTAGTACCAAAGATTTGAAATTTTAAGAGTGTCTCGAATTTCATCTAATACTTTCAACCCTCTGACATCGTGGCCATAATGATGTGGCAAGATAGATGAAGGGGTCACTCCCTTGCCAATATCATGCATCAAAGCCGCAAATCTAGCTTCTAAACTAGAAGTATCAGAAGATACTCTATCAAGTACAAGCATAGTATGTTTATAAGCATCACCCTCTGGGTGATATTTCACTGGTTGACTTTTACCTATTAAATTAAATAACCACGGGAAAATATATTCAAGTAAAGAGGCATCATTCATATTTTTAAAGAAAATTGATGGTTTTTTTGTTGAAAGCGCTTTACTAAGCTCTGTAAGAATTCGTTCTTTTGGTTCTAAAAGCAACTCATCCTTACACTTTTTCATAAAAGAAACAGTGAGTTCATCTATCACAAAATCAAACTGTGCTGACTGACGAGCAGCTCTAAGAGCTCTAACAGGATCTTCCACAAAATGTTCAGAAACTGCTTTTAATATTTTTTTCCTAATATCATCAATACCACCATAAGGGTCAATAAATAAATCTACTAAAGGGTCAAAAGCTATAGCATTCATAGTTAAGTCACGTCTATACAGGTCTTCTTCAATTAAAATATCTGGCGTAAAAACGACATCAAAACCACGATAACCTTCTCCGTTTTTTACTTCCTTTCGTGCAAGAGAAATCTCGCAGAAAATACCGTCAAGCTTTAACAAATAAACAGGGAAAGAACTACCTATTTTACGGGCTTTTGGGAAAATATTTAAAAGCTTTTCTTCTGTAAAACCTGTAATAACATAATCTTTATCATTAGCCGCAACACCAATAATCTTGTCTCTAACAGCTCCTCCGACAAGATACGCATGGGCATTATTTTCTTTAACTATGAGTAAAAAATCTTTTTCTTTCATAGCTATATTTTACACTCTATAAAATTTTTGTCTAAAAAAAGAGATGTATTTGAATAAATCAAACACATCTCTTTTTCAACACATTAAATAAAATTACTTTTCTAAAATTTCTTTTTCTTTCTCTGAAGCCATTAAATCTATCTTCTTGATGTAAACGTCAGTACTATCCTGTACATCTTTTTGATATTTTTTTAATTCATCTTCTGTAATTTTACTATCTTTTTCAAGCTTTTTAAAAGCTTCAATTACATCTCTACGAATATTACGGACAGAAATACGTGCTTCTTCAGCATCTTTATTTACTATCTTTGATAAATCAATACGACGCTGTTGCGTAAGTTCAGGAAGATTGAGTCGCACAGATTCACCGTCATTCTGAGGTGTAACACCAAGAGGTGATGCAAGAATTGCCTTCTCTATTGCATGTAATGCCGTCTTATCCCATGGTGTAATAAGTAGCTGCCTTGCTTCTGGGATAGACACTGTACCCATATTCTTAATAGGTGTCGGTGTTCCAAAATAATCAACCTTAATATCCTCAATCAATGCTGGATGAGCTCTTCCTGTTCTAATCCCCTGTAAAGTCCCCTTTAAATGCTCTAGAGACTTTTCACTGCGGGTCTTTTGTTCATTTAGTAAATTCTGAGGCACGCAGATCACTCCTTAATAATATTATTTGTTATAACTTTATATATAATAGCAGATATTTGGAAAAAAAATAGTTAATTAGAAACGACTGATCCAATATCTTGATTTTCAATTAAAAGTTTGCGTAAATTACCTTTTTTAAGCACATCAAAAACTACAATGGGAATGTTGTTCTCTTGGCAGAGAGAAAAGGCTGCCGCATCCATAACACCCAACTGCTGTCTAATTGCATCCATATAGGAAATCTTTGGCAATCTCTTTGCATCAGGATACTTTGCTGGGTCCTTATCGTATATGCCATCAACTTTCGTTGCTTTAATTACACAATCAGCACCGACTTCGGAAGCTCTTAACGCCGCAGTTGTATCTGTTGAGAAATACGGAGAACCTGTTCCTGCCGCAAAAATTACAATTCTACCCTTTTCAAGATGACGAATTGCTCTACGTCTAATTACCGTCTCTGCAACCTGTCTCATCTCTATAGCGGATTGGACTCTAGTAGGTTGACCCAACCTTTCAAGACTATCTTGAAGAGCAAGAGCGTTAATAACAGTACCCAACATACCCATATAGTCCGCCTGAGCTCTTTCTATCCTTATAGTTTGGGCACCTCTAATAATATTACCTCCACCCACAACCATTGTAATTGAAATACCTTCCTTTGCGACATCAACAATTTGTTCACAGATACCGTTAATTGCATCATAATCAAGTCCAAAGTGTGCATCACCAGCAAGAATTTCTCCAGAAAGTTTAAGCAAGACTCTGTTATACTTACGCTCCATAGCAAAAAACTCCTCTCCAAGAATAAAAATTTAAAAAAAAACGAGGGAACGAGTCCCTCGTTAAAAAACATAACTAAGCTTCTATTATGAAACGTGCAAAACGGCGAATCTGCATGTTTTCACCAATTTTTGCAATTCCTTCGATTAGAAGGTCTTTAATCTTTACTTCTGGGTCACGAATATATTTCTGTTCGAGCAAGCAGTTTTCCTCGTAGAATTTGTTAATACGACCTTCTGCGATTTTATCAAGCATCTTCTCTGGCTTACCTTCTTCAAGAGCCTGAGCCTTAATAACTTCTGTCTCGTGTGCAATTACATCAGCAGGGACATCTTCTGGTTTAATATATGTGGGGTTTGCTGCTGCTATATGCATTGCAATTTCGTGTCCAAGTTTCTGGAATTCTTCTGTACGTGCAACGAAGTCTGTTTCGCAATTAAGCTCTACTAGGACTCCAAGCTTTGCATTGTTGTGTATGTATGAGAAAATCATGCCCTGAGCAGCATTACGATCGGCTTTCTTTGCTGCTTTAGCAAGTCCCTTTTCACGAAGAAAGTCAACTGCCTTTTCAATATCACCTTCACATGAAACGAGTGCTTTTTTGCAATCCATCATACCTACTGATGTACGTGCGCGAAGTTCTGATACAAGTGCTGCTGTAATTTCTGCCATACTATTTACTCTCCTTCCAGCCCTTCTGCTCTTCCATTGTCTTTACTGTCTTCTTGTCGCTTTCTTCGGCAACAACTTCAACAGCTTCTGATACGACAACTTCTTCTGTTGCAACTTCTTCTGTTTCTACTGCAACTTTAGAATCCTGTCCCTGACGACCTTCAATAAAGGCATCAGCCATAAGGCTTACTACGAGCTCAATTGCACGGATTGCATCATCGTTACCCGGGATTGGGAAGTCGATAAAATCAGGATCGCAGTTTGTGTCAACAATAGCAATAATAGGGATATTGAGCTTACGTGCTTCAAGGATTGCAATATCCTCACGACGTGGGTCAATAATAAAGAGAGCATCAGGAATATTCTTCATATCCTTAATACCAGAAAGGTTCTTTTCGAGCTTTTCACGGTCTTTACGGAGAAGAATGACTTCTTTCTTGGGGTACTTATTGATTGATCCATCTGCTTCCATTGTCTGGAGTTCGACCATACGCATTACACGACGGCGAATTGTAGCAAAGTTTGTGAGAAGTCCACCAAGCCAACGTTGATTAATGAAGAACTGACCTGCTCTAAGAGCTTCGTCACGAATAGGATCCTGTGCCTGGCGTTTTGTACCTACGAAAAGGATATTTCCGCCTGATTTTGATACTTCACGGACAAAGTCATAAGCTTTTTCAAGTCCTTTGACTGTCTTCTGAAGATCGATGATGTAAATGCCGTTACGTTCTGTGAAGATGAATGGTTTCATCTTCGGGTTCCAACGTCTTGTCTGATGTCCAAAGTGAACACCACATTCAAGAAGCTGTTTCATACTTACTACTCCCATGTGAATCCCTCCTGTTTTTTCCTCCAAATGCTTCTTCTTGTAAAAACACCATTTTGGCAACAATTTTACAATCCACATTTGTGTGTGTTATACACCGCTCCCAAGTATAGCATACATATATAAATAAATACAATAGTTTTTTGAGATATTTTTTTGAAAAGTCAAAGGGTATAAAAATGGCGGAGAGTTTTGTCGTATTTCGTAGTGAATACATATCTACAGTAATTTTATTGAAAGATAAAGCTATTAAATAAATCTTAATTATTAAAAAGAATAAATAAAATTGTTTATTGCAACGACTATACCAAACGGCATAATATACTATAACAAGTGATTTCTAAGTGAACACGAGATTAAACAAAAAAACCGCCAACCTAAAAAGGTCGGCGGATACTCTTCGAACACTCGGCATTTTATCATTACTGACAGCCATCCCGAGGTCTAACACTGAAAGTATACAAAAAAAAGAAATGATTTGTAAAGCATATAATACCTAAAAACACATAAAATACAACGTAAAAAGGTTGAAAGGTGACACAAAAAATGACTGATAAAGAACTAAAAATTACAGAATCCCTTAATAATATTTCCCGTGAAAAACTAGAAAAACACAAATATTTCTTATCAAACAAATCAAATGAAAATTTAGTCATAATATACTATGCTGTTCAGTCTGCAACTTCTCTAATTTATTCAACCTTGAATGTTTTAGAAATTTGTCTGCGAAATAAAATCTATAACTTATTAAGTGATTTTTATATACAAAAAAGTAAATCTCTTCTTCAAGACAATAATCCTTGTCAGTGGTATTTATGGATGCCTAAAAATCAAGAAACAATGAATAAAATTTCTGAGGCTGTAAAAGACGCAAACAGAAAAATCCTAACAAGACCTATTATTCCCGGTGATATTGTTTCCCGTTTATCTTTTGGGGTTTGGTACTCAATTCTTGGTGAACGAAGTAATAATAATGACCCTTTATTTTTTTGGACTCCAATAAAAAATAAATTATTTCCTAATACAAAAAAGACAAAAGGAGAAATATTAAACGAAATTAACTGGGCTAAAAAATTACGTAACAGAATTTTTCATCACGAAGGAATAGGATTTGACAACACACAATCTTTAAATACATTACATACCTTATTTTTAGAAAAACACAATCGATTACTTAAACTAATTAGTTGGGTTTCACCTAGTAGCCATGAAACATACTCAAACAATCATTTTTTTAACTATCAAGAACTTTACAATCAGAGAATTGACTCTATCTTTAACGATTTAAAAAAGCATGGAATTTATTAAACATTTTACAATATTCAAATAGGAATCAAAAAGCTATATATATAGCTTTTTAAACAAAACTCCTATTAACAAACTTTAAAACGAAAATATTTGACATATAAGCACCCTACCATGGTAAAAAGCGAGTACGCGCGTTGTACGGTGCATAAACAAGCAATTGCAATGCTAAGTCAAAAACAATACACTTCGTTGTACGGTGTTGTACGGTGCTTTTTTATATCTCAAAGACACCAAAACAAAAACGTTGTACGGTTTGTTGTACGGTTTGCACGTGGTTTGAACTATTATAATGTGAACAATAGTGAACAGTCAAATAAAATAAAAGTGGGGTTTTGTGAGTAATAGCCTAGTTTGTGTGTTATTCTGAACAAGGTTGAAATGAAGTGAAAAAAATTGGCGGAGAGTAGAGGATTTGAACCTCTGGCGGCTCAACACCGCAAACGGCTTCCAACCGTTCACCATAGACCACTCGGACAACTCTCCGCATAAAGAAAAGATATTAAATTTTATTGGTAAAATGGCGGAGGGAGTGGGATTTGAACCCACGTGACAGCTCAGCACCGCCAAGACGATTTCGAGTCGCCCGCCTTCGACCTCTCGGCCACCCCTCCATGAGGAGTAGAATTAGTACCGCAAGAGATTATATCGTATTGCACTTAAAGTGTCAAAAATAAATGAGAGAAAATTACCTCTTTTTCCTAAAGAACTCTGCTAAAAGTTCTGCACATTCACGTTCTAATACTCCCTTAACGACACAGCACCTGTGATACATTCTAGAATCTGAGGGAATATCGTACAGAGAACCCACTCCACCTGCTTTGGCGTCTCTTGCACCATAGACAATTTTTCCCAGCCTACACTGAACGGAAGCACCTGCACACATTACACATGGTTCCAATGTTACATACATCGTACATTCGTCAAGTCGCCAACTATTTATATTACTTGCTGCTTCTTTCATAGCAATAATCTCAGCATGATCCAAAGGGGAATTGTTTATTTTTCTTTGATTGTATCCCCTGCCTACTATGATGCCATCCTTTACGACAACAGCACCAATAGGTATCTCCCCCAACTTCATAGCCCTACGGGCTTCTAAAAGGGCTTCTTTCATAAAAAACAAATCATCCATATATATGCTCTCCGACTAAAAATATGATATAATTCTAGACTCTATACTTTGTGCCTGTAGCTCAGCTGGATAGAGTATTGCCCTCCGAAGGCAAAGGTCTGGGGTTCGAATCCCCACAGGCACGCCATTTGTTATTATAACATTAGAAGATATTATGCAAACTATGTTGATTTTTTTTGATATTACTGTATAATACCATAGTTATAAGTGCTTTTTATTGGAAATCCAGTCCCATGCGGCGAAAGCCCGCGAATCATGTCAGGTCCGGAAGGAAGCAGCATTAAGCGGTGTCTTTTGGGTGCCATGGGGGTTCTGGGTTTCCAATAAAGAGCACTTTTTCTTTATAATAAAAAATACTTCTTTGACAAATTTTATATCTACTCACCCTTTACTTTATCTTTCTCATTCACAAAACTACGATAAAAAAACATACTCCCCTACAACTTTTCACAAATATTATAAAAAGATAAATTTAAACATCTAGAAACTTTATCAAAAAGACAAAGTGAGATATTCAACATAAAATAATATATTTTTACTAGGTGATATGGATTTAAAATCTCTTTATTATTTTCATATAACACTCGTTTAAATAATTTAAAGGTAAAATGATACTATATATAAAGGAAGGAATTTTTTAAATAAACTGGATATTATACAAAGTTTTATATTAGATTTATTTTTACATATAAGAATAAAGTAAAAAAGAGAGCCACATCAACGTAGTATTAGTACGTTTGAGTGACCCTCTTTTTTATTATATTCTTTACTAAACTATAATAAACTGCCTGTTACTTCTGTAAGTTCATCAAGTCTCTTCTGTATTACGTCAATTTCTTGGTTTACGGTGTTTAATTGTGATTCAAGACCTGCCTTATCTTTCTTAAGCTTATCAAGTCTTAGTAAAAGCCTATCTGTCTCAAATTTGTTTGCAGACTTACCCTGATAAAGTTTAGATGGGTTATCATTATATACATCCCACATGAACTTAATCTCTTTACCATTAGAGATTGGAGTTATACTTGAAGGTAATTCCAAAGTTACATTTTTTACTCCCTTTAAGAGATCTTTCCCTGTTTTTGCATCATAACGGGGGAAGTAAACTAGACCTTCTTTTTCACCTTGGAATTTAAAGTTAAATCTTTTATCGTAATCTACAGGCTTATAAGTTTTGTTTCCTATTTTTAATTTAACAAATATATCAAATGGGCCTAAGTACATTGTAGGAGCATTATTTATAAATTTAATGTGAATAGGAATCATTTCATTGAGTCTTAGAGCTTTTAAAAAATTATACTTATAATCTTCAGTTTCTTGCTGTGTCCACATAGCTTTTTTTGCTTCTTTTTGAATATATGCTTCAATAAACTCGGCAGAGTAATATGTAGCAAAGGTCTCTACTGACGAGAGTTTATCTTCTTGGTCAATGAATTTTTTACTTTTTGTCCAACGTTGCAATACTGTGTCAAAAGAGTCTGCACTTCCTAAAGTGGAGAAACAAAATATTGCAATCAAAAGAAGTGCCATTACAGATACAATTTTCTTCATTATAAAACTCCTCTCATTTTCTTGTTTATAGTTAATTCTCACTGCGAGAAAAATATCCAAAGTTTATATGTTTGTACAAAAAACTGTGTTAAATAATAGTTAGCTAAATGTGTAAAGTTGCTTATACAAATTACTTGTAAAGTACATAATAAAAAAATTAAATTAGATAAATATACAGGAGATACATAGAAAAAACAGAGCCCAAAAGGGCTCTGTTTTTGTTGTTAATTAAGTTAAATTAGAACTTAACTGTTGTACGGAAGATTACGAGGTTATCTTTACCGTATGTAGCTGCTTCCTTTGTACGTCCCTGATCACCGTAATCTACTGAATCATATGCGAGCATGAATGCGATTGCTGGTGTGTACTGATACTTTACACCTACGCCCC
>JAVVWB010000003.1:7031-156508 GCA_036652335.1 Synergistaceae bacterium | reverse complement strand
ACCTGACTCTTAATCAGGGGGTTACAGGTTCGATTCCTGTACGATCCACCATTGAGAAAGTGACTGCTAATGAGCAGTCTTTTTTTATTAATATAAATCGCGGGAGTGGCGGAACTGGTAGACGCGCAGGACTTAGGATCCTGTGCCTTCGGCGTAGGGGTTCAAGTCCCCTCTCCCGCACCACTTAAATATTAAGGTCGTGAACTTTGTTCACGACCTTTTTTGCTATATTATTAATATAATAAATATATGGGATGAGGTTTAGTTTTCTTATAAACTTGGTATATAATAAATAAAATATGCTTTAAAATTTGGAGGAAATCATGATAAGTGGCATAGGCGTTGATCTTTGTGATATTAATAGAATAAGAAAAGCCGTTGCTCGGCCAGGATTTAAAGAAAAAGTTTTCTCAAAAGAAGAAATTAAATATGCAGAAAATTCTAATGATTCTGCAAAACACTATGCTGCCGCTTTTGCCTCAAGAGAGGCAATCGCCAAAGCAACTGGTTGGGGATTGTTTAAACAAGGTATTTGCGCATGTTCAATCATACGAACCGAAAATGGACCTCATTTTGTCTTTAACTCTGAGTTTCAAAAGAAACTTAAGATGGAAAAAATAAAAAATGTCTTTCTCTCTATATCACACGAATCAGGTCTTGCTATAGCTATGGTTGTTTTGGAGAAAGAAAATGTATAAATATTATTTGCCTAGTGATATAAGAAATGCGGACAAAATTGCTGTTGAAAATCATAACATAAATTCATTTTACTTAATGGAAACAGCGGGATCTAATGCGGGAAAAATTATTTTAGATAAATTCCCTGAAATAAAAAATTTTTTGATTTTTTGTGGTTCAGGAAACAACGCTGGAGATGGATTTATTCTAGCAGACTTCCTTTTATCTAATAATAAAAATGTTATAATAATTACGTCGTGTGAATTAACAAGTTATAAAAATGATGCACGTCTCGCGAGTGATAAACTTCAAAGAGCCCAAACAAAAAATTTAACAATTAGATACATAAAATTACTTGATATAAATGAAATTAATAATTATTTAGACATTTCTGAATGTTATATTGATGCATTGCTTGGTACCGGAGCTATGGGGGAACCTAGAAACGAGATAAAATATATTTTGGATTTGATTAAGAAAAGAGAAAGAAAACTAAAGATTGCTCTAGATATACCTTCTGGAATAAATGCTAGAGATGGGTCAGTTTGCCCTAATTGTTTTAAAGCAGACTTAACTATAACATTTTTAGAAAAAAAACTTGGAATGGTCTTGTACCCTGCTTCCTCCATGTGTGGTGAAATTGTTATTGCTGGGATAGGTGTGCAAAAAGATAAAGTTCTAAATGAGGATAACTCCTTAGATGTATATAATTCATCTGATATAAATGATTTCTTACCTATTTTTCCTGAAAACATACATAAGGGAAATAGAGGATCAGTTCTTATACTAGGTGGAAGTTATAACTACAGAGGAGCTCCTTTACTTTCGGCACTAGGTGCGCTTAGAACAGGGGCTGGAGTAGTATATTTAGCTATACCAGATTTTATGGTAGAAACGGCTTCCTTGTTTTTACCTGAGGCAGTTTTCATCCCCTTAAAAACTAAGAATAACGTTATTTTACACGAAAATCTTTATGATTACTTGTCTCCGATAATTTCAAAGGTGTCTAGTATTGTAATTGGACCTGGAATAGGGCGGGAAGTAAATATAACGAAAATTTTAAATGAAATTTACACGAAGTTTAATAAAGTATTGATTATTGATGCTGATGCGTTACACTTTCTAAGTAAACATAGATTTGAATATAGACCCAATACTGTTATTACTCCTCACCATGGTGAAGCCGCTGGAATTTTAAACGTACCTGTAGATGATGTTAACTTAGACAGATTGGAAGCTATAAACAAATTATCTTCAAAGTTTGACATTGTGCTTTTAAAAGGTAAAAACACATTAATTAAGCATAAGAACAAAATTAGAATTATAAATGCTGGCTCAAGGTCACTATCTGTTCCTGGATCAGGAGACGTTCTCACAGGGGCTATTGCTACATTTGCTGCATGGGGTTTGTCTTTGTTTGACGCAACAACGTTGGCCGCATTAATACATGCGACAGCAGGCAATTTATTAGAAAATAGAAATGGTATTCATGGAAACTTGGCAAGGGAGATCGCAAATGAAATGCAAAAGTGTCTCAACAAATAAAATAATTATAGAATCGATGTCAGAAAAAGATACGTTTAATCTAGGGGTGCTTTTGAGTAAGGTAGCTTTTCCAAAACTTGTTATATACCTTAATGGTGAATTAGGTGCAGGAAAAACTCATTTAACTCAAGGAATAGCTTTTGGGTTAGGCATAAAAGGTATAAAAAGCCCATCATTTATAATTGTTGCAGAACACAATTCTGGTAAAATTCCTCTCGCACATGTAGACCTTTATAGACTTCAAACTCAAAGTGAAGTGGAAGAACTTGACTTAGAATACTATGTGGACCAAAATTATCTATTAATAATAGAATGGTCAGAAAGATGGACAGAAAAACCGAAAGCAGAATCCGTTGAGATAAATATAAAGTACACAGAACATGACAACATAAGAACAATTGAAATTATATCTTCTTTGGAAAAAATAATAAGTCACTTAAAAATGTTACTAACAAATATAAAAATATAGGCGGAATGAAAATGAATGTCTTGGGAATAGACTGTTGCACAAGAATAACAAACCTTGGATTGGTTTCTAATGGAGAAATTCTTTCTGAAATAAATTTAGATCTAAAAAGAAAGCAATCAGAAATGTTGCCCAATCTGGTTTATAACCTGTTAAAATCAAATAATTTAAAACTAAATGATATTGACCTAATCTCTGTTACAAATGGGCCTGGTTTCTATACTGGAATAAGAACAGGACTATCCTATTCAACATCGTTATCATTTGCTCTTTCAAAAAAAATTTTACCAGTTGTATCACTTGAGTCAATGGCATATTCATTAAAAGATAAATATACACACATTGTATCAGTTATAAAGGCAAGAAAAAAATCTTTATACTATGCTATATATGAAATAGATAAAAACATAACAACACTTGTAAATCCTCAATACTCTCATATTGATAAACTACTAAAAGAGATATCGGCTTTTAAAGAATTATGTATTGTTGGAAATGATTATAAAGAATATGATGAATTACTTGCTTTAAAGAACGTAACATTTGAAGATAAACCCCAAACAGGTGGTAGTACAGCATTACTAGGATTTGAACGCTATACACAATCTATTGATCCATTGTCGTTGCAAGGAATGTACTTAAGAAAGCCAGATATTGGCCCATTACAAGATGAATAAAAATTTGAGTATTCGAAAGTAGGTATGAAAATGGCTAAAAATTTTAAAATTGATATAAATAATACTTGGTGTAAAAGCTGTGGACTATGTATTGCGCTGTGTCCTAAAAAAGTTCTAGAATTGGATGAAAAAGTAAAATGTGTAGCTGTAAGACAAGAAGACTGTATAGGTTGCTTACAGTGTGAAAACATATGTCCAGATATGTCTATTACAGTACAAGAGGTGACATCAGATGAATAAATTCGAATTTTGGCAAGGTAATAAAGCTATTACAATGGGAGCAATTGCTGCAGGATGTAGATTCTTTAGTGGTTATCCAATAACCCCTTCAACAGAAATAATGGAAATTATGTCAGAAGAACTCCCTAAGTTAAAAGGTAAATTTATGCAAATGGAGGACGAGATTGCAGGCATTGCAGCAGCAATAGGAGCTTCAATAGCTGGTAAAAAAGCTATGACGGCTAGCTCTGGTCCAGGAATTTCTCTAAAACAAGAACTATTAGGATATGCATATATGGCAGAGATACCTCTTGTTCTAACTAATATACAAAGAGGAGGTCCATCAACTGGACTTCCAACAAAAGTATCTCAGGCAGATGTAATGCAGGCAAGGTGGGGAACACATGGTGACCATGCGACAATAGCTTATGCACCTAATTCAATTCCTGAATGCTACCGGCTTGCAGTTAAGGCTTTTAATATGTCAGAACGATTTAGACAGCCTGTATTCATACTTGCAGACGAAGTTATTGGGCATATGAGAGAAAAAATAGAAATTCCTGATTTAGATAGTATGGAAATATTAGACAGAAAAAAACCATCTGTAGATTATGATAACTTTGTGCCATATAAAGCGGATGACGATATGATACCACCTATGGCATCATTTGGAGATGGTTACAGATGGCATGTAACAGGGCTAACTAGCTCCGAATGGGGATTCCCCACTACAAAAGCTGATGAAGTGAATGATAAGGCTAATAGAATAATAAATAAAGTTGAATTCTATAAAAATGAAGTTATTGAATATAATGAAGAATTTATCGAAGATGCAGATGTTATTGTTTTATCATATGGTAGCGTATCAAGATCTTCATTAAAAGCTATAAAAGAATTAAGAAAAGAAGGGATTAAGGTTGGACACTTTAGACCGATATCACTTTGGCCTTTTCCAGAAGAAAGACTTGCGCAATTATCTAAAAAAGTTAAACATATAATTGTTCCTGAATTAAATGCAGGACAAATGGTGTTAGAAGTTGAAAGAATAGCAGGTAGAAATTGTGAAGTACACAGAAAAAGTTTGATTAATGGAGAATTATACAAACCATCAGAAATAATCTCTTTTGTGAAGGAGGTTGCATAACATGCCCAAACAAAAAGTTAATGATATGTTGAGAAAACAATTTATGCCACATATTTGGTGTCCTGGATGTGGACATGGAATTATAATGCATGCAATATTAAGAGCAATTGTAGGATTGGAAATACCAAAAGAGCAAGTTTGTATATCTTCAGGTATAGGGTGTTCTAGTAGAATGCCTGGTTATATCGATGCTTGCACACTTCATACTGCCCATGGTAGGTCTTTAGCTTTTGCAACAGGAGTAAAAATGGCGAACCCTGATTTGACTATAATTAATGTAATGGGTGATGGAGATGCAACAGCTATTGGAGGGAACCACTTTATTCACGCATGTCGTCGTAACATTGGAATTACAGCCGTTGTAATGAATAATAATATCTATGGGATGACAGGAGGGCAAGCGTCTCCTACTACACCTGAGGGCGCTTTCGCTGCTACCACACCTTATGGAGCAATTGATCCTACATTTGATATATGTAAATTAGCAGTTGCAGCTGGTGCTACATATGTTGCACGTGCCACGGTAGCTCAACCGGCTATGTGTGAACAAATACTAAAGAAAGCTATTGAGCACCAAAAACATGGATTTGCAATGGTAGAATTAGTATCTTATTGTCACACTCAATTTGGTAGAAAAAATAAGAGAAGCCGTCCGATAGACAACATAAACTTTTTAAAAGACAACTCTGTAAATATATCTAAAGCAATTGACATGTCTGAAGAAGAGTTAAAAGGAAAAATAGTTGTTGGCGAATTTTTGAATAATCCTTTACACAAAGAATATACTGAGCGCTACGATGAAGTAATAGAAAAAGCTATTAAAAAACAGGAGGCGCAAAATGGATAACCGTTTTGAAATAAGAATAGCTGGTTCTGGTGGACAAGGTGTTATCTTAGCTGCAGTTATACTTGGTGAAGCAGCATTACAAACAGATAATCTTAATTCTGTGCAAAGCCAAGCATATGGCCCAGAAGCTAGAGGTGGAGCTTCAAAATCTGAAGTAATTTATGATACAGATGAAATAGATTATCCCAAAGCAACTGCACCAAATTTACAGGTAATCTTGACACAAAAGGCATGTGACTCCTATGTGAATGATACGGTCAAAGATGGCATTGTAATATTGGATGACTTCTTTGTACAAAATAAACCCAAAATTAATGCAAATATTTATTTTTTGCCAATAGTTAGAACTGCTAGAGAGAAAATTGGACGAGAAATTGTAGTTAATATGGTTGCATTAGGTACTGCAGCAAGAATATTGGAAGAAAAAGGGCTATTAAAGCCTGAGTATATAAACAATGCAATTCTTGCTCGTGTCCCAGCTGGAACTGAAGAATTAAATAACAAAGCATTTTTTGCTGGATATGATTTAATGAATGAAGAATTAAAAAAGGATAAATAAATATAAAAATATGAGGTACTTTTAAATGCAACAAAACGAAATCCATAAATTTACTGTTACTGGAATAAACAATGAAGGTGAAGGTCTTGTTCGCATTGGGGAAGAGAACTTTGTCGTATTTATACCTGATTCGCTACCTGGCGAAATAGTAGAGTGTCGAATCGTTACAAAAAAGAAAAATTATGCTATTGCTAAAGTCATAAAAAGGGAGAATGAATCAAAGGTTAGAAGAACCCCCAAGTGTAATGATTTCTACCGTTGTGGTGGATGTCAGCTACAGCATATCTCATATGATTATCAATTAGAAATAAAAAAGCAAACAGTATATGATTCGCTAACTAGAATAGCTGGAATATCAGAACCAATTGTTATGGAATGTGAAAAATCTCCTAATGAATGGAATTATCGAAATAAAGCTTCTTTACCTGTACAGTCATTTAAAGATGATTCTTTTAAAATAGGATTTTATAAAACCAGAAGTCACAACATTGTGCCGTTTTCAAATTGTCCAGTTTTACTCGATAAGCTAGAGATAAAAGCCAAAAACGTTATTAAAGTACTTAGGGAAAATGGCTATACTGGTGTCTTTCCGTTTAAAAATAATAGGTTGCAAATTAAGCATATAGTAATTCGTGTTACAAAATTTTCAAATAAATCTCTATGTGCAATTATAGGAAACAGAGAATTAACAAAAGATGAACTAAATATGTTATCAAACATAGCAAGAAAAGACCTGAATTTCTTTGATTCCATAATATATAACACAAATACATCTGACGGTAATTTTATATGGGGAGATAAAGATACTCAAATATTGGGAGATAAATCAATCTTTGAAAAACTGGATACATTTGAATTTGAATTTGAAGCTTCCTCATTTTTTCAGATAAATTCAGAGCAAACAATAAATTTGTATAAAGAAGCTCAAAAGGCTGCTTTGTCTGATAATCCTGTAAAAATATTAGAACTATACTCAGGAGTTGGAAGCTTAACTGCATTTTTGGCAGAACGTGGTGCTATTGTTACTGCTGTTGAAAGCTGGGAGCCTGCAGCAAAATATTCAAACAAAAATGCCTTTAACAATAAACAAATAAACATAAAAAATATTACAGGTAAAGCAGAAGAGATTATCTTAGACCTAAAAAATGAAAAATTTGATGTTGTTGTTTTGGATCCGCCAAGAACGGGTTGTGATATGGAAGTAATTAACTTTATTAATATTATAGGACCACAAAAGATTGTTTACGTTTCATGTAATCCGGCAACTCTTGCAAGGGATATAAAGAGGTTGGGTGAGAACTACAAGCTTGAATATGCAAAACCATTCGATATGTTCCCTCAAACGTGTCATGTGGAGACGGTCGTATTGATGTCAAGAGTTGCACCCACTAAGTAAATAAAGTGTAGAAAAA
Source organism: Synergistaceae bacterium (assembly GCA_036652335.1). GTDB lineage: Bacteria > Synergistota > Synergistia > Synergistales > Synergistaceae > JAVVWB01. The sequence goes on along the minus strand of JAVVWB010000003.1, from coordinate 148,961 downwards.
TAAGGCTTATTCCAAGGCTATCGTTAAAAGGTGTCTGTTGCTTGGAGTAGGCCATATTATTTGAAAGGAAATAAGGTTGAGTGGAAACATATCCATAGGTAAGAGTTGACACTAGGGAATGGATGACAAGAAAAAATGCACCCACTTGCACCCACCTAAAAACTATTAAATTATAAAATAGACTAATAATCATTATAATAAAAAACAAGGAACTTTATTTACTATATCGATTGATTTTGGACTAGAAATAGTCTATAATTAGTCTATAGTTAGACTAAAAGGAGATGCTTTATGAAAGATGAAGAATTAACTTACCTTGATACATATATATTGCAGCAAGACATGAGAATTAGGATGCCAAAAAGTATTTTGGAAAACTTAAACATCGAAAAAGGAAAGAGTTATTTCAAAATATACTATGATAAAATTAATTCTCAAATTGTATTGAGAGTTGATGAAAACAAAAATAGCAACTAGGAGGTTTTTGATATGAAAATTGTATCACTCTTTTCAGGAATAGGTGGATTTGAGTTAGGCATAAGAAATTCTAAATTAAATGGTGAGGTTGTTTTTTCCTCTGAGATAGATAAACACGCTACAGCATCATATTTAGCAAATTTTGATGATAATAATCTACAAGGCGATATTACGAAAATATCTGAAAAAGATATACCAGACCATGATTTACTAGTTGCTGGATTTCCTTGTCAGGCTTTTAGTATTGCAGGAAGACAGAAAGGATTCGCAGATACTCGTGGAACATTGTTTTTTGATGTAGCTAGAATCCTTAAAGAAAAGCAACCCAAGTATTTTTTGCTTGAAAATGTAAAAAATCTTGTTGCTCATGATAAAGGAAAAACGTTTAAAACTATTATCAAAACATTGAATGAAGTTGGATACACTATTGATTTTACAATAATCAATTCTTTAGAGGCTGGCTTACCTCAGAATAGAGAAAGAACTTACATTGTAGGTATTCGAAACGGAAAATCAGCAGAAAAAGTAACTGATAAAAGAAGTAAAAAAATATATTATTTAAAATCAAATTTTGAATATACAGGGTTTGATTTCTTTGGAACTTTAGAATTCCATAACACACAAAAGTACATAGTGGATATCCTTGAAGAAGATAGAAGTCCTAAATATATGATTACAAATGATAATGTTGTTGAATTTTTGAAAAAAAATGATTTCCAGGAAGATGGGGAATGCCAAGATAAGATTGTAAAACTGTTTGATTTACCAAGAGAGGTATGGAATGATTTGGAAAGACAAAGAAGAGTCTAATCACGCTATTTGTCGCCAACGGATTTTATCTGATGACGACGATTGGCATCGGGCTGATTATTTCCACACTGTCAGAAACGCAGCAACAAGCAATGATGTCTACTTTCTTCTTTTATCTCCCGGCGGTCCTGCTGTCTGGTTTCATGTTTCCCATCGCTAACATGCCGGAGGTGGTGCAAGCCGTCACTTATTTAAACCCATTACGCTATTTCTTGGTGATTATCCGGGGAATCTTCCTGAAAGGGGTGGGAGTGGCGATATTGTGGCCGCAAATCATGGCGCTCTTGATACTGGGCATTTTAGTACTGACACTAGCTGTTAAGAAGTTTCGTAAGAATTTGGCCTAGAAAAATTGAGGAGGGAAATGATATGGCAAAAATCAAAATCGACAGGGATGGTTGCATTAGCTGCGGAGCTTGCTGGGGGGCATGTCCTGAAATTTACGAGCAAAATGCCGAGGATGAGAAAAGTCAAATTGTTGGCAAGTTTCGAGTTGCGGAAAACATCGCTGAAGGAAGTGTGGAAGGGACTTTGGTCGAATGCGCCCAACAAGGAGCAGATGGCTGTCCCGTACAGGTAATTTCACTGGATTAGTTGAGATTGGTCGGAGTAATATTGCTGGATATTCGGGAGGATTGACGTGAGAAGTCGAAAGAGCACTGAAGTTAGAAAAGAGGAAATTGTGCGGGCTGCGCTATTTTTAGTCGAGCAAAACGGCTTGGACAAATTGAACATTATTGACATAGCCGTGGAAGTTAAACTTGTGCCGGCCGCGATATATAGGCACTTCAAAGGGAAAGAAGATATTGTCGCTGCCCTTATCGAGTTTACCGATAAATGCCTGCAATGCAATTTAAGCCAGGCAATGGATTATGACGGCACGGCGATTGTTAAATTGAAACTGCTCTTTGAATTGCACGTCAAGCTGCTCAAGGAGGAAGCCGCTATTCCTAGGATACTTTATTTTCTTCTCAGCAGTGAACGTAAACCCGAATTAAAAGTCGGTATGTTGTCTGCGGTTGGCTCCTATGTGCAACAGGTGAAAAAAATGATACTTCAAGGGCAAAAAAAAGGAGAGATCAATGCGGACGTTGATGTCACGGCAGCTGCGATGCTGTTTCTTGGAATGATTCAACCGTTAGCCATCCTTGGTCAAGTGGACCCTAACGTATTGGATGAGTGCCCAACTAAGTTGTGGCAGTGTTACCAACGTTCCATAGATTTATAATTTTAAGGAGAAATTCCTTGGATAGTGAAGAAAATGAAAGAGTTAAAACCAAATATGACAATATAGCCGGCATTTACGGTGTGGTTGATTTGCTTATTCCCGACGCTTGGCGTCGTAGGGCGACCAGTTTTGCCTACGACCGTGTTTTGGAAGTGGGGGTCGGAACGGGTTTAAATCTTCCCTATTACTCGGATCATTGCCAAGAAATTATTGGAATTGATGTCAGCTCGCGAATGCTTGATAGAGCTCGAGAGAAAGCGGCTCAGTGCAAGACGCCTGTTAAGCTGGAAGTGATGGATGTTCAAGACTTGCGGCTACCTTCCGGCAGTTTCGATTGTTTGGTGGCCACCTTTGTCTTTTGCACTGTACCAGATCCCATCAAGGGGCTAAAAGAATGCTATAGGGTTCTTAGGCCGGGAGGCAGGTTAATCCTGTTGGAACATATGGGCAGTGACAAATCAGTGCTTCGCTGTCTGATGAATTGGTTAAATCCGATTGCAGTTATGCTTTTAGGGGACCACATTAACCGGAATACGGCCGACTTGGTGACCGGGGCAAGGTTTGGAACACAAATTATGGAATACCTCCTCTGGGATATTGTAAGAGTGATTGTAGCAGAACGTACACTTTGATTATGTCAAGGAGCCTAATGATCTAGACAAGCTGTTTTATCATCGAAAAAAGATCGCTTAGTTTAACCGCTTCGATTGAAAAATATTGAAAGAAGGTGCTGTTCATGTTCATCTCCATCGTTCAGTTTCCGGCGATTAAAGAAGGTCAAGACGAGGCATTTAAGGATTGGTTTAAATGGTCAAACTCAGAGTTTCGCAAGTTCTCGGGGTTTATCCGGCGAAGTCTCTTAGAACCTGAAAATGGTGGAACATATGTCGCCATAGTGGAGATGGAAACAAAAGAAGCATTTTTGGCCATGCATTCCAGTCCAATACATGCGGAAGCTGGAAAAAAAGTGGCTTCATTATTCCAAGGAAATCCGAAGCCCACTTTTTACAAAATCATAATTCCCTAGAATATTGGTGTTTAATGGCATCTGGTTACCATGATGGTTAGCGATTTACCAAATAATAGAGGAGGGTACAGGAATGAAAGCAACTGATGCCTTGAAAAAAGAACACGAAGCGGTTAGGTTGATGATGAAAATCATGGATGCTGCCTGCGTAAAAATTAATGCTCAACAGAAACTTCAGACTGCAGATATTGACGACATGATCGACTTTCTCAAAGTATTCGTGGATCGGTGCCATCATGGCAAAGAGGAACAAATCCTGTTTCCCCAGCTGGAGTTGGCGGGAGTGCCGAAGGAAGGCGGTCCAATCGGCGTTATGCTTGCCGAACATGAACAGGGAAGGGTTTACATCCGGAATATGAGTCAGGCCGTAGTCGATTATGAAGTGGGGAATGCAGAGGCGACGGCTTTGTTGGTTAAATATATCACGGACTACATCGAACTGCTGGAACAACACATCAGCAAAGAAAACACAATGCTTTTCTCAATGGCCGATAAGCTTTTATCGGCAGAGATGCAGGAGAAACTGTTCGACAGGTTCGAGACGCTGGAAGAAGAAGTGATCGGAATGGGTAAACACGAAGAATTGCACAAGCGGCTGGAAAGATTGGGAACAACGTATCTTGGTCGTTCCGGTCACGGGCAACACTGAAAAATCAAACGGGAACAGCCATATATGAAAGATTCGGTCATTGGACTAATTTAGTGATGAATGGTTGGTGGCCTAAGCTTTGATATGGTAGCCAACGTTTCATAGTTTTGTGGACAAAAATAAAAGGGGGAAATTTTAATGAGTATGTTCTGTTATCAATGCCAGGAAACTGCAAAAGGCACGGGGTGTGAAGTCAGAGGAGTATGCGGCAAAACAGAAGAAGTAGCCAAACTTCAGGATCTACTGATTTATACCCTGAAAGGCATTTCGGAAGTCGTTGTGAAAGGAAAACTTGACACCAAGGGATTGGGGAACATTAACCATGAGGTTATGAAGAGCTTGTTTATGACAATTACGAACGCGAATTTTGATGCGGCTGCCTTTGAAGCAGAAATTAAAAAAATGCTTAAATTGAGAAATGAGTTACGGGCGAAAATTGCTGCTGGTCAACTGCATGACGCCGCAACGTTTGAAGTTTCGTTAAAAGAAGCCATGGTGGAAAAAGCTGCTGCGGTCGGCGTGCTGGCAACACAGAACGAAGACGTGCGCTCCTTGCGGGAGCTGATTACCTATGGCTTGAAAGGATTGGCGGCATACGCTCATCACGCTCTCAATATCGGCAAAGAAAATGGTGAGCTTTACGCTTTTATTTATGAAGCCCTGGCGGCAACACTTAATGACGGACTTTCTGCTGACGAGTTGGTTGCTTTGACACTGAAAACAGGCGAATATGGTGTAAAAGCGATGGCACTTCTGGACGAAGCTAATACTTCAAAGTATGGCAATCCTCAAATCACGGAAGTGAACATCGGTGTACGCAATAACCCTGCAATCCTAATATCTGGCCACGACCTGACTGACCTGGAGCAACTGCTGGAACAGACAAAAGGCACAGGGGTCGATGTGTACACACATAGTGAGATGCTGCCGGCTCATTATTATCCTTTTTTCAAGAAATATGACAACCTCGTGGGGAACTACGGGAACGCTTGGTGGAAACAGGTGGGCGAGTTCGAAACTTTCAACGGCCCAATTCTGTTTACGACCAATTGCATTGTTCCGCCTCGGAGCGAAGAAGTACAAACTCGGATATTCACAACCGGCGCTGCGGGCTACCCTGGCTGCCCGCATATCGTAGCAGATACGAGCGGCAAAAAAGATTTTTCGACGGTCATTGCGATGGCAAAAAAACTGAAGGCACCGACAGAAATTGAAACCGGTAAGATTGTTGGAGGATTTGCTCATGAGCAGGTCTTTGCCGTGGCGGACAAAGTTGTGGCTGCTGTGAAGTCAGGCGCGATTAAGAGATTCTTTGTAATGGCCGGTTGTGATGGTCGCATGAAGTCAAGGGAATATTACACCGAGTTTGCGACAAAACTGCCGAAAGACACGGTAATTCTGACTGCCGGTTGTGCAAAATATAGATACAACAAGCTAGCTTTAGGAGATATTGGCGGTATTCCGCGCGTATTGGATGCAGGGCAATGCAATGACTCATATTCACTCGCTGTCATAGCACTAAAACTGAAAGAAGTCTTCGGCGTCGATGATGTCAACAAACTACCTATTGCCTACAATATCGCTTGGTATGAGCAGAAAGCGGTTATTGTTCTATTGGCGTTGCTCTACCTCGGAGTGAAAAATATCCATCTGGGGCCGACGTTGCCGGGATTCTTGTCACCCAATGTTGCAAAGGTCCTTGTTGAGACTTTTGGTATCGCGGGTATCGGAAGCGTAGACGACGATATCAAACTGTTCATGGGGGCCTAAATATTAAGAAGTAAACAGCCCTTATTAGCATTCGGATATTCATATGATACCCCTTAAGTAGACAAGGTAAATAACCAAAATCTACTTAGGGGGTATTTTCATGCCTAGAAAATCCAAATATTCTATTGAACAACGAGTGCAAGCCTGCAAGGATTATCGCAGTGGCACACGTAGCTTAAAAGAAATATGTATTTCTCTTGGAACACCGAGGGAAAAGACAATTATGGAATGGTCTAAGAAATATGAAAAGTATGGAATAATGGCTTTTCAGGAACATTCAGGCAACAAAAGTTATACAAAAGAATTCAAACTTCGGGTAGTTGAAGAATATATCGCTGGTTTGGGTTCTTTACAAGATTTGATAATAAAATATGATATTTCTTCTTCACACCAGCTACGAGAATGGATTTCGTTGTATAATGCCAATAGAAAACTTAAGGACTACTGTCCGAAACGGGAGGTCTATATGGAAGAGGCGAGATGAAAAACAACTATTGAAGAACGTAAGCAAATCGTTGAATACTGTTTAAATCACGAACGGAATTATAAAGATACAGCATCACTTTATGATGTGTCTTATAGCCAGGTATATTCGTGGGTGAAGAAATACGATGCAGGTGGTGAAAACACATTATTTGATAAACGAGGACATCACAAAACAGACGATGAGGTTGATGAACTTGAGCAACTTAGACGTGAAAACATCAGGCTAAAACGCCAACTTGAAGAAAAGGATATGCTAGCAGAACTGTTAAAAAAAGTGAAAGAATTCGAAAGGATTTGCACTATAGTCAAGCAAGTGGACACAAATTCAGCTAATTTGTTATCAAGCAGAAGCAGAAGATATTTGGCTGTCATAGGCAGCCTCAGCTTCATTGGGCGTCAAGTAGCCTAAGGCGCCATGAGGACGCTTAGGATTGTAGTAGCCTTCTATATATTCAAAGATCGAGCTTTTCAATTCTTCAAAAGTATGGTATGTCTTTCTGTTAGTTTCTTCTTTCTTCAGATATTTGAAGAAAGATTCACATACAGCGTTGTCAAAAGGGTAGCCTTTTTTAGAGAAAGACTGAACGACGTTCAAAGAGTCTAGTAGCTGCCGGAAAGCAAATGCAGTGTACTGGGAACCACGGTCTGAGTGGAACATCAGGCCGAATGGTGCATTCCTTTTTGCATAGGCTTTTTTAAATGTTTTCAGGACAAGGTCTACATCGGGTTTGCCGGAAAGATGCCAAGAAATTACTTTCCTTGAGAAAAGATCGATGATTATGCATAAGTAATACCATTTGCCACCGGCTCTGATGTAGGTAAAGTCGCTGACCCAAGCAAGGTTAGGAGCTTTTTGCGTAAAGAGCTGTTTTAAATGATTCGGGCAGTCGTCCTCGTCTGCTGCAGCACGAACAAAAGAAGGCTTAACGGTAGACATTGGTGGTAGCTGCATGGTTTTCATCAGGCGGTACACTCTGCCAACGCTGATTTTGATGCCATAATCACGCTCCAATACGTATGTAATCTTGTAAGCACCGAGTCTTTTCTTGTAGTCAGCGTAGATGTGGAGTATGTAGGATTTAATGATCTGGTTTTCCAGACTTCGGGGTGCCGGAGCAGAATGGAAGTGCTTGTAGTATGTACTGCGGTTTACACGCAGGACTTTGCACAGGATTTTGATGTTGTGTTGGAATCTGAGCTTATGAACGGCGACTAGTCGTTCTTTGAGTGTGGCGTGAAGATGGCAATCGCTTTTTTTAGTATGACATTTTCTTCTTCAAGCTGGGCGTTGCGTTTCTGCAGGTCTTTAATCTGTCTGGCGGAGAGAATTTCGCCATCTTCAGTCTTAACCGTGGAATACTGTTTAATCCATTTGGCCAAGGCCGATTGGGAAATACCGTATTCCTTGCACAGGGCCGTCTGAGTTTTACCATTGTTAAACAGGGACACAACAGACTTTTTGAATTCTTCGTCATAACGTGTTGATTTGTCAGCCATAATATTACCTCCGTTTGGGTGTGTAATTTATTGTAACAAGTAACATGTATTTGTGTCTACTTTATTAATATAGATCCAAGAGCGAGCTGACTGTATTGAAGAAAACCTCACAGATGCAGACGGACTTATTGCAGGGTGCCAACGCATCCTTGAAAACGTACGCGTCCGAGGAGAAGAAAAAAATGCAGGCAATTAAGAATCAGAGGAATGTAGCCTACGGAGTTGGAGCGGTTTTACTATATGCTTTAGTTAGGAAATAGAATAGATAATTTGATGCCCACTGAGGATGAATTTTCTTGGTGGGTTTATTTTTTTTATTTATATTTTTTCAAAACCGTCAGATTCATTACTTTCTCAAGGCTATTAGGTAGAGGGTCAAAAAACACTCTCGGAAAGAGGTGATAAAGATGGAACACAATTTGAAAATCAGTGTATCCAAGAAGGCAAAATCAGATGGTATTCTTTCTTGCCGTAGTATTAGTGTACGAGAACGTATTCTATGCTTCTTTCTCGGAAGAAAACAGAAACTCACAATTCTTGTACCCGGTGACAACGTGGAAGAAGTTTCCATTTGTACGGTTAAGGAAGGAGGTGCGACATCGTGAGTAAAGTAAGCGAATTATCCATGCTCGTGGATGAACTCAAAAAGTGCGGCGAAACCTTGGTACGTATTTCCGAAGAACTGGCTGATTTGTTCAGCAGTGGAAAGGACGCAATGCAGCCTGTAAAAAAGACTGCTGTTAAGAAGAAAACCAACGAGGAGCCAAAAGCTGAAGTGCCGGAAGAAAAAGCACTCACGTTGGAAGATGTCAGAGCCGTGTGTGCGGATAAATCCCGCAAAGGCTATACGGCAGAAGTCAAAGCAATCCTTACAAAGCATGGTGCAGAAAAGCTGTCCGGGATAAATCCAGCAGAATATAAGGCACTGCTTGCTGAAGTGGAGGTACTTGGGAATGCCCAATAAACAGAAGGTGAATTGTACTGTAGGTGAAAGAGAGACCGGTCTGGACCACGCAGTCTTATCAGCATCCTCCAGTCACAGGTGGCTGGAGTGTCCGCCATCGGCATTGCAGTGTGCTAAGGTCGGTGACACCACAAGCGAGTTTGCAATGCAGGGCACCGATGCTCACAGTCTTTGCGAACACAAACTGAAAACAGCACTGGGGCAGAAATCGAAAGATCCAACAGAAAATCTTACTTTCTTCGATGAAGAAATGGCGGACTGCTCGGATATGTATGCCCAGTATGTGATGGAGCAGCTTGCTGTGGCAAAAGAAAAATGCAAAGACCCTATTGTTCTAATTGAACAGCATCTTGATTTTTCCAAATGGGTGCCGCAGGGCTTCGGCACTGGGGACTGCGTGATTGTTGCAGATGAAACGCTGACCGTCATTGATTTTAAGTATGGTGTCGGAATTTTGGTGGATGCAGAAAAGAATCCTCAGATGATGTGCTATGCACTGGGAGCCTTACAACTGTTTGACGGGATCTATGATATTGATTTGGTGACCATGACTATCTTCCAGCCAAGGCGGGATAGTGTCAGCACATACACCATTTCCAAAGAAGAACTTCTGAAATGGGCGGATGAAGTGCTGAGTCCAACAGCACAGCTGGCGGCAAATGGTGAGGGTGAATACAAAGCCGGAGACCACTGTCAGTTCTGTAAGGTAAAAGCCACCTGCCGCAAGAGAGCCGAATACAACCTTGAACTTGCGCGTTACGATTTTGAGATGCCTTCCACCCTTGAAGATGATGAGATAGAGGCCATTCTTTCAAAAGTTGATGCACTGGTATCTTGGCAGGCGATATCAAGGAATACGCTTTGCAGCAGGCAGTCAGCGGCAAGGGGTGGAAAGACTGGAAGATTGTCGAAGGACGCTCCAACAGTGTTAATCGTCAGATTCTTTTCCCCAGAAAAGCTCTTTTTCAGTCAAATAAAATTAAGATGCTGTTAAAACAGCCTGCTTTATTTTCAGGCAGATTGTTTTAACAGCATCTTTTTGCTAATATATATTTATAAAAAAATTGAGACAGGCTCACCGTCGAAAGTAGCCCTGTCTCAATCGTCCCAAGAATAGCCAGCGTCGCAAACACCGCAAAGTGTTAGCAAGCAATCTAATGGCTACTCATTGTGATAACAACCATATGATAACCATAAAAACAGATATTTGCAAGCCCCTTTCGCAAAAATTATATAATGAAATTATTTCCTCTATCCAACTGCACCAGCTGAAATGCTCCTGCGGTCATTCCGGCTGTCTTATCGGCCACGGCTCCTATCGGCGCACCATAAAACAGTTCGGAGAAAAAATCATCCTTAAAATATACCGCGTTAAATGCAACGTCTGCGGGAAAACCCACGCCCTCATGCTGCTGGACATAGTCCCGTACTCTCAGATACCGCTTCGGGACCAGGCTGACATCCTGGCAAACGTCCTCTCCGGAAAAAGTCCCGTTGACGTGCTGAACCACAATCCTCTCGTAGACGAAAACAACCTTCGCCACATACTAAGGAACTTCCGGCGCCATTGGAAGGAAAGGCTCCTGTCCGAAAGGCTTTCTTTTGCCTCTCTCGGCATGCTGGCCGGGAAGTGTCTTGTTATTTACAAAAGACAGTTCATGCAAATTAGAAAAACTGCAAACATACTTTTTGCAATACCCACATAGCCTTACCCGACTTCCTGTTTTTTCTGCCATATACTGTAGAAAAAACAGGAGGTTCAAACAAATGAATCAGGAAAAAAGAAAAAATATTGCCCTCATGCGTTATTCGGCCATCGTGCCACTCATCTCAGGCAGCAGTGACAGCTATCCGTCACTGAGTGCCTTCTTTCGTGACGTCTCAGCCAAAGGGATCAAAGCCCCGGACGGAACAATTAAGCATTATGCAGTAAGCACACTTGAACTTTGGTACGTCAATTACAAGAAAGGGGGCTTTGATGCCCTTTTGCCTGCCGGGCGTTCGGATAACGGCAGGCCGCGCAAACTGGATGATGCCCTTCAGGAAGAAATTAGGCACATGAAGACGAATTATCCGCGCATGTCGGCCGCCTCCATTTACAGGCAGCTGCAGGATAACGGCAGCATAACAAGGCGCCAGCTCTCTGAGTCAACGGTCAGCAGGTACATTAATGTCCTCTCCCTTCAGACCGGCGCAACCGGCAGCACCGATATGCGCCGTTATGAGCGCCCCCACATCAACGAGGTATGGTGCGGCGATTCCTGTGCCGGCTCCTATCTCAAGATGCCGGACGGAAAGAAACGCAGGTTTTACGTCATAGCCCTTATTGACGATGCCAGCCGCTTCGTGCTGGGCACAGGAGTGTTTTTCAACGATAACTTCATTAACCTCATGTCGGTCATGAAGTCAGCCATCTCAAAATACGGGAAGCCCAAAATGTTCAATTTCGATAACGGCAGCCCCTACAAAAACAAACAGATGGAACTGCTGGCAGCACGGATAGGCTCAGCCGTCAACTACTGCAAGCCATACACGCCTCAGGCCAAGGCCAAGATAGAGCGCTGGTTCCGCACCATGAAAGACCAGTGGCTGGCATCTTTGGACACAAGGAGTTTCCATTCCATAGATGAGGTCAGAACCAGCCTTTCCTCCTATGTCAGCCGTTACAACATGAACATCCATGGTTCTTTAAACGGGAAAACACCACAGGACAGGTTCTTTGCCGAACCGGAATGCATCCGCAGGCTTCCACAGGACAAAATTGATGAAAGCTTCCTTCTGGAAGTCGAGCGCCGCGTCTCAGCTGACAGCGTCGTCGTTATTGACCAAAGAGAATACGAAGTGGATTTCCGCTTTGCCGGCCGGCGCATCCGGCTCCGCTATTCACCTGACATGAAAGACGTTTTCGTAGTGGAAGCAGAAGATGCCCTGACACCCATCAGGCTGCTGAACAAGCAGGAGAACTCCATGGTTAAGAGGGAAAAGACATATCTGTGCGGAGGCGGTAAATGATGGACTACACAGCAAGATACGGCTTGGAATTCAACCCGTTCCTTAAAAATTCCAAGGAAATACTTGTGGTTACAAACGAATGCAAAGAAGCATCCTACCGGCTGGATTACCTGGCCAAGACCAAAGGCTTCGGCCTGCTGACAGGCGGGGCCGGCAGAGGGAAAACAACCGTACTCAGGAACTGGGCCGGCAAACTGAACCCATCCCTCTACAAAACGGTTTACTCCAGCCTCTCGACGCTCACGGTAAATGACTTTTACCGCAATCTGGCCGAAGAGCTGGGCGCACAGCCCAGTTTCCGCAAGCCTGATAATTTCAGGTGCATTCAGGAAGAAATTACACGCCTTTCCATAGAAAAGAAGAAAACGCCGGTTATTATTATTGACGAAGCAAATTACATCAACAATGCCATCCTCAACGACCTGAAAATCCTCTTCAATTTTGAGATGGATTCCAGGGACCGTGCTGCGGTGCTGCTTGCCGGTCTCCCGCAGCTGAACTCCACGCTGCGGCTGAGCATACACGAGCCTTTCCGGCAAAGGATTGTCATGAACTACAACATGGAAGGCATGAACAAGGAAGAAGGACGAAACTATATACATGAAAAGCTGGAAGGAGCGGGCTGCACTCAGCCTGTATTCGAAGATGCGGCCATAGAGGCAATTCTCAATGCCTCTGATGGCACGCCTCGACTTATTAGCAAATACTGCAACTCCAGCCTGCTATTCGGACACAACCAAAAAGCAGTGCAGATAACCGCCGATATTGTTATGCAGGCCATTAACGACTGTGAGCTTGCCTAAAAGAATTTGCATCCCTTGCCAGAACAATCTGGCAAGGGATGCTTTGTCTAAAACAATGCACAAAAAAAGCACAAATTAATGTGCTGTGTAAATTGTTTTATGTTGTTTTCAACTAATTTAAAGTGACGAATGCTGCCTAAATTAATGTGCCGGACAACACAACAGGAAATATGTCAATGAAACCGCTGTGGTGGATACGGTTAAGGATGCCGGATATGACCCATATGAACATAAGGTTCTGGGTATTACGGCAATGACCAAACTGCTCGGCAAGACAAGATTTGAAGAACTGCTCTCCGGCTTTATTGAAAAGCCACAGGGCAAGCCAACCTTAGTACCGATGTCGGACAAGCGTCCGGCTATGAATACAGCAGCAAACGATTTTAAGGAGGACAAATGATATGTCAAAAAATTATACGAACCCTACAAAGGTAATCACAGGAGTAAAAACACGCTGGTCTTATGCAAATGTATGGGATGCGAAATCCATCAACGGCGGCGCACCGAAATTCAGCGTGAGCCTTATCATTCCTAAGGACGACACAGTAACCGTCAATAAAATTAAAGTGGCTATTCAATCTGCTTATGAGGAGGGTCAATCTAAGCTTAAGGGAAGTGGCAAAACCGTACCTGCTCTTTCCGTACTTAAGACACCAATGAGGGATGGCGATTTGGAACGTCCTGATGATGAAGCCTATGCAAACAGCCACTTCATCAATGCAAACAGTGCAGCTGCTCCGGGCATCGTAGATGCAGACCGCCAGCCTATCATCGACCGCAGTGAGGTATACAGCGGTGTGTATGGCCGTGCCAGCATCAACTTCTATGCCTTCAACTCCAACGGCAATAAGGGCATTGCCTGCGGTCTTAATAATCTCCAAAAGATTAAGGACGGAGAGCCGCTTGGCGGTAAGAGCCGTGCCGAGGATGATTTTGCAACCGATGCAGAGGACGATTTTCTTTCTTAAGCAGATACAGTGACAATCAATGCAGGCGATGGGAAACTGTCTCCTGCAGATATTATGGAAATGTGAGGTAAACAGATGGAATTATATGAATTTGCAAAGCAGTTTGATGTGATTGTGATTTTTGCGGTGCTGTTCGGATTCGGTATCGGCAGTTTGGTGTACTGGGTCATGGAGTTTTTGCACTGGTGCTTTAAGAAGTGGAAGCAGCACAGGGAAAAGAAAAAGGCAGCAGTCAAAGAAGATACAGAGGAATAATCAGTAAACAGCGGGCGGCGGAGGTCGATTCTTCGCCGCCTTGCTTATCGTAAGGACGGTGACAATATGGGAAAAATACAAACGCTCTCGATTGATATTGAGAGTTACAGCGATGCGGATTTGCAGAAGTGCGGGGTCTATAAATATGCCCAGTCATCTAACTTTGAAATCCTGCTGTTTGGTGTATCTGTAAACGGCGGTGAGGTCATCGTTTATGATCTGGCACAGGGAGAAGAACTGCCGATGGACATTATTACGGCACTGGCAGATGATACCGTGACAAAATGGGCATTCAATGCGGCTTTCGAGAGGGTCTGTCTTTCGGTATGGCTGCAAAGAAACTATCCGCAGTGCTTTTGCAGTTACAGTATCAATGAGGATACCGTGGGAGATTATCTTGACCCGGCGGCATGGAAATGCTCTTGTGTTTGGTCGGCATATATGGGACTGCCGCTTTCCCTTGCCGGGACCGGCACAGTGCTTGGGCTGGAAGAACAGAAGCTGAAGGAAGGCAAAGACCTCATTCGCTACTTCTGTGTTCCCTGCAAGCCAACCAAGGTCAACGGCGGCAGGACACGCAATCTGCCGGAGCATGATATGGAAAAGTGGAATCTGTTCAAGTTCTATAACAAGCGGGATGTCGAGGTTGAGATGTCCATACAGGACAGGCTGAAAAAATATCCTGTGCCGGATTTTGTGTGGGAGGAATACCATCTCGACCAGGAAATCAATGACCGTGGCATTGCACTTGATATGGACGTGGTGGAGAACGCTATTGCTTTTGATGCAAAATCCAAAGCGGAGCTGGCAGAGAAAATGCAGGGACTGACCGACCTTGATAACCCCAACTCCGTGGTGCAGATGAAGCAGTGGCTTGCGGATAACGGTCTGGAGATGGACAGCCTTGGCAAAAAGGAAGTAGCACAGGCGGTCAAAACGGCACCCAAGGAACTGGCAGAGGTTCTGCTCCTGCGCCAGCAGTTAGCCAAGTCCTCTGTAAAGAAGTATCAGGCAATGCAGAATGCAGTCTGTGAGGACGGCAGGGCGAGAGGAATGTTTCAGTTTTACGGAGCCAACCGTTCCGGGCGATGGGCAGGCAGAATGATACAGCTTCAAAATCTGCCTCAGAACCATATGCCGGATTTAAAGCAGGCTCGTGGTCTTGTGGAATCTGGCAATTATGCTGCGATGGAGTTTTTATATGATGATATCCCGGATACTCTGTCGCAGCTCATCCGCACAGCCTTTGTGCCGAGGACCGGGATGAAATTTGTGGTGGCGGACTTCTCTGCCATTGAAGCAAGGGTGCTTTCGTACCTCGCCAAGGAAAGCTGGCGAAGCGAGGTCTTTCAGAATAACGGGGACATCTATTGTGCATCAGCATCTGCCATGTTCGGTGTACCTGTAGAAAAGCACGGCGAGAACGGGCATCTCCGCCAGAAGGGTAAAATCGCAGAATTGGCTCTCGGCTACGGCGGTTCGGTCGGTGCATTGAAAGCGATGGGTGCTTTGGATATGGGACTTGAGGAGGAAGAACTCCAGCCGCTTGTAGATTCGTGGAGAGCTGCCAATCCTAATATCGTGCGTTTCTGGTGGGATGTTGACCGCTGTGTAAAGGATACGGTCAAGAACAGAGTAACCACAGAAACACACGGCATCCGCTTTTTCTATCAGAGCGGTATGCTGTTCATTCAGCTGCCAAGCGGCAGACGGCTTTCCTATGTGAAACCGCGCATGGGAGAGAACCGTTTCGGCGGTGAGGCTGTGACCTATGAAGGTATGGGCGGCACAAAGAAATGGGAACGCATCGAAAGCTACGGTCCCAAGTTCGTGGAAAATATCGTGCAGGCAATCAGCAGGGATATTTTGGCTCATTCCATGCGAACGCTGTCGCACTTTTTTGTTTGCGGTCATGTTCATGATGAACTGATTATCGAGTGCAGCATGGGAGTTTCCCTTTATGCTGTGTGTGAACAGATGGGCAGGACTCCGCATTGGATTTCCGGGCTTCTTCTCCGTGCGGATGGATACGAATGCAGCTTCTATAAAAAAGATTAGGAAACCGTCAGATTGCACCTCCTGCCAAGGCTATAAGGTAGGAGGTGCTTTTCTAATGAATGATGAGAATAAAACAGTAACGAAAATTACAGAGCCGGACAGTTTACCTGTCCTTATGAAATCACGCATGACGGAGGAACAGCTGTGCGGTGATTATAAATATTGTATGGCACAGAAAATGACAAAAGCATTGCTTGATAAGGACCTGATTTCTGTGGATGAATTCAACAAAATCAGCGAAAGAAACCGCCAAGCTTTCTCTCCATATTTAGCTGAAATTATGCCATAAAAGACTTGATATATATCGATTAGTACGGGAATATGTCCATACCGAAAGCGAGGTGAGTTGATGAAAAGGATAACAAAAATTGAAGAAAATAATGCCTTATCGGTTAAGACGAAAACCCGTGTTGCTGCCTATTGCAGAGTGTCCACGGCAAGCGATGAACAGCTTATCAGCCTTGATACGCAGAAAGCACATTATGAGGATTATATCAAATCCAATAGCGAGTGGGAGTACGCAGGGGTATTTTTTGATGAAGGTATTACTGGCACCAAAAAGGAGTGTCGTGACGGTCTGAATTCCCTGATTGATTCCTGCGAAAAAGGTCTTGTGGACTTGGTCATTACAAAGTCCATCAGCCGATTCAGCAGAAATACAACAGACTGTTTGGAACTGGTAAGAAAGCTGATGGCGCTAAATGTGACCGTGATTTTCGAGAAAGAAAATATTAACACGGATACGATGGAAAGTGAATTGATGCTTTCCATATTAAGCAGTCTTGCGGAAAGCGAGTCGGTGTCCATTTCTGAAAACAATAAATGGTCAATACAAAAACGCTTTCAGAATGGCACCTACATTATTTCCTATCCACCTTATGGTTATGAAAATGCCGGCGGAGAAATGATTGTTGTGCCGGAGCAGGCAGAGGTTGTCAAAAAGATATTTGAAGATACGCTTGCCGGGAAAAGTACCCATGCCGTTGCAAAGGAACTGAATGACAGCGGTGTGAGAAGCAAGAAAGGCGGAAAATGGACTCCCGGAGCAATCAATGCGATTATTCGCAATGAGAAGTTTACGGGAGATGTTATTTTTCAAAAGACCTACACCGACAGTCAGTTTAGCCGCCACACCAATGATGGCGAGTTAAATAAATATCTGTGTGAAAATCATCATGAGCCGATTGTAAGCCACGAAATTTTTGAAAAGGCAAATGAGGTCCTGAATCAGCGTGGCAAGGAAAAAGGCAATGGAGAGCGAACCGAACGCTATCAGAATCGTTATGGCTTCTCAGGCAGAATCAAATGCGGAGAGTGCGGCGGAGTCTTTAAAAGAAGAAACCATTATAAGCCGAGCGGAAGTTACATTGCTTGGTGCTGCACCCATCATATCGAGGACAGGCATTCCTGCTCCATGAAGTACATTACGGATGATGGCATAAAGACGGCGTTCCTTACTATGATGAATAAACTGGTATTTGCCCATCAGAGCGTATTAAAGCCGCTTCTTCACAGCCTGCAGGGATTTGATGATAAGAACAGGCTCCTGCAGATACAGGAATATGAAACCAAGCTGGAAAAGAACATGGAGCAAAGGCAGGTGCTGACAAGTGTAATGGCAAGCGGACTGTTAGAGCCAGCTCTTTTCAGCAAAAAGATTACGGCTTTAATTTTGGAAGAGAAGCAATTGCAGGAAGGAAAGAAACAGACGATAAACACGGTCAGTGGTGACAGGACAAAGATTGAAGCCTTAGAAAAACTTATGAAATTTGTACTCGGAAGCGAGATGCTGACGGAATATTCGGATGAGATATTCCTTTCCCATGTGGAAGGGATTATCGTGCTTTCAAGAGAAAAAATCGCCTTAGAACTGAAGTGCGGACTGAAATTAAAGGAAAGGCTGGTGGGATAATGGCACACATACCCTATGGATATATGATTGTAAATGGAAAAGCAGAGGTCGATGACGAACAGGCGGAAACAGTCAGAAAGTTATTTGACGGCTACATTGCAGGACTTGGCTTAAAGCCGGCGGCAGAAAATGCGGGTCTTGATATTTATCATGGCAGTGCAGGCAGAATGCTGAGAAACACGCACTACCTTGGAGATGAATATTATCCCGCCATTATCGACAGAGAGCGTTTTGATAAGGCAGAGGAAATCCGTAAATCAAGAGCATCTTCCTTGGGAAGGGTTAAAGAACTGCAGGCTGCACCAAAGCCAGTGCCAGACACAAGGTTTACCCTGCCGTCTGTCGAGAGAAAATTTGCAGATCCGTTTGAACAGGCAGAATATGCCTACAGCTTAATTGAAAGTGAGGTGACGATACTTGAATAAGAGTATCACAGTTATTCCGGCACGAAGGCGTGTGGGAAACACAGTAAACAAAGAAGTAAAGCCGAAACTCAGGGTCGCAGCGTACTGCCGTGTCAGTACCGACAGCGATGAGCAGGCTACCAGTTATGGTGCACAGGTAGAACATTATTCTAATTTTATACAGAAAAATGAGGAATGGGAGTTTGCCGGGATATTCGCTGATGATGGAATATCAGGCACCAATACCAAAAAGCGTGAGGAGTTCAACCGCATGATTGCCGAGTGTATGGAAGGTCATATCGATATGATTATTACCAAGTCCATCAGCCGATTTGCCCGTAATACCTTGGACTGCCTTAGATACATAAGACAGCTGAAGGAAAAGAACATTCCCGTGTTTTTTGAAAAGGAGAACATCAATACAATGGATTCCAAGGGCGAGGTTTTGCTGACCATCATGGCAAGCCTTGCACAGCAGGAATCGGAGTCCTTAAGCAAAAATGTAAAGATGGGAATGCAGTTTCGATTTCAAAAAGGAGAGGTTCAGGTCAACCATAATCGCTTTATGGGATACACCAAAGACGAAGATGGGCACCTCATCATCGAGCCTGTCGAGGCAGAAATCGTCAAACGAATTTACCGAGAGTACCTGCAGGGTGCAAGCCTAAAGCAAATTGGAGACGGCTTGATGAAGGATGAAATTTTAACGGGTGCAGGAAAACCAAAGTGGCGTCCTGAATCAGTGAAGAAAATTCTGAAAAACGAGAAGTACATTGGTGATGCCCTTCTGCAAAAGACCTATACCGTAGATGTCCTTACCAAAAAGCGAGTGAAAAATGAAGGTATTGTTCCACAGTATTATGTAGAAAACAATCACGAACCTATTATCCCCCGCGACCTTTATATGCAAGTTCAGGAAGAAATGCTCAGAAGATCCAATCTTCACAGTGGTGCGAACCGAAAGAAACGAGTTTACAGCAGTAAATATGCACTTTCCAGTATTGTCTACTGCTCGAAATGTGGGGAGATTTACCGCAGGGTTGCTTGGAACAATCATGGAAAACGCTCCACGGTATGGCGATGCGTAAACCGTGTGGAGCATGGCCCTGACTGCTGCGATGCACCAACTGTGCAGGAAGAAGAATTGCAGAACGCTGTGGTAAAGGCAATCAACACGGCGCTTGGTGGCAAGGATGAAATGCTTACTGCCTTGGAAAAAAATATAGCGATGGTGCTTGCTTTGGAAGATGAGACTTCGATGGAAAGCCTTGATGCCAAGCTGGAAGAACTGCAGCAGGAGCTTCTAAAACGAGCAAATGCCAGACAGGATTATGAAGACCTTGCTGATGAGATAGACCTTTTGCGAGAACAAAAGCAGAATGCTATGGCGGAGAATGCAGAACGAGAAGGTTTGAAACAGCGAATTGCTGAAATGCAGCAGTTCCTTGCCGAGCAGAGAGGTACAATACAGGTGTATGACGAGCAGGTAGTACGCAAGCTGATAGAAAAGATTACGGTACATGATGAGAAAGTAACTGTTGCCTTTAAATCTGGGATGGAGATTGATGTGAAGATATAAAAAAGAAATGATTCCCTATTAGTTTAAATTGCTAGTAGGGTATTTTTATTTCTTAAAAAATAGTTCATATAATAATAAATTGATGTAATGACAGAAGGATCTAACGTTTAAGTAACAGTGATGGTTCATATCAATCTTATAGCATATTTTTAAAATAAAATTTAAAGAGTTATTGACATATGCCATTAACAGGGGTATACTAATAATATTAAGTGGCATATGTCATAAACTACAAGGAGGTGAATGGTATGCCTAGAAGAGATGGAACTGGCCCAATGGGTGCTGGAACAATGACTGGACACGGTTTAGGCTTTTGCACAGGGAAAAATGCAGTCAATCGTGGTGCTGGACTTGGATTAGGTCTTGGATTTGCTTGCAGACGAGGTTTTAGTAGTGGATTTGGCAGAGGCTTAGCAATAAATCAATATGCGACAAAAACACATAAAGATTTCCTTCAAGAACAAAAAGAATTACTGCAAAGTCGAATCGAAGTCATTGATAAACAATTAAAGTACCTATAACGGGTATTAGAGGTAACTGGAGGACGCTCTGGTTATTTCTGATTAGAAATGGGGTGATAGATTATGCCAAGACCAATGAAATGGAGAAAAGTGTGTTGTCTGCCAGAAAGTAATAAATTTGGCCCTCTTGATTCAGTGTTGGACGATCAAGATCATGTAAACATGACAGTTGATGAATATGAAACAATAAGGCTTATAGATTTGGAGGGTTTTACTCAGGAAGAGTGTGCAAAACAAATGAATATTGCCCGTGCTACCGTTCAGGGAATATATGTAGAAGCCAGAAGAAAGTTAGCTGAATCATTGGTGAATGGTAAAGTGTTAATAATTGAGGGAGGCGAATACCGTCTTTGTGATGGATTGGGAAATGGATGTGGCCGAGGCTGTCATAGGCATGGACGTGGCAGATTCTTTACAGATAATGAGAATCGAGGTGACTAATTATATATTCCGAAAAAGTAATTGAACATTTTATGTGCCCTCAAAATGCTCATAGCATGCCAGATGCTGACGCTGAAGGAAGTTTTGGAGACCCTTCGTGCGGAGATTATCTTACCGTTTATATAAAGGTGAAAGACAATCATATAGATAACATAAGTTATCTTGTGTTTGGCTGCAGTGCATCAATTGCAACGTCCAGTATGACATCGGTGATGGCAAAAGGAAAAGGCCTGGATGAAGCATTAAGAATTACAGAAGAGGATATAATCGAAGCTCTAGATGGGCTTCCTGAAAGCAAGGTTCATTGCTCAAATTTAGGAGTAAGTGCATTGCGCAATGCAATCAATAATTATTTAAATAATTATTTAGTAGTTAAAAGAATGGAGGATTCTTATGAAAATAGCAATTCCGGTAGATGAGAAAAGTTTGGATTCAAACGTATGTGTATCCTTTGGACGCACTCCCTATTTCCTTATTTATGATGTAGATACTAAGGAAAGTGTATTTCTTGATAACAGTGCAGCAGCAAGTACAGGTGGTGCAGGGATTAAGGCTGCACAGACGATAGTAGATAATAAAGCAAATGTTTTGCTTACTCCTCGTTGCGGGGAAAATGCTGCTGAAGTGCTTAAATCTGCTGATATTGAAATATTTAAAACGACATCGACATCAGTAAAGGATAATATTGATGCTTTCATCGATGGAAAACTTTCTTTACTAGATGAAATTCATGCCGGATTTCATGGGCACGGAGGCAATTAATATGAGAATAGCTGTGCTAAGCGGCAAGGGCGGCACAGGAAAAACACTGGTATCGGTAAATTTAGCTGCGGTAGCAAAAATATCAACATATATAGATTGTGATGTTGAAGAGCCAAATGGGCATCTATTCTTTAAACCCGAAGATGTCCAAGAGGAAGAAATATCAGTAAAAATTCCAAAGGTGAATAATGAGCTATGCAATGGATGTCGAAAATGCATAGATTTTTGTAAATTCAATGCTCTTGCCTATATTAAAGATAAACTGATTGTTTTCGAAGAGGTTTGTCACTCCTGTGGCGGTTGTATTATGCTTTGCCCTGAAAAGGCACTGACAGAGAGAGAAAAGGTTATTGGGAAAGTTCAAAAAGGAACTTCCGATCAGGTAACGGTATACACAGGAATATTAAATACTGGTGAAGCTTCGGGTATCCCTATTATTAAAAAGTTGCTTGCTGAGAATAAACCTGAAGCAGATAAACTGACCTTTATTGACTGTCCTCCTGGAAGTGCCTGTATTGTAATGGAAAGTATTAAGGATGCAGACTATTGTATATTGGTAGCTGAACCTACGTTATTTGGTGTTCATAACCTTAATATGGTATACGAGTTGGTCAACTTATTCAATAAGCCGTTTGGTGTAGTTCTAAACAAGTGTATAGAAGGTGAAAATCCAGCTGAAAATTTCTGTATAGAAAAAAACATTAAAATTTTAGATCAGATCCCATTTGATAATGAACTTGGAATATTGAATTCAAATGCAGAAATTGCCGTGAGGGAAAATGAAAAATATCAGGCTTTATTTTCTTCTCTGTTAGAAACAGTGAAAAAGGAGGTGCAACATGAAACAACTTCTTATTCTTAGTGGAAAAGGCGGTACTGGGAAAACTACTATAGCCAGTGCTTTTATCAAGCTTGCAAACGCTAAGTCTTATGCGGATTGTGATGTAGATGCACCTAACCTACACCTTATAACAGAACAAAGCTCTCAACCAATGAAAACAGATTATTATGGTTTACCAAAAGCGGAGATAAATCCAGAACTGTGCATCAAATGTGATAAGTGTAGACAAAACTGCAGATTTGATTCTATTTCAGTAGATAAGAAATATAAAGTAGATCCTTTTGCATGTGAAGGCTGTGGAGTTTGCAAAGCTGTTTGTCCAGTAGAAGCTATATCTTTAAAACCGGCTGTAGCTGGTGAGTTGATGTTATATGCAAATGAAGGAGAAGTTTTTTCTACAGCACAGCTGAAAATGGGTAGTGGCACTTCAGGAATGCTGGTCACAGAGGTTAAAAAACAGATGAAGTCGGAGATAGTTAATGCCAATCTTGCAATTATTGACGGTTCTCCAGGCATAGGCTGTCCTGTAATAGCATCACTTAGCGGTGTGGACATGGTTTTGATAGTGGCCGAACCGTCCATATCTGGCATTAGTGATTTGGAGCGAATTATAAAAACAGCGGCGAAATTCGGAACTATGACAGTAATATGTATAAACAAATTTGATACCAACGTAGAAAACACAGAAAAGATAGAAGCGCTATGTAAAAAACAAAGGCTGACTTTTATGGGTAGAATACCTTTTGATTCGAATGCAGTAAAAGCGATTAATAATGGCCGAACCATTGTAGACATAGATTGTGCATCGGGTGCAGCAGTAAAAGCAGTTTACAATAAGACAATGAAATTACTTTTTGAAGAAGGTGGTGGGCTAAGGTCATGATTATCAAAACATTAGTGGAAAACACATCGATATCGAAAGACTTCGGTAACGAACATGGTCTTAGTCTGTATATTGAAACAAATGCACTTAAAATTTTATTTGATGTTGGAGCAAGTAAATTGTTTCTTAAAAATGCTGAAAAACTTGGCGTCAATATCACTGACGTTGATTTTCTTGTAATTTCACATGGGCACTATGACCACGGTGGTGGATTAAAAATTTTTTTTAAAGAAAATACAAAAGCAGAGGTGTATTTACACCATCTTGCTTTCGAGAAACATTATGCTATCCGTCCAAATGACAAATTAGATTTTATCGGTCTTGATGATGAGCTGAAACAAAATAAGCAAATTGCACTTACGTCAGACCAATTCTATATCAGTAATGGAATCCAGGTATTTTCGAATGTTGTTCAAAGAGAGACTCAACCGAAATCAAATCGTGGGTTGCTAACTGAGCAAAATGAACGAATGATAGATGATACTTTTGCACATGAACAGAATCTTATCATAGAGGAAGACGGAAAGACCCTTCTAGTTACAGGCTGTGCTCATAATGGTATCATAAATATACTTGAACATTTTCAAGAAATAAAAGGTCGTATGCCTGATTATGTAATAGGCGGATTTCATCTTTCCAGTCGCTCTGGTGGCAATGAGGACTCTGATATGATAGATAGAATTGGTAAATATCTAATGGCTACAAAAGCAAAGTTTTATACCTGCCATTGTACAGGTATAGAAGCCTATGAAAGGCTGAAATCTGTTATGGGTGATAATATTGATTATTTATCAACAGGCAGTGAAATAACAATCTAAAATAAAGGAGCTAAATTATGAGCGAAAATTGTAATCAAAACTGCAACAGTTGTTCAGAGGACTGTGCAGAAAGAAAAGAACAAAAAACTGATTTTTCCGAGAAGTTACATGAGATGAGCAGCGTAAAAAAAGTCATAGGTATTGTCAGTGGTAAAGGCGGAGTAGGAAAGTCACTTGTTACTTCCATGCTCGCTGTTACCATGAATAGAATGGGTTATCATACTGCCATTCTTGATGCAGATATTACAGGACCTTCTATTCCAAAGGCATTCGGAATTCGGGAAAAAGCCACTGGTAGCGAATTTGGACTATTCCCTGTTAAAACAAAGACCGGCATTGATATTATGTCTGTTAATTTACTTTTAGAAAAGGATACTGATCCTGTTGTATGGAGAGGCCCAATAATTGCTGGTACAGTTAAACAGTTCTGGACTGATGTTATCTGGAGTGATGTAGATTTTATGTTTATTGATATGCCACCAGGAACCGGCGATGTTCCCCTTACAGTATTTCAATCCATTGCTGTTGATGGGATTATTGTCGTAACTTCTCCACAAGAGCTGGTATCCATGATTGTATCTAAAGCCGTCAAAATGGCAGAAATGATGAA
This sequence comes from Synergistaceae bacterium, assembly GCA_036652335.1. Taxonomy (GTDB): domain Bacteria; phylum Synergistota; class Synergistia; order Synergistales; family Synergistaceae; genus JAVVWB01. The sequence goes on along the minus strand of JAVVWB010000003.1, from coordinate 124,186 downwards.
TATCCCAATCATTGGTTTGGTAGAAAATATGTCTTATTTTAAATGCCCTGATAACGGCAAGGACTATCAGATATTTGGCGAAAGCCACATTGAAGAAATTGCTGAAAAACATAATTTAAAGGTTCTTGCTAAACTACCTATTGATCCGAAAATTTCAGCTGCCTGTGACAAGGGCATGATAGAGCTTTTTGATGGCAATTGGCTTGATAGCACATCAAAATTACTAGAGGAAAGACTTTAGGAAAATAAAAAGTGAGTGAACATTCAACATTAGCAAAAGAATTATTCACAAAAGGATACAATTGCTCTCAATCGGTAGTGTTAGCCTTTTGTGATGAAACAGGACTAGACTCAGAAACAGCACTGAAAATTTCTTCTTCATTTGGTGGTGGAATGGGAAGACTACGAGAGGTATGTGGAGCAGTCAGTGAAATGTTCATAGTTGCAGGAATGCTAGATGGGTATTCAAATCCTTTAGATAGAGTTCCAAAACTGAGCATGCAGCAGAAATATTAGATGAATATATTCAAAATAAAAATTGGAGGAAAAAACAATGATGAAAATAGCAGTAGCAAGTGAAAAGGAAATGGTAACAGAGCATTTTGGGCATTGCGAAGGGTTTATGATTTTTGACACCGAAAATAATCAAATTGTCAAAAGTGAAACTATTGCTAACCCTGGACATAAACCTGGATTCCTGCCTAATTTTCTTGCCGATCGTGGTGTAAATGTCATCATCAGCGGTGGTATGGGCGGAGGTGCAGTTGAGATTTTTAATGAAAGGAACATCGAAGTTATTGTTGGAGCAAAAGGTAATGCCAAAGCAGCAGTAGAAGCATACTTGGAAGGCTCTTTAAAGTCGACTGGTTCTGTTTGCCATGAACATCAGCATCATGATGAATGTGGCAAATAGAATACCATATTTATATTGTGAAATAGTGCTTGTACAAAGTATAATAGGTGCAAGTACTATTTTTGCTTTATAGAGCAATCTTGCTGATATGTTTCCACAAACAGAAAGAGGTTAGTGGATATGTTCCCATAAACGAGAGTAGGCATTTGACATACTTCCTATCCTCTCGAGCCACGTGGAGACAGTAACAATCTTGACAAAAGCCTAGATGCCACTTATTTGAAAGTTATTTTAATAAAGTAAAGCTCGAGATCTGTAGCTTTTGGCTGCAGCCACAATTCTCGGGCTTTATGTGTATTTAAATTTAGATTTTTAACTTAAGGTGATATAATTAACGGTCAATAAAAAAAGCTTGTTGTCTTATGAGGCTATATTATATAGTTAAATTATTGCGGTATAATATTTAATATAACAATACTTATATTTAGAAAAATTGCATGTAAAAAAAGATTAAATTTATATTCTGTCTTATAAAAAACATAACATAAATTTCTACATTATAGGATTAATAATAAAAAATTAATGCATATAGAGAACTGTGTGGCAGAACCCTTACATATATTGATGTAAAAGAAATATAATGTAAAATAACCAGGAATAAGGTGGTGTATATATTTTGCAGATTTCAAGTAGATTTACGTTGGCAGTTCATATTTTTGCCTGTATAGATACCTTTAAAGATGAATATAAAGTAACAAGTGATTTCCTTGCAGGGAGTACAAATGTGAATCCGGTTGTTATAAGAAAAATTTTAGGACAGCTTAAAAATGCTGGATTAGTTGAAGTTACTAGAGGTACTGGTGGAACTTCTATTTCTAAACCACTAAATGAAATTACTCTACTCGATATATATAGGGCAGTTGAGTGTATTAGTACTGGTGAGTTATTTCATTTTCATGATACTCCCAACCCAGAATGCCCAGTGGGAAAAAACATTCATACTGTATTAGATGATAAATTAAAGAGAGTGCAAGAAGCTATGGAAAAGGAATTGTCATCAATTACGTTGTTAGATATTAATTTAGATATTGTAAAAATCTTAAATAAATAACTTTTTGCCATCAAATATAGAAAAGAGGGAAATTTTTTTAAAAATTGGTTGTAACTATTGTAATTACAACCAATGTGTGATATAGTTTTGTTGTAACGGATAATGTTACAACAAAACTATATCATTAGGGGGAATAATGAATGAAAAGAATAGTAGAATTTTTACATGCAAATCCAGTACAATACCTTGCGACTATTGGTCGTGATGGGAAGGCAAAATGCCGTCCTTTTATGTTCTGTTTAGAACAGGAGAACAAGTTATGGTTCTGTACTAACAATACTAAAGATGTATATAAGGATATGCTCGCAAATCCAGAAATTGAGATTTCCGTATCATCTCCTCAGTATGCATGGATTCGTTTAGCAGGTAAGGCTACATTTGAAAATAATATGAGTGTAAAAGAAAATTGTATGAATAATCCAATAGTGAAAAGTCAGTATCATACTGCAGATAATCCAATTTTTGTGGTATTTTATCTAGATAACCCACATGGTTTAATTGCCGATTTTTCAGGTAATGCCCCTTATATATTCTAACTCGTAAGTTCTGATTGTATTTTTAACATAGTTAAATTCTACTCTCTTAGAGTCTTGTCTTGAGGATGAAGTGACACAATAGATTTAATTCTTTTAAATACGATTTGAATAAAGTTGAAAAATATAAAAGTTGCCTTGAAGATTAATTAACTATTTGTTTTTAATTATCCTTTAAGATAAAGAATACATATTAAGACAACTAGTAAAATATTCTTACGTAGCTACTGCTGGAAATTAAGTTATGTTTGTGATAATATAATTGTTGTTTCTTTATGCGTGCGGACATAGCTCAGTTGGTAGAGCATCAGCTTCCCAAGCTGAGGGTCGCGGGTTCGAATCCCGTTGTCCGCTCCATATTTTGATTTTTATGTATTATTTGTATATATCCCCCTCAATTTGAGGGGGATATATTTGTTTAAAGTCTCGATCCTAAGTCTATAAAGAGTGATAAGAATATTGATGATTATTTAATATATTCATAAAGTGTCCTTTTAAAATATTTAATAAATATTTTACTGAATATAATCTATCAAGTCATGTAATTTTATTTAGAATAAGTCTTTTACTGCTAGAAAAAGAGCGTGATTTAGAGTAAAATATAAAGAGTTATTATGTAAAAAATCATTTTGTAAATCTATCATCTTTTTCCAAAGAATGTGTGTTTAAGTATATATTTTAAATTTTGAAAGACTTCCCATTGATTAATGATTTAGATGTTGCTTTTGAGAGGAGTTTTCATCTTGCCGAATAAGAAAAAAATATTGATTATTGATGACAATAAGGTAAACCGTAAAATTTTATACAAGATACTTTCTAAAGAATATCAGTTGTTTGAAGCTGAAAATGGAAAGGTTGGAATTGATTTTCTAAAGCAAACTCAGAATGACATATCGTTGGTTTTACTTGATATTAATATGCCAGTAATGAATGGTTTTGAATTTTTAGCTGTACTTAAAAATGATGCAATGTTCTCATCTATTCCTGTAATTGTTGAGACATCAAGTGATAGTAGTGAAGATGAAATTACTTGTTTGGCTGAGGGCGCCTCTGATTTTATTACAAAACCATATAAGCCTGAAATTGTAAAACACAGAGTAGCAAGCATAATACGTTTAAGAGAAACAGCAGCTATGATAAATTTATTGAAATTTGACCAATTAACTGGATTATACACTAAAGAATTTTTCTTTCAGCACGTACATCGTCTTTTAATAGAGAATTCTTCTCTAGATTTTGACATGATATGTTGTGACATTGAAAACTTTAAACTTGTTAACGATAAATACGGGGAGAAAAAAGGTGACGATGTTCTTAGATACATTGCACAAAGCTTTAAAAACTCTAAGAACAGAAAAGAGATATATGCTCGAATTGGTCCAGATAAATTTGCCGTATTTACTGAACACAATAATTTACACTCAGAAGATGAAATAATAGAAAAGATAACTGTTTTTTTAAACAATGCTCCCGTACCAAATCTAGTAGTAAAGTTTGGTGTTTATCCTTATGTAGATAAGACTCTTCCTATATCAGCTATGTGTGATAGAGCTTTAATAGCTTTAAACAGGATAAAGACGAAATATGGTAAGTTTATAATTGAGTATGATGACTCTTTGAGATTGCTTTTGCTTAAGGAACAACAGATTATAGACCATATGAAAGAAGCATTAAAAAACAAAGAGTTTGTACTTTATTTTCAACCTAAACATGACATTAGAACTGATGAAGTAATTGGTGCAGAAGTACTTGTTCGCTGGAATAACCCTGAATTAGGGTTTATTTCTCCGGGAGAATTTATACCGCTATTTGAAAAAAATGGTTTTATATCAGAACTCGATATCTATATTTGGGAAGAAACTTGTAAGCAAATATATGAATGGAAAGTGATAAATTGTTTTAATCTTCCCATCTCTGTTAATGTGTCTAGAGTTGATTTTGATATACCTAACTTTGTTGAGCTAATGATTTCTTTAACAGATAGATATAAGATTGAAAGGTCACTTTTACATCTCGAAGTTACAGAGTCTGCTTATGTCGATAATCCGCAACAAATTATTGAGATAATAAAAAAATTACGATATCTTGGTTTTAAAATCGAGATGGATGATTTCGGTTCAGGATATTCATCCTTGAATGTTTTAAGTGAATTGCCTATAGATGTCCTTAAGCTTGACATGGGCTTTATACAAAAACAGAATTCTATAAACAAAAAAAATATATTAAAATTTGTTGTTGCACTGGCAAGATGGCTTGAATTAGATGTTATAGCTGAAGGTGTTGAATCAGCAGAACAAATGGAATATCTTAAAAATATTGGCTGTAACTATGTTCAGGGTTTTTTCTATTCCAAGCCTCTGCCTTCAAGTTTATTTAAAGAGTATCTAAGTAAAAACAAATTAAGGTCTGATAGCACGACAGATAAAAACAGTGAATTTTTCCCAGAAAATATTTTTGGTGATTTAAACCCACACACAGTTATGATAGTCGAAGACATAGAGATGAATTGTGATATTCTGAAAAATATGTTGTTACCAAGGTATAATGTTATTGTCTTTAACAATGGTCAGGATGCATATAATTATCTTTTAGAAAATCCGCATGAAATTTCAATTATATTATTAGATTTAATTATGCCAATAATGGATGGATTTAGATTGCTTGATATTTTGAAGAAAGATAATGTGCTTTCTCGTATTCCAGTAATAATTACATCCGAAGTAGCTGACGATGCTGAATTGCGTGCTCTGAGGTTAGGTGCTGATAACTTTGTATCTAAACCCTATAAGAAAGAAATTTTACAACACCATATTAAGAACACAATTGATAGTGCTGAGCTTAAAAGAATTAAAGAAAGCTTAGAGGATCAACGTGTAATATTAGAGCAAAGGGCAAACCAAGACACATTAACAATGTGTTGTAACAGAAGAGGCTTAATGGAGTCAATATCAAGGTTACCAGAACTTTCACCTCACGCTGTGTTTATGGTTGATGTTGATAACCTTAAACAATGTAATGATACATACGGACATGATGTGGGAGACGAATTGATAAGAAAAGTAGCTGATACATTACGTGCTGAAATTAGAGAAGGGGATATTATTGCAAGAGTAGGCGGTGATGAATTTTTAATTATAATGAAAAATTTTTCTGAGCTACAAAAGGTTTATGAAAAAGGACTTTTTCTCAGTAAAAAAATTAAAGAATCAAAACTAAAAAATACTGTCTATGCTCTATCTTGTTCCTTCGGTGTTTCTATAATGCATTCAACGGATAGATTTAATGAAGCATTCAAACATGCAGATATTGCGTTATATCATGTCAAACAAAAGAACAAGGGTTCATGTATGATGTGGAAAAAAATTCATAGTAATGAACTAAATTAAATCTATGTTTTCTAATTATATTTATCTTTATAGTTCTAAGATATATTATCTTAGATTTTAGTTTTTTAGTATAGCGTTTCTTGATATTTAAAAGAAATTTCTTTAAAGAAGTGTATACTAAACCGTATATTCTATGTTACAATACTTCGGTTAATGACTGAAAAAAGGAAAAAATGAGAGGGGAAAAATACATTGAAGTCAGAATTGATATCTCAAGAACAAAACATTGTAACAGTAAAAGCTGAATTTGATTCAGAAGAAGTTAAAGGTGCAATTTTAAAGACATACAAAGAGCTCTCAAAAAAAGCTAATATTAAGGGATTTAGAAAAGGCCACATCCCTGCAAAAACATTGGAACTTTACTTCGGTAAACAAACGATATTTGCTGAAACAATGGAACTTATTATTCCTGATGCTCTTGATACTATCGTTGATGAATACGAATTAAGATTAATAAAAGAGCCAGATTTGAAGCCGGGTGAAATGGAAGAAGGAAAACCTTTTGAATTTACGGCAATATTTGAAATATTTCCTGAAGTAACTTTTCCAGAAATTGAGACCATAGAAGCAGAAAAAACTATTTATTTACCAACAGATGAGATGGTTGAAGAAAATATAGTTAAACTTCTTGATGCTCACTCAGAAGTAGTCCCAACATATGAGGAAAGGCCTCTTACAAAAGAAGACTACGTTTCTGTTAAATATTCTTCTAATATGGTGGATGAAAATAGCAATGTCACTGTTATTGAAGAGGATAAAAAGACTGAAATTAATCTTGGTCTTGACGAAATGAAAAATGAGATTGTTGATGCATTAGTTGGTAAAAATTTGGGTGAAACTGTAACAGTAGATTTCCCTGTAGATAAAGACAATAAAGAATTATCAGGTAAGGGAATGCGTTATATAATAGAAATACTGGGCATAATGAAGAAAGAAACCCCTTCTCTTTCAGATGAAACTGTATTAAAGATTACGCAGGGGCAAAATAAAACTGTTGACGAATTTAGAACTGAAGTGTCAAATCAACTTAAAAAATCAGCTGAAAGACAGAGCGAAGAAACATTAAAAAATTCTGCAGTTTCAAAAATTGTTGAGCTATCTGAAATTGAATTGCCACAGTCGATAGTTGATCGTCAAATTGAAGCAATGAAAGAAGATCAGGTTCGTCGAATCCAGAAAGAATCAGGGATGACTCTTGACGAGTTCTTTGAAAAGACAGGTATGGATAAAGAAAAATATGAAGCTGAATTAAAAGAAAGTGCTGAAAAGATTGTTAAGAGAGGTCTTGTTCTCGAGGCAATTGCTGAAGCAAATGATATTCAGTGGACAAGGGACGAAATTGATTCAGAGATATCAACAATGGCTATCTCTTCTAATATTGATTTGAAAAAAGCAAGGGATTTCATCTACTCAGATAGAGATAGAGTATATGAAATAGCTGAAAAAATACGTAATCGTAAAACTGTTGATTTTATCGTCTCAAAAGTAAAAGTTATTGAAGTTGAGAATAAAAAGACAGAAGAAGAATAAATAGGGGTGATGACTATGTCTTATCTAGTCCCGATGGTTGTTGAAGAAACAGGTAGGGGAGAGAGATCCTATGACATCTATAGTCGTCTTTTAAAAGACAGAATCATTTTTTTAGGTACAGCAATTGATGACTCTGTTGCAAACTTGGTTGTTGCTCAGCTTTTATTTCTTGAGAGTGAGGACCCGGAAAAAGATATCTATTTATATATAAATAGCCCTGGCGGTGTCGTTACTGCTGGTTTGGCAATATATGATACTATGCAATATATTAAGCCAGATGTCTCAACAATTTGTACAGGGCAAGCTGCAAGTATGGGGGCTGTTTTGTTGGCTGCGGGAGCAAAAGGCAAGAGATTGGCTTTACCTAACTCAAGGGTGATGATACATCAGCCACTAGGTGGAGCTCAGGGGCAAGCATCTGATATTGAAATTCATACCAAAGAAATATTAAAAATGAGAAAACAGTTAAATCAGATTTTAGCAACTCATACTGATAAAATGCTTAAAACAATAGAAAAAGATACAGACAGAGACTTTTTTATGTCAGCAACAGAGGCTTTAAAATATGGTCTAGTTGATAAAGTTATAGATAAAAGATAATACAAAAGGGGGGATTCCTTATGGGGTCCCCCTAATTACAATTTTTGAATGTTAGTTTTATTGAGGTGTAAAATGGAAAAAGAATTTGATAAAAAAAATAAAAAGCTATTTTGTTCCTTTTGTGGTAGGGCACAAAGTGATACGACAAAATTAATAGCAGGCTTTTCAAATACCTATATTTGTACTGATTGTGTTAAGCTATGCAATCAAGTTTTGGATGGAGAAGGAGACTCTAATAAACAAGAATACTCCAACAAGGATATCCCTGACTACGTATCTTTTATGGGACTGGACGAGCTACCTAAACCAAGTGAATTAAAAAAACATTTGGATGAATATGTTATTGGTCAAGACCAAGCTAAAAAAGTTCTTTCTGTAGCAGTATATAATCATTACAAGCGAATAATGTGCTCATCTACAAATGATGATGTTGAACTTCCTAAAAGCAATGTGCTTTTGATAGGACCTACAGGAAGCGGAAAAACTCTTCTTGCTCAAACATTAGCAAAAAAATTAAATGTACCATTTGCTATGGCCGATGCAACAACTTTGACTGAGGCTGGATATGTTGGTGAAGATGTTGAAAACATCCTTTTGCATCTTTTACAGGCAGCTGATTTTGATATAGAAACTGCCCAAAGAGGAATTATATATATTGATGAGATAGATAAAATTTCAAGAAAATCTGAATCTGTATCCATTACAAGAGACGTATCTGGTGAAGGTGTCCAGCAAGCTTTATTAAAAATAATTGAGGGAACCGTAGCAAGTGTGCCACCTAAGGGTGGTAGGAAACATCCTAATCAAGAACTAATACAAATAGATACTAAAAACATACTATTTATTTGTGGCGGTGCGTTTGATGGTGTTGAAAAAATTATTGCTAAGAGAACAAATAAAAAATCAGTAGGTTTTATTGGTGAGAATAAAATAGTTTCAGATGAAGATATGTCTAATTTATTGCAATATATTGAACCTGATGATTTAAGAAGGTATGGTTTTATCCCTGAATTTATCGGTAGGCTGCCTGTTCTTGTAACATTACAGCACCTATCAAAAGATGCTTTAATAAAAATACTTCTTGAACCTCGTAATGCTCCTATAAAACAATATAAAAAAATGTTTGATTTGGAAAATGTTGACCTGGAGTTCACAGATGAAGCAATAGCTTTAATTGCTGAAAGAAGCGTAAAGCTAAAAACAGGGGCTCGTGCATTAAGAACAATCCTTGAATCTTTAATGCTTGATATCCAATTTGAGTTACCACAATTAGCTGATAATATATCTAAACTTACAATCACAAAAGATGTAATTAACGGTGTATCTGTACCAGAGTATGTAACTAAGATAGCTAAAGAGGATTAATAAATGACAATATTTCCCCTTGTAACACTTAAAGATATTGTTATCTTTCCAGGAGTTGTTGCTCCGATATATATATCAAAAAGCTATCTTGTTAAAGCGATAGATTATGCTTACACAAAAGATAAAGGTATCTTTGTGACAGAACAAATACAAAATAAATCTAAAATGCCAACAATTAATGACGTCTATCCTATGGGGACTATTTGTAAAGTTATTCAAACACTCTACCTTCCGGACGGTACGTTAAAAGTAATAATTGAGGGTCTATCTCGTGCCAAATGTATTGAATTAATTGACGGGGATATCTTTTCTGAGGTAGAGGTTGAAAAAACACCTTCAATTTTACCTCAACTAAATACACAGATAGAAGCACTTAAGAGGAAAACGTTAGATGAATTTAGAACATATGTAACGCTTGAGTCTAAGATTCCATCTGACATTATAAAATCGGTTGAAAATATAAGTGATTTAGAGATTTTTACTGATGCTTTAGCATCACACGTATTAATAAAGACATCTCAGAAACATATATTATTAAGCGAATTAAATGTATTAGAAAGATTACGCCGTCTTCTAGTTATGTTGATGAACGAAAATGAACTCCTTAAGTTAGAAGATGAAATTGCCAGAAAAGTTAGGACTGAACTAGATAATGGTCAAAAACAATATTATCTTAGAGAACAATTAAAAGTTATACACAATGAACTAGGTGAAGATGACACACATTCAGAGATTGAATCTTTGATAAAAAAAGCTTCTGACCTCAATGTGAATGATCAACAAAAAGAAAAGATAATAAAAGAGATAACTAGATATTCAAAAATTCCGCCTATATCACCAGAAGCAACAGTACTCAGAGGATATATAGATAATGTCCTTGAATTTCCTTGGGGGGTATATTCTGATGATAATACTGATATTAAAAAAGCTGAAGAGGAACTCAATAAGGAACATGATGGTTTATTTGAAGTAAAAGAAAGAATATTAGAGTACTTAGCTGTTCATCAACTTGCAAAAGGTGCAATGCGATCTAATGTTATTTGTTTTATAGGACCTCCAGAGGTAGGTAAAACTTCGTTAGCTAAATCGATAGCAAAGGCAATATCAAGGAAATTTGTTAATATTTCACTTGGTGGAATGAGAGATGAAGCTGAGATTAGAGGGCACAGGAAAACATATGTTGGTGCTATGCCAGGTAGAATTGTTCAGAAACTTAAACAATGTGAAACCTCAAACCCAGTGTTTTTGCTAGATGAAATTGATAAATTGGCATCAGATTTTAAGGGTGATCCATCATCTGCACTATTAGAGGTGTTGGATCCTGAACAAAATTATATGTTTACTGATAACTATATGGAAATTCCTTGTGATTTAAGTAAGGTTATTTTTATAACAACCGCAAATGATGTTACTGCAATACCTAAACCATTATTTGACCGAATGGAAATAATTACATTACCCGGTTATATGCCTGAGGAAAAATTTAGGATTGCAAAAAATCATCTTATTCCAAGGTTATTGATAGAACATGGTCTTTCTGAAACACCAATATCTATATCTGACAAAGCTATAAGATTAATTATTGATTTATATACAAGAGAACCTGGTGTACGTTCTCTTGACAGACAACTAGCAAAATTATTAAGAAAAATTGCTGTTAAAATAACAAGGGATAATAGAGAAAATAACTTAAAAAGCTACATAATATCAATTAAAATGATACGAAAAATTTTAGGAGTACCTAAAATATATAACACTGTTATTCCCAAACAAAATACAATTGGGATTTCACTCGGTTTAGCTTGGACACAAAGTGGTGGTGAAGTCTTAATAATTGAGTCTGCTTTAATGGATGGTACTGGAACAGTCAGTTACACTGGTAATTTGGGAAATGTTATGAAAGAATCTGTCCAAACCGCTGTAGCATATTTGCGTTCCAAATCACATCAATATAACTTAGATGATATAGACTGGACAAAAATAGATATACATATACATGTTCCTGAAGGAGCTGTACCAAAGGATGGACCGTCTGCAGGAGTTACAATTGCTTTATCGTTGTATTCAACTTTATCTAATACTCCAATAAGCTGCGATTTTGCTATGACTGGTGAAATGACTTTACATGGCAGTGTTCTTCCTATTGGTGGTTTAAAAGAAAAAATTCTAGCTGCGAAACATAACATGATAAGAAGATTTATATTACCATCTGCAAATAAACCAGATATTGAAAATCTTTCTGATTGGATTACTAATGGGATGGAATTCTATTTTGTAAAGAACATTTCTGAGGTATTTGATTTAGCTCTTATTTCAAGGGAGGAAAACAAGTAATGTGTGCATGGAAATCAGAATTATATTGTACCGCTTTTAACGCATCGCAACTGCCACCATCCGACCAAGACGAAATTGTTTTTGTAGGTAGATCAAATGTTGGAAAATCAACTCTTATAAACTCTCTCTTGAATACTAGAATTGCAAAAGTGAGCTCAAAGCCAGGAAAGACAAGAAGTATAAATTTTTACAAAATTGACTCTGACGATTACAAATTTACACTGGTTGATATTCCAGGCTACGGATACGCTGCTAGAGGTTTTGATGAAAGAAAATCTTGGTGGAAATTAATAGATGATTATTTCCAAAGTAATAGAAAAATTACATATGTAATACATTTAATGGATTTTAGACATGGTCCTCTTGCTAATGATGATGATTTGACATTTTGGTTGGACCAGATGAATATGCCTAGACTTGTTGTCTTTACTAAGGGAGATAAAATCTCACAAGGAAAAAGAAAAGGATTATATCAGCAACATATAAATAGTGGTATTGATTCCGTATTGCCACCATTTATTACCTCTGGAACTAACAATAAAGAGATGGACTCATTAAGAGTTGGGATTACAGATATAATTGACGAGATGCACCAACTGGATATCTTAGATAAGAAAAAATTAACTAAAATAAAGAAGTAACCTATACACCCAGAACAAGGAACGGCCTTGTTGCTGAGATAGGGAATAGAACGGGTCTGTCACCAGACTGATCTAAGAGGAGGAAATAATTGTGAGTTCAGAGAAGATTGAATTAAGCAAAGCTTATGATCCAATTCCGATTGAAGATAAGTGGTATGCTAAGTGGGTAGAGAAAGGCTTATTTAAAGCCAATCAAGAATCAACAAAACCATCTTTTTCAATCGTTATACCACCCCCAAATGTAACTGGTTCATTACACGTAGGTCACGCTTTAGATAATACTCTTCAGGACATATTATGCCGTACAAAACGTATGCAAGGATATGAAGTCTTATGGCTGCCTGGAACAGACCACGCTGGTATTGCTACCCAGAATGTTGTAGAACGCTCTTTGGCAAAAGAAGGTGTAAGTCGTCATGATTTAGGACGAGATGCATTTGTAAAAAAAGTTTGGGAATGGAAAAGGGAATATGGTTCTACAATTATTAACCAGCTAAAAAAGTTAGGTGCCTCATGTGACTGGGATAGAGAACGTTTCACAATGGACGAGGGCTTGTCAGTCGCAGTAAGAAAGAATTTTGTTTCACTTTATAAAAAAGGTTTGATTTATAGAGGAAAATATCTTATAAACTGGTGCCCAAGGTGTCAAACTGCACTATCTGACTTGGAAGTTGAACATGCTGAGCATGACGGTAATTTTTATAAAGTAGCATATAAATTTGTTGGTGAAGAAGGGCATCTCGTTGTAATGACAACACGCCCTGAAACAATTCTTGGTGATAGTGCAATTGCAATACATCCGAGAGACGAGAAAAATCATCACCTTATTGGTAAACATGTTATTGTCCCAATTGTCAATAGGGTAATCCCTGTAATTGAAGATAACATGGTTGACCCTGAATTTGGTTCTGGATGTGTAAAAATTACACCTGCTCATGATCCTAATGACTTCTTAGTTGGCCAAAGACATAATCTAGAACAAATACAGGTTATTGATGGTACAGGAGTTATGACTCCAAACACAGGTAAATATGCTGGACTCGATCGTTTCGATGCAAGAAAAGTTATAGTAGATGATCTTGAATTAGAAGGGGTCCTTTTAGGTATAGACGAAATAAAACATTCAGTTGGTGAATGTTATCGTTGTCATACCGTAATTGAACCCTATCTCTCTGAACAATGGTTTGTAAAAACTAGACCATTAGCTGATGCAGGTGTCGCTGCTGTAAAAGCTGGCAAAATTAATTTTATTCCGACACAATGGACAAATGTATATTATCAGTGGATGGAAAATATTAGAGACTGGTGTATCTCTCGTCAGTTATGGTGGGGACATAGAATACCAGCCTGGTATTGTGATGACTGTGGAGAAATTATAGTTGAGACAGAGACTCCAACCGTATGCCCCAAGTGTGCCTCTGTTCACATTCACCAAGATGAAGATGTTCTCGACACATGGTTCTCTAGTGGATTATGGCCTTTTTCTACGATGGGTTGGCCAGAAGAAACAAAACTGTTAAAGAAATTTTATCCTACATCAGTACTGGTTACTGGGTTTGACATTATATTCTTTTGGGTTGCTAGAATGATAATGTTTGGGCTTGAGAATATGAATGGAGAAGTTCCGTTTAAGGATGTGTATATACATGCCCTTGTAAGAGATGAAAAAGGACAAAAGATGAGTAAATCAAAAGGTAATGTAATTGACCCACTTACTATTGTCAAAGATTTTGGTGCAGATTCTTTGCGTTTAACAATGGCTTCACTTACAGTCCAGGGTAGAGATATACATTTATCAAAAGACAGAATTTCTACATATAGATTGTTTATGAATAAACTTTGGAATGCAAGCAGATTTGCATTGATGAATCTTGAAGATGCTAATTTATCTCAACCATGGGTTGAAGAACATATGGCAATTCAAGATAAATGGATTTTAAACAGACTCTCAATTGTTACAACAGAAATGACAAGATTACTAGATGGATATTATTTTGGTGAAGCAGCGAGACTTATGTATGATTTTACATGGGGAGAGGTTTGTGACTGGTATTTAGAGCTTTCAAAGCCTGCACTTAGAGGTGACGAGGGTGAAGACCGTCGAAGAACAACTCAAGCAGTCTTACTTGCCGTATTTGAAGATGTGCTTAAGTTGCTCCATCCTATAATTCCGTTTATAACAGATGAGCTTTGGCAGGCGTTCCCATTTGAGGGTGACATAATTGAACATTCATCTTGGCCAGTTTCTCGTATAGATAATATTGATACTTCTATTGTTGATGATATGACTTTTATACAAGATATTGTTCGTACAATAAGAAATTTACGTGCTGAAGCTAGAATTTCACCTCAACAAGTAATTAGTAAGGTTGTCTTATCTGTACATAATGATAGCAAATCTTCTGTCTTAAAATCGTCAGAGAATCAAATTAAACTACTAACAAAAATGGGTGATATTGAGCTATTGACAGACTCAGTTTCAAAACCATTACGTAGTTTAGCAACAGTTTTAGATGATATTCAAGTTTATTTGCCTGTAGGTGATTTGCTTGATATTGAAAAAGAGGTCTTAAGACTAGAGACTGATTTATTAAAGATAAAGAAAGATATTGAAAAAGCCAAAACAAAATTATCTAATAAACAGTTTGTGGAAAGAGCACCAGAGGATATTATTCAAAAGGAAAAAAATAATCTAAAAGACAATGAAGCTAAAGTTAGAAGAATTCAAGAAAATTTAGAAAGTCTATCTGCATAATAAATGGAAAATTTTTATGAAATAGAAACAAAATTAAATAATCTTGCAAGTCCAGGTATACGCCCTGGACTTGCAAGAATGTCTAGATTGATGATGTTACTTGGACACCCAGAAAGAGGTTTTCATGTTGTCCATGTTGCTGGTAGCAATGGAAAGGGGTCTGTAGCTTCAACAATATCATCTATATTAGTTGCTTCTGGTTACAAAACTGCTCTTTATACAAGCCCACATTTAGTTACACTTGCTGAGAGACTTAAAATAAATAATAAAGAAGTAGAAATTTCTCTTTGGGAAAGAAACATAGAAATTATTACCGATGTAATAAATAAAGATCCTATCCTTAAAAAAGACTGCCCTACGTTTTTTGAACTTGTTACTGCTATTGCATTTATGGTCATTAAAGATCAACATGTAGATGTTGCTGTTTTAGAAACAGGTCTTGGTGGAAGATTAGATGCAACAAATATCGTGAAACATGTTGACATATCAATAATTACATCAATTTGCATGGATCATTGTGAATATTTAGGTAATACTGAACTTGAGATATCTAGGGAAAAATTCTCTATCATGAGAAAGGATAAACCAGTGGTATATCTAGCTGATTCACCAGATCTTTCCTCTGAATTTAGTAAATTTGTAATTAAACGAAACTCAGTTGGAATTTTACTTGAAAAAAATAAGCAACTACTAGAAAAACTTGATTTTAATGGTACAGATGTAGAAGTGTTCTTTGATAATAAGAGTGTGTCCCTTCATACTCCACTTATTGGAATTCACCAAGCTGATAATTTAAGGCTTGCAGTAGAAGCTATTAAATTACTTGCTAAAAGTTATACGAATATAAATTTAGAGTCTATTAAATTAGGGCTAAATAATCTTAGATGGAGTGGGAGATTTGAAATAATATCTACAAGTCCCTTGCTAATTCTTGATGGAGCTCATAATCCCAAAGCCATGAGGGCTTTGGTTGATACTATTAAATTAATAAATACGTCAAAGAAAATAAATATTATTTTGGCTATGATGAGTGATAAAGATATACTTTCGTCTATTGAAATACTAGGTGAGCTTAATTCGAATGTATATTGTACATTGGTTCCTAATCTTTTAAGAAGTGCATCAGCTAAGCAATTAGCACAATATTGTTCTGAACTTAAGATTAATGTAATAGATACTTTTGAAGAGCCATTAGATGCTCTAAAAAATGTACTTAGTGACGATGCAGTTACAATTGTTTGCGGCAGCCTTTACTTAATTGGATATATAAAAACTAAATTATTAACTGAAGATTTTATTTGTCATGATAGATAAATTTTTCTTCAATGAAAATCAAAATTGTATAGATTTTCTATTACCAGATGAATTAAAAAATATCTTTTTTGCGAAGTTCTACCTTAAAACTAAAGATGGCAATGAAGAATTTAACGGAGAGTTATTGGGTTCACAGTCTTATAATTTTAATAAAATAAAAATAATTACCCCAAAACAAGTTCACATGACAAATATAATATATGCTACAGGTAAAAATTCTTTCCCTGCAAGACCAGAAGCAGATGGAATTTTAATTGACAAAAACTCAGATACCTTAGCGAGTTTAAGGTTTGCTGACTGTACTCCGGTTTTAATCGCTGGGACTTCGCCTGCGCCATGGATGTTACTTTTACATTCTGGTTTTAATGGAACATTAGAGAACATTGTTTTTAATTCAATAAAGTCATCAAGTGTTACCCAACATCTTGACGTTAGTAATTTGAATAAAGTTTGGGCTTGGATTGGTCCATCAATTTGCAAAAAATGTTATTCAAGACAAGAAAATGACCCAAAAACAATTTGTGCAATGCAAAGATTTGATAAAAATAATTTCTTATTAAATGATAAGTTAGTTTACTTTGATATACGAGCTGAAATATCATGTCAGCTTCAAAATATTGGATGCTCAAAGGAACAGATATTTATCAATTATGATTGCACTTTCTGTAATAATGAAAAATATTTTTCATATAGAGCAGGTGACCTTCTTAACAGGATGTCTTTAATAGCTGGAGATATTAAATTACTAAAACATATTAAATAATTGTGAGCGTTATGAGGTGGATTTTGTGATGGAAATAAAAGTAGGAGTCGTTGGTGTTGGACACTTAGGGATGCATCATGCAAGAATATATTCTGAAATGCCTGGTGTTAAGTTGGTGGGTGTCGTCGACAATGACAAAGATAGAGTAGAAATGATAGCTAACACATTAAATGTCCCTTACTTTACAGACCTAGAGAGTTTTATTGCTGCAACTTCTCCTGATGCAATTAATATAGTCGTCCCTACAAAAAATCATTATGAAGTAGCAGTAAAAGCTATGAATCATGGAATTCATATTTTAGTGGAAAAACCTGTTACTACCACCCTACAAGAGGCTGAGGAACTTTTAAGACTAGTAAAAGAGAAGAAACTCATTTTACAAGTTGGTCATATTGAAAGATTCAATAGTGCTATAACACACTTAACAAATTTTCTTGAAGAACCTTACTTTATTCGTTCACAAAGAATTGGACCATTCTCAGCTCGAATTGCAGATGTTGGAGTTGTCTTGGATTTAATGATTCATGATGTTGACATAATACTGTCAATTATTAAATCAAAAGTTAAATCTATCTCTGCTGTTGGACGTTCTATTATTTCAAATCACGAAGATATTGCATCATTACAGCTATTGTTTGAAAATGGAGCAATTGCAGAAATACTAGTTAGCAGGGTTTCAGAGAAAAGATGCAGACAAATGGAAATTATGGATAAGTCTTCATTTGTTACCGTAAACTATGAAACTCAAGATATTATAATTCAGAATTGTAAAAAGGACAGTGCAGGAAGCATGCTTGAAATTTCCGAACATCCTTTATTTCTTAAGACAGAGCCGTTAAAACTTGAACTTCAACATTTTATTTCTAGTATAAGGAATGGTAGTCAACCTCTAGTTGGAATTGAGGATGGCAAGAGAGCACTTGAAATTTGTATAGATGCGTTGCATCAAATAAACCCATAAGTAAGTTGATGAACAAGTTATGTTAAATTGTTTTTATAGTATACCTGCTGTAAATTTACAAGCTCTTGTGGCGCTATTTTTGTTTATTATTTCATTGTTATTATCTAATATTATAATGAAAATACACAAAGGTTTATTGCAAGGATCTGAACTCTATGTTATCTATCTAAGATTTATACTTGGATTTGTTTTTGCTGGTGCAATAGCATTTTCATTTTATTCAATCGCCGGCATAAATATACTTTTTAAATAGTGAGGTTCTTTGTGTGGAAAAATTAATTGAATCTGCATTAAATGGCAATATAAGAGCTATTGCAAAATTAATCACAATAATTGAATCAGATGATTTATTTTCTAAGAAAATAATGAAAAAGATATATCCATATTCAGGAAAAGCTCACATAATTGGTATTACGGGAAGTCCTGGTGCAGGTAAAAGTACTTTAGTAGATAATCTAGTCGAGAAAATGAAAAAACAAGAGAGGCGAATAGCTGTAATTGCAATTGATCCATCAAGCCCATTTTCTGGCGGAGCTATATTAGGTGATAGGCTAAGGATGCAATCTCACTCTTTAAGTAAAGACGTCTTTATTAGAAGTATGGGTGCTAGAGGTTTTTTGGGAGGAATAAGTAAGGCAACACATGAAGTTGCACTCCTACTAGATGCATGTGGTTATGATGATATAATAATAGAAACTGTGGGTGTTGGACAGTCAGAAATAGATATTATAAAAATTGCTGATACTGTTTGTTTAGTGCTTGTCCCTGGAATGGGTGACGATATACAGGTTATGAAAGCTGGAATAATGGAAATTGCTGACGTCTTTATAGTTAATAAATCGGATAAAGATGGTGCGGAGAAGATTGCTAATGATGTAACATCAATGCTGAATTCTCTAAATTTTAGAGATTGGAAACCGCCTGTAATATTGGTCTCTTCATATGCAAATACTGGTTTTAACGAGATAAATAGTACT
Source organism: Synergistaceae bacterium (assembly GCA_036652335.1). GTDB lineage: Bacteria > Synergistota > Synergistia > Synergistales > Synergistaceae > JAVVWB01. Next base: position 105,063 of record JAVVWB010000003.1, on the reverse strand, counting down.
ATTAACGAACATAATATATACTTACACACATCAGAAGCAGGAAGAATTAAATTGGAATCAATGTTTAAGAAGCACATTGAAAGAATTGTAGAAAAAGAGATACTATCTAACATAGAAATGAAAATTAAAAATGTAATAGATAATTATGATTTTTCATCTTGCTCAAATAAGAATGAGATCAATCCATACATAATTTCTGAAGATATTTTAAATCAAATAATAAAATAATTACGGAGGTAACAATATGAAAATTTCTATCGGTTCAGACCATGCTGGTTTTGTTTTGAAAGAAGAAGTTAAAACATTTGTAGAGAATCTTGGACATGAAGTTGTTGATTGTGGTACATTCTCTGGTGACGTAAGAGTTGATTACCCTGACTGGGGATTCAAAACAGCCGAAAATGTTGCATCACATAAATCAGATAGAGGTATATTGATTTGTGGTACTGGAATTGGAATGAGTATCGTTGCAAATAAAGTAAATGGTATTAGAGCTACGCTTTGCCATGACAGCTTTACTGCAGAAATGTCTAGAAAGCATAACAATTCAAACTTATTGGTCCTTGGTGCTAGGACGACAGATTTAAAAACTTCATTTGATATTATAAAAACTTGGTTTGAAACTGATTTTGATGCAGGCAGACATTCTTTTCGCATTGACAAGATTAATGCCTATGAAAATGCCCAATCTTCAAAAAACTGCATATCAACAGATCTAGGTGGGCGCACAGTTGTGATTGACCACCCTCTTGTTTGTCATAAGCTTGGCATAATGAGAAGCAAAGAGACTTCATCAAAGGATTTTAGAGATCTAGTGCAAGAAGTAGCAGGACTAATGGTTTATGAAATAACAAGACACTTATCATTAGAAGAGGTGGAAATTGAAACACCTGTTGCAAAGACAACGGTTTTTACACTTGCAGGAAAAAAACTTGCAATTGTACCAGTGTTGAGAGCTGGACTTGGAATGGTTGAGGGTATACTAAAACTTATACCAAATGCTAAGGTTGGACATATTGGTTTGTATAGGGATCCAGAAACGTTAAAGCCTGTTGATTACTATTGTAAACTGCCCAATGATATATCAGAACGAGATATATTTGTAGTTGATCCTATGCTTGCAACAGGAGGTTCAGCAGCAGCAGCAGTGTCACATATTAAAGATAAGGGTGCAAAAAGAATTTCGCTTGTATCTTTATTAGCTGCTCCTGAAGGAATTGAAGCATTTCATAAAGTACATCCTGATGTAGATGTTTATACTGCAGCAGTAGATTTAAAGCTTAATGATCATGGATACATAATTCCAGGACTCGGTGATGCCGGGGACAGGTTGTTTGGTACTAAATAGTATGTATTAAGAAAGAGGGTGTACTTATAATGTATATGACATATTTGTTCACCCTTGTGATTTTTTCGTGGGGTGTGATAACTACGCCTGTATCAATAAGTCTTGCCCAGAAATTTAGACTGTTGGATAAACCTGGTGGTAGAAAAAAACACAACTTTGTAATGCCAAGAGGTGCGGGGATAGTCTTATGGAGTGGATATTTACTTTGGGCGTTGTTTAATGGCAACAGTGGAGTAGAAGTCCCATATGTTGCAACAGGTGCTACATTTGTTTTTATAATTGGATACATGGATGATATGCATCCTTTGCCACCTTTATTACGCTTAATTTTCCACTTAATTTCAGCATTATGGATTACAACACCTTTGCCTGTGCCAATTTGGCAAAGGGCTTTGTTGTCTGTTTGGATTGCCGGTGTTACAAATGCATATAACATGATAGATGGCATGGATGGTTTGTGTTTAAGCATGACCCTAATTACGTGTATTGCCTCCGCAATTTTTGGTAATATAAACCTTTGGTTGCCAATAGCTGGTCTTGTTTTTGGTGTGTTACTTTGGAATTTTCCCTCACCAAGAACATTTCTAGGAGATGGAGGAAGTACTTTGTTAGGATATGTTTGTGCCTCTCATATTTCATGGGGAATTTTTTCAGAAGTTTATAATATGAACATAATCTTTTTATCGCTTATACTTGTGTTACTAGGTGGAGTCCCTGTTTTGGACACTCTTGTAGCTATGACTAGACGTGTCTTGACTGGTAAATCACCATTTTTACCTGATAGAGGCCACGCTCATCACAAATTGCAAGATTTTGGATTAAGCAAAATTACTACATTACTTTTATTGATATCGATACATTTTTTTATTTTGTTCTTGGGATATACATTACTTGAGAAAAAGTTTTTTATTTAGGTGGGAGAAAAATGGAAAAGAAAACAATAGTTTGTGTTGTTGGAACAAGGCCAGAAGCTATAAAAATGGCTCCGGTTGTAATTGCTCTTAGAAAAATAGAAACATTCAATGTAAAAATTTTGGCTACAGGACAACATACTAAGATGCTTGATCAAGCTTTAAGTTTTTTTAACTTAGTAGCAGACAAGAACCTTTTAATAATGAAAGCAAACCAAACCTTGGACTATATCACATCATCTGTATTAAACGGTGCTGGAGAATATTTTGATGAGATAAAGCCCGATGCTGTTCTTGTACATGGTGATACGACGACAACATTTGCATCTGCACTAGCTGCTTTTTATAGAAATATTCCTATTGGTCATGTTGAAGCAGGTTTACGTAGCTTTAATATAAGATTGCCTTTTCCAGAGGAGATGAATAGGGTCTTAACTGATAGGCTAATAACTTGGGGATTTGCGCCAACCGAACTATCTAAACAAAATTTAATAAAAGAAGAAATCTGTGACAGTAAAATTCATGTGACTGGTAATACTGTTATAGATGCTCTATTTTATACTATTAATAATACAGCAAAACCAACTTGTGATGAGCTTTCTAGTTTACCTACTAATGTACCGTTTATTTTGTTGACAGCACATAGACGTGAATCTTGGGGGGAACCACTTGAAGAAATTTGCAAAGCTTTATTGGATATACTAGAAAAACACCCAGAAATATGGGTTGTTATACCAATGCATAAGAATCCAAATGTTAGAAATATCTTTTATAAATATCTTTCTAATAATGATAGGATTATTTTGTGTGAACCCTTAGATTATCCTGACTTCGTATGGTGCATGAATAATTCTAGGTTTATAATGAGCGACAGCGGTGGTGTACAAGAAGAAGCTTCTGCTATAAAGAAACCTTTGCTAATCTTGCGTGAAGTAACTGAAAGACCTGAAGCTGTTCAATTTGGAAGTGCAAAACTTGTTGGACTTGATACCCAAAAGATATATAAAAGTGCAATTGATTTACTAGATAGTGAAAAAATGTTGATTGAAATTGAGAATAAATGTAAAGAACAACCATTTGGAGATGGCAAGGCTTCAGAAAAAATAGCATTAATATTAAAAGAATATTTTGACTAATTACCACCTATTTGTTTGACTGGAGTGAAATTATTTTGCACGAAAAAATCTTAATAAAGGGTAAAAAATCACTAAATGGTACTGTAAATGTTCAAGGTGCTAAGAATGCTGCGTTGCCGATTATGGCAGCATCCATTTTATTGAAAAATAATACACTTGAACTATCGAATGTACCAGATTTGTATGATGTCCATACTATGTGTGATTTACTAAGACACCTAGGGGCAGATGTCTATTTTAAAAATAATTTTATGAAAATTACAGTTTCAGAGAAACTTAATTTTGATGCACCGGTTGAATTGGTTCGCAAGATGAGGGCTTCTTCTTTAGTCTTGGGACCACTTGTTGCAAGGTGTGGTTCTGCGATATTACCCTTACCTGGTGGTTGTGTACTAGGAAGCAGACCTTTAGATTTTCATCTCAAGGGTTTAATAAAAATGGGTGCTGAAATTGATTTAAAGAATGGATCAGTCTATGCAACTGTAAAACATTTAAAATCAGCGAATATAGATCTCGAATTCCCATCAGTTGGAGCGACTGAAAATCTGATGATGGCGGCAACCTTAGCTGATGGAACAACCATAATTCAAAATGCAGCAAAAGAACCTGAAATTGTTAATTTAGCAGATGTTTTAATTGCTATGGGAGCTAAAATTTATGGAGCTGGAACATCTGTTATTAAAATTATAGGACAAGATGAACTGCATTCTGCTTCATCTTCTATCATTCCTGACAGAATTGAAGCAGCTACATATTTAATTGCGGGACTTATTACAGGTGGTACTGTTACTGTAAGAGGAATAAATGAATCATATTTAGATTCAATCGTCAGTAAATTGTCTGAATGTGGGGTAAATTTTTCTTATACAGACAATGAAATAACTGCCCAGAAAAATTCTACATTCTTGAATGCGGTATCAATAAAGACATTGCCACATCCAGGGTTTCCTACAGATGCTCAGCCTCAATTTATGGCATTATTAACGCTTGCAAAAGGGAATAGTGTCGTAACTGAGAGTGTTTTTGATTCTCGTTTGCTACATATTAATGAGTTTAAAAAAATGGGAGCCAAAATTGAACTCCAAGATAATGTCGCTTTGATTACTGGAGTTCAAAAGATAAATGGTACTACAGTCCAAGCGTCAAACTTACGTGCTGGTGCTGCTTTAATATTAATGGGCTTAGCTGCAGAAGGGGAAACAATTGTTACAGATTTACATCATGTGTGGAGAGGTTATGAAAACATGCTAGAAAAATTAATCTCTCTAGGTGCAGATATAGTTTATGTAGATTAATAGTATATGGTGGTTGACAAAGATGGATTTAGATACTTCTTTATTAAACGGTGTAAAGGTATTTGCTTTTATCGGTCCAGCTGGGACCGGTAAAAGTTATCGTGCCCAATATGTTGCTTCTTTATTAGATGCAGATTATATAATTGACGATGGATTAATAATACACAAAGGAAGTATAGTTTGCGGTAAAAGTGCTAAATCTGAGAGAAACCAAGTTAGTGCAATTAGAAGAGCTCTTTTTGAATTTAATGATCATAAAGAAGAAGTTATCTCATTTTTTTGTGCTCATCAGCCTTGTTCGGTTATGTTAATTGCAACATCAGATACTATGGTAACTCGTATTCTAAGAAAACTAGGTTTAAACGACCCTGAGAGAATTATTAGGATTAATGAAATCGCGACGGAAGAAGAGATTTCAAAAGCAAGGACAGAACGTTTTTCAAAAGGACAACACGTTATCCCTGTTTCCCATGTTTTAGTCAGAAAGAATTTTGCAGGTAAATTGGTTGGACAGTTAAGAGTATTTTGGAAGTCAAGAAATCAAGCTGAAGGTGAAAAAACAATAGTTAGACCACCTTTTAGCTTTTTAGGTAATGTCCATATTGAACCTGAGGCACTTGAACAATTAATAAATTTTGTTGCAACAAGGTCAGAACAGGTTGTTAAAATAGAAGAAATAGATATTTCAGCTATGGAAGAAAGTATTGTTATTCAAATAAAACTAAAAATGCAGATAGGTGAATTGAATTTTATTACACTTGCAAAATCGTTAAAAAACAGAGTGGGAGCAAGTGTAAAATATTTCACAGGTTTAGATGTCAAAAAAGTGGATATAATTGTATCGGAGGTACTTATATAAATGCCAATAGATAATATTTTTAACTTAGACACCGATGCTATAAAACAAATAAAAGATACTATTTGGCTAAACTTAAGAGATGAGATAAATAAGTGCTCTAAGTGTGGACTTTCTACGACGAGGATAAACGTTGTATTTGGCGAAGGTAGCCTTAAATCAAAAATAATGTTTATTGGTGAAGCTCCTGGTGCTGATGAAGACGAATTAGCAAAACCATTTGTAGGTAAGGCTGGTCAACTTCTAACTCAAATATTATCTTCTGTTTCTATTAATAGGGACGAAATATTTATAACTAATATTGTTAAATGTAGGCCTCCCGAAAATAGGGTCCCTACATTAGAAGAAATAGCTTCGTGTTCGGAATATTTAGAGACACAAATTCTTCTATTAAATCCTTCTATAATAGTTTTATTAGGAAACACTCCAACCAAATCCATATTAAAGACAAATGAGGGTATTACTAAGCTAAGAGGAAAATGGTATAGCTGGAATGGTATTGCTATAATGCCTATTTTTCATCCAAGCTATCTTCTTAGGAATTCTTCAGCAAAAGAAGGTAGCCCTAAGCACTTAACTTGGTTAGATATCCAGGAGATAAATAAACAATGGCAGTCAATTAAAAAATTTGGTGAGAAAACAAGTGACATTAAATATGGATAAACTTGATAAAACAATTAACCATATTGGTCTTGTAATGGACGGGAATGGTAGATGGGCTAAGGCTCGAAATTTACCTAGAATTTTAGGACATCACGCTGGAGTTAAGGCTGTAGAGAGAATTATGTTTGCAGCAAAGGACCTTAAGATTAAATATATTTCTTTATATGCTTTTTCAACTGAAAATTGGCAACGTCCAAAAGGTGAAGTCCTAGGTCTAATGGGCCTTTTTAGATATTACATAAAATCGAAACTTAATGACTTATGTAATGGAAACATTAGAATAAGATTTTCTGGTAACATCTCCGTTTTACCAGATGACATCCAAAAGCTTTTATATGAAGCAGAAGAAAAAACAAAGAATTGTGATGGGTGTCAAATGATTGTTTGTCTCAACTATGGTGGAAGGGCTGAAATAATTAACGCTGTTAATAAAATCTTAGAATCTGGCGTAGAAAAAATTTCTGAAGAAAGTTTTAGAGATTATTTATATCTACCAGATGTACCAGACCCAGATCTGCTAATTCGCACTAGTGGTGAGTATAGGATGAGTAATTTTTTGTTATGGCAAGGTGCATATAGTGAGTACTATTTTACAGATAAATATTGGCCAGATATGAGGAAAGAAGACTTAGAAGAAGCGATAAAATCGTTTTCTAGAAGGGATAGAAGGTATGGAAAAGCTTAATAATAAACTATCTAACTTATATGTTAGAGCTTTTAGTAGTATTTTTATAACAGGTATTATTTTATTAGGAATATGTTTAGGGGAATATTATTGGGCGTCAATCGTTTCTGTTATTGCTTTAATATCGCTTTGGGAATTCTATTGTCTCTTATCTTCAAGACATGATATTTCTCCGTATATAATTTTATTTTCAGGTGTTTTTGTGCTTCTAAGTTGTGCTCTTGATGAAAGTCTAACATCAATGTTAACAGCAATTACCTCTGTTGTTTTTATCTCTCTATTTGTTGAAATAATAAAGAAACAAAAAACTAATATAAGCGATGCAATTAATAATACTGGATTAACTGTAGTGGGATTACTTTACGTTGTTTTACCATGGTCTTTTATGATGATAATTAGAACAAGACCAATGGGATTGATGTTCTTGAGTGCTATGTTTTTTTGTACATGGTCATGTGACGTAGCTGCATACTTCATAGGAAGTTCACTAGGGCGTAATCTTCTATGTAGTAATGTTAGTCCCAAAAAGACATGGGAAGGATTCCTAGGTGGATTCGTAGCTAGTGCATTAATGGGTGGTATCATAGCATTCTATTTCTCTTATTCATTGATTCCAATGGTTCTTTTGGGAGGATTATGGGGTATTTCAGGCCAAATAGGTGATTTAGCTGAATCTCTACTTAAAAGAGAAGCTGGTGTAAAAGACTCAAGCCATCTTATCCCAGGACATGGTGGATTCCTTGATAGGTTTGATAGTATTTTAATTAATTCAACTCTAGCTTTTTTACTTATAGAACTTATTGGTTAGATCAATGAATAAATTTTTACAGCAAAGAGTTGCCGTAATTGGTGCAACTGGAAGTGTTGGTACATCAGTACTAGATATTTGCAGAAAATTTCCCAATAAGTTTAAGGTAGTAGCACTTGCGGCACATAAAGATCATAAGAAATTAATTGAATTAGCATCTGAATTTAAAGTAAAGAAACTATGTTTGACATCTCAAAATTTAAACAAATCTTTTTTAGATAAGAATATTCTTATAGGTGAGGAATCTTTAAATACATTTGCATTTGATGATGAGATAGACCATATTATATTTGCCTCTTCTGGAATCAATGCTATAAAAACTCTGCAATTTGCACTGACTAGTGGCAAAAATGTTTCTTTAGCAAATAAAGAAAGTATAGTTGTTGGTGGGAAATGGGTAATGCCTTTGGTTAAGTACAGTGGTCAATTGAGACCTATTGACAGTGAACATAGTGCAATTTGGCAATGCTTGCGTGATGATTCTAACAATGATATATCTAAAATTTGGCTTACAGCTTCAGGTGGACCATTTCTAAATTATTCAATTGAAGAGATGAAGACTATAACTCCTGCAAAAGCATTGGATCACCCTGTCTGGAAAATGGGTTCTAAGATAACGATAGACAGTGCAACTTTAATGAATAAGGGCATTGAATGTCTAGAGGCTATGCAATTGTTTAATCTTCATCCAAAAAAAGTTGATGCATTAATACATCCAAATTCTTTGGTTCATGGAATGGTTTTATATAAAGATACAACTATAAAGATGCTGTTTTCTAAACCAGATATGAAATTACCTGTTGCAGCAGCACTTGCTTATCCTGAAAGACTTGATCTTATTAATCAAAATTTCGATATTGAAAAGCTTGAGATGCACTCATTGGAATTTAAAGAAATCGATAAGATAAAATTCCCTTGTTTTAAAATTGCTCTTGATGTCGCAGATATTGCTGGAGCATACATACCATTAATGGTTGGCGCTGATGAAGTTGCAGTTGATTGTTTTATTAAAGGTAAAATATCATTTACTGATATACCTAATGTAATAGATAGAACTTTGTCTATTTGGAATGGTTCTTCGCCTAAATCACTTGATGATGCTATTGAGCTTGTTTCTGAAGGACAGCGTATTTGTATAGATTTGTGCAACAAATGGAGGTAATTTATTGATAAATTTAATATCATTTTTAATAGTTATATCTATCAGTGTTATATTTCATGAAGGTGGCCACTATATTGCTGCAAAGTTTAGGCATGTCTTTGTTCATGAGTTTTCTTTTGGTATGGGGCCTTCAATTTTTAGTAAAAAATTTGGTGAAACACTCTGGTCTTTTAGGGCATTACCAATAGGCGGTTATGTCAAATTAGAGGGCGAGGATAATGAAAATCAAACTAAAATAATTGATTCAACAAAATCATTAAATAATAAAGATCCATGGGAACGTCTTTTAATTATTGTATCTGGTGCTTTCGTTAATATATCTTTAGCAATAATTTTGACTGCATTTTATCTCTCAGCAAATGGTATTTATAATCTTGAAACTCCTGTTATTGGCAAAATAGTAACAGATACACCTGCTGCTATTTCTGGAATATTAGAAGGAGATAAAATCTTATCTATCAATGGTGAGAGTGTTAATGAATGGAAAGACATATCAAGAATTATTAATAACAACAAATTAACAAAGAATGTTTTTGAGGTAGAATTAAATCGAAACTTGCACAATATTAAGGTGTATCCTGAAATTAAACTTAACAATAATAGGCGCATTTTAGGTGTACAACCATCAAAGATTGACTTGAATATATTTGAATCATTTTACAAGTCATTTTCCTATACATTTAATATGGGATATTTGATTTTAAAAGATATTATTGAATTAGTTATGGGCAGAGTAAAAGGTGAAGTCGTTGGACCTGTTGGAATTGCAATTATTGCAGGAGATGCGATAAAACAGGGCTTTTGGTCCTTCATCACCTTTTTAGCTGTAATTAATTTGCATTTAGGTTTGTTAAACTTATTGCCGTTTCCAGCACTAGATGGTGGTAGAGCAATATTTATTGTGATAGAGTTAATCACAGGAAAAAAACTCTCACAAAAAAATGAAGGAATGATACATTACATAGGCTTTATCTTCTTAATATTTTTAATGATTTTTATCACATTTAAAGATATTATGAAACTCTTTTAATAGGTGAGAATATAATGGGAAGTAAAAAAATTGTAAAAATCAAAGATTTATCTATTGGCGGTAATAATCCAGTTCGAGTTGAAAGTATGCTGAAACTCCCTCTTTCTGATCCAGAAAAATGCATAGAAGAGATTAATTTGTTAAACGAAATTGGTTGTGAACTTATTAGGGTTGCCTTACCCAATCTTTCTTATACAGACAACCTTTCTGCTATTATAAAAACATCACGAATTCCTTTAATGGCTGATATCCATTTTGATTATAAATTGGCATTAGTCGCTTTAGATATGGGGATCCCATCAATTAGAATAAACCCTGGTAACATATCAAATACTAGTGGAGTACAAGAGATAGTTAGTCTTGCCAAAGAAACTGGTTCAACAATAAGAATCGGGGCAAATTCAGGATCAATAAATAATAAACAAATAGCAGAGGCTAAAGGAGATAAAGTTTTATCGCTTGTGAACGCAGTTGAAGAACAAATACACATATTAGAAAATGAAAAATTTGATAATATAATTATTTCTGCTAAGTCAAGTTCTATTCTTGAAACCATTAGAGCTAATCAGCTTCTTTCACAAAAATATAGATACCCGATCCATATAGGTATTACAGAAGCTGGTTTAGGAACATCCGGAATTGTAAAAGGTGCAGTTGGCATTGGATCAATGTTACTAAATGGTATAGGGGATACAATAAGAGTAAGCCTAACTGAGAGAAGTTCAGAGGAAATTAAGGTTGCTTATGAAATATTAAAATCGCTTAATATTAGGAAACGTGGATATAATTTAATTAGCTGCCCAACTTGTGGGAGAAAAAGAACGGATGTTATGAAATTAGCAAAGATTGTAACTTCGACTATCCCTGAAAATACTTGCGAAGGTATGACAATTGCAGTAATGGGTTGTGAAGTTAATGGACCACGAGAAGCATCTGAAGCAGATTTTGGCGTTGCTGGAGCTCCTGATGGTATAATTCTCTTTGAAAAGGGTAAATACATTAAGACAATAGATTTTGATTCATTTCCTAGTGAGCTTAAGAAACTATTAAATATTAAATCATAATTGTGAGGGATAGAAATGCCGATTAATTTAAAAGCAAGACATTTACTTACACTAAAAAATCATACACCTCAAGAGATAGAATATCTCTTACTATTGGCAGAAGAATTAAAAAGAAAAAAAAGAATGGGAGTATCTGGAAAGACGCTCTTAGGTAAAAATGTTGCACTAATTTTTGAAAAACCATCTACTCGTACAAGATGCTCATTTGTTGTTGCAGTATCAGATGAAGGTGGACATGCTGAATATTTAGGTAAAAATGATATTCAATTAGGTTATAAAGAAGATATTAAAGATACAGCTCGAGTTTTAGGGCGTATGTTTGATGGAATTGAGTTTAGAGGTTTTAGCCAAAAAGCTGTAGAGACTTTAGCTAAATATTCAGGCGTTCCAGTATGGAATGGTTTAACAGATGAGTACCATCCAACTCAAGTACTTGCAGATTTTATGACAATAAGAGAACATTTTGGATATTTAAAGAATATTAAATTTGTTTATATTGGCGATGGTCGCAATAATATGGCAATATCACTAATGTTTGGTGCAGCAAAAATGGGTTTAAATTTTATAATTAGTTCACCAAAAGAGTTGTTCCCTGATGAGAAATACGTAAATGAAGCTATAGAAATTGCAAATAATTGTAAATCAGGGGCAAAAATTGAAATAATTGAATCTCCTTTTGAAGCAGTAAAAAATGCTGATGTAATTTACACAGATGTTTGGATTTCAATGGGAGAAGAAAATCAGTATAAAGAACGAATGAAACTTTTATCTACTTATCAAGTAAATAACAAGTTAATAGATGCTGTCCAGAATGAAAATTTTATATTTATGCATTGTCTTCCCGCAGTAAAAGGAAATGAAGTAACAGAAGATGTTTTTGAAGCTGATTATTCAAAAGTATTTGACCAGGCTGAAAATAGACTTCACACGATAAAAGCTGTAATCGTATCAAGCATAGGAAATATTTAAAATTTTTTTTACAATATCTTTAAAAGATATTATAATTTTTGAGGTAAATTTGAGTTAGGGATGGTCTTGTGTTAAAGTATCGTTCTCCTGAAGAACTTCATGTTAATTTAGTGAATTGGATATCAAAACAATTTTCTGCTATAGGCGTAACTAAAGCTGTTTTAGGCATAAGCGGAGGTATAGATTCTGCTTTATTGTCTGTTTTGCTTTCAGAAGTCTTATCTCCAGAGAATGTTATTGGTGTTATAATGCCATGTCACAGCTTGAGTTTGGACGAACAGCTTGCATTAGAGTTAGCCGATAAATTTAGATTCCAGGTTAAAAAAGTTGATTTGACACAAACATATAATACACTTATTAGCTCTATCAATGCTACAGATAATATTTCTTCTTCTTTAGCTTTAGCTAATATTAAACCAAGGTTGAGAATGACCACTCTATACGTAATAGCTCAAGAAAATAATGCATTGGTTTGTGGTGCTTCAAATAAAGATGAATTAATGTACGGATATTTTACTAAACATGGTGACTCAGGTGTTGATATACTACCATTATCAGATTTACTAAAAGGAGAAGTTTATTCTCTATCAAAATATCTTGGTGTAATTGATAAGATAATTGATCGTCCACCAACTGCGGGCTTGTGGGATGGACAGACCGACGAAGAAGAGATGGGAATCTCATACAACGAATTAGATTCTTTTCTATTAGGTCTAGAAATTCACGATGATATAAAGAGAGCAAAAATAGAGAAAGCGATAACTCTTTCAGTACATAAGAGAAGATATCCTCTTATGCCATAATAAAATAAGTATATTAAAATAATTTAAATATAAATCTAATATGAGGTGATTTGTTTTGTCAGGACATTCAAAATGGGCTAATATTAAACATCGTAAGGCGGGACAAGATGCAAAGAAAGGTGTTGCATTCCAAAAACTAGTTAAGAACATAATTGCTGCCGCAAAAGAGGGTGGCGGAGACCCAAATTCTAACTTTAGATTAAAAGTTGCTATTGAAAGAGCAAGAGCTGGTAACGTTCCAGTAGACAATATTGAAAGAGGTATAAAAAGAGGTACAGGTGAACTTGGCGGAACCATGGAAGAAATTACATATGAAGGATATGGACCAAACGGCGTAGCAGTTATGGTGGAAGCTATGACTGACAACAGAAATCGAACTGCACCTGAAATTCGTTCCTTATTTACTAAATGTGGTGGTTCAATAGGTGAATTAGGTTGTGTTGCGTGGAACTTTAGTAGAAAAGGTGTAATAACAGTTGTAGGTGAAAGCGTAGATGAAGATGAACTTTTAATGACTGCCATTGATGCTGGAGCTGATGACATGACTTCAGAAGATGGTACTTTTGAAATTACATGCGAACCTTCTCTTCTTACATCGGTTGGTAAATCTTTAAAAGAAGCTGGATATAATTTAGATTCAATGGAAATTGATATGATACCAACTAATAAAGTTTCTATAACAAATAAAGCTGAAGCTGAAAAGCTTTTGTCATTAGTTGAACGTTTTGAAGAAAATGATGATGTTCAGGCTGTCTATTCAAACTTTGACATACCTGATGAAATATTAGCTGAAATTGACGAATAATACTAACATAATTAAGTCGTTAGGGATTGACCCCGGACTCGGTACACTCGGGTTCGGGGTCGTTTCACAAGTGGGAGATAGACTTATATGTGAAACCTATGGCGTTATAAAAACTCCTAAAGATTTAACAATACCTAAAAGATTACATGTTCTATACGACGAATTGAAAAAAAAGTTTGAAGAGTTTAAACCAGATTTAGTCGCAATAGAAAAGCTGTATTTTGGGAGAAATGTAACAACAGCTGAAATGGTTTGGGAAGCTAGAGGTGTTGTCCTTCTTCTTGCCTCTCAATTTGGGTATATACCATACGAATTGAAACCTAACGATGTAAAGATGGCCGTATGTGGATATGGGCTTGCAGAAAAAGGACAGGTGCAAGGTATGGTTGCAAATTTACTCTCTCTTTCCAAACGTCCAACCCCGGATGATGCAGCTGATGCTTTAGCTATTGCTATAGCTGGTATATCCTTGCATATGTATGATGTGAATATACTTAGGGAGTGTTAATAATGATTGATTCTTTACGTGGAACTGTTATATCAATTTACGATAGTAGTATAGTGATTGATATAAATGGTATTGGAATAAAGGTTTACGCTACCTCATCATTATTAACAAAAGCAACAGTTGGTGAAGAGTTGTTCTGTTATACATTTATGCAAGTAAGTGAAGTTGGCATTTACATGTTTGCTTTCTCTACAGAAATTGAAAGGGATGTATTTTTAGAGTTGCTACAAGTTAAAACAGTGGGAGGTAAATTGGCGATTAACCTCCTAACACATCTATCTGTGGAACAGATTCTTAGGGCAATTATATCTGAAAACACATCAGCTTTATCAGTTCCAGGTCTAGGAGCAAAAAGAGCAGAGAGAATTTGTTTTGAACTCAAGAACAAAATTCTCAAAAAATTCCCTGATATAACAAGCAATGCTGAATTTTCAGCGGATCAGAATTTTGATAGATTTGTATTAGATGCATTACGAAGTTTAGGTTTTTCCTCTGGAGAGTCCTTAAAAGCCATCTATATATCTAAGAAAAATGCTTCAAAAATTGAGAGTGAAGAAGACCTACTAAAGTTGTCACTTTCCTATTTACAAAAAATATAAGATGATCCCTGAGGTTAATAAAATGAAAGAAGAACTTAATGATAAAACAATTGAATCATATAAAAATGAAAGAGACGAAGAGGCTATAACACTTCGTCCACAGAGTATAAATGATTTTATTGGACAGTCTGATTTAAAAGATAAACTATCAATTTATATAAAAGCATCTATACAAAGAGAAGAACCGTTAGATCACACACTTTTTTATGGACCTCCAGGATTAGGAAAAACGACATTAGCTGGAATCATAGCAAAGGAAATGAAAGGAAATTTAAGAGTTACATCTGGGCCTGCACTTGAGAGAGCAGGAGATCTCGCAGCAATTCTTTCAAATCTCCAGCCCAAAGATGTCTTATTCATTGATGAAATTCATAGACTTTCTCCCAATATTGAAGAAATACTTTACCCAGCGATGGAAGATTTTAGTTTATCAATTGTTGTTGGTAAGGGGCCATTAGCTAGAAACATAAGACTATCTTTACCTAAATTTACTTTAATAGGTGCTACAACACGCCTAGGACTTTTGACGTCGCCTTTACGAGCCAGGTTTGGAATTTTTGAACAACTTAATCTATATAACTACACAGAATTGAAGTCAATTGTTATTAGAGGAGCTAATGTTTTAGGATTAAATATTTCTGATGAAGCTGCTACAGAAATTGGGATTCGTTCACGAGGAACTCCTCGAGTTGCATTGAGATTACTTAGACGTGTTAGAGATGTTGCAGAAGTGAATGGTGTTGCTCTTATACAAAAAGATTTAACTAGTTCTGCATTAGACATGTTGGGAATAGACAATGAGGGATTAGATGATGGAGATAGGCGTTTTCTAAGAGTGCTTACAGAACTATTTGATGGTGGTCCCGTTGGACTATCAACACTCTCTGCTGCATTAAATGAAGACTCACAAACAATAGAGGATATATATGAACCATATTTAATTCAGAAAGGTATGCTTGAGAGAACACCGCGTGGGAGAAAGGCAACACGTAACACCTGGGAATATTTAGGAATGTCTGTACCATCTAATTTTTTTATATCTGAATGATGCAATTATTGAGGATGAATTACATTTATAAATGAATAAAACTTTAAAAGTTATTTTGATTATGATGCTTTTTATTAATGTATCTGAAAAATCCTTTGCGATTGAAAAGGATATTGTTGTTTTGTTATCTGTGACCAATAATCCTATACAAATCTCGGGCAGTAATATCTCGCTCAACAGTGGCCTCGCCGGGGAAAATATTTCTGAATCATATTTAGTCACATTCTCTAATAACAGATTAAATATAAACGATAAATTATATTCTTCTATCGTATCTTTTTCATCTGAAAATCCAATAAATATTAACGGTAAAAAATATTATGGGAAAATAATTCTTGAGGTAAAAACTAATAATATACTAATAAAAAATGTGATAAATTCAGAATTATATATAGAGGGTGTTTTAGCATCTGAAATGAGTTACTCTTGGCCAATAGAAGCCCTTAAAGCACAAGCTGTAGTTGCTAGAACATACTTATTCTCCTCAAAGAAACATTTAGATTGTGATGTATGTGCAACAACGCATTGTCAAGTATATAATGGAATTCCACGTCATAGAGATGTACTTAACCGCGCAACGGTAGAAACACGTGGATATGTTCTAATGTGGAACAATTTGCCGGCCTCTGTTTTTTATCATGCTGATTCAGGTGGAATTACAACAAGCTCTAAAAATATGTGGGGGAGTCATTTACCATATTTGAACGTAACTAAAGAACCTTTCCATAGCAAAAACCCAAATTTAAATTGGAGTACAAATTTATCTCGTAAATACATAGAAGAAAAATTATCTAACAATGGTTATAACATAGGAAATTTAATCTCAATAAAACCAATTAGAAGAGATGAATCAGCTAGAGTTACGATGGTTTCAATCATGGGTACAAACTCATCGGTAGACATTACTGGAAATAAATTAAGATTAATTTTAGGTTCTTCCAAAATAAAAAGTACACTTTTTAATTTTAAACCAATTTATAAGAATTTACCTAAAAACCTTGAATGCTCTATTGCTACACAGAAAAAAAATAATCTCAATGAAAATATATATATCAAGCTTAATAGCATTAACACTATTGAAGATAGACTTGCATACCTAACTAATTTAGAACTTTTTACAACAGAAGAATTGATGCATATATTATCAACCCCTGATAAAAACGATGAACATATAAAACTTGCAATGAAAAGGCTAGAAACATATTCTTCACCAAAGCAAAAAGACAAAACATTAGATAGTAATTATATTGAAGATCTTGTTCCTTATTATGGAATTACTATGGATAGTACTGCAAATAATGCAAATGAAATTGTATTTTATGGTATAGGATCCGGTCATGGCGTTGGAATGTCACAGTGGGGGGCACGTACTTTGGCCGAGAGCGGATGGTTATATAATCAAATACTTAATTTATATTTTAAAGGCACAACTTTAACACAATAAGGAGTACATAATTTGAATTATACTGACATTGATTTTCTAAAAACATCTACATACAATTATGATTTGCCACAGGAACTAATAGCACAAGAACCATCAAATCCAAGGGACTCCTCACGTCTCTTATTGTTAGATAGGGCATCTACAAAGATTCATCATGAAATATTCCATAATATCGTGGATTATTTACGTCCAGGTGATTTATTAATAATGAATGATACTAGAGTTTTTCCTGCGAGAGTAATTGGAAAGAAAAAAAAATCTGGTGGTGCAGTTGAAATATTTTTTCTATATCCGAAGAAGAACGAGAGTCATATTTGGGTTGCTTTAGTGAAGCCAGGAAGACGTTTACCTCCAGAAACTATTGTTACATTAGATAACAATGTAGAAGTTCTCATAGGGGATAAACTTGAGGACGGGCTAAGATATGTAGTTTTTAGCGATGATCTTAAACCATTTGAGCTAATTCATAAATATGGGACAATGCCATTGCCACATTATATTACAAACACAAATTTCTCTCCGGAGAGATATCAGACTGTTTATTGTAACCAAGAAAAGGAAAATTCTGTTGCAGCGCCAACAGCGGGCTTGCATTTTACAGAAGTGCTTCTAGATAAGATTAGACAAAAAGGTATAGACGTATCATTTATAACTCTTGAGGTTGGGCTGGGGACATTTAGACCAGTAAAAGCAGAAAATATAAAAGACCATATCATGCATTCAGAATTTTGTGAATTATCACAAGAAACAATTGATAAAATAAACAAAACCAAAGAGAGCAATGGAAGAGTCATTGCAGTTGGGACAACTGTTGTTAGAACCTTAGAGTCTTTTGCAAAAAAATCTATGCCATTGGAAAAAGGGGCAATTGACACCAAGCTTTTTATTTATCCAGGGTATAAATTCAAAGTGATAGATGCTTTGATTACAAACTTTCATTTACCGGAAAGTACATTGTTAATGCTTGTTTCTGCGTTTGCTGGGTATGAATTTACAATTGATTCATATAAAAAAGCTGTAGAAAATAAGTACAGATTTTTTTCTTTTGGAGATTCTATGTTTATATATTAAATTATTACATTTACGTACAGAAAGGATTGGTTTTGCAATGTCAAAAAATTTTAATCCATCAAATAAAATTAAACGTTGTGTAATTATAACAGGAATGTCTGGTGCAGGAAAATCGTCTGCATTGAATGTTTTTGAAGATCAGGGATTTTATGTTATTGATAATCTTCCACCATCTCTTATTCCACAATTACTAAATGTACTCTCAAATAATCAATCAGTTATAGACAACGGTATTGCTGTAGTGGTTGATATAAGAGGAAAGGATTTGTTAAATGATCTTGATGTAGTAATTGAGCATTTAAAAGACCGAATAGAAAAGATAAATATACTCTTTGTAGAAGCGACTGATTCGTGTCTAGTAAGGAGATATGAGACAACCAGACGTTCACATCCCTTAGCAGACAATACAACCATTCTTGGTGGTATTACAAGAGAAAGAGACTATCTTAAGAGTATGAAGTCTAAAGCTAATATTATTCTTGATTCATCTGATATGACAACAACAGATTTTAAAAATAAACTTTTGTCTTTAACGAACATAAACAAGGATAAATTAAATGTAATTGTTAGCTCCTTTGGTTTTAAATATGGAATTCCACAAGACTCTGATTATATCTTTGATGTAAGGTTTTTGCCAAACCCTAATTATGTTGAAGCATTAAAAAATTTTTCTGGTAAAGATAAGCAAATACAAGAATATCTTAGTAAAACACCATATATGCATGAATTTGTTACAAGGGCAATGGACTTATTAAAATATGTCACAAGTGTTTACAATACTAATACAGGTAAAAAACAAGTACACATATCTGTTGGATGTACAGGTGGAAGGCACCGTTCTGTAGCTGTTGCAGAGACTATCGCTAGTTTGTTTAATAATGGCTCTATTCAAATAATAATTGAACATAGAGACATTGATAGAGTAAACAGTTGGTAGATAAATATGTATATATTTTTATTAATTTTAATATTTATTATCTTTTTAATATATTTTTTTCTAAAGAAAAGATCAGTTCAATTCTTACTTTTTAAAAAATTTATGAAAAATAAGTTTATTAACAACTCTCCAAATATAGTGGCACTTGGTGGGGGAACAGGGCTATCTACATTATTATCTGGATTAAAAATCTATACAAGGAATATCACTGCAATTGTTGCTGTTACTGACGAGGGCGGTAGTTCTGGAAGAATTAGACAAGAGTGGGGAATGCTACCCCCTGGGGATATAAGAAACTGCATAGTTGCATTAGCTGAGAATGATAACTCATTAAACAGACTCTTAAATTTTAGATTTGACAGAGGTGAATTGAAAGGACATAGCTTAGGTAACCTTATTCTGCTTGCTATAACAGAAATGTTTGGTGATTTTTACCTTGCTGTAAAAGAGCTAAATAAGCTATTAGCAATAAGAGGTCAGGTATTACCAGTGTCGACCGAAAGCCTTACTCTAAAAGGAGAAATAAAAGAAACATTACAAGTAATAAGTGGCGAACTAGAAATTTCAAATAATGGTTCTCAACTTTCTAGACTATGGGTTGAACCTCTTACAGCAGAACCGATTCCAGAAACATTACAGGCAATAGAAGAAGCAGATGTAATAACACTGGGACCTGGCAGCCTATTTACCAGTATATTACCTAACCTTCTTATGAAAAAATTAACACTAAAAATAAGAGAATCATCGGCTCCAATTGTATATATTGCCAATTTAATGACACAACCAAGAGAAACAGAAGGAATGAATATTGTTGCACATATTGATTGGATTGTTGGAATACTTGGAAGGGTTCCAGATTATATACTTACTAACCATACTGTTATACCTGAAAAAGTATTTGAATCATATAAAAAGATTAAGTCTGAGCCATTGTATCTGTCTGAAAAAGAAGAAGCATATCTTTCTTCCTTGGGCTCAAAACTAATTTATGGAGATTTTCTTGCTATAAATAAAGACGGACATATACGTCATAATGTACAAAATCTATCAAAAGCGATTATTGAAATAGCGACCCAAAACCTCAATAAAGGTAAGAATTAAAAATGATGCCTACAATGGAACAGATCCTATGGGATGAATGGGTACTTTTTCCACCAGTTACCCCCGTAGAGGATGAAATATCAGGAATCATTGATGGGTTAAGCTATACAAAAGATCTTGATGGACACTATTCATTTCAGTCAAACAGATTATTTATACTGAGACGGCTGATAAAGCTGTTTAATAGCTCTTCATACTATATTAGTAGTGAGACATCAGGAGAAAATATTAAATTTATTTCTGCTCAGCAAAAAACTAAGGTAACATTTACAATAAAAAAACAGATAGCAGAGTTAATAATTAAAAGAAGCAATAATATTGGTC
Source organism: Synergistaceae bacterium (assembly GCA_036652335.1). Lineage (GTDB taxonomy): Bacteria > Synergistota > Synergistia > Synergistales > Synergistaceae > JAVVWB01. The sequence goes on along the minus strand of JAVVWB010000003.1, from coordinate 84,496 downwards.
GTAGAGTAAGAAATTGGAATTGGGTTAGAGGTATATGGGGCAGTTGTGGCTCTCTATATATCCCTAAAGCAGGGTATTATCTTATTATTCGACCACCAGAAAAAAATAATGCACCAGAGAGACTGCAGACTATACTTAAATCAGTGGGATTTGCAGTTGGAGTTAGGAAACGACAGGAAACAAGGGAAATTATCTTAAGAGACCAACAACAAATTGTAACTTTCTTATCAAAAATTGGTTTTGTACAGACGACATTAGCATTAGAAGAAATGGCAATGTATAGATCAATGAGAAGTCACGCTAATAAGCTGGTTAATTGTGATTCTGCGAATATAAACAAAAGTCTTGTTGCATCACAAAGCCAACTATTATTAATTAAAGAACTTGAAGATAGGGGGATGATAGAAGAAATTCCATCATCACTTAAAGATTTAATAATAGCCAGAAAATTAAACCCCAGTATTTCTTTAAAGGAACTAGGGGAGAGTTTACCGACACCAATAAGTAAGAGTACGGTGGAGTACAGGTGGAGAAAACTTGAGAAAATTTTAGGAAGATATTAGCTTTTAATTATATAATATATTTATATTGGTTGTATGTGAATAATATCTTTATTTTGACTAAATCTTATTTTAGTAGCAGAATATATACGTTTGAAGTTCTATAAATATATCTTATAATATATTAAAAGATAACATAAATTAGGAGGATATTTAAATGGCAAAGTTTAAAGTGGCAATCAATGGTTTTGGAAGAATAGGTCGTTTATCTCTTCGTTCATTTTTTTCTAATGGAAAAGATAATCTCTTCGAAGTTGTAGCTGTTAATGACTTAACACCAACGGAATCCTTGGCATATTTACTTAAATATGATTCTGTCTTTCGTAGGTTTAACGGTGATGTCACAGTCGATGGTTCTAATTTGATTATAAATGGCAAAACAATTAAAACCATTGCAGAACCAGATCCATCTAAACTACCATGGAAAGAACTGGGCGTTGATATTGTTATAGAGTGTACGGGACGTTTTACAGATGCAAATGCAGCAAACGCGCATATTGAAGCTGGTGCAAAGAAAGTTATCATCTCAGCCCCTGCTAAAAACCATGATGCTACAATTGTTATGGGAGTTAACGAAGGAATATATGATCCATCTAAACATAATATTATTTCTAATGCTTCTTGTACGACAAACTGTTTAGCACCTGTTTGTAAAGTTCTCCAAGAAAAATTCGGCATAATTGAAGGCTTAATGAATACAATACATTCATATACAAATGATCAGGTTACACTCGACTTTCCTCATAAGAAAACTCCTTCGCGTGGAAGAGCTGCTGCTTTGTCTATTATTCCAACAAGCACTGGCGCTGCAAAAGCAATTGCAGAAGTAATGCCTGAACTAAAAGGTAAATTAAATGGTTTTGCACTAAGAGTGCCGACACCTGATGTTTCTGTTGTTGATCTTACTGTGAAACTTTCTAAAACCGTTACTGTTGAAGAAGTTAATGCTGCAGTTAAAGAATACGCTGAGGGTGAGCTAAAAGGTATTTTAGGATACGAAGAAGATGATCTCGTTTCAATGGATTTTGTAGGAGACAGCCGTTCCTCAATATTTGCACCTAGACATACACTTGTAATGGGAGATAACTTTGTAAAAATACTTTCATGGTATGACAATGAATGGGCATATAGCAACAGAGTAATTGACCTGGCAAACTATATAATTTCAAAAGGTTTGTAGTAAAAATGGATTTAAAATCTTTTAACAATATCAATCTTAATGCCAAAAAAGTATTGGTACGTGTTGATTTTAATGTCCCATTAGATGACATGGGCAACATAACAGACATAACAAGAATAAAAGCACATGTCTCAACAATAAAAGAATTATTAGGTCAGGGAGCAAAAGTAGCTCTTATTTCACATCTAGGCAGACCAAAAGGGAATGTTGTTCCTAAATATTCTTTAGCTCCTGTTGCGCCAGAACTAGAGAAATTGCTTGGTAATAATACATCCGTAAGATTTGTTTCTGATTGTGTAGGTAGGACTGTTACTGAAGCTGTTGAAAATTGGCTGAATAACGAAGTTTTATTGTTAGAAAATGTAAGGTTTTATTCTGAAGAAGAAAAAAACGAAGCTGAGTTTGCAAAAAAGCTTGCAGAAAATTTCGACGTATTTGTTATGGATGCTTTCAGTGTCTCACATAGAGCTCATTCATCTACTAGTGCAATAACCAATTTTTTACCATCTTATTCGGGTAACTTGATTGACAAAGAAATTACAATGTTGTCTACAATTAGAGATAATCCAGCTAACCCGTTTGTGCTTATTTTAGGTGGATCTAAAGTATCAGACAAAATTGCTGTTATTGAGAATATGTTGAAAAAAGTCAACACAATTCTTATAGGTGGCGGCATGGCATTTACTTTTTTGAAAGCACAAGGGTATGAGATTGGTAAGTCACTGTGTGAAACCAATGAAATTGATTTCGCAAAAAGAATGTTGAAGGAAGCTGAAGGTCTTGGTGTTGAGATTATTTTACCAACTGATGTTTTAGTTGCCGAATCATTCAGCAATGATGTCTCATTTAAAGCAGTGTTAACATCTCAAATTCCAATTAATACTATGGGTTTAGATATTGGACCAGAGACATCAAAAATCTTTGCTGATAAGATAAATAATGCAAAATCAGTACTTTGGAATGGTCCTATGGGCGTTTTTGAAATGTCAAATTTCTCTGGTGGCTCAAGAGCTATTTCTTTAGCTCTCAGCAATGCTACTAAGCACAACGGAACAATAACTGTTGTTGGCGGTGGGGATTCGGCTGCAGCAATCACTTTGTTTAAGTTGGAAAAAGATGTTACACATGTTTCTACAGGTGGTGGTGCAAGCTTAGAATTTTTTGAAGGCAAAGATCTCCCTGGAATAACACCATATATAATATAAAAAAGTATTTTAAAACATGGAGGATGCCCGTTTTATGTAAATAATAAGGACTTCCTCCTATTTTTATAAAAAAATGCAATGGAATGAGGTGTTTTTGTGAGAAAAAAAATAATTGCTGGCAATTGGAAAATGAATTTTGGTCCGGTTTCTACATCAGACTATTTTCATGAATTGCTGCCTATGATATCATCAAATCCTCAAATAAAGGATAAGATTAACGGTGGTGAAATATCCATCGAGCTTTATGTACCCTCAATATCATTATTTACTGCAATGCAATCTCTTTCTAACAGTGATGTCCTAATAAAAATTGGGGCTCAAAATATCAGTGACAAACTTGAAGGTGCATATACTGGTGAAATTTCTGTTAATATGTTAAGTGAGATTTCAATTAAAGCGTCTATTATAGGACATAGTGAAAGACGTCACATATATAAAGAAACCAATTCTGAAATAAATAAAAAGATTATTACAGCTATGTCTAGTAATCTTGATGTAATTTTTTGTATTGGTGAAACTTTAGAAGAGAGAAATTCAGGAACAACAATTGACATTATTTCGGAACAAATAACGACAGGTTTAGCTAATGTAAATATTGATAATAACTTTAAAGATTTGAACTTAATTATTGCTTATGAACCTGTTTGGGCAATTGGTACAGGATTAACTGCATCTTCTGCTGATGCCCAGCAGATTTGTCAAAAAATACGTGAACTAATATCTGATAAATATGGAGAAATTATTGCACATAACATTCATATCTTATATGGTGGTAGCGTAAAATCTAACAATACAAAAGATTTGCTTTCACAAGCCGATATAGATGGGTTGTTAATTGGTGGCGCGTCGTTAAAACCAGATATCTTCTTTTCAATTATAGAAAACTCCTTATAGTAAATGACATAAAAAAATTGGTTGCTTGTAGAGAAATCTATAAGCAACCAATTTTTGTTATATTATATATAAACTTAACATAAGATATATTATAGGACACACGAATAATATTTACATATCTTCATCATTATAAGTTTTCTTAGGTGCATCTCCCCATAAAGAATCTAATCTATAGTAATCCTTTCCCTCTTTACTCAAGATGTTAACAACTAAATGTCCTGCGTCCATAAGGCACCATTTAGTACTATTTTCACCTTCTATTTGATGTGGAATATTCATAGTGTCAAGAACTTCATCAGCTGTATCTTTAAGTGTTCTAGCATGTAGATCTGAGCGTGCAATCGCAACTATAAATGCCTCTGTAAAGCCTGATACCTCAGATAAATCATGTACTGAGACTTCTATTGCGTGTTTGTCTATAAGTGCATCTACAATTGGTTTGTAAGCATCAAATACATTTTGGTTATTGTTATTTATTGTCATTGTTTTTTCTCCTTTTATTTTGTATTAAGAATTGTTTCTAAATAAATTTTAAGTTCATTACTATCTTGTCCTATAATTAATGAAACATATTCTGCTTGTTTACCTGCCCTTATTAAACTTGGAGAAATATTAAGAAGTTTTCCCATTTTTTTTGCTGTATCAATTGTTTCATTATCAGAATTTATTGGATATACAATGTTAGAAAATTTATAGTCAAAATGCTTTGCATTACCAACATGTATAACATCAATTCCTATGTTTTGGAGTAAAGAAGAAAATGTAGTTCCAATTGAACTAGCACCAGTCCCATTTAAAACAGCAACAGGTTTTTTCATTGATTTAATTATATTTATAGTCTCTTTTTTACTTGGTATATTTTTAGAATTATTCATGTTACTAGAAGAATTATTGGACGACATATTATTATTTTTTTCTCCATTATCATGAGCAGGGGCACTCTTAGACAATGACATGTCGGCATTTATGAACTCTTTGATATCTTGTACGTCTCCTATCCAGTAACTTAGCTTGTCAATAAGAGCTGGTTCACCTTTTAATGTATAGAAATATATGTTTTCACGTTTTAATTCATTTTTTACAAATCCTGCAAGTTGTATTGCTAATGTTGGCGACATGTCTGTCTTAAATAGTTTCATTAGGTTTGTCGTAATTTCTGGGATTTTAATTAGTGTCGATGGTTCATATACTTTTTTTAAAAGAGCTTTTAAGAAATTTTGTTGTCTTTGTACTCTTCCTATGTCTCCGAGTGCGTCTTTTCTAAATCTAACGTAATGTAGGGCATTTATACCGTTGAATGTCTGCAGTCCAGGATTAATGTTTATATCCAATTTTCCAGCTTTATCAACGTATCTCATATGTTTTTCTACGTTAACTTCTACCCCGCCAAATGCGTCAACTACGGCGGGGAAACTGTCATAATCTACTATTACATAATATAGGATAGGTTGGGATAAATAATTTTCTACAGTAGCTTTTAATAAGTCTTGACCACCATAAGCGAAAGCATGATTTAGTTTTTGCATGCCATGTCGAGGTATGCTGACACGTGTATCTCTAGGTAAGGAAATAACCTTAACGTTTTTATCATCAATATCTATGGTAACAAAAAGAATAGTATCAGATCGTCTAGATCCATCTACATTGTCTTCTCCCATTATTAATATATTAAATTTTCCTTGATCTCTAAGTGCTGTATAACTAGGATTATTGATATCAATTTTACCCTTTATAGAGACAAGAATGTCATCTGAATTTGTATTTAATGTTTGATAAACACGGAAAATAATACCTGACGAAATGGAAATTAAAGCCACTAAAGCTAGAGCTATATATTTTGTTAATTTCACACTATTGCCTCCTTACTTCCTAATAATATTATATAGTATTTTTATATAAATTTTTCTTAGCAATATAGTCTTCAACTGATGGAGGCACTAGAAATTTTATACTCCAATCTCTACTAACTCTATCTCTTAGTTCTGTACTTGAAATTGCTAGTAAAGGTATCTCTAAAGGAATTATGTGTTTTCTTATGTTCTCTGGTAATTGATCTACACGTTTGTGTGTATATCCATAGCGACTTACAGCCACAAATTTACATAGTTTAAATATTTCAATAGGTGTTTTCCAAGAAACTATATCTAATACTGCATCTAGTCCTGTTATAAAATAAAAACTACTGTTATTGTATTTGGGGTCCATTTTTAATCTAGTTAAAGTATCAACAGTATAACTAAATCCATCTTGGTCTATTTCAAGTCTAGAGACTGAAAAATATGAACAGTATATAGTCGCTAATAGTGTCATATTGTATCTATCTTCAGATGAAGAGACAAACCTGTTTATTTTATGTGGAGGTTGACCTGTAGGGATGAAAATTACCTCAGATAATCCTAGAGCTGCATGAGCTTCATCTGCAGCTCTAAGGTGTCCGTAATGTATAGGGTCAAAAGTCCCCCCCATTATTCCTATCTTTTTAGGGCAGTTTGACATAGCTTATTCCTCTTATTTTAATATGTATTTATAATCCCTACGTTTTTAATCTTTAGTTATCCTCTTCATTTAATAATTCGTTTGGAATATCAAAGTCTGTAGGATAGTAATCAGGATAAAAGTTAAAGTCTTTGTAACCAATGCTAATAGAATCGCCAGAAACAGCTCCAGCCGCTTCTAATAGCTCTTCAACTTTATATTTACGTAATAACAGTGTAAATCTTGCTACATTCTCATCTTGGCTTAGGTCATATCTTTCAACAGCTTTTTCTAACTGATGATGTAGCACTCTGTATCCCCCACCATGCAGAGATACAATCTGTATTTTATTTTTTCTCCTCAGAGGCATCGTCTCTCCATCTTTTAAATCTTGTAATGCAAACAAACGAACCTCACTGTGTGGTCTAGGATGAATATTTGTGAATGATACTATTTTAGATAAAAGCTCTTCTATTCCCTCATCAGTTAAAGCACTAACTGCACAGAAATATACATCCTTTTGTTTGAAGAATTCTTCCAGTTTTGGAATTATTTCGTCTGGTATTTCTAATTCATCTAATTTATTTGCGACAACAAAATATGGTCTTTTGTCTAAATCAGGGTCATAAGAGCTCATTTCATCCCTAATAGTTTGATAATCAGCTATCATTGTATCGTAGTTATTTGATTCTAAGCTAATAACATGAATTAATAATCTTGTCCTATCAATATGTCTTAAGAAATCAAGCCCTAATCCTTTGTTCTCATGAGCTCCTTCTATAAGTCCAGGTATGTCTGCAATTACAACTCTTTCTTGATCCGTAGTAACAACACCTAAATTTGGAGTAAGAGTTGTGAATGGATAGTTAGCAATTTTAGGCTGTGCATTTGAAATAGCTGCTAGTATACTTGATTTTCCTACATTAGGAAAGCCAACAAGTCCTACATCAGCAATTAAACGCAATTCAAGGCGCAATTCAGCTTCTTCACCTAAATCACCATTTTCACAAAAGCGCGGTGCTTTTCGAGATGAGTTTGAAAAATATCTATTGCCTCTACCGCCTCTACCACCTTTGGCAGCAACAAATCTATCTCCTACTTCAACCAAGTCAGCAAGACCATCGTTTGTATTTGCATCATATATAAGAGTCCCACAAGGAACAAATATCGTTTTGTTTTCACCTGCTGCGCCGTTACGAGCGCTACCCTTGCCATGCATGCCATTTTCACCTCGTAGGTGTCTTTGGTATTCAAGATCGGCTAGAGTTTGAATATTATTTGTAGCTTCAAAGATGATACTTCCACCACGTCCACCGTTACCACCATCTGGGCCACCATTAGGCTTAAAACGTTCTCTTAAGAAACTCATACATCCGTTTCCGCCTCTACCGGCTTTAACAGACATCCTTATTGAATCAATAAATTTCATCTATTTTTATCCCTCATTATAATATTATAAAAGGGGACCTACAATACGAGGTCCCCTAAATATCTGACAATATTAACCTAGTAGCTAAAGTACTTCTGGCTCTACAATAACAACCTTGCGGTTTGCTTTTGTTAAGAAACGAACTGTACCTGTTGCTAATGCAAAAAGTGTAAAGTCACGACCCAATCCTACGTTCTGACCAGGATGGAATTTTGTTCCACGCTGTCTAACTATGATTGTACCTGCATTTACAAATTGACCATCACTACGCTTAATACCAAGATATTTTGGCTGACTATCGCGTCCGTTAGTACTACTACCTTGACCTTTTTTATGTGCCATAACTTAATACCCCCTTGTATTATCCTTTAATGCCTTCAATTAAAACAGTTGTATACTGCTGACGGTGTCCACGGAATTTACGGTAATTTTTCTTTCTACGGTATCTAAAAACAATAACCTTATCATCTTTACCGTGTTCAAGAATTTTCCCTGTAACTGCTGCACCATCAACATATGGCATACCTACCACAGGGGCATCATCTTTTCCTAAAATTATTACCTTATCAAATGTAACAAGATCGCCTTCTTCAGCATGAATTTTCTCGAAGCGAATTTTGTCACCTTCTGTTACCCTGTACTGCTTACCACCAGTTTCTATTACTGCATACATATATATTTCCTCCTTCCGCTGCCTTAAGGGTAGCAAAATGCTTTTTAAACCCTAAGCATGCGTCTAATAAAACTTGTGTATTATATAGAAAAAGAAGCTAAATGTCAAATGATATTGAAGTAGGATTTTCAAGCAAGTATTTAGCATGATTCAACGCTTCTTCTGAGGTTTCATCACCAGAAAGCATTCTTGCAATTTCTTCCTCTCTATCTTTTCCGGTAATTTCGTGTACACATGATAATCCTTCTTCATTTTTTCTAACTATAAAGTGTTGATCTGACATTGCTGCAATTGTTGCTTCATGTGTAATGAGTATTGTTCTGCATTTCTTAGACAATTCCATTAATTTATATCCGGCTAAAAGTGCTGTTTTTCCACCTAAGCCTGATTCAACTTCATCAAAAATAATTGTATTTGGTAAGTTATTTTCATTTAGTGAAAGTTGTAAAGCTAATAAAATACGACTTAACTCACCACCTGAAGCATTTTTGTGAATTGGCAAAGGATTTTGTCCATTTATTGAAATGTTAAAAGAAATGTTTTCTGCACCATGTGATGTAATTCTATCTAGTTCATTAATTTCTACTGAAAAAATAGCATATTCCATAGCCATATCATGTAGGTGTTTATTTACTTTTTCAGATAGTTTTTTTGCTAAAATTTTTCTTTCTTCTCTTATGTCAAAAGCTAATTTTGCAATATTTTTCTTAAGTATAGAAGATGATTTTTCATCTATATCAATATTATTATGGCTGTTTTTTATCCATTCTATGTCGCTCTCAGCTTGTTTATAATAATTTATCAAATCAGAACAACTATTTAGATTAAGCTTTCTTTTTACTTGGCGAATTTTACCAATTTTTTCTTCAATTTTATCTTTCAATTCCTCAATCTCACTAAATGTAGAATAATTTTTGAGAATGTGTTCTAGTTCGAGAGTGAGAGTTTGAATTGATATAAAAGCTGTTTCTGCAAGAGTTTTAACTCTTTTATCCTCAGTTGTATCAATAGAAGATAGTTCTCTTGATATATATCCAATTTTTTCATAAATATTACCATCTTGTGAAGGTGATATTTGAAATAAAATATTTTTTATACGACTTATCTCTTTGTTTTTTGACTCAAGAAGAGAAAGTTCTTTGTTCAGTAATTCTTCAGAATTTTCATTAAGAAAGAGTTTTTTTATTTCACTTAGTATTTTTTCAGAATTTTGATATTTTTCCTCTAAATCTCTTTGTTGTTTTTTTTTCTTAATTATTGTTTTTTCTAAAATTATTAGTTCATTTAATTGCGAAGATAATGTGTCAATATTTTGCACCAAACTAATATCTAATGAGGAAGAGTCGAGTATATTAAGTTGTTTTGTTGGATCTAAAAGACCAAGCTGAGCAAATTGATTCTGAATGACTATTTCATCTTTTAAAATTGTATGAAGAGTACTTATGGGAACAATTATTCCCTGTACAGAACATTTACCTTTGCCTAGAGAATTAAAAATTCGTCTTACAACGATAGTACCATCTTCTGGTTTGTATAAATTATCAGTATTTGCTAATTCGTCTACAGAAAGCAAAATAGCAACGTCACATGAAGTTTCTTCAGAATTTATAATTCCAACTTGGGCTCTTTGACCTGTTATAAATTCTAAGGATTTTATTAAACTGCTCTTTCCTGTGCCACTTTCTCCTGTAATAGCAATGAAATTTCCTTTAAATTCAAGGGATGCCTTTTTCACGCTACCAACATTATTTACTAGTAATTCTTCTAGCATCTGTTAATCTCCCCCGTACGAAATTCCATTAAATCCCCAACGAAGTTTATCTCTAAGAAGATCGTAGTAGCTTCTATTCTTTATTTCGATTGTTTCAATATATGTATTTTTATCAAATGTAACCTCTATTTTGTCATTGTGTAGTAATTCATAACCTAGTTGACCATCTTGTGTTAGTACTAATGAACGAGTATCACCTTTAGGCGATATATAAATCGTATCGTTAGCGCTCAATACAACTGGACGAGTATAGAGTGTGTGAGCACATATGGGTGCAAGTAACATACAAGGTACATGAGGTGGAATTATTGGGCCACCAGCTGAGAGTGCATAAGCTGTAGAACCTGTTGGGGTCGAAATTATTAGTCCGTCACCTAAGAAAAATGATAAGAATTCATCTCCTACATTTACTTCTAATTCTATTATTCTAGCTATATCATCTTTAGAAATAACAAGGTCATTTAGTGCTTTTAGGTCATAAACAATATGTCCATCTCTCTTTACGTTTCCTTTCAAGAGGTAACGTCGTTGCAAGGTGTATTCTTTGTTTAATATAGTTAAGATGTCTTCTTTAGCCGAATTGGGACTTCCAACAGCTAAAAAACCTAGTCTGCCTAAATTAATGCCATATAAAGGAATATTATATCCAAATGTATATCTAGCTGCCCTAAGAAAAGTTCCATCTCCTCCTAAAACAACAGCGAACATTGATTTTTCTTTCCACTCTTTATCTGGTGTTTTGGGTAAGTCTAAGACAGAAGCTTCATGCGGTGGCAAAATAAAATTTATACCATTTTGTTTTCCCCAATTAAACAACTTTAAAGCCATGTTTATTGCTTCGATTTTTTGGGTATTAAATAGGAGTCCTATAAAGTTTTCCATCTTAATCATGACCTCCTTCCACTTTTCTAGCTGTCATAAGATGAGCATCCTCAACCAACTTTGTTGAATTTAAAATAAAATCTTTATCCAGTCTTGGATTATTATCAAGCCCATATTGAAATAAAAATTCAATATTTCCTTCTGGGCCCCTTATGGGAGAGAATGTAGCATTTATCAGTGTTAATTTAGTTTGTGTGGTTGTAAAAGCAAGCATATCATCTAAAACTTCAACATGTAACTTGGGATCATTAATGACGCCGTTGCCAATCTTTTCTTTTGAAATTTCAAATTGGGGTTTAATCAATACTATCATTGTACCATCATTTTTGAGTAATTTTTCAAGAACAGGCAATAATACTTTCATAGATATAAAGGATGCATCGGAAACAATAATATCAACGTTGCCTTCTTCAAGCTTTTCATTAGTTAAAAAGCGAGCATTTGTTCTGTCCATAACAACAACTTTATTGTTTGTACGTAACTTCCATGCAAGTTGACCATAACCAACATCTACAGCATAAACTTTAGCGGCATTTCGTGAAAGCAAGACATCAGTAAAACCTCCTGTTGATGCCCCAATATCCAGACATATTTTATCTCGGACAGATATTTTAAAAAAATCTAGCCCACGAAGAAGTTTATATGCTCCCCTACTAACCCATTTACGTTCATTTTTATCAATTTTAACAGATATGTCTCTTTTGTAGCATGAATTAGTATTTTGAACAAGCAAACCATTTACTACGACTCTTCCAGCATTTATATATTCATGTGCTTCTTCTTTGTTAGCAACCAATTTTCTTTCTAACAATATTTTGTCTAGTCTTAATAATTTATTTGTCATATTCTTCACACAATTTTATTATATTTTTACAAGTAAGTTTACATTCTTCTAGCTGTTCTTTCTTTGTAGCATGAGATATAAATTTATCTGGGATAGCCAAAGTAGCAACCTTACCTTTATAACCATTTTCAAGCAGATTAGAGGATATTTCTTCTCCTATTCCACCTGTTTTAATTGATTCTTCGAGAACAATAAAAAATTTATGTCTTTTAGATAATGACAAAATAGTTGCCATATCCAAAGGTTTTATGAAGCGCAAATCTAGCAACGTAACAAGACAATTATGCTTTAGTTTAAGTTCATGATGTGCTTCAATTATTACAGGAATTAAACTGCCCAAAGATATAATGCAAATTTCATTCCCTTCTTCAAGAATTTCGGATTTGAATATATCAATATTATTTAAAACCACATTATTTTTTCTTAAGATTGATTTAGGAGCATTCCCTTTCGTATACCGTACAATAAGGGGATATGGATTAGATGCCCAGTTCATAAGTATAAAATTTAAATCTATAATGTCTCTTGGCGAAAATATAGTTATATTTGGGACGGACTTAAACCACGACAAATCAAATACACCATGATGTGTTTCTCCGTCCTCTCCAACGAGGCCTGCCCTATCGATACAAATTAAAACAGGTAGATTAGGAATACATATATCGTGTACAAGCTGATCTGCTGCTCTTTGAAGAAATGTTGAATATATGCAGACAACAGGTTTTAATCCACCAGCAGCTAAGCCAGCAGAGAAAATGAGCAGATGTTCTTCTGATATACCTACATCAAGAAACCTAGTCGGGAATCTTTTCTCAAAATTTGTTAATTTTGTTCCATCGGCCATAGCAGCTGTACAGACAAATAAATCGCTATCTTTTTCAGCAATTTTTTCAAGACATCCTGCTGTTGCTGAGCTCCATGAAATTATATTTTCTTTTGGCTTTGTTGCTATTTGCATGGAAGATACGCCATGATATTTGGTAGGATTTTCTTCTGAAGGTACATACCCCTTGCCTTTTTTCGTAATAACATGAATAATTACAGAGTTATTATACTGCTTTGCTAAATTAAAAACGGACTCTAATTGTTCTATATTGTGTCCATCAAATGGTCCCCAATAATTAATCCCAATCTCTTCAAAAACATTAGTAGGAAGTATTAGAGATTTTATTTTTGATTTTACTTTATCAAGAGTTTTTTCTAACTTATTGCCATAATTAAATTTATGACAGCTATCTTTTACACAATCTTTTATTTTTATATAAATAGGATTAGCAGAAAGTTGCGCTAAATGTTTTGCCATACCACCTGTGCGTTGGCCAATAGACATTCTGTTATCATTTAACACAATAATTACTTTAGTCTTTGCTGTATCTATGTTATTAAGGGCTTCAAAAGCAACTCCATTTAGAAGAGCGCCATCACCTATAACTGCAATGACGTCATTCTTTTCCCCTTTTATATCTCTTGCTTTACAATAACCTAGGGCCGCTGAAATTGAAGTGCTACTATGTCCTGTTGTAAAGAAATCATAGGGGCTTTCATTTATTCTAGGGAATCCAGAGATTCCACCTTTTTGTCTAATTGTTGAAAAAGCGAACAAACGATCAGTTAATATTTTGTATGAATAAGCTTGATGTCCAACATCAAATATAATTTTATCTTTGTTAGGATTGAATACCCTTAGAAGAGCTAATGTTAGTTCTACTGTACCAAGTGAGGAAGCCAAATGTCCGCCATTTTTTAAAATTACATTTAATATTTTAGCTCTAATTTCTGTAGCTAAAATACAAAGTTCATTATTTGATAATTTATATAAGTTTCTAAAACTGCCTACTTTTTCTAATAAACTCATGTATTTCAAATCCTTTAGATTTATTTTGTTCTTGATATTAAATAATCGGGTAGCTTAATTAAAAATTCATCAGAGCTAAGTATGGATTTTAATGCTGTTTTAGCTTCATTAGATTCATGTATAGCCATTTCCTTTGCTTTATCAATTCCGTATATTGTTACGTGCGTTATCTTTCCTTGTTCTGTATCTTTTCCTGGTGTTTTCCCAAGCTCTTCAGCTGAGGAAGTTACGTCAAGTATATCGTCAAGAATTTGAAATGCAGATCCAAGATGTTTGCCATATAAAGAGTAACATTCAAGAATTTTACTGTCTAGCGTTCCTAATGATACCCCAGATAAAACAGAAGCTCTTATTAAGACACCTGTTTTTAGTTCTGCAATCTTTTTTACGTAATCATTTTTTTGTGGTTGTATTGGAAACATGTCTAATACTTGTCCTCCACAGACACCTGATGGACCAATAGCTAAAGAAAATATTTTCATTGCGTTTAGTAGATTTTCTGAACTTATATTCTTTATATTGTTTAAGGGAAACTCAATAGATTGAGCTAATAATGCATCTCCTGCAAGTATAGCCATTGTTTCTCCAAATTTTTTATGGCAAGAAAGTTTTCCCCTACGTAAGTCATCGTTGTCCATACATGGTAAATCATCGTGAATTAGTGTTGCTGTATGTAACATTTCAAGCCCTAATGCCATTGGTAAAGCTGATTCTATAGAGCAACCATTTTTTTCGGCTGCAGATAAACATAGAATTGGTCTTAGTCTTTTACCTCCTGCGTTAAGAGAATATTCCATTGCATCAAATAAATTTGATGGTACATTTTTTTTTCTAATTTTTTGTGTCACTTTTAAATAATCTTCAAATAATATTGTATATTCTTTAAATTTAATTTTTAGTTTAATAAAGTCACCTTGCATTATTATTCTCCTATTCTTTCCTTAAAATCAATTTCACTTTCGTCTGTTAAGATCTTAACTTTTTGCGAAGCATTATCCAAATAGGTTTTACATTCTTTAATTAGTTTTATTCCGCTTTCAAATTCTTGCATCGCATCTTCTAGTGTAATGTTGTTGTCGTCAATTTTTTGTAAAACCTTATCTAATTCTTGCATTTTTTGCGTGAAATTCATAAAATTACCTCCTAAATGGTTGCCATCTCAATGTGAAATATGATATACTGCCTAAGTTAAATGTTTCAAGAAATACAAGGGGGGAAATAAAATGTCAAAGTTCTGTGATTGCTGCGGTCGTGGACCCGCAACGGGGAATGCCGTTAGCCACTCGAACCGCCATACAAGGCGCCGCTGGCTGATTAACATTCAGAATGTACGAGTTGACGTAGGTGGCGGAGAGACACGCAAACTTCATATTTGCACGAAGTGCCTCCGTTCCGGTAAAGTTCAGAGAGCCGTTTAATAACGGCTCTTTTTTTTGTACATATTTTTTTACAGTGTTTTTAGTTTTAAACTTAAATTTAAACATATACTCAACCTAGTAATTACTCTTCTCTTTTGCTTCTTCTAGCATTGACAAAGCACTTTCCTCATCAACTAAAATCTCCCTTGGTCTTGCTCCATCGGAGCAACCAACCACACCTAGTTGTTCTAACATATCAATTAGTCTTGATGCGCGTGAAAACCCTATTCTAAGTCTACGTTGTAGTCCACTTGCAGAAGCTATTCCAGTTGACATTATTAATGAAATCGCATCTTCTAATAAATCATCATCATACAGTGCTGTATCTCCTGATATATCGCTATTAGTAGGTGCTTTTATTTCAATATATTCCGCTTCTCCAAATGTGTTTTTTAAATACGTCAACCAATTTACAAGTACACTCTCACTAACCCAAGGAGATTGAATCCTTATTGGTTTGGGGTGTTTGGTAGATAGGAATAACATATCTCCTTTTCCCAATAATTTTTCTGCCCCTGCTGAATCTATTATAGTTCTTGAGTCGGCATTACTTGGAAGTGTAAAAGCAACACGCGCTGGTATATTAGCCTTTATCAAGCCAGTAATAACGTTAACAGAAGGTCTCTGTGTAGCTAGTATTAAGTGAATTCCTGTAGCTCTTGCCATTTGAGCTAGCCTACATATATATTCTTCAACTTCTTTAGGTGCTGTCATCATTAGGTCTGCTAATTCATCAACAACAATCACTATATTGGGTAGTCTGTCCATTGGTAAAACCTTTTCATTATATCCCTCAAGGTTTCTAACTCTTGTACCAGCAAAAATTGAATATCTTTTTTCCATTTCTCTAATAGCCCAAGCTAGAACATGTACAGCTTTTTTAGCATCAGTTACAGGGGGAGTTAATAAATGTGGTAATTGATCATAAACTGACATCTCTACCTTTTTAGGATCAACTAAAATCATTCTTAACTCTTGTGGTGTTCTTGTAGAACACAAACCAACTATACAAGAATTTACAAATACACTTTTACCAGAACCAGTTGTACCAGCAACTAGTAAATGTGGAAGTTCTTCTAATCCAACAATGACAGAATCTCCATTTACACCTACGCCAAATGGCAATGGGAGATCAAGTTCTGTGTCTTGATATGCCTTACTTTCAAGAATTGTTCTAAATGGTATTCCTCTCCTTTTGGGATTAGGAATTTCTATACCTATATATGGTTTCCCAGGAATTGGGGCTTCAATTCTTAAGCTTGGGACTGCCATTGCAAGGGCAATGTCGTTCGATAAGGCAGCCACCCTACTTACTTTTATACCAGGAGCTAGTTGGATTCTAAATTGTATTACCGTAGGACCAATGAGTGCTTCAGCAAGTGTCGCTTCAATATTAAACTCGTTTAATGTTTGTATTATCTTTTCACCAATTGGCATTGCCAATTTTTCATTAAATTCACCTTCGTGAGATTCTTCTGGTCCAAATATTGCAATAGGTGGTGGAAATTCTCCAGAGGAGATTTCCTCTAAGAAATTATCGCTAGTAATAAAAGCTGGGTCTTGAATTTCTTCCAGTGTATTTATATTCTTGTCATCATCTTCTGTCTCAATATATGATATGCTTGAGTTGTTTTCTTCTTTAATATTACTACTGTTTTTATTCTTATGATTTATTTTTAGGTTAAATGGAAATTTAAAATTGTAGTTTATTTTAAATATTATAATTAAAAGATATATTGCAATTAGTCCTATAAATAGGGTTCCCACTTCACCAAAGAAAAAAATTAGTTTGTTTGAAAATAAAATTCCTAATTTACCTGGCGAAAATATTGAATATGTTTCTTGTTGTAAAGAAATATTTGTTAGTTTATATAATCCCAGTAAAGCAGTTAAATCTATATATAAAAGAAAGATTCCAATAGTTTGTCTTATAATTTTTGTAACATTGATATTAAAAAGTTTTAGAATAAGAAGATATAAAATATAAAGCAATAAGATAATAGTTGCTCCACCAAAATTATTTGTCAAAAAAGAAGAAATTATGACACCGATTTTCCCTGTTGAGGATGTAAATAATGATGCAATTATATAACTAACAATTGAAAACGTAGTCAGCATAAGAATATTAATATACTTTGTATAACTAAATTGAGTATTTTTTCTATTAACACTTTTTCTCTCTTTATTAAAAATCATTCGTCATTTCCTCCTATTGTTAATCCTGATATTAACATTGAAGGTTGCCCATCTGTAACAGGTACACTTTGCCCAGATTTACCACATATCCCAGGATCCATTGTCATCGTATTTCCTAAATCAATAATGTTGTTCAAGGTATCAGGTCCATTTCCAATAATAGTTGCTCCCTTAACAGGAGAAAGCACCTTCCCTTTTTTAATCAAGTATCCCTCAGAAACATAAAAGACAAAATCACCTGATGTGGGGTTTACTTCCCCACCACCCATTTTTTTTACATACAGTCCATTATCAGTTTTTTGTAACATAGTGTCTATATCAGATGTCCCTGGCAACAAGTATGTATTACTCATTCTAGGTATTGGTATAGATCGATACGACTCTCTACGTCCATTCCCAGTTTGCGGTACATTTAAAACTTTGGAAGAGATATAGTCACTTAGATAACTTTTTAATATGCCATTTTCTATTAAGATATTTTTTTGTGATTTCATCCCTTCATCGTCATAATCATATGAACCATAAAGCCCGTGAATAGTAGGATTGTCAATCATAGTAATATTTTCGTTTGCAACCTTTTTTGAGATATTATTTCTATAAACGGAAAAATCCTTTTTAATAATATCTGCTTCTAAGCCATGTCCACATGCTTCGTGCACAATCGTGCCACCTGCTTCTCCAGATAAAAGGACATTCATCTTTCCTGCAGGACATCTTTGAGCAGATAGCATAAGTAGTGCTCTTTCTAAAGCCTTCTGACATATTTTAAATGGAGTCATATTGTTCCAAAATTCATTGTGAGGCTTTGAAAGGCAGTAACGTTCATATCCAGTCTGAATTATCCCATTTTTTTCAACTATTACCTGTGCTGAAAAACTAGAGTAAAAACGTGTGTCATAAGCTAAAATACCATTTGGTAAGACCATTGTCAGTTGTTTTTTTGATACAGAAAAACGCATAGATAGTTGCTTTACTAACGAAGATTGCTTTCTAATGCTATTGTTTATTTCATGGCAAAAATCAAAATTAGGACGTGAAATATTACTATAAGAAAAAGGCTCGGATTTACTTGCAAATATAGGGATTTTTCTATTAAAAGATAATGATGTAACCTCATTAATTGCTCTATTTATACTTATTACATCATTACCAGGTACATGAGAATAATATGTTTTCCCATTTAAGATTGTGCGCACACCTGTACCATCAGAAGTAGTAGAAGAAATTTCATCTATTTGATTGTTCTCATAATGTATAGAATGACCACAAGAAGATTGTATATATATGTCAGAATAGTCTGATCCATACTTACACAAATCCTCAACCCTGCTTTTAAGATTATCTATTGATTCATTCACTAGTGAATACACTCCTAATATTTTGAAATAATTTCAATAATTTCAATTTTTAATTTTTCAATATCAAATAAATTTTTTAATAAATCTATGACGTATTTTAACTGTGACTCAGAAGTCGTGATTGTTACCAATCCTTCCTTAGGATTAGTTGTTTCTAAAAATCCTAATCCTTCCGATGCATCTAAAATCCACGATATATAGTAAATATTCGCTTTTTCCATCTTTAAGTTTATTAAGCAAGTTTGTTGTTTAGCAATTTTGTCTATTTTCATTTTATCAACACTTTCGTAGTTTAGGGCAGTTTTTATTATTGTTTTTGTTTCATAATGTGATTGTTATAATTTGTACTAAATTCGTGAGAACCATCAGGACGTGCAAAAAAGAATAGATAGTCAGTATTTACTGGATGAATTGCTCCAAACCATGACGATACAGAAGGTACAGCTATTGGACCAGGCGGAAGACCTATGTTTATATATGTGTTATATGGAGATATAACCTCTAGGTCTTTATATGACAAAGACTTTTTAATTATATCCTTTTCTGACCAAGAATAAACAACTGTTGCGCATGATTGCATTTTCATCTTATTTTTAATCCTGTTATAAAAAACCCCAGCTATCAATGCTTTCTCATCTTCACGCTTTGCTTCTTTTTCAACGATAGATGCCATAGTTGAAAACTCCAACCACTGCTTTGGAGTGTATTTTAAATCTATCTTTTTATAAATTTCTCTATACCAAAGTAAAGATGACATTTTTACGAATTTATCAACAAAGTTTGCATCATCAACAACTGAGTATGTATTGGGTAGTAGAAAGGCAATTCTGTCTTTGGGATTGTGTGGCAAAATGTCTCTCATCTGGACAGGAAAATTATCTATATTACTTAATGAAGAATAGAATTGTTCACCCGAGCCTAGTAGTTTTGATACTTCGTTAAATCTACTACCTGGAATAATTGTTATGAATTTTGAGTTAGGACGCAAAGTTTTAAACTGATATGCAACAAACATCTCGTTACCAGGGACTATTTTATATTGCCCTGATTTTATTGATCTATCAAATTTCATCTTCACGAAATTTTTCAGGAGTAATTTAGGCTTTTTTATTACAGCTTTTTCTTGTAGCATATAGGCAATTTCTCTTGCTGTCATACCATCATCAATAGTAATCATTATCTTTTCACTATTGATAGTCTTAACTTCAATTCCTAAATATGGAAGAGAGAAACAAAAGAAAAGATAGATTGACAGAACAATCAGATAAATAAAATCCTCTTTTAAATATTTCACACTAAGACCCCATCATTAACAAAATATGTACACCTACCAATTATACTTTCCATATCTAACAAGTACAACCCTAGAATAAAACTCATAAAAATTTATTTACATTAAACAAATTACTTGACATTTTATTGTAATAAGAGTATAAACTTCAACTATACGTCGGATGAGGGGGAGAAATATTAAATGAAAATTAGACAATTAAATTACTTTTATTCATCTCAATCTATATTTCTTTCTCGCTCATGCTCTCTTTCTTCTAGAGCAATATCATGTTATATTCCGATTTTTTATAATTTCTAATTTGTAGTTATGAATTAAATATTAATTAACTGTTAATTAAAATTAAAATCGGGGATTTTCTCCGATTTTTTTTATTTTAGGGAGGTTTTTAAAATGAAGAAATATTTGTTGACACCAGGCCCAGTTGAAATACCAGAAGAGGTACGACTTGCTTCTCAACGCCCACTTATAGGACATAGAACAAGTAATTTTTCTGATTTATTTATCTCAATTCAAACAAAACTCTCTCAGCTACTTGAGGTAGATTCTCCATCAATCATCTTACCTTCTTCAGGTACTGGTGCACTTGAGTGTTTAGCTGTAAATTTTCTTTCCAAAAACGATACTTTTATATCAGCCTCCTGCGGAATATTTGGTGACAGATTTCGTACAATAGCAGAAAAAACAGGAGCAAAAGGGATATACATAGATTTTGAATTAGGTACTCATATTCAACCAGAAATTGTGAGAGATACAGTAATAAATCACCCTGAGTGTAAAGTTCTTCTATTAACACAAAATGAAACTTCCACTGGTGTAATTAACCCTATAAAAGAAATAATTGAAGCTATACCTTCATCAATAAGGCCAATTATACTTGTAGATGGTGTAAGTTCTATAGGTACAATGGAATCTTATCCACAAAAATGGGGAATAGACGGAATAGCTACAGCATCACAAAAAGGACTAATGTGCCCTCCAGGATTGGGAATTCTTTGGATTTCAAATAAGGGTTGGAATTACACAAATGAGAGAGAATGCCCAAGCTACTATTTTGATTTAAAATTACACAGGAAAGAATTTAAAGAAAATAATTATGCAAATCCATATACTCCCCCAGTAACATTATATTTTGCACTAGAAAAAGCATTAGATATTATTTTATCTAATTCAAAGGAAACTTGGTTTAAAAGTCACCGTACATATTCAAAAGCACTTGCAGCAGGAGTAGAAGAACTTGGATTTAAACTTCTCACATCACATGTAAAATATAGGTCTCCTGGTGTAACTGCTATAAAATCAGATAAATTTGAGATGAACCTAATTAAAGACAATCTATCTAAACTTGGCATAATTACGGCAGGTGGCCAAGGAACCCTAAAAGACAAATTGATTAGAATTGCACACTATGATGACAAAAGTTGGCCTGAATTATCTATGATTTTGTCCTGTCTATATGCTGCGACAAACAATCAAATTGAAATAAAATCAAATTTTCTTGCTAAACCACTAGAAATTTTTATGGAGGGATAAAAATGACAAATAAAAAATTTAAAGTACTCGTAACAGAAACTGTAGGTGAGCTTGGATTAGATATACTACGTAGAGCAGATGATGTTGAATTAATTGAACGCTACTCTATATCAAAAGAAGAAATAAAGATAGCTATTGCAGATGTGGATGGTATTCTTACAAGAAGTGGAACAACTATGGACGAAGAAACTATAAATGCTGCAAATAACTTAAAAGTAATTGGACGCGCTGGTGTTGGAGTAGACAACATAAATTTACCCATGGCAAGCAAAAGAGGTATTATTGTAATAAATGCACCAAGTGGTAATACTTTAGCTGCAACTGAATTAACAATGGGATGTATGTTATCTGCTGTTAGAAAAATTCCCCAAGCTTGTTCATCTTTGAGAAACGCTG
This sequence comes from Synergistaceae bacterium, assembly GCA_036652335.1. Classification (GTDB taxonomy): domain Bacteria; phylum Synergistota; class Synergistia; order Synergistales; family Synergistaceae; genus JAVVWB01. The sequence continues at coordinate 62,536 of JAVVWB010000003.1, read as the reverse complement.
AGTGGAATCGTAATAGATTTACTGGCACTCAGCTACATAATAAAAAATTGCTTATAATTGGACTAGGAAGAATAGGCAGTGCCATTGCTACAAGATGTAAAGCATTTGGTATGGATATAATAGCTTATGATCCGTATATATCACAGAGAAAAGCCGATTCATTAAGGGTTGAGCTTATTAACAATCTAGAAGATGCTATATCTATGGCTGATATTGTAACTATACACACACCATTGACTAGAGAAACGAAAAATTTGATTAATGAAGAGACATTGAGATTATTCAAAAAAGGAGCTTATTTAATAAACTGCGCTCGAGGTGGTATTGTTAACGAGATAGCCATAACAGACGCTCTCCGTTCTGGACATATTAAAGCATTTGGGACAGACGTATATTCAAGTGAACCACTAACTCACGATCATCCATACCTAGCTAAAGATTTATTAGATAAGATAGTTATAACACCTCATATAGGTGCAAATACAGTTGAAGCTCAATCAGAAGTTTCAAGGATTTCAGTTGAAAACATGCTTGCAGTTCTCAGAAATGAGCCCTATGCTCATGCTGTAAACATTCCTTTTATGGAACAAGCCCTTTCAAATGAACAAAAAATGTACTTAAATCTTGCTAGGAAGATGGGCTTGCTGGTTGCTAAGTTTGCAATGGTACGATCCATGGCTGTAAATAACGTTAAAGTCACCTTAAGAGGAAATCTCTTTGATCTAGATGATTTATGTTCACCTAAAAGCATCGACCAATACAGGCCATATACGATTGCTACACTAAAAGGTATGTTGGAAGTTGGACTCGGGGAAGAAGTTAGCTATATGATGGCACCAATTATAGCTAAAGATAGGCATATAACAATTGAAGAAACTACTGGTGATTCTATAACCTACAAAAATACTATTGAAGTTGATTTAGAAACAGAAAAAGGTAATCTAACTTTGGTAGCAACTATAACTGAAGAGGGTCGGCAGCGTGTTGTAAAAGTAAATGATTACTGGGTTGACTTTGTACCAACTGGAAATCTCTTTGTTTTTCAAAACCATGACAAGCCATGTGTAATTGGAAATATAGGACAACTTCTAGGAAAATCAGGTATTAACATTGCAAATTTCACATTAGGCAGAAAAGACAAAAGTGGACTTGCATTGGGTGCACTTGAAGTTGAGGGAACAGTAAGTGATGAAATTATATCTAAACTAATAGATTCTGGTGATCTCGTATGGGGTACTTCAGTAGATTTCTTAGAGGACTAGTATATGAAATTATTTATTGTTAGACATGGAGAAACAGATTGGAATATTCAAGGACGTTTTCAAGGACAGATTGACATTCCTCTTAACTCAAAAGGCATGAATCAAGCAAAAATGCTTGCCGATAGATTAAAAAATATTAATTTTTCAAAAATAATTACTAGTCCTTTAGAAAGAGCTCAAAGAACTGCTTTCGAAATATACTCGAGAAACATGACAGGGGATTTCTTACTAGACGATAGATTAATAGAAATTAATCATGGTAGTTGGGAGGGATGCTATGCAGGAGAAATTGCTGAACGATGGCCCGAAATGTTGTCTCAGTGGCACTCATCTCCTGATATCGTAACTATGCCAGGTAAAAATGGTGAATCACTAAATGACATAAAAAATAGGATAACCCCTTTCTTAAATGAACTCTATACAATTGATAAAGATATAAATATTTTAATTGCATCACATGACGCAATTATTAAGGTTTTACTCTGTGAATTTCTAAATACATCTCTCTCTAGCTTTTGGAGATTCCAAATTGCAAATTGTAGTATTTCACTAGTAGAAAAAATCCCTAATCATCCCCCTCAAATACTTCTTCTCGGAGATACTTATCATCTGGGAAATACTTTCAATAGACCAATACAAAAAGGATTATAAAAAAAACGGGCTAATGCCCGTTTTTTTATAATCTATCAATTTATCTTGTTAAATTATTAAATAATAATCTTTTTATATGAATTTTCAAAAAAAATTAAAGTAAAAATTTACTTGACTATAAATATCGAGTCTATATACTTTAATTAGTTGTACAATATTTCCTTGGGAGGAATAACCTATGTCTAATAAAACATTAGTATTAAATGGAACCTCGCTTACAATACAGGACATAATAAATGTTTCACGACACGGATATATCATTGAATTAGATAAAAAGGCTGAAGCTCTTGTAAATGAGTGTTCTGAATCTGTTGAAGAATGGGTAAAAGAAGGAAGAGTTGTATATGGCATAACAACGGGTTTTGGTGATTTAGCAACGGTTGTTATACCCAATGAAAAAAGCAAAAAACTACAAGAAAATTTATTAATAAGTCATGCATGTGGATTCGGAGAAGAATTACCGATTGATTACGTAAGAGCAATTATGCTCTTAAGAATAAACACTTTAATTCGGGGATATTCAGGCATAACTTTAAAAACATTAAATAGGCTCGTTGAATATCTTAATCTAGGGGTTCATCCTGTTATACCACGACAGGGATCTGTTGGTGCAAGTGGTGATTTATGTCCATTGTCACACCTTGCTATTTCACTACTAGGTTATGGATTAGTTAATTATAAAGATAAAAAAATTTCAGCATTAGAGGCAATGAAATTATTAGATTTAGAGCCAGTAGAGTTAATGCCCAAAGAAGGCTTAGCTCTTAACAATGGTACTACTGTTATGACAGCAATAGCAGCTCTTTGTGTATATGATGCTGAACATATTGTTAAAACGGCAGATATCGTTGCGTCAATGTCAGCTGAAGCCTTACATGCTGTGCCATATGCTTTTGATGCACGTACACACATGTTGAGACCTCAAATAGGACAAATCCAAGTTGCAGAAAACATTAGACGTTTAATTGATGGCAGTGAAATTATTGAGTCCTTTAAAAAGGATAGGGTTCAGGATGCTTATTCTCTGCGTTGTATTCCACAAGTCCATGGAGCAAGCAAGGATGCTTTCAATTATGTATGGGAAAAAGTTGATATAGAAATTAACTCTGTAACAGATAATCCTATTATTTTTCATAAAGATTGTGAAGCAATTAGTGGCGGTAATTTTCATGGACAACCTATTGCTATGGCAATGGATTTCCTTGGAATCGCAATGGCAGAACTAGCAAATATATCTGAAAGACGCATTGCAAGACTTGTTGACAATAAACTTTCTGGACTCCCCCCCTTTCTTGTATCAGATTCTGGCTTAAACAGTGGATTTATGATTCCTCAATATACTGCAGCAGCAATAGTTTCTGAAAATAAAGTTCTAGCACATCCATCCTGTGTAGATTCAATTCCAACATCAGCTGGACAAGAAGACCATGTTTCTATGGGTGGGTATAGTGCATATAAGGGTCGCAATATAGTAGAAAACACTGCCAGGGTAATAGCAATAGAAATGTTAGTAGCTGCACAGGGAATAGATTTTAGGGCTCCTCTTATCCCTGGTAAAGGTACAGGCGTTGCATTTAAAGAATTCAGAAAACATATTCACTTCTATGAAAAAGATGAATATATGCAACCTTTAATGCTTAAATCACTTGAACTGGTCAAAAATAATACTATTTTAGATGCTGTTGAAAGCGCGATAGGAAAGTTAAACTAATATAAAGGAGAAAATAATAATGCAAATTATTGAATGTGTCCCGAATTTTAGCGAAGGTAGAAGAAAAGATATTATTGAAGACATAGTCTCCTGTTTTAAAAATAAGAAAGGTGTTTATCTTCTAGACTATAGAGCAGACGAGGACCATAATAGACTTGTAATAAGTTTAATTGGAGCACCACAACCAATACAGGATTCTCTAATTGAAGCGGCAAAAATTGCTCAAATAAATATTAATATGAACACTCATCAAGGTGCACATCCACGCATTGGAGCAATAGATGTTGTTCCATTTACACCTATAAAAAATATATCAATGCAAGAATGTGTTGATATAGCTCATTCTTTTTCTAAAAGATATTATGAAGAAACGAACATCCCAGTTTATTACTATGAAGACGCAGCAATAATACCAAATAGAAAAAAATTAGAAGTAATAAGAAAAGGAGAATATGAGACATTAAAAGAAGAGGTCAAAAACAATCCTCTTCGCAAGCCTGACGTTGGGAGCAATTCACTACATCCTACTTCTGGGGCAACAGTAATTGGTGCAAGAAAGTTTTTGGTTGCATTTAATGTAAATCTTAATACATCCGAACTAGATATTGCTAAAAAAATTGCCAATAATGTTAGAGCTTCTTCTGGAGGATTAGCTTTTGTAAAAGGGATTGGACTTTCTTTAGATGAAAGAAAAATAGTACAAGTAAGTCTTAACCTAGTTGACTATGAAAAAAATTCTCTATATAGAGTCCTTGAATTAATAAAAATTGAAGCTAAACGATGGGGCGTTAGTGTTTTAGAAACAGAAGTATATGGGATGATACCAGCACAGGCATTAATTGAATCTGCTGCTTATTATCTGCAAATTACTGACTTCAAAATGGATCAGGTACTTGAACTTAGATTATTAGATATTATGGGGCGTGAGCTTGAATGAATGCATCAGACAAATTATTCTATAATCTAAATATATACACGCCAATTGATACAGGTAAGCCTTCTTTTGGAAAAGACCAAAATATAATTAAAGAGTACAGAAATTCAGCTATTTATGTCCGTAACGGAATTATTATTGACATAGGCACAAAAGATGAACTTATAATAAACAACACAAATAATAATTCAGTTTTTGAACTTATAGATATGTGCAGTGCAACAATCATCCCTGGTTTTGTTGATCCACATACACATATGTGTTTTGCGAATAGAAGAGAATCAGAGTTTGATATGAGACTAAAAGGAGCAACATATCTTGAAATACTAGAAAACGATGGCGGTATCTTGTCATCTGTAAATGCTGTTAAAAATTCTACTGAGGAGAAACTAGTATCTATAACAAGAGACCTTGTCTTGTCAGCCATGTCTTCAGGTACTACAACAATAGAAATAAAAAGTGGTTATGGTTTATTTAAAGAAGAAGAACTAAAAATGCTATCGGCCATAAAAAAAGTAAGAGACACTACTCCACTAGACATTGTTGCAACTTTTATGGCTGCTCACGCTGTTCCAAGTGAATATAAGGATAATCACGAGGGGTTTATTGATTTAATTATCAAAGAAATGTTTCCAGATGTCCTTAAACAAAATATAGCAGAATTTTGTGATGTTTTTTGTGAGAAAGGTGTCTTCACTATAGACGAAAGCAGAAAACTTCTACAAGCAGCAGAAAAAGCTGGATTAAAAACAAAAATTCACGCAGATGAAGTTTTTGATACAGGTGGCGCCAGTCTTGCAGCAGAATTAGCTGTCACATCGGCAGAACACTTATTAGCAGCTAACATAGATAACTTAAAAGCTATGGGGCAAGCTAATACAATTGCTGTATTACTTCCAGCAACAGCATACAGTCTAAAAAAAGAATACGCAAATGCTAGACTAATGATAGATCAATGTAATTTGCCGGTTGCCCTAGCAACAGATTGCAATCCAGGGTCCTGTTTCTGTGAATCGATGCCTTTTGTATTTGGTTTGGCTGTTATGAATATGAATATGACTGTAAACGAAGCATTAGTTGCTAGTACCTTGAATGCTGCATACGCAATAAACAGGAATAATATTGTTGGTAGTTTAGAAATAGGGAAACAAGCAGATTTCATTGTTCTTGATGGTGAATCTCCAACTATTCTTGCATACCATGCTGGTTCTAATTCAATTTTAAATGTATATAAAAAAGGAGAAAAAGTTATATAAGGTTAAATTAACTTATTAAATTTTTTATAAATATAAAAAAATGATGAATTCAAAATCTGAATTCATCATTTTTATTAGTCAAAATGGTGGGCGGTAGAGGAATTGAACCTCTGACCTCTACCGTGTCAAGGTAGCGTTCTACCTCTGAACTAACCGCCCAACAGGTAAGTATTATATACTAATTTTTATATATGTCAACTCTTTTATTCTGCGCAATAATTTGGTGCTTCTTTAGTAATAACAACATCATGAGGATGACTTTCTTTCATTGATGCTGCTGTCACTTGAACAAATTTTGAATTTTCATGCAAAGTATTCATATCTTTAGCACCAACATAGCCCATGCCTGCTCTTATTCCACCAACCATTTGATATACAACAGCTGCTATCGGTCCTTTATGGGGGACCATTCCTTCAATTCCTTCTGGTACCAATTTATCTCCAACAACACCCTCTTGGAAATATCTGTCTGAACAACATCCAGCTTTCATTGCCCCTAATGAACCCATTCCTCTATAACTCTTAAAGGATCTACCTTTATAGATAACAGCTTCTCCTGGGCTTTCTTCTGTACCAGCAAACATTGAACCTAACATAGCGACATCAGCTCCAGCAGCAAGGGCTTTTACTATATCACCAGAATAACGCAATCCTCCGTCTGCTATTACAGTTTTACCCAGTTTATGAGCAGCTTCTGCAACATTCATTACAGCTGCTACCTGAGGGACACCAATACCAGCAACAATTCTTGTTGTGCAGATTGATCCTGGACCGATTCCGACTTTAACGCCATCAGCACCCGCTTCAATTAGAGCAATTGCGGCCTCTTTTGTAGCAATATTTCCACCAATCAATGGCAAAGATGGATAGGTTTCTCTAAGTTTTCTAACAGTATCTATTACCATTTTGGAATGCCCATGAGCAGTGTCAACGATAACCACATCAACTCCAGCATTGACTAGAGAAGCGACTCTATCAAAAACATCTCCGCCTACACCTACAGCAGCTCCTACACGTAAACGACCGTGTGAATCTTTTGTTGAATTTGGGAATGCTTTAGCTTTTAAAATATCCTTTATCGTAATAAGTCCTTTTAACACTCCGTCATTGTCTACAATAGGAAGTTTTTCAACCTTAGAATTCATAAGTATTGCTTTAGCATCATCCAACGTCGTTCCTAGTGGAGCTGTAACAAGATTTTCTTTAGTCATAACATTAGATATTGGCTGGTCTAGATTTGTTATAAATCTAAGATCTCTATTTGTTATAATTCCAACAAGTTTGATATCCTTGTCTACGACAGGAACTCCTGATATATGGTAGTGCTCCATTAATGCAACTGCATCTCTTATTAAATCTTGAGGATGTCTGTAAAACGGATCTACAATTACTCCCGACTCTGATCTCTTTACTTTATCGACTTCAATTGTTTGTTGTTCAATTGAAAGGTTTCTGTGTAATATGCCGATACCACCCTCACGAGCTAAAGCAATAGCTAGACGTGCTTCTGTTACTGTATCCATAGCTGCGCTACATATTGGCAAGTTTAATGTAATTTGCGGTGTAAGCTTAGTTACAACATTAACAGTTGCAGGAACAACTTCACTGTATCCTGGTACCAATAAGACATCATCAAAAGTGAATCCTTGGTATGGTACAAACTTGTTTTCAGGTAATGAATTATTCATCGTATATACTCCCTCACTTTAATTTATTTATTTCGATATTGTTGCAACGGCGTAACACTCCATTGACTCACATCGGCCTACGCTGCCACACTTCTCTCCAGATTTTACTTTTAGATTAACATGTCTTTTCTCAATGGTATCAGAGAATAATTTATTTAGATTACCAATAAATTTGGGAATAAGGTTACCAAGCTTTGGAATTTGCGCAACTAAGGTAACGTCAATCCACTCAACATGCCAACCTTTTTTAGTAAGCAATTCAATTATTTCTTTAATGAGAACAACACTAGAAATATTTTTGTATTTTATGTCGCTTGAAGGAAAGAGGGTGCCTATGTCTGGCTCACCCGCTGCTCCAAGTAAAGCGTCCATTATAGCATGAATTATGATATCTGCGTCAGAATGTCCTAGTAATCCTCTATCAAATTCATTAATTTTAATCCCGGCTAAAATTAAATCTCTACCTTCAACTAATTGATGTACATCGAAACCATGACCAGTTCTTATTATTCTATTTTTCTGTGTCATATATACAGCTCTTTCCCAATCCAATTGTGTGGTAATTTTAAAATTAGTTTCTTCTCCATTACTATAAGCAATTGGCTCACCATGATTAATCCAAATTGTAGCCTCATCAGTATAAGAATCCTTGTTGTCACAAATGATTGAAAGTAGTTTATCTCTAATAAATAACTGCGGTGTTTGTGTTAAAAAAATTAGATTTCTGTCTAAAGGTAATAAAGAATTGTCATCATGTAACATTTTAATTGAGTCTGTTGCTTTTAATATCGGGATAGACGCCCCTGTTTTATTTGCAATATTAATTAGGTCTAGACATAATTTTTCTGTCAAAAAAGGACGTGCGGCATCATGTATTAAAACATTAGTGGAAACAGATAGAGACAAACCGTTTTTTACAGATTCAGATCTAGTGTCACCGCCATATATAAATTTAATTCTTTTATCTTTAAACTTAAAATTAGAGGTAGTTATATCTACACTTCGAGGAAAAACAACTACTATTTCATCTATAAATCCTTTTAATAATAAGGATTGAGCTATGTCAAAAGAATATCTCCAAACTTGTTTGTCATTTAAAAATCGAAATTGTTTTGATTCTCCACCAAGTCTTGCTCCAGCTCCTGCAGCAACTAGAATAAACGACCAAGTTTTGTTCAGAAAGTTATTCTTAGAATTCATGTCTATTTAATTCTCCCAAAAACCATTCTACCTGCTGATGTCTGCAACATTGATGTAATTGTAACAGTAACACGTTCACCTACGCTGTCTTGACCATCTTCAATAACCAACATAGTTCCGTCATCAAGATATCCCACCCCTTGATTATGTTCTTTACCCTGTCTGATTATATCTATATCAATGTTTTCACCAGGTAATAGTAAAGGTTTGAGTGAGTTAGCCAAATCATTTACATTTAGGACAAAAACTCCTTCAATATTAGCAACCTGATTTAAGTTATAATCAGTAGTAACAACTCTACCATTAAGGTTCTTTGCCATAACAACTAATGCTTCATCTACCTTGTCTCTTCCAAGTTCTTTAAGTGTTGTTTCTGGGATTTCAATTATAACATTGTTTATTTTTTTTAATTCAGCTACAACAGAAAGTCCTCTTCTACCCTTAGTACGACGCAATGGATCCGTAGAATCAGCGATACTTTGCAATTCTGTTAGTATAAATCGAGGTAAGATAATCTTCCCTTCAAGAAAACCTGTTCTTGCTACATCTAAAATACGCCCGTCAATAATTGCACTTGTATCAAGTATTTTTGCTGTGGAAAATTCTTCTTCATTATATTTAAAATCACTTTCACTTTTTTCTTGTTTTTTAATTTTGGGTAATTTTAACCGAATGTCACTAAAATTTATAAATAGATTAAAAAAATCTTTCCTACGTTTCGAAAAAAATCTCAAGCCCAAATATCCAAAAGATATGTTTAAAAGAATTGAAATATAGACAGAAATACTACCTGGAATCCTTGACATAGGCAATGCTATTAAATTTGCAAGCATTAAACCTATGATTAAGCCAAGTAAACTAGCAAGTAAATCAAAAATATTTATATTTTGTAATTTTATCTCAAAAAATTGGGATATTTTTACAAGTAAATACCAAAATAAAGGAGCAATGATTAATCCAAATAACGATGATATTATAATAATAAAGACATATGTATAAATAGGATGTATTGTCGTCAAAGATGGGAAAAACTGATTTTCTACAACTATTTTTGATAATTGATACCCAATACCCCCAAAAATTAAAATCATTACAACTTTTAAAAAGTGCCTCATTATTGTAGATAAGCTTGTTTCAGACATTATATAGTTCCTCCCCCTCCAATTACATTTCTTTGCGAGATTCAAGTGCCATATGCAAAGTAACTCTATCTGCAAATCCAATTGATCCACCTACTGGTAACCCATACGACAGGCGTGATATTTTAACAGGTACACCATTTAGGTACTCTTGAACTGTAAAAGCAGTCAAGTCTCCTTCAATTCTTGGTGTTGTTGCCAAGATAACTTCCTTTATATTAAGAGAACGAATTCTTTCAATTAATTTTTTTAGGCTATCTTTAGGTAATTCTTCATCTTCTAAAGGAGAGATATGACCACCAAGGACATGATAGAGACCATTATATATTCCTGCTTGTTCAATAGCAACACAATCCTCATCTGTTTCTACTACACAAATTATTGAACTATTTCGTGATTTATCTGTACAAATTGTACACAGATCTCGATCTGTGATATTGCCACACTCGGAACAATGATGAATATTTTCAGCTATTTCTAACAGTGACTTTGAAAAATCTTTAATCCACTGTTTATCTTGAGAAAGAACGTAAAAAACCATTCTTCTAGCTGTTTTTTCCCCGATACCTGGCAACTTACTCCAAAGTTTAATTAGTTTTTGTATTGGATCTGGTAAATTTATCATTTAAACTAAAAGATTCCAGGAAATCCAGAAGTCATTCCGCCTGAAACAGAGTTCATTTTATTTTCTGCCATAGTCTTGCTTTTAGTTATAGCATCATTAAATGCGGTTAAAATTAAGTCTTCTAACATTTCTATTTGATTTGAATCTACAACTTCAGGGGATATGCTTATCTTTTGGGGCTCGCCATTCCCGTTTACAGTAACCTTAACCATTCCACCGCCAGATGTGCCTTCTACAACTGTCTTTTCTAACTCTTCTTGTGCAAGCATCATCTGTGCTTGCATTTTTTGAGCTTGTTTTAATAGTTTATCCATTTTCATTTTGGACACTCTCCTATTTGTTTTCAGATATATCAAAAGTTTCTTTATAAAAATCCATATGAAATAATGTAAGAAAAACATATAACAAAAAAATTGGAAGTTTTAATACACGCCGCCATCTATAAGGTTCCTGAATAACTCTGTATAGCCATTCCATTCCAAACATTTGCCAAATTTTAGGAGCTCTATTTAATTTACCAGAGATGACATCCATTGTCCCTCCAATTCCCATACCAATATTAACCCCTGTCTTTTCGATATTTTCAGACAACCAGTACTCTTGTTTGGGTACTCCTAATCCTACGAATAAAATTTTTGCATTACTTTCAGATATTTCACTGCAAATTGAGTTTATATCGCCGTCATCAAAAAAACCATTTCTAACACCAGAAACGATTAAGGACGGGAACTTCTCTTTTAGTTTTTTTGCTGCGTCTTCCGCAATACCTGGTAATCCACCCAAAAACCAAACACCCCAACCCTCATAAGATGCTTTTTTACATAAATGTTCTGTAAACTCGACACCAGGAATTCTTTCTTGTATTGGTGTGCCCAGTAATTTAAGGGCTAAAATTAATCCAGCTCCATCCGGTAGGACTAAAGCTGCATTTTTTATAATATTTGAATAGAGTTTATCAGTTCTACTTCGTAAAGCCGCTAAAGCATCTGGAGTTACAATTATATTTCCTTTATTATTTTTAAAAATTAAGTTTTCAACTTTTGATAATGCAAAATTCAATGAAATATTATCAACTTCAATTCCCCATAATTTAGGTTTTCTTACAAAATCTACAGAGTCATTGATGTAAAGTAATTTGTATACAGTTATTATTATCAAGAAAATACTTGAGTACATAATAAGTATCCTTGAGCCTAAAAAGTCTCCATATAAAACAAATGTTAATAATAAAGGGATAATACAGGATACGAACACCATACGCAACAAAGCATTTATATGGTTAGCACCTGTCTTTAATATACTTTTATAAAACATAAAATTTTCTTTTGGATTCTCAAAAAAAATAACAGTAAATATACTTATAACAATATCTAGAACAGGTATTACATACAGACTACATGGTAAAATAGTTAGAGATAAAAAATCTGTCCCAGAGCTAATAGCAAAAATAGACAACCCAGATATTAATGTACCCCATAAGGCAGATAATGGTTCTGTGAGTCTTCTATATGGGTGCAAATGTCTACTCCAAAAACTAAATATAATAATTAAGCCAAATATAAAAACATAAGATAAATTTTGAAAGTTACTAGAACCAAATAGGACTATTGTTAGAATTAAAATCCATGTAAAAGTAATATAGATGCCACAAATTCCAGGCGTTTCATCTAGTCCTTGCAGAAACAATGGGGTAATTGTAAGCCATATGATTGAAATCAAAATCGAAGTTACATAAGATAAGTTGTAATATTCACCATTAGAAAATTCAATAAACGTTATTTGTGGCCCCCAGATTGAATAGCCTAGCGCAAGCAGAAGATACAAAAATTTCAAATTTTTATTTTTGAAAACCTTTTGGCAAAAACCAATACAGGCAGCAATAATAGAAGTAGCTATTGTTATTCTTAATGCTCCATCTGAAGCCCATATACCCATCAGTGCCCAAACACCAACAATAGTAACCTCTTTAAGATAATGATATTGGTCACTTTCTAAATATTTTTTAAATATCTTTTGTATCACAAATGACGATAATGACATTACTAGGACTAACAGTAATGTAAGGTGCTTCATCTCAAATTGCATATAGATTCTCCTGATTCAGTCAAAAATAAATTTGTAAAAATGGAAGTCCTAATAGGACTCCCATTTATGATATCTTTTCTATCCCACCCATGTAATGGCGCAGCACTTTTGGCACAGTAATAGAACCATCTTCATTTTGATAATTTTCCATTACAGCAATGAGACATCGACCTATTGCAATTCCTGAACCATTCAATGTATGAACAAACTTTGATTTTCCACCATCAGCTGGTCTGTATTTAGTTCCCATTCTTCTCGCTTGAAAATCTTCACAGTTGCTACATGAGCTTATCTCTCTATAGCAATTCTGGCTCGGAATCCAAACTTCTATGTCATATGTTTTAGATGCTCCAAATCCCATATCTCCAGTTGACAAACAAATTACTCTATATGGTATTTCTAGTAATTGCAGAACTTTTTCGGCACAATTCGTCATGTGTTCTAATTCATCATAGCTCTTTTCAGGTACAGATAATTTTACCATTTCAACCTTGTCAAATTGGTGCTGTCTTAAAATGCCCTTCATATCTCTACCATATGATCCAGCCTCACGTCTAAAACATGGAGTATATGCACAGTAATACTTGGGTAAATCAGACTCATTTAGTATTTCACCAGAGTGAATATTAGTTAGAGGAACTTCTGCTGTAGGAATTAGCCACAAATCATCATTTACACAACGATAAAGGTCTTCTGCAAATTTGGGTAACTGGCCTGTACCTTGCATTGTCTTTGAATTAACTAAAACTGGAGGAGCTATCTCAGTAAACCCATGTTCTCCTGTATGAAGATTTAACATAAAATTCATCAAGGAACGCTCCATCTTTGCTCCATTGCCTTTTAATATACTAAATCTACTCTCTGCTAATTTGACTCCATTTTCAAAGTCAATTATTCCAAGTGCTTCACCTAGATCCCAATGTGGTTTGGGAGTAAAGTCAAATTCTTTTGGCTCTCCCCAACGTCTAATTTCCACATTGAAATTTTCATCTATTCCAATAGGAACAGATTCATGTGGCCTGTTTGGAATAGACAATGCTAATAAATCAAGCTCTTCTTGTATTTTATTTGCTTCATCATCAAGAACTTTTATCTCATCACCAATAAGTCTCATCTCATCCATTAATTCATCAGCATTTTGTCCTGACTTTTTTAGTACAGCTACTTCTTTCGTTCCAGCATTTCTTTTCTCTTTTAAAGTTTCTACCTTTGCTAACTCTTCTCTTCTTTTTGTATCAAGAGCTAAAAATTGGTCTAGAGGAAATGTATTATTTCTGTTTTTTAACATCTTTCTTGTTTCTTCACTATGTTCACGAATCCATTTAATATCAAGCATTAGTTACTAGTTGCCTCCTTTAACTGATTCTCTTATATTCTTTAATAAATTAGCTGTTTCCAAGGCTGAAAGAGCAGTATCAGCGCCTTTGTTTCCAGCCTTACTTCCTGCTCTCATAAGAGCTTGTTCTAAGTTGTCACAAGTTAATATCCCAAAACAAACAGGAATCCTATGTTCAAGTCCTATTTGAGCTAAACCCTTGGCAGCTTCACCGGCAACATAAAGATGATGTGTAGTGTCGCCTTTTATCACAGCCCCCAAAGTTATGATTGCATCATACTTGCCCATTAGTGCAATTTCTTTAGCAACAACTGGTTGCTCCCACGCTCCTGGGGTCCAATATACATCAATATCTTGGTGGCGAACATCATGCCTTAGCAATACATCTTTTGCTCCTTCGATCAACTTTCCTGTTACTAATTCATTGAAACGAGAAGCAATTATTGCAAAACGCAAGTTTGTCCCAATCATATTACCTTGAATAATTTGCATTATATTCATCTCCATTTAAATTATTATTTATATATGTAAAAAATGTCCCATCTTACATACTTTAGTATTTAAGTATTTTTCGTTATACTCGTTTGGCTTAATTTCTATAGGAACACGTTCTAGTATTTCTAAGCCATAACCAGCTAAACCAGTAATTTTTACCGGATTATTTGTCATAAGACGTAATTTTTTTATTCCCAAGTCTAATAATATTTGAGCTCCAATTCCATAATCTCTTAAATCAGGTGCAAATCCAAGAGCTACATTTGCTTCTACTGTATCTAATCCTTTTTCTTGTAGCTCATATGCCTTTAGCTTAGCAAGAAGTCCAATTCCTCTTCCTTCTTGACGCATATATAATAACACACCACGTCCTTCTTTTTCTATCAGCTCCATAGCATTATGGAGCTGAGGTCCACAATCACAGCGAAGCGAACCTAATAAATCTCCAGTAAAACATTCAGAATGTACTCTAACTAAAACTGGATTATTATCTGATATATCTCCCTTTACTAAAGCAAGATGCAAGGCTTCTGGGTTGTCTCCAAAAGGAGCAGTATATGCATGACAAATATAATCACCCCATACTGTTGGTAAATGTATCGTAGATTCTCTTCTAACAAGTTTTTCTCTTGAGAGTCTATATCTAATTAAGTCTTCCACGGATATTATCTTTAAATCATGCTCCTTAGCAAAATTAAGTAATTCAGGTAACCTCGCCATAGAACCATTTTCGTTCATTATCTCGCAAATAACTCCAGCTTCATTAAAACCAGCTATTCTAGCTAAATCTACAGCAGCTTCTGTATGACCAGCTCTTTTTAATACCCCACCCGATTTCGCTATCAATGGAAACATATGCCCTGGTCTCTTAAAATCAAGAGGTTTAGAGTTCGGATTAGCTAATGTTCGGGCAGTTAATGCCCTTTCTTCTGCAGAAATACCTGTAGTTGTACCATCTGAAGCGTCAACTGAAACGGAAAATGCCGTCCCATGGTTGTCAGTGTTTGTTTCAACCATAGGCTGAAGATTAAAATTATTTGCATGTTGAGCAGAAATAGGAGTACAAACTAATCCTCTAGCGTGTGTCACCATAAAGTTTATGCTGTCACTGCTACAACAATCGGCAGCGATAACCAAGTCACCTTCGTTCTCCCTGCTCTCATCATCTACAACAATTATCATTTTTCCTTGTTTTATATCTTCAATGGCTTCTTCTATTAAATTAAACAAATTAAAATCTCCCTCTTTAGAAATTTACCAACCATACTCAAGTAATTTATCCATAGATAAATTACTCTGCCCTTTTGCAGGCTTATTTTTGTCTGCATCTAGACCTTTTATAAATTTCTTTATATATTTACCAATTATATCTGTCTCTAAATTTACAACATCTCCAGTAATTAAACTAGATAATGTTGTATCTTTAATAGTTGTAGGTATTAAACTAACAGAAAAGTATTCATCAGTAGCATCAACAACAGTTAAACTAACACCATCTATGGTTATAGATCCCTTAGGAACTATTCCATATAAAATTTCTTTTTCAGCAGAAAAATACATTATTTTTGTTTTTTCAAAAGATTCAATCTTAGAAACTCTTCCCATACCATCAACATGTCCAGAAACAATATGTCCATCTAATCTAGACGTAAGTAACATTGCACGTTCTAGATTAACATGGTCACCTTCATTGATTAAGCTTAACTTTGTTTTATTGATTGTTTCTTGCATAATTTCAACTGAAAATGAGCCAAAACTCAAAGATACAACAGTACAACAGGCTCCCATAATAGCAACAGAGTCCCCTAAATGTAACCCATCATATATAGATGGAGCCCTAAACGTCAAAAGCCAAACATCGTTCGATTTTTTAATTGTCTGTAGTATACCAACTGTTTCTATTAGTCCTGTAAACACTAAAATTCACCTCTAATAATAACATCATTTTCGTATATGTGAACCATAATATTGTGTATTATAAATGATTTTTCAATTAAATCTAAATCAATGTTATCAGCAAAATGTTTTCCATTTCCCATTATTTTATTTGCTACAAATAATAAGAGTTCATCTGCAAGCCCATTTTTTATAATCATATTGGAAATGGTAGGACCGCTTTCTACCATTAAATAATTTATTCCCATTTCACATATTTTTGATAATAGATATGAGTTAATATTTTCAATGTCACTGTCAATTTTAAAAATATTAATATTTTTTTTCAAAAATCTATCTATTTTAATAGGATCCACAGTATTATCAACAAATATCACAATTTTTCTTGTTGTATTAGTTAAAACTTTAGCATCTTCAGGAATTACAAATTTCCTATCTAATATAATTAGGCAAGGTGAATTTCCATCTGAATGACGTACTGTATATTCAGGATCATCACTAATTATCGTACCAATGCCAGTTATAATAGCATCATTCTCTGAGCGAAACTGGTGCACCTTTTCTCTAGAAACAGCGGATGTAATCCATTTGCTTTCACCATTTTTTAACGCAATGTTTCCATCTAATGAACTTGCTATTTTTACTGTTACCCACGGTTTATTTTCTTGTATTCTTTTAATAAAACCTTTATTTAATTTTTTTGCAGCTTCTTCACATATACCTATATCAACCTGTATTCCAGCGGTCCTTAATATTCCTATTCCTCTATTGTTTACTTTAGGATTTGGATCTACCATAGCTATAACAACTCTACCTACTTTTTTCTCTACTAGTAAGGTTGCACATGGAGGCGTCTTGCCATAATGACTACAAGGTTCCAGAGTAACATAGACAGTTGAGCCTTTTAGTTGTGACGTTGTTAGTTTCTTTACAGCATTAACTTCAGCATGGTGTCCACCGTAACACTTATGCCATCCATAAGACAAGATCTCATTGTTTTTTACAATTACACATCCAACCATGGGATTAGGAGATGTTCTACCTATTCCTCTTTTTGCCAGAGAAAGAGCAATGTTCATGAAATATTCATCTTGAATTTTTTGTGAAAAAATAGTCTCCTTCATTTAGTTTTCCTCCGGCGCTTCATCTGATGCTCTTATTGATAGTTTTTCATGAATTTTTTTTGCCAATTTTTCGCCAATTCCAGGTGTTTTTGATAATTCTTCAAGTGAAATGTTTAGGATATTTTTTAAGCTTCCAAATGTCGTTATTAACTGAGCTGCCTTTTTTTTCCCAATACCCGGAATTTCCTCTAATGCACTTCTTTTAAATTTTTTTTCTCTTAAATTGCGATGTGATGTTATTGCAAAACGATGTGCTTCGTCTCGTACCTGTTGAAATAATTTTAACACCGGGTCTGTCTTTTCCAAAACGATTGGTTCTCTTTTATTGGGTAGATATATTTCTTCAAACTCTTCAGCTAGTGAAAAGACTGGAATGTTCTTAATGTTCAATTCATTAAGTGCCTCTATAGCAAACTCTAATTGTACGGGACCACCATCTATAAGTATTAATTGAGGTAATGGTTCTTGCCCTTTTAATGACCTTGAGTAACGTCTTAACACTGTTTCTTTTATCGAACGAAAGTCATCTATTCCATCAACAGTCTTTATGTTAAAGCGTCTATATAAACCAGTGTTAGGATATCCTTGCTCAAACACAACGACAACACCCACAGTGTTTTCTCCTGATGTATGAGAGATATCAAAACCATCAATCCTCCAGGGTAATATGTCAGTTTTAAATAGTTTCTGAATTGAATTTAAAGTTTCCCAATAATCGTCTTTTCCATATGGAATATCTGGGATATTGTTTCTCTGTCTTGAAACTCTCCAAATTGCTCTCATTGTATCTCTAATTTTTGCAGATTCTTCAAATTCTAATTTTCTTGCTGCGAAATCCATCTTGTTTCTTAATTTCTCTATAAGTTCTAATGAATTGCCATTAAGTAACATTAAGACATCAGCAACTCTATCTTTATATTCATTTTCATCGCATTTTTTTGCACAAGGAGCTAAACAACGCCCTAAAGAATAGCGCATACATGGTCTAGTTTTATTTTGTTTATCTATGTTTTGACTGCAAGAACGAAGTGGTAAATATCGCTCAATCAATCTTAAAAGCTCTCTAATTTCACTTACTCTAACATAAGGGCCAAGATATATTGCATTATCATTAATTTTTTGTCTAGTGACTACTAAACGTGGAAATTTATCTTGTGTTAGTTTAATATATGCGTATCTTTCATTCATTTTTAAATCAACATTGAAAAAAGGTTGATAAAGTTTAATTAATCTGTTTTCAAGTATTAAAGCTTCGATTTCACTTTCTGTTCTTATCGTCGAAATATCATTTATTGTTTCTACCAATTTTTTCAATCTTGGGGAAGAAAAGTTAGAATGCCTAAAGTATGAGAGAACCCTACGCCTTAATTTTTTTGCTTTTCCAACATAAATGACCTTCTCATCAATATCGTACATGAGATAAACCCCAGGCTTCTCAGGGAAAGATTTAATTAGTTGTATTAGTTCTTCTCTACTCAAAGATTTAACTCCTATTCAAATAATATAAAAATTTATCGTAAATAACAATATTATTACTAAAAAAGGGCGTCTATTGACGCCCTTTTTATATATAAAAATTATAGGAAAGAAGGAGTGTAATCTCCAGTCTCGTATCTCTTTCCACTTATTTCATTAAGTTTTTTTATATTATGTATTGCATCAATATAGCGGATTGTTCCACTCTTGGCTCTCATTACCAATGATGAAGTATAGACAGCATCTCCAGTATACCTAACGCCCTTTACCCAATCACCATCAGTTACACCTGTAGCAGCAAAATAGACATTGTCCGTTGCTACTAAATCGTCTAGTTTTAGAACTTTTGTTATATCCATATTTTTTTCTTTGCATTTTGCAATTTCTTCTTCGTTTCTAGGCCACAACTTACATTGCATATTTCCACCTACACATTTAATTGCACAAGCAGTAATTACAGCCTCTGGAGAACCACCTATGCCCATTAAGAGGTCAATACCAGAATTAGGCTTACATGTTGATAGAGCACCAGCTACATCACCATCACGAATTAATCTAATTCTAGCTTTCATTGCTCTAATTTCTTTTATTAATTCTTCATGCCTTGGTCTATCAAGTATAATAACAGTTACATCTTCAACAGATTTATTTAGTGCTTTTGCAACAGCTTTTATGTTATCAGCTGCACTTGCTTCAATATCTATGGCATGTGCAGCTCTCGGACCAGTAGCAATTTTATTCATATAAAAAATATGCTGTGGGTTGTACATAGTTCCCTTTTCTGCGAACGCAACAACACTTACTGCATTTGGGAGACCTTCAGCTGTAAGTCTTGTCCCATCAATTGGATCTACAGCAATGTCCACTTGTGGGGCTCCACCAAGCCCTAACTTTTCACCATTAAAAAGCATAGGGGCTTCGTCTTTTTCACCTTCACCAATAATTATTTCGCCATCCATTGCTACATTGTTTAGCATAAAGCGCATAGCGTCCACAGCGGCACCATCTGCACCATTTTTGTCGCCACGCCCCATCCATCTACCAGCCGTCATTGCCGCTGCTTCTGTAGCACGTACCATTTCAAGAGCAATATTTCTGTCAGGTGCTGTCATTTTAATACGCCTCCATAAATTTTAAGTAATTATTTTATATATTTAGCTCTGGGAAACGAGCAAATATTTCGTCAATGTGCTTCAAATAATAGTTTAAATCAAACAACGCTTCTAATTCTTCAGAAGACATCTTCGTAATCCTACTATCTGCTTTGAGTAAATCAAGCAATGGAATCTTCTCATTCCAACATCTCATAGCATTACTTTGTGCAATCGCATACGCATCTTCTCTGCTTATTTCCTCTTTTTCAATTATAGCCAATAACACGCGACCTGTGAATAAAAGTCCTTTTGTGATTTCAATATCTTCAAGCATTTTATCTTGATTTACAACCAGTCCATCAATTACTTTGGACAAGATTTTAATCATATAATGGATTGTATGGAAAATATCGGGCCAAATTACTCTTTCTACTGAAGAGTGGCTTATATCACGCTCATGCCACAAAGCTATATTCTCTATAGCTGGAACAGAATATCCTCTTAGTAGACGCGCCATACCACAAACTCTTTCGCAAAGTATCGGATTTTTTTTATGGGGCATTGCAGAAGATCCCTTTTGTCCCTTTTTAAATGGTTCGAGAGCTTCAAGTACTTCTGTTCTCTGTAAGTGTCTTATTTCTAAAGCGAGTCGTTCTAATGATCCGCCACAAATCGCAATATCAGTTGCAATTCTTGCATGTCTATCTCTTTGTATAACTTGTGTAGCAACAAGGTCAGGTGAGAGTCCTAGTAGTTCACATACCCTCTTTTCAATATTTGGAGGGCAATTCGCATATGTTCCAACTGCACCAGACAACTTACCAACTTTTATCTCGCAAGCTGTTTGCTGTATCCTTTTTATGTCTCTTTCTATTTCTGCATAATGATTTAAAAGTTTCAACCCAAATGTTGTCGGCTCCGCGTGAATCCCATGGGTACGTCCTGGACATGGTGTGTTTTTGTACATAACAACTTTATTGCCAATAATCTTATGTAAACTTTTAAGTTCCATTAAAACAACATCCATACTATCTGATAAAAGCAATGAGGATGCAGTATCAATAATGTCACTACTTGTGAGACCAAGATGTACGAATCTTCCTGATTCACCAATTTTTTCGGCAACACTTGATACAAAAGCTATAACATCGTGCTGTGTAACCTCTTCTATTTCATGAATTCTTGGTACACTAAACCCAGCCTTTGTAAGAATATTTTTTAAATCTTCATTAGGGATAACTCCAACCTCATTCCAAGCCTTACACGCTGCTAACTCAACATCAAGCCATCTTTGGAACCTGTTTTCGTCAGACCATATGGTTCTAATTTCTTTCGTTTCATAACGCGGAATCATAGATATGCCTCCATTTTATTATTTATTATTTATAAGATCATAATGCCCCTTTTTCCAATCTTCTCTCAACAATTCTAGCCAAGAATCATATACACCACTTTTAAAATCGGGGAAAGTATAGAAAAACTTCTCCCAATGTCCCTTCCTACGACATAATGTTACTTCAGCAAAGATGCCATCCCTTAAATATATACGATGCGCTTGTCCTTTTGTTGAAGCTAAAACAAATCTTGCCCCATCAATAGTACCAGGATCAAGATTAACTTTTCGTAATATACCAGTTTTTTGCTCTATTTCACAAGTAAGATTTTTCCAATCAGGTAACTGTGAAAATTTGTGCATTCCTTTATAGGAAAAAAAACATCTGTCTAATTCTGGAGAAATATCAGTGTAATAATTTGTCCAAATAAATGGAATTCTAGGACTGATCCTTTCAGGTTCTCCCCATTCTGCTCTTAACAATTCAGATACATAATTAAAGATTTTAATATTATTTTTGGGTAACAATAATGCCAATACTTTTTTTACGAGAGGTTCTTTTAGATTGTCATTTATCATTGTAAAAACCGTTTAATCGTCCGATCCTAATAAAGACGAAACAAATTCATTTGAATCAAAGAGCTTTAAATCATCTACACCCTCACCTAATCCAATATATCGAATAGGAAGTTTTAATTTTTCAGCAATGGATAATACTATTCCACCTTTAGATGTATTGTCAAACTTTGTAAGAACCACTCCTGTAATTGGCATTACTTCGTTAAATGCAACAGCCTGTGCAAAACCATTTTGTCCTGTTACAGAATCAAGTACTATAAGTATTTCGGCGGCTCCCCCATCAACTTCTCTATTAACGACTCTGTTAACTTTTGATAGTTCATCCATTAAATTTGATTTGGTATGTAAACGCCCTGCGGTATCTGCTATTACAACATCGTATTTACCAGACTTTGCCGCCATTATTGCATCGTAAACCACTGCAGCTGGATCACTATTCGGAGATTGAGCTACGACTCTTATTCCTGTCTTTTCTCCCCATGCTTTTAACTGGTCAATTGCGGCTGCTCTAAATGTGTCTGCGGCAGCCAATAAAACTTTTTTGCCTTCGTTTTTCATTTGCATAGCAAGCTTCCCTGCTGTTGTTGTTTTTCCACTACCATTAACACCTATCATTATTATGACAGATGGTTCTTTTTCTATTGAAAGAGGTTTACCCATGTTAGGAATAACATTAAGCTGTTTAACGAGTATCTCAAAAAAGACATCTCTTAGCTCAGACGTTTTAGATATTCTTCTGTTTATAACTACTTCTTTTAGAGTGTCAATCGTTTTTTCAGTAAAATCATAACCCACGTCGCCTAGCAATAATTGTTCTTCAAGATTATTCCAAAAAATTTCATTAATTGGCTCATCAGAAAACAGATTTGCAACGGTTTGGCTCCATTTATTAGTATAGTTAACAACTTTTTTTGAGAAAAAATTAAACAACCCCATCTTTAATACCTCGTTCATAAATATTTTTTACTAAAGCTAACTTACCTTAGAACTTTTTCTCTTGAATCTGAATCTTTTTACTTTTTTTGTCTCATTTGATACATCGGTTGGTTCATCTGTACGCATAGAAGTTTTTTCTTTTATTTCAAGATCTAAACTTTTCTTTACCTTTTTTCTTCTGTGATTAATAACTTTTTTGTTTTCAGGTACAGTGTTTTCTTTAATTTGAGATGAATTATTTAAGTCAATTATTTTTTTTATATTTGAATCTTCATCAGTTTCTTCATATGTAAATACTATAGAAGAAACTTCTTCTTGTTCTTCTGTAATCCACTCTTTACCAGACATTACTGTTTCTTTAAATTCTTCAAATTTATTGATAGGAACCTTTATCTCTCCTCTTCCTGGCACAAAACACCTAGCATTTTGCTTATGTAGTTCAATACCTAGCAATATTATATTGCCATTAGGTGTTTTAATCTTCGTTCCAGGATTAGGTAATTTTTCCCATAATTCATGATAGACATTATGTTCATAGCACATACAACACATAAGTCGTCCACAGATTCCAGAGATTTTTGCAGGATTCAAGGCCAAATTTTGTTCCTTAACCATTTTTATGCAAATCGGAGCAAACTGATTTAGCCAGTAACTACAACAACATTGCTGTCCACACGGCCCAATTCCTCTTATAATTTTAGCTTCATCTCTAACTCCTATTTGTCTTAGCTCTATTCTTGTTTTAAATTCACGAGCTAAATCTCTTACATAAGCTCTGAAATCAATTCTTTGTTCAGATGAGAAATAGAAAAATAATTTTTTCTTACCTAAAAGAAACTCCACATCAATCATTTTCATGTCCAAATCATGTGGTTTTAATAATTCTTTAGATTTTTTTAGAATCTCGTTTTCTTCTTGTCTATATCCTTCACTTTCGTCTAACTCTTCTTCTGTTGTGTGAGATATAAACTTCAGATCAGTAACAACAGGCTCAGTATTTTTGGTATTCAAGTCACCGTGTTCTAAAGTATTGCGTAGTAAACGATATGTTTTTTCTTGTTCTTCGTCTATAGCTCCAGCTATAATAGCAATTTCTTCTCCTCTATGAGATTCAACTATAACAGCTTCGCCTTTAGATATATTTTCTTCATATTCAATAATTCCAAGGTATCTTGGTTTACCAAATATTGCCAAATATTTGTTCACAGGGTAAATCCTCCTTAATTAGACAATAAAATATGTCCTTTATCATTGTTACAGGTAATTTCTTTTTTTGAATAAATCTAAGTGCATTCTCTAATTTCAAAGCCATTATAGGATTCTTATCATTAAGTAAGAAAGTAATCCATGCACTCACTTCTATAAATATTTCTTCAGGCGTACTTTTACTCGTTGCTTCAAACCATAAGCACCAGTCATCATCTGTTTGGGGATAAGATGTGTTAGGGATAGCTTCAGAAGGTATTTCAATATAAAAATTCCAAACACGACTTTTTATGGTAGGTAACAAATTATCTTCAGAAGAAATGAATAACAAATATGAATCTTTGGGTGGTTCCTCAGTAATTTTTAGCAAACTGTTCATTGCCTCAAGAGACAATTTGTTTGCCTCCCAAATTATTGCAAGACGTTTTTTCGCTACAGTTGGGGCCAATGGTAATTCTGAGCGCAACAACCTTGAATCTTCTATAGTTGGAGTAATTAAAAAACTACCTACAGAAAGATAATCAGGGCAGTTAAGAACGTCTTCTATCAGTAGCAATTTTCTTGCAAATAGCAAAACAAATTCTTCTTGGACAACTTGCGGCAAAACAACAGAAATTGACTGAGAACAAGTCCCTTCATCAATTGATTTACTAAGCTGAGCCCATGCATTTGATAAAAGTATATATTCAGAAACTTTTTTGTTCATCTAGAAAATCTCCCTAGAGAGTATCTCATCAATTGTTTCGGCAAAAATATCATCTATTTTCTTATTATCAGTATTAATCTTAATCCATTTCTTAGGTTCACTGTCAGCTAAAGAAAGGTATCCATTCCGAATTCTCGAAAGGAACTCATAGCCTTCTGATTCTATTGAATCTATTTTTCCTCTTTTTCTAAACCTGTTAATTGCAATAGAGGCATCAACGTCAAATAGGATCTTCAAGTCTGGATCAGGAAAATTTGAAATCTTGTACATATTTATAAGAGATTCTTTATCTAGTCCTCTTCCCCATACTTGGTATGCCAATGTTGAATCATGATACCTTTCACAAAGAACAATTTTATTCTCTATTAAAGCAGGTTCTATCACTGTAGCAACGTGCTCTGCTCTATCTAACATAAATAAGTATGCTTCACTCCATGGATGCGATAGCTTTCCATTCAAGACTAATTCACGTAAGAGAGTGCCATGCTCCCATCCTCCAGGTTCTCTTGTTAAAACAACCTCTGTATCTGTTCTCTTTTCAATCCATTCTTTTAACATTTTTGCCTGAGTAGATTTTCCCGAACCATCGATACCTTCTATTGTAATAAACATCTTTTCACCCTCATACTCTATGATAATAACATAGTTTACAGATTTATATATAGCAAATATTATACTATTATTATCTAATTATTTTAACTTTTTTAATTTTTAGAAAAAATACACAGAGAGACCCAAAATCCATTGATATCTATTTCGTAATATTCACATAATTTTTAAGTCTTTAATGGTAACTGAGTAAAAGCAGATTCTTTAATATTTGAAAGCACACTATTTCCAATTTATTTTAATTATTGGTTATAAAATAAGAATCAAAATTAGATTTGGCATTTATGGAGAGATTTCGCCCTTACATTCCCCTTATTACTTAGATACTTTAATTATATCATTTATCTTCAGCCGATTTTTAAACTTCACCTAATCTGTTTTAAGCTTTTCATACTCTCTCTGAGTAAAAGTCTTTCCCGTTCCTCCTGGAGGATTACCAGCACCGCCGTTGTCCTCCATTAAACGTTGTAAAAAATATCTACTGTTTCTAAACATATAAAAAACTCCTTTCCCGACTTTCCGTTATCGGTAACGTATTTTGGACATAAAAAAGCCACCCCTTACGGAGTGGCTAATGTCTTTAAATTATTTAGTTATTTGGTTGCTTGCATAGAGAACAAGGTGCATGGAATCAAGCGTCATTAGAACCGCACTCCTCTTTCCACAAGCCTTTTATATTCTTCCATGTCTTTTTTTATGTAATCAGGAGCATTGTTATAGAAATCAACTCCATTTTCTAAAGATTTATGTAAGGTTTGTTCTATGTCTGTTTCCGTTTTTTTATCAAAATAACCCCACGTTATCGTTAAGTTTTTGTCAATTTTTTCCCTGTATTTACTAAAGTTTTCACTTTCATAACCACAGCCATATCCATCACCAAAATGCTGATACTTAATAGCCATTAGTACGACTCCTATTCTTTAGCTTTTTTAATAATTTCTAGATATGCATTGTAAGTGTTTGGTAAATACTTTTTAATACTATCTAGCTCTTTACTTTCTGTCGTAACAGCTGATGTTATATTAGCCCATGTTTCAGACGCTGTTTCATATATTCGGCATTGCTGTTTTACTAAAGCCTGGTTGTTCACCTCTAATCCCAACTCTTTGAAGACCTTTTTAAGAATGTCTTTGTTCTTTTTAATTACAAACTTATCATCCAAGCCATTTTCTATAAATGTATTATACCACCACCTATTCCAATAACTTTCTTCATGGTAATGGTGCATGCCAGTTCTGGCTTTACCCCAAAATCCAGTTACACAATCCTGCACACCTGCCGTTGAATGGTCATTATTGCTTACATCTTTTTTTAAGTCTGCGAAAGAGTGCCTTAAGAGTTTTTTATCTTTTCTAAGTGCATCTAAAAAAACGTCACTTAACGATGGTTTTTCTTGGAGTGAATAGCTTGCTGTTTCCCCCAAACCAAGAGCTTCTTTTAAACGATTAATTTCCTTATAAGTCAATCCGTCAAATTTTACAAGGACATCAAATGCATGCCCGTATTCGTGGGCTAGGGTTGAATATTTATGCTGTCCAGCGTCTATATACTCTTGAGGGCGAACTCTCCACTCAATTATTTTGGAGCTTTCACAAAAAAATCCTCTTTTTTGAGTCTCTAAAACTTTAGATAAGTCGTCAGCATGGCTTACATACATTCTTTGTATATTTTTGTTAGTACATTTTTCTATTAAAGCAAAATATTCGTCGTATTTATTTCTAGTTGTTCCTTTTTTAAAAACGTCCATATTAATTTTATTATTTTGCTCTTTTTTCTGAACATCTTCCTTCACAAACTCATCATATATATCTTCCTCTAGCCACAAGCTATATGTATGCCTGCAATTTGGGTGGAATAACCCAGAAGCCTTAGCTTCTTCCATTGTTGGATAGCCTTTTGTCTCACCTGTAAGAGATAATATCTTACCGCCCCAGGGCGAACACTTCTTACATGTTGTGGTATGAGATGTAACGATTACTAAGTCTTCCCCATGGGCAAGATATTCATTTGTTTTGAATATTCAAGATATATAATATAACTATTTGAAAAGTTAGGACACAAAAAAATCCTGCTATCACTCATTTTCTGAGGATAACAGGATTTAACGAGAACCACTTAAAACATACAGTGGCGGAGGCGTGTGCGTACCCCATAATAAGAACAAAGACACTGTTTGCAATACCTTTTTAAAAAGTACCTTAAAAAAAGGTACGGTTAAAGGTACGGTTTGATTTTT
This sequence comes from Synergistaceae bacterium, assembly GCA_036652335.1. Lineage (GTDB taxonomy): Bacteria > Synergistota > Synergistia > Synergistales > Synergistaceae > JAVVWB01. Next base: position 34,959 of record JAVVWB010000003.1, on the reverse strand, counting down.
AATGAAGCTTTTTTTGCCTTAATTTTTTAAGATTTAAAATCTATTATAATCTATTTTTATTTCATTACCAAATTTAGATAACCGGTGAAAATATCACCGGTTATCTATTTCGATTGTTATTATTCTTTTTGCTTCACTTTCCGTGACTAGCATTGTGCATCCGGATTGTTTTTCAAGTGATAGTCCTAAAATCTCTACCACAGAAGAATTGAGAACATCAGCAATTTTATATACATTGCTGATAGAGGGTTCTATCTCTCCTCTTACCCAACGTGATATGGTTACAGTTGTAACTCCCATTTTTTCCGCAAACTCTGATTGGGTTAGTTTCGCTTTCTGAATTGCTCCTTTGAGCCCTGGAACATAGTTCATTCTACTTCTCCTTCTTTAATCTCTCGTAAAGAGTTATTGCATAAACACCGAGAGAGATACCATAGAGAGTGAAAGAAAGCCCCTCTCTATCCCAATCAAATAAAAATCCAAATAGCACAAGCATAACAGGTGTAAAATAATACAGTATTTTTTTCATGTAAAAACAGTGAATGTGGTATACTTTAGAGAGGGAAGTGGGACTTCCCTCTCTTGCCCTAGCGTTTTCGCTTTGGCTTTTTCTTCTGCTTCTTACGAGATTTTGCGTATTCCATGATTGAGATTATTAAACTAAGGAATGTTGCAATATCTCTAAGAAGCTGTTTTGTTTCCTCGTCCACATTCACCATTTCACCTCCTTTTTTGATGTTTATATCATAGCATATCGTGCTAATGTGTCAAGCATATTATGATATATTTATTTATATTTAGGCAAAAAAAATAAAGGCAGAGCGTAAGCCCTGCCTTATTATTTATTCTTTTATTTCATATTTTTTTGCTAGTTCTTTAAGTCTTCTGTCTACCTCTTCGATGTCGTTATAATTAAATTTATTTCCTACTGGGATTGTATCACCTTTAGCAGCAGCAGCATCTGTCTGAGCTTTGGACGGAGATATTAACTTATCGCCAAACCGCCACTCGTTGCCATCTATGACTTTCTTCCCGAATAATCCAACAACAACTATATTAAGTAGACTCCAGTAATTATCTGGTAGTGATATTGGCTCAATTTGCATGCCGAAACCACCAAGAAGTGGAAATAATATGTAGTTAGCAAGTATGTATATTACAGCAAGCCATATCAGAGCAGGAATACCTCCAGCAACAAACATACTTTTGTGTCCCAGCATATTGCCTAGCACTCCAAGTCTGGCAGTCGTTTCTTGTGCTTCAATTTTTGCCAGTTCTAGTTTTAGCTCTTGCTGTTTATTTGGATCTGGTATTATTTTTTCGATTATGCCTGTTATTCCCGGTACCAATTCTAGTATGTTCATTATATTTCACCTCTAATTTCATCTATTCTTTTATGTGCTTGTTTAGCACTTGCTTCAACGGCTACAACCCTTTCACGCAAGGCATCTTGTTTTTCTTCCGCCATTAAGAATCTCTCGTTTAACTTTTCTATAGAAATTCTAAGTTCAACAAGGCTTTCTTTGAGAGGTCCCATCACAAATACTTTTAATATCCCAACGGCAAAAGTTATTATCGCAATATATGCACTAATGTTTTCAAGCGTAATACGCATTTATATACCTCCTGTTTTTTTCTACCCTGTTTAACCAACCTCTAAGAAAAACTTTTTGCGTTGGATTGTTTTTTACTATTGTATGAAATAATTTTTCTCTTTCATTTACATATATTTCACATATTAACTTTAAATTATTTTTATATTCTATACATAAAAATAAGCCTGCTAAAGTTCTTGCTCCAACTGCACCATCTACTTTAAGAGTTAGAGCAATCCCTGCTTTTTTTGCGTAGTTGTTTATTGTGCGTTGCAGTAGCTTGCCTGCTCCACCTACTCCATGATTAACTGCTGCATCGAAGTGCAAAGTACATAGAGGTTCTGGCATTTTATTTGACTTTGATGGGTTCCAATATAAAGCCTGATATATATTGGATGCTTCCTCACGTGTAAGCTTTGTTACATCTTTATGATTAACAATTCGCAAGCTGTATGCCTTAGATAATGTCCCGTGGGTTATCCCCATATTTGTAGCTCCGCCTTTATCGCTAAGGTGATTAGAATATCCACCCTCTGAACCAAATACAAAATGTAATGACTTTTCTAATGACTTCATATATGAACCTCCTTTAATTTTTGGCATAAAAAAACCGACACGCAATAAGCGTATCGGTTAATTTTTTTATTATTATTTGTTAAAATAAGTGTTGACATATCACCCGTTGGGTGATATAATATAATCATTGAGAAAGGAGGTGAAACGGTGATAGAAACAATAAAAAACTTGCTAGAAATAATCTTCTACATAATATCAATCGTCCAATTGATTAAGAAAAAATTCTAGCAAGCCCCACAGTCGGAGGGGTAACCCTCCGACTCCCTTATGGGAATAATAACACAAGTGTATCTATCACCGCAACTACCAATGAAAAAAACTGATGTAATGGCACTTGGAGCAACATTAATTGTTTTATTTGACCTACTGGATGGAGATATGTTTACTCCATCTCCGATCAAGAAAGTAAAATGGTGTTTGTATGTAGCCTACATTTCTTTGTATCTTTACGATAAATACAAAGAACGGAGGAGGTAAAACAATGGAAGAGAAAAACACCCCCATTAAGCAAGCCAGACTTGAAGCAGGACTTACACAGCAAGCCCTTGCAGATTGGCTTAAAATCCCAAAACGCACTATTGAAAACTGGGAAGGAGAAAAAAGAACCCCACCAGAATGGGCAGAACTGCTTATAGTAGAAAAAATTAAAAGAGATGCCCATTTAGTAACAAAAAGCAAATAGTCTGCACATAGACAGAGGAGCCACTCGTTATGAGTAGCTCCTCTGTTATTATAAATCCTTTCTACTTTTCCATAGCCTCAAGGCTATTCATAGAAAACGAGACAACTTTCCCTTCTTTTACCTGTCTAATTGATTCTTTTAGCTCTTTGATGTTGCTTTCACAATAAAAAGGATCTGCTGATATCTCAACAAGTGTTTGTGACATAGTAATCACCTCTGTGTTGATTATATCTATACTATATTGTCTTTACAAGTCAATAACCTCCTAGAAAAGTATACTCTTGCAGCTACCATCGCTGTTGTAAAGCCACATTGCGGTTTTTCTCGAAAAAACTGCATTGGGTTATCAGGATATTTCTCATAGGGTATTACTGAACAACTAGGACATTGTTGACCTATGCCACATTTTTTACAGTCTTCGTGCCAGTGGTTGTATTGGTTAGCAATCTCGTCTATTAGTTGTGTGTTATGGATTTTTATTTTTCCATTTATTAGTTCTCCTAGAGGTATAGGGTTCTCCATTGTACAGAAACGGTTACAGCCATACAGTTTATTATCGAAACCCAAACACAACATGTGAGTACAACTACCACAATGATTTTTATCTTTAGGACCTGTGTTAGGTTGATAATTTGCTATGTCTAATTCTTTGTTGTTGAGTTGGAAAATATGTACAGTTTTTTCAAGTTTGTTGTCTACGATGTAATCGACAACTTTCTTCATTTGCTCGTAAATTATTACAGTGTCTTCTTCTGTCCATATTTCTTCAAATATGACATTAGCTCCTATATCGGTGAAGCCTAGTTTAATTAAGTTAATAACGCCATCACCATAGTTGTTAATTGTATCGTGACAATAAGTAGCTTTAACTCCTGTTCTACATGGCGGTAATATGTGCTTTAACCAGCCCCAACCAGCTACAGCTTTATCGTATGAGCCTGCCCCATTAGGATAGACACGAGCTGTATCATGTATTTTTTTTGTTCCGTCTATGGAAAGTCCTATTGCTAAGTGACTACGCCATTTCATTATGAAGTCTTGTACTGGTTTGGTTGTAAGGAGTGTTCCGTTAGTTGTGATGTTCACAACGAAGTCTCCACCTACTTCATACATCTTAGTTAGGTATAGTAAGTGTTCACACATTTCATCTAGTAGTTCAGGGTAGAGAAAGCTCTCACCACCTATAACGTCAATCATCACACAAGGAAGCTCTTCATCTTCGTATTTAATACCGTAGTCTCTTTCGTATAAAGCAGTCAGATAGGTTTTAATCGACTCTATGTTATTCACTTTGTTACATTTGTTTTCGTAGCAGTACTTACAAGCTAGATTACAGTTAAGATTTGTAAGTATTTGATATGTTTTGATATTACCACCACTTTTTCTGAAGCTATTAACTTTTGTCATTTGTTTCACCTATTTTCTTGTAGTCATCTACAATATCTTGTATATAATTCTCTCTGTATATGACATCGTTCAAGTTCTCTAGCGATGGAACGTGTTGTAGGTACGAGTTGAATACTTTCTGCTCTGTTTCTGTAAGGTTTAGTTTACTTAAGATAAAAAGTATAATTCGTCCATAATCAGCAAGTCTATCGTATGGACTGCCACTTATTTTAAAAATCTCTTTAGCTACTAATATTTTGTGGAGCTGTTGTAACGCTCCTTTTTCAGGCAACCGAACAAAAGTATTCGTATAGAAGTTATATTGATATTTCCACGCATTTCGATATATATCTCCTATTGTTTTTTCTTCTACGTACTCTATTTCTGTATACAGATAGTAGTCTTTATCTTCTTGTGGTACATCTTCTATACCTACTTTCATTAAACCGAAACTTTCGTTACAAGGAATACCTAAAGTGTATCCTCTTCGAGGGACATATACCTTTCCATTTAAAGGTGTCCTAAAATATTTCTCATCGTAACCTATATGAGTCCATGTAGTTTCAACTAGTATATTATCTATTTCTGTTAAATCTTTTGATGGATTTTTTTCTGTAATTATACATTTTATTCCATCACCTCTAATTATTTCGTCTATTACTTTCTTGTCTACAGCATAAGGAGGTACACCGTAACGCATTATTACTTTATCTAAGTTATTCATTTCATTTCTCCTTTTATACCCACCATTCGTAGTCTTCATCTTCCTCTTCGTTTATATCTCTTTGTTTACGTACGAACTCTTCGGGATTGTTTTTTATCCAGCGTATATAGGATTGTAGTATCCCCTCACGTTGAGCTATGTGTGCTATGTCATTTGTGTTTTCTATTTCTGCTAGCATTGGTTTTAGTAGTTCTTTTTCTTTATCTGTTAGTGCTACTTTGGAGTATAGATATAGTATTAAACGAGACATATCACTTATTCTGTCGTATATCGAACCACCATATCTTACAGATATGCTTTGCATATAACCATTTAAGGCATTAACAATAGCTCCTTTAGTAGGTAACCGTATAAAAGTATCTGTAGTGGGTTCGTATTGATACTTCCATGCGTTTATGTACAGGTCTCCTATTGTTTTTTCGTCTGTTATTTTTATTTCTTTGTAGTAATTTTTGTGTGAGTATCTTGTGTGTGTGTAGTTAATATTCTCATCTAATACTAGATACACTACAGGGTCTGTTGGTAAGTAGTGCATAGGTGCATAAGCTACTGGGGCATATACTTTTTTGTTTTTTAGTGGTGTTCCTAGATATTCCACTATTAGTTGAATATGTCCTAAGACCTCTTCCATATTTTGGGTCAAATTCTCAATCCATCTATGCGATAGCCATATATCGCCAATCCTTTTACCGTTGTTTTTTACTTTGTTAGGATTGTACAGAAAGGTTCTATAACCATATTCAAAGGCGTCTGTATCTAATATAGCTTTTGGAAAATTGTATTTATTCTCTATTTGTCCTAAAAGTATTCGTAGATGTGTTTTTTTGCGTACTACTATAGGAGCTCCTATACCTCTGTAGTATTCCATTACAGGATTACCATATCCTTGTGTGTCTTTTGACATAGTTATACCTCAATGTATTTAGTAAGTATTCTGTAATATTCTTTGTATTTTTCTGCTCCTAGTAGTTTATGTACCATAGAGCAACCAGGGACTTTGTATTCTGCATGATATTTGGCTGAACGTCCAAAACGCCCATCTGTATAGAAATGTATGTTCATTCTAGGGCAATCACAAGCGTCTAAGCGTGAACCCATAACATCAGCATAAACTTTCCAACCGTTGTTTTGCAGTTTGTATAGTAAGTCCACTTCTTTTTCAAAGTGTTTCAAGTCTTCTTCTGTCCATTCTGTAAATTGTGTGTAATCGTGGTCTATTTCTATCGGACATTCAAAGATGGTATGTAGGTATAGTGCTTCATAAGCAAAACCTTCATCTTTTCCTGCTACAAAACGTATGTTGTATTTGTTTAGTGTTTTTATATTCTTTATTACAGTTGTAGGGTTGTTACTTTTTTCTATTAGATGTAAGACATCTTTATAGCCTCTTGCTGATACGGAGACGCATACTTCAACTTCTCTTTTATTTAAGCTCTCTACTAGAGATTTGCTAAGTAGAGAGCCATTTGTGAATAGTTTTAGTTTAGCTTTTGGTTGTTTATCTTTGATATGGTCCATTATTTCTAGCATTTTTTCAGGGTAGAGCGTACATTCACCACCATGAAAGCTGAACATATTATGTTCTTCTGTGTCTATGTGTTCATATAGCTTTCGTTGAGCTTCTGCAGTAAGTTGCCCTTTTACGTGTGGTCTTCCTTGTATTACGTCTTCTTGTATACACCATGGGCATTTAAAATTACAATCCTCTGTTATGTCTAAACATAATGTTTCGTATTTCATTTTAGTCACGTCCTCCACAGCCTGCACAGGAAGTTGTACAGGTACCGCTACAACCAGAAGAACAAGCTTGACTACAAGCATTTGTACAAGATGTACAACTTCCTGTACAAGAACTACAAGCAGTACAGCCTGCCATACAAGAGCCTGTACAATTAGACGAACACGTCCAACTACATGCATTAGAACAGCGGAAATAACTAGATGTGTATCCATTCAATTTTTCTGCGTTAATTGCTGTGTTTGCTTTTCTAGCATTATCTACATATCCTGTTGTTGTTCTTCTTTTAAGAACCTCTATTTCAGATAGTATAGGGTCTAGTTTTTGTTTTACTGCTCCTGCTGTTGGGACTTTGGTTGTGTTAGCGGCTGTGATGTCTTCTTGTGTTGCAAGCATTACTTTTCCTGCTATTTCTGTTGTAGCTGGAAGTACAGTTTCTATTCCGTCTAATAATTCTTCTACTTTCACTTTGGCTGTTAGGGTTTCGTCTTTAGCTGTTAAGGTTATGTCTTTTGCTTGTACGGTTTCTGTTTTGGCTTGTAGTGTTATGTCTTTTGCTTGTACTGCGTCGTTTTTTGCTGTGACAGCAGTTGCTGATGTTTGGTTTATTTCTGTTTGTTTGATAACTACATCTGCTTGTATGTCTGTTACGACTTTTTTAGCTGTTTCTATGTCACTTGTTGATTTTGCTGTGAGTTCGTTTATTTCTGTTATTGCGTCTGCTTTTGTTTTTTCTGTTGTGGCTTGTGCTTGTAGTGTTATGTCTTTAGCTGTTAGTGTTTCTTCTTTAGCTATTAAAGTTACGTCTCTTGCTTCTTCTGTAGTTGTTTGGGATTGTAGAGTTTCTGCTTTTGCTTGTATGGTTTCGTTTTTAGCCGTAATAGCTGAGTTTTCTGCTGTTTCTGCTTCGTTCCTTGCTTGCTCCGCTAACCCTTGAGCGGTTACGGCTCCAGTTTTAGCTTGCACGGCTTGATTTTTAGCCTCTATCGCCGTTGTTTTTGCTTGTGTTGCCGTACCAGCAGAACTTACAGCTGTATTTTTGGCGGTTATTGTTTCATCTCTTATTAACTCTGTGTCAGATTTTAAACTGATAACATCTTGTTTAGCTTTTCCAACTTCTACTATTGGAGCTTCTAACCCTAGTTTGTATATCCGCATTAGTTCTGTTACGGTTTCGGCTGTGGAAGCATTGCTCCCCCATTCTGCACTGTCACGTGCAATTAGATAGGTAATGTTAGACAACGCAACGTCTACATTTGCATGAAGCTTGACGTGTTCATCGTCCGTAACTTCTATGATTACATACCACTTGTCGGGTGCACATATTAGTTTGTCACCGATTTTTATTTGCGTACCCCAATATGTATCAACACCGACCACAACGTTAGATCCAACAGTTGTTGTTATAGTTCCCTCTTTGTATGGTGTCACCCTTTATACCTCCTCATCTGAGTTATAAAAAAATGGGAGCTTCGAGCGGATTTGCTCGAAGTCTCCCATCATTTTATTAAGTTTTTCTTGCCTTCCCATGCTTGCTTCTGCGTGGGCTTCTAGTTGTTTATCTATTGGCCATAAGGCTAAATAGTCTTCTTGACGCCGTTTTCGTATTTCCTCATTACTTGGATTATGTGTTATTTTCAATAATAATATCTCCCTCCCAATCAAGATATGGAAAAGCTTTAGCTATTACTTTGTACGTACCGCTTATGTGTGTACCGTATTCAAAAACACAATCATCAACTGTGTATGTGTGACGGTTACACTCTACTGTGCATGGCATTGGTAAGCCAGTGAGAGTGTTATTAGATGATATTATTTGCATTTGAGGACGTTTTGTAGGTATACCATTTTTGATATAATATTCATCACCATTATATTTATCATCTACGTAAGAATACATCGATTTATATAGGTTAAATGTCTCTGCTTCTGTGCTAGATATAGTAGCTATGATACGTCCACTATTTTTATCGTAAATAGAAATGTACTCCATTTCCCCACCTACCTTTTATAGTGGAACGCCGTTGCGTTCCATTCCTGAATATAGGCATAAGGATAACAGTTAGGATCTCCGCCAGTCGTGCGAACAGCAAATTTAAAATACAAAGTTGAATTACTATTAGGAGTGTAATGTATATTCGTAGAGAACGATACGCTTCTACCATTTATGCCTGTATTCGTACACAATACGTATTCCCTCAATAAAGTCCAGCTACTGTTATTAAGAGATATCCATACACCTAAATTAGCCGAAGATTCTTTATCAAAATAGATATTTGCCCAGTTTATGGATAAGGGTCTGCCTGCAACACAACTAGGAATTATCAATCTGCCTAGTTCATGCCAACTACCAGAACCTAGTTCTGGTGATGCCCCACCAGAAATTACTGTATACGATACTACAGCATTTTCTTGGATTTTAATTGTAGATATCGACGCATCTTGTATATACACGTTTCTCATCGATATTCGTTGAACACCATCAACAACACCTATTGCAAATACTGGGTTGTCCGAGTTACCAACAAGAAAGCTGTCTACGTTAAATATCATCGCCGAACTCTCTTCTGTGCCGATGAGTTCCATTCCAGCAACCTTACCATTGACATCAACTTTTAATGCCCACTTGGCTTGTATTCCGTCTATGCTTTCTTTGCTTTCCTGTATAGCTGCGGTGTTATCTCCAACAGAAGTAACTAGCGTTTCTATGCTAGAACTTAATGCACTGTCTGCGTCTACTCGTGCTGTTTGTTCTTGCTGGAGAGCTGCGGTGTTCTCGTTCAATGCCGATGCAAGCTCTAACCTCTTTTGGGCTTCGGCATATAAACCCTCTTCAATGGTGGTTGTAAGCTCTTCTTTTGCTATTGCAATTCCTTTTTTTAAGTCGTCTGTGTGCTCTGATAAGGTCGCATTGGCAGATAATATTGTTTCGGCCAGTTTTTCTACGTCCTGCGTTAGTCCTGATTGTATGTCTTTCATTGCATCAGATAACCAAGGATTCTTACGGAGCAAAACTTCCATTAAGTCTTCGTGTTTCTCTTGCTCAGAGTAACCAAATGTTCCTGCCAACGCATTCCATTCGCTCTTGTTGCCTGAGTAGTCGACCGCACGCACCCAATAGTATCGGCCTTGGAACGAAGATGTGTAACGTGTGTAGCTGTTTCCTTTTACTTCTCCTACAAGAACTGCTTTGTCCCTATCGTCTGATACACATTCCCAAACTTCAACATGAGAAAGATCTGGGTCAGTTGGGAGCACCCAATCAAGGATTATATTTCCAAACCAACCCTCTGCCGTAAGTGATGTGGGTTTATCCGGGGCGATTGTATCTCTATATACATAGCAAATAGCACTGTCGCCAACACTTTTACTTCCATCTGACTTAACACCTTGCACTTTAACCTCAACGTAGTATTGGCTTTTTATTCCGGTTGTAATGTCTAAATAAGTGCTATCTCCGTTTATTTTGGGCAGTTCTGTAAATTTACTGCTAAAGGTTGGTGGATTGTCTCCCTGTTTATCTGCTAATCGATAAGATACCAATATACTCATACAAGCAAACTTGGTAGGAAGTCGCCACGTTGCGTACACACCAGGTACATATCGCCCGTCGGTCTCAATATATCCGCTACCATTGAGTCTTAATTCTGTAATGTCTTCAGACACGCGAACTGGATAATTTTCTGTGGTTCCTCCGTCTATAACGGGCCCATTGTATATATCTCCTTGGTACTCTATACAAGTAAGCTGTATCTCGTCTGAGCCGTCTTCTTTAGATGATATTACACGAACTATTTTATCTTCCCAACCTGTATAGAGAGGGAATCTTATTCGCCCTACATCTCCTATTTCAATGCCTGAATCCTTGATACTTACACCTAAGGAACACAAATTGCGAACTTTACGAGCTTTGTTGAGAAACTCCGTTCCTATTCTGTCTGCTTGTTCCTTACGTGTAATTCCTCGCATTGTGTAAGATTGTTCGACTATCCCACGAGCCTTGATGTCTGCTTCGTCTTGATATACAGATGTTACAGATTCATAACCTTGCCCTGGGTCTATCCAGGATAATGTTACTCTGTTGTAGCACTCTTCATCGGCTTTCTGCCACCACTGAAAAGAGTTCTGAATAATGTTATCTTCTGTGAGGATAAATGAAACGTTTTCTTCTTTTTCTGCTCGAAGTCTAATTTTAGAATCACAAATTATATAGCCATTGAAGCAAGCTAACATATCACTTAAATGGTCTATTCCTGGTTTTTGGCTATCTATAATTAAATCTAATGTATATCTAGGGTTGCCGTTTATTAAAGTATCACAATATAAAGCAACTTCTTCGATGCTGTATATGTCTATGTACTTTTCTGGAATGCCCAAACCATAACGTGTGTTGGTCATGAAGTCGTATATTATCCACGCAGGGTTACGGGTAAAATGCTTGTCTGCTGATTCAACCGAAGTGCGAACCTTTATTCCGTCTACCATGGAAGTGATTACAGGATTACTTGATATGCCATCTTGTAATTTGAGATGCAACGCAACAAAAGCAGTATTACCATAATTAAGCTCACCTAATGATAATGGGTCAACTCCTTGTCCTGGATCTCCGAAGTGCACACGACATTCACAGTCTTTAAGTTTCTGCTCTTCTCTTGCTCCGTCTTCGCCTAGGATTCGCCGATCATAATCTGCTAGGGTGTTGTATTCACCTTCTGTCACGTCTTCCCACGATACACTATATCCGCCGTCTTCCTCGTCTTTTTCCTGTACTCTCTTTTGGTACTTAACATTCTTTCCTGCAAAGGGAGAGGTCATGTTGTTGTCGTCTACATAGACATCATATATGTTACCCACGGTACCTTCAGACAATCCAACAAACAAGTCCATTTCTTGCTTTGAATCATCATAAAATCGCTGTAAGAAGATGTTTCCTGATACCCTACAAGTACCATATACGATAGGTATTGGGAGTAACTGCGACTTAGTATTGGAGTGAGGACCAAATGCGTAGTTAGGAGTTGAACCGGCAGATAAGTCCATTTTATTTGATACGAACAAGCTACCGATTGCAGCACCCAGAGATATACATTCCATAAGTCCAAGTGATAACCCAAATATTGATATAGTTCCTGCGGCTGCAGCAAATCCTCCACCTATTGCAAAACCCAATAGCCCTGCAACTGCTCCTATTGCTGGTGGCATTTTCTCACCCCCCGATATATAGAAATAGTTCTCTTGCGTAGTCCGTCAGAATACCTAACACCCCTTGATGTTCCACCGCGGAACATAAGTAATACTCTGTTTGGTTCGATAAAAATACCTGTATGGATATTGCTCATACAAGTAAAAACAAGGACATCACCAGGTTGTGGTTTATCTACCAACGTGGCAACGTCCTTTATTAAGTTTATGTCTTTCTCTGAGTTCCACCATTCGCACGTCTCTTCGATGTTCTCTGTTTCGTAACCAAATATATCTCTTGCAACAAGTGCAACCAAACCAACACAATCACAGCCCTTTATCCTTCGTCCTCCGCTTTCCCAAGGAATACCAATGTAATTATCTATATTCATAATATTTAGCCCTCAATAATCGGATTGGTAATACTTTTCGATGACGGCAAATATGGGAAATCTGACGGCCAATACATTCTTCGTGGTGCAGGCTTCTTCAGAGAGAAGTCCGGAGTAATATTAAGGTCGATGGCTGCATCGCCAATAAGAGCCGACTTAACGTGCCCAGCAAAGATAAGCTGTCCTCCGTCTTCGTTGAAATCAAGAGTATTGCGGAAACATCTCCAAACCTCAACTTGAGCATTATTAAGTATGTACTGGTTGGCAACAACAGACCATCTTTGATTGATATTATCTACTTTGACTGTAATTGAGTCTATCGAATTGTCCGTGGAACGTTCGTTGCCAGAGTAGGTGAAGCCAATAGAGTAATATCTTGAGACTGTACCTTTTTCGTTAATCCAGTCAATATAAGCCCCATCATTGTCAAACGTCCACTTGTCCCATGTCTCCTGGTCGGGGGTTATGTTGTTAAAGTAGAGGCTTAACGTCTCGCTGGGAGAATTGAGCTTAGGGACATCAATAATACGTAACATCAGAACTGGAGAAATCTCATCTTTAACCGCTTCGATTAAATATTGATCACCGCCACGTGGCATTTATAACACCTCCACAAACTTAAAGCTAAACATGCCGTTCTTTTTCCACTGAGTAGATATTTCTAAATCCTCATCAGAGAAACGAACTAAATACTTATTGCCCGAATACAGGTCAACATAATAAAAAGATTCAAAGCTTCCGCCACGTGCTTGATAGAAACTCTGGATCTGTTGCATTTCTGTAAATGTTGTTTTGAATGTCAAACTCCACTCTGTGGGCTTGCGTCCTACATATTTTCGTTGCTCTTTTCTGCTTTCAAACATACTTATTTTAACAATGTGGCCATACTTTACCTTTGGTACTTCAAATGGTTTCCACGTGAAAGTTTCAATCATTAGTGCCCACCTCTTTGAATGGCTTTCCTTATGCTACCATTGCGTGAAATGTTGTCTAAAACTACACCCTCAAGAACTCCACGATTATCTGTCATAAAGTCTCTGAAGGACTTAGAGTCTATGGCTTGTACATTCAAATGTACGTGAGTTTCTCCACCGCCAGCTCCACCACCGCTTAGGCTTGCCATATCCTTTCGTGATAAAACGGCTTCATTGGTTTGCAGTTTAGCTAATGTTTCATCACTTCTTAGTCCCCATTTTTTACCGTTCTGACCTACAATTCCACCAGTGTGAAAAGTCGGTACATCAAAGTATTGTCCACCTATAACCTGCCCCATTCCAGATCCAAAAGAAGCACCAGGAGTAAAAGCACTTGCTATGCTTGGTGCAGAACTTCCCCCTCCGAAGAGACCACCAAACAAGCCCATAACAGCTTTTAGCAAAAACATTTTTGTGATTGTATAGGCAACGTCCTGTGCAAGTCTTTTCAACGTATCACTTACATCTTCGCCATAAGCAACAAAACGGCTAAAGCTCTCTATAACTCCGCCCATAGCACTTGAACCTAAGTTGTTAAAATTGGTTGTTGCGTCTTTTAGCATAGACCCCAGAGAGTTCTTAAAGCTTAAAATAGAAGAATCTGCACCTTTTAATGATTCAGTTATGTTCTTAACTACTTGGGGAACATTTCCATACTCACTCATCAAAGATGTAAGTGCTTCTTTATATTCTCCCAGTGACATCATGCCTTGCTCATACTTGCCCTTTAACAGCTCCATTGCTGGGGCAACTTCTTGAACAATAGCACTTTGCATTGCACTAAAATAAGTTTTTAGTTGCTCTGGCCACTTTGCAAACTCTTCCATGGAAAGCCCTGTTTTTTCCAAGAGGTCTGCGAAAAGTGCCTTAGTCTGGCTTACAAAATTACTTGTTGAAATAAGCCCCTGCTGTTCTCCCCACTGCAAAGCATTAAAAGAATTTGCAATCTTAGCTTGTTCCTGCTCTAACTTCTTGCTATATTCTGCGTCCTCTTTCTCTCGTGCTTTGCGTTCTATTTTTGCATCTTCAATAATTTTATTTTCTTTGTTCTCTGTTATTTCATTGCCTAAATCTTTAAGCAATTTCCAATCATCAGACAAAACTTTAGTTTTAGCAATCCACTTATCTATGACTGGTATAAAACTCTCTCCATCGGCACCAAGGTATTTAATCTGATCACGAATATTTGCAACCAAAGCTTTAATTCTATCTTCGTTTGCATTTGCTCCGTTGCCACTAGCTTTGCCATTTTTACCCTTTGAATTTGTTGCATTTTCAACTTTTTCTAAATTAACAAGCATTTTTTCAAGAGTGGCTATTTCTGTTTTTATCTTTTTAACGTGTTCGCCCTCTGCTGTTAATTCCTTAATCGAACCAGCAACATTTCCACCTAAAACGCCGTTTCGAGATAAGAACTTCTGCGTTGATAATTCAAGCATAGCCTTATTGGCTGTAATGCCATACTTTGTTACTTCCTTTAATCTTTCTTTGAGAGTAATTAACTCTGCTCTGATTTCTTCTGTTGATGCCTTTGCAAATGTTTCATTGGTTTTATCAATAATATCTTTTGTCTTTTTTGCCTGTTCTTCGGCTTCTTTCATTTGGTCTCTTGCAAGAAGCCACACACCAGCACCTACTGCAGTTGCAAGCAGACCTGCAGGCCCTATTGCTAATCCTGCAAGTTTAATCCAAGCAAGAAAATCTCCTATTGATTTCATTGCAGCAGGCAAAAGAGACATAAGCTGTGCAAGTTGAGAACCTAAAAGTGCTTGTAAGCCACTCATTGCTAATAAAGCCCCTTTATATCCGATGATTGCATAAATGGCCTTCTTCAAAGTATCTGCATGCTCTCCAGCTATTTTAAAGGCTGTGCCTAACCCCTTAACCAATGACACAGACGTCTTAATAGCCACGATTAGTTTATCCTGAATACTGCTTATAAGCTCTTTATAATCATTTGAAGCAGTAAATTGTTCCCACTCGCTGTTAATCCCGTTAATTACATCTTTGAGCTGTCCAAAAGCCCCAGTGTCTTTACCCTCACCCATTACATCAGTTTTGAAGTTCGTCCACATGCCACCCATGGTTGCAAGTGCACCACTCCAAGTACCCTTAGCTTTCTCCAAAGAACCGCCAAAGGATTTCCCCATAAGTTCTATTATTCCGGCACGGATAGAATTAATATCTTTTTCTACTTCTATCCTAATACCATTTGATTCAAGAATTGCTTTCTTACCAGTGCGGTCAAGCATAATACCAAGGTTTCTTAACTGCTCAACTTCTGTTGTAACAACTGCACTTGCAACATCTCTCATATCTCTGTGCATTACAGTTGATACATCTGCGATTGCAGTTAATGCTTCCTCTGAGTTCTTAACTGCTGCAGTCTTTAACCTAACGAATGCCCCAATGGCTTCATCTGTGTTAATAGGGTTAATCGCCGCCCAGTTCTTAACTCGGTTAAACGTTTCATCAGCTTCTTTAATCGAACCCGACACCGCTCTGATTGATGTTCTATAATCTTCTGCCTCTTTAGCAGCTGTTACAAAGCTACCTGCAAGAGATTTGAGGGCCAAAGAACCTACAAGCCCAGCCATTAAAGATTTAACACCGCTAATCTTGTTTTTAAGGCTATTTATACCTCTTTCTGTTGAGCCTAATCCCTTTGTAGTAAACTCTGTATAAACCTGTGCAACTCTTAAACTATCTCCCATACTTTCACCACCTTAAATAAAAAAAGCCCGCACAATATGTACGGGCTTTTCAGGGTTTTATTTTTCTGGTAAATGTGTTTCGACTGATTCTTTTTTAATTCTCCAAAACTTCCCTACTCTTTTACCTGCCAGCTTTCCATTCTTTAGCCATTCTCTAATTGTGTATTCAGATAAGCCAAGAATTTCGGCTGCTTCAGAGACAGTATAAAATAAGTCGCCCATAAATTCCCCCTCTTTCCCATATATTACAATATATTATATGTGGGAATATATGGTGAAGTCAAGGGCTATTTTTATACCCCTAAATTATACGTACTCATAAATAATGCTTGACATTATCCTCCAATGCGTATAAAATATACGTATTGGAGGTGGTAGAGATTAAGCATACTGAAATTATTAAAATTTTAAAAAAACACGGTTGGATAGAAACAAACTTAGGCAATGGAAGTCATAAAGTTTTTATACATCCAGAAACAAACAAGAGGACACTTATATCACAAAACCACAACAAAGATTTACCTCCAGGAACTCTAGCACAAATAAGGAAACAAACGGGTATTAAAGAAATTAGATAGTGGGGTGCTATTACACCCCACTTGAAAGGAGATTATAAAATGACAAACAAAGATTTAGCTGTATATCCTGCAATATTTTTCTATGAAAACGAAGGTGTAACAGTAACATTTCCTGATTTACCAGGGTGTATAACATGTGGAGAGACAGAGGAAGAAGCTATTTATATGGCAAAAGACGCTCTTGGTTGTTTCATCACAGCCTGTGAAGCCCTAGGGGATACCATTCCTCAACCATCTAAGCCTTCTGACGTTGTAACAAAAGATAGCGAAACTGTATTTTTAGTTGATGCTTGGCTTCCTATTTTCAGAGAAGAAAAGAGAATGGGAAGTGTAAAGAAAAATGTTACTGTTCCAGTCTGGCTTAACTCATTAGCAGAAAAAGCCAATTTAAACTTTTCACAAATATTGCAAGCAGGCATAAAATCATCTCTTGGTATAAGAGAACAATAATCTAATCCCCCGTATTAACGGGGGATTTTTTTATCCATTACAATCTGCAAGTAAATCATCTATGTTACAACTTTGTTTTGTTTCTTCTTCATCAAATAAAACAGACGGGTCGTTGAAAGCAAAAGCCATATATTTGGCTCTCGAACGTTCATTTTTAGCTAACCTTTTAGCTAGCATTAGAAAGTGTATGTAAGGCATATCAAGCACCTGTTGTGGTAAATATCCGTATACATGACACACCTCACATACAAGTTCTGCGATGTCTACTTCTTCGCTTTCCCCGTCTGATCTTTTTTTTCTTCTACATCAAGAATATAGTCAAACATAGGTTTTAATGCCTTTATGCTCATTGTTTTAATGGGCAAATCCGGGACTAACTTTTCTATGACTTCAGACATTGTCTCAAGCATGTTTTCATCTGTGGCAGTTTTGAGTTTCTTGTCTACTTCTAAAGTTAATTCTAATGTTACTTCCTTTACCTCGTATTCTCTTCCACCATAGACGATTACTTTCTTTTCGCCAATAAGTTCATCAATATTCAGCATAAGCTATGCCTCAGCTGTTGCTGTTGGGTCGCCGATGACAAGGCTTACACCATCATAAGAGACCTCTTCACTTGGGTATGCCTTGAACTCAAGAGGAATTGTCTTAAGTCCGTCCTTTGTATAAGAAATCTCAAGGTCAGATGAAACAGGAGCAGCAGCAGGGAAGAAAAAGTCCTTGCTTTTATCTGTATCTGATGTAGCTGTTACAGGGTGTAATCTTAGTTCTCCTGCACCATCTCTTGCAGACTTGCCTGCAACACTTGAAATAACAAGCTTCTTTTTTGTTGTATCTGTCTTATCTACGACAAGCTCAGAACCACAGAAAGCCATCTGTAAGTTTTCTAATGTGAAATCAACCAGTGGAACAGAAATTGTGATACTTCTCTTTGTTACAATCTCATCTATTGGATCCATTAACTGGTCAACTTCGATTTCCATTGTTTCAGTTGATACTTTTACAGCAATACCGCCGTTTGTGTGCCCTAGCTTTATCTCTTCAGCACCGCCAGCAGGCTTAAAAAATGCGTAGCATGAACCTATATCATAATTTTTCTTTTTTGTAGCCATGATTATTCCCCTTTCCAAACCGCATTTACTGCGATATTAAAACAGTGTATATATCTATTTTTTGCGTCTTTATCTAAAAAGAACGGTTCTTGCAGTGCATACACACTGCCCAAAATTTGCCTATCACATTTAGGAGGTATTGCCCCCTCTAGTGATCTAAAAACTTTCCATGCCAAAGATTCTGATGTAACAAAAGTATCTGAAGCACAATAAAGTTGAAATTTATTCTCGCTTGCTTCCGCTCCCTCGTGTGTCTCTGCCATATATGGTGTAATCAACACACACTCACCAGCGACAGGGGCATCTACTATATAGACAGCATTTATACCCTTATCTATTACTACTTGCCTTATTGCTTCTACAAGTGTCATTACAAGCCCACCTTCTTTTTGGCTCGTCTTAAATAAAAACCGCTGTTATTACGTTTATGTACTTTAGGCAATGCTTTTTCAAGCCACTTCCACGTGCCAACGGCTGGTTTCGCAACCTTGTTACCTCTTGCTGTATATTTATATGCTCTAGGTCTCCATTCTTTTGACTCATGTAACTTAATTGCGTATGGAGTGTTATAACTAACAACAACTTTCGGGTGGCGTTTGCTTAAGGTGCGTGGAGCTGTTTTGTCCTTAGCAGATTCACTTTTCTTCCCTTTGCTTTCTTTGGCTTCAGAGTAAACAGTCGTTGCATTGGGCGGTGCATCCACAGTCACAACACCTGAACGTCTTAACGTTCCTGTGTCGACAGGCACATCATTTATTGATTGAGTTATCGTGTCTTGTCCCATAAGCCAGATGGCTTCACGTGCTACGTATTCAATCGTACTAAGCACCTTTGCACCCTCCCACTTAACTTTGCAACCGCTAGACATAACAAGTTCTCCCTTGTTCTCGTCCACCTGCATCAACAACATTCTCCACACTTCGGACTCTTCCACCAAGTTCAACACCTGTTTCTGTATCTTGATACATCAAAGTGTCTCCCTCTGATACAGCCTTATCAACTGTAACTTTATGTTGAACTGAAAGAGCTTCGCTTCTGCTTGTTCCGTCTCCCATAATTCCACGGACAAAACCGGACTTTATTTCCCACCGACATTTAATTTCAACAGGTGGGACACTAACAGGTTGCCCGAACGCATCGAACTCGTTGCTCCGTTTTGTCCAAATACATTTCTGTTTCAGAAATCCCGATACTAAAGCCATACAGGACCACGTCCTTTAGTTCCATCAACACCATGTTTGATGATTCTCCAAGCCGAAGGGGCAACCGTACTTGGTCGCCCCTTAACTTCGTATGATTCCGTGATGCCGGAGATACTCATTGATGTAACTCCCGAAGATTGCATATCGGCACGAGAGCCCAGAAGCCACTCTGCTTGTTCATACACAGCACAGTCTGAATCACTTTCGACTATATTTTGGGTATATGGTGCAAGAGTATCTTGGGCACTCTGCAAAGCCTGCTTTTGCCTTTCCTCTGGTTCAGACAAAAACTGCTCACCTAGACGAGCCGACCAATATGCTATTGCACCCTCAAGGGTTACACTCATAAGCCATCTCTCCTATTTCTTCTTTTCAGTCTGTTTCTCTTCAGGTTTCTCTTCAGAGTTAGACTTTACTTTTTCCTTACTGACTTTGTATCCGTGCGTTTCAAACCACTCTAAAAGACGTGTGTCTTTAGATTCGCCCTCACCGTCTATGAAATGTACTGTGGCAGTAACTCCATTGTACTTTTTGTTTGGAGCTGTTATTTTAGCCAATTAAATCTCCCCCTGTTTACACAGCTGCTACGGGATTAACTTTAATTTTTCTCATTACTGCAGCACTGCGTGTCTGCTTAATAGCAATACCTGCAACCATTTCAACTTCACCCTTCTTGACAGCTCCAGCAATATCAAACTTAGGAAGCCATGTCTGAATTGGTGATACACCAGCCATAGAAATGGCATGAATGTGGTCCATACCAAGGCAGACTGCGTAAAGTGATGTTTCACCTGTCTTAGAATCAACACCTATGATTGGATTTGATGATGCAGGCTTTGAACCAAGGTCGATAAGAGGGATATTATTATAACCATCTATCTTGCGACCAAATGCGTCCTCTGACTGTGTGAAGTAACCTGCACGTCTTGCAACACCCTTAATTTTGGTAAGTAACTTAGTATTACCAATAAGTGCCATTGGTGTATCACAAGTCATGCTCTCAAACTCGTCCATCATATCAAGGAAGAACTTATAGTTCTCATCAATAGCTGATGTTGTAGAGAGGTCTATTCCTGTACTTGGTGCTAATTCTGTTGATGAACCAGCTAATGCTTTCTCAAGTCCATCGAAGGCATTTGCATCTGTTCCAATATCACCATTGATAAATGTATCGCCAAACAGTGCCTTAACAGACTTAACCTTCTGTGAAACCTGTAACTGAACTTCATCAATGAAGCCACCAAGTTCAGCAATTACACGGTCAATCTCGAAGCTTCCGCCCATGACCTTGAGTTCAACTGTCTTGCGTTCTTTTGTAACTTCCTGTGGTGTGTACTCACTGTTAATTGCACGGAAACCAGCAGATGCTTCTGTAAGAAGTCTTGTGTATCCGTAAGTTAAAGTTGCACCGCCACCTGTTGGTGAAACAACATTGTGGAATGGTAAGTGGTCTAACAACCATGAACTCTTTCTAAATTCATCAATTACTCCAGCTTCCATTTCTTCCTGTACGTTAAGTCTTGCCTGTGCTAATGTTACGGGCATTTATATCATCTCCATTTTTTTATTTGTTGTAGAACGCACGGATTGAATCTCTTAGTGCGTCTCCCGTTTCTGTTTCTTTTTTTCCTCCAGCTGGTGGTGGTGTTCCTTTTCCACCAGCTTCTTGTGCCGGAATCAATTTCTTTAATGCTTCGATGTCCTTTTTGATGCTTTCCTCGTCTTCACCTGCGACTCTATCTGCAAACTCTGACTTAATTCCTGCATCAGCACACAACTTTGCTTTTAGATCCTTAATTTCCTTGACCCTAAGCTGTGCTTCCTTTTCCTCAGCAGATTTTTTCATTTTCTCATAATCTGCTTTGAGCTTATCAAGCTCAGACTTATTGGCACTATCTAGTTCGTCCAACTTCTCCTTTGCCTTTTTAAGCTCCTCATAGTCCGCATATTTCTCCTTTTCCCTCTTTAGCCTGTCCTGAACTATCGAATCAAGCTCTGCTTGGGTAAAAGTCTTTCCCGTTCCTCCTGGAGGATTACCAGCACCACCGTTATCCTCCATTAAACGTTGTAAAAAATATCTACTGTTTCTAAACATATAAAAAACTCCTTTCCCGACTTTCCGTTATCGGTAACGTATTTTGGACATAAAAAAGCCACCCCTTACGGAGTGGCTAATGTCTTTAAATTATTTAGTTATTTGGTTGCTTAATTAAGAATATTTCAGCTAATCCCTTTTCTGTTAGTGTAACTTTGTCTATTAAAACACAAACAGGATAAGCAGACTGGTCTATATACTTAAATATTGCTCCTGTAATAAAATGTTCATTCTCTAATTTTAAAACAGCAACATTAAAAACATCTTCGTCAATACCCAAAGCTTCAGCGGAAACATTATCCATATCGGGCAAGTCCTTCTGATACTCAGCATATATGGCATAGAGAACAAGGTGCATGGAATCAAGCGTCATTGGTTGAGTCCTTTGAATATTTTTCCTAATTCGCCTGTATAGTCCTCAACTATCTCCCATCTTCCACCTTCTGAGCTTCCATCAAGAGGAGCAGGGGTTTCAATAGAATAAAGATAGTCTTCTTCGCTGTCGTCAACGACTCTAAGCATGTCGCCTCCGTCTATTTCTATAACATCATAAATTTCTCCATTTGTTAACTCTAGTCCAGAGCCAAAAGTTTCGCCAACGTACCTTAGCTTTCCAATTAACTCCTTCTCAATCTCTCTACCTAGTTCAGACTGATAGACCTCTATCTCCATCTTTGCCCCTCCTCTCTTTAACTTTCGTTTTATATTGCTTATTGCCTTTTTGATACCAATGAACATCAAAAATATATCTTGCACTTTCTATTTTAGCAACTTTTTTCATCCAATCGTATTTGGTCCCGCCATATTTATCTATCAACTTTTGAATTTCTCTTATTTCTGTATGGGAACCAATACCAGCTATGACTTTAGGTGCAGATGAAAATTCTGTGTTCTTAGGGATAAAATCCTTTTTACCGTTACGAGGGTAAACCAGTGCCTCTTGTAGTCCTACGTCTGCGTTAATACTACCATCATCACCATCTTTTGCCAACTTCTCTGCCTGTATTTGCTCCTGACTGTTATTCGTTTCATCATCAAATTCAATCCACAAGCTATACGTATGCCTGCAGTTTGGGTGGAACAACCCAGAAGCTTTAGCTTCTTCCATTGTTGGGTAGCCTTTTGTCTCACCTGTAAGAGATAATATCTTACCGCCCCACGGCGAACACTTCTTACACGTTGGGGTATGAGATGTAACGATTACTAAGTCTTCCCCATGGGCAAGATATTCATTTGTTTTTGCTTGATGATAAATTTGAGCTGTGGCTGTGCGTGTAAGCATTTCGCAATATGTTTCCATTGTCCAAGAACGACCAGCCTTGTCGATGAAAGCTGTAATCCCCTCTTCGTCTGCAATCTTTCTCATATTACGGCGAACATTACCTATTGCATCATAACCACCAACAGCACCGCCCATAGAGCTTTGGAGCTTCAATGCCTGATATACATCTCTTGTAGTTCTGTTGGAGTGCTCAATCACATCTGCCATTCTGCCATATACCTGTTCTGCGTATATCTTCATGGCTTTAGCATTTATACCGCCCATTTCAAGGACTACATCAGTAATTCCTGCGTCTTTCAATTCCTTACGAGAAACAGCAAGCCCACCATTGAAAGCGGTATCAACCAACTCATCAATAATGGGCTTAGATTTTTTATTCAATTCTTTTAAGATCTTCTTAACTGCTTTTTGCTGTTGCTCGAAGTATCGAAGTGTGCGGTTAGACTCTCCGTCTGATTCTGCCATAGCACGAAGCAACTTTTGAGTAATCTTTGCTTCTGCATCACTATACAACTCAACCAACCGTGCAGCTACATCATCTCCGGGTAAACTATCCCGCTTTCTATGAGTAGCCATACTATTCACCGACTAAGGGATTATCCGGTTCAGTTGTAACACTGCTTTCTTCGTCAATCAAAGCCATCTCTTCATCTGCTTGCTTATCACTTAAGCTATACAATCTCTTAACCGCACTCCACTTAGAAGTAATGCCTGCACTAACTGCTGTTGCTTCGTTCTGAGTTCTCTCTGTCTCGTCATTTGGCAATCCGTCCTGCCAATCTATTTCTGCTACAACGTCAGAGTGTCCGTCTAACGCAACCATGACTTTAAGTACTTCCCGCAATCCCTTGTCAAAATTCATACGAACCCTATTAACCTTTGCAAGAGGAGCCATCATGAGTCGCTTTAAAGCTGAACCACTTTCAGCTAGTCCGTTCTTGACGTCACCGAACATTGCTGGGCTAGTCTCTGATAACATAAAGAATTGATTCATCATCTTTTCAATCTGCATAAAGCTCATATCCAAATGTCCATCCCAAGTAATATATCCTGGAGGATTTTCCCCGTCTAAACCAATAGGAATATAATCCCCAAAATTGGCACGTGTAACTCCTGTCTCTGGGTCTGTTGTAACCATATCGGGCCCATACATCTTTGGGTCTGCGTGCTTGTCTAGTACACGTGCAATCTGAGCAAAGCGGACCTCAATTTCCTGCATAATACTAGTCAAATCATCATAATCATCTATACCATAAATAGAATCAGATGTACTTAAATTAGATACGTTTACCACATAATTTAAGCCGATTTCATTCTTCTCTCTACGTTCTTCAATCAAATTCCCTATCGTTGCATAGTCTTGCATACCAGTATTAATAGGCAATGAATATGTCCTAAAAATAACCTCAGAATCAGAATGTATTTCTACGTGCAACTTATTGGCAGTTGAACCCTCACCCAACTCTGAATTAGCATAACCAATAACGTGATACTCAATCTCTTTAGCGTCATCAACAGAAACAACAGGGAACCAAAAACATGGCGGAATGACAGATACTTTAACTTTGCCGTGCTTATCTCTGCGAATTTTAAAAACTGCGTCCCCAAATCGTGAACAATCTAACGCACCTGTATAAGATTTTAGCCATAGAGAGGTGTCTTTTTCCAAATTGGATAAGTAATCCGTGTTTTTATCATTTGTTGCGTCAGCAACCACAGGTGGCTCTCCCAACAGCAAATCTGCCCATAACGTACTCAGACGTTTAGGCCAATTTAAGCAAATCTCCACAGACAGCTGTAACTCGTTTCGGAAGAGCCTTGTCCAAATTTCCTTAAAAACCACATGATGCTTACCCTCAAACAACAACCTATTATCTCTATATCTCTTTAATCTCTCTCGCTCTGACTTAGGTGGCCACGTCTGACCAGGTGTCAAAAAATCTAAACTTGTAAGCATAACTAACCTCCTAATATCCAATCGGTTTAAGCACAGGGCCAGAACTCTTGCGTTGACGTCTCGGTTCCTCAACGCTATATCTGAGTGCAGCCATTGCGTCGTCCATAAACTCGACAGGTTCATCTATATACAATCCAGACTGAACGTCCTTCTTCCACTTCCATTGCTGTATCTCGTTTAAAGTGTTCCTACATCGAGGGTGAATATGTATCTTTACACTCTTTAAATAATTAATTTGAGCATGAACAGAATTAGGCTCTTTCTTCACTCCTACCGCTTTCCACCCTGCTTTTCTCCAACTCTGAATAGTGCCAGGTTCAGCGGAATCACACCACATACGCACTCGCTTGCTCACGTGTGCCCTCTCGGCAAGTTTCATAATCTCGCTGGGGTCTTTCTCATGAACATAAATCTCATCACAAATATAAATATCGCCATCCTTGAAGCGAACATCAAGAATGGCGTTTGCGTGGTTATACCCGAAGTCTTGAGCATAAACCCTCGTGTCAAAACGTTCATCGTCACAACAAAAATCTTCTACACGATAATTATGCAGAATAAGCCCGCCAGTTTCTCCCCAATTACCAAGGCCGTAAACTTGATACCCCTCAGGGTCTTGTAACTTACGAAGCTCCATGCGTTCATAATATGCCTCGTCAATAAAGCGGTTATCTCTATAAGTTGAATGATGTGTAAAAATATTAGGGCTTTCAATATCAAAATACTTTCTCTTAATCCAGTGTGCAGCACTCACAGGGTTAAAAGTAAAAGTGATCTGATAATACAACCGCTTGTTAGACAAAATCCCTCGAAGTCGGTCGTCTAGAATATCAATGTCTGACTCCTCTAGCTCCGTTGCTTCCTCAATCCATATCCATGTCAGCTTACCAACAGGAAAGTTAATAGACTTTACTTTCTCTCTCTGACGTGCGTCATTCATACCACGGAAAATAATTCTTGATCCAGTAACAAGACACGTCATTTGAAGAGGATTATTTGTAACACTCCAAATCTTATTACTCTGCTCACCGCAAATACGACTAATAGCACCATAAAGCTCGGCATAAGTTGAATCCTTGTTTGACCCTTCGACCTTACGAACAACAAGAAGATTTGCTCCCTTGTTGCGTGGATCCATTAACTTGAGTATATAATCCTGGGCAATATTTACAGACTTCCCCGAACCAGCAGAACCTTTAAGAACTCTGTACCTCTGCTTAGTCTCATTTACAGGCTTAAAAACTTTATTAAACTCAACTTGTACACTAGCTACTGTCATCATCATCACCATAGCTGACAGAAATACTAATACCACCCGACACATCAATCTTCTTATCTGTATCGTACAATCCTGAAGCCTTACCGCGTGCAACCTCTGCAGAAATGGCAGCAGGAAGATTTCCTGTCTGAACTGCAAGGTCACGCAATCGCTCAAGGTCTGTCAAATGCCCTAACAATGTGATTTTCGCCTCACGTACAGGCTCTTCCCTCAACTCCTGTAACCTTGCCCCAATCTTGCCATTATCAAGCAAGCCTTTTGCCTTACGATTAACTGTTGAAGACTTCATATTACTCACTGAATAAACTCTGCGATATGCTTCTGATGCGTTACCGCACTGAACATATTCAATGCAAAACTCTTCTTGCTTCTGCGTTAAACTCACGATAACCACCTCCGCACACACAAAAGCCCCGCCTCTGATTGAGCCGTAACTCTCACAGTGCGGGGCAGTTTTAATACTCTAAAATTCAACTGATGATACAATTATATAGTGTAAATATTAGTGTGTCTATGACACGTTTTGGGACACGTTTTGGGACACGGTTTTAATTTAAAAAATAAAAAAATCCACTCATAAACAGAGTGGATTTAGATGTTATTTCTTTTTCTTGGGTTGTATTGATTTAGCATTATCTTGTAATTCTTTTTTTGGGTTACTTCTGTTAATATAGGCTGAAAACAATCCTGGAGCTAAGGAACAGCCAATAGCATAAACTGCTTCTGTAAAAGCTCCTTTATAAACCATAAATCCAGCAAGTGCTATTCCTGAGATAGCTAATATACATGCAAACCACTGACCTCTTTTTGAAAAATCAATATCTTCTTTCGCCAGTTTGGGCTCTTCTTCCATAAGCTCAGCTAATGCTTTCTCTTTTTGTATATGAATTTCAGCTTCTTTTAGAAGAATATCTCCAGCTCTTTTTAGAAAATTTGGATCGGCGGCTACTAAAGACTCAAGGAGTTGTTTTTCCATCAAAGCAATTCCTAACATTGTGGGACAAGAGCAAGAAGATTGCTTCATAACAGAAATAATTTTTCCCCTATCCTTTGGATCCTTTACATCAAGGATTATTTCAGGATTTATTTCCTTTTCTAAATCGGCATTGTTACTCATTATACAACCGCCTTATTTTTTCTTTTCGTTCAAAAATTCTGTTTTTAGCCATATTTCCATAAACATCTGATGTGCTTGCCATTCCACAGAAAAAAGCACGTATATTTCTATGTAATTTTTCTGTCTTGTGAACTGAAATAACATTGTCATCTGAACACATTAATTTTATTTTTAATGCAGTTTCTAAGTCTAAACCTCTAATGACAATTTTTTTATTTTCCATTCACATCACCTCTTTCTATTTAGCACAAACAATACTCATTTAATACAAACAAGACACATTGAGAACGAACAAGACTGTTTTTCCCTGCATAAAGTATCTATAAACATGTCAATTTTGTCAACTTTTATTTACATAAAAGCTCTTTTAGATGCTATTTCCTCCACATCTTCCTCCTACTGATTTCCATTGCAATCTGATACAGCGAAGCATTCTTTAGTCTATACAAATGCCTTTTACTTACATGATTATGCCATGCCACGTCCTCTACGCTGGAGAACCTCAGACTACCAACAGCAGACAAATCACGTAAGATTTTAGCTCGTTCCGGCATCTCTTTCTCAAACTCACAGAAGACATCAACAAAAACATCAAGCCCACCGAAAGAATCAATCACACTTGTAATACACTCTGCACTCTCAACAATAGACACAGCTCTTGGTGTACTACTTCCCCCATCGACTGGACCAACATCATCAGAAGAATGAGAAGAAGAAAAAAGATCTGCTAAATCAATCACATCCGGAAATCTCTCATCACCGAAAAAACAAAGTAACCCGGAAGCATACGTATCTAAGAACAAATTAAAAACATCTATAATTTCTCGAATAGAATTATTCGGGATAACTCGTTTTCTAAGCGACATAATAAACCTCCAAACAATTAAAATTTAA
>JAVVWB010000003.1:0-6931 GCA_036652335.1 Synergistaceae bacterium | reverse complement strand
TTTATTTGCGTTTTTTCGAGTTCATAATCCTCTGATAAGCTGATTTTCTCTTGTATACAAATTAACTCACCCAAAGAGAGTAATTCTTCCTTAGCTCTGTTGAATTTTTGTCTCATTGTTCCTATTTTTTCACTTCCACATTTTTCATAAAACACCTTTCGCCAATCCTCTATATCAAGCAATAGTTCATCATCTTCTGTTACTTCTCCATATTGCTCTACTGCTTCTCTATATGTCTGCAAGCCAAACTGTTGAGATTTAGTAAGAGGATTTATCTCTTTCTCTTCTCCCTTTTCATCTGGAACAAGAACGATTGTTGAAATAGATTCTCCGTCTTCGTCATACCAACCAGGTAGATGTACAGGCACACGTTCCATATATACAGGTGCAGTAATTTCTCCGTCCTTATTCTTAACTTGTGAGATCTTAATCCTATCTCCCATGTTTTCTACGAGAACCTGATTATCTAATGCACCTCTCCACGCTGTACTCCCTCTTGCCCTACCCCTTGCCTCTTGATTCGCTCCTGTATGATGCACGAGAACAACAGAGCAATCAAAAGTACGTGAGAGGATACTACAAGCATCTAACATAGTCTTTGCGTCGACGGCCTTGTTTTCGTCTCCTACAAGGAATCTATGTAGAGTGTCTACTATTATTACAGAAATGTTATCGCAGTTAATAGAACGTATTTCACTTATTGTCTTAGCAAGTCCATCTTGAGTATTTAGTTCGCACTCTGATGCAGATACCCAAGCATTTAATTTCTCTACACCAAAGTATTTTTTAAAGCCTGCTATACGTGCTTTTAGTCCTTGATGTCCCTCTCCTGCAAGGTAGACAACTCCACCATGTTTTATTCTCTGACCTGCCCAACTCTCTATGTTCTCTGA
Organism: Synergistaceae bacterium; assembly: GCA_036652335.1. Classification (GTDB taxonomy): domain Bacteria; phylum Synergistota; class Synergistia; order Synergistales; family Synergistaceae; genus JAVVWB01. The sequence goes on along the minus strand of JAVVWB010000003.1, from coordinate 6,038 downwards.
TGCAATACGCAAGACCCAATCAAGCACTACGAACGTCTTACCTGTTCCACTATCACCAAACACCATAGAAAGCCCCTTACACTGTATCCACTTCTTAACAAGCCAACGTATCGGGCTAGGCTTAGAACAAAAATCATCTGCTTGTGTGAGCCAATTACTTGTGCCTTGTAACAATGCCTTTAAATCTCCACCATTATTGATATAGTCATTAGCATCACCAATTACTGGAGGAATAATTACCCTTGCCCCTGTTACAGTTCCACATTCGTTAGCAGCTCTTTGTCCTGTTCCACTTGCGTCATTATCGCCAACTACAATAATTTCTTGTGTTGCACCTAGTCGCTCACGCAACCATTTAGCCACGTTCAGCAAGTTACCGGCATTTAAAGCAATTACTGTTGTACACTGGGTTTGTTCATATATTGATGCAGCTGTTGCATATCCCTCTGCAAGATAAACTGCACTTCCAGGGTTGGGAGGAAGTGGGCCAATATTAAAATATCCACCCTTTATCTCTCCCCCACCATGGAATTGTTTACTGCCGTCCTCTGATATATACTGAGCAGAAGCAAGTCGTCCATCTAACAATATAGGCATCATAAGGCGGTTATCACCTGTCCTATAAATATTATAAGATTTAACTTGTTTCCTCTCTAAATATGGGTGATCACTTGTAGCTGGTAGAACTTCTTGCAATATTTTGCTTACAGCATTTGCAATTTGCTCATAGTGCTTTTGCTTTTCTACTTCGTGGATTTCCTTTGCAACTCTGAGACGTTCTTTGTATTCAATTATTTCTTCTGCAGTAAGCTCACGTCCAATATTGCCATACCATGTCCGCTCAAATCCGCCACCACTCCAACTACCGACAACACCAACCATTGCATCGTCGCACCAAGCTATATACCAGCCTGCTTTTTCATTTCCCTTATCGCCCTCAACTGCAAACCGATGTATCTTTCCATTCATCTTTACTGCTGGAAGAGATTTAGGATTCACACCACAGGAAGAAATGAAGTTTTGGAGTTGCTCTTCAGGTGACGCAGAATTACTATTTAATTCTCTGTCCCAATTTGTTGGGAGCTTTGACATCTCAAGATCATCTCCTTCTGCCTTTGCTTAACAGCTTCCAGTGCTTCCATACAACCCTTACAAACTACCGCTTTATAACCTTTGGTATTTAGATAATTTATCCAATCTTTCTGATCAGCGGAAACAACTCCACCTTTTCGCTTTTTCATCTCGATCCAAAAGCCCCATTCTGGAATGAACAAGTCAGGCACTCCACGAGATACACCCTCAGCTTTTAATTTACCTGCTGTTACAATATTTCTTGCTCCTCCGTTTGGGATTGCCATTATTCGCACATTTGGATATGATTTCCGAAAGAAAGAGATAAACCGTACTTGTTCCTCATGTTCCGACAGTTCCATTGCTCCACTCTCGTTGCCAGACTTTAAAATATTTACCCTCTTTTTTGTACAAGATTCTTTGTGGGAACTCAGCATGGTTCATCGCCTCCGCTATTGATTCAAGATAATTACCATTTACATCAAATTCATTCACATTAACATTACTTCTCTGTATAAACTCACGCATAAGAATTTCAGCCTTATAACGTGCATATCCGTCATGTAAAATAGTTACATATTCGCTTACTTTATCGCCGAGATAATCGTCGCTGTAATAATCTACACGCAACATCTCTACTCCTGCTCGCTTGCTAGTCTGAACACTCCACACCCAAGTAGACACTCCCATTTCCCTAGGTTCAATACCCATAATGTCGTCCTCATGAAGTTTGATTGCTTCCTTTGGTGCTGGTGGAAATTCATACCCACAAGCAGGGCATACTTTCGCCGATGCACGAACTATTTCACTACACACATCGCAAACCTTAATAGGTGCTTCTCCGCCACTTCCCTTATGCTTTGGTGGTTCTACATTGATAATTGGTCCATGTCTTCTTACGTTCCCTGCAAAGTCAAGCACAAGACAATGGTCTGTGTGGCTTTTAAGCCTCATTCCTCGACCCACCATTTGACAATAGAGCCCTGGGCTCATTGTTGGCCGACACATTGCAACTAAATCTATATTAGGGTAATCAAACCCTGTGGTAAGCACATCAGAGTTGGTAAGAGCTTTAATATTTCCTGCTTTAAATTCAGAAATAATTTTATTTCGCTCTGACTTCGATGTTTTACCAGTTACAGTTTCTGCACTTATTCCTCTTGCTCTAAGCTCATCTCTTATTGCTTCAGAGTGTGCAATTCCGGAACAGAAGAACAACCAAGCTTTCCTATCTTCTGCACGAGAAATCACCTCATCTACAATAAACTCATTATCTGACTTCCTATTAACCGCTTTTTGCAATTCCTCTGCTACGAACTCTCCGCCCCGCTTATGAACACCCTCCACATTAAGTAAATTATTTGGCATCTTAGAACGAAGAGGAGCAAGAAAGCCCCTGTTAATAAGCTCTTCTATCTTTACAGGCTCTATCAGATCATCAAATAGTGCGTCTTCTCCTGTAATAACTCCAAAGCCCATTCTGTATGGTGTAGCAGTAAGCCCTATTACCCTAAGATTGGGGTTAATTGCCTTTAATTCAGACAATAAAAAACGATAACCGCCCTCAGCCTTATGGCTAATCAGATGAGCTTCATCTACTAATACAACGTCCATGAAGCCTAGTTCCTTAGACTTATTCCGCACACTCTGTATACCTGCGACTGTAATTGAATATCCTAATTCCTTACGGCCAATACCTGCGGAATAAATACCTAGTGGTGCAAAATCTCCAAGAGCAAGTCTTATCTTCTCTGCGTCTTGCTCTAGTAATTCCTTTACATGAGATAAAATTAAAATCTTTGATTGTGGCCAAGAATTAAGAACGTCTTTACAAAATCCCGCTATGATGTGACTTTTCCCACTACCAGTAGGAGCAACAATGCACGGATTGCCTTGGTGTGACTGCAACCAACTATAAAGTAACGTTATGGCTCTTTGCTGGTAGTCCCTAAGCATTTGCTATCCTCACAACATATTTTTAGTCGAACAGGGAAGACGTTTTCAGTTAGAATCAAAAGATTTTTGTTATATCTTTTGCAATAAAAGCCAAAGGAATTAATTAATAAATATTTACAATTAACAGCACATTTAACCATGCCTATCTCTCCTATAAATTAAAACGGTATCTTTACATCTTTACGTTGTAGCGGTTCTTGCCCCAACATAGCTTTAGATGTTGTTCCCCCTGCAAATATATCCCCATTAAGAACTCTGACGTTGTTATATTCATATATGCAACACATACCGTCCTTAGTTCCTCCACACCACTTCCAAGGCACTAAGTCTGGGTGCAACACATGACGTTCACAGCCTAGATGTTGAATCTCTGGAGGAATAACAGCTCCGTTATCTCTTGCACACGTCCACGCGCTATCTTTAGTTGGTGTAACGTGGCAGCACGTTCTGCAATTGACCTCTTTAGTACAATGGCTCTGATGGCAGAAGTCATAAGCAGGACAGAACTTACATTGATACCACGTTGAGTCGGTTGATAATGGTGCGGGTATTCTCTCTTCAAGGGCAAGTCTTTGTCCTCTTGCTACAATCTTCTTTGCTTCTTCCTTATTAAAATAAACACGTTCGGAGTACATCTCATCATTGTCTTTACATACAGCCACATACAAAGCTCTTTCTATCTTCGTGCCAAGCATATAAGCCTGCATCTGATACCAATGTTGTTTCTTTGCTATTTCTACTCCATGTATTTGTAAATCTCTAAAGGATTTCAAAGAATGAGTTTTAAACTCTGCTATATGTCTTGTTTTCTCTGCTTGAGGTACTCCACTTTCGATTATGCCGTCCACTGATCCAGACACATGAGAACCAAAGTCAACTCTGAATTGTGGTTCATTACCGCAGTTATGAATTTTTATTCCCATAGCACGTAAATCGTTTACAATAGTAAATTCTTCGTTATGTCCTCGTCTAAATAATCTTAATAATCTACCTGGAAATTGCTCTATTACCGCCCACCTAAAATTAAGCCATATCCATCTATCACAAGGATGACCTATAAGAGAAGCCCCGAGATGTAATCGGGGCTCTTCTCTATTTTCTTCATGCCATTTATCAATCTGTGATTGTAGATCTATTTTGTAGATAGGCTCTAAAATGGCACTCATAGCGAATTACTTTCCGCTAAAGCCCCATTGTGGAGCTTCTGAACCCTTAGCCTGTGAAGCAAAAGCATTACTAAAAGATGTTGCCATAGGGGCAGTTGATGATGTTTGAACTGCTGATGTAGGTGTCGCACTCATTACAGGTGCACCAAGTAAAGGATTACTTGCAGAAGCTCCAACTTCCTTAAAACTCTTAACTTCATTGCGTGCTGCATACTGTCCTGATTCAGGTCTAATAATTACACCTGCTCTTACTGTTGCACCCAGCAACTGGTCTGTGTCTACAAGTGGTTCTTGTACATGCCCTGCCACCATTAGAGATTTAAGTTGCTGTTTGCCGATTTTTTCTGCCATGGCACTCTCATTGCGAATATTGAAATTGCCAAAAATCTTACGTCCTTGATGTGATGGGCCTATTACATCAAACTCTGCTTTGACAATAAGTCCTGTACCATTCTTTGTTGGCTCAACATTTGCCTTTGTTACCTGTAATGTGTATTCTCCGGCCGGAATCGGTGTAAAATCCTCTGCTTTTGTGTTAAGTAAATCCTGTGTAAGTTCGGGTGCTAATAGTGCCATAATTTATTCCTCCTCTGATTTCTTTTCTACTGTAATTGATACTTTCCCTGGTGTTTTTGTTATTGCTTCCGCTAGAACTGTTCTTGTGGACTCTGGCAATGCTTCAAATGGTTTCTTATTAAGTTCTGCTTTCCATCTGAAAGCCTTATCCATATCCTCTTTACTGATACGTTCTTCTATTTCGTGCAGTTTTACAACATCAATCTTGATGTTCATACTGCGTTTAACACACACTTTGAAGTTTTCTACCTCTCTTGTCCTAGAACCCTCAAAATCGTTTGGTAGTTCAATAGCTGTTGCAAGTTCTTCTTCTAGTGCAATTCTCTTTTTCTTTGCTTCATCTTCTGCCATTTTTGCGTTATGAAGTGCATTAGTTAGTTGGTATATCTTGTCCATTTACATTCCCTCCTATTTTCTCGATTAAATTATTAAGATTGGCTGCTTCCCACATATCTAATTTCCCCGACCTGTCTTTAGATGTCCAAATACCGTCTGACTGACACATAAGCATTCTCTGTATCTCACCATTCTCATTCTGAGCTACTCGAAGTGCTAACACCTCATCGAAAAAATAAGGTAGCATTTGCCCCAATTTCTGACCGGGCATTGCAGGCGAATGAAGCAGTTGCCCTAGTTCATTCTGCTGTTTCTCAACCTTTGCAGAGAAATAAACGTGTCTGCCCGGCAAATCACGGAATGACCTAATAAGGAGTGTCATCTGATCTTGCATTGCACCATATGCCTGACGAGGGTCCTTCGACTGTGCTTTCTCTGTACCAAGCACAACTTCTGCAATCTCTGATATTGAATCTAGTGCCACAGATTGAAATTGCTTTGCTTCATCAGATAAAGTAAGCCAAAGATAAGCTTCGTTTAAATCCTGCATTGTCTTAATCTCTATATAAGGTAAGTCCTCACTCTGAAGAGAAAGAAGTCCGCCCTCAGCAGACAAAATAATCGGATTGGGTAACGTCTTAATCAGAGTTGTCTTTCCCACACCTGCTGGACCATATACAAGAACCTTAAGACCATTCATTGATAGGTCAGCGGTTGTCTTTAGCTGTATTGCCATATCTATTCCTCCAATTCCACTCTTTAATAGCTTGCTTTCTGCTATATCTCCCTCTCACACTCTTTCCACAATTTGAACAAATTAAAAGTGTAAAAGTAAAACAAGAAACAACTACAATCCTTTTACTCTTACACTCCGAACACCTGTTAATTGATTCCCTCACCGCACTCTTCCCTAACTTCTATCTCCCTTTGCTC
>JAVVWB010000002.1:157787-180364 GCA_036652335.1 Synergistaceae bacterium | reverse complement strand
CCATGTACTTTGATGTTCCACGGCTACAGCAGATTTTTATAAACTTATTGAGCAACGCCGTAAAATTCACTCCTACAAACGGAGAAATAAACTGGACAATGGAATGTCTGGAAGAAAAACCTGACTACGTCATAGACAGATTTATCATCCAAGACAGCGGAATTGGCATGTCCGAAGAATTCATCAAACATGTTTTTGAACCTTTCTCACAAGAAAATAGAATAAATACAGACAACAACATGGGAACAGGGCTTGGACTCCCCATAGTAAAGAAACTTGTCGACCTATTTGGAGGCACAATTGACATAAAAAGCACTATCGGAGTTGGCACAACAGTAACAGTAATCCTAAAACTACTTGTTATAGATCAGCCTCTCTCTGATAACAATACAACAAACAGCACATTTGATAATCTTGTAAATAAGAGAGTTCTTTTGTGCGAAGATCACCCTCTAAACACAAAAATTATCAAAAAAATACTAGAAAAACAGGGGCTTATCGTTGACACAGCAGAAAACGGAAGCATAGGATTAAATAAATTCATATCCTCTCCAAGTGGATATTATGACATAGTCCTAATGGATATACGCATGCCTTTCATGAACGGAATTGAAGCTACAAAAGCCATAAGAAACTCTGAGCATAGCGAAGCAAAAACAGTCCCTATAGTAGCTCTTACTGCAAACACATTTGACCAAGACATAAAAGACGCAATAGAAGCAGGCATGAACGAACACCTACCTAAACCTGTAGAGCCAGAAGTAATGATGACAACATTGAGTAAAATGATAAGAGGTAAAAACATATGAAAATAAAAACTCTACTTACTAAATTCTTTATAATTGCACTCTTTGTTATTTCTCTATCTCAAATTTCCTCTATTGCACATGCGACAGAAGAAACAAAAACTATTCGTATAGGTTGCTTTGAATACCGCAACTTCGTAGAGAAAAAAGCAGATGGCACATATACTGGCTACGCTGTAGACTATCTCAATGAAATTTCGAAATATACAGGCTGGAAATACGAATACATATATGCTAGTTGGCCAGAACTTCTAACTATGCTCAAAAACAAAGAAATAGACTTTGTACTTACAGCACAAAAAAATCCACAAAGAGAACAAGAATATGATTTTTCCAAAATCCCTTTAAGATACATACAGGGACTACTCTGCGTTTCTCAAGACAGAAAAGACATCTACTATAACGACTTTGAAAAATTTGACGGTTTAACAATAGGCGAAGTTAAAAACAATGCAATGAATTCATTATTTAAACGATTTGCAGAAATAAACCACTTCTCATACAAAACAAAAACATATTCCTCCGCGACAGAGGCACTAAAAGCGTTAAGAAATGGCGAAATCTCCGCCATAATATCCGAACACGCAGCATATAACGAAAAACTCCGTCTCATATCAAAATTTGCCACAGACTCATATCACATAATGAGCTACAAAGGAAGCCCATATATTGAAGCTCTTGACTACGCAATGGGTCAGATAAAAATTAACCCCCGTTTTGATTCTGAACTATATTCCAAATATTATGACGAAAGCCCTCTTGCGACAGGAGCTAACTATACAAGAGAAGAAATAGAATACATAAAAAACGCAGGAGTTATAACAGTAGGAAATCTACCTAGCCAATACCCAATATCAGGTCTAAACAAAGAAACCGGTAAAGTAGAGGGAATTGCAGAGGACATTTTAATCAAAATAGGAGAAATCAGTGGGCTAAAATTCAAACTTGAAGCTATTCCTGAGACAACTCGCCCTATAACAGCATTAAAAATGAAACAATTTGACCTTGTAGCAGGAGTCATTTACTCACCAGAATTTCTCAAAGACAAAGAAATCGTATTATCCTTGCCATATCTGTCAACAAACTTTGCCATTGTAAATAAAAAAGGCAAAGTAATTGACATAAATTCAAATATAAAATTTGCTACCAGCAAATCCTATCAATTCATGCAACAATATATAAAGAGAAATTATCCTGATTCTCAAATTGTATTGTGCAAAACTACAGAAGACACCATAAAAAAAATCCAACAAGAAGAAGCAGATGCACTCATTCAAAATTCCCATGTAATAAACTATTACATGCAAAGACCTGTCTATAGTGATTTACAAGTAACGCCATTTCCCTTTATAACAGCGGGGTCAACAATAGTCGCTAGAAGCACCACAGACTCAAGGCTTATCTCTATATTAAACAAAACAATAAAATCATTAAACAAAAAAGACATAGAGTCCATAATACTCACTCACACGGTGTCAAAACCATATAAACCAACAATAAAAGACTTCATATACATACACAAAACTACTGTCTACATAATTGCACTACTACTTGTAGCACTGCTTATAGCAACAATTACAATAGTACTCATGAGACGCAGGAACTTTATAAAATTACAAGAAAAAAATAACCAACTTGCGGATGCGGTAATACAAGCAGAAGTAGCAAGTAAATCGAAAAGTGCCTTTCTTGCTCGCATGAGCCACGAAATAAGGACACCAATGAATGCCATAATAGGAATAACAGCTCTTGCAAAAGCACATATAACAGACAAAGAAAAAGTAAAAGATTATCTAAATAAAATATCAATGTCATCAAAATTATTATTAAACATCATCAACGACGTACTAGATATGTCTGCAATAGAAAACCAAAAACTAAAAATATCAAACGTGAGCTTTGATTTCAAACAACTTGTAACCACAATCTCATCTCTATATTACGTTCAATGCAAAGATAAAGACATTGACTTCAATATGACATTAGCATCAGTTACAGAAGAAAAACTCATTGGAGACCCACTACGCCTCAACCAAATACTACTAAACCTCCTATCAAATGCCTTTAAATTTACACCTTCAGGAGGCAGCATAAAAGTACAAGTAATTCAAAAAGAAATAAGAGGAAATCAGGTCTTTTTCCAATTTATAATTTCTGACACAGGCTGTGGAATGAGCAAAGATATGTTGAAAAGATTATTCATACCATTCGAGCAAGAAAACGCACATACAGCACAGAAACATGGTGGTTCTGGATTAGGACTCTCCATTGCAAAATGTCTTACAGATATGATGAGAGGACACCTCTCTGTGGAAAGCGAAAAAGGAGAGGGAACAACCTTTACTCTAGACCTGCCATTCGAGCTCTCAAACAATGAAAACACAAAAGAAAATAACTTCAAAAGTATTAAAGCCCTAGTCGTAGATGACGACTCAGACACGAGAGAATATACCTCAGAAGTCTTACACAGAATCGGAATAGATCACGACATAGCAAGCTCAGGTGAAGAAGCTTTACTATTCCTCACATCCGAATACAACAAAGGTCGTGGCTACGATATTTGTCTTCTTGACTGGAAAATGCAAGGCATAAACGGTATAGATTTAACAAGAAAAATAAGAGAAATATTTGATGATCAAACAATAATAATAATAGTATCTGCTTATGACTTGTCAGAAGTTGAAGACGAGGCAAAAGAAGCTGGTGCCAACTTATTTGTAACTAAACCGATATTCCAATCAACAATCTTCAACATCTTGATGACCCTAACGGGTGGTAGTTACAAAAAGACAACAGCAGACGAAAGCAAATATGACTTTACTGGACATAAAATACTACTGGCAGAAGATAATGAGCTAAACAGAGAAATTGCTTGTGACCTACTATCATTAGTAAAAATGGAAGTAGAAACTGCGGAAGACGGCTCAATCGCAGTCGAAAAATTCAAAAATTCCGAATCAGGCACATACTCTGCAATACTAATGGACATACAAATGCCTATTATGGACGGACTTGAAGCAACAAAAACAATAAGAGCATTAGAAAGAGATGACGCAAAAACAATCCCAATCTATGCAATGACAGCAAATGCCTTCACAGAAGATATCGCAGCATCTATTGGTAGCGGAATGAATGGACATATATCAAAACCGATTGACACAGAGATCCTATATCATACGTTAAAGAAAGTAGTTGAGACGACAAAATGAACAAAGATATCTTACTAAAAAACAAAATCGACGTACCACAAGCACTAGAGCGTTTTGCTCACAATGAAGCAATGTATCAAAAATACTTATTAAGATTTGAAGAAGACAAAAGCTTTAAAAATCTAGAAACAGCTATAAAAGACAAAGAATACTATCTTGCTTTTCAAGCGGCACACACATTAAAAGGTATAGCAGGAAATCTCAGTCTCACACCACTTTACGAAAAAATGTGCGATCTGGTAACATATTTAAGAGACAGCAGTGATATACAAAAAGCAGAACTAATATTTCCCCAAGTATGCGAGCTTTACGAACAAACAGTTCAAACAATACGAGAATCTGCAAAAGAATAAAAAAAACAGAGCGGACGAAAAATCCGCTCTGTTTTTTAAGAACAAAAATATTATAAAATACTATGCTATTACATGAGTCCAGTTGCGTTTATCTTCCTTTGCTCCCCACTGAATTCCTGTAAGCTCATCATAAAGTTTCTTTGCCATAGGTCCTGTCTCAAAATTGTTGATAGTAAATGTCTCTTCACCAAAAGCAAGAAGTCCAATAGGTGAAAGGACAGCGGCTGTACCACAGCACCAACATTCTTCCATAGTACCATTTTTAACAGCTTCCATAATCTCTTCTACACTAACTTTCCTCTCTTCTACTGGTACATTCCACTCTTTTAATATTTCAATAAGTGATTTTCTTGTTATACCAGCAAGGACGGAACCACTAAGTTCAGGTGTGACGACTTTACCATCAATCTTGAACATAACATTCATTCCGCCGCCCTCTTCTACATACTTCTTCTCTATTGCATCAAGCCAAAGAACCTGTGCAAAGCCAAGTTCTGCGGCTTTCTCACCTGCACGCAAAGAACCTGCATAGTTACCGCCACATTTTGCATAGCCTGTACCGCCTCTTACTGCACGGACATCTTCACGCTCAATCATCATTTTAACAGGGTTAATACCCTCTTTAAAATATGAACCTACTGGTGACATAATAATAGTAAACACACAAGTATGAGGTGTGTGAATACCAAGCTGTTCATCATTTGCAAAAAGTATCGGACGAATATAAAGTGATGTGAAAGGCTCTGTTGGAACCCAATCTTTCTCGATTTCTACAAGCTTCTCTAATGCTTCAAGAAAAAGCTTCTCATCAAGCTGTGGCAAGCACATTCTCTCTGCAGAGATATTCATTCTCTTGATATTTTCTGTGGGGCGGAAAAGCTGAATTTTGCCATCAGCGGTACGGTATGCTTTCATACCTTCAAAAATTTCTGGAGCGTAGTTCAACACAACAGAAGCAGGTGAAATTTCAAAAGGTCCAAATGGAACTATTCTAGGATCATGCCAGCCCTTGCCTTTTTCATAATCCATTACAAACATATGATCTGTAAAAACCTTACCAAAACCAAGATTTTTCATATTACCTTTTGGTTTGGGATTTTCATTGCGAACTACTTTGATTTCTGTCATAAAAAACACCTCTTCTATATAGGATATACTTATAAATTTTGATCAAAAATATGAAAACTATTTTTTGATTATATATCAAGTAGTAAATATATTCTACAAAGACACAAACTAAATTCTTAACCTTTTCTCACACTTTTCTTTTCAATTTGCTACTATTTTTAATTTATTGCTTATACTATAATTAAAAATAGAAAAAACAAAGCTTTTTTCACTCTATTTTGCACATCACAAAGGAATGATAAACATGACAGAGATATCGCAAAATATATTTAGAGAATACGATATAAGAGGAATAGCAGAAAAAGAACTAACAGATAGAAATGTGAAACTAATATCACATGCTTTTGCTACATGGCTAAAAAAACGAGGTGTCACCACAGTAACAATAGGAGGAGACGCACGCCTTTCTACAGAAAGAATTCGTAAAGCTGTAACAGAGGGAATAACAGAAACAGGAATAGACGTCATCAACCTAGGCCTATGCTCCACTCCTACATTCTACTGGAGTATGTACCACTTAAATACCGGTGGAGGAATAATGATAACTGGAAGTCACAATCCAAGTGAATTTAACGGGCTCAAAATTGCCTACGACAAAGCGACCCTATATGGTGATGACATTCAAGAAATATACAAAATTATAACTAAAGACGAATTCTATAACTCTTTACGAAAAGGTAAAATTTCTTTAAAAAACATAAACAAAGAATATATTGAAATGCTCATATCAAAAATCACTTTAGGTTCACGCAAGCCCAAAATAGTATGCGACTCAGGAAATGGAACAGGTGGGTTATATGCCCCTGAATTTCTAAAGAAAATAGGTTGTGAAGTAATTGAACTATATAGCACCCCAAATGGCAACTTCCCCAATCACCACCCCGACCCAACAAAAAGAGAAAATCTCCCTAAACTTATAGAAGAAGTTTTAAACTACAAAGCAGACTTCGGAGTTGGCTTTGACGGAGACTCAGACAGAATTGGTGTAGTAGACGACAAAGGAGAAGTCATATGGGGAGACAGACTCATGGCTCTATACTGGAGAGAAATTTTAGAGAAAAATCCCGGAGCTACTGCCATATGTGAAGTCAAAAGCTCATTGGCACTTCCTGAAGAAGTACAACGTCTCGGAGGTAAAGCAATATGGTGGAATGCAGGTCACTCACTTGTAAAAGCAAAAATGAAAGAGATAAACGCACTATTCTCCGGTGAAGTGTCAGGGCACATGTTCTTTGCTGACGAATTCTTTGGTTTTGATGATGCATTCTACGCAGCAGGGCGTCTAGCAAGAATACTCTCAAATACCACAGAAAATTTATCACAGATAATGAAAACAATCCCCATATATCCTTCTACAATAGAAACAAGATACGACTGCCCCGATGACCAAAAATTTGAAGTAGTACGTAAAGTAAAAGAAAAAGCACTAAAAGAAGGACTTGAAGCAATAACAGTCGACGGAATAAGAATAATATACAAAGACGGATGGGGACTCGTGCGAGCTTCAAATACACAACCAATACTTGTAGCAAGATGTGAAGGAAGAACAAAAGAAGCGCTGGACAAAATTTCAAATGAGATAAAAAATCGCCTTCTTGAAGCAGGAAGCCCCAATTTTGAATGGGGTTACTAAAATTTTAATAGATTTTGAATTATAAAACATATAAATATATGTTATTATTACCTAATGCTTTTTATAAAAATTTTTCTTACGAAAAGAAAAAATAAATTTTAAAGGGGAGGCAACACCTCATGCAATGCTCAAGTTCAAAAGAAATAAATGAGATGATATGTGTAGCAAAAGGAGCTAACCATGGCCCAGCACCAATTCCCGAAGAAGGCAAATGGGTAGAATCCAAACAAATTGGAGACATCTCAGGTTTTACTCATGGTGTAGGCTGGTGTGCCCCACAACAAGGTGCATGCAAACTAACACTTAATGTAAAAAATGGAATTATTCAAGAAGCTCTGGTTGAAACACTGGGTTGCTCAGGCATGACCCACTCTGCAGCAATGGCGGCAGAAATTTTACCCGGTAAAACACTACTTGAAGCACTAAATACCGACCTAGTATGTGATGCAATAAACACAGCGATGAGAGAACTCTTTCTCCAAATTGCATATGGTAGGACACAAAGTGCTTTTTCTGAAAACGGACTTCCCATCGGTGCAGGACTCGAAGATTTAGGCAAAGGACTTCGCTCACAAATAGGAACTATGTACGGAACACTCCCCAAAGGTGCACGCTACCTAGAAATGGCAGAGGGATATGTACTAGAACTCGGACTAGACGAAAACAGTGAAATAATCGGATACAAATATGTACAACTAGGAAGAATGATGGAAGCAATCCGCAACGGAATAGATCCCAAAGAAGCACTCGAAAAAAATACAGGTACATACGGTAGATTTGACGAAGCCGTCAAAAAAATCGACCCACGTAAAAACTAAGGAGGGGTAAATATCATGGTCACATTTGAAGGAATAGAACGCAGAATGGGGCAGATAGAGCCCTTTCTTAAAGAAAATGGCTTTAACTGCTTAGAAGAAGCAAAAGAACTATGTCTCTCTTATGGAATAAACGTTGAAGAAATAGTAAAAGGGGTACAAAGAATTGCCTTTGAAAACGCAGTATGGGCATATACTTTGGGAGCAGCTCTTGCACTAAAAACACAGGTAAAAAGTGCTGCCGAGGCAGCAGAAAAAATCGGCGTAGGATTACAGACCTTTTGCATTCCCGGTTCTGTCGCAGACCAACGCAAAGTAGGACTTGGACATGGTAACCTCGCAGCAATGCTACTCCGTGAAGAAACAGACTGTTTCTGCTTCCTAGCAGGTCACGAATCATTTGCCGCAGCAGAAGGTGCTATAGGAATTGCACGTACAGCAAACAAAGTGCGTAAAAAGGAACTTAGAGTAATACTAAACGGACTTGGCAAAGACGCAGCATACATAATATCAAGAGTTAACGGCTTCACATTTGTAGAGACACAATATGACTACTACACAGGCAAACTCGAAATAACATCAACCCGTTCATTCTCAAACGGAGAGAGAGCAAAAGTCCGTTGTTACGGCTCAAATGACGTATCTGAGGGTGTAGCGATAATGATAGAAGAAGGTGTAGACGTCTCCATCACAGGAAACTCCACAAACCCCACAAGATTCCAGCATCCTGTAGCCGGAACATACAAAAAATGGGCTATTGAAAATGGGAAAAAATACTTCTCAGTGGCATCAGGTGGAGGCACAGGTAGAACATTACACCCTGACAATATGGCAGCTGGCCCTGCAAGCTATGGCATGACAGACACAATGGGCAGAATGCACAGTGATGCACAATTTGCAGGTTCATCATCAGTCCCGGCACACGTTGAAATGATGGGACTTATAGGCATGGGAAACAATCCAATGGTAGGTGCATCAGTGGCTGTAGCCGTTGCTGTACAAGAAGCTCTTTCAAAATAATCAATATTCGTTCTAATAAAAGCAATAAGGGACAAATGTTTTCACCGTCTCTTATTGCTTTTAATTTTTTATCACATATTTTCTTAATTAAAACTTTTTTAAATTAAAAAAATCAAACTATTCTAGTTTGTCAATATAATCATAATCAAAATATGTAATTTTACGTATAAAATAAACACTTCATTTACCTATATTAAATAAGAGATAACAAGTATACTTAATAAGTTAAGCAAAAAATATTTTCTTGCATTACTTAAAAAAGTAAGCTATACTCAAGGTTGTATAAGTAAAACAGCAAATAAATAATACCAAAATTATAACTACTATATACTTTCGACAGTTATCTCTAATTTGGTATAGGCAAAAACAGAAGGGGTGGAAATGATGGTACCTAAGGAAATTAAAACAAAGAAAAAGAGAATTCGCAGAAGTCCGGAGATTCTTATGAAAGAACTTGATACGAAAATGAAAAAGTTGGAAGAAAGAATTTATAAGAAAAACAAAGACATTGTACACCAAATAGGTGTTGCGATTCTTAAAAAAGCTGAATTTGATTTTGCAACATTTAAACCTGAATACTTAGAAGATATAAAAAACATGACTCCTAAAGGCAAAGAACTTATTAAGAAAATAATCGAAGACGCATCACAAGACTAAATAATTAAAAGCCGATTTTATAATCGGCTTTTTTGTATGTATAAGCATAAGCACACACATTACTAGTGGTTATTTTTGTTTACATAGATAAAATACAAACTTACAACACATTATGCGCATAAAAAGATTGCTTTCTTAAAACATTGACAAAAATCTTCTGATTGAGTATGTTACTTGTGGTTTAACTTCTTTCATATATGGAGGCATTTTTATGGATTCATACATAACGGATTTACTTGCAGCATTAGCAGTAGTCATTAACGGTATTCCTCAGGGATTACTTGCATTGGGATTTGGCTTTGCGGCATTCCCTACTGCACTGGCCTTTATTATAGGTATAGCGGGATCATTATTTTTTAATTCAGTAGCAACAATTTCATTTCAGGCAGAAACAATCGCTCTTGCAGGAAGTATGGGAAAAACAACAAAAGAACGTTGTAGTTACATATTCTGGGGAGGACTTTTCCTACTTATTCCATCACTCCTAGGACTAAATGAAAAAATTGTTGAATTCATAGGGCCCGTTATAGTTAATTCTATGATGGCAGGAGTAGGCATAATGCTTGCTTACGTTGCAATTGACCTCTTTAACTCAGAGAAACTATCAGGATTTGTATCAATACTTTCAGCACTAATAGTTTGGTTTTTGACAAAAGACCTCGCAAAAACAATCATAATCTCCGTAATTTTAGCTACAATTTTATATAATATCCTCTTAAAAATGGGGAAAATTGAAAACACCTCTCTCACTCACGACACAAACAGAGAAAAATTTACTCTTGGAAATATCGAATGGAAACTATGGGAACATCCTACAATTATAATAAACGCACTTGCTCTCTCATGCCTTAATATCGGAGCAAACATCAGCTTCGGCAAAATAACAGGCAACATAGCAAATACAAATACAAACATCGACCACTTGGCAATATACTCATCACTTGCAGATATCTGTTCTTCATTCTTTGGCGGTGCACCTGTAGAAGCAATCATTTCAGGCACAGCAACAGCCCCACACCCTGTGCTTGCTTCCGTTTTAATGATGGGAATAATGGCACTCATATTACTTTTTAAATTTCTACCTATAATAGGGAAATATGTACATAGCTCATCAATTGCAGGATTTTTATTCGTACTCGGTACATTTGTAACATTTATTACTAATGCACAAGGAGCAATAGCTTCTGTCCCTGCTCCTGCATTTAACGGACCCTTTGGATTTTCTCCATGGGGAATGGTAGTTGGTGCTACAATATTGGTATCTGCTAAGTGGAATCCTTTCTACGGGCTACTTTCAGGTGTAGCAATAAAATTAATATTTGCATTATAGGAGAGATCAGATAATGGAGACATACACACTAAACGTCTGCGGACTAACAAGAAAACTTAGAAAAACCCCTGTAACAGATGAACTTTCAATTGCTTCTTTCGTCATGTTTGGAGACACAGAGCTTGTAGAAAAATGTGCTGACGCATTAGCAGAAAAAATAAAAGCACTGGGTAAAATAGATTACCTAGTATCTCCCGAAGCAAAAGGAATTCCTCTTACTCATGCAATAGCAGTAAGACTCAACATTGATTATGTAGTTATAAGAAAATCAGTAAAAGCGTATATGACAAATCCTCTAATCACAGACGTACAATCAATTACAACAGCAAAAAAACAGCAACTTGTAATGGACGAGCCGGATGTAAGAAAACTGGACGGTAAAAGAGTCTGCATAGTAGATGATGTAGTATCAACAGGAGGATCATTAAAGTCAGTAGAAACATTACTATCTCAAATAAACTGTACAGTTGCTGCAAAAGTCGCAGTTCTTCTCGAAGAAGCAGGATACGACGGAAAAGACTTAATTTATCTCGAACGTCTACCAATATTTAAAACAAGTAAATAATAAAATAACAAAAGAAGTGAGTTGCCTATATATGCAACTCACTTCTTTTATCTCTTCGTCATAACAAAACTAAATAATTATAGTTATCTTTATACTAAACAGTTTTCCAATGTTTAAACCCATTTCCCAAAACTTCATTTGCTTCAGAAACTGACATAAATGCCTTGGGGAAATTTTTCCCCACATATCTCTTTAACTCTACTGATTGTCTCGGCGTCAAAAGACACATTATTGTAACTCGATTCTCTTTTGTAAACCCGCCTACACTCTCCATAATTGTTGTTCCTCTTCTCAAATTGCTTGAAATAAAATCGACAACTGGATCTTTATCTTCTGGCCTTGTAACAATAAATACCATTCTTCTTTTATCAAAAGAAGCTAAAACACTATCTAGAGTCTGTCCGCTTATATAACTTGCAACAAAACCAAACAGTGCTTTCTCAAGCCCTACTACAGGAAGTGCAGCAGCAATAATAAAAGTATTTATATAAAAACTATACTTACCTACTTCTACTCCATGCCTCTTGCGCATTACTGCAGCTACGATATCCATACCACCTGAAGAAGCTCCAATTCTAAATAATATACCAAGCCCTAAACCTTTTACGATACCACCTGCGACAGAAACAAGAAACATATCGCTAATATATGGTATAGGGAAGAGACCCTCCAAAATTCCCAGAAAAAATGACAATGCAAAAACATTATATAAGCTATAGAGAATAAATCTCTTTGACAGCTCCTTACCACCCCATATAAATATAATTGCATTTATAACCAAGTTTATAATAGCAGGAGAAAAACCAAAGACATACTTCCCTAATATTGAAATACCCATAACTCCTGAATCAGGAAAATGATACTGAATGGTAAATGCTACAACACCAATAGCATATACAAAAATTCCCAGAGTTGAAAAGAGAAAAGTAAAAAACTCATTTTTTATAAGTAGCACCGACAACTGCTTGAACCTCTTAAATTTATGTTCCACAGTCATAGAAACACCTCATCCTATATTTATATTTCAAGAAAACTCTTAAATTAGAGTATATCTCATTTTACTAAAAAACAATAGGACTTAATGTTATACATTATTTTTCTTATTGTGATAGAATATTCAAGTAAAATCAAACGCAAACAATAAAGGGGGTAATATAAATGGCATCACCTATGCAAGTAAGTCTAGAAGAGATCATATCTATGCTTCTTCAGAAAGTCGAAGCTCTTTCCGCAAACGATGAAAACAGCAAGACAAAATCAAACATCATTTATAGAGTTCTATACAACAAAGGAATACTCACAGAAGAAGATATTCTTGAGTCAGTAAGAGCAGAATACCACATGCTAAAAGAACTTGGAGTAATCCCAGAAGAACCAAAAGAAGAAATGTACAAAACAATTACAGAGGGAATGCTTCAGTGGATTCGTTGCGACGTTGAGGGAATTAAAAACTCAATGAAAGAATACGAAGAAAAACTAAAAGAATACGCACGTGAAGAAGCAGCAAAGAAACCAAAAATTGAAGTTGCAAACGCAAACGTACTAAATCAGCTAGATGCAGCAGCAGGACAACAGGGAGCTAAAAAACTCATTATATAGCACACCATTCAAAAGCAGAGATAAATTCTCTGCTTTTTTTTTATCATATTTTTCCCATTTGCGTATATTACTCTTGCTTTTTTAATAATATTGGAATAATATATCCACTATTCTATTATTAAGAAAAAGAGGGAACTTAATGGCTAAAAAAAGCATGCCCCAACTCAAAATAGGTAAATACATACCCAAATTTCCAATCATACAAGGCGGAATGGGTATAATGTCTTCAGGGCCCAATCTAGCAGGAGCTGTAGCTTCAGCAGGTGGAATAGGAACAATTGCCTCTGTAGGCTTGGCCTGTTACTCATCCGAATATACAGGGAAAAACTTTGCTGAAGAAAGCATAAAAATGATTTACAAGTGTGTAGAAGAAGCAAGAAAACTTGCAAATGGCGGGATACTCGCCATGAATTGTATGTGTGCACTAAGCAACTACGAAGACATAATCCGCGCAAGTTGCGATGCAGGAATAGACATCATAGTGTCAGGTGCAGGGCTTCCGCTAAAATTACCGGAACTCACAGCAAACTCACCCACCACTGCCCTAGTCCCTATAGTAAGCAGTACAAAAGCCGCAAAGCTCATATTAGAACGGTGGGAAAAGAAATATCAAAAACTTCCTGATGCCTTTGTTGTAGAAACACCTAACTCCGCAGGAGGACACCTCGGTGCAAAAGACTACGAGACAGCAGAAGATCACATACTCTCTCTTGAAATAGTTATTCCGGAACTTATAACATTCCTCAAAGAAAGAGGGCTCAACATACCTATAATTTCTGCAGGCGGAATATGGGACAGCGAAGACATGATTTCATCCTTTGATATGGGAGCAACAGGTGTACAGCTTGGCACAAGATTTTTAGCAACAGAAGAGGGAGATGCCTCTGACCGTTTTAAACAAGCATACCTTGACGCAACAAACGAAGACGTAGTACTGATTCATAGTCCATGCGGACTTCCGGGTCGTGCAATAAGAAACCCATTTATCGACAGATACCTCAAAGGTACTTTAGAAAAGATGACATGCAAAATAGGGTGCCTTACACATTGCGTCTGCAAGATGAAACATGAAACTTTCTGCATAGCAGATGCTCTAATGGAAGCTTACAAAGGCGACTGGGAAAATGGACTATTCTTCTGTGGAACAAACGTATCAAAAGTTAAATCAATAGAAAAAGTAAAAGATATCATAAATGAGCTTATGGACGGTTGCTCTAAAGAATATACATTACTTTCACACACGTAAAACACAATTTCTTTGAAGAATTTTCCTTCTATCTTACTAAAAATTTATTCTTTCATAAAAACAATGGAGACTTTTTGAGAAATTAATATATAATAGGGTTATTCTTAAACATATTTTTAAGGAGGCCTTCGCCATGTCGAACCAGAACTGGAGCTCAGAGGATTACGATACAAAGGCGGACTACCTATATGAATTAGGGCGCCCTGTAATTGAACTACTTAACCCCAAAGACGGAGATAAAGTTCTTGATTTAGGGTGTGGCAACGGGAAATTAACAAAACAATTACTCGATATGGGCTGCAAGGTCACAGGGATAGATTCTGACCCAATAATGGTAACAGCAGCTAAGATTCTTGGAGTAGATGCAAGACTCGACAATGCGGAACACCTACAAATTGACGAGAAATTTGATGCAGTTATGTCAAACGGTGCATTACATTGGATGTCTGATCAGTATGGGGTTGTACGAAGTGCATGGAGAGTCCTCAAACCGGGTGGACGCTTTGCTGCAGAATGTGGTGGCGAAGGTTGCGTTCGTATAATAAGAGAGGGAATTAAAATCTCTCTTATAAAAAGAGGAATTGATTACAAAGCAAGAAATCCTTGGAAATTCCCGGAACTTGGAATATTTTCAAACGTATTGGAATCACAAGGCTTCAAAGTTTCTTATATTGCAAGAATTGACAGACCGACCCCTCTGCTAAAAGGACTAAAAGCATGGTTGGAAGTCTTTACAAATAAACACACAGAAGGATTTACCGAAGAAGAAAAAGAAACATTCTATCAGGAAGTAGAAGATTACTGCAGACCACTTCTCTATACAGAGGAAAATGGTTGGGTTGCAGACCATGTAAGACTTCGATTTCTTGCAACAAAACCAGAAAACGCTATCTAAAACAAGAGCCTTGCATTTCTGCAAGGCTCTTGTTTTTTAGTTAAAATTCTATTTACTATGTTTCACTACATAATTTACTAAAAATGGCACAGCGACAGAACTAAGTAAAACTGCAAGCCCCAATTGTGCCTCTGCACTTCTTACCATTGGTTCATAGAGAGGATTCTTTAATGCCATTATCGTAGGAAGAGTTAAAGAAAGTCCTGCTACAGAACACATTGCCGCAGCAGAATGACCTCTTTGTTTCAACAGGTACCTGTCAACGCAATAGAGAGTAATAAAGTTTAACAAGAGATACGAAACTGTAAGTACAAGAGCTGAGAGTGAAGACTTCATTGCGAGAGGAATATTTATTCCCCCTCCCAAACAAAACCCCATAAAAGGAAGCAATAGAGTATTGCCGTCTTTTGTAAAAGTCCTAATATCCTCATCCAAACAGCCCAATATATATCCCAAAACAATAGGTGAGAATATAGAAATAAGCGCTTCGTAATCAAGTCCGTATCCGTCAGAAAAACCGAGTAAACAGATTGGGATAATAGGAACAGCAAAAATATTTAAAGGACCAAATGCAAGCTTATCTACTTCATCACCGTAATTTTCCATAAGTGCCACGTGAAGTCCTGGGTTACAGCTAGAGACAGCTCCTATCCATGCAAGAGCAGAGATACCCCAAACACCGTTTCTGCCACAAAAATGCAAAATGACAGTCCCAAAAACCAATGTCATAAAAATCTTTGCTAACATCAAAACTCCACATCGTTTTGAGATAATCCTTATATGCTCTGTACGAAGTTGCACTCCCATAATAAAGAGCATTATCCCAATAATTGTCATTGTCCCTTTGGAAGTAAAAGCGTTTTTTACAACAGGTAAGAAATCTAGAATTTGAGGACAATAACTATTTATAAATGCAGCGACAAACATTGGTACAAGCATAAGTCCACCTGGGACTTTTTTCATGGTACTCAAAAGTGGAAATTTCATACTACCTCTTATATCTCCACTCATTTACATCTTTGAGAGGTTTAGGGTGTCCAGTAAAGATAATTTTGTCATCTGTCATAATAATATCTGTAATCTTCACAGGAAACGGGATTTTATTTGGTTTTATAAGAGGATTTATCTTATCCACTAGCATTTTTGAAAGAGACTCTGGCTGTTCTACATTGTTTATGTAAAGCTTAACATCTGTTAGGGTAAGTCCCTTGCTGTCAAAACTCAATTTTGCAGTGGCTGAAAGTCTAAAATTGAAAGTAAAAACAAATTTTGCTACATAGACACCAGATATTTTTACAAAGTCCTTTGTAAAATCAATATTTAAATCCTTAAAGCCCTTAATATCTTCTGTCTCCTTTTTACAATAATTGAGTACGTCTTTTTCCAAAATAACGACCTCTCCACGAGACATATATATGTGTTCCGCTAACTCATATTTATCACTGTTTTTAATGTCAGCACCTGCAAAATTACTCTTCATCAATGCGTAAAGAGAGAGAGAATCAAGCCTCACGCCCTCAATAACGACACCTTTTGCTTTTGCATACATAAAGCTTCCGCCCTCTGTCGCCTGAACCAAAATACTCTCTGGTTCAAATTCATTTACAAGGAAATCACCGACTTTTTCCTCTACAGATATATCATTAGCATAAAGAAATTGAGGTTGTAAAAAAATAAATATAAAAAGTAATGATGTAATACAGAAATTTCGATTAAAATTTTTCACGAATCATACACCTCTCCACAAATATTTTGACAGGAATTTTTCAAAAAAGATACATCGTTGGAAAATCAGCAATTATATTACTTGATAAGTGTAAAAATGCTATTTACTTTAAACAAAGTGACTGTAGAATATAAAAAAAGACCTACGGGAGCCCCATAGGTCTAAAGTTATCAAATGGTGGAGATAAGCGGGATCGAACCGCTGACCTCTTGAATGCCATTCAAGCGCTCTCCCAGCTGAGCTATACCCCCATCTAACGATTGTACATTATACTAATACAACTACGAGGTGTCAACATAAATTAAATGAGAAAATATACTATATCAATTTTACTAATAATATCTATATTCTTCGTAACTTCAGCAGAAGCAATGACAAAAGATGAATTCATTCCTAAGATTTTTGATGCCCTTGGGTATCAAATAAAAGTTGAAAAATTCTCCGACACAAGCGACACAATAACGAAATCGGAAGCAATAAGATTACTCCTTGAGGGAATGGGTTGGGACTTTGCTATAAGTGCAGTAGAGTCATTGTACATACTACCTGACTTTAGTGAAAAAGACCTTTTAAAAGAAATGTTCCAAAATATCACACCTGCCCTACCTGAAACGATTTTGTCTCACCTAGACGAAGCGTTTACAGTAGAAGACCTTACGCCATTAAGAGAGTGGATAAAAAAAGCACAAAAAAACGTCTCGTGGAAAGGTATATATCACTCAAAAGACACCACTCTTACTATTATAAAAAGAGGAATAGGCAACCCGTCAGGTCCTGCGAATGGAGATATCAAAAACGGGAAAAATGAACCTCTTTACATTGCATCTCTATCAATTCCTATGGCAAGAATAAATTCACAAATAGCTACAGCTGTAATGATAGGGTCAAAAAAAGCACCTCTATCAAGAATTGCAGAGGAAAACTACGGTGTAATTGGTGGCATAAACGGAGGATACTTTGCTGGGGCAAAACCAATTGGCATATTGAGAAGACAGGGACACATGGACAACAATAAATTTTGGCCTCATCGCTCTGCTTTTGGCTGGAATTCTAAGGGCGAAATTGTCTTTGTAGATGGGAAAGAAATAGGAAATATTTCAACGACAAAAGGGTTAGATAAATATACAGAAATTTTACAAGCTGGCCCCCTACTCATAAAAAATGGGGAAATCTCTCCCAATACAGAAAATGTTCACATAAATATACTCGATAGACGTCACCCAAGAACCCTTGTCGGATATAATAAAAATAGGGTAATATGGTGTGTAATAGACGGCAGAGACAATATGCACAGCGTAGGCACAACAATAGAAGAGACAAAAAAACTTTGTTTACACATGGGAATGACAGAGGCATTAAATTTAGACGGTGGTGGTTCAAGCTCTCTTTTATGGCAGGGACAAACTCTAACCTTGCCTAGCAACAGCAACGATGCAGAAAGACCAATTCCTTATGCGATACTATTTTTTCAAAAAGGATCAGGAGTACGAGATTAACTAAAAAATAACAGGAGGGGTTTATTATGTACAACGATTTACGAATCAATGCACAGCGTCTCGAGGACACACTACGCACTTTAGGAGCAATTGCTCAAAACCCAGAAAACGGTGGTAGAAACAGACTAGCTCTGTCAGATGGAGACAAAGAAGGAAGAGACCTCTTTTGCAAATGGATGAAAGAAGACGGACTTGAAATTAAAATAGACGAAATAGGAAATATTTTCGGGATAAAAAAAGGTACAGATCCCAACGCACTTCCGATAATGCTAGGTTCCCACTTAGACACAGTAAAAGACGGAGGAATGTTTGACGGAGCATATGGTGTATTAGGAGGACTTGAAGTAATACGCACATTAAAAGAAAATAAAATAGAAACAGCAAATCCCATTGTCGTTGCCGTCTTTACAAACGAAGAGGGAGCACGTTTTCAGCTAGACATGATGGGAAGTAGATACTACGCAACAAAGAAAGATTTAGAGAAGCTCTACAGTGTAAAAGACGACACAGGTGTAACAGTAAAAGAAGAACTTAAAAGAATAGGCTACCTCGGCAATGAAACAGTACCTATTGGCAAATACTTTGAATTACACATCGAACAAGGACCACGACTCTACCGTGAAGGAATATCTACTTGTGCCGTAGAAGGCATACAGGGACTTTCATGGTGGAAAGTTGAATACCAAGGGCAACCTAACCACGCTGGTTCTACACCAATGGAAATGAGAAAAGACGCACTTCTTGCAACAGCTAAAGTCGCAATAGAAGTGGAAAAACTTGCACTCAAAATAGGAAATTCTTGTGTAGCAACAATAGGAAGAATTCACGTCAAGCCAGACATCATCAACATCGTCCCTGGTAGCACATCATTTACAATAGACCTAAGACAATTTGATAAAGACCTCTTCACACAAGCAAAAGCAGAACTACAAGAAATTATAAAAAATGCAGCAGAGAAACGTGGACTAAAATACACAGTAGAAAAGTTAGTAGACGTAGACCCAGTCATATTTGATAAAGACATGGTAGACACAGTAGAAAAATCTGCTAAAGAACTAGGACTTTCTGTAACAAGAAAATACAGTGCAGCATGTCATGACGCGCAATTTTTAGCCACTATATGCCCTACAGCTATGATATTCGTACCATCACTTGACGGTAAAAGCCATTGTCCAGAAGAATGGACAGACTTTACAGATATTGCAAATGGTTGCAATGTACTACTCCATTCTGTCTTAAAACTGGTATAATAGTAAAACTAAGCACCAAACGATAATTTCTAAAGGATGTGTATAAAATGAAGAATATTATGGATGAAACACTAAAAAGTTTAGACCCCACTATATACGACTTGACAAACAAAGAAATGGAAAGACAAAGGACTCACATTGAACTAATAGCATCAGAGAACTTTGTACCCAAATCACTGCTTGAAATTCAAGGATCAATTCTTACAAACAAATACGCAGAGGGCTATCCTCAAAAGAAATATTATGGTGGTTGCGAATTTGTGGAACAAATCGAACAAATTGCTATCGAAAGAGCATGTGAAGTATTTGGCGCAGAATGGGCAAACGTACAGCCACACTCTGGATCAAGTGCAAACCAAGCAGTACTATTCTCCGTACTAAACCCGGGAGATTCTATTCTCTCTATGTCACTTGACCACGGCGGACACCTCTCTCACGGGCACCCCGTAAACTTCTCAGGTAGACTCTTTAACATCACAGCCTACGGAGTAGACAGAGAAACAGAGACCATTGACTATGACGAAGTAGAAAGACTAGCAAAAGAATGTCATCCTAAGCTCATCATAGCCGGAGCGAGTGCGTACTCACGTTTTATAGACTTTAAACGTTTCCGTGATATCGCAAACGAAGTAGGAGCAACACTATTAGTGGACATGGCACATATTGCCGGACTTGTAGCAGGTGGAGTACACCCAAGTCCTGTACCTTATGCCGACTTCGTAAGCTCGACATCACACAAAACACTAAGAGGTACTAGAGGTGCTTTTGTACTATCAACAAAAGAAAATGCCAAAATATTAGACAAAACAGTATTCCCAGGACTACAGGGAGGTCCCCTTGTCCAGTCTATAGCAGGAAAAGCAGTCACATTTATGATTGCCGGAACAGATGGGTTTAAGCTGTATGCACAACAAGTAGTAAAGAATGCAGCTGTATTTGCAGAAGCATTAAAAGCACACAACTTTAGACTCGTATCAGGCGGAACAGATAACCACCTCGTACTAGTCGACTTGCGTTCACACAACGCAACAGGCAAAGAAGCAGAGGCTATACTTGGAAGCGTAGGAATTACATGTAACAAAAATATGATTCCATTTGACCCTGCGAAACCAATGGTAACAAGTGGTGTAAGACTCGGTACAGCCGCAATTACATCACGCGGAATGAAAGAACCTCAAATGTCTGTAATCGCCGAAGCGATAGACAAAGTTCTTTCAAACCCGGACAACGAAAATACAAAAAAAGAAGTAAAGAGAACAATGGCTACTTTATCAGAAGAATTTCCATTGTACCCTGACCTTAAGGAGCCATGGGCAAATTAATGACAAACAAAATTTATGCACTAGATTTAACAAATGAAGAATGGATAACATGGTTTGAAAGTGAACTAAAGCAACCTAAATTCAGAGCAGACCAAATATCCCAGTGGATATGGCAGAAAAAAGTTTTTGACGCAGATGAAATGACAAATCTCTCTGTACAGCTACGCGATCTCTTAAAGGAGCACGTCGACTTCTCTGCCCCACACCTTTTAAAAGAACAGAAATCAAATATCGACAGCACAAGAAAATTTCTTTGGCAACTAAAAGACGGAGCTACTGTAGAATCTGTATTACTACGTCAAGGAGATAGACTCACTGCATGTATATCAACTCAAGTGGGCTGTCCTTTGCAATGCACATTCTGTGCCACTGGTCTATCTGGCTACATAAGAAACCTAACAGCAGGAGAAATTGCAGGACAATTTCTTGCAATGGAACAGAGACTAGGACATGAAATAAACAATGTTGTATATATGGGAATGGGCGAACCATTCTTAAACACAGACGAAGTCATCAAATCCGTAAGAATGCTAAATTCTCCCAAAATGAGAAATTTGGGAATACGTCATATAACATTATCTACATCTGGTGTAATTCCTGGAATGGCTGAACTTGCTAAATCAGGACTTGGAGTGAGACTTGCTATATCTCTCCATGCCGCAAATGATGAACTTCGTAGCACACTTATGCCAATAAACCAAACATTTCCACTTTCTGAGCTGAGAAGAGCTATGCAAGAGTATCAGCAAGAAACTGGAGATAGGCTCTCTATTGAATACGCACTATTTGGTGGTATAAATGACACAGTAGAACATGCAAGAGAACTTGTAAGATTTTTGAAAGGCATTCACGTATTTATTAACCTAATCCCCTACAACGCAGTAGACGGAAGATACGAGAAGCCAGAAGTAGAGGATATTCTTAAATTTAAGACTGTACTTACAACTGCAGGGTTTGAAGCAGAAATACGTCAAGAACATGGTTCTGACATTGATGCCGCTTGTGGACAGCTCCGCAGAAAAACCCTCACAGGTGCATCAGAACCGCTTGAACCTAAGCCACATACAGTCACAAGAACAGATAGCTCACACAAAAACGCACAAAAAACAGATATAAAACCCCAGAGAAGCACATCACCAAGAGGCAGAAAAACTTCAAATTTCCAGACAGCAGAGGATAAGAGAGTTTCAAAATCTCCCTCCGGTGGTTATATAGAGAAAAGAGGAGCAAAGCACAAAAAGGCAGAGCTTCCCGAAAAAGACACCTACCGCAGTGGCAAGCCCAAAGAAGCCCGTCCTTCATACAGAGGGCAAGGCAACTCGCAAGGTGCACAAAACGACTTTGCAAGAGATGATAGGCCAAGCTACAACAGGGATGACAAGCCCTCTGCAAGTAGATATTCAAAAGATAGCAAGCCAAGCTACAACAGAGATGATAAGCCCTCTGCAAGTAGATATTCAAAAGATAGCAAACCAAGCTACAACAGAGATGATAAGCCCTCTGCAAGTAGATATTCAAAAGATAGCA
>JAVVWB010000002.1:0-157687 GCA_036652335.1 Synergistaceae bacterium | reverse complement strand
AGCCTAGTTACGCAAAAGACAGCAAAACTTCATCCCCGAAAGGAGATAGAAGTCGTTTTACAAAAGATGATAAACCTCATTCATCACCCAAAAAATCCGGCTACTCATCTTATGGGAAACCAAAAAGTAACACTCAAAGAAAATCAAAGAGCAGATAAAAGACTAGGAGAGACAGAGCTACCATGTTCTGTCTCTCCTTTTTTAAAAAGTGAAAATATAGTAAAATATAAGAGTTTACATAAAAAACACAAAAATACGCTTTAAAATATGGATAGGAAATTGAAAGACAGGGCTGTCAACGGAGGGGTAATATGAAATTTCTGATATTTTTACTTTTAGGGACACTTATATTCGGATTTACATTCCCCGCTTTTATAATAGGGATTGGTGTCCTTGCTATGATTTTGCTCGGTGTAATCATAGCAATAATATTAGCCAGAGGTAACAACGGAACTTTCTTTAAAGTTTATACAAATAATCCTTACAGCGAAGATAGTAATGATGACACTTCTGAAACTGTTTTTACTACGACATCAGAGACACAGCACAAAGAAGAGCCTGACATCTTTGAAGAAGAAGGGGAAGTCATAGAACTACCTGAAAGTGCATTAAGAAAAGAAAAATAAAAAAACAAAAGAGAGGGCATATTTGCTCTCTCTTTTGTTTTTTTATTTTTATAATTTTTCGTTAAATATTGGAAATTAAGTCTAATTTTTTATCTCGGCTTAACTTTTTTATTTCGCACTCCCTGGACATTGCAAGCTCTTTTGTTTCAAATTCTTCAAAATGCACTAGCTTGACAGGCAAGCGTGAGCGTGTATATTTAGCACCTTTTCCACTATTATGAGTGTTAATTCTTTTTACTATGTCGCTTGTCCAGCCAGTATATAAAGTATCGTCCGAACAATGCAATATGTAGACGTAAAAGCTCACAGAGAATAGGTCCCTTCCTTGTCTTCGTATAAATTTTCTATAGAATTATCTTCAAAAAACTCATTTAGCTTGTCTAAGATAATATCAAAAAGAGAAAAGTCAGAATTTCTGAGGAAATCGTACGACTCTCTAGCAAAACCCACTGTTTTACCTAAAAACTCAAGTGTTTTGTAAGAGCCAGTTAGGCGAGAAAGATGACCCCCTGCTTCTGTTATTATTTTATTAAAAGTCTGATTTGTAAAAATGTCAAAGTCTTTTACCTTATAATCAAATGTAAATGCACTTGCGGAAGAAAGATTTATTATAAAAGTAAAAACCATAAACAAAACAACTTTCTTAAAACCATTAGAACTCATGCTATCACTTCCCCTTATTTATACTAGCACAACATATTCTATTATAAACCAGAATATTATCTATAA
This sequence comes from Synergistaceae bacterium, assembly GCA_036652335.1. Classification (GTDB taxonomy): domain Bacteria; phylum Synergistota; class Synergistia; order Synergistales; family Synergistaceae; genus JAVVWB01. The sequence goes on along the minus strand of JAVVWB010000002.1, from coordinate 156,332 downwards.
ATTTTCCTTAAAAATATCTCACTCTTTTATGCTTCTTGCAAAATTTTTCAAATCCTGTAACAACTCAGGAGCTATATTACCAGAAATCCAAGAAGCATAGACAGAGTTGTTTTGTAGCAATGGTTCTTCTTCTATTTGAGGAACTTGTTTCAAGGATTCTTTAAAAGATTTTGTACCCGGGATCGGAGAAAATTCCGCCAATTTTGGAGTACCACCATTTTCATGAACAAATGCAATTGTATCTTTTACAGAGTCGATACTTTGATTGGGGAGCCCAAGTAATATATATGTCTCACAATCTTTTCTGCTATACCCTACTTCTCTTAGATTTCTGACCGCTGTAGTGTAATCTTCTCTTTTTAGCTTTTCACTACTTGTCTCAAGCATTTTTCTATCTATGCTTTCAAGGGATAGCCTTATGGTTTTAAAACCTGTCTCCATAAGGACTGAGGCGCACTCTTTATCTATTTGTCTTACGTGTAATCCATTTGGCGTGTGCAGTGAAATTGACCGAGCATAACGTTTTGAAATTCTGTCGCACATTGGATAAAAATAGTTTTCTTTGTCCAACAAAAGTGCGTCATCATAAAAAGCAAAATCCCTTGCTCCTAAGTCCCACTGGTAATCCATCTCTCTTTCAATTTCTTTCAAATCTCTCCGTCTATATCTGTGCCACAGCAAGTTTGAAGCACAATACTCACACGAAAATGGGCAACCAAATGACGTTATTATAATTCCATATGGCAATTTGTCATATAAATCCATAGCAGGGTATTGCACATCAGGCTCCCAGTTATCTGTTACAACATAATCATAACCCAAAGAAAGAGCATGCGATGGGCAGAGTCTTGCGTATATACCACCTAGAAGCACAGGAACGTGCGGAAGTTCTCTTTTTAGTATGTACAGTAGCCATTTTAAACCACCATACCAATAGGTCATTACAGAGGTAACAAATATATAATCTACATTACTATATTGCTTTAAATTTTCGACAAGCTCTTCTTCTGTAATTCCATATCTATGATAATTACGTTTTATATCTCTATAAACTGTTGGCTTTTCAATCTCTATACTTTTTATTTTTTCTCTTCCATATGTTTTCTTACCTATTGCACCCTCATGAATACAATCAATGAAGTGAACTTCATTGTCATTACGTCTAACTCTCTCTAACAAATAAAGTAGCCCAACCGGTTTAGACCAGAGGTCAAAAAAAGCAAAATCCTCTACAGGAGGATTTATTGCTAATATTTTTTTATTTTTAAACTTAAATATCTCTTTTATAGACATCGTTAAGCTCATAATATCTCTCCTGTAAATAGTCTTTTCTACTGTTCCTTTTATTGAATTATTTTTATATAATATATTAAGAAAGGTTGGTGTTGTTAATGAAAAAAATTATAGCCTGCGTTATGGTATTCGGTATTCTCTTTGTATCTGCTCCAGTAGCAAGAGCAATAGATCTAGGAGACATACTAAAAGGTGCAGCTATTACCGTAGTCGGTGGAGCAGCTGTTAAGGCTATAGCACCACAGTTAAATGACTTTATAAACACAATTACATTTAACAAGGGTGTAAAGTACGATGGATTTACCAAAGTAGTCCCTATTCTCTCTGTAGGTTCAGGTACTAGAATCGGGGCAGCACAGGTAGGAGCAAATACACAGTCTGCTTTAGATAGGACAAAGGCTGTAGCACAACTTGAGGGTGAGTTTAAGAGTATAAGAGCAAAAGCACTTATTCCTATCGATTCAGAAAACCCAATTAAGCAGTTTAGACGTGTAAAAGGTGTAGGTGTAACTGCTATTATCGACGTTAAACTTTAATTATTGTTATTATATTAAGAGGAGGACTTTGTCCTCCTCTTTTTATTTGTTATTTGTCTTTACGCTTAAGCATTTTATTTTTATACATTCTTTCGTCTGCTTTTCCAACAATTTTATCAATTGAAGTTTCATTCTCTTTATCAGCTCTTGCCACACCATAACTTATAGACATTAGGAATTTATTTGAAATTGATTTAAGTTTTTTATTCACTAATGATAATTTTTCTAGAATTAGATTTTCTTCACAGTTCTCAAATATTATTGCAAATTCATCTCCACCAATTCTACAAATAACGTCACTTTTTCTGAAGTTTTTAATCAACTCAAAAGCAACAGCAACAAGATATTCGTCACCTGCAGAGTGACCAAAGGTGTCATTCACACTCTTTAGGTCATCTAAATCTATCATACAAAGGAGAATATCTACTTTATCCGTCAAACGTTTGCTTAAGGTTTGCTCAAAGTATCTACGGTTATATAATCTTGTTAAAAGATCACAATAGGCGATATTTTCCATCTCCTGCTGATAACGCTTTTCATAAGTTATGTCTCTGATATAATGCACGTTTGTTAGATGCTCATCCCACTGGTATATAAATGTTGTCACATAAAATACTCTTGATGTATGCTTACACTTATATTCAAATGGAATTAGGTTATCAGCTTCAAAAGAGCCCATTGACCTGAGTTTCCCGACTATATCACATTGTGCACAAGAAAGATTTTCGGGAGAAATATAGCAGAAAGTATAATCTGGGGATTTATTTGTATATAGTATATTTTGTGTCTCTCTATCTATTACTAAGACAACATCACTAAGACCATCAATAACAGCCCTAAAGAGCTTATTGTTCTCAGAGAACATGGCTGTCTGTTGTTTTAATTTTTCTTCTCTTTCTTTCAACTGTACAATCATTTCATTAAAGGATTTTGAAAATTCGCCCAAGAAATCTACTCTTTGTGAGTAATCTCCATTCGCAATTCTTTCTGTTTGCCATACAAGATGTTTTAGCCCGGCATGTAAAGCTTTTAACTCACCAGAAATATTGTTCTCTCTCCTAGGAGGTTCTGCGTTAAGTTCACCTCTTGAAAGGTGCCTTAAGAAGGCATTGGCCTCTAGCACATATTCAGAAAAAGAAGTTATTGTTTCTTGCAACTTAGAGGTTTCAATGTCTTTACAAATAAGTGAGTCTGAAATAGGATTACCCAATACAATCAATTTGATTTGTTCTGTTAGCTTGTCTATCTCTTGTTTGTACTCCATTTCATCACTCTCTTGTTTATCTATTTTTTGATATCTGCGTTAAAGCGACATACTCTTGAACCAGTCGCCCAACAATCTATTTCTTTTACTATATATTTTTGTTTAGTATATGCTTCAAATACTCCTGCAATAAAGCCCTCGTCATAGTTGCAGACTGTTTCTCCTATTGGCGGAAGGCCAGAACAGTCCAAGTCTTCTTCTACAGTTAATACAACTGAGCCCGTTTTTTCATCTAATCTTTCTACTCGTAGTATTCCTACTTTTTCTTCAGCAAGAATTTTTTGAAATTCAGCTATAAAGTTATTTAATGGCTGAGTTAGATCTAGTACATTCAAAGCAAATTCATAACCTGCTTTTTTTGCCTGCATCTCTAAATATTTTAATAGTTTTTTCTTTTCCTAATTCGTTAACTAATATATCTTTTACAGAATATTCAAAAAGTCTATACATAAATACAGGCATGGTTTCTCCAAGACGCTCACGTCCTTTAGCTACGTCTCCGATAGAATCCCAAGAGAACTTGTAATTATTTTCAATCATTTTAAACACCACCATTTAGGCAATTACCATCTAGAATTTTTATATGAATAAAAGACAAAATATTACTTTATTTCCACCCAGTTTGAAGAAAGATTCCCGTTTGAATCAATGATTCCCAAATATTTATATACGTCATCTAAAGATGCCTGTGTATATATTCCTGCTATTTGAGTGGTATTTAATTTTCCTGTATATTTGTTTACTGTGCTATACCACTTACCGTTATATTTTATCGCAGTTGCATTCCATGAGTCATGAGTAGTTTCAGAAGTGTTAATCCACTCTAAATATTCCCCACTTTCAGATATAAGATATGGTTGATAGAAGAATGAATCTTTGCCCGTAAGAGATTTTAGTGCGTCAGACAAAGCCTTATCTTGATCTTTTACAGCAGGCCATAGCCCACCCATTTTTTCAAGAAGAGCGTCACGGAAATAGCTATTATTGAGATAGGCTTTATCGTAAGTATTGCCAAGCAGTTCATTTATTTTATCTATTTTTTCTTTGGTGGAGAGGTTAGGATCTTTTATTATCTCTTCAACCTTATCTAAGACAGATATCATATTTTCATAGTATGTTTCTTGTTTTTCATGTTCTTTTTCTATATGTAATTTGCAAGTTAGACGCAAATCTCTAAAATCATTTTCAAATTTATGTTCTATCTCACCGTTTGCAGGACAAATATGTGAATTACCTGAATAGTGTTCGGCCGTTATTGCTTGATACGCAGCCTCAGCTTCTGCTTCGCTCTTTGCCGGGACACCAGCCATTACCGTCTTTAGAAAAAATTCTTTGGATATGTTTTTTCTGTTTGCTAAGCATGTTGCAGCTTCTGTCCTTGACGTGAGCGCACCTGTAGCAAAGTAGACGACTGAAATTAGGATAGCTATTATAAGAATAACAATTAATAGCTCTACTAAAGTAAGAGCCCTTTTTTTTCTATAAAAAAATAATTTGTCTTTCATTAGGAACACCCCCAGTAAATCTTTTACCATTATATATTATGACACACTTTATAACAATCAAGGAAACTAATATAAGCAGATATTTCATATCTCTAAACAATATATTTACATGTCTTTTTTATCTACGTTTGTATCTCTGTGCTTAGGTTTGTTACATAACAATTTTTCTCATATTATTGTACCTTGTTAGTATATAAAAAGGGAGTAGGTCTTGACCTACTCCCTTTTTATGTGTTTGTTTTTATCTAATTATTGTTTGTTTTCTGCCATCGGAGCCCAACCACCACCGAGAGCCTTAAAAACTTTTACCAAATTTGAGGAGATTGCACCTTCACTTACAATCAAATCATTTGAGAGAGAGAGTGCAGCTTTTTGTGCAATTATTACACTGTTAAAATCAGTGAGTCCATTTTTATATTTGTCATTTGCCACTGCAAGTGCAACTTTAGAGGCTTCAACTGCTCTTTTGAGAGATTCGTTTCTCTCTCTTTCTCTAATATTTTCAGTTAGGGCATTACGTACTTCTGCTACAGCATTGAGTACTGTCTTTTCATAGATTGCAAGGAGTTGTTCTTCTTTTGCTCCTTGTACTTTTATGTTGTTTTTTATTGCACCCCAATGGAATATTGGCCAAGAAATTTTAGGTCCCCAGCTGTACATTTTTGCTGGCCCATTAAATAAGCTACCTGCTGTTAGCCCCTCTGTACCTATTGAACCTGCCAAGTAGAATTTCGGCCAAAGGTCAGCTTTTGCAGCTCTTTTACGTGCCATTTGAGCATGAAGTTCACGCTCTGCAACTCTAAGGTCAGGACGCTGTCTCAATGCTTCTGCTGGAATACCTACAAGTGTTAATTCGTTTGCTTTTGGAATGTCTTTTCTTACCTTTAAAGTTTCTTCCAAACTTCCTGGTACCATTCCAGTAAGTACTGAGAGAGCATTTTTCAACTGTTCTATGTTTGCTTCAATAGGTGGAATAGAAGCTTTAGTCTGTTCTAGGGTGTACTTTTCTTGATTTAGTGCAAGGGAGTCTATCAATCCTGAATTATATTTAGACTGTAGCATATCATGCATTTCCATCTGTAATCCAAGATTTTGTTTAGCAACTTCAAGCTGTGACTGTAGGGTGCGAAGTCCCATATAAGTTATTGCAACTTCTGATGAGAGTGTAACCCATGCAGCGTGTAATGAAGCATATTGCGCTTCTAATGTAGCAACACTAGCATCTACTTCTGCTCTTCTGCCACCAAAGATGTCAATTTCCCAAGAAGCATCTATACCAAGTTTGTAGGCCGTTTCTGATTTTGCAGTTCCTCCAAAATTCTTTGGCTCACGTACACTTCCCCATGTACCACTTGAATCAATCCAAGGAAAAAGTTTTGATTTGCTTGCACCAAGGGTTGCTCTTGCTTCTTTTACTTTTGCTCTTGCCACAACCATATCTCTGTTATTGTAAAGAGAAACCTTTATTAGATCGGTAAGTGTCGTGTCACCAAATGACTCCCACCAGCTTGCTATAAGTTCAGGTGTTGGCTTTTGCATTTCACGTCCCACTGTAGCAGGTATTTCGTATCTAGAGGATAGTTCAATCCATTTTCCCTCTGTAAGTTCTTTGTCTTTTTCTTTAGGTGCCGTTTCTGCTAGAGCAACTGAAGAAAATACTGCAACTAATACAAATGCAAAGATTAAAATTTTAGTTTTCTTCATTAACGGTCACCTCAACTTCTTTAATGTTTTTCTTACCAGATAATTTTTCTCTTGTTCCTTGTATCAATACATATAGTGCAGGAATGAAGAGTATTCCAACAACAGTAGCAATAAGCATTCCATAGAATATCGTAGAACCTACTGCTTTACGGCTTGCCGCTCCAGCTCCACTTGCATAAAGCATAGGTAACATACCCATAACACAAGTAAAGGCTGTCATTGCGACGGCACGGAATCTTTCTCTTATTGCTTCTCCTGCTGCCTCTATAAGTCCCATTCCCTTTTCTTCTCTCTGTTCTTTTGCAAATTCAACAACAAGAATTGCGTTCTTTGCAGCAAGTCCTATGAGGAGAAGAATTCCTAGCTGTGCATATACGCTAAGTGTAAGTCCCATAATTTTTATTCCCACAAGGGCTCCTAGTAGAGCTGTAGGCAGGAAGAACAATACTGGGATAGGTACAGACCAACTCTCGTATTGTGCAACCAAGAAGAGGTATGCAAATATCAAAGCAATCAATATTAGTATTGTTGTCTGTCCAGAGGCTTCCTGTTCTTGGAATGTCAAGCCAGACCACTCATATTCGTACCCCTCAGGTAGCGTTTCTGTGATTTTTGCTACTCTCTCTATCCCCTGTCCAGTTGAGAAGCCTTCTTTCATAACAATAGTTATTGCAGCAGTTGGGAATAGATTGTATCGACTTATCGAACGGGGAGCTAGTAGGTGTTTTACATCTGTAAGACTCTGTAGTGGCACGCTCTGACCTGTTGTACTTCCTACATAGATATTTCCTATACTATTTATACTATCTCTGTATGACCATTCTGATTGCAACATAACTTTGTTTACCTGTGTACCAATGTTAATATCGTTTACGTAGGCAGATCCAAAGTATGTCTGTAGCGTGTTAAATATTGAACTTATAGGTACATTCATCATTTCAGCCTTGTTTCTATCTATATCAAGATAGAGGTGAGGTGTGTTTGATGTATAGGTACTAAAGGCATAGAGAACTTCTGGAGCTTGATTTATTTTTCCAAGAAAGTCTCTCATTACTAATTCCAATTTTTCTGGGTCATTTTCAAGTCTTGATTGCAATCTCATATCAAGACCTCCGCTTAATCCAAGTCCCTGAATTGCAGGTGGAGTAAATACGCTTATATTCGCTTCTGGAATTTGTGCTGCTATACCTCGCACACGATTTACTATTGAAGATAGACTTTCTTCTTTTGTTGTTCTTTCTCCCCATGGTTTAAGTGGGAGTATTATTGAGGATACGTTTTCTCCGCTTCCTCCCATTAAGTTAAATCCATTTATGTTCATTGATATGTTTATGCCAGGAATTTTCATTATTTCTGGCATTAGCTTTTTCATTACAGCTTGTGTTCTTACCTGTGTTGCTCCCTCTGGTAACTGAACAGCAGCAAAAACAACACCTTGATCTTCGTCTGGTATAAATTCAGACGGAGTTGTTTTTGAAAGGAAGTAAGAAAAGAAAACAAGCATAGCAAAGCATGCTATAGTTAGAACTTTTCTCTTAGCAAGCCAAACTGATATGACTACATATTTCTCTATTACTTTTGAGAGTCCATCATCAAACCATTTTAGCGGTCCTTTTGTTGCCATTTTTACATCACTCAAAAGTAGTGAACAGAGAGCCGGGCTCAATGTCATAGCAACTACAAGGGAGAATACAACTGATACTGCAATTGTTACCGCAAACTGTCTATATATTTGTCCTGTAATACCATCCATAAATGTAACTGGGACAAATATTGCAAGGAATACCAATGTAGTAGCTATCATAGGGCCAGTGATGTCCTTCATTGCTTTTATCGTAGCTTCTTTTACATCACACTTATCTCTGGCTTTTACAAAAAGGACTCTTTCAACAACGATAATAGCGTCGTCAACAACAGTTCCTATAACAAGAACTAACCCAAATAATGAAAGGATGTTTATTGTGTAGCCAAATAATGCCATTGCTGCAAATGTAGCAATGAGCGATACAGGTATAGCCAAAACGGGAACAAGGGTGACTTTCCAGTTTTGAAGGAATACATAGCATACAAGAGCAACAAGTAAGAATGTAATAAATAGTGTTATTATAATTTCTTTTATTGTTTCTCTTACATATTCTGTTGAGTCGTAGGCTACGACAAATTTCATGTCATCTGGCAATGTCTTTTGTAGTTCAGCAAGTCTTGCCTTTGTTTTTCCCATAAGGTCAACTGCGTTTGAGCCTACAGCCTGTGTAAGCAACATCATTGCAGCAGGAGAACCATCTATATTTGCACTATTTAAGTATGTTTCAGCGCCAAATTCAATTTTTGCTATGTCTTTTAATTTTACAAGACCTCCTTGTGAGGAGGTACGAACGATGATGTCTTCAAATTCATCTATGTTTCCAAGACGTCCCTTTGTAGTAAGTGAATATACTATTGGGTTGTTTGTGTTTCCTGGCGTTGATCCTATAGCTCCAATGGAAGCCTGTTTGTTTTGGCTGGAAATAGAAGTTCTTACATCATTTACAGTAAGCCCCAGCCCTGCCATACGAACAGGGTCAAGCCATATTCTTACACTGTATTTTGTACCAAAAACCTGTACGTCTCCCATTCCACGAATACGCTTTAGTTGGTTTTTGACGTTACTGTGAGCATAGTCAGTGAGTTCAAGCTCCGAGTGAGTTCCTTTCGGAGAGAGAAGTCCTACAAAACCAAGAGATGAGGAGAATCTACTTTCGACTGTAATTCCTTCTGCAGTTACTTCTGATGGAAGTTTAGGTGTCGCTTGCTGTATTCTGTTCTGCACCTTTACGAGTGCCATATCAGGATCGGTGCCTGTTGCAAAAGTAATTGCAAGTTCATAGGAACCATCATTTCCTGAGGTGGAATCCATGTATATCATTCCGTCGACACCATTTACGATTTCTTCTATTGGAGCTCCGACAGTATTTGCAACAACCTGAGCGGAAGCACCACGATAGTTGGCTGTTACCTGTACCTGTGGTGGTGTTATATCAGGATATTGCTCAATTGGGAGTCCAAATATACATACAAATCCTGCCAATGTTAAAAGTATAGAAATAACAAAGGCAAGCTTAGGACGTTTAATAAATATTTGAGCGAACATATAAGTTACCTCTTATTCCGTGGGATTTTCTGTTTTAGTTACTGTTTTGTCAGCCGATGTCTCAGTAGGGGCCTCAACAGGTGTTTCTTCTTTTGCCTGGACTTTTATACCGTTACGGATAGACTGAATTCCTTTTATTACTACAGTTTCGTTCTCTGCCAAACCTTCTTTTACTTCACGCAGTGTGCCTACTTCTTCTCCAAGGACAACTCTTCTCTGTACTGCTGTACCATTTTCTACTACATATATATAGTCTCCCTGAGAATCTCCTACAAGTGCTTCTTGAGAAACAACGATGGCTTCTCTTGCTGCTACAGCCGTGGTCTTTACACGAACCATTGATCCTGGGACAAGTTCACCCTTTTTGTTGTTAAATCTTATTCTAACCATCAATGTTCCTGTTTTATCGTCAATTTTGTTGTCTTCAAAGTCTCTTTCTCCACTTACTTTTACTTCATCACCATTGCTAAGGATAAGAGTTGTTTCATATACTGAGCCTTTTTTCTTAAAGTCGTTTAGCTGGTCTATATAGTCTCTGTCCGGCATATTGAATGAAACACGGATTGGATCCATCTGTACAATGTTTGCAATAGCACCAGAAGCAGGTGTTACATAGTTTCCTTTTGTAAATAGAGCTGCTCCTATTCTTCCTGTGATAGGTGCCGTTACATTTGTAAAGTTTAAGTTTATGTTTGCCAAAGTAAGAGAGGCTTTTGCTTCTTCAACTGCTGCTTTGGCTTGTAGGTAGTTGCTTTCTGCAAGTTCTAGGTCTGATGCTGATATGCTTCTTTTGTCTGCTGATTGCAAGCGTTTTAGGTATTTATCAGCTCTGTCAAGTGTTGCTTTTGCTTTTGAAAGTTCTGCTTTTCTTAAAGATACTGTTGCATAGTATTGACGTGAGTCTATTTGGAATAAGACTTGTCCTTTCTTTACAATAGAACCTTCTTTGAAGTTTACTTTCATTATTTCGCCTGATACTTGTGGTTTGAGTTCAACTGTTTGTATAGGTATTACTTTTCCTACATATTCATTTTTATATGAAAGTTCTGTTTTTGATGCTTTTTCTACTATTACTGTAGGCGCAGGTTGTTCCTGTTGCGATGCCTTTGCTGCAGCTTTCTGTTGTGCAAGGTACATACCGTAAGCATACTTGCCTCCGACTGCTAATAAAATTACGACGATAACCGTGACAATCCATTTCGTTGAGTTTGATTTCTTTTCTGTAGATGACATTACTTGAAACACCTTCGCTTTCTAAATTTTTCTTCTTTTTCAATAATTCTCTTTTAATTCTTAATTTCGCTGTCTAGGGCATCAAATATCAAATCTAGTTGCGCATGAAAATCCCCTTCTAGCAAATCTATTATCTGTAACACAGAAAATCCATGAAAGATGTTTATCAATAGGAGTGATAAGGTCTCTGGATTTAATTTGCTTTCGATTTTACCATTTTCCTGTGCTTTCTTTATTACGGTAAGCAACGCCATCCTTTCTTTTTTGAGTGATTCACTAACAATTTTACATATTTTTTCCTGCAGTTCTTTGGGCCACTCTCTTTTTTTGAACATCAATTTGTGTACCTTATTACTTTGGTCATCGTTTTTAATTTTGTCCAATACATCTCTGTAATAAGCTCTCAATGAATCAACGCTATCCGATACAGCAAATAAGCTACTGATTGTTGTTTCTAAACCTGCTATAGTCTCTGTAGTAAGTGTAAAGAGGATATCTTCTTTATTTTTGAAGTGCCAGTATACAGCACCCTTTGTAAGGCCTATCCTTTGAGCAATTTCAACAACTTTTACATCTGCATAGTTTTTTTCAAAAAAAACATCAAGTGCAGAGTTCAGTATTTTCTTTCTTGTCTCCATTGCTTCGGCTTTAGTGCGCTTACCCATGTAAAGCCCTCCCTTAGAAAATGACAGGATTTCTATAGATTGTAGTGTTAGATTATACATTCTTTTCAGTATGTATGTCAATGAAATGGGGGTCAGTAATTTTACTAGTTTATAATATAATACTCATTTTTATGCTTTTATGATAAACTTAGGTTTAATTTTATTGTGTGTTATACTGGAAGGACGTTTTGAGATGAACAATTACGAAATAAACACTAATTTAGGGCCTCATCTTCTCTCCGAAGCTGAAAGTTTTAACAACGATATTATTGAGTGGCGAAGAGACTTCCACCAATTCCCTGAGCCAGCTTTTCAAGAGTATATTACTTCCTCAAAGATTGCAAAAATTTTAAGTTCTTTTGAAGGTGTCACTGTTATTACCGGATATAAAATCCCCACATGCGTTGTAGCAGTTATAGGAGAGGATTTACCGGGAGAAGCATTGCTTTTGAGGACAAGTATTGATGCTATCTCTGTAAATGAGGAAACAGGACTTCCATTTTGCTCTTGTATGCCTGGCTATATGCATGCTTGCGGTCATGATGCCCATATTGCCTCTCTTCTTGCTGCGGCGAAGTTAATAAGCAAGAATAGAGATAAATTAAAGCACAGAGTAGTTCTCTTGTTTCAGCCTGCTGCTGAGAGTGGAAACGGGGCAAGAATTCTTATAGAAAATGACTTTTTAAAAGAATTTAATATAGGTCATGCAGTTTATGCGCACTGGTGGCCAGAGTTACCTTACAGTGAGTTAGCTATAAAGAAGAATGTATGCACTGCTATTTCAGATAGAATTCATATAGATATTACAGGGGTGCAGGGACAAGCTGCAGAGCCACATATGACAGTTGACCCAGTGCTTATTTCTGCTCATGTTATGGTAGCAATACAGACTATGCTTACAAGAGATGTCGACCCAAGAGACCCTGTAGTCGTATCTTTTGCAAAGGTTGAAGCTGGCGATACTTATAATATTATTCCTCATCACGCAAATTTGTGGGGTACTCTTCGTTCATACAATACTAAGACAAGAGACTTTGTACAGTCAAGGATAGAGGAGATTGCACCTGCTATTGCAAAAGCGTTTAGAGGTATAGCTACAGTTGAATATACAAGAAATTATGACCAAGTTGAAAATGACACAGAATTTACAAATGCTATAATAGAAATAGCAAATCCTTTCTTCGGCAAAGACGGGATCTCCATTTTGGAGAAGCCCTTACTTACAGGAGAGGATTTTTCTTTCTTTACAAGTAATATTCCATCAACATTTATGTTGCTTGGAACCGGGCTTGAGTACAAGTTACGAAATCAGTCCTATGATGTACCAGAAAGTATGTTGCCATTCTCAGCAGCTTGGGAAGCATATATGGCACTAACTCTTTAGATGGAGGGGAATAGTTTGACTCCAAGAATAGAAAGCAAAATATTTGAAACTCTTGATAAAATGCCAAATGAGCCTGTTTTTTGCTGGCAAAATACGTGGTGGTCAAGAGCTGCTTTTCACGAACTAATTGATGAATGTGAATCAAGATTAACTGAGAGTCAGTTTAAAAAAGGACAAAAAATCGCATTATTACTGCCCAATTCACCTATTATGTTGGCTGTAACAATAGCTGTTTGGAGATTAGGCGGTACTATTGTACCTATCGACCCAAAGGGTGGTTATGTCCCTATTTTGAATCAGATTTTACATGCTGATGTTTTTGCAACCATCACATATATTGGTTGTTCGTCTTTGGTCCCATTGATTTCTGAAGAGGGGATACCATGTGTAATTACGCCCCTTGATTCACCGGGGGAGATAATTGCAGGTAGGTCAACAGATTTAGATTCACCTGATACTGCTGTCATTTTCTACACATCAGGTACCACAGGTACACCAAAGGCTGTTCCTCTTACTCATGACAATATTATGTCATTTTTCTCTTCTTGTGCCGGTCATTTTACTGATGTAACAGATGATGATGTCTTTTTTAATGCAATTCCAGACTTTAATGCTTACGGACTTTTGGGAAACGCAATTCTCCCTTTACTTCTTGGTGCAAAGCAGTTAATTCTTCAGTCTTTTATGCCTGCAAAAAAAGCCCTCGAATCAATGAAAAATGCTGAGGTTACAGTCCTTTTAACAGTACCTTCAATGCTGTCTTTAATTTTTAGAGCTTTAAAAAACGGAGCAGTTTCCCCACGCTCACTTAGATATATTCTTGTTGGAGCAGATAGATTACCAGAAAAATTTCATAAGAAAGCTACGGACTTTTTTGGACTGGAAATAATGGAGGGATACGGACTTACAGAGACATCTTCCGTTGTAGCACTCCCCCCTCTTGGAAAGAAAAAACCAGGCACTCTTGGGACGTTTATCTCTTGCGTAAAAGCAGAGATACGTGATGCGGATGGGAATGTCTTGCCACATGGAGGAGAGGGTAATCTTTGGTTATCGGGAGATAGCGTAGCAACTTCTTACTATAGAAACCCCACTCTTACAGAAGAAAGATTTAAAGATGGTTGGTTTAATACTTCTGACATAGCAAAAATAGACGAAGATGGTTATTTGACTCTTGTAGGAAGAACTACAGATATGATATTTGTCGGAGGATTTAAGGTCTATTCAAGTGAAGTAGAAAAAGTTATAGCAGAACATCCTGACGTAGCAGAGGTCGCAGTAGTCGGTATACCAAGACCTTTGAGCGGAGAGATTGTAAAAGCTTGTATAGTAGTAAAAGATGGTCATACTGTGACTTCCAAAGAAATTATTGAATTTTGTAAAAGAAAAATGGCTTATTATAAGGTACCAAGAATTATTGAATTTATTGATATTATGCCTAGATCTCCAATAGGAGATATTCTAAAAAGAAACTTAATACATGAAGAATAGAAAAAATGAGCTACGTTTTCGACGTGGCTCATTTTTTTATGATTTAATTAAGTTATGTTTAGTTTTTCTCGGCTGTTTTCATAACACATGAGATAAATGTTGCTACACCTTTGTATAATACTTCGTCATTTACCCTAAATTTGGGGTGATGTTGACCATAACATATTCCCTTTTTTTTATCTTTCATACCCAAGAAAAACAAAGCTCCCGGCACAATATCAGTATAGTTTGAGAAGTCTTCTCCACCCATTACAGGGAGTGAGAAGAGGAAGTCATCTTCTCCAAAGAGTTCAGTAACTGATTCTTTTACACATTCTACACATTCCGGATTGTTATTCACACAACCATGGAGAACATCAAAAGTAAATTTGGTGTCACATCTTGTAGCAAGTGCAGTATGCTTTGCACATTCTTCCATTCTGTTTTTTAAAAATTCCATTACTTCGTTCGATAAAGCTCTACATGTGCCACATAGGTTTGCACTTTGAGGTATTATGTTATATCTGGTACCAGCCTCTATTTTCCCTACAGTCAACACAGCTGGCACAAAAGGATTTTTTTCTCTGCTTATGATTTGTTGCCACAATTCAACGATATTGCAAAGAGACGTAACAGGGTCTACTGCATTATGCGGCATACCACCATGACCACCTTTGCCATTTATATCCAGACCAAAAGAAGCAACTGCTGCTGTCGCATAGCCAGTGTTACAGCAAATTTTACCAGCGGGGTAGTCACCCCAAACGTGTAGCCCAAATATAGCTCCTACCCCGTTCAAAGCTCCACTCTCTCTAACAAAGTATGCCCCTGTTTTTGACTCACCCACACTTATTGAGCATTCCTCAGCCGGTTGAAATATGATGCGAATATGAGCATTTATTTTGTTTCTCAATTCATATAATACTTTTGCAGTCGCAAGAAGAATTGCAGTATGTGCATCATGACCGCAAGCATGGGAGATTCCTTTATTTAAGGATTGAAAAAAAGAGTCAGATTCTTCCTCTATTGGCAAAGCATCGATATCCGCACGCAATGCAATAATTGGTCCTTTTATCTGGCTGTTTAGATCAGCACAAACCCCTGTATTTATAGAGGAGAAACCAACTTTTATGTCGTTATAACCAAAACTTTCAAGCTTTTCAACTATATAGGAAGTGGTTTTTTCTTCATTGAAAGAAAGCTCGGGGTTTATGTGAAGTTCCTGTCTAAATGCTATCATTTCTGCTTCACAGTGCTTTACCGCCTGCAAAATAGTATCTCTCATAGATATCACTCTCACATATAAGATTTATTCTTGTGCTAATATCATCAGTTCTAGGATGTAGCTTGCAAATTTACCCCTGTTCATTGTGTTTTCTCTTACGAAATCTCCAAAGTAGGTATAAGAGAGTTTTTTTGCTTTTGGGTTATCTTTAAAATAATGATCTACAAATTTCAAGAACTCAGTGTAGCAAACATCCCCCGAAAGAGAGTCATAACCATTAAGTAAAGGCTTTTTATATAGTTTTACAAATGTCTTGGCTAAGGTACCCCAATCAAGAGGAGAAAATGGCTCAAAAGCATCCTCAGATGTACCCCCCATCAGTTCATAAACGGTAACAGCTTGAATCCCATCCCAGTTCCAATAGGTACTTTCTACATCTTTATATCTAAAGATAGCAAGAGATACTCCTGCTTTCCAAAGCTCTCTTTGTACATCAAGAACTTCTATTTTTCTACAATTTTTATTTTTCTGCACAGCGATAGTCGCAAGAGCTCCACTTGCCTGCCCTGTAAGCATTGTAACAGGGTGCAATCTCGTTGAACCATTTACAATGCGTGAAACTGCAATGTTTTTTTCTCCTGCAAGAAGTCCGTTTATTTTCTCAGGAATTAATGAGCCTAATGGAATTTGAAAAATTCCGCCATCACTCGTCCACTCATTAGGTACATCTTCTATTCTCTCACCCATATCAGCATCCATAAAATGTCTATCGTGAGCACTGTGAATATCTATAGGGTATTCACCCAAGGCGATACTATCGTGAATGGATTTATCTGTTCGTCTAAGTGGAATATTTCTCATTATGTCGTACATATTTACATTTTTTACTCCTACAATTCTTCTGCTTTCACGAACATATGGGAAAGGTGGAAAATGTTTTAAGATGTTTTCAAAAGGTTTAAGGTCATAATGGCTCTTCCAATCAGAAGAAAACCACGTTCCAAAATTTTGAGTATTATCTACAGACCAGTTTTTCATTCCCAATTCGTTTTGCATATAGTAAATAAAACACAACGTTTTTGTCATTGCTTCTAAAGTAATTTTATTTCTAAATTCCGGTTCCTCCAAGAAACGGACAGAAAGTCCTACCGTTTTTGCGTGACGTCCGGGATAATCATTTCCCCAATTTATACCAGTTTTTGAAATAAAATCCCAAGTTCCATCTTCTCCACCATCTATAAACGTTGTATTTGTAGGATCTGGAATTGCACGGTAGGCTTTGAAAGAAGGGATATTAAAAGGGTAAGCACCGGGCCACATATCTCCGTCTTTCTTTATCGTTTTTCTAAACTCACTTACATAGAGAAAGTAGTTAGGGGGGATTTCGGTAATTTTGAGTTCATCAGGAAGCCCATTTTTGTACTCACGCACCACTGCCACATAAGTAATATCCTGAATTATAGAGTCTTTATCAATCTTTGTTGAACGTGAATTACCAACTCTGTAGTCTGCACCGGTCAAAGGGATAAAGTCTCCACACTCAGTAGCATCAATAAAGACTTTTCCATATAACTTTATTACTTTGTCATCTTTTTCAAACTCAGCAGAAGTGACACGCCCTTTAGTAACCTTTGCTGAAATTGCTTTCGTTCTAAAATATATGTCTACACCTTTTTCTTTTTTCAACATATCAAGAAGAATAGCAAAACCAACTTTAGGCTCACAAGCTACGGTATCACTGCCCCAGTAGCAAATATTTGTAGCCACATTTAAGTTTTTGTAATAACTACGGACCCTATCAATAAACTCTCTGTAAATACCTGTTCTTGTTAGAGTTTTGTCATCCATAGTAGAAACAGCAGCACCGGTCATTTGCCCACCGAGCCAGTCTGACTCTTCGACAATAGCGACTTTAGCTCCCATTCTTGAGGCTTGGATAGCAGCAGAACAGCCGCTTATACTACCACCAACGACTATTACATCATATTTATTTGAGTTTTCTGCGTAAGTACTCGTTGAAAAAGGAAAAACTAAAAATGAAGATATAAAGACGAAACAAAAAAGAAAAAATTTCAAAAAACATGCCCCCATCTGTTGCTTAAATTTGACAAAAACTAGAGTGGAATATAAAATCTCTAATATCTTAGCAATAATACTACATAATAGCTAAAAATATAACAGGGAGGCATTGGGACATGGCAAAAACAAACATTATCTACAACAACATAGTCACATTGTTCTCCTTTATTAACGCAGATTCCTCTTCTTGGGGTCTGCGCCGGATGTGTGATAAATAGACATACACACTTTTGCGTAAATCACAAAAAGCAGGAATCCTATTTGGGTTCCTGCTTTTTTTTGTCACATCTCCACAAAAATAAGTACTTTGAAAGTAAAGGGGGCATAAAAAAAATCTTATACAGGACAATTTTTACAACTAAATATATAATAGTAACGTTTAATAGGAAAAGATAGGATAATCTAAGATATGTAAGGGGTAGAGAATAATGGAACGATATTATCAAAAAGAAATTGAATGTTCCTCCAGAGAGGAATTAAAGAAACTTCAAAGCGAAAGACTTGTAAAACAGATAAAACATGTATATGAGAATTCTCCATATTACAGAGAGCTCATGGATAAAAAGGGTATTACACCTAATGACATAAAATCAGTCGAAGATTTACATAAGCTACCATTTACATCAAAAGATGATTTGCGTATAGCATATCCTTATGGGCTTCTTGCCACGCCTAAGTCCGAAGTAGTGAGGATACATTCCACTAGCGGAACAACAGGTAAAAGAGTAATAGCCTATTACACCCAAAACGACCTAGATTTATGGGAAGACTGCTGTGCTAGAGCAATCACTGCAACAGGCGGTTCAAGTGATGATATAGTTCAAATTTCATATGGCTACGGGCTTTTCACAGGTGGTATGGGAATTCACGGAGGTTCTCAGAAACTTGGGGCAATGACAGTACCTATGTCTTCAGGAAGCACAGAGAGACAGATAGAATTTATGCAAGACCTCGGTGCTACAGTATTATGTTGCACACCATCATATGCATGTTACTTAGCAGAGACTATCGAAAAGATGAATGCAAAAGATACAATAAAACTACGTGCTGGAATATTTGGAGCAGAAGCATGGACAAAAGAGATGCGTGAAAATGTTGAAAGCAAGCTTGGAATTAAAGCCTTTGACATATATGGCCTTACAGAAATATCCGGTCCCGGGGTAGCTTTTGAATGTAGCGCACAAGATGGTATGCACATAAATGAAGACCACTTTATTGCAGAAATAATAGACCCAGTAACAGAAGAAGTATTACCAGTAGGCTCAAAAGGTGAACTCGTTTTCACCTGTATTACAAAAGAAGCATTCCCTATGATACGGTATCGCACAAAGGACATATGTGTATTAACAGAGGGGAAATGTTCTTGCGGTAGAACTCTCATTAAAATGGCAAAACCAATGGGACGCAGTGATGATATGCTCATAATCAAGGGAGTAAATGTATTCCCATCACAGATTGAATCAGTGCTTATAAATAACGGTTGCCAGCCGAACTATCAGCTTATTGTCGACCGTGTAAATAATTCCGATACATTAGACATCAATGTTGAAATGACGCCAGATATGTTCTCTGATAAAATTAGTTCTGTAGAATTCAAAGAAAAAGCAATCATATCAGACCTCAAAAAGGTACTTGGAATATATGCAAAGGTACACCTTGTAGCCTACAATTCAATTGAACGCAGCGAGGGAAAAGCCGTGCGCATCATAGACAAGAGAAATCTCTACAAATAAGAGGGGGATTAGAAATGAAACTTAAGCAAATATCAATCTTCATAGAAAACAAACCAGGCAGACTTGCCGATATGGTTGAGTTACTAAGAAAAAACGAAATAAATATGAGGGCCCTTTCTATAGCAGAAACCACAGACTACGGAATTGCTAGACTTATTGTTGATGATCCGGAAAAAACTTCTAAAATTCTAAAAGAAGCAAATTATGTATACTCACAAACACCAGTTCTTGCAGTGGCAATATCAGATAAACCAGGTAGTCTCTATTCCGTACTTCAATTACTTAGGGATGGAAATATAAACATAGAATATACTTATGCTTTTATCACCAGAAAACCAGATTATGCCTATATTGTCTTTAGGGTAGATGATGATAAAACAGACGAAGCAATAGATTTATTCAAAAAAAATAAGATTGAACTGGTAACACAAGAAGCTTTATATAATATATAGACTTATATACAACAAAAGCCACTTGACATTTTTTTAAAAACCAGTAAAATATCTTACGTTGCTTCAAATTACGAAGCACTTACCAAGATAGGCCGGTGTAGCTCAGTTGGTAGAGCAGCTGACTTGTAATCAGCAGGTCGGAGGTTCGAGTCCCCTCGCCGGCTCCAGACATTATAAGAGTTTAGACTTTTGTCTAAACTCTTTTTTTATTTTATTTATTGCGAAATTATATATACAAAGAAAAGGCGTCTTCATTTGAAGACGCCTTTTTATATATTAAATATTTGTGACTGAAGATGTTATTACTTAGAAGAAATTATTCCATTATAGATAAATTCAGCAACTGTATCAGGGGTTACTTCTTCGTAATTTTTGGGATTAAATTTTTCTTCTGCTGAATCCATTACATTTCCTTTGGGGTCATAGATTGTTGTTGAAAGGACCTGTGTCTGTTTTGCTTTTTTGTTTGCAGCCCAGAGCATCATTACATAACCCGGTTTTTTGTTATTCAAATCTTTCGCAAGTTCTGCTGAATATTTCTTGCTTGGTACTAGCTTAATCCAACCAACTTTGTAGTCACCACGTGAAGAAACAGAACCTTTTGCCAAATAGTAGACAGAGTCACTTGCATCTGCACCTAGTTCGACAAAACTAGCAGCCATAGCTGTTGTAGCCACCATCATAAAAACAGCAAAAACAATAAAGCCTAACATCTTCTTAACCATATGAACATCCCCTTTTAGTTGTTGTTTCTTACATGATAATATACTAATTATTTGACCATAAAGTCAATATGTAAAATGTGATTACCTATAATTTATATAATTTTTTTATTTATGGACTCATTTTGCTTTTCATTTTTGCCAATATTTCGTCCTTATCATTCATAAGTAAGTACATTGCACTGCAAACAATGGGCATAGCATTGTGTAAGTTTAGCAATTTATGAAGTTCTCCGGAAATAATGGTAGCTTCTTTGTGAACCTCTGCTTTTTTCTTCTCTTGAGAATAGATTATGTTGGCTTTAATTTCTTCTATGCCCATATTTTGGCTATTTATAATTTCTTTATTTTTTATTTCTTTATTCCTAATGCACCTTTTGCTAACATATCTGCTATTTCATTATATTTATCACCAGAATGTCCTTTTACTTTTACAAATGTCACTTTTAACTGCGATTTTATTGAGTCATAATATGATTTATATGCTTTTGTTCCCTCTTTGTTCGTTTTCCATTCACCTGTGCACCATTTTGCTATTCCCTCATAGTCATGGTAGATGTCGATAGATTTTATTCCGTTATCTATACAATATTGCATAGCTCTTTCTGATGCTTTTATTTCTCCTGCAACATTTCTCATTTCTACAAGTTCGAGATCACTCATTTTGCCTGAGAATTGTTCTTCTTCGTTATTTTTTAGTATTACGACTCCGTAAGCAAATTCTCTTTTTGTGTGATCATAGCTCCCGTCTACATACGCCGTTACTTCTGATGTGTTTTTATGTGTTTCGACTTCACTTGCACTTTTTGATTGGGTAATTCCCATAAAATTTTCTGCTTCTTCTTTTGTTTCAAATCCTTTGTATGTAGCACTGGGGAAACCATGTACCTGCTTTTTACATTCGTCCCATGTTTTGTATATCCCTGGTTCGTGACCCTGTTTTACGGCATAGTATTTTTTTGCCACGTTTATCCCCCCAACTTCTTATCTTGTCTTTGTATTTTAGCATTTATCTGTTTTGCAAGCTAATAAAAATGCAACTCACCACTTCTGTAGTTAGAGTTGCATTTTTGTTGTTTTTAGTTTTGAGTATATGATTTTATTTTCTATCAAATATTTCTTTTTCTAAGAGTTCTGTAGCTGTTTTTACACATTCAATGCAAGAAGTTGAGGTGTGTCCTGTTTTGTTGTTTGAGTTTTGCTCTATTTTTTGATTTTCTAAAATTTCTCTGCAAATTATTGAACCGTGACGCTCTTTAAATTTTTCTGCTAATTTGCGTTCAAGTGAGTATGCTTCTTGTTTTATCTGTTGGTCAGTTAGGTTGTCATATCCTTTTATTAGGCCGGCTATCATTGTCATTCCAGATACAGCTCCACATACTTCACGAAGTTTGCCAAAGCCACCGCCAAAAAGGCTACCAAGTCTTAATATTTCTGTATCGTTCATTCCCAGTTCTTTAGCATATGAGAGTATTACTGCCTGGCAACAGTTACAACCATCTTTAAAGTTTTTTTCAGTCTGTTGTATTTTGTCCATTTTGTTTCCTCTATTTTTCTATTTTATTCTGGTTTTATAAATACTTCGCTTATTATTTTGTAAATTCTGTATAACTCTTTTACTTTTTCTGTAGGTGTTTTAAATTTCGGAGGCATTAACTTTGCTTCGTATGTGTTGGATATGTTGTTTAAGTTTTTTACTTCTTCCATACCCATTATTTCACATAGACGCATTCCCTTTTTTGATACTGCTTCTGCCATTATTCTTCTGCAAAGAATTCCTCTTTCTGAGAATTCAATAAGCCTCCCTGCAACGAAGTCTATCAATTCTCTCAATAATAAGACATCGTTGTTTTTAGGATTTATTGCTACAGAAGATACGTATAAATCATAGTAACCTATTTTGTCATATTTTAGTATTGCTTCTGTTGGAAGATATGTGTCTTTGTATTCTCCATTTCTTATTTTCGTGTAGTATTTTTCAGTAAGTGGCATTATGTTTATACATGCTATTACTTCTTCTGTCTTTTCGTCTATTGCTATTGTGTATATTTCGTTATTTTCTTCGTACCAGTTCAAACACTTTTCCACAGGTGATGTGTCTTCACTCTCGTATAATATTTCATCTAACTCGTGTGATTTTTCTATATATTCTTTGGGTATAGCACTCCCGGATAATATTTTGTATTGACGTTTTGTGCTATTTATTTTCGTCATTTTTTCCTCTGCTTTTCTCTGTGAGTTTTTGTATCTTTCTGTATAGTTCTTTGATGTCAATAGGCTTTGTTATGTGTTCGTTCATTCCTGACTGCAAGGATTTCTTCACATCTTCTACAAAAGCATTAGCTGTCATTGCAATTATGACGACACTTTTTGCATCAGGGTGAGCAGAAGCCCTTATCTTTTCAGCTGATTCGTATCCGTTCATTACAGGCATTCTTATGTCAGTGAGTATAACATCATATTCACCTTGTTCGCTCATTATGAATTTATCGTATGCTTCTTGTCCATTATTTACTGTGTCAACAGTCGCTTTTACATGAGAAAGCATTTTTTGAGCTACCATTTGGTTTATTACATTGTCTTCTACCAATAGTACTTTCAAGTCACTAAAATCTATTTCATTTTTTTCTCTATCATTGTGTATTACAAATCTAGTTTCGCATTCTACAAGTTGTAGCGGAAGCGTGATTTCGATAGTAGTACCATTTTCTGATTTACTTTCTACTTGAATGTTGCCACCCATAAATTCGACTATATTTTTCACTAGGGGAAGCCCCAAGCCTGTACCTTCTATTTGGGCATCTTGTACTCTTTTTGACCTGAAGAAGGGCTCAAATATTTTATCTTTTTCATCTTCATCCATTCCACAACCACTATCACTTACAATAATGCTGTAGATAGCTAATTTGTTGTTTTTTTGTTCTATCTCTTCTATCTTTAGCCCTATGGTTCCATCATTTGGTGTGAATTTAATCGCATTAGAGAGCAAGTTATCCATTACTCTTTGAATCCTTAATGAATCACCTATTACAGTTTTGTGTTCTATGTCTATATCCAATGTGAATTTTAGGTTTTTCTCATCCATCATGTGGTTAAATCGTTCAATTAGTAGATCTACTTCTTGGGTTACATCAAATTCGCTGTCTTCTTCGACAATAAGCCCGCTTTCTATGCGATTTAGGTCTAAGATGTCATTCACTATTTCAACTAGATGTCTTGAGGAATTTCTTATTATTCTAAGGCAGTTTTCTACGCTGATTTTGTCGTCCATTTCTTCTAATGCCATGTCGGTCATTCCTACTATAGCGTTCATTGGAGTTCTTATGTCATGACTCATTGCTGACAGGAAGTCTGTTTTTGCAAGGTTTGCGTTTTCTGCCATTTTTAGTGAGGCTTCTATTGTCTCTCTTTGTTCTCTTTCTCTTTTAAAAGCATCTGTTATGTCTGTTCTGGCACAGATTATCTTTTTTTTGTCTGAGTTCAACCAGATGTAGTTCCATACCTTACGTCTTACTCCGTTATACACAGCATCTAATACGTAAAAATCTACACTGTAAACATCATTTCCCCTCATTTGTTTTGCAACGTTTTCATGAGATAGTTTTTTTATAGCACTATCTCTCTCTTGCGGATAAAAATACGAGTAAATAGTATCAAGTGATTCTTCTTTTATATTTTGACCTTTCAATAGTGGACTTTTGTAGTTTTTGCTGTTAAATATGTTGTCTACAACTCCTGTCTCGACGTCTATGAGTAGTATGTATTCATACATGTCGTCAACTAGAGCTTTGAGCATGGTCTCTCTGCTCTTTTCTAAATCAACATCATAAAGATGACCTACTGCAACAATATTTCCTGTATGTGCATCAAAGTAAGAACGCACATATGCACGAGTCCATATTTCTCTTTTTTCTCCTACGTTAATAAGTCCATCTACATAGGATATGGTTTCACCTTTTTCAAAGTTTCTTTTTATGTTCCATGAGTTATAGAGTTTTACAATTTTTTGTCTGGTGTCTTCTCTTACATAGATATTTTGCATTTTTGAAAGCCAAGATGGCGCATCTGCAATTTCTATCTGGTTTATAAATTTTTCATGTGAGCTATATTCCATTATTTCATTTGTTTTTGTATCAAAAACTATGGAAGCAATAAGAGTACCCTTAGGTTCAAGGTTCATTTTTGCCGCACTTTGTAATTGTTCTTTAGTTATGTATTCAGATGTGACGTCTTTCATACTTCCCAATGCAGAAATTGGCATGCCCACACTGCTAAATACAGTCGTATAGTGCAAGTGTCTCCAATTCCAAGAGGAAGTTTTGCTGTTCCAGATTTTTAGGATAGCACTTGCTGATGGAGCACCATTGTCTATTTTTTTGTATAGTTCTCATATTGTATCTATACATGAGGGATCAAATATTTCTCTCGTTATGAGAGATTCAGGAACAGAAGCTAAGGTCTCTCCTTTTTTTAACTCTGTATATTTGTCATTTGCAAGCATTGTTAGTGTTTTTTCTTTAATGTCATAAATCCATGAGACGATATTATTTTGTTCTAATATGTAGAAGAAGTGATTTTCCAGCTCTTTTACATCAGTCATGTCCTCTGCCGTATATATGGCTTCATAGACTTCACCGTTTTCGTCAACCAAACTGGAACAGAGTATTTTCATCCAGCCCCATTCATGTTCGTCTGTCTTTTTTACTCTGATTTCAAATATTTCCTTTCTAGAACCTTTTTCTATGCGACCTATTGCATCTTTGTAGGACTGTATGTCGTCCTCATGAATATGACCGGATTCAAAGAGGCTTGTTGGGTAATTCTCAAGTTCATGTGGCACGCCAAAGCAAGACATTGCTTTGTCTGCAAATGTCGCTGTCTTTTCTCTTAGGTTGTGTTCCCAATATACTAGGTTTGAGTGGTTGAGTATTACGATATTTCTTTCTCGCTGGTCTGCAAGTTTTTTTTCTATTTCTTTTTTATCTGTTATGTCGACAAATACATTGTAGGTGTAGGCAGGACCAGTTGTTGTTTTTATAATGGAAGAAACCTCATATATCCATTTTATTTCGTTGTTTTTGCATATAACTCTGTATTCTAGGTCAACAACTTTTTTATTTGTTTGTAAGCACTCTTGGATAGAAATAGAAATTCTTTCTTGGTCGTCTTTATGTATTACTTTTGTATATTCATTGTTCATCTGTTCAAAGTCGTCTCTTGTATAGCCTAACATCTCATAGAATTTGTTATTCGCTCTTATGAGGCTCCAGTTTTCATCTATTTTGCAACTGTATAACGCTGCCGGGATGTTGTCGTATATAAACATAATTTCTTCACGCATATTTACTTGTTCATCTACATCCAAATATGCTAGGTAGATAAGTTTGTCACCGTTTGCAATTTTTTCCATGTAAATTGATATGCTTAACCATTTGTAAATATCAGTCTCACCACAAAAACGGTAAGAACCTGACACAAAATCCTCATCTTTATCTGAGTTCAATATATATTCTTTTAAACTATTTACTTTTTCTAAATCACTGGAATGAACTCCAATTATGCGATTAAAGTCACTCATTTCTTTAAAATCTTTTTTTGAATTTGGGAAAATATCGTAAAATTTATCACTAAAATACATTGGGGTTATGTTGTTTTGGGCATCCGAACACAATATTACCAATCCACATGGGATACGGTTTAAGAGATTTCTATATTTTGGTAGGTATCTATTTTCGTGTTCATTTGTTTCTTCGTTTACACTTTCTCTTGGGGTTAAAGTTGCCGTATCATTTTCTTCTGTGAATTGAGTTAATAAAGCGAATTGTGTCCCGTTTTTATTATTTATCTCTGACATATGGATATCTTTTATTTGGTAGGTATCAGTTTCTTTAGTTAGGATAAGAGTTACAGCAAAGGATATTTCTTGAAGTAAATTTTTATCGTAGAAATCGACAATAGCAAAGACGTCTTCCACGCTCTTTGCTATGTTTTTTATTTTTATGGATTTTATTTTTATCTGTGAATATTCTCTTTGGAAAGTTTCTTGTATAAATTGAGTAAGGTTATCTCTTCCTGTAATTTCGCCTTTTTTGTTATAGTAAAAATGTACATCACAACATAAAAACGGCAAAAGAGTTTCTATCTTTTTGCTAAAAAATTTTAACAAAAAGTCTCTTGTAAGTTCTTCTGCAGGCGTATTAAAGTGTAACAATATTACACATCCTTATTTTGTTAAGCTGTTAAAGATTGAGTCATATTTATTATATGTTATTTTCCTTTATTCTTCAATAATGTAAATGCTTTATATATTTATATACAAATAAATTAATAATGTTATAATGACTTACTATAAGACAGGGGAGCTTCTTAGATGAAGCTGAGAGTACAGTTATACAGCTGTAGACCCTAACACCTGAGCACATTGTGCTATCGCTTATGCGGTACCGGGTAATACCGGCGAAGGAAGTTCGGTTATACACTTTTTATATTGTGTAAATCTTTGTTATTATGCCGTCTTCCATAGGGAGTCGGCTTTTTTTATGCTCACCTGTCTTAAATTTCATATTTTAGGAGAGTGTTTGTTATGGTATTAGACGAAAGAGTTATTTCAAGAGCAATCATCACACGTTACACAGAGAGGTTACTTGACCACTTAGAGAGTGATGTTGCAATTGTAGGTGGAGGCCCATCTGGATTACTTGCAGGGTATTATTTGGCTAAAGCTGGTAAAAAAGTAGCTCTTATTGATAGACATATTAGCTTAGGTGGCGGTATGTGGGCCGGCGGCATGTTTTTTAATGAGATTGTAGTTCAATCAGAAGCCGCACCAATTTTGAGCGATTTGGGCGTAAATATGAAAAAGTATGAGGAAAATTACTATACAGCAAGCTCTGTTGAAGCTGTTTCTACCCTTATATCAAAGGCAACACAAGCAGGAGTTACCGTGTTTAACGGAATTACAGCAGAAGATGTAATGATGAGGGAGGATAGAATTATAGGACTGGTTATTAACTGGGGAACAGTAGAGAAAGCCGGGCTTATGGTAGATCCTCTGGCAATTCGCTCTGATTTCGTAATAGATGCAACAGGTCATGATTCTAATATAGTATGTGTGGCTGAGAAGAAAGTTCCAGGGAAGCTTCTAACTCCATCTGGTAAAGTTGAGGGTGAGCAGTCTTTGTGGTGTGAAAAAGCAGAAGCATTAACTGTCGAAAACACAAAAGAAGTATATCCCGGTATGTTTGTAACAGGTATGGCAGCTAATGCTGTTTTTGGTGGCCCTCGCATGGGACCAATTTTCGGTGGAATGTTACTTTCTGGTCGTAAAGTTGCAGATTTGATTTTAAATTACGGTCATTAAAATAAAGAAGAGTCACTTGTTATAGTGACTCTTCTTTATTTTTTTATTATTGTATTTTTTAAGTACTTTTCTAACGCAACTCTGATGGTATCAATTTTTTCTCTTTCTATTCCTTCTGCATTTTTCATCTTAATCCCAATATAGATATTTTTATCTATGGAAGCAACCCAACGTGCAAAAGTCTCAATTTCTTCTGCACTTTCATTTGAGTTTTGAGGTAATCTTACTTCTATTTCAGTGTAGAGGCTTTCACAACTTTTCTTTATGAAGTTTTTAATTCTTTCTATATTTATATTCTGTTTCTCATAATTTAACGACGAAAATCCATCTAATGTAACACTTATCGCATCTGTCCATGGCATTATTTCTTCTAGCGCTTGAAGAGATATAAAACCATTGGTCATTACAATACTTTTCATCCCCCTTTTATGGAGAGTCTTTGCGCAATCTCGAACGTATTCGTAAGCTATTAGAGGTTCATTGTGAGTGAAAGCAACTCCAATATTACCTTTTGGCTTTAAGCTATAAGCTACCTCTGTAAGATCATCAGGCCTAACTAACCTTGTTTTTGCTTTTTCTGATGTAGCTTTTGCAATAGAGGGGCTTCCACAAGATAGACATCTCATATTGCACCCATACGAACCTATTGAAAGTATCTTTGCGTCATGGAACCCATTGTTTACAATATATTTTGACACTGGGTCTAATGACATTACGGTAAGCCTGCCATAATTTATTGCTTTTACTTTTCCATTTATATTTTTTCTGGCATTACATAAGCCCACCTCATTATCAGCCAAGTCGCAGTTGTGAGGACAAGCTGTACATCTCTTTTTAAATATGATTTTCACCTCAAATTTTGATTTATTTTTCATTTAGTATCAATCAAATTAAAATATAAAAGAGAGAAATCAACGATGTTTATCTCTTTTGTTACATCTCTGTTGTTTTTTGGTAACGAATTTATATGTTAGCACATAATTTCTCTTATCCCTGAAAAACTATTTTGATAATAAGTTAGGATTTTAAACTATAATAGATTAGTTGCTTCACAAAGTTAAGGGGTGAATTGTCATGACAAAAAAGATTATAGAAATACAATCTTTATTAACACCTGAAGAGGTTTCAAAAAAGCTTGAAAATGACTTAGCCACAAGAAACATTCCAATATTTGCAAAGTTCGACCACAAGAAAAATGCAGATGAAGTTTCTCTTTCACTGGATTTTAATACAGTTTACGTTTTTGGCTCTCCTATAGTAGGGACGAAACTTATGCAGGAAAATCCTGCTATCTCGATTGCTCTACCACTAAAGATTTCCGTGTGGCAAAACAGAGACGGGAATACAACTCTTTCATATCAAAATATCCATGACCTAGCAGAGGAATTTAATATCAAAAATAATCAAGTCACAGACAAGATTGCTCTACTTCTTGAGAATATAATCAACACTATAACAAAATAGATATTATATAAGATATTTTAATTTATAAATTTTTATCTCACTCTCATATCTGTTTGGAGGAATATATTTGAATTACAAAGAAAAAGCATTAGAACTTTTTTCAAAAGATAATTATGCTTGCAAAGTAACGGGGGCAGAAATAGTAGATGTTGATTTACACTATGCAAAATGCAGTTTGGTGATAAACGAAAGTCATCTAAACGCTGCAGGTGTGGTTATGGGTGGTGCTATCTTTACTTTAGCAGACTTTGCTTTCGCAGTCGCTACTACAACAGAAAATCCATTTACAGTTTCACTGTCAGCGTCAATTGATTACATAAATGGCACTGTCGGGCCTATTCTCTATGCCGAAACAAAGTGCATAAAAAATGGCAGAACTATATGTTTTTACGAGATACAAATTACAGATAGCAATGGCAAAAATATTGCTCTCGCAACAATTACAGGCTTTAAAAAAACAAAATAGTTTCCATTTTTAAATATAAAAAATGGGCTTCCTACACAATTGTGTGTTAGAAGCCCATTATTTATTTTGCAAAAGTAATTATTATATTTATTATTTATGTCGTCCATTGGGACGAACAAGCAAATATTCGTTTACATCTTTTAAAATGAAGCTGGGAATAATTCCTATTTTTTTAAAGCCCATTTTCTGATACAGTTTAAATGCTCTTACGTTAAATGTACTTGTCATTATATACATATTAGGAGCATTGATACTCTCTACCACAGTAAAGAATAAATTCAATAATTTCTGTCCTACTCCCATGCCTCTGAACTCTTTCTTTACTCCCAATAAAAACACATGAGGGAAACCGCACATTCCGTCCATTGTAAAGTGTATAAGCCCTATTGCTTCACCGTGAGATGAGTAAGCTATGTAAACTTCGTTTTTATCTTCGCCTACAAAATCATCTATCCATTCATGGATAAGCTCTGTACCATTAAAATAGTGATCATACAAAGCAGAGTTGTCAAAAATTTTGTAGTAATTTTCCAGATTTTCTTTTCTTGCAACTTCTATTCTAATTTCCATAAATATAGCTCCCTACTTTATAAATAATGCCGTAATAGCTGTTAAATATTCAGGTAATTCTTTGTCGCTCCATAGTAATTCTAAATTCATAACTTCATTTGACATATTTGTTATATCAAAGCCAAGTGCAGAAAATGAATATCTCATCTTTTCAGGAAAGCGACAGGGTTTATTTTCCTGTCTGGTACAAAAAGGACAGCTTTTACACTCTCCTGCTGCCACACTGAGTGAATTGGGAATTATCTTCTCTATATTTAGCATTGCTTCATTTAATGTCGCTTTTACAACACCATAAGTATTGTCCTTAAATTCATTGCGTTCTGCCACACTCATTGTACGAGAAAGAATTATATCTGAAGTTGTATAAACAACCTTTATCGCAGATAAAATTACTGTATTGTATCCTTTTAAAATCTCTGTGGTCGGTGGAAGATCAGGTGGACAAGACCAAAGTTTACCGTAACTAGGGCAAAACTTACATGCCTCTATAAAGACATTTGGCTTATAGTATCTAGTCATCATATCACTCACACTGAGTGTACGAGTTATAACTTCTGTTTTGTACATCTTTCCACCCCCAAACATGAAGTTTATTATAACCTAAAAACCCTTGGACATATATCATAAGAAAATATTCTAGCAAATTAAATTTGTTTTTGAAATTTTGTTATTTTTTTAAATATCTATACACTGTTGCTTCAGATATTTTAAGTTTTTTTGCAATGAGAGAGATAGCACCTTTTACATTCAAAGCACCTTGCTCATTTAATGTTTTTACAAGAGAAATTTTCTCTTTCATAGTCATTCTTTCTGGCTTTGTGCAAATCTCTTTTATTTTCTTTGTAATTATTGAATCAGCTATTGAAGTAATAGAGGAATCAAGGTCTTCTGTTATATGTTCCTCTTCACTTTGCTGACCTTTCACTGTACAGAAATTCTGCAAAAATTGATTTACGGCATTTTGAAACTCTCTCGTAGGAGAAGTATCAAAATTCAAACATAACATACCAATCAATTCGCCATCATTCTTTATATAAAAAGTAGAAGAAACAAAGTCCCTCCCTTTTGTTTTACCTGTGTAATTTGTTATAAAATCTTTATTTTGATAACTCTTCTCTTCATGGATTTTAAAAGCCAAATTTGTAAGAGAACTACCAATTTTTCTACCTGAGTGAAATCCGTTTCTTATTGCAATTACTGACCTCTCTGGCGTGGATACATCATGGAGCAACACTTCACATGTCTCACCTAATACATCTGCCAAAAAGTCCACTAACGGTACGTAGGTCATCAATAATTCTCTGTTTTCCAATTAGAAAATCCCCTTTTTCTCATTTTCGTGTTTTCATATTCCAAAGAATTTATGTGAGATATTTTATTACAATGATAAAATTTCTTGCATTTTATATTTATAGATATATAATTATCATATGTTTAGTATATCACTTTCACAAAATTTTCACCCAAGGTTTTTCTCCCTTATGCTATGAAAAAGTTTCAATCTCAAAGGGTACTGTTTGTTTTACTTTTTTACATATTTTTCTATGTAAAATTTAAAAGTAATATTAAATATTCCTAAAGAAGGAGGTACATTTCTGCTTTTCGTTACAAAAAGTATCATAGTATTGACAAAAGAGGAGATGATTCACATGAAACAAGATCACTTATTGAAATACAAAGGGACTAATTTCTTTGCTCTTGTACCATTCATGATTTTTATTACAATTACAATCGCTCTTTCTTTCTTTAACGCCGCAGACCTTAACATGATGATTGGGGCTGGCGTAGTCGGATTAATAGTAGGAATGCTTTTTGTTGAAGATATCGACACATACTGGGACGTGGTCCTTGAAGGACTTGGTTCTAAAGTTGGTATGACTGCCGTGCTTTTATGGCTCGTCGTCGGAATCTATGGAAATGTACTTAAATCAGGACACATTGTAGAAGGCCTCGTCTGGTTAAGCGTACAGCTTAATGTTAGTGGGTCTGCTTTCACAGTTGCAGCATTTATATTCTCCGCCGTTTTTGCAATGGCAACAGGGTCAGGATTTGGAACAATTTCTACAATGAGTTTCATTATATATCCTGCCGGTATTCTTCTAGGCTCTAATCCAGCTGTTTTAGCCGGTGCAATTCTTTCTGGCGCAGCTTTTGGAGACAACTTCGCTCCAGTTTCGGACACTACGATCATTGCAGCGACAAGCCAAGAATATAACACGAAGCCCGGTGTTACTGCCGAAATTGGCGGGACAGTAAAAGTACGAGCTCCTTACGTATTAACAGCAGCGGCAATAGCAGCCGTAATGTTCTTCGTTTTTGGTGGTTCAGGACATACGATAGACCCTGAATTAGCAAGAACTCTACTCGAAAAATACCAAAACCCTGCAGGTCTTTTACTACTAATTCCTACAATCATTGTTATAATCCTAGCAATAAAGGGAGTAAACATCTTTGCTACCCTCTCTATTGGTATAGTCATAGCAAGTCTAATAGGTATGGGCGCAGGACTCTTTGACTTCTCGGCTCTCTTTGCAATAGAGGGAGGAAAGGTCACAGGCGCAATTGCATCTGGGGTAGCAGGTATGACAACAGTATCAATATTGCTCATTATGGTCGTAGCAATGGGTAATTTGCTTATCCGCAGTGGCTGTATGGATACTACTGTTGACTGGCTAAACGATAAAGTCATTAAAACACCAAGAGGTGCAGAAATTGCAATATTCTCACTCTCAACAATTTTTGGAATTTTAATCGCAGCAATTAACACAATAGCAAATATTTGCGTTGCTCCATTTGTAAATGCAATAGCACGAAAGAGCAACTTGCACCCATATCGCAGTGCAAATATTCTAGCTACTACGATATGTTCTTTCCCATTTTTCCTGCCATTCGGAGGATGCGTCCTACTCTTACTAGGAGGACTTTCATCAATGAAAGGCACATACCCATTCTTACCTGAACTAGCACCTACAGATATGATGTTTACAGCATTCTACAGCTGGGCAATTTGGTTTGTTATGCTCTTCTGCTGTTTCACAGGTGCAGGAAGAAAATTTGAAGGTAAAAACGGGGAAATAATGAAAGAAAATAACAAACAATAAGCTCAATAGATATAGTTTTTCTAAAAAGGAGAATTATTATGAATAAACTCACACAAATGATTAAGGACGATATGCAACCTGCACTTGGTGTAACAGAACCAGGGGCTATTGCCTTTGCAGCAGCTAAGGCTCGTTCCTATACAAAAGGTGAAATCGAAAGTGTATTACTCTCCCTCAACTCCGGAATGTATAAAAACGCCTTTACTTGTGGAATTCCAAACTCAAACGAAGTCGGAAATATATTCTCTGCCGCACTTGGTGTAATAGCAGGGAATCCCAATAAGGGCCTTGAATCTCTTGCATCAGTAACGCCTCAAGATAATATAGAAGCAAAAAAACTTGTTGATGCAGGGAAAATTAAAGTAAAACTAAGTGGAATTACATCAGATATTTTTATTGAAGCAACGGTAAAAACAGCAAGTGATGAATGTACCGTTACTATAAAACACTCTCATACAGACATATACAGAATTATAGTCAATGGCAAGGTCGAATTTGAAAAAGAAGACAAAGTCTTAACAGAAAGCAAAGATGGACTTGCCTCTGATGAAGCTGAAATTCACAAATATACATTAGCTCAGCTTGTAGAGTACATTAACACTGTTGACATCAAAGAGATTGAATTTATCAAAGAAGCTTACAAGGTCAACATGGAACTCTTTGACGAAGGACTTTCAAATGAGAGGACTACTTTTGCTCGCTATTTGAAAAAGATGAACGACAATGCGATTTTTTCAAAAGACGAACACAAAACAGCACAATTACTTTGTAACGCAGCAATAGAAGCAAGAGTAATAGGTTTAGACAAACCGGCAATGAGCATAACAGGCTCAGGCGCACACGGAATAATATGTACAATGCCTCTCTATGCTGTATGCAAAGTAAACAACATAGCAGAAGAAAAGTTGCTTCGTGCAACAGCACTAAGCTATCTCGTCACAATGTACATCAAAGAATACTCGGGGAGACTCTCTGCTTTCTGCGGTTGTGCTATTGCGGCCGGCACCGGTATGGCCTGTGCTTTAGTTTATCTCAAAGGTGGCACAGTAGAACAGATGCAACACACGATAAACAATATGGCATCCAGTATCACAGGTATGATTTGTGATGGCGGAAACCAAGGCTGTACAATGAAAGGAATCGTTGCAGTAGACGCAGCCTTCAAATCTGTAGAGCTTGCCATGAACGATGCTTATATATTCAATTCACATGGTATCAACGCAAAAACACCTGAACAGACAATGAAATATATGGGACTAATTGCATCACCGGGCATGGTCGGGACAGAAAAAACAATAGTTGAAATCTGCGAAGACAAGCTGAAATAATTTAGAAAAAAATAAATGATAAACAAAAAGAGCCTCTCGTTTTCTATACGAGAGGCTCTTTAATTTATATGGGGCAAAAACTGGTTGTTTAAGTGATTATTTATTTATATTCATCAAAATGGATAAAAATTTACTAGATATTTATATATCTAATTCTAAATTCCACCAGGGATAAAAATGCTAAGTGCCATAACAATAATTGTAAGTCCGCAAAAGACATACTTTGTTATAGGTTTAAGCCAACTTCCTATTTTTTTATCTCTTCCCTTTTGCATTTCACGTCTCACATAGTCATCTCCAAATACCCAGAAGAACATTATACCTGCTATCGATGCCCCCAAAGGACAGACATAAATTGAGACTACGTCCATCCAAGTGCCGACTATTCCCTGTATCAAAACGCCAACCACTATTCCCAAAGCTATTGTAAAAGTAACAGCTTTTTGCCTAGTAAATCTGAATTTCTCTTGGAGTGTTGCTATAGGTGCTTCAAATAAATTTACCAAAGAGGTTATTCCTGCAAAGAAGACTGATACGAAAAATACTATCATCACAATTCTTCCCATAGGCATATTTTTAAAAATGTATGGGAGATAGATAAATATCAGTCCGGGACCGCCAACAGTTAAGCTCTGCCCAGATGTGGCAACTGCCGGTATTATTACAAGAGTTGCTAAACATGCTGCAAGAGTGTCAAAAAATGCAACTCTCCAAGCAGAACTCAAAATATCCGTATCATCTTTTAAATATGAACCGTATATAAGAGTGCCATTCCCAGCTAATGAGAGAGAAAAGAATGCTTGCCCTAATGCAAAAACCCATGTCATAGGATTTTTCAACACCACAGGATCTATACTTAAAATATATTTATAACCTTCCCTTGCTCCGGGCAACGAAAATATATAGAAACCAAGTCCTAAAAACATACAGAAAAACAACGGAATCATTATTTTATTTGCTATTTCAATTCCTTTTGATATTCCAAATACCATTATGACAAAAGCAATAAGAAGTCCTGCTATCTGCCAATTTGTGTTACCAAAAGACGATGCCATAGTACCAAAATTTGCTCCAAATTCTTCTAAGCTTGTGGAGGACCAAGAAAAGCCCAAAATTGAACCGACAGAATATTTTAAAATCCATCCGACTACAACTGAATATCCTATAGCCAATGCAAGAGAACCTAAAACTGGTATAAACCCAATAACTTCACCTATTCTAGGATTCCAACCACGACTTTCTACAGCTTTTTTAAAAGCACCGATAGGACCAGAACGTGTCGCACGCCCAAAGGCCATTTCACCTATTACCCCACTAAAACCTATTACCACAACAAATAAAAAATACGGTAGTAGAAAAGACCCTCCGCCATATTTTGAAACTCGCAAAGGGAACATCCAAATATTTCCTACTCCTACAACAGAACCAATACATGCAAGAATAAAGCCCCACTTGGAAACGAAAGAATCCCTTGTTTTTTCATCTGTATTAACGGTGTTTTTCTCCATATACACTACTCGCTTTCTACCAAATTGATTACTTCGCCAACAAATTATAACTCATAAAATGTAAAACCTGTATTTCGGTTTAAATTCTCTTTTAGTTTATAAGTTCTTATAGCAATATAAATTATATAAAGTATAATATACATTAAAGTTTTATAATTGATCTACAAAAATTTCACTCTTACTTTTGCTTGATTCGGAGGTATCTTAATGTCAACAATTCGCCCTGACTGGGATTCATATTTTCTTTTAATTTCAAAAGTAGTAGCAAGCAGAAGTACCTGTTTACGCAGACATGTGGGAGCAGTGCTAGTCAAAGATAAACAAATATTAAGCACTGGCTACAACGGTGCACCCAAGAACATACCTCACTGCGAAGACACGGGTTGTCTTCGAGAAAAATTGCACATTCCATCTGGTGAACGCCATGAAATGTGTCGTGGTTCTCACGCAGAGATAAATGCCATAGCCCAAGCTGCGTCGACAGGAGTCGCAACAAATGGCTGTTGGATATACTGCACACACGAACCATGTATATATTGCACAAAAGCCCTCATCAATGCTGGATGTAAAAGAGTCGTTTTCTTATATCCCTACCCAGATGAACTTGCAAGAGAAATCATGAAAAATTCAGGTGTCGAAACACTATGCTTTGACCCAGAAAAACTACCTAAAGACATATTGTAACAACTAAAAAAGGAGAACGCCTATGTTTACAAGAGAACAATCATTAAAATTTTTAAAAGAACATAACAAAGAAGAAATGCACATAAAACACGCTTTTGCAGTCGAAGCAGCAATGAGAGCCTTTGCCAAACACTTCGGAGAAAATGAGGACGAATGGGGTCTAGTAGGACTCATGCACGACATCGACTGGGAAGAGTATCCATCCGTTGATACACACCCCATGAAAGGTGGCGAAATGCTTAAAGAATTGGGTTATCCTGATGATTTTGTCCGTGCAGTACTATCTCATGGTTGGGAATATTCTGGGGTTGAGCCAAAAACGCTAAAAGAAAAAACTTTATACACTGTTGATGAACTCACAGGCTTTATAACAGCAGTAGCTCTTGTACGCCCAAGCAAATCGCTATCCGACCTCGAAGTAAAATCAGTAAAGAAGAAATGGAAAGATAAGGGCTTTGCAAAAGGAGTAAACAGAAGCGTCATAGAAAAAGGCGCGGAACTAATGGATGAGCCACTTGAAACACTCATAGAACGAACAATAAACGCACTAAAACCAATAGAAAAAGAAATAGGACTAGGAATTTATACCGAATAAGTTAGCGAAAAGACCATTGGAGGGATTTTTTGTGTCAATTTCAATAATCATAGCAGACGACCACCCACTAACAAGAGAGGGCATGAAAGCCTACCTTGAAAAAGAAACAGATTTCCAAATAGTAGGAGAATTTGCAAACGGGCTTGATGCTTGGGAAGCGATTGAAAAACTAAAGCCCCAAATAGCACTTTTAGATGTCCGCATGCCGGAAATAGACGGAGTTACCTTAGCAAGAAAAATCAAAGACGCAAAACTATCCACATCAGCCATAATGCTAACATCATATGACTCCCAACAATATGTAATGGCATCACTTCGCTCAGGTGCAAGAGGATACTTACTAAAAACTTCAGACATGAGCTTATTTGCAAAAGCAATACGTGCTGTTGCAAAGGGAGGTTTCTACCTTGACAACAACATTTCAAATATAATAGAAAACAAAGAAGAATTCATACCTGAACCTCTATCTGTAAGAGAAAGAGAAGTTTTACTATTTGCGGCAAAAGGACTTTCAGGGAAAGAAATTGCAATAGAGCTCTTTATAAGTGAAAGAACAGTACAAACACACCTCGCCTCAATATATGACAAACTTGGTGCAAAAAACAAAACCGAAGCTATGTTACTGGCATTAAAATACGGGATAGCAACATTGGAGGAACTACTTGATTGAGGAAAAGTAATTTTCTGCAAACAATGACAATAGCGATATTCCTACCCAGTCTTGGTGCCTTAATATTGGCATGGGTGGGCTTCTATAACTTTGAAAAAACAATGATAAACATCACGGGTTCATATATACAAAACGCAACCCAAAGTACAGCTGCAAGAATAGAATCAAGCTTCTTAAACCGTGCTCCCGATGGTATATGGGAAAACTTTGAAAAATCAAAAGCAGAAACAAGAAAAAAAATAATAGGGATAGAAGACTCCTTCGCTCGTTTTGGTATGTTCGCCATATATGATCATTCTGGGAGCATACTATACGGCACACCAGATTTTCACATTGTAGCTCCATATTGGGACACAAGGACAAGAACGACAGAACCTCTACACGTGATAATACCAAACAAAGGACACTATACCCTTACCATGTACCCTGTGGTAGGGGGAAATTTGTTTTTAGTGGGAGCCGTATCATGGGACGCACTCCTTGGTACATTGGTACCTCTATCCGTTATATGGCCACTATTTGTAGGGCTACTTGGTATTATAGGATTTTTCCTAGTCTACCTAATGTGGACCAAAGTAATAATGCCTCTTAAATACCTCGAAACAGAAGTCTCTGTACTCAAATGGGGAGAAGACATCCCTGAAGAAAACACCGACGACACCGTCATCGAATTACAGCGACTACGTAATGCCTTAATAACTCTTTCCAAATCTGCCATCGAAAAAAATGAAATATCACAAAGATATGTAAAAGACATCATATTGGTACAAGAAGAAGAACGTTCAAGAATTTCACGTGAAATTCACGATGGACCTCTACAAGATGTAACAGCCCTCATACAGAGACTACGACTACTACTAAGCTACAAAGATATTTCAGAAAACCTAAAAGAACCTCTTGATGAGGCAAAAACTGTAGCATTAGAGTGCGTAAAAGAAATGAGAGAATTTTGCAATAACCTCACTCCACCATGGCTTGACCTTGGACTTTCACAAGCATTAACAGAACTCACAGATAGACAGAGAAAACAGCTCGGTACCACAATAGTAACAGACATAAGAGATGTTGAAGAATTACCAGATGACGTTGTAACAGCATTTTTCAGAATAACTCAAGAAGCGATAAACAACGCTGTACACCACGCAAAAGCAGACATCATAAAAGTAGAACTCACCAAAAAAGACAACCTATTGATGTTACTGATAGAAGATGACGGCAGTGGCTTTGACGTACCCAAAGACTTTACAATACTTCGGACACAAGGTCACAGAGGGCTATCAAACATGAGAGAACGAGTTTACCTAATAGGGGGAGACCTTAAAATAAAATCCTCCAAACATACAGGGACTCAAATAACTGTTACATACCAAATCTAATAATAAAGAAACGACAAGCAATTAACACCTTACTCCATAAATAAAAAGATATCAGAATATCTCTAAGGGGGTGCTTTTATGAAACTACGAATCCTAGGTGCAGCAGGTGAAGTAACAGGCTCAAATTACTTAATAGAGACAGTAAAACACAAAATACTAATTGACTGTGGCTTTCACCAAGGACAAGACGAAGAAAAGCATGAGGGCGAACCATTTGACTTCATCCCACAAGAAATAGACGCTCTACTCCTCACTCATGCACACATAGATCATAGCGGAAGAATCCCACTTCTTGTGAAAAAGGGGTTCAAAGGGAAAATCTACTGCACCCACGCAACAGCAGAATTAACAGCAATACTTCTTAAAGACTCCACAAAAATAATGCAGGAAGAAGCGATGTGGAGGACAAAGAAAAATCTTCGCAAAGGGAAACCTCCAGTAGAGCCACTATACCTAGATAAAGACGTAGAGAATGCACTGCTACAAATACACTCTATATCTTATGACCAAGTAACAGAAATAAACGATGAAATCACTCTCTGTTTTAGAGAAGCAGGGCATATATTAGGTAGTGCTTCAATAGAAACATGGATAAAAGAAAACGATGAGAAAGTAAAAATCGTATTCTCAGGAGACCTCGGACCCAAAGACGGTGTCATAGAAAAACACCCTGCAAAAATAAAAGATGCAGACATAGTCCTTATAGAATCTACATACGGAGACAGACTCCATAAAAACTTAATACAGACCAGAAATGAATTTCAAGAAATAATAAAAACAGCACTGGCAAAAAAAGGTAAAATCCTAATTCCAACATTCGTAGTAGACCGAGCCCAAAGATTACTATTTGAATTTACACTATTTCAAAAGAAATTTCCTGAAATAAAAATGCCAAACATATACTTAGACTCACCAATGGGAATAGCTACGACAGAGATATACACAAAATACATAACATTACTATCTACAGAACTACAAAACATAATATCAAAAGGAGAAAACCCATTCGAGCCACAAAACTTCTCCTTCATCAAAGAACCTGCTGACTCTCAAGCGATAAACGAACAAACAGAAGCAATAGTACTTGCAGGAAGCGGAATGTGTGCAGGCGGAAGAATCATGCACCACCTAAAACACAACCTCTTTAAAAAGGGGACGCAAGTAATATTTGTAGGATATCAGGCATTTGGCACACTTGGACGCAGACTCGTAGACGGAGCAAAAAAAGTTAAAATAGCAGGAGAAGAAATACGTGTAGCAGCTTCCCTCCACACACTTGGTGGATTCTCCGCACATGCAGACAGAGACGACCTACTAGACTGGGCATCAAATTTCTCCAAAGAGACACTATTTGTCGTAGTACATGGAGAACCGGAAGCATCTCAGTCATTCGCTCAAACATTAAGAGAAAACGGGCGAAATGCGATAGTACCATCAATAGGAGACGAAATTACACCTACAGGAAAAGACAAATCTAATATTTTCACAAATAATCCTCAAGAGAAAGAGACAAGAAAAGTAACAGAGCTAATAAATGAGCTAGACGAAACCTTAGAAGAAATAGCAACAACTCACAGAAACAAAGAAACACCAGAAGAAATTCAATCAATGCTACTTACAGTGAAATCACTTCTTAAAATAATAAATAATTTTTACAAAAAATAACATTTAAACTATCGAAAATAGCAGACAAAAAGTATATAATCAGTAGGGAAACATAATACATTAAACAAACTAAGGAGAGGTGTACATGACAAAGAAAATAAAACTAATATTTCTTGCAATTTTTGTAACATTTTTAGCCTCTCTTGGAGTTTATCTGTACTACAACATATCTTCAAGTAAATATTTGACAACGGCACTACCTAAACCTTCAGAAGAAAAGCCCTACATACTTCTTGAGGCAACAGTCAAAGATTTCCCGACAAAAATTGTCGAAATACTAACAGAAAAATCTTATGAAATTATAAAAAGTGGCACAAGTCAGGAATTTCTTGTAAAAGTTGCTTCAACAGCAGAAAAATCAGCATTTCTAATAGAACACAACAACGATGGTTTCCTGCAAACATATGTTGCAGCAGAATTCTCTCACAAAGAGACAAAAATGTTACATAAAGGTACCGTTCCTCAATCAATAAAAGACAAATACCCTAACATAACAGTAAAACAAGGAGAACCTCACTCCACATGGATACTCTCCAATCCTCAAACAGGAGAAGAATTATACTACTACATTGAAGGAAAACGTATACTACTAGCAACAAACAAAGAAGACTTAGAAATACTAAAAAGCACAGCAAAAGGGCAAACAC
Organism: Synergistaceae bacterium; assembly: GCA_036652335.1. Lineage (GTDB taxonomy): Bacteria > Synergistota > Synergistia > Synergistales > Synergistaceae > JAVVWB01. The sequence continues at coordinate 114,503 of JAVVWB010000002.1, read as the reverse complement.
CATCAGCTGGAAGAAACAAATGGAAAAAAGATTCCTCATGGCAGAACAACATAGAAATATCAGACGGAGGAATCATACTATCACGCTATGAACTAACATCTCCCATAAAAGTAAGAGCTTCATGGAGAGAACTACCAGCCCTAACCCACGGCGAACCAATAGGTGAAGCAAAATGGGAAATAGTAGAAAACAAAGAAGTAAAACTATACAAACTACTATCAACACTAAAACCTATTAAATGGGACAACAAAAAATGCCTTGCACCAGACCCAACTGTAATAACAATTGGAATGAACGTACCACAGCTACCAGAAGACTACAACAAATGGCCATTTCCTCTAAGCATATTAGGTAAATTTGTTGAATCTCTTGAGCTATCACCCAAAGAAGCATCAAAAGCAATATCAGGAAAAACGATATTTGCAGTGGGCGGAATAAACAAAATGCTCTGGTTGACACTCCCAGGTTTCATGGTTGAATTCTCAGGTCAAGAAGAAGAAATGAGAATGCTAGTCTCCTCATTTTGGGATAAAATTTTCTTCGGGGCAGAGCCTACACCACTGCAAGGCTTCTCCTATGGAGGAATGGCTCAACTTCCATTCTCTACAATAGGTGCTGGGAACGGTACAATCTCTGTATTTGGACTAATAGGAGAAAAAAACATAACACAACACAGACTCCTTGATAACTTCCTAAAAAAAGACGAAGAAGTTATAGGTTGGCTTACAGCAGACATGGACAAAGTAGCAGCATCTCTACTACACCTAGCAAAACTAAACTCATTCTCATCAGGATCAGAAACACAAAGTGTCTTCGACAGTGAAACACCGGTAACAGAAGAAGACGTCCTTTCTCCAGAACCATTCCAGCCAGAAATGGCAATGACGCCTTTTGACAGTTTAATAACCCCGTCCCTATGTGAAAAAATTGCAAAACTTGGGAAAATTGTTTTGGTATGGGAAAATTCGACATCAGGACGAATAAATTGGTACAACCAACAATAATAGACAAAATATAAAGCAAAATTAGCAGACAACCTACCACGGTTGTCTGCTTTTAGTGTACAATATACAAATTAAATAAAGAAAAATATTTGGAGGTCATATAAATGCACGAAAACGCACTGCAAATACTAAAAGAACGTGGATTTGTGGAATGGACAAGCCACACAGAAGAACTAGAAAACCACTTCAGAAACAACATGGTAACTGGCTACATAGGATTTGACCCAACAGCAGACAGCCTCCACGTAGGTAACCTCGTGGCAATTATGGGGCTTGCATGGCTCCAGCGTCTGGGACACCGCCCTATCGCACTTGCAGGTGGTGGAACAGGTAGAATAGGAGACCCATCAGGTAAAAGTTCAGAAAGAAACCTACTTACAGAAGACCTAATACTCCACAACGTATCATGTATAGAAAAACAGCTCCAACACTTTCTCGACTTTAACTGCGGAGAAAACAGCGCACTACTCGTAAACAACAACGAATGGCTCAAAGGCGAAAAATTCATCGAATTTTTACGTGACACAGGCAAATTCTTCACAGTCAGCTTCCTTGTAAACAGAGACTACGTAAGAAACCGTGTAATGGACCCAGATAAATCAATCACATACACAGAACTTTCATACATACTACTACAGGCTTTTGACTTCAACTACCTATACAACAAATATGGCTGTACAGTCGAAATGGGTGGGAACGACCAGCAAGTAAACATCATCGCAGGAATGGACCTTACACGCAAAAAATCTTCTGGCCAGTGCTATGGAATGACATTCCCCCTACTACTCAACTCACAGGGACAGAAATTCGGTAAATCCGAAGGCAATGCAGTCTACCTATCAGCAGAACGCACAAGCGTATACAAATTCTACCAATTCTGGATAAATGTAGATGACTCTGACTTAGAAAAACTCTACAAACTCTTCACATTCAGAGATCTATCAGAAATTGATGCAATACTCAAAGAACACAACGAAGCTCCTCACCTACGCAAGGCACAAAAAACACTCGCATGGGAAATGACATGCAGAGTACACAGTGAAGAAGCAGCACAAAGAGTCCTTGATGCCAGTGCACTACTCTTTGGTGAAACAGACATAAGAAGTGCAAAAGCAGATCTGCTCGAGACACTCTCTGCAGAAATTCCATTCACGGAAATAGAAGGCAAACCTGACGGTGCAATAACAGACCTAATTGTTACAGCAGGTTCATGTGAATCAAAAGGTGAAGCAAAACGCAAAATCAAAGAGGGTGGAGTTTACCTCAACGGGGAAAAAATCACAGACATGGGCAAAATGCTAACAGAAGATGATCTCCTCGACGGCGGATACATGCAAGTAAGAGTCGGCAAAAAAGATTTCCGTCTCGTAAAATTTAACGCATAAACCACTAAAAAGCAGAGCTTAAAGCTCTGCTTTTTTTATTAATTTATATTCTTAGACAAATAAAATATAAAAACAAAAAAGCTAAATATATTTCAAAATCTTATCATTTTTCAACTATACAAAAAATTCATAAAACGTCACAAAATATTACATTCATAAATTACAAAATGCTTTATTTTACCTAGTACCTTTCACGTTTTAAATGGTAAAATATAAAAGGTGCAGATACAAAAAATCTGTAATTTTATGACTGGTGGAATTTCCTTGTTAAAAACTATTACTTACAAAAAAACTCTTATATTAGCAATATTCTTTCTTTCTCTCTTCATATTCGTATCAGAAATTGACTTTTTAGGAACAATGGTCATAAACGAACTAAACAAAGTCGTCTCTGAAAAGCTAAACATCTCTGTTTCTGTAAAAGAAATGGATGGTAACCCTTTTGTTGGTTTTGATGCAAAAAACCTCACAATATTACGTGACGGGAAAAAACTCATCACCACAGAAAACACAAGCATAAACCTATCCCTAATTAGCCTAATAAAAGGCTCTCCACGTGTATCACTCATAAAAATACATAAATGTGACACTGATGTAGACACATTAAAATCCATTATGCCAAAAAAACAGACCTCCACCTCTAAAGAAATTCCCATAGACAAAATAATACTCTCTGACGTATCAATAGACACTCCATATGGAATATTCAAAACAAAAAAAAGCGTCATAGTTCAAAAAGACACACAAGCATTTGAATTAAACGTGAAAGCGACACTAAAAGATAAAAAAGTCTCACTTGGTGGAAAAATAAGTGAGAATAATGGTGTATGGGACGTTGACAACCTAAAAATTGGGATGGAAAACAGCACAATTGTTACCGACGGTACAGTATATCCAACACCAGACCTAAAAGTAAAAGTTAAAGAGCTAGACCACTACTTACTAAACTCTCTATTCTCACAGATAAATACATACGGAGTAAAAGGCATACTATCCTCAACCACAACAGTAAAGGGTTTTGGAAGAGAAATGGAATTAAAAGGTGAAGGCACATTAAGCAACGCTGTCATAAACAAAATACCTTTATCAAACCTCAAAACATCATGGAGCTACGACAAAGGGATAGTATCGCTAACAGTGGACAACGCAAAAATATTCGGCTCCACCCTTGAAGGCAACTTCTACCTTGACACCACTAAACAAATGCCTGAAACAGAACTAAAACTAAACGTGCGAAACCTAGACTTCACTGATTGGAAAAATAAAATAAGCATTGAAGAAGCAAGAGACCTATCAGGTAAAATCTCTGTTATATCAGCAGAAATAAAAGGGCCATTAAATGCACTTTTGGGAAATGCAGAAATATCTCCATCAAATTTAACCTACAAAAACTTTGAAGTAAAAGATTTAAAAGGCAAAATATCTTTTGACGGAACACCTCTTGGGACAGTAAACATCTCGGCTACACACAAAAACCAGCCAATGACCATCACTGGCAAACTGGCCTTTGCCCAAAATTACAAAACTGACCTAAAAATTTCAAACCTCAGTTTTTCATTAACAGACTTGAAAGAAATCATCCCAGCCATAAAAGAAAACGAAATACAATCAAATGTAAAAATAGATGGAACAATTAAAACCATAGAAAACCACACAGGAATAACCCTAACTGCTACCACGCCCCAACTCACAGCAAAAAAAATAGGAAAAATACAAAACTTAAAAACAGAAATTCTATACACTACAAAAAACAAAGATATAACAATACAAAACACTTCTGCTATCTACAACAATGCGAAAATTAATGTATCAGGCAGCATCAACACAAAAGGCACAAAAAATATCAACATAACAGGAACTTCTACAGGCTTAGACATAGAGACACTCTATGAGCTTGTGCCGTTCTTCAAAACTGTAGACATGAAAACTAAAGTAAATGGGAAATATAACATAACAGGAGACATAAAAAACATAAAATTTGCAGCACAATTACAAACTCCAAAGATAAAATTTCTAAAAATGAATTTTAATAATGCAAAAGCAGATATTCTCTACTCCACAACAGACAAAATTTTAAAAGTATCTCCCATATCAGCATATGCACATAATGGACAGATTTCTTTTAGCTCCATAGTAGACCTCTCAACGCTTGGACAGGAAAACGGGAAAAAATACATAACATGGGAAGCAAATGGAAATGTAAACTCTGTTGAACTAGAAATACTAGATGAACTATTTGAAAAGAAACAAGACATAAAGGGGAAAGCAAACCTCAATCTAAAAATACAAGACAAGGGCGACGGTATCACATGGGAGACAGACAGCAACGATTCCAGCTTGTCATGGCAACAATTTGCACTAAGTGACATCAAAGGAAAAGCTTCAGGGACAAAATCAAAAATAGACTTTTACGACACAAAAATAGTATTTTTACATGGTAAAAATACTATAAGTGGTTCTGTGATACTACCAAAAAGCGGAGAAAAATTAACAAAAACGCAGCTTAACTTAAATGTAACATCGGAAGAGCTAAACCTATACGAAGCATTAAGAAAATACATTCCCAAAATCAGAGGATTCCAAGGTTTAGCACAAGGGAAAGTAACAATAAAAGGCTCTCTGAAAAAGCCCCTATACAATGGCGTCTACAACTTCACACCGCTTAGATACAGAAGCTTTAATTTACCACAGATGAACGTTGAATTTAATGGAAGTTTCACAGAATTTAACATTACGAATGCCAAAGCCAAAATAGAGGGCTACGGAGACATCCGAGGCACAAGCAAAATGTACAAAGACACCAAAGACAACCAATGGAAGACAAAAACTATCTTCAAAGGCGACGGAGTTGGACTAAAACAATTTGGAGAATACCTACCAGAGTCAATAAGAAAAGGACTCGGTGGCAAAGCCAACTTCTCACTAAATATACATGGTAAACTCTCAGAGATAAAAGGTGAAGGTAAGTTCTCATCTCCTCGTTTCCGTTTTCTTGGAGTTCGCTTTACTGACACGAATGCGCAATTCTACATCTCAAGTGGATACCTCATCATGGAAGATTTAAAATCAAACCTCAATGGTGGAACAGTCAATGGTGGAGTTGCATTTGACATCAAAGAAAACAAATGGGGTACAAACGTCACTGCAATGGACGTAAATGTAGAAGAAACAATAAAACAACTAGCACCAAACTTAAAAGGAAAAGTAACAGGAAAAGCAAACTTCAAAGCAAGATTTAGTGGTGAAACGGCAAGACTTAGTACAGTTCGTGGCGGTGGCGCTCTATTCTTAAACAAAGGTGAAATAAGTGAATTCCCTGCTGTTGAAGCCGCAAAAAAATATACAGCAGGCAAACCGATACGTTTTGAAACAATACAGACGACATTCACCTACGACGGAGGAGACATCACAATACTACCCGGAAGCAAAGCTATTGCCCCAGACATGGACCCCGTCTACAGATTTGTAATGTTAGACGGTCTAATAACCCACAAAAAAGAACTATCACTATTTCTACTAGGCAAAGTCAACATCAGAGCATTAAATACACTCCTTGGTGCAATGAACGGAATTGTAAGCTTAGGTTCAACCTTTGTAGGTGGAACTATAGACAAAACACAAGCAATAAAAGACGTACTAGGAGGAATTATCGGTGGCTTTGCAAAGGGAGACTTTAGCTATGTATCCATGAACATACATGGGAATACGACAAAACCTGTATTTTCAAACATAAAAATAGACAAAACGACAAAGAAAAGGAACTCATCCTCTAACTACATACCGAAATCTGACAGTGACCCAGATGAAAAAGACTTACTGAAAGGCGAAAAAACCTTTAAGCTTAACTTTGAAATTCCTCTCGGCCCTGGAGCGAAAAAATCACCATCAGGATTCTCAGGTGACTTTATAGAGCAGACACTGGAAAACTTAATAAACAACTTAAACATAGGAGACCAAAGCAATGAGCACTAAAATATCACTCATATTGGGTGGTGCTAGAAGTGGCAAAAGCACATTTGCAGAACAAATAGCACTAAACGCAACGCAACCGGTTACATATATAGCTACAGCAGAAGCAAAAGATCCGGAAATGCAAAAAAGAGTAGAAATACACAAGAAACGTCGCCCCACAGAATGGAACACATGGGAAGGTAATCCTAACGAACTTCCGGAAGCAATAAAAAACATGTCAGGAATATTACTAATGGACTGCCTTACAATGTGGCTCACCAGACTATTCCTTGCAGACGAAAAAGCAGAAAATGCCCCTGAAACTGAATGGTTTGCCAGAGAAACGGAGATACTCACTCTCACAGAAAAACTCTGTAACTCTGTACAAAATGATACACATCTACTAATAGTGAGCAATGAAGTAGGCTTCGGACTTGTTCCCCCCTATAAAATGGGAAGACGTTTTAGAGATATGCAAGGACGTGCAAATCAACTATGTGCAAAAAAAGCTGATGAAGTTGTACTTGTAGTTGCAGGATATCCTATGTACGTAAAAACAATAAAATAAATTTCTCATTTCTCATAGAGCATCTTTTAAGTTATAATAAGAAAATACTCATTTTTAGGGGAACATAATAAATGAAAAAAAAGTTTATAGAAAATATGACAATATTAGAAAACGAGATAAAAAACAAAGATTTCCGTAAAAATGCTTTATCTCGCTTTACTGTAATGTGGACACTTATAACCCGTTACCCACTACCGCAAAAATGGTGGCCCAAAGAAATAATTCCGGGCTACAAAGCAATGCCCTATGCTCCTGCAGTAGGTGCAATTATGGGAATAATAACGGCATTGGTCACACTCTTTGCGATACTTATTGGAATACCCAAGCTACCTGCTTCTTGGATAGGAATAGCTTTCTACACTCTCTCTGGCTGGGCAATACACCTAGACGGTTGGGGCGATTTATGGGACGGTATGGGCTCTGGTAAAAGTGGCGAAGAATTACGTGAAATAATAAAAGACAGCAGACTAGGTTCTTTCGGTGCTATAGGCCTACTACTGGCATTTGGACTATGGACCTCACTCGTATCAACAATGGAAACGGCAAAAATACTTCCTGCCCTCATGACATCAGCTTCTGTCGCAAGATTTTCCATGTGTGTATCAGCTTTTAACGGTACTTATCCTTGGGAAAAAGGGCTTGCAAAAGGCTGGGTAGAAGACATAAAAGAATATGACCTCTTCTACTCATTTGTTATTGCACTACTCATAATGCCATTTGCACCATTTAGATGGCTTATATCAATAATCATCTCGACACTTGTTGCTCGTAAAATTGCAAAGTACATGAACAACAGACTTGGCGGAGTAAACGGAGACGTACTCGGAGCAACAGAAGTTTTATGTGAAATTATTACACTGGCGGTGTTTTCTATATGAGCTACAAACCTAAATTGATTGCTGTAGACATTGACGGAACAATATTAAACAGCAATACAAGACTTACAGAAAGAACGAAACTTGCATTACAAAAAGCAATGACACAAGGCATACACGTAATAACAGCAACAGGACGTATGTACCCCTCTGCCCTTCCTTTTGTAAAACAAATAGGAATGACATCACCATGCGTATTTTACAATGGAGCTGCAATTCGTAATCCTATAACAGGCGAAACAATATACGAAAAAAGTCTTGGGATAAACCTAACAAGAGACGTAATAGGCTTCTACCACGATCACGGCTGGTACGTGCAAATTTACTATAATGACAAACTTTTTGTAATGGATAGCACTGACACAAAGTGCAAATACTACGAAAGTATAGTAAAAGTAAAAGCTATACCCATGGGCATAGACTTCTGGGACTTTGACGTCGACGCAACAAAATTACTTGGCATAGCACTTGACGAAAAAACATTCCAGAAAATGGCCCGAGTAACAAAAGGTAGATTTGCTCACAGACTACACGCAAGCACCTCATGGAGTTCCTTTGTCGAAATGGTACACTCAGATGTAAACAAAGCTTATGGTGTAGAAATGGCAGCCAAAACGCTTGGTATCAAAAGAGAAGACATCATGGCATTTGGAGATGCCGGTAATGACAAAGAAATGATCGAATGGGCAGGTTGCGGAGTAGCAATGGGCAATGCCCCACAATATCTAAAAGACATGGCAGACATTGTAGCTCCCACAAACGATGATGACGGAGTTGCACAGATAATAGAAAAATTTCTAAACTAAAATAAAAACGGAGTAATCATTTGAAAAGTTTCTTTGAAAAACCTAAGCCGACACTTTCTTTTGAAATATTTCCCCCAAAAGGAGAGGGAAAACTAAACACTATTTTTGAAACAATAGATGCTTTAGCAAGTCTCACTCCTGACTTAATAAGTGTAACTTACGGTGCAGCAGGGACAAGCCGTGAATACACAGCGGAAATAGCTTCAAAAATACAAAACAGCTACTCAATACCGGCTGTTGCTCACCTCACATGCGTTGGCTCTACAAAAGAACAAATGAGAGAAACATTATCAGATATAAAAGCAAAAAACATCAAAAACATATTGGCACTTCGAGGAGACCTAAGCGAAGAAACACAACTCTCCGACTTTCACTATGCCTCCGACTTAATAAAATTTATAAAAGAAGAACATTATGATTTTAAAATTTTTGCAGGGTGCTATCCTGAAAAACATACAGAAGCACTCACACCTAACGATGACCTAATAAACTTAAAAAAGAAAACTGACTGTGGTGTTGACGTACTCATATCACAACTTTTCTTTGACAATGACCTCTTCTACAAATTTAGAGACAACGCAATTTCGATAGGCATAAACACACCTATTGAAGCAGGTATTATGCCTATAACCTCAGGGAAACAAATAGAGAGGATAGTCTCACTATGCGGAGCATCATTGCCCCTAAAGGTACAAAACCTAATAAAAACATACTCACACAACAGCATGGCAATGAAAGAAGCTGGAATTGCCTACGCAACTGCTCAAATAATAGACCTCTTGGCAAACGGAGTCGAAGGTATACATCTTTACACCATGAACAGACCTGAAATTGCAAAAAGAATTGCAGAAAACTTACGTGGAATACTTTACTCTTTGAGGATCAAACGTGGAGAAAAATAACGACTTTGTTCTAAAAGAGACACTTCGTCTCCTACACATTACATCAAACCAAGATAAAGAACTTCTCTCTAAAATAGAAGAGGCAGAAAAAAAGCTAAAACAAATAATAAAACCTCAAACATTATCGAAAAGAGTAGAAATTTCTCTTAGCGATGATGTTATTTCTTTAAGTGGGCATAAATTCGCAAGCAAAGACTTATCAAAATTACTATCACACTGCAAAACTTGCATTATCATGGTAACCACATTGGGTTATGATACAGACAAATACATCACAAAATTACAGCTTAATGACATGGCAGAAGCAGTCATAACAGACGCAATAGCCTCTGCTATGGCAGACTCTTTATGTGACTGTGAAGAAGCAAGAATTGCGCGAACCCTAAATAAAAACGAATATATGACAATGAGATTTAGTCCGGGATATGGAGACGTACCACTTGCCGTATCAGAAATAATAATCGACTTCTTACAAGCAAATAAACGTGCAGGCATATCACTAACAAAATCTATGATGCTATTGCCAGTAAAATCAGTAACAGCAATAATCGGCATATCAGACAGAAAAGAAAAAAGACAAAAAAGTTGCGACATTTGCTCTATATCAGAAAATTGCATTTACAAAAAAAGAGGAGAGATATGTGGTGTTCACTAAAAACGATATTATAATCTTTGACGGTGCAATGGGAACAATGCTACAAGCCAAAGGGTTAAAGCTTGGCGACATTCCCGAAATGCTCAATATATCTCACCCAGAAACGATAAAATCCATTCATGAGGAATATCTTAACTCAGGTGCTGACATCATATTAGCAAACACATTTGGAGCAAACAGATACAAAGCAGAAAAGGCAGGACACACCACGGAAGAACTCGTCTCTTCTGCTATAAAAATAGCCAAAAATGCCACAAAAGACAGAAAAGATAAATATGTAGCACTAGACATAGGTCCTTGCGGTAAAGTGCTTGCTCCGACTGGAGACACAGAATTTGAAGAAGCAGTAGAAGTCTTTGCAGAAATAGTAAAAGCTGGCACAAAAGCGGGAGCAGACTTAATACTATTTGAGACATTTACAGACCTATATGAACTAAAAGCCGGAATAATAGCTGCAAAAGAAAACTCAAACTTACCAATATTTGCCACAATGAGCTTTGAAGAAAACGGAGTAACATTCTTTGGTACCACTGTAGAATCAATGGTAATAACATTAGAAAGTTTGGGTGTGGACGCACTTGGAATAAATTGTTCACTTGGACCTAAACAACTTGCACCAATCGTAGAACGAATATTAAAAATATCAACAATCCCTGTAATAGTACAGCCAAACGCTGGGCTTCCCTCACTAAGAGAAGGGAAAACAGAATATGACATAACACCAGAAGAATTTGCTCTATACATAAACAAATTTGCAAAAGACGGAGTCAAATATGTTGGAGGATGCTGCGGTACTAATCCGACATACATAAAACTTGTAAAGCAATCATGTGAAACACTAACTTACTCACCTAGGAAAAATGCAAAAAAAACATCTCTATGCTCACCATCGAGACAAGTAACACTAGACGGTGACATCGCAATAATAGGAGAGCGTTTGAACCCAACAGGCAAAAAAACACTCCAAAGTGCAATAAGAGAAGAAAATATGGACTATATACTAAAAGAGGCACTAAAGCAACAAGAACAAGGGGCTTCAATTCTTGATGTAAACATGGGACTTCCTGACATAGATGAACCTGAGTTCTTGGCAAAAGTTGTAAAAGAGTTACAAGCCATAACATATCTACCACTGCAACTTGACTCTTCTAACCTAGAAGCTTTAGAAAAATCAGCAAGAATATACAACGGCAAGCCACTTTTAAACTCGGTAAACGGCAAAGAAAGCTCACTAAAAACAATTTTGCCAATAGCAAAAAAATATGGCTGTGCAGTATTGGGGCTAACATTAGACGACAACGGAATTCCGGATACAGCAGAGGAACGCCTTGCTATAGCAGAGAAAATCGTAACAAGTGCAGAGGAACTCGGCATACCTAGGACAGACGTCCTCATAGACTGCCTTGTAATGACTGCTTCAGCACAGCAAAAACAGGCAATTGAAACTCTAAAAGCAGTCAAAGCAGTCAAAGAAAAACTTGGTGTTCGCACAGTCCTAGGCGTAAGTAATGTCTCATTTGGACTGCCAGCACGCCCTATTATAAACAGGACAATGCTTGCCATGGCACTTACAAATGGGCTTGACGCTCCTATAATGAACCCGGGAGACAGCGGAATGACAGAGACAATTTCTGCCTATCGTCTCCTTGCTTCACTAGACGCAAATTCAGAGAACTACATAAACAAATTTGCAAACACAGAAACTCCTAAAATATCAGAGAAGCAAAATAATAACGAAGATCTTGCCACTGCTATAGAAAATGGATTAAGACAAGAAGCACACAATACAACAAGAGAATTGTTAGAAAAAAAAGAAGCTTTAACAATAATAGAAGAAATAATCATTCCTACACTTGATAATGTAGGACAAAAGTACGAAAAAGGCATAACATTCCTACCTCAGCTTATAAAATCAGCAGAGGCAGCAAAAGAAGCTTTTGAAATACTAAAACAACATATAGCAAAAAATGAAAAGGACGACAAAGAAAAGGGTACAAAAGTCCTCCTTGCAACAGTACAAGGAGACATACACGACATCGGCAAAAACATAGTCAAAGTAATTATGGAAAATTATAACTTTAGTGTGATAGACTTAGGACGAGACGTACCTCCTGAAAAAATTGTAAAAAGCGTAATACAAAATGACATTAAGCTTGTAGGTCTCTCTGCACTTATGACCACGACAGTAGAATCAATGAAGGAAACTGTTGCCCTTTTACATCAAGAGTGCCCTGACGTAAAAATCATGGTAGGCGGTGCGGTGCTAACACCAGAACTTACAGAATATGTTAAAGCAGACTACTACGTCAAGGATGCTATGGACGGAGTAAGAACAGCTAACAAAATTTAGCAAAGATAAAAATATAAAGGTATAAATACACAAAAGTGGCGGTGAATATAAATTCACCGCCACTTTAATATTGTTATATTTAATCGTTAATTTTTCTAATCATATCAAACAAAATTGACTTTTTATCTTTTGCATGAACACGCAGTTTCTTATACTTTGCGTCATGTCCTGTCTCATCTAAATGAGAAACATAAAAGGTAAGTCCTCCACCATCTGTGCTATAAAGAGAAGTAACATCATTTAATTTGTCTGTTGAGCTGATATTGTTTGCATTCTTCTCTAGCAAAAAATTCGAAAGCCCAAGTCCTCTCTCAGTTTTATACTCGCAGGAAGAAGTCTCTATCTCCGAAACCTTATTGTTTGCAAAGAAGACTCTTAGCCCCTTGCCAGCAAAATCTTTATTCTTATAAATCCATATCTCTGCTACTTTATTAGAATTATCTTTCTCAAATCTCTTTGATGTAGGTCTACCAACAACCTTAATCAACTCTTGCTTTTTTAACCCAATTTTAACATCTCCGATAGAAGCACCGGGTATTATAACGAGTTTGTCATTTACAGGACACCCCATCATGATCTTAGCTGACTTTGCTCCATGAACAGCTCTCATATCTTCTGGGTAATTTTTTATAATAGTTTCATAAGCAAAAAGGGCTTTATCATATACTCCTATGTTCATCAACTTTTTGGCATATGCAATGGCACTATCATTATCCTTTGCATATTTAACAGAATTCTCCAATGCCTTAGTAAGTTTATCTCTATCATTGGCTTTCTCAGCTGCTTCACTCATCAAATGCCAAAACTCTGTACTCTTTTTATCTTTGTTTGTGGCTTCCTCAAAGGCTTTTAGAGCCTCAACATATCTACCATTATTCATATAGAGCCAACCAAGACGAATAAGAGCCTTTGTATCTTTTTTTGCTGTTTTCAAATGCTCATTATAATAAGAAATGGCTTCATTTACTTTGCCCTCTTTCTCGTAACAGAAAGCAATTTTATAAAGGACATCCTTTCTTTCCGGACGTATCTTTAGAACCTTTAAATAGTACTTCAAAGCTTCTTCATGATTATCTCTATTAAAACTTACATCTGCTTTTCGGAAATATTTTTCTGGCAAAACATTTTCATGGTAATACCAGAAACTTCCCCCTGTAAAAGCTACAACCACAACAAGAGCAAGGAGATAAAAGATAAACTTAGGCACAGGAGGACGTGGTGAACGCTTCCTCTTAGCACATATTGTCTCTTCTTCTGTAACTCCTACATGTTCTTCTTCTACAAATTCAGGGCAGAGATGATCTTTCTTATTCTTAATTTCTTCCATTTTAGTTCTCCTCTATATATACACAGAAATTTTAAATTATTCACTTATTACATCATTTTATTTTACCAAATTTCATTAACTTTTCATATAGATAGATGTTCTTTTCTAATTATATATGTATAATATTAAAATACAAACGGGGGAATAATTTTGAAGTGCAAATATAGAGATGTAACACCACAAGATTACGAGCTTTTAACAAAATATTGGGATATAACAAAAGACCAACCATCGGATTATACTCCCATTGTCCTCATAGCGTGGAGAAATGACTACGATTACAAAATATGTCATGATGAAAAAAATGAACTAATATGGCTTTGTGGGACAGAAATGAAAACTCACAACCTAGCTCCTTTGGGAGATTGTAATAAGAATAACTGGGAAGAAATAATAGAAACAAATTTTGGCAAAGAAGTAGAGTTTGAAATGGTATGTGAAAATCTGCTAAAGGTGTGGAAAGAACAGCTAAAAGATAAAATCACACTTGAGGAACGTAGAGGTTATTGGGAATATCTCTACGATGCAAACTCTCTTGCAACATTAAAGGGCAATAGGCTCATGGCAAAGAGAAACAAAGTAAATAAATTTACAAAAACTTATGAATATGAATATATACCTTTTTGCTCAGAGACTTCGCAAATGATTTTGGACTTCCAAAAAAAATGGTGCTTAAAAAATTACTGTGCTTCTGAAGAGGGACTATTAAAAGAAGACCACGCAATACACGAAATCCTTACACATTGGGGAAAGTATCAAAACCTAGCAGGTGGTGCTATCTCTATTGAGGGCAAAATAATTGCATATACCATAGGTGAAATTTATAAAGACAACCTCTATGTACACTTTGAAAAAGCAAACATAAATTACCCTGCATCATATCAAATCATAAATAAAGAATTTGTCTCTCGTGTAATGAAACAATTTCCTAATATCACCACAGTAAACAGAGAAGAAGACTTAGATGACGAGGGGTTGAGACATGCAAAGATGTCTTATATGCCAAAAGATTTTTTAAAAAAATATTATGTAAAAATATCACTATAAAAATTCTTTTCGCTCTATAAATACAAGTTTTTGATATATAATTTATTTATACGCAGTAACTTTAGGCAGGGGGTATTTTGTATGAAAGTAATCGATTTAGGACATCCTTTGATAGACGGAATGGCAGTCTTTCCGGGAGACATAGTACCATCAATAAAATCCGGAGCAACAATGGAAGACAACGGCTGGAGGACAACAATAGTAAACATGAGTTCTCACGCAGGCACACACATGGACGCACCTGCTCACATGTTAAAAGATGGTGAATATATGGATGAGCTACCCAACGAAACTTTCTTCGGGTTTGGTTTAGTAATAGACGTAAGACATTGTGCTGGTCGCAAAATAGAACTCTCCGATATAAAAGCACATGTAAAAGACGTAAATTTCTCCGACTTCTTACTATTTTATACAGGCTGGTCAGATAAGTGGGGCACAGAAGAATATATGAAAGACTTCCCTACTTTGTCAGAAGAGGCAGCCAAATGGGTAACAAAACAGGATTTAAAAGGTATCGGCTTTGATGCTCTGTCAGTAGATACAGTAGACTCTACCACTTGCGAAATTCATAAAACAATACTGGGTGCAAAGTTGGTAATACTAGAAAACCTTACAAACCTAGATAAAGTAGGCAAAAAGCCATTCTGTATGACAGCACTACCTATTTCTTTGGTAAAACAAGACGGTGGGTCTGCAAGAGTAATGGCAGTTCTAGAATAAAATTAACTATATTTTTATAAGTAGCGAGTTCTATATTTTTTGATTACATTTTTAATAG
Organism: Synergistaceae bacterium; assembly: GCA_036652335.1. Lineage (GTDB taxonomy): Bacteria > Synergistota > Synergistia > Synergistales > Synergistaceae > JAVVWB01. The sequence goes on along the minus strand of JAVVWB010000002.1, from coordinate 98,855 downwards.
ATAGTTTTGACATTGTTTGAAAGGAGATGTCTTGCGTTTGTGTAACGACAATAAAGATAAGACAAATCATATTTCAAACACATCAGCCCCTAAACATCACTATCTATTTATACTTGCAATAATTTTAATATTAGCAATATTCTCTAATATTTTCTTTGCGACTAAATATTACAATGCAAAGAAAGAAATAAGTGAATTACAAAAACATAGTGAAGAAAAACAAAAAGTCCTTACATCATCTGTAGAATTAAAGTATCAATCTCTCTATAAAGAAATGTACTCAAAATATCCCGATCACTTTGATAAGCGACACGGGAAAACTTTATATCTCACTTTTGACGATGGGCCTTCTGTTTTTACAGATTCTATACTAAAAACACTTAAAGAAAAGAATATCAAAGCCACGTTTTTTGTCACAGGGGTCACATTGAAAAACCCCGAAAACAAAGAACGCCTTAGACTAATAGCAAAAGCAGGACACACCATAGGACTTCATACAAATTGCCATATATATAGACAAATATATTCTTCTGTAGAAGATTACTTAGCCGACTTCTACTTTATTTGGGTAAAAGTAAAAGACATCACAGGAATAGAGCCCAAAATATTTAGATTTCCCGGAGGAAGTATAAATAATTACAATGCCAATATATATCAGCAACTCATTGCAGAAATGACCAGAAGAGGTTTTGTATATTACGACTGGAATGCATCTGGAAATGACACTGTTATAAAAACAGCGACTTCCTCTGACATCTACAACTATTGCACAACAACAAAAAATAGAAACAATATCATATTGTTACTACATGACAGCAATAAAAAAGCAGAAATTGTTTTACCTAAAGTAATTGACTTCTATATAAAAAATGGATACGAAATATTACCCCTTACAGAAAACGTGAAACCTATTACTTGGAACTACCGATAATATCGTAATATAAGACTAAAAGTCATTATACAAAGTATGACCCATCTATTCTTTTCTATAACAAAATCATTATAAAACAAAAAAATGGACTTCGCCGTCAAAAGCGAAGTCCATTTTTATAGTTTTACACTTTTTATGCTTTTATGCCTCTGTTTGTCTTTCAACGAGGTTTTCTACACAATATCTCTTTCTAAGCTTTGGCTTCTCTATCTTGCCTGTTGGGTTTCTTGGCACATCAGCAAATATAATTTGTTTGGGTCTCTTGTAACGTGGAAGATCCATACAGAATGTATTTATCTCCTCTTCTGTACAATCAAATCCCGGTTTAAGCTCTATAATTGCAGCTGTAACTTCGCCAAGTCTGCTGTCTGGCACACCTATTACGGCTACATCTTTTATTGCATTATTAGCACGGAGGAAGTCCTCAATCTGTACAGGGTAAATATTCTCTCCACCACTGATAATAACATCTTTTTTACGGTCAACTAGGTAAATAAAGCCCTCTTTGTCACAACGAGCCATATCTCCAGTAAAAAGCCAACCATCACGCAATACTTCGTTAGTTGCTTTTTCATCTTTGTAGTAACAAGTCATAACGCCCTTACCTCTTACCACAAGCTCTCCCGGTTCACCATTTTCTATTTTATGACCATCGCTATCAACAATTTTAACTTCCCAACCAAAACCGGGAACTCCTATTGCTCCGACCTTATGAATATTTTCTACACCTAAGTGTACACAACCAGGGCCTATAGATTCACTAAGACCGTAGTTCGTATCATATTCATGTTTTGGGAATATCCTCTTCCAACGTGAAATAAGGCTTGGTGGTACGGGCTGAGCACCTATGTGCATCAATCTCCACTGGTCGAGTTCGTAATCTTCTAGTTTCACTTCACCTGAATCTATTGCATCTAATATATCTTGTGCCCATGGAACTAATAGCCACACTATAGTACATTTTTCTTTTGAAACAGTCTTTAATATTGTTTCAGGTGTAACACCTTTTAATAGGACTGCTTTCCCACCTGAGAGCAAACTACCAAACCAATGCATCTTTGCTCCTGTGTGGTAAAGAGGTGGGATACAGAGAAAGACATCTTCCTTAGTTTGTCCGTGGTGTCTCTGCTCAACTCTGCAAGAGTGAACAAGGCTCTCATGGTTATGCAATATAGCTTTTGGAAATCCTGTCGTACCAGAAGAAAAGTAAATTGCAGCATTGTCCTGATCAGAAAGAATAACTCTTGGTGCAAAACTTGAAATATTTGTAGAGAGATGCATATAATTTTCTGCAAAACCGGGGCATGAGTCACCAATATAGAAAATCAACTTTACTCTCGGAATTTTGTCATATACTTCTTCCATACGCCCAATAAATTCTGGACCAAAAAATATTGCGTCAACATCTGCTAAATCTAAGCAATACTTAATTTCATCAGATGTGTATCTAAAGTTAAGAGGAACCGCAAGAGCTCCCGTTTTGAGAATACCAAAGTAGACTGGGAGCCACTCAAGGCTATTCATCATAAGAATAGCAACCTTATCTCCCTTTTTTATTCCTCTGCTCATAAGAAGATTGGCACAACGGTTTGCTTTTTCGTTAAAAACACCCCATGTGATTTCTCTGCGGTAACTCTCTGTATGTGCTGATTCTATAAGCTCATACTCTTTCCACGTTACACGTCTTAACTCCTTAACTTCGGGGTTAATCTCGACAAGCGCAACGTCTTGACAAAACTCTTTTGCATTTCTTTCAAGTATCTCTGTGATTGGCATTACATATTCCTCCCTAATTGGATATTTGTTGGGAGAGCATAAAAAAATTCTGCCCTCCATAAAAGAGGGCAGAATCAAAATCCGCGGTACCACCTCAGTTTGACAAAATCTCACGATTTCATCCTCATCGGGTACGGAATAATAAATTTACTCGATACCCTGTCGCTTTAACGGGCGAACCCGTCACATCCTACTCGGCAAAACCTTTTGGTGTGCTGCTCAAGAAATGTATTCGGTCTACCGTCTCCATTGTCTCGCACCTACCGACAACTCTCTGTAAGAAACAGCATAGACGTACTTCTTTTCCGTCATCGCATTTATTTATTCACTATTTTTTGTATTTTACACACAAGATAAATTATGTCAAGAGAAAATATAAAATTCTTTGTTTAAATGGTGAAATAAAGAAAAATTGCAGTAAGAGAGAACATAAAGACAAGTCATAAAATCTAGGGCTTCTTTCTCTCCCGTCATACCGCAACGTCTCTATGCGGTATCTCCGGGTTATCTTTTGAGGTTTAAAACAGACTCAAAGCCAAAGCCCACTGGACACCGCATAGCCCCATTGCGGTGAGACAGCCGTAGGACAAAAGAAAGGGCAAGAGCAAAAGTGAAGATATAAGGATAAAAACAAGGCGTGGTGTGACAAGGAAAGATAAAAACAAACGATAAAAGCAATAGATAAATCAAAGAGAAGACGTTGAAATAAATTTTATACTACTCTCTATAGCAAATAAAAGAGATGTAGATTACAAAGTAAGAGAGCGGATTGTAAGTAAAGACGTATATATAATACGTCGATACGAGCAATCCGCCCTCTTATAAAGTATGGTACGTCTATATTATTTGCATTACTTTGAGAAAAAGCACTTGTACTCTTGAAAAATTACATAAAAACACGGTTTAAAATAAACAACACCGCAAGAACATACATAATCCAATGTACTTCCTTGCCTTTTCCTGTAAGAACCTTCAAGAAAACATAGCTCAATGTTCCAAATTCAATTCCTGCTGCTATGCTGTATGCGAATGGCATCATGAAGAAAGAAATCAAAGCTGGGAAGAATTCTGTCCAGTCTTCAAATTTCATATCTTTAAAGCCCATCATCATATATCCACCGACCATGATCAATGCAGGAGCTGTTGCACATGCAGGAACTATTGAGATAATTGGGTTGAAGAACATTGCAAGGAGGAAGAGGATTGCTACTGTAAGAGCTGTAAGCCCTGTACGTCCACCCTGTTCTACTCCACTGGCACTCTCTACAAAAGTTGTTACTGTTGATGTACCAAGGACTGCACCTGCTGTTGTACCTATTGCGTCTGCCATAAGAGCAGGTGTTGCTCTTTCAAGGCTTCCATTTTCGTCAAGCATATTTGCACGAGTTGATACTCCTACGAGTGTGCCAACAGTGTCAAAGAAGTCAACAAAGAAGAAAGTAAATACTATTACCCAGAAATTGGGGTTTCTAAGTCCGGAAAAGTCCATCTGCCAGAAAATTGGTTTAAGTGATGGCGGTGTTGAAATTACAGCTTCTGGAATTTTTGCAATACCTGCAAAAACGCTAAGAACAGTTACTGCAACTATACCGATAAGAATTCCGCCACGAACTTTCTTGTGCTCCAACACGACCATAATTGTAAGGCCTATTAAAGATAAAACTGCGGGAAGACTTGATCTAAGGTTCGTAAGGTGAACAAGTACGACATCGTTTTTTACAATAATTCCGGCACTCTGAAGTCCTATGAACGTAATAAAAAGCCCTATTCCAGCAGACACACCTATTTTGAGCGTTTTTGGGAGAGAGTTAACTACTTCTTCACGGAGTTTCGTAACAGTAAGTGCCATAAAAATGATACCCTCGATAAAAACTGCAGCCAATGCTGTCTGCCAAGAAACTTTCATTCCGAGAACAACTGTGAAAGCAAAGAATGCGTTGAGTCCCATACCAGGTGCCAAAGCAAATGGATAGTTTGCTAATAAAGCCATTAGTGCTGTACCGATTGCTGCACCAAGACATGTTGCTACGAGTACACTTCCAAAAGGCATTCCTGTGTTTGAAAGGATTCCCGGGTTTACGAAGATAATGTAAGCCATTGTCATAAATGTTGTGATACCTGCGAGTATTTCTGTTTTTACATCTGTTTTGTTTTCTTGCAGTTTAAACTGCTTTTCAAACCATGACATAAAAAAACCTCCTTAAGATAATTGAAAAATGTAAAAGTACCTTACTATTTTACTATATTATAAAAAAATTTGTAGTTAGATTTGTATTTTTGTACAAGAAAAATTTCTTCTTATATAGTATTATTTGTATATTATGAAAAAACTAACTTCAACCCAAAAGTTTTTATTAGCGCTCATACTCTTTATAGTTTTGCCCCTTATTTACTCTCTTTCTATAGAAGAACCTGAGGGGACGTCTGTGTGTGGAGATTTTGCACCTGGAAATGTACGCTTTATTCGTGATTTAACTTATGTCAAGGAGGGAAAGACAGTTCATGAACCACATATCCTAAGAGAGGAAATAGCTTTAATCAACAAAGCAGAAAAATTTATTCTCACGGATATGTTTCTCTTCAATGATACTTACAACAAAAACAAAGATTGTTACCCTAACGCATCAGACTCGCTTATGCTGGCTTTAATTGAAAAAAAGAAATCAAATCCAAATATAGAAATTGTTTTTATTACAGATCCTTACAATGAATTTTACGGTTCATACAAAGAAAAGCATTTAAAAGAAATGGAAAACAACGGCATAATAACCATAGTCACCGATTTAGATAAAATGAGAGACTCCAATCCTCTCTATTCGGGATTTTATAGAGTATATCTAAAGTGGCTCGGCACAGGCTCTGTTAAGTGGATTCCCAATCCAATGGACTCAACAGCACCAAATATAAATATCCGCAGTTTGTTGAAATTACTTAATTTAAAGGCTAATCACAGAAAGACACTTTGTACAGATAAAGGTGCTATTGTTAGCTCTGCCAACCCTCATGACCCAAGTTTTTACCACTCAAATGTTGCTGTATTTATAGAAAGTGACATGATAAATGACATTATTGAGTCCGAGCGTGCTGTTGCTAAGTTTTCCGGTATAGATATTCCTAAATTTGAGTATAAAGCGGAAGAAAAACTTCTAAGCGATAACAAAATTAGGCTTCTCACAGATGGAGCAATAGGAGAGGGACTTAAAGAAAATATAGATAAAGCCGAAAAAGGCGACACTATAAACATCGGAATTTTCTACATAAGTGAATTTGAGTTGCTGTCAAAATTAGGAGAGGCTTCACATCGTGGTGCAAATGTAAAAATCATTGCAGACCCTAATAAAGACGCATTTGGTATGAAGAAAAATGGACGTCCCAACAGAGAAGCACTTACAAAGCTCAAGACAAACGTGCCTAATGTAGAAATCAAATGGTACAACACAACAGGTGAGCAATATCACGCAAAAATTGCACTTTTTGAATTTGAAGATAGCAACACAATTATTTTAGGTTCAGGCAACTATACTAGAAGAAATATAGACGCTTACAACATGGAAAGTGATGTAGAAATAAGAACTTCCAAAAATTCAGAAATTAGCCAAAATGTTACAGCTTATTTCGACATGATATGGAATAACAAAAATGGTATTTATACAGTAAACTTTGACAAGTTCAAAAAAGAAAGCAAAATAAGCTACTTATTCTATATAGTACAAGAAGCACTTGGGCTATGCTCATGGTAAAAACAAAGAAATTACTTATTTTATCAATCATAATATTTTTTCTTTTTCCCCTTTGTTTTGCTGAGTGTGAAGTTGTTCTAAAGTCACGTCCTCAGCCACTTAGAAGAGGAAGTCGCGTTGCAATTATGTCTCTTGCAAGTCCTTTTTCACAAGAAGCAATAGAGAAATCTGCTCAAATTGTAAGAGAATACTTTGGTTACGAACCAGTCCTTTATCCATCTTCTTTTGTTGCAAGAGGATATTTGACAGGGAAATCAGATGAAGCAAAAGCAAAGGAACTTGAATCAGCTTTCAAAGATCCACAAATAGATGGAATTATTTGTATCAAAGGTGGTTACGGTTCTCAACGAATAATAAAGTATCTCAACCACGAAGTAATCAAGGCCAATCCTAAAGTTTTTATGGGATTTAGCGACATTACTGCACTTCTGGGCTTTTTGGACAATAAGTGCAATATGGTAACATTTCATGGTCCTATGACAGGCACTATATCTCGCCTCGTAGGTAAGTCTGAAGAACAGAAGAAAGCAACGTGGCTAAAATGGAGCAAAGATATTATAGAAAATCCCAACTTACTCCCATGCAAACTTCATACAGGAAAGACCTTTATAAAGATACATGGAGGCAAAGCTGAGGGAGAAATTCTAGGTGGTAATTTAACAATCCTTGCATCTCTTGTAGGAACAGCAAATCAAGTAAATTTAGATGGTAAAATTGTATTTTTTGAAGATGTAGGAGAAGATACTTACAAAATAGAGCGAATGCTCATTCAGTTGCGAGATTCAGGCTCATTTGATAATGTTCGAGGTTTTATCTTAGGCTCGTTCACAGATTGCAAACAACCCAAAGGTGATCAATCAATAAGAGAGATAATAGATGATGTCCTAGTACCACTAGGTAAACCTATTATTGCAGGTGTTCGTGCAGGACATGGCAAAATAAATTATGCAATACCTTTTGGCGTCCTCACTGAAATAGACGGAGATAAGGGAACAATCACATTTATTGATAAAGCGCTAAAGACTAAATAACACATTTTTGTTATATAAAAAGGAGAAGACGAAAGTCTTCTCCTTTTGCTTAATCTATTAACTTTTGTTTTAATAAATATTCTTTTGCTACATCAGCAGGTTTTTTGTGCAATTCATCGACTTGGTAATTAAGTTCTCTCATTACTTCGTCTGTAAGAACTTCTGATAAATCTTCAAGACACTCTTTAATTTCAGGATATTTCTTCAAGGTATCTTCTCTTATTATAGGAATTGCATAATATGGAGGAAAGAAGGATTTATCATCTTTTAATGTTATCAAGTTAAATTTCTTTAGCAAACCGTCGGTAGAAAAAGCAGAAATTACATCAACATTTTTATTATCTATTGCTGTATATCTGGCGCCACCTTCAACAGTTGCAAAAGAGCCAATTTTAAAGTTGTACTTTTTCTGTAAACCCTTTAGCCCATCTTCTCTATTTGCAAATTCAAAAACTGTTCCTATTTTCATTTTATGTCCTACTTTAGCAAAGTCGCTCAACGTTTTAATACCATATTGCTTTGAAGTATCTTCTCTAATAGCAAGGACATAGGTGTTATTAAATCCCATTTGCTTTAGCACCTCAACACCATGTAGTGATTTAAACTCATCTTTTACACTGTTGTAAACTTTTTCTATGTCACTTATTGGAGGGTGCTTCAAAGTATCTGAATATGCAGTACCAGTATATTCAACATACATATCTATATCACCCTTTTTCAACGCACCAAAACAAACTTGAGTTCCACCAAGCATTAGCTTCTTTTGTACTGATATATCAGTTTTTGCCTCTATATAATCAGCGACCATATTTCCCACTATTGCCTGTTCAGTAAAATTTTTTGACCCTATGGCAATACTTCTCTCTGCAACTTTTTCTCTACTCATAAAGGTAAAAGCAAAAATCGCAATTATCGCAATGACAGAGACAAATACTATTACTTTTTGAAACCACCTGTTTTTGTTTCCCTTACCATTATTCTGTAAACTTATAGGTGTAACGAGCTTTTCTACGGAACCTACGAGTAAATCAACAAAAAGAGCCAACATACACGCAGGGATTGCTCCTGCCAAAATTTGTTCGTTGTTTACTGTTCTAATACCGGAGAAGACCATAAATCCAAGTCCACCCGCTCCAATAAAGGATGCAATTGTCATAAGCCCAACCGCTGTAACGGAAGCTATTCTGACTCCTGCCATAATTACCGGCAATGCCATTGGAATTTGTATTTTTGTAAGAACTTGAAATGGTGTAAGCCCTATACCTGTCGCAGCCTCTACTGTCTGAGGATTGATGTTTTGAATCCCAGTATAAGTGTTCTTTATTATTGGAAGGAGTGAATAGAGAACAACTGCAACTACGGCAGGCACAGAACCTATTCCTAAGAACGGAATCATGAACCCCAATAATGCCATACTTGGAATTGCTTGAATAACATTTGCCAAACTCATCACAGATTTACCAACTTTAGGTAAGTAGGCAATAAAAATACCAAGTGGCACTCCTATCAAAATCGCAAGTCCAACCGAAATTACCGTAAGTTCTATATGCTCAGCCAAAAGTGCTAAAATCTGAGCATAATTTATCTGCATATAATTTAATAAACCCATTAAATCACTTCCTCACAATCAAAATACTGTTGGCTTAGAGTTGTAACCAAACTACTTCTTGTAATAAGCCCAACTAATTTTCCATCTTTATCAACAACTGGAATTGTAGAAAGTTTATTTAACGTAACAACTTTTAAGGCATCTAATATTGAATCCGTAGGACTCAATGTAGGAACATCTGTCTGCATAAAATCACCGGCAGGCATTTGTTTATCCGATTTCCCTCTAAGTTCACTTGCTTTTACAATACCCCTAAATTTATGGGTAGAACTATCAATTACAATTAAACTATCTACCATGTGAACTCTCATCTTCTCTATACATTTAAGCAAAGATAGGCTTTCTGAAGCTAGGACAGGCTTTTCAATCATTATGTCTGAGATTTTGATATATTCAGGTGAAGACCAAATTCTGTTTTTACCGACAAAATCAGAGACAAAGTCATCTATCGGATTTTTTAAAATATTTTCAGGCGTATCATATTGATGCACATGCCCATCTTTCATAATGCAAATCATATCTGCTATTTTGATTGCTTCGTCCATATCGTGAGTTACAAAGACAATTGTTTTCTTTAGCTTTGATTGAAGCTCTACAAGCTCATCTTGCAAATCAGAACGAGTCATAGGATCTAATGCAGAAAAGGGTTCGTCCATCAATATTATTTCTGGATCAGTTGCAAATGCTCTAGCAACTCCTATTCTCTGTTGCTGTCCACCACTTAGTTCTGTGGGGTATCTATCCAAATAGTCATCTGCGTCCATACCTATCATGTTCATAAGACGAATTGTATTTCCTGCAATCTCTTTCGGGTTTTTCTTTTCCAACTTGGGAATAAGCTCAATATTTTCTCTCACTGTCATGTGAGGAAACAATCCTGTCTGCTGAATCACATAACCAATATTTCTTCTCAACTTTACATCGTCAACACTTCTTGTATCCGTACCATTTATATAAATGGCTCCACTCGTTTGCTTTATTAACTTGTTTATAGTTTTAAGCAAGGTCGTTTTGCCACAGCCACTTTCTCCTATGACTGCAACAAGATTTCCATTTTCGATTGTAAAATTTATATTCTCTAATACTTTCACATCTTTAAATGATTTTGCTAAGTTTTCAAATTTAATCAAAGTTTCCACCTTCTCGCTTCTTTAATCTAACTAACAACTTATATTATAAAACAAGTTGGCGGTTGAGTCAAAATATAATACGTATAAATACAGAAAAGAGTCCCGCAGAAAACACGGAACTCTTCTATATAGAACAAATTATTGTTTTTCGTTATAAAGAAAATCTGTTACTTTCTGTGGTGAATCATCTTGCGTTATAAAGTAAAGAATATCTCCGTCAGAAAAAGATATGTATGCCCCGGGCGACTTCAGCAACGCATCTTTGTGCTTTACAGCAAGCAATGTAGCTCCTGTATATTGCCACAAACGAATATCTGCCGCCGTCTTGCCTAGACATTTACATTCTTTTGTTATTTTAACTTCAAAGGGCATAAAGGGGTTCATTGAGCGAAAGTGAGCAGATGCATCAATGAAAGTTTTAATTTCTTCTGAAATTTGTTCCATTTCAACTTTTTGTCTTTTAATACTGTTTAGTAAATCATCTTTCATTGTGTCTAAAGTTATGCGTTTTTCATTTTGTTTGACGAAAGCAAGTGCATTTTCAAGAGACTTGATTGTTACACCACTTCCAGCTTCTGATACTACAATATCTAAGTCACACAAGACACATATTGCCCGTCGTGCAGTCTCCGGTGAAACAGCAAATTGACTAGCTATTGATGAACGTGCATATATTTTTTGACCTACTTCATACTCGCCACTAACAATTCTTGATGCTATCTCAAGTGCAATTTTTTGGTAGCGTGGAATGTCCACTTTGTTCAATTTCGCTCACCTTTTCGTTCTCTTATTTATTAGATTTTTACCCTTCCATTAACTTGTAAATCTCTATAATTTCTTTTGTACCGAGGAGTTTTCCTCCAAAAGATTTGAGTTTTACACTGTCATTTGAAGTTGTGAGATTGGCTATTGTTTCATATTCATCTGGCTTTACTCCAAGCTCTGCCATTGTAATAGGCATTCCCCAATTTTTGTAACAATTTTGCATATTTTTGATACCTTCGAGAATTGCTTCTTCCTTGTTTTCGTTCTGCCCGGCACCCCAAACCTTTACAGCCCATTTGTAAAATCTATCTATTCCATCTTTATATGAATATTTGCACCATGCAGGGAATACAACAGCAAGTCCAGCCCCATGGGTAACTTCGTCATGATAACCACTTATATCATGCTCTATCTTGTGTGCTGTAAAAGTTCTATTTCTTCCACAACCTGTAATATCGTTATGTGCAAGTGATGATGCCCACATAATCTCTCCACGTGCCTCTGTGTCATTTGGATTTACAGATAATCTATTACCACTTTCTATTGTGGAACTGAGAAGTCCCTCTGCAAATGAATCTGTAAGTGGCATATCTGGATCAGATGTTAAATATCTCTCCATTGTGTGCATCATAATATCAACAGCACCTGCCGACGTGTGATAAGCAGGTACGGTCAAAGTGTTCTTAGGGTTTAGAAATGCAAAGACAGGACGTGCCTGATCGTTATTACAACCACGCTTTAAGTTTGTTGCTCCATTTGTGATTACACAAGAGTTACTCATTTCACTCCCTGCTGCCGCTATTGTGAGGACAAGCCCCATTCCGATAGGCTTCTTTGGTGGCATATTATTTACTATTATGTCCCATGCGTCAAGCGCTGAAGGAACTGCAAAAGAAATTGCCTTTGCTGAGTCACTTACACTGCCTCCACCAACACCAAGAATAAAGTCAACTCCCGCTTCTCTGCAAACTTTTACCGCTTCTCTTACAAGCTCAACTTTTGGATTAGGCTCAACACCACCGAAGTCCACAAATGGGATTTCTGCTTTATTTAATTCTGCTACTACTCTATCATATAATCCGTTTTTCTTAATACTTCCACCACCATAGTGAAGCATAACCTTTGTTGCCCCATAGCTTTTAAGAGCTTCTCCTATGTGTGATTCTGCGTCTTCTCCAAAGAAAACTTTGGTCGGTGTATAGTAAACAAATGAGTTCATCAGCAATTCCCCCTATCATAATATCTGCTACGATAAATATATCTATATTTCTAATCATAGTATACCAATATTTCTGTAAATATATTAACTTTTTAGATATTCTATCTTAAATATAATCCGCAAATTTACATCAGATTTCACCGCAAATACCACAGTTTTAAAAGAGTATTATCCATTTTATAATACATTTTAAGGGACATGTATCTTTATACACAATAAAATAAATGTATTTGTGTCTGTTTACAAAAAAAACATTTTTTTGTATTCAGGAAAACAAAAAGCAGGAAGGGTGTTTTTAATGAGAAAAAAATTTTTATCTTCTGTTTTATTATCACTTGCTTTACTTCTATTAGTTTCAACCGCATTTGCCGGGACAGAGAAGTTCGTAATTGCCCACAGAGGTGCAAGCGGATATTTGCCTGAGCACACACTAGAATCAAAGGCACTAGCTTTCGCTCAAGGAGCACAATATCTTGAACAAGACCTTGCTATGACAAAGGATAACCACCTAATAGTTATTCACGATCACTTCCTTGACGGACTTAGTAATGTTGCAGAAAAGTACCCTAACCGCAAAAGAGCAGATGGACGTTACTATGTAATGGACTTTACTCTCAATGAGATAAGACACTTAGAGATGACAGAGAACTTTGAGGTAAAAGATGGCAAGCAAGTTCAAGTTTACCCCGGACGTTTCCCAATGTGGAAATCACACTTTAGGTTTCACACCTTTGAAGAAGAGCTTGAATTTATTCAAGGGCTAGAGAAGTCCACCGGACGTAAAGTCGGTATATATCCAGAGATAAAAGCTCCTTGGCTACACCACAAAGCAGGTAAGGATATTGCACTTGCTACATTGAAAGTTCTTAAAAAATATGGATATACGAAGAAAACAGATATGATTTATTTCCAGACATTCGATTACAACGAATTAAAACGTGTAAAAACTGTACTTATGCCAAAGCTTGGAATGGACTTAAAGCTCATACAGCTTATAGCATACAATGATTGGCATGAGACAGAAGTTAAAGACAGTAAGGGTAAATGGGTAAACTATGACTACAACTGGATGTTCAAAAAGGGTGCAATGAAAAAAATCGCTCAATATGCTGACGGAGTAGGCCCTGCATGGTACATGATGATAGACGAAAAAGAGTCAAAGCATGGCAATCCTGTACTTACAGAACTTGCAGAAGACGTGATGGGAACAGGAATTGAGTGCCACCCATACACAGTGAGAAAAGACTCACTACCAGAATATTGTAAAACAGTAGATGAACTCTACGACATTCTTTACAACAAAATCGGAGTTGTAGCTCTATTTACAGACTTCCCTGACCTTGGAGTAAAGTTCTTAGAAAAATAAATAGTCACACTTCCAGATTTGCTGTTACACACAAAGAGCCTATCTTCAGTTAAGAAGATAGGCTCTTCTGTATTATACACAAGCGAAATTTTCCACTTGTTTTATACATGACTTGTTACATTTTGTTTCTTAATTACTTCTTTGGGTAAAACCCCGATGGCTCTTCAGAAAGATTGATCATAATATTCTTCATCTGAGTATAGTGTTCAAGTATAACCTTATGCGTTTCACGTCCGATACCGGAAACTTTATAGCCTCCGAACGGTGCACCTGACGGGATACTATTGTATGTATTTACCCACATACGTCCTGTCTCTATTGCACGTGACACACGAATTGCACGGTTAATATCTCTAGTCCAAACAGCTCCACCCAGACCATATTTATTATCGTTTGCCATCTTAATTACTTCTTCTTCTGTCTTAAACTTAATTACAACTGCGACAGGTCCAAAAATTTCTTCCTGTGCAACTTTCATATCATTTGTGACATTTACAAGAAGTGTCGGCTCCATAAAGCAACCTTTTGCAAATTCACCCTCTGTGAGACGTTTACCACCACAGGCAATGCGGGCTCCTTCTTTAACTCCAGAGTCGATATCTGCCAAGATATCTTTTAAATGAGACTCATAAATTTGTGATCCCATTTGTGTATCTGCTTCCCACGGCATACCGACCTTTATATTATTAAAAGCTTTTACTGCTTCTTCTACAAATTTATCATATATATCTTCGTGGACAAATACACGTGATCCGGCACAGCAGACCTGGCCTTGATTAAAGAGAATTCCTAACTGTAAACCATCCATTGCCATATCCCACTTGCAATCTGGGAAGAAAATATTTGCAGACTTTCCACCAAGTTCCAAAGTGGCAGGTATTAGCTTGTCTGATGCTGCTTTTGCAACATTTAGTCCGACTTCTGTAGAACCTGTAAATGCGAGTTTGCGGAAATCTGGATGATCTAATATATACTGACCTGAACGAGACCCCTTACCTGTAATAACATTAAACACACCAGCAGGAAGAACTTCTGCTATGAGGCGTGCAAACTCAAGTACGGAAAGAGGTGTATAGCTTGACGGCTTAAAAACTGTACAGTCGCCTGCTGCAAGTACAGGAGCAAGTTTCCATGCAGCCATCAAAAATGGGAAATTCCATGGTACAATCTGCCCCACTACACCTATAGGCTCACGAAGAATAAGAGAGAGAGTATTATTGTCTAGCATTGTTGCAGAACCCTCTTCGGCTCTTATCGCACCTGCAAAATAGCGGAAATGGTCTGAACTAAACGGAACATCAATATTTAGTGTTTCACGGATAGGTTTACCATTGTCCAAAGACTCAACAAGTGCAAGATGTTCTGCATTTGCGTCAATTACATCCGCAATTTTCATCAAGATGTCGGCTCTCTTTGCCGGCTCTACATTCTTCCAAGAATCCCATGCTCTCCAAGCTGCTTTAACTGCATCATCGACATCCTGCTTCGTTGCCTCAGCGCATGTTGCTAACCTCTCGCCATTTGCAGGACAGAAAGTCTCAAATGTACCTCCGTCCGAAGAGTCTCTCCATTTTCCATCAATAAAGAGCTGATACTTATCCAACAACTTTGCTTTCTTCACTAGAATACTCCCCTTTCAATTGTCATCTTATTATTTCTATTACTACAAAAACACGTGAAAAATTTATTTTCTAAAACACCCCCCCAAAATAATAAAGAGATACATGCCAGCTCACAAATGACGGCATAATATCTCCCTAAAAATTGTATATGCTCACTATTTGGAGCTGAAACATCGATATTTTTTGAAATTTAACCAATATTAACTTTTACATCCTTATAATAGCACCAACAACGACATAGTCAACTCCCCAAAGAGTCAAAATGGTTGTTATTACTTATTTGCTCAGCTTTTCACAAACATCTTGAACAACAAAATTTCATAGCTTTTTGTCAAAAGAACAAAAAGCTTTTGTTACAAAAATCACACAAAAGCACAAAAAAAGGACTCTGTTATAAATTGAGTCCATAAACTTTGATTAATAAGTAATTAGCGAGTAAAACTAATTTTCTAATTCTTTTGGACGACTTTTTCCTCCACGGACAGATTCTCCGTTTTTACCTTTCCAGAAAATCCCAAAACCAAAATATGTGACAATTATTGCAACAAAAACATTTAGGTAGTTAAAAAATGCGTAAGGTAAATATTCAAAAGTAGCAACGCCCAATACTCCTGCTTGGTATGCACCACAAGTGTTCCAAGGGACCAATGCAGAGGTTAGTGTGGCAGAATCTTCCAAAGAACGAGAGAGCATTCGTGGGTGCAATCCAAGGTCATCAAAAGATTGCTTATACATTCTTCCTGCAAGTGCAATAGAAAGATACTGATCTGCAAAGAATATATTGCATAACACACCAGATGTGAGTGTTATGGTAATCAGTCCAACTGTAGATTTAACCTTTGCAACAGCACTCTTTAGTATAACTTCAAAATATCCGCATGACTCCATAACAGCACTAAAGACAAATGCTGCCAAAATCAAGGTAACAGTCCAATTCATTGACTGCAATCCACCACGCTCCATAAGCTTTACAAGTGACTTTGAAGCATAGGAAAGTGACTCGGGAGATATAGGTAAATTGTATTTTGCTATAGTAGCAGTTAACTCAGGGGCTTTATCAGCAACTTTTGCAATTTCTGCGCAAAGCTGAGGCACATAACCATTTTGCATAATGCCCAATATTTCTTTAATCCCTGTACCATTAAAAAAAGCAATAACAACCGCTACAAAAATACCGACCCAAAGGCTTGGTAACGCTGGCTTTTTTATCGCTGATAAAAACAGAACTGAAAGTGGAGCAAGAAGAGTAATAAAACTTATATTAAATTCTTTGTCCATAAGCATTTGCATAGCTTCAATTTTACTCATATCTATAGTGCCACTTCCATATTTCAAACCTAAAACTAAAGTAATAATTGCGACTATTATGTAAGTAGGAATTGTTGTATAAAACATTGCTTTTATATGTTCAAACAAGTCCGCACCGGCAACAGCTGGAGCAAGGTTTGTAGTATCAGACAGAGGAGAAAGTTTATCTCCACAATATCCTCCTGATATAATAATTCCGGCTGTAACAGGAGCAGGAATACCAAGACCTGAGGCAATTCCCATAAGTGCGATTCCTATAGTTCCGCTAGTCCCCCATGAAGATCCTGTGGCAAGTGAGGAAATTGTACATATAATCAAAGTGGCAAATAGAAATATAGATGGGCTAAGTATCATAAATCCATAGTAAATCATACTTGGCACGACTCCGCTCAAAATCCACACACCTATAAGAATACCCACTGTATATAAAATCAAACAAGATTGCATACCTGTCATAATACCGTTTATGACACTTTTTTCTATAAATTTATAATCCATTTTTAGGACAAAGACAGCTATTGTTGCGCCCAAAATTGCACCCAAAATTAAAATTATCTGAATATCAGTTTCCCATATACGAACAGAAGCAAAAATCAACGAGACAACAGCAGTTAAAACAGATAAAGCAAGAAGTAGCGATGGCTTACGTGAAGACATAACAATTCAACCCCTAGAACTAAAATAAATGCATATTTACTTTAGCATAAAAAGCAAAATGCAAAAAGCAATAATCACCTAATGTTTCAACTGCTTACTATTTTTCTTTAGTTAAGTTAGAATAAGCAAAAAGAAATAAAAGGAGCATTGAGATGAGAAAATCAAAAGTTTTTCTTTTGCTACTAATTTTAGTTTGTCTATCTATTACTACACCTGCTTTTTCAGAAATCAAAACTTCGACAAATTCTGAGGGATTTGTAAAAATTTCTGATATTATACCGGAAGTCATACAAGAAATAAGATACTTCTCTACATACAACTTTGTAGGAGCAAGAATAGACGGCTACAACGCACCTATTGCCTACATGACAAAAGAGGGAGTGACCGCTCTTAGAAAAGCATCAGAAGACTTCAAAAGGCAAGGATACGTAATAAAAATATATGATGCTTACAGACCACAACAAGGAGTAAACCACTTCAAAAGGTGGGCAAAAGATTTAAGTGACACAAAAATGAAAAGCACATTCTACCCGAATATAGATAAAACAAAACTCTTCAAACTGGGCTTTATCGCTTCTCGTTCGGGACATTCCAGAGGAAGCACCATAGATATGACACTTGTAAACATAAAAACAGGGAAAGAAATAGATATGGGCGGTGTATTTGACTTCTTTGGAGAAATCTCACACCACGACACAAAACAAATAACAGCAAAACAAAAAGCAAACAGAAAAATACTAAAAGACACCATGACAAAATATGGATTTAGACCATACTCAAACGAGTGGTGGCACTACACATTAAACAACGAACCATATGAAGAAACATACTTCGACTTTCCTGTTGAATAGAAAAACGTTACAAAATAAAATCCTAGGAATTTCGTTATATTTTGCTTGATTTTACAAAGAAAAACGTTACAAATTTTACAAATAATAATTTAAGCTCTTTTGTGACACCGCTCGCAAAAGTAATTTATTTTTCTCAAACCCACTACCCTATAGCAACAGATTTTTTCATTCTTTTAAATAAAAACTTGCTACAAGCCCCACAAAGCTCTATCATAGAAAAGTGTAAATTTTGACAAAAAGGTGGGATAAAATGTCGCTTCTCGAACTCTTTATGTTCTTTTTTAAAATAAGCTCTGTTACATTCGGAGGTGGAATTGTAATACTCGGAATGGTACAGCTTGAGCAAAGCAAAAGAAAAGACATAGACCCAGAAGAATTTGCCGACATGATAAGCCTTGCCGCATCAATGCCCGGCCCAATAGCAGTATCAATAGCATGGATTTTGGGACGTCACTACAAAGGGATAAAAGGCAGTTTAGTCTCAGTCCTTGGAGTAGTCCTACCCCCTTTTACAATAATACTTTTACTATCACCGATAGTCTTAAAATATTCGCACCTGCCGCAAGTACAAGGCTTTTTTAAAGGAATTCTTGCAGGTACCGGAGCAATAATAACCTTTGTAATAGTCAACAATGTAAAAGGTGCTCTCACTTCGACATTATGGAACGTCATACCATACGCACTCATATTGACAATGATAGGATTGCTCCACATACACCCAATTATTGCAATGGCATCCGTACTTATAATACAAATAATAAAAGAAAAGGTTATTACAGAATGAGTGCCCTGTTAGCTCTCGTCTCAGCCTTTGCGCAAGTGGGAATATGTGCCTTTGGTGGAGGACTCTCCACACTCCCCCTCATAGAATATCAGCTCGTAGTACGCACAGGTTGGGTCACCACAGAACAATTTGCACAAATATTAGCCCTATCACAAGTAACACCTGGGCCTATAGCAGTAAATGCAGCCACATTTGTGGGATATCAACAAGCAGGGCCACTTGGAGCACTTATAGCCACCACAACCATAGTCGCAACACCTCTGATAATACTCTGCATAGTGCTTGCAATACTCAAACAGACATCTGAAGAAAAAAGCAAAACCTTTAAAAAACTACTAAGACCGATTGTTGCGGGGCTACTCTCACTCTCACTAATATCGCCACTTACATCGACAATCGCAAACGGTTACAAAGCTGTGTTGCTATTTGTAACAGGCCTTGCATTACTAAAATTCGTAAAATTTTTCAAAGAACACCCTCCCGTAATGCTCTTTTTCTTTGGCATCATAGGGATATTTTTCTTATAAAAATGAAACGCAACAAAACGATTGGGGGAACTTAAATGTTTTCAGAAAAAATGACATCACTTGGAAGCAACAGATCAGTAATTAGAGAAATAGCAGAATATGGATGGAAAAGGGCGACAGAAATAGGACGTGAAAACGTATTTGACTTTAGCATAGGGAATCCCAATGTTCCTGCACCCGAGATAGTAAAAGAAACCATAATAGAACTACTAAACTCAACAGACTCTATGACATTACATGGCTACTCCTCTGCACCCGGAATGCTTTGCGTACGAAAGACAATAGCAGAAAGCATAAACAGAAGATTTGGCACAAACTTAACACTAAACAACATATATATGACATCAGGTGCTGCATCATCTCTTACCATATCCATAAAAGCACTCACAGAAGACGACGATGAATTTGTAACTTTTGCTCCTTACTTTCCTGAATACACCACATTTGTAGAATCAGCAGGTGCAAAACTAAAAGTTCTTCCACCAGATACTGTCAATTTCCAAATTGATTTAGATATACTAGAAAAATCACTAACACCACAAACAAAAGGGATAATAATAAACTCACCCAACAACCCATCAGGTGTAGTCTACTCAGAAGAAACAATAAAAAGCTTCTGCGTCCTCGTAGCAAAAAAAGAAAAAGAATTTGGACATCCAATATTCATAATAAGTGATGAACCCTACCGTGAACTAGTATATGGAAACGTGAAAGTTCCATACCTAATGAATTATCACAAAAACGTAATAGTATGTTACTCATACAGTAAATCTCTCTCACTTCCCGGTGAAAGAATAGGCTACATAGCAACATCACCAGAAGCAGAACAGAGCCAGACACTATTTGCAGCAATTTGCGGAGCAGGAAGAGCATTAGGCTACGTATGTGCTCCCACACTATTTCAGCAAGTAGTAGAAAAATGTGTTGAAGCAACAGCAGACATCTCAATATATGAGAGAAACAGAGAAATCCTCTACAACGGGCTCCTTGAAATGGGATACGAAGGACCAAAACCTGACGGTGCATTCTATCTATTTGTAAAATCACTTGAAGAAGACGCAAATGCATTTTGTGAAAAAGCAAAAAAATACGAACTACTACTTGTCCCAGGTGACGGATTTGGTTGCCCCGGTTACGTACGAATTGCATATTGCGTGACGACAAAACAAATAGAAAAATCCCTACCGGCTTTTGCAAAACTCGCAAAAGAATACAAAAAGTAAAATCACAAAGAGGTCAGCTCAAATAGAACCGACCTCTTTTATAATAAGTTTATAGACTTAGCACTACTTCTTTATCCAATCCTCATGACCTCTATTTCTTTAGTCACTACGTCTTTTTTACCATTTTTCTAACGTCAAGAAAATGGTTTAAAGTTTGATTAAGACATTTACAGAACATTATATTCCGTGATAAACTAATAAACCGTACGGACCCGTAGCTCAGTTGGATAGAGCGACTGCCTCCTAAGCAGTAGGTCATCGGTTCAACTCCGGTCGGGCCCGCCATATAGAATAAAACAAAGAGCAAAGGTTAGCCATAACCGTTGCTCTTTTTGTTTATTGCGGCATTACTCTGCTAGAATGGTTTTTATCATTGAAAAGAACAGCTTCATAGCTTATACTTACCAAAAGTATTTTTATTTCTGTTAGAAATTTTAAATATTCTAGAAACGAGTGATTATTGTGCTGAACTCTAAAATTAAAAGCCTAGAAACATTCTTAAGCTCAATGCCACAAGGGATAATTATATGCGACTTGGACGAAAACAATAATACAAGCCCTATTTTCATTTCTGATGAGATATACAACATAACAGGTTATACTAAAGAAGAGTTTGCAAGCAAGATGTACGACATTATTCACCCGGAAGACTATCCTTACTTTAAATCACACTTTTCAAAAGCTCTCTCATCAAAAGAACCTCTAACAGCCTCTTTTCACATAACATGCAAAAATAAAGAACTTATTCTTGTTAATGTTGTAGGTTGCCTTTCTGAATCCGACAATGAGAGACTTCTCTATATATCTTTCACAGCAGTTGCAGACGAAACTTTAATATCTCACAAAATCACTCTTGATGGTTCTATTGGTGTTTGCATCATAGAAAAAGCCACTCATAAACTCTTATTTCTAAATGAAGCTATGAAAGACGCAATATCAGAAAAGAACTATTTAGGGAAAATTTGTCATAAAGCAATACGACACAGCGAAAATGTATGCTCTTTCTGCGTCCCATTTAATAATCTTGAGCTTGGCGTAGACCACGAAGTTTTCACACCATCAAACGGTCGCTACTACACTATAAGAGCCAGTGAGATTGTATGGAAAGACACGCCTGCATATATAGAATATATAAAAGACATCACAAACGAAACTTTAATAAAAAAAGACAAAGAACATGTCCTCAACCAGCTTGAACGTTTCTATCAGAATTCTGATGCTGCAATACTAAAAGTCGAAGCTAACAATGAATGGACATTGTTAGAAGCAAACAATAGATTTTACGACATGATCGGATACACAAAAGAACAATTTAAAAAAGAGCAAAACAACTCTCTAATGAATGTAATCTCACCAGAGACAAAGCAAACAACACAACAGTACACTACTCCTAGCGAAATAGGCAAAAAGGGTACAAACAGCAACGTCTTAGTCACTCGTAGTGGAGAAAGAAT
The DNA here is from genome assembly GCA_036652335.1 of Synergistaceae bacterium. Lineage (GTDB taxonomy): Bacteria > Synergistota > Synergistia > Synergistales > Synergistaceae > JAVVWB01. The sequence continues at coordinate 76,862 of JAVVWB010000002.1, read as the reverse complement.
AGATGTGATTGCAACTGGTGAATTTATACAAGAAGAAGACGGACTTCATATATACGCCACCATAACAGACACCACAATGCTTATGAAATTAAGAGATGAAAATACAAAATTAAAAGAAGATTATGAGCTAATATTAGCTAACTCCCCCACTGGAATTGCGAAATTACAAAAATTTGAAGACGGATCTATTATTCCAGTCTTCATTAGTGACAGTCTCTTAGCTCTTTTTAAAATGACAAGAGAGCAGGCATTTCAAGTTTATGGAGAGGACGCTTTTAACGGGATACATATTAATGACAGAGATAGAGTAAGAAACTACTTTGTGGACACAAACGATGATGGCGACAAATTTGATACCACTTGCAGAGTAGAAACAGGCGATAATTCATACATGTGGGTAAGAGTTTCCGGAACATTAAAAAAAGAAGCAGGAATCTCTTATTTATATGCATGTTATATTGACGTATCAAACGAAATAAAAATAGCAAACGAAATTAAAAGCATACACACAAATATCCCGGGTGCAGTACTGCACTGTAAGAGCAATGAAAATTTAGACCTAATTGAAGCAAACGACAAATTATATAATTTCATAGGTTATACGAGAGAAGAATTCAGTAAATTTGGGAACAGCATTATCAAAATTGTTCATCCTGAAGACATCTCTGCCTTAAGAAAAATAATATCAGAAAAATTAGAAACCAAAGAACCATTTGAAGTCACGCACAGAATAATATGTAAAAATTCAATAAAATGGGTCTATGGTAAAGGGCAAATCTGCGAAGACATCAAAGGTGATCCATATATCTACGCTATTTTAATAGACGTAACCAAGCAAAAAGACTTAGAAGAAAAAGACAATATACAAAAACAAGAGCTTGAAATTGCAATAGAAAACGCAGGTATATTATTCATTGAATATAACAGCAACACACATACCACCATTGCAAATAGCAATGTTATAAAAACATTTAAAACTCCACGCATAATGGAAAATTTCCCTCAATCACTTATAGATTTGGGGTTAATTCACCCTGATGACATAGATATCTATAGAAAAGTTTATGAAAACATTGATAACGGATCACCGAGAGAAGACTTTGAATGTCGAGTTTACAATCCAGCTTTTCGTAAATGGCGTTGGATGAAAGGACATTGTAATACAATATTCAACAAAAATGGAGAACCCATAAAAACCATCTGTACAGCAGAAGATATTGATAAGTTTAAAGATTTGGAAAATAACTACAACTTCATAATTAACCGTTTTGGAATAAGCTCTTGGAAATTTAATTTAATAACAAGAGAGATATATGCACCATCAAATTTAGTTGCCTATTTCGGATTAGATGGGAATATTATAAAAGACGCTCCTAACTTCTTCCAAAAGTCTAATATCGTACATGAAGAGGATAAACCGATACTAAAAGAACTCTTTAATAAGCTTGATAGCGGAGAAAACGAAGTCACTTGTGCTTTGCGCACCTTAGATAAGACGGGCAAATACTCTTGGATTAAACTAAGCTACTCTGTAATAGATAACAATGACGGCAAAAGGGAATGGGTTGTTGCCACATTTATCGATATCACAAAAGAGATGGAAGAAAAAGAACGCAATCAGAATATCAAACTTATGCACAGGAGAAATCTTCCCTCTAATACATTATTATCTGCTTATACTTCTCTAAATAAGAACAAAGTCCTTGAGATAAACGACCTCATAAATAGCGATTTAAATCTAAACACAAACATGACACATGACAACTTATTATCTACTATATCTCATACGATAACAGATAATAATGAAAGGGATAAATTTAATCGTAAATTCAAGCGTTCTACTCTCCTCAACGCATTTAATTACGGGATAACATCTTTTTCACTAAACTCCTGGTTACAGTTTAGTGAAGACAGTGATTCTGTATACACAAAACTAAAATTAAACTTAGTTTCTGACACTACAACGGGAGACATATTGTGCCTTGTCTCCATAGTAGACGTTACTCAAGAATTAGAGACACAGACATTACTCTCTTCAACAGTAAAAAATGGTTTTGACTTTATAATTGCTATAAATTTACAAACTAGACAAGTATCAAACATTATTCATAATGACATCAAAATACTGGAGCATTTTAAAAAAGAAGAATATGTCAAACTAAAAGATACAGCAATAGAGGCATATTGTTCCCCAAGTGAAAGAGAAAACATGTCACATATTTTTGACTTAAATAACATAGAAAAAATATTAGAAGTAAAAGGAGAATTCTCAACTTCTTTAACAATACATATAGATGGCAAAACAAAAACAAAGAAATTCCAATTTTACTATATGGGACCAAAGAAAAAAAGAATCTGTATTGCCTGTATTGACATCACAAAATCGATCGAAAAAAGCCAGAAGCTCCTTTCACTACTTGCTAACACAGTAGAAAGAGCCGGAATAATAAATGCAGACACTCACGCCTACACTATGCACACAGTAGAGACAGTAAGAAATAACATATCGCCGCTATATGGGGAAAATTTCAAAGACTACACATCTCACGTATTTGAGGACGCGGCAATTCCGGAGCTAAGAGAACAATACACCACACTTTTTGACATGGATAGGATAAAAGATGAGCTTAACAAAGAAGATAAAAAATACGTCACTATACCGTATAAACTTTATCAAGACGGAGAGATCCACTTTAAAGAGAGTAAATTATTCTGGATAGATCAATCACATGAGTTCATAGGACTCCTTCGTGCTGATACAACAGAAAGAGAACTAATGCATGCCAAACAAAAAGAAGACATCATAAATGCTCTAAGAATGGCAAATCAAGCAAATAATGCAAAGAGTACATTCTTGTCAGCAATGAGCCATGATATAAGGACACCTATGAATGCAATAATAGGCATGACAGAAATTGCCCTCTCTGACACAAATAACACAGGACAGGTAAAGGAGAGCTTGGAAACAGTAAAATCGTCTTCCAACCAACTTTTGTCATTACTAAACGACATTTTGGATATGAGCCGTATTGAAGCAGGTCAAATGGTGCTTGCAAAATCAACATTCAGCCAAAGAAAAGAATATGAAAAGTTAATATGCAGAATGACAGCACCGGCAAAATCGAAAGGAATTAACTTCCAACATTCATTTAATATCATAAATGATATGTGTATTGGAGATACTCTAAAATTAAACAGAGTCCTAGATAATCTCGTTGGGAACGCAATGAAATTTACTCAACCAGGTGGGACAGTAGCAGTGCATTTTAACGAGCTAACACATAATAGGACAAACATAGGACTATATCAGTATGTCATATCAGATACCGGAGTCGGAATGGACGAAGAGACACAAAAACATCTCTTTGAACCATTTTATCAATCATGCAACAAAGATATGGAATTTAAAGTTGGAAGTGGGCTGGGACTCTCTATTGTAAAAAGCATAGTAGACTTCTGCGACGGTAAAATTGGAGTACAAAGCGAGCTTGGCAAAGGGACAACATTTACTGTAACAATCCATGTTCCTCTTGCAAACAAACCTGAAGCAAAAGAAAACAACGAAATTAGCGATAAAAAATCCACCGATTTAGAACTATCAAAATTAAAAGGCAAAAGGGTTCTCTTAGCAGAGGATAACAAAGTAAACCAGCGTGTTGTAATAAAAATATTAAACAGAGTCGGCGTGGAAGTTGTAGTTGCAAAAAATGGTAAAGAAGCTGTAGAAATATTCACGACATCACAACATGGCACATTTAACGCAATATTGATGGACATACAAATGCCCATAATGAATGGCATTAATGCAACAAAAACAATAAGAAAACTAGACAATGCTTATGCTACAACCATTCCTATTCTCGCAATAACAGCAAATGCTTTTAACGAAGATGTTCAAAGATGCACAGAAGCAGGAATGAACGAACACATATCAAAACCGATAATGCCAGACACTCTATACAAAACACTATCAAAATACATCTAAATCCTAAGCCTCGTGAATAATCACGAGGCTTTTACTTTTTTATCTTTCTGAACTAACTATTTGTAATAGTTAGACAGAGCAAACAAAAAATAAATTCTTCTAAAAAGACCGCAATCACCTTTTCCAGACATCTGCAATTACAATAAATACGTATATTATGCAATAAAAAACCCCTAAAATTTCCAAAGTTTAATTTCAAGTTAAAATTGTGATAATTATACAAAAATCTCTTATCAAAATTCTTCTAACTTCACATAGGTCCTTTAATTGGTTTTTCAAATTTTCCTTACTACCACCTCTTTTTACACCGCAACGACCGCTTTAACAGACAATTTCATGTTATTTTTTACACAAAACCCCCCTGTACAATATTACTAAAATTTCTAAATACAACCCATTTTCTTTGTTCAAACACACCATGCTTTTTTTGAGCGATAGGTATAATATTAACGTAAGAATTAAAATTATCTCTTTTTACAAAAGATTTAATTTTTTTATTTAATTTTATTAAGATTAAACTAATTTTCACAAAGTTTCACAGGGTTTATTCTTTTAAAAATTATTTTCAAGAGGCACATTTTAAGTTTGTTTCTATTTCACAAAAAGCACACATCATATTTGTATAATTTTACTAGCTCACATACAAACAAAAATAGAAAGAGGGTTGATTTTATGGATCTCAAGACACCACTGTACGACTCACACGTAAAAGCAAATGGGAAGATTGTCCCCTTTGCAGGGTACCTTCTACCAGTGCAGTATGCCACTGGAATTATCTCGGAACACATGGCAGTACGAACGAATGTAGGAATTTTTGACGTCTCACATATGGCAGAGTTTACACTAGTCGGTAACGATGCTATGGCAACAGTTCAGAAAGTTGTAACTAATGACTGTTCTGACATGACATCAGGGCAAGTTAAGTACACCTGTATGTGCTACGAGAACGGTAATGTCATAGACGACCTTCTCGTCTACAAAGAAGACGACACTCATATTTTACTCGTACTAAACGCATCAAACCGCCACAAAGATGCTGAGTGGATTTCAAAACAAGTCGTAGGTGACACGAAGTTTGAAGATATTTCCGACTCAGTCGGTCAGATAGCACTTCAAGGTCCAAACTCTCTTGAAGTGTTAAAGAAGCTAACAGACGAAACATTACTACCCACAAAATATTACACCTTTATTAAAAATTGTGTCGTAGCAGGCAAAACATGTCTAGTCTCACGCACAGGTTATACAGGTGAATTCGGATACGAAATTTACTGTAACTCAGAAGACACCGTAGAAATTTGGGACGCACTACTTGAAGCAGGGAAAGATTTAAACATAATCCCATGTGGACTAGGAAGCAGAGACACACTCCGTTTTGAAGCAGGCATGCCTCTTTACGGACATGAAATGGACGAAAATACAAATCCATACGAAGCAGGACTTGGCTTCTGTGTAAAACTTGCAAAAGAAGATTTCCTCGGTAAAGCAGCCCTTGAAGCAGCAAAACCGCCAAAACGTAAGTGCGTAACACTCAAAGTTACAGGCAAAGGCGTAGTACGTGAGCATCAAGATGTTTATGTAGGAGACGAGAAAATAGGAGTAACAGCATCAGGCACATTCTGCCCATTCCTCAAAGCTCCCTACGCTACAGCAATAATAAAAGCAGAATTTATTGAAATAGGAGCAATTGTTGAAGTAGATGTAAGAGGACGCAGAGTAGAAGCAGAGATAGTTAAAGGTCCAATTTACGACAGACCAAAGCAGTAAAAACAATAATAGTAACAACTACGAAACAATCACAATAAATTTTCCAATACATATGAGGGGGTTATATTATGAATTTTCCAAGCAATCTAAAGTACACAGCATCACACGAATGGGTAGAGGTATTAAGCGAGACTTCCATTAAAGTCGGACTTACAGCATATGCAACAGACCAGTTGGGAGACGTGGTTTTTATCAATCTTCCTGAAGTCGGCGATGATGTAACAGTAGAAGAAAGCTTCTCAGACATCGAATCCGTAAAAGCTGTATCTGATATCATCAGCCCTGCAACAGGTTCTATCTCAGCCATAAACGAAAATTTAGCAGATAACCCTGGTGCCATTAACGCAGATCCATACGAAGAATGGCTAGTCGAAATCGGAGATATCTCCGAATTAGGCCAACTTCTAAGTCCGGAGGAATATCAGGAGCTTCTGGCGAAAGGAGCATAAAGATGGGATCATATATCTCTTCAACTTTAAAAGAACGAGAGGAAATGCTTCGTGCCATAGGTATGAAATCAACAGATGAACTCTACTCAATGGTTCCAGATGAAGCTCTTCTCAAACGCCCTCTGGATATTCCCGAGGGTATGAGCGAACTAGAAGTCAAAAGAAATATGGAAGAAATTGCATCAAAGAACAAAGTTTTCCCCCATATTTTCCGTGGAGCAGGTGCATATAATCACTATATTCCATCGATAGTCAAATACATTCCTGCAAAAGAAGAATTTCTCACATCATATACACCATATCAGGCAGAAATAAGCCAAGGTGTATTGCAGGCAATATTTGAATATCAGACAGAAATGTCAGAGCTTATGGGACTACCAGTGTGTAATGCATCAGTATATGACGGTGGTACAGCAGCAGGCGAAGCAGCAGGAATGTGCAGAGAACGCAAGAGGACTAAAACTCTTATCTCTGGTTCCACACACCCAGATACCATTGAAGTAATCAAAACATATTGCTGGGGTGTAAATTGCGACTATGAAATTATCCCAACAAAAGACGGAGTAACAGATATAGAAGCAATGAAATCAATGATTGACGACACAGTCGCCTCTGTTTTTGTACAATCTCCGAACTTCTTTGGATTATTTGAAGATTGTGACTCTGTTGTAAACTCTGCACACGAACTCGGAGCAAAAGCAATTCTCAGCTGTAATCCAATAGCACTTGGAATTATGAAGTCCCCTGGTGAATATGGAGCAGATGTGGGAGTCGCAGAGGGTCAGCCACTTGGTATGTCTCTCGCCTTTGGTGGTCCATACCTAGGAATTATGACTTGTTCAGAAAAGATGATGCGTAAAATTCCAGGTCGTATCGTGGGGCAAACTGTAGATGCAGACGGCAACCGTTGTTTCGTCCTTACACTACAGGCAAGAGAACAGCACATTAGACGTGAAAAAGCCTCAAGTAACATTTGTTCAAACCAAGCACTATGTGCACTCACAGCAACAGTTTACATGGCAGCAATGGGACCAGCAGGATTAGCAAATGTGGCAGAACAATGTACATCAAAAGCACATTATATGGCATCAGAATTATGCAAAATAAATGGTTTTGAAATGAAATTCGGATCCGAATTTTTCCACGAATTTGTCACAACTTCTCCCGTACCTACAGATGAACTCATGGCAAAGCTTGAAGCAAAGGGCATCTTGGGCGGTCTACCAATAGAAGTAGAGGGCAAGCCTTGTGTATTGTGGTGCGTAACAGAAATGAACTCAAAGCAAGACATAGACTTGCTTATCGAGTCTGTAAAGGAGGTCGCTGCACGATGAAATTAGTATTTGAATTAAGCCATCCGGGGCGTTCATGCTCTGTTCTTCCGAAGTGTGACGTTCCTACAGTAAAATTGCAGAGCTCGTTACTTAGAGAAAAAGCACCACGTCTCCCCGAACTCTCAGAAAACGACATCAGCAGACACTACACGAGATTAGCAAATAGAGCCTTTGGAGTGAACTGTGGATTTTATCCTCTAGGGTCATGTACCATGAAATACAATCCTCGTGTAAACGAAGAAATTGCAGCACTCTCTGCTTTTAACGGCGTCCACCCATTACAGCCTACTCACACCGTACAGGGTTGCATGGAAGTTCTTCGCACAACAGAAAAACTTCTGGCAGAGATTACAGGAATGGACAATGTCACATTCCAGCCCGCCGCCGGTGCTCATGGTGAATATACCGGTGTATTGCTTATTAAAGCCTATCATCAGAACAGAAAAGACGAAAAGAGAACTAAAATTGTCGTACCTGATTCAGCACATGGTACAAACCCTGCAACAGCAGTAATGGCAGGCTATACAGTAATAAATGTACCATCAAATTCCGAGGGTGGAATTGACATCGAAAAGTTGCGTGAAGCAGTTGACGTAGCACCTGAAGAAATTGCAGGACTCATGCTCACCAACCCAAACACAGTAGGAATTTTTGACAAAAATATTCTTACAATCACAGAAATAATCCATAACGCAGGAGGGCTTTGCTATTACGACGGTGCAAACCTTAACGCAATTATGGGAAATATTCGCCCAGGAGATATGGGGTTTGACGTAATTCACTTAAACTTACACAAAACTTTCTCCACACCTCACGGCGGTGGCGGTCCCGGAAGCGGTGCTGTAGGATGTAAGAAATTCCTAGCTCAGTTCCTACCAAAACCACACGTGATAGACGGTGCAAATGGCGGATATGACTTCAATCGTGATATGCCTCTAAGTATAGGAAAAGTAAAAGACTTTTATGGTAATTTCCTTGTTGTAGTAAGGACACTCTCCTATATTCTTACACTTGGTCGTGAGGGAATACCTGAAGCGTCACGAATTGCAGTCCTAAACGCAAATTATATGATGAAACAGCTCTCTGATGTATTTGAAATGGCTTACGACACTATCTGTATGCACGAATTTGTAATTACATTGGAGAAAATGCACAAAGACATAAACGTGTCAGCTCTTGATTTTGCAAAGGGATTACTCGATAACGGTATTCACCCACCAACGATGTACTTCCCTCTCATCGTGCACGAAGCTCTTATGATCGAGCCTACAGAAACAGAAGGCAAAGATACTTTGGACGAAGCTGTCTCAGTATTTAAGAAAGTTTATGATTTGTCAGTGGCAACCCCGGAAAATATGCACAATATGCCACTAAAAGCTGCAATTAGAAGACCTGACGAAGTAAAAGCAGCAAGAGAACCAAATATTCGTTACACATTTTAGTGTAGAGATATGATTGAACGTCTCTTTTACGTGCTAGCTAAAGGTACGAACCCTTACGAAAATTTAGCCTTAGAGGAAGTTGTATTAAAGAATTTACCGCAAAAAAGCTGTGTTCTCTATTTATGGCAAAATGCAAAAACAGTTGTAATTGGTAAAAACCAAAACCCATGGTTAGAATGCAAATCGGCCGAACTTACAAATGACGGCGGATTTTTAGCAAGAAGAATATCTGGTGGCGGTGCAGTTTTTCAAGATATGGGGAACTTAAATTTTACCTTTCTTACATCACAAAAAGATTATGATGTAGATAAGCAACTATCTGTAATTTCTGAAGCTATTAAGACTTTTGGGATCACCGTAGAAAAATCAGGACGGAATGATTTACTTATAGACTCTAAGAAATTTTCAGGTAATGCTTTTTGCAAATATGGCTCAAATGCCTATCATCACGGCACAATAATGGTAAATATCGATTTATCAATGCTCTCTAAGTACCTTAATGTTTCGTTGAAGAAACTTCAATCAAACTCAGTAAAATCAGTGAAGTCCCGAGTAACTAACCTCAAAGAATTCATACCAGAGATAACAGTTGATATGATGAAAGAGTCCTTACTCGGGGCTTTCTCCCAAGTTTACGGATTAAAATTAGAAGAACTCCCAAGCTCAGTCACCCCACATGAACAACTTGTAAAAACGACAGAAAAATATGCCTCATGGGAGTGGATTTTCGGAAGGAAATTGAAGTGCGATGTCGAAGTAGAAAACAGATTTACATGGGGCGGGATACAAATGCAATTTTGCATAGCAGGGGGGATCATAGAAGAATGTTCTGTCTACTCAGATGCTATGAATTGCGATTTCATCACTTCAATCCCAGAACTTTTAAAGGGCTGTAAATTCAACGGAATATCTATTGCAAATGCACTAACCAAAAAAGATTTATCTCACTTAAACAATAAAGTCTTTGACAGGTTTGACAATGCTACATTTGAACAATCGTCAATGATAAAAGATTTGTCTAACTGGATCGCCACACATGAATCAATAGGATTTAGATAGGAAAATTTTAAATGCTAGGAGGAGTATCATGGATTACAATTATGACTTATTTGTTATAGGTGCAGGCCCCGGCGGTTACGAAGCAGCAATAAGAGCCTCTCAGTTGGGATTGAAAACTGCAATAGCCGAAAGACGTGATGTAGGTGGTACTTGCTTAAATAGGGGTTGCATACCCACAAAAACAATGATGCACTCCTCTGATTTATATGCAGAAACAGCACACTTTGCGGAATTGGGACTAAATGCAGAAAATATTACTGTTGACATCGCAAAGGTTCAACAACGCAAACAAGATGTAGTAACAAAATTGCGTGGTGGGATAGAACAACTCTTAAAGGGAAATAAAATTGAACACTTTAGAGCTTCGGCTATGATTCTCGCCCCACACAGAGTGAAACTTACCCCTGTAACAGGCGAAGAAGCTTACGAAGTAACTTCAAAATATATATTGATTGCGACCGGTTCTGTGCCGTCATTTCCACCGGTTGAGGGACTAGACACACCAAATGTAATATCAAGTGACGAGTTACTTGATATGGATACACTTTATGACAATTTAATTATAGCCGGTGCTGGTGTAGTAGGAATGGAGTTTGCATCACTTTATAACGCATGGGGTAAAGACGTTACAGTAATGGAACTTTGTGATAAAATTCTTCCTAATGTTGATAAAGAAATTTCACAGAACCTCTCTATGATTTTAAAGAAACGTGGAGTAAAAATCCATACAAAGACAATGCTTGTAAAAGTAACTCCAGAAGAAAACGGATCTGTCCGTTGCTGGTACAAAGATGGCGAAGAAGTAAAGAGTATCGTTGGAGACGCACTTCTTGTCGCATCAGGGCGAGCACCCAACACAAAAGGACTTTTTGCAGATGACCTCTCTATCGAAATGAATAACAAAAAGATGATAATTGTAGATAGTGAATTTAGGACTTCACTTGAAGATGTGTTTGCTATTGGAGATGTAATTCCTACCAAACAGTTAGCTCACTTAGCTTCCGCAGAGGGACTAAATGCAGTCGAAATTATGGCAGGGCACAAGCCAGCGATTGACCTATCAATTGTGCCAGATGCAATCTACACAAACCCGGAAATTGCTTGTACAGGACTAACAGAAGCAGAAGCAAAGGATAAAGGGCTCAATATTTCCACTGCAAAAGCAAGTATGATGAGTAACGGTAAATCCATTATTTCTTTACAAGATAGAGGATTTATAAAAATAGTATATGACAACGATAATGATTGTATAGTTGGAGCACAGCTTATGTGTGCAAGAGCGACAGATATTGTGAACGAATTTTCCACAGCAATAGTAAATAAGCTTTCGAAAGCACAAATGCAGGCGGTAATTAGGCCTCACCCAACTTTTGCGGAAGCAGTTACAGAAGCAGTAGAGGAACTTGACGGACGTTCAATCCATACTCTTCACAGAATATAACATTACGGAGTGATCACTATGACAGCACAGATAATCGACGGTAAGAAGATATCTTCTGACATCCGTTCATTATTAAAAGAAGATGTAGACAAATTAAGAGCAGAGGGCGTTATCCCTACACTTGCAGTAGTTCTGGTAGGAGAAGACCCTGCTTCAAAAGTGTACGTCGGACAAAAGGAAAAAGGTTGTGCTGCAGTTGGTATTGAATCACAGAAATATACCCTCCCAGCCGAAACAACAAGGGAAGAGCTATTAGGACTTGTAAAGAAGTTAAACGAAGACAAAGCTGTACACGGAATTCTCGTGCAGCTACCGCTACCCAAGCACTTAGATGAAGTAGAAGTCATTAACGCAATTTCACCGGAAAAAGACGTTGACGGATTTCACCCAATCAGTAGCGGACTTTTAATGACAGGGCAACCATCGCTAGAGCCTTGCACACCAAAAGGCGTAATTAAACTTCTTGAAAGTACAGGCATCCCTATCAGTGGTAAAAACGCTGTAGTAATCGGAAGAAGCAATATAGTAGGCAAACCTGTAGCACTAATGCTTTTATCACGAAATGCTACCGTCACAATTACACATAGTAAAACAGCAAACTTGGCTGATGTAGTACGTGGTGCAGATATCGTCGTAGCAGCAATAGGGAAACCGAAGTTTGTCACAGCCGACATGGTAAAAGAAGGGGCTGTAATAATCGACGTAGGTATCAACAGAACAGAGAGCGGTCTTGTAGGTGACGTGGACTTCGCAACAGTATCGCAAAAAGCTTCTTGGATTACCCCTGTCCCAGGCGGAGTCGGCCCTATGACAATCTCAATGTTGCTATCAAACACAATTCAAGCCGCTACAAAACTGAGATAATACTTCACTTAGCAAGACAAAATTCAAAGGTCGGGTTTCCCGACCTTTTTTTGTTTTCCCGACCTTTGTTTGTTTTCACGCCTTGTTTTGCCCTTGCCTTTGTCCTTGCCTCTGTATCTGCCCTTGCCCTTGCCCTTGCCCTTGCCCTTGCCCTTGCCCTTGCCCTTGCCTTTGCTTTTATCTCGTCTCACCCAACGCTTAAATGCGGTGTCCAGTGGCTTTGGTTTTGACTTTACTTTTTTGCTCTGTTTTTAATCCTAAAACCAAACCCCGAGATACCGCTTCAGGTTCATCGCGGTATGACAATAGGAGAAAGAGATACCGCCTTTGGGTGCGGTATGACGAGAGTGGCAAGATTTTTATCTCTTGTGAAGAGTAAACCTTTACTATGGTTATAAAATACACTCTTTTTTTACTTTAATGCTATAATATCAAAGTTAAGTTTAATTAAGAGGAGCGTCTGCTTTGACCATTAAATATACAACAAAAATATTACGAGGGAGCTGTCCAATGCCCGAGTTTATAGAAAACTTTGTTGATGCCCCAAGATTTTTGGGTTATTGCAAAGGCTGTTGTCATTTTGAAAAAAGATGGTCTTGTTCTCCACACAATTTTGACCCAGTAGAATTTTTAAATCAATATAACGATGTTAGACTAATAGAGCTTGTTATTAAACCTGACAAGAAAAATTTAGATGGGCTTGTATGTAAAGACTATGACGTTCCTAAAGAAATTGGTGAAATGATAGATATAGAAAAGGCTCATCTTACAAAGTATATGAGAAGAGAAGAAAAGCAAGTTCCCAACAGTCTTTATCTTTTCTCAGGCTCTTGCGAAATTTGTGATGAGTGTACAAGAACCCAAGGCTTACCTTGCAGGTTCCCAGATAAAATGAGGTATTCTATAGAGTCTCTCGGAATTGACCTCTCTCAAATTTCAGAAAAGTTTTTTGGAGTTAAGGTTGAGTGGATGAAAGGCACAGACTTCCCAGATCATTTAACTCTTATATGTGCATTACTGATAAAATAGACAAAAAACAAGTCGCTTACAAAAGTAAGCGACTTGTTTAATATTAAGTTTATATTAGAACTTTATTGTATAACCTAATGATACGAGCTGTGTCAATCCGCTGTGGAGTTCACCCTTTAAGAAGTCCGCTCCTGTTGCAGGGGAAGGTAAATGTGACTTAACTGTTCTGTCTCCTGCAAGAATTGCAGAGTAAGCAAGTGTCCATTCGCCTTTCTTTGATGGTCTGTACTTAAATCCTACGCTAAATCTATGTCTGTCTCCTGTAGGAACTGTGAAGTCCATTGTTGAGTCAGGTGTAGGACTTTGGTCCCATACATAACCACCAAGTACGCTCCACTGCTGGCTAAGTTTGTGTTCAATACCAAGTCCTAAACGCCATGAAGCTTTCCATGCTTTTTCTGAATCTGAAACTGGTACAAGTCCACCCATTAGAGGTTTATCAAATGCGATTGTCAACCTATCATAAGTGCTCCAGTTTGTCCAAACAGCATCAAATTCAACTCTTGTTTTTCCACCGTTAAATTTATGACCGAGACCAAATGTAATTGAATCAGGAAGTGTTACAGAACCTCTTCCTTTTGTATATCTTTGTCCGTTGATGTCAATATCAGCAGTCATCGAATGTTTTACTCTTGTACGGTAGACCAATGCAGCAGAGGTGTTTTCTGTGAAGTCATACATAAAGGAAAGAACTCCACCAAGTCTTACACTTGTACCATCAAGTCTAAAATCTTGTCTTGGCAAGCCTAGTAAATCTGTAGGAAGTCCTCTTTCCATTACAAGTCCCATGTAGTTGATATCCAAACCTACAGCAGCAGAAAGTTTAGAATTTACTTTCCATCCATATGTGGGCTGAATTGTCATTCCTTTAATTCCTGAATATGTAGTGTCATAGCGTCCTGGCCAAAGTTTGTCGTACTCTATTTGGTTGCCATAACGTGCAAAAATTGCAAGGCCCCACCATGAGTTATCTGCTGTTTTCTTTACAAAGTATGTATAAGGGATTGTAGCAGGACAATAGTTGTTTGAGTGATCAGAGACACCACGAAGTGTAGTAAACTTTGTTTTGTTGTGAGCATCTACAAATGTTCCACCTACACTGAAATATGTGCCGTCTAAACGTGTAATTGCTGCAGGGTTGTATGCCAATACAGCAGGGTCTTCCTCTGCAAACATGTAGTTCTCTGACATAGCAACTCCACCGGTACTCCATTCGTAAACGCCAAAGCCCTCTGCAAATGCAATAGAAGGAAGTGCAAGTAGCACGAACAGAATTGACAAAGCAAAACTCTTCTTAAAATTCATTTTCAAAAAATCCTCTCTTCGTTAAAAAATAATAATTTCTTTTTTTGTTTCAATTCTGTTTATATTTATATAATTTCAAAAAAAAGATTGAGATCCAATCTTTTTATTACCTCTTTGTTTTAATCTTTCCTAAAACGAAAATAAGCACGGTCTGTGTTCAAGGTAGGCTGCGATTATCCGCAGACGTACTTTTAGGTACGTCGAGGAATAAGCACGGTCTGTGTTGCAAAGTAGGTAGTGCTTATCAAATAAGTTTTCCTAGGTGAGCAAAATTAGGATGAACCTGCCCCAACGACGGAGTAATTACAGATATTTCTATTTCTACAGGAGTTTTTTCATTGTAGTATTCAACAAAATCTGCCATTGTTCTCGATTCCAAGTAACGGATCAATGCTCGTGTCAGTTCGTCCATCATATCGCCGATAAAGCAAGATCCACCTTTACATCCATCCATTCCGCAACCGCTAGACATAAAAGCTCCACCGAGGACTTCAAATACTTTCTTCAAAGGCGTATTTTGCGGTACGCAATTTAGCTTATATCCGCCTCCCGGACCCCTAACAGACTTTATTAAGCCACCTTTATTAAGCCTCTGCAAGACCTTGGACAAGTGAGGTTCGGGCGTTTGTAATCCCTGAGCTATTTGCTGTGTTGTAAAGCATTTGCCTTCTTCACGAGCAATAAAACCCAAAGCATGAAGCCCTAATACCATTGGTTCAGGCAAAGAAACTATAGCTGACATAATATACACTCCCTAGTATTTTTATAAAATAGAATACTGGATATTCTATTCCACCTTTTATCTTTAGTCAAGCATTTTATTAAACTTGTGATATTTTTAGCTTTCTTTCAATTTTAAATATAAGTGCTATGATATCCACTATGCCAACATTCAAGGAGAATTGAAAATGATTACAAAAATCACGAACAATGTTTATTTTTGGTTTTGTGTTGCAGTGCTGCTCTCCATAGCAACTCCCAATCCAGCAATTGGGCTTTCTCTCGGAGCATTTCTCGCGCTGACTGTTGGGAATCCACTCTCTGCTCAGACCGGTAAGGCTTCAAAGCACCTTTTGCAGTTTGCTGTCATTTTGCTCGGATTTGGTACTCAATTTGGAGTTGTTATGAAGGTAGGGTTTGCTTCTATTTGGATTACAATGATTTCAATTTCCGCAGTTTTTATCATTGGACATTTCTTAGGCAAACTTTTTAAGGTAGAAGGTGATTTATCTCTACTTTTATCCACAGGTACTGCTATATGTGGAGGAAGTGCTATTGCAGCTATGTCTCCCGCAATAGGAGCTTCACAGCTTGATACAGCCGTTTCTATGGCAGTTATATTTTTGCTTAATGGCGTTGCTCTTATTTTATTCCCACCTCTTGGGCACTTCTTTGGACTTACGCAGGAACAATTCGGATTTTGGGCTGCCCTCGCCATTCACGATACTAGTAGTGTCGTAGGAGCCGGTGCTATTTATGGTGCACAAGCTTTGGCCATCGCTACAACAGTAAAGCTCACTAGAGCACTTTGGATATTGCCCGTCTCTTTTGTGGGGACAAAGATTAAAAATAGCAAGAGTAATGCAACTTTTCCTTGGTTTCTGCTCGGATTTCTTGCCGCAGCAGCAATTCGCACCTCTATTCCTGCAATAGAAGATTTCTGCAAATTAGGAGCTGTTTCAGGTAAACATATGATGACAGGGACTCTTTTTCTTGTAGGTGCAGGACTTGGTATGGATAAATTGAAAAAGATTGGCATAAAGCCACTTCTTATGGCATTTGTTCTGTGGATAATAGTTTCAACTCTCACCCTTATTTCTGTGAAGTTGGGATTTATGCCACAGATAGGAAATATAATTTAACTGCCTCTTTGAAAGGAGAAACTATTTATGATTCTTGAAAGTATTTTGGAAGTCACAATGTTAATTTGTTTTGCCGCTGCCTGGCCTGCCGCACTATATAAATCTTGGGTTAGCAAAAGCAGAAAGGGTAAGAGCCTTTTGTTCCTCTTTATCGTCATTATTGGCTATAGCTGTGGGATCGTAAAAGTCCTTATAAATGGACATCAGTCTTATATGCTTATCCCCTATACCTTTAATACAGCATTAGTAATAGCAGATGTTATTTTGTATTATAGAAATTACAGGATAGAAGAGAACAAAGGACCTATTTTTGCTCTTTTCAGAAAGGATAATTCAAATGACAATGAGTAGTAAAATATCGGCTTTTTTAAAGAGTAAGGAAGTAGAATTTTCTTTCAAAAGGTATTTTATTGATGCTTTAGGAGCAATGGCAATCGGACTTTTCTCCTCTCTTATCACTGGACTTATTTTAAAAACAATCGGTGCAAAGGCTAATATCCCTTTCCTCGTTGAGTTTGGCGGATTTGCAAGCTCAATGGTCGGACCAGCTATAGCTGTTGCAATCGCTCAAGCACTTAAAGCTCCTCAAATAGTCGTCTTTTCTTGTGTTGCAGTCGGTTATGCAGGAAATCTATGGGGAGGCCCTGTAGGTGCATTTATCGGAGCAATATTTGCATCCGAAGCAGGTAAAATTATTTCTAAAGAAACAAAAATAGATATTATTGCTACCCCAGCAGGAACAATTATCGCAGGTATGGGAGTAGCAAAGCTTGCAGGCCCTACAGTAAGCGCAATGATGAAAGGCTTAGGCACTATTATTATGACAGCAACAGAGTTGCAACCGGGACCTATGGGTGCAATTGTCTCTGCAATTATGGGAATGGTTCTTACACTTCCCATATCAAGCGCTGCAATAGCTGTGGCACTAAATCTCTCCGGGCTTGCAGCAGGTGCAGCATGTGTCGGTTGCTCCACACAAATGGTCGGGTTTGCCGTAATGAGCTACAAAGTAAATGGCTTGTCGGGCTTGCTCTCACAAGGTATAGGCACATCAATGCTCCAAATGCCAAATATTGTAAGGCATCCTCTAATTTGGGCACCACCTACGATTGCTTCTTTCATACTGGGTCCGGTGTCAACTTTAGTCTTTAAGATGACAAATATTCCATCAGGTGCAGGAATGGGTACAAGCGGATTTGTAGGTCAGTTTGGTGCAATAGAAGCAATGGGTACATCGCCTACTGTATTGCTTCAAATAGCTCTAATGCACTTTATCTTCCCCGCAATACTTACAGTAATAATTGCAGAGATAATGCAGAAAATGGGACTCATAAAAGCAGAACAGATGAAGCTTGAAGCATAAAAAAATACCGTAACGATTTATTGTCGTTACGGTATTTTTTTATCTTTTATTATATAAACATTGTATAACTCTTATTTATTCTACTCTCTCAAAAGCAGTTCTAATGTTTTTCCTGCCACCAAGTACAAGGATAATGTCCTTTTCGTCTAAAACAGTTCTACCGCTTGCCTGCTCGAAATCACCGCCAAACTTCTTCACTGCCATAACCATTATTTTGTAATCTTCCATAAGCCTCGAGTGTAAAAGAGGAACACCTCTTAAATTTAGTGGCACTTTATTCAGATAAACCTGTGATACCGAGATAGAACCGTAATAATCTATGGTAACAACAGGGTTAGACTTTTCGCCAAACATAATTCTATTACCTAAATTTTCTATGAATAAATCAAAACGAGACTTAAAAAGGTTTCTACTTCTAAGAAAATAAAAAATCAGAAATACAACAAAAGCTGAAATAGAAATTTCTGCCACATGCTCTAGCTCTGGTTTTTCCATACTCATAATCACATTTACAATAACAGAAACTATCGTAACAGTAGAGGCATAGCCAAAAAGCATAAGCACCTTTGCCAGTTTTCTTCTAACAGGAGAATTAACAATAATTTCGCTCTCATTTGTAGTAAAACCACTATTTGTAAGAAGAGAAATAACCTGAAATCTTGCCTTATCATCTGAAAGCCCTGTCAAACGAAATAAAACTGTAAAGACATCAGAAATCAATATATAAATAACTAGAAAAAGCAAAAATAATATTATAGGAACAAGCATCTCTTCATTCAACCTCCGTCAGTCTACATCTCGGGCTATAATAACACAAAAGCATATAAAGGAGTATAATTATAAAAGTAAGCACACTTCCTAAAACAACTCTTTTTACTACGAAAATTGATAAAGTAGACATAAATCAAGTGTTTAAATAATCAAAAGGTGGTAAGAATATGGCACATAATCACACACACGGCTCTCCCTATTCACGACTAACGGAAAGACTCAACAGATTTCCGCAAGGTGCTCCGGCATCAGAACTACTCTTCGACATACTAAAAATTCTAATGACCGAAAAAGAAGCTGGACTAATGGCACAGCTTCCTATAAAACCTTTTACCCCAAACCAAGCGGCACAAATATGGAAAATATCTGAATGTGAAGCAAGAAAAGTTTTAGAAGAACTTGCGTCTCGTGCAATACTCGTTGACATAGAACAGAACGGTCAACAAATATATGCAGTACCTCCTCCTATGGCAGGTTTCTTTGAATTTGCTCTCATGAGAATAAGAGACGACATCGACCAAAAAGCATTAAGCGAACTCTACCACCAATACATCACAGTAGAAGAACCTTTCATGAAAGACCTCGTCGCAAACGGAGAGATACAAATAGGTAGAATATTCGTACAAGAACCGCAAATACAAGACGAATACGCCCTACACGTACTCGACTACGAAAGAGCAACAAATGTAATAGAAACAGCCTCTCACATAGGAGTCAGCATGTGCTACTGTCGTCACAAAGCCCTACACGCAGGCACAGTTTGCGACGCACCAATGGACATATGTATGACATTCAACACCACAGCAGCATCACTCATAAAGCATGGACACGCAAGACAAATAGACACAGTAGAATGTAAAGACCTACTTGTACAAGCATACGAACACAACCTCGTACAATTTGGCGAAAACGTACAACGCAACGTAAACTTTATATGCAACTGTTGCTCCTGTTGCTGTGAAGCACTCCTTGCAATAAAACGCTTTGGTGTAGCCCAAACAATATGCTCAAACTTCATAACAAACGTCACAGAACAAGCATGTATCGGCTGTGGCAAATGTGCAAAAATATGTCCAGTAAATGCAATAGAAATAAAAGGAGAAGGGCAAAACAAAAAAGCCTACATAGACCCCAAAAAATGTATAGGTTGCGGAGTATGTATAAAACACTGCCCCACAAAAGCACTCATACTAACCCCAAAACCCAACAGAATGCTCACCCCTCTTGAAACCACGCATAAAGTTGTAGCAATGGCAACAGAAAGAGGGCTACTCCAAGAACTCATATTTGACAACAAAGTCCTATTCAGCCACAGGCTACTCGCAGGAGTACTTGGAACAATACTAAAACTTCCAAAACTACAAAGAGCATTTGCACAGAAACAACTTAAATCAAGATACATAGAAAGCATGATAACAAAACTTTCACAAAAGTAAGAGAGGCACAAAAAGCAATACAAAGCATTAAAATAAAAAAATGAGGTGGTAAAAATGGCAGAAAAAATGTGGGCACTGGTAAAGGAAAAACCAGAAGTAGGTTTATGGATGAGAGAAGTTCCAATTCCAGAAGTAGGTCCTAATGACGTATTGATAAAAATCAAAAAAACGTCAATATGCGGAACAGACCTACACATCTACAACTGGGACGAATGGTCGCAAAAAACAATCAAAACTCCAATGACAATAGGTCACGAATACGTAGGAGAAATAGTAGAACTAGGGTCACAGGTAAAAGGTTGGAAAGTCGGAGAAAGAGTCTCAGGCGAAGGACACATAGTATGTGGACATTGCAGAAATTGCCTTGCCGGTCGCAGACACTTCTGTCCAAACACCATAGGAGTCGGAGTAAACAGAAACGGTGCATTCGCACAATACGTCTCAATACCAACCACAAACGTATGGAGATGTGCACCAGACATCTCAGACGACATAATCTCATGCTTTGACCCACTAGGAAACGCCACACACACAGCACTCCAATACGACCTAATAGGAGAAGATGTCCTAATCACAGGAGCAGGTCCAATAGGCATGATGGCAGCTGCTATATGTAAACACGTAGGAGCACGCAACATAATAGTAAGCGACCTAAACGAATACAGACTAGACCTTGCAAAAAAAATGGGAGCAACAAGAGTAGTAAACCCAACAAGAGAAAACCTCTACGACATAATGAAAGAAGTAGGAATGAAAGAAGGCTTTGACGTAGGACTCGAAATGTCAGGAAGCCCACAAGCATTTGCAGGAATGGTAAACCTAATGCACAACAGTGGAAAAATCGCAATCCTAGGAATACTCAAACCCGGAACAGTCATAGACTGGGACAAAGTAATATTCAACGGACTCACACTAAAAGGAATATATGGACGTGAAATGTACGAAACATGGTACAAAATGACAACAATGCTACAAAGCGGACTAGACATCTCAGCAGTAATAACACACAGATTTGACGTCCGTGACTTCCAAAAAGGCTTTGACGCAATGAACACAGGGCAATCAGGCAAAGTCGTACTCGACTGGCAGAACCTATAACTTTGGAGGAGAAAAAATGAAAAGTGCATTTGGCAAATACACTAAAGTAATAGAAGACATAAAAGAACAAGGACTATACAAAAACGAAAGAATCATAACAACACCACAAAGAGACATAATAGACACCACAGAAAAAACCGGTGTAATAAATATGTGTGCAAACAACTACCTAGGACTTGCCGACAACCCAAGAATAATAAAAGCAGCAAAAGAGGCATACGACAAATGGGGATACGGGCTATCATCAGTAAGATTCATATGTGGCACACAACAAATACACAAAGACCTAGAACAAGCCATAAGCCACTTCCTAGGCATGGAAGACACAATACTCTTCTCATCATGCTTTGATGCCAACGGCGGAGTATTTGAGCCACTCCTAAGTGAAGAAGACGCAATAATAAGCGACGAACTCAACCACGCAAGCATAATCGACGGAATAAGACTATGCAAAGCAAAAAGATTCCGCTACAAAAACAACAACATGGAAGACCTAGAAACAAAACTCAAAGAAGCAGACGAAGCAGGAGCAAAAATAAAACTAATAGCAACAGACGGAGTATTCTCCATGGACGGATACATCGCAAACCTAAAAGGAATATGTGACCTTGCAGACAAATACGATGCCCTAGTCATGGTAGACGACAGCCACGCAGTAGGATTCATGGGAGAAAAAGGGCGTGGCACACACGAATACTGCGGAGTAATGGGAAGAGTAGACATCATAACAGGAACACTAGGCAAAGCCCTAGGCGGTGCAAGTGGCGGATACGTAAGCTCAAAAAAAGTAATAGTAGACCTACTACGCCAAAGAAGTCGCCCCTACCTATTCTCAAACACACTAGCACCTGCAATAGCAGGCGCATCACTTGAAGTAATAAAAATGCTCGAAGAATCAACAAAATACAGAGACAAAGTACATGAAAACACAAAATACTTCCGTGAACAAATGGGAAAACTAGGCTTTGACATCCTGCCCGGCACCCACCCAATAGTCCCAATAATGCTCTACGATGCAAAAGTAGCAGCAGAATTTGCACAAAAACTACTAGAAAAAGGAATCTACGTAACAGGATTCTTCTACCCAGTAGTACCAAAAGACAAAGCTAGAATCAGAACACAAGTATCAGCTCGTCACACAAAAGAAGACCTAGACATTGCAATTGCTGCATTCACTGCCGTAAAAGCAGAAATGAAACTATAACAAAAAGAAACTAGATAAAACTATCAAAAACATAACAGCACAAAGCAACAGTAAACTCAAAATACAAAACATAGCTTTTTGCACCACTTTCACCACAAAATTTTAAAATCCACAAGCACAAGCACTTCTTCTAAACAAACCCCTGAACTTAAAGAGTAACGTAATTGACACGTTACCACACAAGTTCAGGGGTTTAATTGTAACTACTCGTCTCATTCGGACGCTCCCAAACAGAGCTTTGACCTTTCCCTTGGTCTTTGCCTTGACCTTTTAAATATCGTCTCACCGCAGGTAGTAATGCGGTGTCCAGCGGCTTTGCCTTTGGTTTTGTTTTTACGTTTTTCTATCCACTATCTTACTTTTTAACATGCGACATATTTCTATTGCCAATAAGTATCTATCACAACCTAACTTGTGATTTTGAGAACCGACGGCGTATAATTGATACGACAAACTGCACATACTTTTAAAAAATATTGACTTCTAAAATTTTTACTTAAAAACATAGGGGGAGAAGAATGTTACTTTACAAACTAATAGGGAGCATAATAGCTCCACCTGGGCTACTAATCCCACTTTTAATACTTATGGCAATACTCTCATACAGGAAACCACGGAAGAAAATCCTTGCTTTCTTTCTTCTACTAACTTCTGTTCCCATATGGTTTATTAGCACACCTTACGGAGCTTATAACGTAACAGGAAAGATTGAAGACAAATACGACATTCCAAAAACTTTGCCAACATCTAATACATATATAGTATGCCTTGGCGGAGGGTCTTCTTATGACAAAAATGGTAAACCCGTACAGCCTGCAGCTCTTGCTCTAGAAAGAGTCTTTACCGCTGTAAAGATTGCAAAACAAATAAAGGCACCGATAATATTTTCCGGTGGAAATGTATATGGAGTAGGCAAAACAACAGAAGCACAAATAATGGCAAAAGCAGCAAAAGAAATGGGATATACAGGAAAAGTAATACTAGAAGAACAATCTCGCACAACAAAAGAAAACTTCAAATACATTGCACAAATTGTTCCAAATGAACAAAACGTGATAGTGGTAACAAATGCTTTCCACCTATCACGTTCTGAAAAATTAGCAAAACAATATTTAGAAAAGAACACCATAATTCCCTACCCGAGTGGAAGATTAACAGATCCCATATATAAAGGAACATTCTACCTCTATCCTGATTCAAGCTCTTTCATGACCTCTTGCCTTGGGATAAGAGAATGGATAGGAATAGGTGTGAATAAAATAATAAAATAGAGGAGAGACAAGAGTCTATCCTCTATTTTGATTAATTCTCATACATACTTAATGCTTTTCTTCCGTAATCTTTGGAATTCTTATACCATAAGTATAGATATTCACCAACTTTTGAACCTATACTCTCCTGATATATAGCCCACACAAACCAATAATAGGATGCAATAGCGATATAACCTATAAAGTGACGCAGTTCCTCATAAGTAAGCTCCCTCTCAAAATACAAATTAAGTACATTAAGAGCCTCTTCATAAGTATAGTCGGAACAACATATGAACGTGCCCAAATCACTTCCAGGATCATCATTTCCAGAATATTCCCAATCTATTAAGTTCATCTGCTTATCATTTGTTATAAAGTTAGGACTATAAGAGTCACAATGGCACAAAATCTTAGGGAATTTGTCTTCTTCCGTTTTCTTATATACCTTTTCCATCAAAGAATACAATTCATCAAAATCTTTGAAATCCATTCTATTAGAAACTTCTGAGACTCTTTTAACAAAATCATTTGTCTTGCTCCATATATCAAAATCCCAGTTCGAATGTATCTTCGCTTTGTGGAGTGTCCTTATTAAAGAAAGAGCTTGATCAATATCATTATCATTGTGATAATCCATTTCTCTACAGTTATCTAAATATGAGGAAATCTTCCATCCAGCATTTGCATCCATATATATAAAAGTACCATCTAGACCTAATTCTTTCGCTATCTGCATAGAGTAAGCTTCACTTTTCCTAGAGATATACCGTTCTGTACCTTTACCCGGATGCCGGTAAACATAGGACTTTCCTTTACAGTCAAACTTGAAAGAAACGTTGGTCAAACCAGCTTTTATTGGTTTTATATCACGGATTTCTTTCGTTTCACAGTTGAGGACCTTTGCAATGTTCCTCATAATTTCACTATCAGCATTATCTATATAATTTGCGTCAAACTCTCTTAATTCATCAAGAGAATCAAACTCAAAAATAGTATCATTGCTATATTTTCTAATATACATACGGAGTGTTTTTATATTCCTCATGTATAAATCTTCCCATAACTTTGTCTTGTCTTCTGTGTCGCCTGAGACAGAATATACATCTTCCAATAATGGGACAAATTTATCTGAAAAAGTCCTTGAAAAATAAACATGCCCCAACATATACCATTGGTCTTCTCCACCAATTGAAACAGACTTGATGAGTTCATTCTTTCCAAACGTCAAACAATATTCCGAAGTTTTGCCTTCAGAGTAAACAGCTGAATAGTAAGAATCATAAATATAGTTTTCAAAAACGTTTTCTGAAAAATAGTTATCTGATGAACAAATAAAAGTGTTTTTGAGGAAATCTTTCACCAAATAAAGAGTTGATGAATTGTTATACTTATAATAATCTTCATTGACTATAATTTTTACACCAAATTTATCTTCCAAATAAAAGAACTTTTCTTTCATATAACCCACTACAATATAGATATCGTTGATGCCAACTTCTTTTAGCTGTCGAATCTGACGTTCAATCAAGACTTCTCCTTTGACTTCATATAACCCTTTGGGCTTCTCATATGATAAAGGCGCAAAACGAGAAGAGAGCCCTGCTGCCATAATAACTGCGTTATCTACTTTATATGGAAGCAACAAATCTACTCCTTTTGCGGTTATAGAATAGCCACTTAGAAATCCATCTTGATACAGTGATTTAATAGCAGAATTAATTTTCCCTAAAGATACACCTAAAAATTCGGACAATCCTCTCTGTGTAACTTCTTTTGTTTCATTTTTCATAATCCTATATAAAATATCAAATTCAATTTTAGTTAACATAAAAATTCACTCCGTTCATTTTTTTAATTATTATACCATAATTTGAACAAAGCAATCACAAAATTTATACGTCGTCTCCAAGAAAACAACTCGTTGCTCCTATCAACAGAAAAGGCATCTATCAAGCAAAAGAAAAAGATACCGTTTTACGACTCGGAGAGACTAGATATGAATACATTAACTAAATATAATTAATTTGCTTGTTGTTCTTAAAATTTCAAGAAAGTTCAATAGAAACCCTTTGTATAGTAAATAAGATAGGGCATAGAAACCTAAAAAAAGAATACTCATTACATTTATCTTGGTCACTAGGCCTTTCAATAAACACGGACAACGACTCCAGTTAAAATGATTTTGGGAATCACATAACCACGAGTATCAATCTCTATTCGTTTCACTTAATCTTTTATTAAAAAAGTACCACCACTGTTGTGGCATTTGTAAAAATGCATAACATAGATGATAGATTAGTCTCATTCATTAAAATTTATAAAAATAACAAGCGTGATGAGAACAATCAACCCGCCTGAAAAGAGGGTATAAACAAGAGCTCCATCATTTAACATAATAAAATACAGTAGATACATCGCGATTACAGCATTTTTCATCTTTCCATGAGTGGAATCGACATATCTAGATGTTATTCTTAAAATCATTGCCATAGAAAGTGATATAAACAAAACACCAATAATTCCAAGATTTGAATATGCTTCAGAAATGAACCCTGTATTGGTCCACATTTCGTAGTTATTAAAGTATTTTTCTCCTATAAGGTTAGGGACATTAATAGGATAATTGCTTTGAATCCTTAATATTTTAGAAATACTATTTTGAGTAAAATAAATAAATTCGTTTTTTGAAAAAAAATCCATATATGACCATTTTATTAGAGCCGGAAAAAAAAGAACTCTATTTCCTACTAGAAAATATGGTAGGTGCAAAGCAAATACAGACTCTAAAATATCTACTAGAAGTAGTAAGGCAGATAATCCTAAGAAAACAATTCTTTTTAAATCTATCCTTTCAATCAAAGCAACTCCAACTAGCACAACAGGAATAAATAGAAACGTTTTATATCCTGTTACGCTATAAATATATAACTGTACAAAAACTGCATACAAAGCATTTACATATTTATCACTCTTCCAGAAGATAATAATGGACAATGGGATAATTACCCGACAACTTATGTTTGTAATAATGGAATCTAGCGTCGATAAACCGACAGTAGCCCTAATATGAGAAATAGCTTCTAAGTCAATTAGATGAAAGACGGGCATTCCAAAACGGTTTATAGCATACATTGTAAAAATAATTAAATATGAGGTCAGAAAAACAAAAACATTGTTAGAACAATAATGGACCTGTTTGAATGTTTCAATTCCTCGATTCTCTCTCGTCGATACAAAGTGTATCAACACAAGCCCTAAAACGTGCACTATAACCATCCAAAGCTGACAGACATTTGAGAATTGATAATAGGTTAGTAGAGGAGCAAGTCCTAACGCAAAAAAAGTATAGCTAAATAAATAAGCAATCCCATCTTTTTCTGATTTTATCAATTTAAACGTAAGAATATAAAGAACATATCCCAGCAAAATCTTAAAATACTTTATTTCACAAATTACGTGACAATATCTATAGACATAGTCTGCCTCTATCATTACATATGTCACGTCTAAAATAACCTTATACAATATAATTAGTGTGTACTGATTAATACTTGAAATAAATTTATTTAGATTTTGTTTCATTTTCTCTTTCCTTCAATCATGAAATAATAAGAAAAATTTCGTTTATTATGTCAGTATATATCTCTATTACATACTCTACATCTTCATCACTTAGTAAGGTATGTAATGGCAGTGTTATTTCGTTCTTATAGAAATTATATGCATTCGGATAGTCTTTTATGTCAAAATCTAAATTTTTATATGCTGTTAGAAGTGGCAATGGCTTATAGTGGACATTTGTAGCAATTCCGTTTTCTGCCATTTTTATAATTATTTCGTTTCTCTGTTCTAGTGTAATGTTAGGTACTCTTGTAATATAGAGGTGTCCTGTAGATGTATTATCTTCTGTATAGTGATGTATGTACTCAATACCAAGTTTGTCCATAGCTTTGTTGTATTTAGATATTATTTCTTTTCTTCTTTTGAGTAATTCAGGATAGCGATGCAACTGAACAGAACCAATTGCGGCCATAATATCTGTCATATTACATTTAAAAGCTGGACTTACAATATCATACTCCCACGATCCTTCTATATCTGTTTTTGCAAGGGCATCTTTCGATTGACCATGCAAGCTAAGTAGCATGTATTGCTTATATAGTTCTTCGTTGTTTATTCCTTCCACATTTCTCCAGACAACAGCTCCACCTTCTGCTGTTGTTAGGTTTTTTACGGCATGAAAAGAGAATGAGGTAAAGTCTGCAATTTGACCACAGTTTTTGCCTTTTTGTTTTGCCCCAAACGCATGAGCTGCATCAGCAAGAATAATTATTCGTTCATATTTAGACTGAATTTCATTATTTGCCTTAAATAAAGTTTTTTTGCTTTCTATAATCTCAAAAATCTTGTCATAATCACACATTTTCCCTGCTAAGTCTACAGGAATGATTACTTTTGTCTTTTCTGTTATCGCTGATTTTAATTTATCATAATCCATCTCAATTGAATTTGGCTGTGTGTCTACTAGAATAATTTTTGCCCCGACGTGGTCTATAACAGAGGCACTAGCTGTGTATGTGTATGCAGATGTGATTACTTCATCACCCTCACCGATGCCTAGGACTCTGAGAGTCATTTCCATTGCAGCTGTGGCTGAATTTAAGCAAATGGCTTTATCAACACCTATGAAAGTTGCGATTTCTTCTTCAAACTTTTTTGTTTCAGGTCCAGTTGTTATCCATCCAGATTTTAGTACCTTAGTAACTTCCGCTATTTCTTCATCTGTGATGTCGGGTGGTGAAAATGGGATTACTCTCATATCTTTTTGCTCCATTACTAACAGCTCTCTTCTTTAAATTCTTTTATTGTTCTGTGGGTAAGTGGTATTTCAAGTCACAGATCAAACCGTAAAATGTTTGGATATTAGGGAAGCTAGCAACGTTCTCCAAAAAATGATATCAAATCATCTACACTTTCAGCTATAAAGACTGAATCATATTGCTGTGCTTCCTCTTTTGTTTTAAAACCAAAACCATAGGTAACAGCGATGAAATCAATGCCCACTTCTGCTGCACCAATAGCATCATACTTACTATCTCCAACGAGGACACTCTCGTAATCCGTGCCCGTGGGTAATCCATGAAGACAAGCATCTATTATAGAAGATTTTGTTTCTTCTTGAATTCCTTCTGAACCTTTGACAACATCAAAAAGGTCAGACATAGACAGGAAAGAAATTATCTTTTCCGTAGTTTTTTGAAATTTTAGTGTGGCAACTCCTATCTGCCTGTTTTGTTCTCTCAACAATTTTAAAAGTTTTTTAATTGAGCCATACAATGAAACCTCAAATGCGCCATTTTCAACACCATATTGTTTATGAAAGGAAACAGCTCTTTTACTATCACATGCTGACAAGGCAAAAACTCTAGAGTAAGACTCTTCCATTGGTGGCCCAACAAATGATAAATACTCTTCAAGGGAAATCTCACGCAACTTCATTTTCTCCTGTGTGAACCGTACACAGTTGAAAATTCCCTCCGATGTATCCGCCAATGTGCCGTCAAAATCAAATAATATTGTTTGATATCTCTTCATTTTCTTCTTCTGATAAATACTTACTTGGTGTTAGAAATTTTATATCAATTTCTGGCATTATGTCTAACAGCTGTTCACGTATTGATGCATTCTTAGCTTGAAATGCATTGGTTGAGACACTGTTTATCATATCTCTAGTCACATAGTTCATTTCTGTATTTTTATCAAAGCCATCATACCCTGCAATCTTTATGCTTTTTATTCCTATTGATTTAAGTAAACGGATAAGCATCATCCCAGCATTATCTGACTCTTCATATTTTCTATCAATAAGAGAACCATAATCTACACACAGGCAAGTTTTATTAGAATTAATCCCCAAATTAGAAGTTACAATCGTTAGAGCTTTCCATGTCTCCACGTTTGTCATTCTTTTAAGGTTGCTTAAGAAAACAAAATTACTTCTGTAGTTGTTGGGTCTAAAATTAATCGTTATAACCTGAGTGTTTTCTTTCTCTGTATATCTCTTTATTCTATCTTCGTATTCAACAAGAGAATGTCCTGGAGCTAAAATTACAATTTCTTTATTCAACAATTTGTCTGCTATAAAATCTTTTGCATCTTTATCATTTAAAATGTTCTTTTGGTTATTTATGTATACATTTTCTATTAAATTTTTATTATAAATATCACGTTCTTCTTGGGGAATCTTCTCCAATATCTCTGATATTTGATTCATTGATATCGTCTGTTTGTTAACTAAATAAGATGCATAATTAGGATGACATCTGTTAACGGCAGCTAAGTAGTATGGGACTGAGTACCCCCAGGAGGAAACGCTATATATGGGGCGTATAATATCGTCAATCAACTCTAAAACAGGCGTCAAATTGTATTTGTAAAGCAAAGATGAATTAATATAATCTGCAATTAATTCAGTACATAAATTTCCAGAACCACGCCCCATTCCATAAAGAGATGAGTCAACAATCAAGTTGCGCCGGCTCTGTATTTTTATTAATTCCTGTGCATTAGAGAAAGAAAGTTGCAAATTATTATGAGAGTGAAATCCTATATAGATATCTGGGTTTAGATTATTGTCAACCAAATAAAACATCTTAAGCAATTCATTCTTATACATACAGCCCAACGTATCAACTATATAAAAAGCAAACGGTTTTATTTGATTAACAACATCTACAAGATGCAACAATTCTAAATCTGTATAAGACATTGTACCAACAGGTTGCATAAAGACTTTATATCCCTTTTGTTTCAAATTAACAGCAAATTCTCTTGCTCTCTCTATCTCATTTTTGTGAAACGTAAGTCTAATGCCTGTTATAGACAACCCATTGCATGCAGGTATTCTGTCATAATCAATTTCCTTATCGCCCAGAGCCAACATTGCTACAAAGATAGTATCTCCAGTGTGACTCGGAATTATTTTCTCTATCTGCCACATCTCACAAAATAGAGAGACGTCTTTATCATAGTTTATATCAGACAAGAATCCACATTCAATAATATCGATTTTTGCATTAAGAAGATTATCAGTAATTTTTTTTATTGACTTATTTCCAAAACACCAATTGTTAATGTAACCACCATCACGCAAGGTACAATCCAACACAAGTGATTTCATTTGAGTACCCCCTCAAGAATTAATGACGCAAATTCAAAATCGTCTTTGTTATCAATGTCAATAGATTCAATATCCCCAACTTCAACGAAATATGGCTTTTCACCAATTCGTCGTCCTTTTTTAATAACTGAATCTAAGAACGCATAAAAGCCACAGGTTTCTATAAAAATAGGTTCCATATCTTGCGTTCTGGGAATATCATCCAAATCGTAGTTAGGCATATTCTTGTTCCACATAAAAGATTGTAGTTTTTTTACAGCTAAAGAACTGTCGTAGTTTCCAGTTAAAATAGCTCTTAAGCCTTTGTCTATGTTTTCTATTTTTATAAAAGGAGCTGTCGCATGTGCCAGCAGATAAACATCAGCACAAACATCACTTACAAAGCTCTTAATAACATCATTTATTTTAGTCGAATCTTTATCTAACTTGATGTCCCTTTTTAAATATATAATGTTGTTGGGAATATATTTTTTTATTTCCTCATTACTACAGTAAACATAGATATCATCAATGTATTTTGACTGTAGTAATGTATCCAATATATATGAAATTAGGGGTTTATTCTTCAGTAACATGGTGTTTTTACCAGGAAGACGCGTATTATTCATCTTAATTGGCACCAAAGCAACAACTTTCATGTTATACCTCCATGTAATTATTCATTTTTTTATGCATAAAAAAAGAGAAAAAAATCCAACCAAAACTCCTATAACCCATCTCAGTAAGACCCTATCAAGAAGTAAATGTGACACAATTGATATAAAAATTATAAAAAACACTACATACATAATCTGCTGAGCAGAAAATGTCTTGCTATTTAGTCGTTTTGCGACGCAAAAATGCATAAATGTACATATAATTTTTGCAATCAACGTCGTATACGCAGCCCCTATCGCACCAAAATACGGTATAAACAACATATTTAAAGATATATTGACAATAGCAGAAACTATTGTAGCTATGGATAGCATTGCAACTTTATTATAATACTTCTCTTGTAAAACAAAGACGAGATAGATGAATTCACAAAAAGCAGACAACAAAATAGGTATTAACATAGGGATTCCTATCCAGTAACTTTGAGGTGTAAATAATCTTATAAACTCTGGGCTTAACAATAAAATTTCAGCCGTTAAAATTGAAAATCCCAATATGGAAAAAAATGTAACTCGCTTTATGTCACTGTATTTTTGACTATTCATTTTGTCTACACAATAAGGGGCGTACACATTAGAAAAAGCGGATGCAAACATTTGTGGAATCATTCCAAAACTAAAGATTACTCCATATATAGCAGTTTGTTCAAATCCTATTATCGCTGAAATCATTAATCTATCAGATTGATTTAATATATACAACGAAGCACTATGAAAAACATGTGGCAATGAAAAAGACAGTGCTTTTTTCCAAAATTTTTTATTATAAACAAAATTCCACTGTTTTATTAAAATAAACAAGATGGAAATACTAAATACAATATAGACAGAGCTCTCCCCCCAAATTTTAAATAAATACTTGTTTGTATCAGCCATATAACACATTGTTGTACTTAGTGAAACAGATAAAAAAGTTATCCCTACATTAGTTATAAAATACACGAAGGCATTTCTTAGAAATATTAACTTCTGTAAAAAAAGAGACTGGAGATATCTCCCAAACGCATGAAAGAGTGCAAAAAACACTAAACTCTGAGGCAATTTAATTTTAATAAAGCTACAAAAGATCACAGAAACTAGGAAAAAAAGTATAAACCAGATTAAACTTAAATACAGTATTGAAGAGATGTAATCATCCGATTCTTCTTTGAAATCCTTGTATGCCAATATCATCGTAGAATCTAATGATATACCAACCACTACATACAAAAGAGATACCGCCGAAGTATATGTGCTCACGATTCCATAATCGTTTTGAGACATAATACGCGTTAAAATTGGGATAAACATAAACGATATTACGCTACACAAAACATTTGAACCTACATACAACGCACCAGACATACATGGACGTAGCCAGATTTCTAAAGATTTGTTCATGCTAATCTACATTCTTATTTAGCAATTTTTTGTTTGTACATTCCGTTAACAAAACGCTGTCCAATGAAATCCGTTTAAAAAGGTCTAGCTTCCCACCTCGTGTTGAATTATATATATTAACATCGCTTTTATCTGCAAATTTCTTCGCTCCGAGATATGAACGGTTCATAATCTCTGTCATATTTGGGGGAGGTGTCAGTAATGGGTGTTTTGGATTAGATTCATCCATAAAATGACAAATTGGCTGTCCATAGTCACAGTCACAGCCAAGAAGATATATTTGTTTAAAACCCATATAAACCGCAATTTGCATTGCTGAATAAATTACACTACATCCATCAACAACTTCTAAATAAGCATCATCAGAAAAACCATTGTTCAAATAATTATCCCTCATAGGCAATAAGTTCAAAGGATAATAAATTTGATGTTCATTTCCAGCATACCTAATCAACGTGTCTCCATAAAATCTAGCTTTACACGGAACACTTGCAATTTGTTCTGTTTCTCGAAATCTGTAAACATCTTCATCTTGAACTAAATAGTAAGTTGGTCTCCATTCTGTTTTATCAAATGTTTTATATATTGAATTAACAGAAAAAGTATATTCATTACATAGTAAATTTAAATCTTCTATATTAAGACTTGGCCCAGTCCCGACAATAAAACATCTATCGCCCAAATGTATATCTTTAAATTTTTTGAGCAATAGATACGGGGAGAAAAAAGCAAGCCCGTCCTTACGCATATATTTTTTAAAATTAAAAATATATGCATATTTGATTGTAAGTCCTATGTATACTATAGACCTTTTTAGACACACAGCAGGCCAAAACAAAAAAAATAAAAATCTATTATGTTTTATGTATTTTTTAATTTTTTGCATTCTTCTTACTTCCAAAAGAGAGAATATATGCGACATATGGTTTCCAGAAAGATGGACTTTCTTTTATTGCTTTTATAAACATCTGCCTAGCATCTTTTCCTCTTCCTGCACTTGAGTGTGATCTACCGATGGAGTACAAATGACGAGAGCACAAAAGTTTTTCGTAAAATGGAGCAAGATTATCTGGGATAATCTTTTCATCACATGCCTTTTTGAAATAAGACATTACCATCTCTAACACTACTTTCCCATGCTCTTCGTAATTGCAAGAGATATTCTCTCCAGTAATAATAAACTCACCTAAGACTTCTGGAATAATCTTGAATTTAGCTCCAGACTTAGCAAGTCTTAGCCAACAGTCATAATCCTCTTGTCCACCAGTACAATTCATATCAAAACATCCTATTTTTAAGAGTGCTTCTTTTTTTACAGTAACAGCCGATGGTGATAAGCAGTTACCCTCCAATAATAGGTTAGTAAAAAATGGCTCTTTTAAATCTCTTGGATTTGTCATCCTTTTTGAAGATGATGTCACAATCATCTCATTATGTGAAAATATATCTATATTTTTATATTTTTCGATATAACCCGAAACTACCTCAAGCTTGTTTTTATACCACAGATCATCCGCATCCAATAAAGAAATATATTCGTAAGTGGACTCTTTTATACCTCTATTGCGAGAGCCACTGATTCCCCTATTTTCCTGAGAAAAAAGTTTTATATCAGCTTGAGGATTTTTATCTATAAATGCTTTTACTGTCTCCTCTGTTTTATCTGTACTTCCATTATCTACTATGACTAATTCATAGTTTTTATACGTCTGATCTATTACCGACTGCATAGCACGTTCAATAGTTTTTTCACCGTTATAACAAGGTATAATCACACTAAAGTAAAGCAAAGCAAACACTCCTTAAAAAGAGATATATTCTCCTACTAGTTTTCTATATTCACCATTCATACCCATCTTAAAGTCAGCTATAGATTTTGTATGTATGAAATCTACCCCACCCAAATCAAGCGTTTTGTAGCCACAGGATTTAAAATGTTCTACAGCCTTCCACAACAACAGATTGTTACAGTTGTTTTGTCTGCCAATGTTGCTATTCCAACCAACCAAATAGGTGACAGTGTTATTACAATTTATAGCAAAAATATTACCCGCAATAATCTCTTTATCTAAGTAAGCCGACAAACAAACTAAATGACCTGTTTCAAACAAAGCATTTATAAGGGACACGCCAGAATCCATATATTTTTTGCTTTTCATCTCCAACTTATGTCTTATCATTATTTCATTAAACTCTTTGTATTCCTTGGAAATTATTACTTCAATGTCTTCTTTTTCACTTGATTTTAACTGATTTCTCCATTTTGAGTTTAACTTCTTCCTTAATTCAGTTTCTAAAATAGTCAAATCTATAAACGAAGTTCCCCATCCCGAAGTTCTCCTGTAAAAGTTTAAAGAAGACATTATCTTAATGTTCTCTCCAGTTTCTAAAATAGCTGGAGAAATAAAGAGACATGTCCGGTGTTTTATCGAAAATTTTTCTTTTACCAAAGATATTACGTTTACCTTATCTTCATATGTTTCTTCTATAAAAATTGGGCCTCTGCTTATTCTAGCTATTTTAATAAAGAATAAATCCATTATTAAATACTGAAATATAGCGACTTGTTTCCCATCTTTAGTTACCTTAGCAAAGAAGCGTCTCCATTTTAGCGATTTAATTTTCGCAAGAGAAAAAGGTTCACTTTGGACGATATCCACAAAATTTAAACTCTCACAGATATCTTTATATTCATCTATTTTAATGTTACAAATAGAATATGCGTTATTTAGGAGAGGTTTTTGTAACTTCTTGTAATCACTTGGATATAAGCACTGATGCACAGGTATTATTAGCGTTCCATCTTTTAGCTCTTGGCAAAGAGTATTATTTCCTTGTAATTCAGCGGGTATTGTTGGCCATGAATTAGCAAATATTTTTTTGCAATTAAGATCTTTTTTTATTTCATTTTTTTGTTCTGCATTCACTTTGAATACCCCAAAATGAGGGGCAAAAGCCTCTTCTGTTTCTATAAGAGGAAAAACACCATAATTCTTTTCCATAAAATAGCAAAGGTAACGATAGTTGAAAATTCTTTTTTCAGCCAAAGATTCTAATTCTTCTTTAGTTAAAGAAGAGATGATACTCTTTGAGTAGTCACTTATCTTAAAAATTTGTTCCGTTTTTGATGTAGAAGTTATATTCTCTATTAACTTTTTATCAAAAATTTTTTGTGGAATAATAAAATTAGGAATGAGTTTATAGACACACTTTTTTATTTTCCATTTTATTGTATCTTTTTGTTTGGAGTTGCTCTCAATATTAAGCAAAATAGCATTTATTTCATCTAATACACCTATATTTATATTATTTCTTACTGCTAACACAGCTCCATCTGGGATAGCAAGCTGCTTATATGGGCTATACAATGCAAAATCTGCTTTTTTCCCCATACCTTTTATTGGAGAGATAACATGGGCAGCATCCTCTACTAGATATGCATCATTATTTTTACAGAAATCAGAAACATCACCAGTTTCAAAAGATTTACCCCAGTAGTGCACTAAAAGAAAAATGTCTGGTTTACAATTACTCACAAATTCCCTTATCATTTTAAAATCAGGGCTTAATTCACTGTTGACTGGATAAAAAACAATATTTATTGAATCTTTTCTTATAAAATTTAACGTCTCATTACAAAAATATTCTGGAATCCAAATATTTACAGTCTCTTTACTTTTTACCCTTTTGCACCACTCACATATGACAAGTAAGGAAATAGAAGAGCGATGTAGCAAGAAAGAGACAAAAGCTCCACCGTTGTTATATGGGAAAGAATTCTCTTCTATACAAGATGACAAACTTTTATTAGAAAAAGAAAATAGCTGTCTCCAAGTTGGTGAAGGACAATTTTCAATCATACTAGCATTCCTCAATCCTTTTACCCAAAGAATCCTCTAGGGACAACAAAGCTGTATCTTTTTTAGAAATGATAAGATTTTGTTCTCCACCTATTAAATGTAATGGCCAATCTATGT
Organism: Synergistaceae bacterium; assembly: GCA_036652335.1. Lineage (GTDB taxonomy): Bacteria > Synergistota > Synergistia > Synergistales > Synergistaceae > JAVVWB01. Next base: position 40,010 of record JAVVWB010000002.1, on the reverse strand, counting down.
TAATGTCTTTGTCGTTCCAAATAATACCATCGTCATACTCCGGATAAAATTTTTCTGCACACTTGTAAGAAACAACGGAATCCTCCAAAACTAAATAGCCATGTGCACATCCATTAGGTATTAGAACTTCAATATTTGTATCACTACTTAAATCAAAGCTAGTCCACTTCTTATAGGTACTGCTTTTCATTCGTAAATCTACAACAACATCATATACATGACCACAAACACAACGGACAAGTTTAGGTTGCTGCATTACTCTTTGAAAATGCAAAGCTCTAATAACACCTTTTTTTGAGACAGTGTAGAATACTTCTTTTAATTCGTGTGTTATTCCATTTGATTCAAAAACTTCTTTTGCGTAGTCTTTTACAAAGGAACCTCTTTCATCTGTAGCTATAAACGGTTGAATTTCAAATACTCCTTGTATAATAGTCTCATTAAAATTAAATTTTTGAATCATATTCTCCCCTCACTAATCTCTGTCGATAACCATTTAATTGTATCTCTTATCCCATCTTCAAATGACACCTTAGGACAATACCCAGTCTGTTCGACCAATTCTGCACAATCAAAAACTTCCTTGGGGTGTTTAATACCTTTGAACTCCACTGCACCAAAATTCAAAACGATACTGTTGTCAATTGCATCCCTTATCATAGTTATATAGTTTTTTAGCTCCGTAGGTTGGGTACTCCCTATGTAGTAGGCATAATTATTTCTTCCTTTTTCGGCAAGCAAATATAACGCACTGGCAATGTCAGAAACATACACAAAATCATAAAGCTGTGTAGCAGTGGTAAAATTGACCTCATCATCAACAAGCATCTTTTTAACAGCAAAGTTAATAAAGTTCTGAGTTCTATTACCAATTCCATATGTATTAGACAAATACGCCCAGACATGGTCTATACCTAATCTATTAGCTTCTGCTTTACTCATATAATGTGCAGCTATTTTCGCAACCCCGTAGTTGGAGACGATACTAGGCGTCGAGCCATTTATAGGTAAATAGGCATTACAATCAAATTCAGCGAGTGTTCCTGCTCCGACAAACCGTTTGCAACCAAGCTCAAAAGCAATCTTCACAGCATCGACAGTATATTTAGCGTTGTTTAGTTGCAATTCATAATCGCCTCTACTATCACCAGTAGAACCACACCAAGCCAAATGGTAAAATGCATCAATCTTACCACCTAATTTTTTCAACTTAGCTTTTAAACTAGATAGATCAGCTAATTCACAATATACAATTTCTACTCCATGCATTTTCTTTATGTCGTCTACGTTTTCATCTCTGTCTTTTACAACAGCAATAACTTCAATGGCATTGGCAAGCAATGTCTTTAATAGCCATATACCAACAAAGCCATTAGCACCTGTAACAATAGCTTTTTTCATAACTCACACCTACTTATCTAAATATTCAAATATTTGTCTATCAAGGGTGCTTAACAGGTTAGAACCACCAAAAGTTTTTGTTAGGTCAACTGTCTTTTTAATAGCCGTGTCTATTCTCCACTTAGGCATCCAACCGAGAACTTTCTTAATTTTTGAACAATCTAATTTCAGAAAATTCGCTTCATGTGGCCCTGTAGCAGGAACAGCCTTCCAAGAAACTCCGTCACCCCATGCCTTACAGAAAATATCAACTAATTCTCCCGTCCTCACGCAGTCACACTCCTCTGGTCCGACATTATAGGATCCAGAAAAAGCAGTGTCTTCATATTGTTTCATAGCTATTAGAAGATAGGCATATAATGGTTCTAATACATATTGATAAGGTCTCGTCGAAAAAGGATTGCGTACTACTATTTCCTCTTCATTCAAAGCAAAACGGATACAGTCAGGAATAATCCTATCAACAGAAAAGTCTCCTCCTCCTATTACATTACCAGCTCTTGCTGTTGATATTGCAACAGCATTATCGGAAAAGAAACTCTTCTTGTAACTGCTTGTAACTAATTCAGAACAACTTTTGCTATTAGAGTATGGATCATAGCCATTAAGAGATTCATTCTCTCTATATCCCCATTCCCATTCTTTATTTTCATAAACTTTATCTGTCGTTACGTTCAAGAAACTCATAACTGTCTCAGTTGCACGTATGCACTCCAAAATATTAACTGTCCCCATAACATTAGTTTCATACGTATATCTTGGATTAGTATAACTTTCTCTTACTAGTGGCTGAGCTGCTAGATGTATAACAATCTCTGGTTTCGCTTCAATAAATGTTTTATTAAGTTTTTCATAGTCCCTTATATCACCTATAACGTTGTTTATGTCATTTTTCAAGGACAACATCTCAAAGAGACTAGGGGTTGTAGGTGCTTCAAGTGAATAACCTGTCACATCAGCCCCAAGAAGTAATAGTATGCGTGTTAACCATGCCCCTTTAAAACCAGTATGGCCTGTTAATAATACTTTTTTACCTTTATAGAAATCCATAATATTAAACACTAATTATCCCACACCTTCCATGGGGCAACACCATCATGCCAAAGTTTTTCAAGCTTTTCTTTATCTCTTAATGTATCCATGCATTGCCAAAAATTGTGGTGTTTGTAACACATCAACTCTCCGTCGGATGCAATGTTTTCTAATGGGGCTCTTTCAAGAATAGATTCATCATTAGCAATATAATCGATTGCCTTGGGTTCCATAATCATAAAGCCACCATTTATCCAGCCAGCATCAACCTTTTCTTTTTCACGAAATGCAGTTATTTTATCTCCAAGTATTTCCATAAATCCGAATCGTCCCTCAGGCTGGACCGCTGTCATTGTAACTAATTTTCTATGTGATTTATGAAATCTTAGTTCCTCAGCAATATTTACATCAGAAACGCCGTCTCCATATGTCAAGAAAAAAGTGTCATCTATATGCTGTTTTATTCTTTTTATTCGTCCACCTGTCATGGTATTTAAGCCAGTATCCACGACAGTTACCCTCCAAGGTTCAGAAACATTGCTGTGAATTGTCATGTTTCCCTCGTTTGTAAAGTCAAAAGTAATATCGCTATTATGGAGGAAATAATTAGCAAACCACTCTTTAATTACTTGCTGTTTATATCCAGCACAAACAATAAAATCATTTATCCCATAAAAGGAGTACAATTTCATTATGTGCCATAAAATAGGCTTTTCACCTATTTCTATCATTGGCTTAGGTTTTAGGTGGCTTTCTTCTGATATTCTAGTTCCCAAACCGCCTGCAAGTATTACAGCTTTCATAAAAACCAACATCCCTTCTTCATCAAGAGGCTGTGTATTCAAATCACAGTAATATGCCTAAATGACAAAAAAACAGTTTAATCACATTAAATCAAAATGAATTTAACATTAGTATGTTAAACATGCACAACAATAACACTTATACATCAGTTAGCTTATTAACTCTCAATCTTTTTCTTAAAAAACGTATATCCATAATTCCAGATAGCTGAAATTTTAACAAAGATTCCGTCCACGAAGACTCCACATTAGTTCTTTGAATTTGCAAAAAATCATTGTTACTTTTAACAGGTGAGGAGTTTGTCATGAAAGAATATTTGTAACCTGCTTCTTTTATCTTTATAGCTGCGTTTCTTGTATAAGTAGACTCTTCTCCACCACACCAACAAAATATTTCTATTTTTTCGTTCAGTAATGCTTCTATTTTTTTCTTTGATTCAATAATTTCATAGTTCAAGACATCGTCACTATCAGAAACATTCATTCTATGATGAGTGGATGTATGACAACCAATTTTGTGACCCATCATAACAAGTTGTCGGAGATCGTTATGAGAGAGGTAACCTTCTGTCCCAATTAGGTCTGCTGATACAAAAAAATATCCAGTGAATCTGTATTTATTGAGCAACGGCAACGCAACATCGAAATTATCCTTAAATCCATCATCAAAGGTGATCATCAACCCAGGTTTATCCTGTATCCTTCTTTCACCCTTCATAAAGGCTTCGAAGTCTAAATAATTTATATTTGTAAAAAAATTTTTATACCATTTTAATTGCATTTCAAAATTGTTCTTGTCATGCTCAGTAGTACCATGATAATTGATCACACGTATATAATTATCGCGCGTTTTTATCCTTAGATACAAAAAACACATATCTAGAATTCCAACTATATCAAAAACTCTAGCAAGTTCCTCTTTAATAAAAAAACTATTCATTGTTTTTAATTCCTTTTTCCAGAATGTCTTTAAGTGAATTGCTGTCATACGGATCAAAAAGTTGTATTTTTATAGTCACAAAGTCTCTCTTGACTTCACAATCAAAATACAAAGATTGTGTAACATAGAACTCCTCAGACAAGAATAAAACACCAATACAAATTTTTTTAAAGCATGGTAGACTTTGTTAATGAGGGCATATGTCATTACAAAGTTAATTTTCTCGGTCGAATTTTTTCTATTATGTCCAAACATAAAACAGGTCGCGAAATATAACTTTGGTTAACAGGGGCAACTTCGTTAACAACAAGGTCCTTCTGTAGTATTTTTTCTATTTTTAAACTTAATACAGTAGCATCATCTACTTTGAAGAAATCACAGTTAGGGTAATCATCCAAAATCTCTCTAGAAAACAGTGTATCAGCTGCTATTATGTAACAATTTGCGACCATAGCTTCTTTTAGAGGCAATGCATCTGTTTCTATAAAAGAAGGAAATAAAAGAACCATTTTTGAATAACAATCATAAACTTCTTCTCTAGTTAGACAGCCAACAAAATTTATAGCTAGATTGTTTCTCCTTATGTAATTACTTATTGTCTTTGTCAATTTATTTCTGTCCGCATAGTCAGTAAAAATTGCATGCGCTCTTATTCCTCTATCTTGCAGTAATCTAAATGCCCTAAGAATAACATTATGGCTTTTGTATGGAATTACAAAAGATGGATAAAAAAAGCCTATATCGTTTTTTTTGATCCCAATACATTTTTTCTCTGGGACATAATCCATTCTCATCGGAGCAATAAACCATTTTTCTTTTTCTAAAGCAAATTTTCTAACATACTCATCTCTTATCCATTTTGCAGGTGCTATAACAGCATCAGCTTTTTTCAAAGACTTGCATATCCGCATATTTACAAAAAATTGTTTTATTACAGCCTTAAGAGCCCCCATGATGGCAATATTACATGGCGATAGCGGTAAAACATTGTGCAAAGACACAATTTGAGGCTTTGAACAGAATGGTAATGTGATATTTTGCAAAGAAACAACATAATCTATTTTATACTTATTTAAAATATAGTTAGAGTAAATATAATCAAAAAAGGCCCGATGCAAAATACTCTTCTTAATCCACGGGAAACGCAAGATTTTTATGTTGCTCGTGCTTTGCAAATTTGGTGTGCTTATAGCAAAATACCATTCTATGTCAGCCCTATTCAAATCCATGGCTTGATCATGATAGTCACGTAATACACTCAAAGCCCCGCCAGACTCTGCAGCTATATCATATACAAATATTCTGCTTGCATGTTTTCTTGTTGATTTCTCTGGTGACTTCATTGTTTTCTCCAGACCGTTTTATTAACAATTCCAGTGTAACTTTGAATTATTTTTATGACTTTATTTGATACATCTTCTGTATAGTATGGCACTGGGATCCCTAGGTCACCATTTTTAGTCATTTCCACAGCAGTATCAACAGCTTGCAATACTTCTTCTGTTGTAATGCCAGCAATTATAAAGTTGCATTTGTCCAAAGCTTCAGGACGTTCAGTAGATGTTCTTATGCAAACAGCAGAGAGAGGAAAGCCCTTTGACAAGAAGAAACTGCTTTCTTCCGGCAATGTGCCACTGTCACTTACAACAGCAAAGGCATTCATTTGCAAGCAGTTATAATCATGAAATCCTAATGGTTTGCTCTGTATTACTCTACTGTCAAATTTAAAGTTGCGTTTTTCTATAAACTTAGCACTTCTTGGATGGCATGAGTAAAGCATGGGCATATCGTATTTCTCTGCCATTGCATTTATCGCATTCATCAAGCTAAAGAAATTTTCTTCTGTATCTATATTTTCTTCTCTATGAGCAGAAAGCAATATATATTTGCCTTTTTCTAAACCTAATTTTTCATGTATTTTTGAGTTTTTTATATTTTCAAAGTTTTCTGTTAAAACTTCAGCCATAGGAGAACCTGTTACATATGTTCTTTCTTTCGCAGTTCCCTCATAGTTCAAGTATCTTCTTGCATGTTCGCTGTAACACATATTTATGTCAGAGATATGGTCCACTATTCTTCTGTTTGTCTCTTCTGGAAGACATTCATCAAAGCATCTGTTTCCTGCTTCCATGTGGAATATTGGTATGTGCAGTCTTTTTGCAGATATTGCAGAAAGGCATGAATTCGTATCTCCAAGAATTAAAAGCGCATCCGGATTAACTTCTGTCATTAGTTTATAGCTTGAAGCAATTATGTTTCCAATTGTTTCTCCAAGGTGTCCACCCACAGAGTTTAAGTAATAATCAGGAGCTCGAAGTCCTAAGTCTTCAAAGAACACTTGATTAAGTTCATAATCATAGTTCTGACCTGTATGGACTAAAATTTGATTAAAGTATTTATCACATTTTTTTATTGTAGCAGCCAGACGGATTACTTCGGGTCTCGTCCCTACAATTGTGATCAATTTTAATTTGCTCATATTTATATCACTCCACTTCTACAGGCAAAAAATATGTATCTGGTCTATTGGGATCAAAGCATTCGTTACACCACATAAATGTAACCAAGTCACTTTCGCCTATGTTTGTTATGTTGTGAGTATATCCTGTGGGAATATCTACAACTTCCATTTTTTCTCCTGACACAAAGTAATCAAAAACTTCTGTTTCTCCTACTTTGCGGAAACTTATCTTTGCTCTTCCAAAAACAACAAGAAATTTTTCGTTCTTTGTGTTGTGCCAGTGATTACCCTTTGTAATTCCTGGTTTTGCAACATTTACGGAAAACTGTCCTCTTTCTGCTGTCCTTATTATTTCTGTAAAGCTACCCCTGTCATCAACATTCATTTTAATTTCATATGATAATTTATCTATAGGCAAGTAGCTTAGATATGTAGCATAAAGTTTCTTTGTAAATGCATCCGCCATGTTAGGAATTGATAAATCCGTTCTGCTTTTTTTAAAAGAATAAATGAAATCAGCAAGTTCCCCTAAGGTTACATTATACTGAGGACATACGTCATAATATCCATCTTCACCTACAGTTGCATTACTTACAAGTGTATTTATAAGTTCTTCAACAAGGTCATCTATGTAAATCAAATTAAGGTTAGTATCTCTGTTATTTATCTGTATTGGTAAATCATTTGCGATGTTATTACAGAAAGTAGCAACTACACTGTTGTAGTTTGGACGACACCACTTACCAAACACGTTGGGGAATCTGTATATAAATATAGGGGCACCTGTTTTTAAAGAATAGTTTTTTAGTACGTTTTCTCCTGCTTTTTTGCTTTTTCCATACGGATTATCCAGTTCTGCCTGAATAGACGAGGCAAAAACTATCGGACTTTTATTGTTGTTCTTTTCTAATTTTTCCAAAATATCATTTGTAAAATCATAGTTACCGGACATAAATTCGTTAACATCTTTAGGCCTGTTTATTCCTGCCAAATGGAAGACAAAGTCACATTCAAGTAGATTGCGTTCAAGTTCTCTGTAGTCAGTATCTACATCATGTTCAAAAATTTCTTCATATTTTTTGTTTTTTAAATTAGCAATGAGGTTTTTGCCTATAAATCCTTTGGCTCCAGTAACTAATATTTTCATACTCAATACTCCCACTTAGCCAATTCTTCTTTTATATAATCAAGAAACATAAGCTTTTGCTTTACTTCTTCAACAGTAAGAATTTTAGTATTCTCAGAGTTAAATTCGTCTATATTTGTAGCTTTCTTATCACCTGTGTCAAAGTATTTCTCATAGTTCAAATCTCTTTTGTCACATGGAACTCTGTAAAAATTTCCCATGTCTTCTGCATTTAAGCACTCTTCTTTAGTTAAGAGTGTTTCGTACCTTTTTTCTCCATGACGTGGTCCAATTATTACTGTTTCAGTCTTTCCTGGGAATAATTCTTTTACTGCATCTGCCAATACTTCTATTGTGCATGCAGGTGCTTTCTGTACCATAATGTCTCCATTTTGAGCATGTTCAAATGCAAAGATAACCAATTCAACAGCTTCTTCCAAACTCATTATGAAACGTGTCATTGATGGCTCTGTAATTGTTATAGGGTTATTTGTTCTTATTTGTTCTATAAATCGTGGTATTACTGATCCACGTGATGCCATCACATTACCATAGCGTGTACAACAAACTGTTGTAACTTTAGGGTTTACTGTTCTAGACTTTGCAACAACAACCTTTTCCATCATAGCCTTTGATGTGCCCATAGCATTTATTGGGTAGGCAGCTTTGTCCGTAGAAAGACATATGACTTTCTTTACTCCTGCTTCAATAGAAGCTGTAAGTACGTTTTCAGTACCCAATACATTTGTTTTTACAGCTTCAAGAGGGAAAAATTCACATGATGGGACTTGTTTTAAAGCTGCAGCATGAAAGACATAATCAACACTATGCATAGCATTTTTAACACTTTGTATGTCTCTAACATCACCAATATAAAATTTAATTTTCCCATTATTATGATATTCCGTTCTCATGTCATCTTGTTTTTTCTCGTCACGAGAAAAAATGCGGATTTCTTTTATATCCGTATCCAAAAATCTATTAAGTACAGCATGACCGAAAGAACCTGTACCACCTGTAATTAGTAATGTTTTGTTTTTGAACATAACTACATCCCTTTCAATCTATGTAAAATCAGTTCTGTCTCTTCAATGTACTTCTCTATTGTAAAATTTTTCTGGAAGTAATCTCTTCCTCTAGCACCATAATCTTTATACGTATCATAATTAACAATAATGTCTAACATGGCAGTAGAAAGTGCGACATAGTCCCCAGCAGGAACACATATACCGCACCCAGAGTCTTCTATGATCCTCTTGGCATCTCCGTCAATAGAAGCAAGTACCATTTTCCCTGTAGCCATATAGCCTTGCAACTTAGACGGCACTGTTAATCCTGTTTTATTGTCGGCTCTTAAAGTCAACAAACAAACATCCGCTAAATCATAAAATGATTGCATTTTTTCCTGGGGAAATCTGCCGTGAAAAACAATCATGTTATTTAGTTTTTTATCATTCACAGATTTAACTGCTTCATCATAATATGAGCCACTGCCTACAAAATGAACTTTAAAACCGTTTCTCTCTTTTAGTAACTCTACAGCTTTAATTATACAATCTATATTCTGTGCCTTTCCTATATTACCCATAAAAACAAAAGATATTATCCCGTTGGGGGAGATTTTTCGATCTTCTCTGTAGAGGATAGAGTTTTCTGAGTGTTGTGGAATATATTTAATTTTTTCTATATCTATACCATGTTCCTCAGATAAATAGCTTAGAAATGACATCGAGGAAACCCCAATATATTGACAATTTGAATATATATATTCGCTAAGTTTTTTTATTACTTTGTAAAAGAAGGTATCAACATCTTTTATTACGGTTTTAATTGACTCTGGCCATATATCACAACAGTAAAGATACAGCTTACATTTTGCTAGTTTGCTATACAAAATACCAGGCAATGCCATTGTTACTGGTGATAACTGATAAACAAAAACCAGATCGTACTCTTTCTTAAGAAACATTACTCGCATACAAGAACTCAAAACATAACTCACATAGTTTAAAGCTAGACAGAATGTACTCTTTTTCCTGGGTATTAAAAAATTCCGAAGAACTTTTACTCCATTTATAATTTCTTTTCTTTTTTTCATAAAACGATATTCTTTTGGGACAATACCTTCAGGATAATTTGGTAATCCTGTCACAACGGTGACAGTATGCCCGTCAGACACAAGTCTCTCACAGATTTCTGTTATTTTAAATTGTTCTGGGTAATAATATTGACAAAATACTAGTATTTTCATATTAACTATTTAATTCTCTTCTCTAATGTTCCTGTCCCGCCCTCTACCACGCCGTCTTTTTTTACAACAGAAATTATTGTTCCAATAAAACACTTGAGGTCGAAAAGAAAGCTCATCTGCCGTACATATTCACCATCTAATTTTGCTTTGACATCTATTGGTAGTTCATCACGCCCATTTATCTGTGCCCAACCTGTGAGTCCTGGGACGACATCATTTGCACCATATTTGTCCCGTTCTTGTATTAAGTCATATTGATTCCACAAACATGGTCTAGGTCCAATTATGGACATTTCACCTTTTAGGATGTTGAATATCTGTGGCAATTCGTCCAAACTTGTACGTCTCATAAATTTGCCAATAGATGTTATGTACTGCTCTGGGTCTTCTAATAAATGAGTCGGGACATCACTTGGTGTGTCTATTCTCATTGTTCTAAATTTCAATATTTCAAAGTAAGTTTTGTGAAGACCTATTCTTTTCTGCCTAAAAAACACAGGACCCCTTGAGGTTGCTTTTATTTTATAAACTATATACAGCAACAAAGGGGATAAGAAAACTATTCCCAGGAAAGACAGTGTTATATCAATTATTCTCTTTATGTATCTTGTATACATCTGTAATCGCTACCCCGTTGTAATATATAATTTTATCTATATTTATGGTTTTATATTCCCAAATTTTTAGTTACTATAATTAAAGAAATAGTTTTTCTGTCACTATCAATTCTTTCTAACGCTACTAGACACTTTAACTTATATATACTTGCAAGTAGCAGTCATTCTTCTTATCCTCAAAATTAAATTTAATATGTAGCTTTATATGGTAGATGTCCTACCCTTTCTTTTTCTGGAGGCATTTGCATATAGTTTCCATAAACACATTCTAGATATAATTCAATCTTGTTGGGTACAGGATAGCACCTGTTCTCAAAAGCTAGTGTTTTAACTGGCAATAAATCCGATTTTTCAAAACATACATATTGACTCGGGATTGTTAAACTTTTGTAGTACGGAGAAAATAATCCATCTACGACATCATTGTACTTTCTACTATACTTAGTTATAAATTCAATCATGATTGAGCGAGGGATAAGGCATGAAAGGTAGTGTAGCCCCCTCCTAAAGAACGCAATAATAAACCACCGAATAGAACCGTCATAACGTTTATCTCTATCTGGTGATGTCCTTATGTAGAAGAAACGTCCTATCCATTCCATAGCTCTTAAAAACTTCTTTCTTTCTTTAAAATCTCGTGGCGTTTTGTAATATGGGAAAACATCTATATAAACCCCATGGTTAATATCAAGATTTCTGTTACACCATTCCATATATAATGTTCCATTTTTACGTACTTTAGCAAAAATATAAGGACATTCTTTCTCCGTGGAAGTGTCTTGTAAAAAATAATCCTTTGGTAACTCTTGGGTTGCGATTTTCAAGAACCTAACGTAATCATCATAGAGCATACCGATGTCAATATCGTCATCCCACGGAATAAAACCATGGTGACGGTAAGCCCCTAAAGCTGTACCAGAATCTAGAAAGTATTGAATGTTGTGTTTTTTACAAATCGAGTCAACTACATCAAGTATTTCCAATAAAGTTTCATGTAATTTAGTTGTCAAAATCAGCACCTACGTTCAAATATTTCTCTTTTAGAGACTCAAATCTTCTTTCCATTTTATTGAATAAATACATAATATCGTTTTTATCAAAAGATGGGACAGTAAGTAGATTGGTCTTCTGTAAGGGGTCTTTCTTTAGGTTATATATATATTGAATTTTATCTATTGTTATAGCTTCTCTCAACGGAAGTATCGTCGCAATCATATACCTATCATCAAAAACAGCTAACTGTAAGTCCCTTTTAAGTAAATGCGGGCAACCTCCTCCAAGGTATTCTATATAGTTAATATTATCTTTAGTATCCCTACTTGTGAGCAGAGAAGTGCCTGTAAAAGATTTATCAACATCTAAATTACAAATATCCAATAGCGTTACAGGAATATCTTTAGATGCAACCAATGAACTAATTTGTAATGGGGAGATATTTACTCCAAATAAATAGAATGGCACCCTATAATTTTCCAAATAAAAATTTGTTATGTATGATTCTCTTACCGGATTATACGAAAAAGAATAGCCATGATCTGCTGTCACACAAACAATGGTATCTTCCATTGCCCCAAGTTCCTCTAATTTATGCACAAATGATTCAAAAATATTATTTATGTACATTAGAGATAAGTCGTGTGTTATTGATCCCTTAAATGTTTTAGGTATGTTTCCCAAAAATTTCTTTATATTTAAAATCTCACGAGACAGCTGATCAATATCTTCACTATCATATGTGAAAAAAATTTCAGGATTGTGTATATCATCTACATGTATACAAGCAAAATAGGGGTTATTGGAAACCCTTTTTTTCAACCAAGAAAAGTATTGTTTGCAGTGTGTATCCATACTTGGGGCATTTTTAAAAGATGAATAGTTTTTTGAAATTCTTTCAAATAAATCCGTGTCAAAATAAATATTAAACGTATAAAATAAAAATTTTAATATATTTTTGAAGCTGGCAGAATTTCTCGTTTGAAAATAAGCTTTAAGTAAGTTAAACATTTTTTTGAATGGAAATTTATTGTTTTTAAAATTGTAATATAGATTTAAAAAATATATTTTTATAAAAGGAAAATATAGTTCTTTTCTAACATATTCCACCGTTTTCTTTGAGGTTACTTTGTTGTCTTGTTTATAAGCTGGAATAGAAAAGAGTGGATGAGAAAATCCTAATTCAAGAATATCCTGTATATATTTTTTCTTTGATAAGAGATATCTGGAATACTCCATATCCAAAGACTTTCTCACAGAATCTTCATCATATGTTTTACTGTTTTTACATATCATTTCCAATGATTTGTCTTTATTTCTTAATCCGTCAATAAAACTATACCATTCTTTAAAATTATCTTCTAAAATATCTTCCAGATCTTGATAGTCCCTATTTGTTATTTCTTTTTTCTTGTACATCTCAGAATATAAGCTTAAACGATATGACCATATTGCATTAAAATCAAAACCTACATTGTTGTATATATCAGTTATTCCTCTTTTAACACTTGATGGGAAACACTGAGGTTGATATGAATTATAATACGTGTCATATCCGGCTGACTTAAATGCTTCAAAGATTGTAAGAGGTGTATCTGCAAATCGCTTCAAGTAGCCTCCATAATCAAGAACATTTTGACCACAATACAAAGACATTTCTGCAGCTTCTGTGTACGGAGCCTGAGAAAACATATTTGTTGCATAAATTGACTTTTCTTCTAGTTTTTTAAAAAAGGGGGCTAGTCTTTTTTTCCCCTCATCATTTGAACGAATTCTAGAGTAGTTATAAGAATCAATTATTAATAAAATTACGTTTTTTTTCGGCAAAGTATTCTCACCCACCATCTTTTAATAATTTTTCTTTCTAGACAAATATAAAATACAATCAACTCTTTAGAAAACTATAACACTTCAAAAAACACTGCCTAGATTGAGTAACAACAAAGTTATCTCTAAGCAGGATACACCCACTAAAGTATGTGACAACTGCGATTATAAACTCAAAACAAAGCTTACAGATAGGGCTTGCATCCACGCTAACAGAAACAAATTTCATTGCTCCTAGCATAAACACAGCGGCAAGGATATACTTCCATGAGTAAAAAAGAAAAAACTTTGTCTCAATAATTTTTCTAGCTTTAATAATTAAAATAACAGCCAGTAAACTCTCCGCAAGTATTGATGAAATAATTGCTCCCCAAATTCCATAATATGAAATCAAAATTAAGTTCATAACAACGTTAAGTGTGGCAATTATTACATAATATAAATTCATTGTTCCTTGTAAACCCAACGGGAATATGTACATTGCCTGCAATAGTCCGCTCACAATCAAAGCTGGAATTATTAATACAAAGAGATATGACAAAACAATCACTTCGTTAAAACCCTGTCCCCAAAAAATAGGCACAAAATCTTCTACAATACCAACGATCGCAAACAATATAGGCCAACACAAGAACATGGAGAATGAAATGAATTTTCTGCTATTATACTTGAATTGTTCAATTGCTCCCTTGCCATACAAATACGACATCCTTGTTCTAATAATAGTAAAAGAAGAGGTTGAGATTGCCAACGCAACTTTAATGAGTTTTTCCGTTGATTCATATAAACCAGTTGATACTTTGTATACATCGAAAACACCTAGCATTGTTTTATCAGCCATAGAGTAAATTGCAGTAGCAATCGTCGGTACAAAATATACAAATGATTCTTTTATTATCAAGAACATGTCATTTTTCTTAATTTTAACAAAGTTAACATGTCGCAATACTATTATAAAATAGTTCAAAGATATAAGTAACGGAATAATTGTATAAATACACACATATAAAGGGAGCTGTTCCTTTTGATTTACAAATAGATACACACATGAGACATAAGCTATTTGGGATAGTATTTCGCAAACCGACAACAATGTAAACTTTTCAAGTCCTTGTAAAAACCAAATAGGATTTATCATTTCTCTTACGAGATAAATAGTCCAACAAGAAAAAACAAATTTTTCAAAAGGATTTTTTGAAAAGTTTATAAAATATACAACAAAAAGGAATAGACTGAAGCTAACCAAAATAAATCGAGTCAGATAAATGGTCCAGAAGTTAGAACTACGTCTCTCTATGTCATCCTTTTCCAACGCAATCTTTCTCTGTCCATACATATCAAGCCCTAAAACGCCAAAAACAGCGAAATAGTACACAATTGAAAACGTATAACTCTTTAAACCTATATAACTTGGTCCAAAAACACGTGATAACTTTGGGATAACAATCAATGGAGTCAAAACAGTTACAACTTGATAAACAATATTAAAGAATAAATTAAGTTTCAAATTTTCATTGTTAAGAGCATTTTTCATTTTACAACCTCTTTTACACGATATTTAGAAGATGCTCTAAAGTAATATGTTTTATATGGTTTAGTCAGTGCAATCCCCATTTATAAGCTTAATCGCTTTTTCAGAAATATATTTGAGAACAATAGCAGAAGTAATTGTTAGAGCTATAATTAAAGAGATGTTTAGCACTAAGTTATTAGTCAAATGAATCAAGGAGAAAGGTGAATCTATAAATTGATAATGAACTATATACACATAAAAAGACAACGCATCTAAATATAAAACAGGGGTTCTAAGTAAAGAGATATTCCAAAAACTTGATATGTAAACATTTAGAAGTTCAAATAATTTAAAGAGTCCAAAGGCAAGCAAATTATAGGAAAAAGGTATGACAACATATAGATATAAATTGTTATCACCATGCACATCACAGTATTGTTTCATTAGAACT
This sequence comes from Synergistaceae bacterium, assembly GCA_036652335.1. Classification (GTDB taxonomy): domain Bacteria; phylum Synergistota; class Synergistia; order Synergistales; family Synergistaceae; genus JAVVWB01. Next base: position 24,595 of record JAVVWB010000002.1, on the reverse strand, counting down.
CTAAGAACCAAGGCAACAATAATACACAAAAATACTTTCACCTTCGACAGGCTTAGCTTCTCATCTCTATATCGGGCATAAAAATACCCAAGCATATAAATTAAAATATAATCAAGCCTTATTCCCAAAATTCCTAAACAGAATGTGATTATCAGAAAAAGGAGTAGAAACACCATCACAAAGTTTTTGGTCAAAGCAATTTTAGTTTCTATGGACTTTATGGTAGTCATAACAACATAGCATATAAAAATAACCGTTATAAACCATAAATGTGCTGTGCCACTAATTTGTTCTAAATATGGTAAAAATGCAAAGACATGATGGTATCCCTGTAGATTTAACATGGCTAGTATTAGCATTCTATAATCTGTTGTTTTGTTCAGAATGAAAGAGATAAGTAATGCGTATGATATAAAGATATAACATGGTATACATATCCGCAAAAATCTTTTATTTGCCCATTTTTTCATATTTTCAATCTTCACATTACTATATAAATAACCTGAGATAAAAAGAAAAAGTTGCACTCCAACCTGAAAAGCTTGACCAACTACAGAACTGTCTAATGCTGTTCCCAAATGACACACGACTATCATAATCATTCCAACGGTTCTACATAAAACAATTAAGGAGTTACACTCTCTTTTAGACAAAAGGATTCACCTAACAATCATTATATAAATAAACTAATAAGCAAAAATGGAATATATCATTAAAGATACAAATTCCTCCTTTATGGTAAGCACTAAGAGTTTTTCCTAAAAGAAGGTTTATTAAAATTTATAAAAACAGAAATTGCAACCCAAACAATCAAGCCACCTGAAATAAAAGTAGATATTAGAGCTCCATCATTTAAGACAACAAAATATAAAAGATATATTGATAAAAGTATCGATTTGGCATCCCCTTCTGCTTTGTCCATTGAAATATAGGCCATTCTTAAGATTAGTGCCATAAGGATAGAGATAACAAGAACACCAATAATTCCCATATTAGAATATGCATCAGCAATAAAACCTGTATTCGTCCACATATTAAAATCACCGAAATATTTTTCCCCTATGAGGTTCGGGACACTCACAGAGTAGTTACTTTGTATTCCTAATATCTTAGCTATGGTATTTTGAGTAAAATAAACAAATTCGTTTTTAGAGAAGTAATCAAAATATGCACACTTAATTATTGCAGGCAGGAACACAGCTCTATTTCCTATTAGTGCATAGAGCATGTAATCTCCAGTAATAAAAGTGAACAAACTAGCAAAACACAAAGAAACAGACAGCCCCATAAAAATAACTTTCTTTATCTCTTGCCCTCTCAGCCCAAAAGCCCCTAGGAGTACAAATGGAATAAATAAAAACGTCTTAAATCCTGTAACACTATAAATATACAACTGAATGAATATTCCAATCAACATCTTAAGATATTTGTGCTCTTTGCAAGAGAAAACAATAACTATCGGAATAATAATTTTACAAGTAATATTCATAATACATGATTCTAAGAGCGATATTTTGGCTATAGCCCTAACTTGATAGATAGAATAGAGACTCAAAAGTTCAAAGGATGGCAATCCATGTTTACATAAAGAATATATAAAAAAAATCAGCAAATATAACATGACAAAAATTGATACACTAAAGGAGTAAGAAGACACCTGCTTTATACTTGTATTCTTAAAAAATCGTATCCTTGAAAATAAATAAATTAGCAACAACGCAAAGACTTGAATCATTAACATCCAAAGCTGACATTTATCATAAAATTGATACAAAGTAACAGATGGGGCAATGCTTAAAGCAAAAAAAGTGTAAGCAAACAACGTGATGACATTGTCTACATTTGTCTTGATCACTCTAAATATAGATATGTAAATTAACCAGCCAAATACAATCTTAAAATAATCAATATTTAAAGTGTATCCAACATAGGCAAAAGACGTAACCTGGAGAATTATATATAGCAAATCCAAGGTTAGTTTATACAAAAGCACCCAGGTTAATAGGTTGACTTCAAACATAAAATGATAAAATTTATTTATCATTTTTATTCTCCAAAACATATTTAATTCCTCTTAACATCTCTTTATAAGCAATTAAAAGCGAAACACCGTTAGAAAGCATTTCTTTGTGTCTAATCAACAGTTGCAAACATAAAATTTTGGATAGCTTTGGAGACAATGTTGCAAAAAAAACTCCTTTATCAAAAAAATATTTTTTGTTAAATCCCTCAAACCATGTTGAGGGGCGGGTTTCTGTCAAAGTGCCGATTTCTATTGGGAGTGCTATGACCTTTAATCCAGCCTTTAAACAATCTGCGAGAAACAAAGTATCCTCTCCGCTGCAATGCTGTGTTCCACCACCAAAGTTCGTATTAAAAAAAATTCCCGCATAAGAGACAGGCTTTCGTTTAAATGCAATTTGAACTGCACCATAACGCATAAAATTCAAGAAATTAACTTTCTTTTTTGAATAGTTATATCCTGATGTCTTATTCGCAAGATTAAAAATTAGTATATCTGCAGTTGGATTATCATTAAATGATTTTTTTATAATCTCTGGGTACCCATCCCTATATACAACGTCATCGTCTGCTAACAAGCAAACATCAGCTTTTGAACGCATCAAAGCATTGTTCCTGTTCAATCCTACGCCAGTCTCGTCAAAACATAAATTAGCGACTTTATACCCATGAAAATCAATTTCTCTTTTAACAAAGGAGGCACATTGAGAGCAAACTATAGCATTTGACTGTATCTTCATTTTAGCTATTAGTTCCTCTACTTCAGGATAAAGTGTAGCGACAAGCACATCAATTGTCATACTAGAAACATTCATTTTTCCACGTCCACATCTTTAAATAGTTCACTTGCTCCTGCAAAGATTCATAAAAATTTCTTAATTAGCGCTAAACTCCTTTTACAATCTCCAGTAGAGATAACCTTTTTCTAATGCCTCGTTCTTTTTTTTGATTCCTTTAATATCTATTAGCACGCGCTCTTCATTAGGAATCTCGATGCCATACATTTTAGCTAGATCATCCCATGTCATATTCTTAAACTGAGAATGTGATACGGCTATTACAACACAATCAACATCTTTAATCTCTTCAATAGGAGTTAAATTTATATTATATTCTCTTTTTGCCTCAGTAAAATCTACATATGGATCTGCAACAAGTAGTTCTATTCCCAAATCCGCAAGTTTTTTTACAATATCATTTACTTTACTGTTTCGTATATCGGGACAATCTTCTTTAAAAGTTAAACCTAAAATAGCAATTCTACATTTCTTTGGAGCTTTTCCAGCTATTATAAGTTGCTTTATTATTGCATTAGTTACAAACTCTCCCATACCATCATTTATTTTACGCCCAGATAAAATTATTTGACTGTTATAACCGAGCTTTTCTGCCTCATATGTAAAATAGTACGGATCTACTCCTATGCAATGTCCACCAACTAAACCAGGACGAAATCCTAATGCGTTCCATTTACTATTCATCGCATCAACGACTTCATTTGTATCAATTCCCATGCGATCAAAGACCATAGCTAATTCATTCATAAAAGCTATATTTATATCCCTTTGACTATTTTCAACTACCTTAACGGCTTCAGCTGTTTTTATTGTAGAAACAGCAACAGTTCCAGCCTTTATTACAATATCATATACATTTTTTATTTCGTTTAGAGTCTCTAAATCCATGCCAGAAACGACCTTACGAATGTTTTCTAATCTATGTTGTTTATCTCCAGGGTTAATTCTTTCTGGAGAATAACCAACCTTAAAATCAATTCCACATTTAAGACCAGACTCTTGTTCAAGAATTGGAATACACACATCTTCTGTGACACCTGGATAAACGGTAGATTCGTAAACTACTATAGAACCCTTGGTTAGATTACGTCCAACAATTTTGCTTGCACCCTCAACTGGTGCTAAATTTGGTGTATGGTCAAGATTAATAGGAGTTGGAACTGCTACTATATGAAACTTTGCCTTCTTTAAATCTTCTTCATCCGATGTAAAGTACACAGATGTGTTCTTTATAGCCTCGTCTCCTATCTCTTTAGTTGGATCTATTCCGTCACAATATTGCTGGATTTTTTCCTTGTTTAAATCAAAGCCTATAACATTTACTTTTTCTGCAAAAGACACAGCTATTGGCATACCTACATAACCTAAGCCTATTAAAGATATAAATTCTTTTTTTTGTAAAATTTTTTCATATAATTGACTCACGAAAACAAAACCTTCCCTTCAAAATATGTTGTAACCTTGCGTAAAATCCAAATTACAGATAGTTAATTCAGAGTTTTTAACAAGATATTTATAAATTTTTGTGCTAAAAATGGATAGGAATAATTTGACAAAACATATTCATAGCCATTTGTAGCCATATTTAAAACATCTGATTCCGGAAGTTTTCTAATTTCCTTTATCTTCTCTGCCATTTCAACAGCATCACCAGACGGGACAGTGAAGCCACAAGCCGACTCTGAGACAGGATCAAAAGTTGACGAATTCGCACATACAACAGGTTTCTTAGCAATCATAAATTCAAAAGTTTTGTTCATAACCACTCCAAATTTCAATAACGGGCTTCTCGGTAAACAACAAAACAAAGCATCCACATAGTGGTAAAACTTTGGTATCGCTCTCTTGGGAATTGGAGGTAAAAAATGAACATTGTCTAACCCAAGTTTCTTGGCTCTCAGGATTAAATCTTCTTTTTGTTGACCTTGTCCCACAAAAACAAAGCTTATTTCTTTTTCACAACGCAAAATATCAGCAACCTCTAACATTAACTCAAGGCCATTACTAAGTGAGTGACCTCCAGCATAGCCTAAAATAAATTTCCTTTGTTTTCTTAAAGACCTTATACAATCAAGATGCTTCAAAGGTATCTCTGGTGTATTAATATCTATCCATTCTGAAATTTCTATACCATTTGTGACTACATTAAATTTTTCTATCAGCAACCCACGTTCCGTTAAATGCCTATAAGCACCAGGATGTAAAGATATTACAACATCAGCATTTCTGCACCAGTAATCTTCGCCACGTTGCATTATCCATATAAATGGATGGTATTTAGACATGTTACCTAGTACCATTGGTGACATTGGCCATAAGTCATGTAGTTCAAACACAAATTTTGCACTATGCTTCTTTGCAATCCAATTTGCAGGATATGAATCTAATGGATAGGTAGATGAGGCAATGACTGCATCTGGGACAAAATCTTTTGTAATATGTTTTAAGTATCTATATAGTTTGCAAAGGAAAGACAGCATATTCATTATTCTGCCAAGTCCATTACCTTGATACGATGGCGTTTTTAGCCAAATGTATTTAATTCCGTCAATAATTTCTTCTTTTATAGGTGCATACATCTCAACATTCTTTTGCCTTAGGTGGGAAAATGACGCAGCTACAATAATGACCTCATGACCCATCTTTACCCATTCTCTTGCCAAATAGTATGGACGAAACTCCATTCCATGATAGACAGAGCCCGCATAGTGGTTTATTAAAAGTATTTTCACATTATTTCCCCTATTGTATCCAATATAATTTTAATGTCTCCCCAGAAAGATATGTGAGATACATATTCCACATAGTATTTCTGTTTTATAGGCAAAATATCATTTATATAGGTCCGTTCCGGTTCCGAAGATGAGTCCAACATATCGTTTTCGTCTTTGAATTCTATTGAAGCCCTGTCTGTTATACCAGGGCGTACAGACAAAACTATCTTTTTGATAGACTCAGGATAGCAATCAATGTATTTTGGAACTTCTGGTCTCGGTCCCACAAAACTCATATCTCCAATAAAAACATTTATTAGTTGAGGTAGCTCATCTATTTTTGTTTTTCTTAAAAATGTTCCTGCCTTTGTTACTCGAGAATCAGAGTTAGTTGTTATTTGAAGACCCTTTCTTTCTGCATCTACTACCATTGTTCTGAATTTAAAGATACGAAACAATTTCCCATTCTTACCAACTCTTGTTTGTCTAAAAAAAACAGGACCTTTAGAATCAACCTTTATCCAAAGTGAAAAAACAAGAAAAAAAGGCAATAGAGACAAAAGACCAGCAATAGAGACAAAAATATCAAATAACCTCTTTATTACAAGGGTCCCTTTATTGTAACTAGCAATGAAATCTTCTGACATGGTTATTTGCTAGATCTCATTTCGTTTATTATGTCAGTATATATCTCTATTACATACTCTACATCTTCATCACTTAGTAAGGTATGTAATGGCAGTGTTATTTCGTTCTTATAGAAATTATATGCATTCGGATAGTCTTTTATGTCAAAATCTAAATTTTTATATGCTGTTAGAAGTGGCAATGGCTTATAGTGGACATTTGTAGCAATTCCGTTTTCTGCCATTTTTATAATTATTTCGTTTCTCTGTTCTAGTGTAATGTTAGGTACTCTTGTAATATAGAGGTGTCCTGTAGATGTATTATCTTCTGTATAGTGATGTATGTACTCAATACCAAGTTTGTCCATAGCTTTGTTGTATTTAGATATTATTTCTTTTCTTCTTTTGAGTAATTCAGGATAGCGATGCAACTGAACAGAACCAATTGCGGCCATAATATCTGTCATATTACATTTAAAAGCTGGACTTACAATATCATACTCCCACGATCCTTCTATATCTGTTTTTGCAAGGGCATCTTTCGATTGACCATGCAAGCTAAGTAGCATGTATTGCTTATATAGTTCTTCGTTGTTTATTCCTTCCACATTTCTCCAGACAACAGCTCCACCTTCTGCTGTTGTTAGGTTTTTTACGGCATGAAAAGAGAATGAGGTAAAGTCTGCAATTTGACCACAGTTTTTGCCTTTTTGTTTTGCCCCAAACGCATGAGCTGCATCAGCAAGAATAATTATTCGTTCATATTTAGACTGAATTTCATTATTTGCCTTAAATAAAGTTTTTTTGCTTTCTATAATCTCAAAAATCTTGTCATAATCACACATTTTCCCTGCTAAGTCTACAGGAATGATTACTTTTGTCTTTTCTGTTATCGCTGATTTTAATTTATCATAATCCATCTCAATTGAATTTGGCTGTGTGTCTACTAGAATAATTTTTGCCCCGACGTGGTCTATAACAGAGGCACTAGCTGTGTATGTGTATGCAGATGTGATTACTTCATCACCCTCACCGATGCCTAGGACTCTGAGAGTCATTTCCATTGCAGCTGTGGCTGAATTTAAGCAAATGGCTTTATCAACACCTATGAAAGTTGCGATTTCTTCTTCAAACTTTTTTGTTTCAGGTCCAGTTGTTATCCATCCAGATTTTAGTACCTTAGTAACTTCCGCTATTTCTTCATCTGTGATGTCGGGTGGTGAAAATGGGATTACTCTCATATCTTTTTGCTCCATTACTAACAGCTCTCTTCTTTAAATTCTTTTATTGTTCTGTGGGTCTTATTTCATCTACATGGTTAAATATTTCTTTTTTAAGTTCTGCTTTGTCTATTATACCCTCAGCAGATTCTTTTAACATTGTCGTTATTATAGGTTCTAGGTCTTTTTCTTCCGGGACTAATTTTGTCTTAAATATTTTTGTATGTGTTGTGGTATCTACATGTGTGTTGTCGTAGAAGAGTTCTTCGTATAGTTTTTCTCCCGGTCTTATGCCTGAGAATTCTATGTCTATGTCTTTGTATGGCTCTTTACCATGAAGACAAATTAAGGTTTCTGCCATTTCTGTGATGTTAACCGGTTCTCCCATGTCAAGGACGTAGAGTTCTCCGCCACGTCCCATTGTTGCAGCTTGGAGTACGAGGCTTACGGCTTCGGGTATGAGCATGAAGTAACGTACCATGTCTCTGTGAGTTACTGTGACAGGACCGCCTTTTGCGATTTGCTTTTCGAATTTAGGTACTACACTACCCCTGCTACCAAGTACATTTCCAAATCTTACTACCATGTATGCTGTTGTTGGATATTTCTGTTGTACTGAGAGCATGAGTTTTTCTGCAAGTCTTTTTGTTGCACCCATTACGCTTGTTGGGTTTACTGCTTTATCTGTGGATATCATTACCATGCGTTCTACTTTGTGTTCCCCTGCAAGTAGTGCTAGGTTGTATGTACCAAAGGAGTTTACGCGTAGCGCTTCTCTTGGGTTTTCTTCCATTAGTGGTACGTGTTTGTGAGCACCCGCATGAAATATTACTTGTGGCTTGTGCTTTTCAAATATTGTTTTCATTGTTGTTATGTCTGCAATGTCTGCAATTATTGGTCTTACTGGTATTTTTATTCCAGCTTCGTTTATTGTCTCAAGTAGAGTATAGATGGAGTTTTCTCCATGGCCTAATGCAAGTAGTTGTGCCGGATTATGAGCAATTACTTGGCGACAGATTTCTGACCCTATTGATCCGCCTGCACCTGTAACTAGGACTGTTTTGCCTTTTACTATTTTTTCTATCTCTGAGGTGTCAAGTTTTATTGGGTCACGACGCAAGAGGTCTTCTAAACTTACAGAGCGTAATTTTTCTGCTGCGACTTTTCCTCCTGCCATATCTAGTATCCCAGGTAGGACTCGAACTGTGATATCAAGTCCAGTAAGTGTGTCTATAATTTTTTTGATCTGTGTCCCTTTAGCAGAGGGTATAGTAATGAGGACAACTTCTACATTTTGAGATATTACAATTCTGCGAAGTTCTTTTGTTGTACCAAGAACTTTTAGTGATGCTACAGTCATCCCCTGCAGTTCTTTTTTGTCGTCGATAAATCCTATTGGTTCTAGTTCGTTGTCATAACGAATAAGGTCTCTTGCTATTATTACTCCGGCTTCTCCTGCTCCAACTATTATGGCTTTTTGTTCTCCTTTGCCATTGCTGCCTTTACGACAGGTAAAAGCTAGTTTCCATATACCACGAGATGCTGTCATAAAGATTGCTCCACAGAATATCATTATAGATATAGATGAACGTGGTATGCGTAAGAAGTCTGTTGTTAATTTAAGTATTATCAAAAATGCTATAACTCCAAATATGTAGGAGTGAAAAAATGATACATATTCTTCTATGCTGGCACGTGGCCATACTGTTTTATATGTCTTACCTATTACAAGTGATGTTAGAACACAAAGAGAAAAGACTGCCATTGTCTGAAATAATTCTGTGACATAAGCAGGCTCAATAAGAAATGATAGTCTAAGTGCATAGCCCATGTAGACAGCAAATGCCAAAGCAATAGCATCTAACGCAAGAACGTATCTTCCACGTGAAGCGAGCTTGAGAAATATAGACATCATTTTTACTATTATTTTGTTCTCTTTTTCTAACATAGAAGCACCTTATTTCGTGAATGATGTGGTAATGAGGATAAAGGCAAAAATTAAAACAAGCGCAAAACCAAAATATTAAAATCAAAAGCAAGGTCAAAAGCAAAAACATTAAAATCAAAAGCAAGGTCAAAGCCACCGGACACCGCATTTAAGCATTGCGGTGCAACGGAGAATAAAGACAAAACCCTCAAACAACAGTGAAACAGAACTTAAATACAAATAACATCGGAGATGAAATTTTATACTTTTAAAATCAAAAATCTATTTTTTAAAACCAAGCAGAGAGTTCAGTTTTGCGATTTTTTCTTTTGTTTCTGGGTCACTTGACGATACAGACCAGAAGTGACTTATAAATGCAAAGAATATCCCCATAAACAAGCCAAGAATTGTGGCAAGTACGACTGTTTTCTTAGTGTTTTTCGCTCCTGATATTTGAGGCGTTCCTGGTAAATCGGCAGGAGATATAAGCTGTAGAATAAATGCTCCACCAATATTTTCTAGAACTTTGAATGTTTCGTTATATATCGAAGTTGCTATCTGCTGTGCCTTTTGAGGGTCTTGTGAAGAAACGCTTAATGTTACAACTCCGCTAGAATCCTTTGCTACCTCAGTATTTATTCCAATCAATATTTCGGCTCTAACTTTTTGGCGTGAATCACCTTTCACAAGGAGGTTCATATCGTCTATTACTGAATCCAACACAACATCACTCTTAAACATTGCTGCAAGCAAATCAGACGAAATAAGAATTGATTTATTCTCAGATTTGTTCATATTAAATCCGATAGGAGCTGCTTGTAGTTTGCTCACATATTCATGCCGGGCATTATTGTTTGAGAAAGTAGCATAACCAAAAGCAATTACGCCAAAGAGTAATGCCGTAGCAATTATTTTCTTTTTGTTTTCTGCCAGTATTATTAGCATGTCGAGTAATGATATTTCTACAAAGTCATCGTTCTGTGGTGCTGTGTTTTGTTCGTTCATTAGTACCCCTCCGAGTTGTTATTTATGAAATAATGATGATTAGTTAACTAAAAATTTGAAAGCAAGAACGTAAAACAAAAAAATAAGACCTCAAGGTCTAAGCCACTGGACACCGCATTAGTACTTGCGGTGAGACGATTAAGGGCAAAAGATAAAAGCTGAAAAACTAAAAACATAAATATTTTTCGCCAACAAGACATAGTCTAGGTGAAATTTTATTCTTGTTATTTTTCAAGAAGAGAAGTCTTAGTAACAAAGCAACGTGTGATTTTCTGAAGTGACAACGTACTTATGGCTACGTCGAACAAAGAAAATCAAGCTTTGCAAAGTTAATGAGGCTTATGTTCTTGAAAAAAGTAGCGCCAGCCATCCCTACACATATCATCTATATCAAGTTTTGTTTCCCACCCAAGGATTTCTTTCGCTTTTTGCGTGGCTGCGTAGTATTCACCGATGTCACCAGGACGTCTGGGTCCTATTTTGTATTGTATTTTTTTCCCAGATGCTTTTTCGAATGAGTGTATTATTTCTAGCACACTAGTTCCTTTTCCGCTTCCTAGATTTAGTATGAGAAGCTCTTTGTTGTCTAATATGTGTTTGAGTGCTGCTATGTGCCCCTGTGCAAGGTCTACTACATGGATGTAGTCTCTTACACCTGTCCCATCTATTGTGTCATAGTCATTTCCCCATACGTTTAGGTACGGAAGTTCTCCAACTGCAACCTTTCCTATGTAGGGGAAGAGGTTGTTTGGTGTTCCCTTGGGGTCTTCTCCTATCAATCCAGATTTGTGTGCTCCTATTGGGTTGAAGTAGCGAAGTAGTGCTACTGACCATTCTTTATCTGTTTTGCATATATCTATGAAGATGTCTTCTACCATTTTTTTGGTCTGTCCATATGGGCTTACTCCTGTTGTAGGGTAAGTTTCTATATAAGGAATAGGGTTTTTTTCTCCATATACTGTGGCAGATGACGAGAATACAAAGTTTTTGCAGTCGTGGGCTTTCATTGCTTTTATTAAGTTTATTGTGCCTGTCAAATTGTTATCATAATATTTAATCGGTTGCTCACATGATTCACCTACTGCTTTTAATCCTGCAAAGTGTATCACCGAGTCTATTTTGTTTTCTGTAAATATTTGATCTAATTTTCCGGCATCTCTTACGTCACCATCGTAAAATTTAGGTGTATTACCCGTTATTTTTTCTATTTTTTCTAAAACTTCTATTTTTGAATTAGACAAGTTGTCTATAACCACAACATTGTAATTGTTCTCTAGTAGTTCTATTACAGTGTGACTCCCTATGTAACCAAGCCCACCTGTTACCAATATTGTTTTCATGTAAATTTTCACTTCTTTCTGAACTTTAAATAAAAAATAACGTTTTTGCTTAGTTAATATTTTAGTTTATAAATAAGTCAAAATAGAAAGTATGTATATTTTTTCTATTATATCACTTAATTTAAAGTTTGGCACCAAATTTTACTTATTATTTGATTTTTTTTAATAAATTTTAAACTACGTGTTGTTCATTTAACGCTGTTATTATTTCTTTTTTTAAGTGAAATATGTCTAATTTGTGTTCTATTACGTAGGCACACATTGATGCAAGTAGTCCACATATAAATAAAGAGGCTCTTGTACCCATCATATCGCCCATTTTGCCTGCAAGTAAGCTCCCAAATGGAGGTATTCCAACTATTGCTATCGTGTATAGTGACATTATCCTACTTTTACTATCATCTGGAGCCATATTTTGGAGTAATGTGTTGCAAGCTATGGTAGAGACAACCATGCAGAAGCCTACTGGGGCAGCAAGTATGACTCCAATGTAGCTGTTGGGTGATATTGCAAAGAGGGATACTGCTATTCCAAAGGCTACACATGTTCTAGTCGCCCACCACGAGTGGTATTTTGATGATTTAAGTGTTGCCATTACGATTGAGCCTACAAGTGCACCTATTGCGACTCCCATTAGTAAGAAACCGAGTGTCTGAGGTGTACCTGCAAAGACTCCTTTTGCCATGGAAGGCATTAGAACTATTACAGGGAAAGCAAAGAAGCCCGTGAATGTGATAAGAAGAAGTATGTATTTACTAGGAGCAAAGCTATTTGCAGCTTTTATTCCCTCTATGGTCTCTTTTATTATAGATACTTTTGTGCTTTCCTTTTTGCCTATTGCAGGCTTTGTCATTTTCATTTGTTTTATTGCAAGTAATGTCGAAGAGTATGCAAAAGCATTTAATATAAAGCAAAAACCCTCTCCTGTTGCGTGAATTATAAATCCTGCCAAAGTAGGCCCTGCCATTCTTGCCATGTTGAAGTTCATTGAATTTAACGCAACAGCATTTGAGACATCTTCTTTTTTATCCACAAGAAAGTTGACTATTGCATATCTACATGGGAGTTCGAATGAGTCTATTAGTCCAAGTGTGAAGCTCATTATTAGGACAATTTTGAAATTTACCCAGCCGGTTAGAGTGCAAAAAGCAAGTATCAATGCCACACACACACAACAACTTTGTGTAATAGCAAGTGTTTTTCTTAGGTCACAGTGTTCAATTATTGATCCTGCAAAGGCAGAGAAGAGAAGTATTGGAAGTGATGTTACGAAATCAACAACACCAAGGGCCATGTCTGATCCTGTGAGGCGAAATACAAGCCACCCCATAGCGACTCTGTGCATCCACAAAGCTGTTAATGAAAGAGCTTGTGCTGCAAAGAAAAATTGGTAGTTTTTATATTTTAAGGAACGCAATGTGTCTGGCAATACGAAGTTGCGTAACATGCGCACCGTTCCCTTCGTAATTTATATTATGCATTGATTTTACTCATTATTCCGCTTTTTCACAAGATGCGAAGTGGAAATTGGTGTGGAGAGGGAAAGAGATTTTATCTAAAATACCGTTTAAGTAGAGAAACAAAATCTATGATTTTGTGTGAACCATTTAGTTTTTTCATCAATGCTACTATGCGGGGTCTCCGGGTTGGGAGATTAAGGCAAAAGAAAAAATCAAGAGATAATCAAAGAGAAGAAGTGCTTATGACGAAACAAACCTCGGTTTTGAGAAACAAATACGGAACTCAATCAGCAAAGAGAAGTGTCAGTAACGATGCAAGAGGAAGAGAGAGCCATCGAAGGCGTACTAACAGTACGTCAAGGTGACTCTCTTGAGTTTTGTGAAGTTAATGACACTTATTTTCGCTGATTAAACGTTGTGATGTAAGAAGTGCTTATGCAATACCTCTGAAAAAACACACAAATCACATTTCGTTATAGTAGACCCTTAACGTGTAGTGAGATTTTTTCTAAAAACAATGAGTTTGTCTTTTCAGTGAGTTCTTTCATTTTCTCTGTGATGTCTGGGATTTCTATGCCTTTTATTGTTCCCGGGTCGCAATGTGTTTCGTCCCATTCAATTATTTCTTCTGCGGTTTCTATTTTTTCTGCTAGTTGTGTCATTTTGTTTATCATTTGTTTTTCTGGTTCTGTTATTTCTGTTTCTTTTTGTGCTGTTTGTATGTATGTTTTGCACCAGAGTATTGAGAGTTTTTTCTCCGGTAGGTATATTATTTTTTCTTTTGTGTCTACTTTTATTTCTTGCTCTTCTGCCTTGCATGAGCAGTATTGAATTTTATATGTTTCTTCTTCTTTTATGTGTGGTTGAATTGCTTTCCGTATTTTTTTGTACATGTACATGATGGGATATTGATATTTTTCTTCTAGTATGAATTTGATTTCTGCCATTTTTATCGTTCCTTTGTTGTGGGTTGATTGCTTTATATTGTAACCATAAGAGGATTGAGGAGCAAGGGCAAAGGAAAGGTCAAAACCAAGGTCAAGCCACTGGACACCGCATAGATTCATTGCGGTGAGACAGATTTAAGGGATTTAAAAAAATATTAAATCAGAGAGAAAAAGTGCTTATTACGAGACAACCCTCGGTTTTGAGAAACAAATAACGGAACTCAATCAGCAAAGAGAAGTGTCAGTAACGATGCAAGAGGAAGAGAGAGCCACCGAAGGCGTACTAACAGTACGTCGAGATGACTCTCTTGAGTTTTGTGAAGTTAATGATGCTTATATTCGCTGATTAAACGTTGTGATGTTAGTAGTGCTTATACTCTTCGCTTATAATTCAACAAAAGTGTAGAGTTGATTACAACCGCAATCGAGCTTACGTTGTGTACCAGAGCACCCATTAGTGGGCTTAGTTTCCCTGTCATGGCAAGTCCTATTGCTATGAAGTTGAGTGTTAGAGATAGTATTATGTTTAGTTTTATTGTGCCCATCATTTTTCTTGATATTGCTATTAGGTGCGGTAGGTCTTTTATTTCATCGTTGATTTGTGCTATGTCTGCCGCTTCTATTGCTATGTCACTTCCTATTTTTGCCATTGCTATTCCTACGTTTGATGTTTTTAGTGCTGCTGCATCGTTTATGCCGTCGCCTATCATGCAAACTATGTGGTTTTGTTTTTGTAGTTCTCTTATTGCGTTTAGTTTTTCTTCCGGTGTGCAGTCGGCTTTGTAGGAGTCTATTCCTGTTTGTTGTGCTATGTGTTTTGCCGCTGTTTCGTTGTCACCTGTTAGTATTATTGTTTTTATGCCTTGTGTTTTTAGTTCTTTTATTGTTTCTTTTGCGTTTTCTTTTATTGTGTCACTTAGTGTTATGTAGCCACTTTGTGTGCCGTTTGTAGCTATCCATATTATTGTTTTTCCTTGTGCTTTTTGCTGTTCGCTTTCTTCTGTTTCTTTTGTTTCTATTCCATTTTCATGTAGTAGTTGTTTGTTGCCTGCTGTGATTTGTTCTCCGTTTACCGTTGCTATTATTCCTCTGCCCGGTATGAGTTTAAAGTTTTCCGGTTCTGTTATTTCTGTGTTATGTGTAGATTTGTAGGATTGTATTATAGCTTTGCCTAGTGGGTGTTCTGATAGTAGTTCTGCCGTAGCTAGTTTTTGGTATAGTTCTGTTTCGTCACTTGTGTCTGTGGTGGTTATTTTTTCTACTTTTAGGTTTGCTGTTGTTATTGTGCCTGTTTTGTCCATTACTATTGTGTCTACTGTTGCAAGTTTTTCTAGTGCATCTCCCTCTTTTACTAGGTAGGCGCTTTTTGTTACGTTTCCTATTGCGGCCATTATTGCTGTTGGTGTGGCAAGTATGAGTGCGCAAGGGCAAAATACTACAAGTATTGTGACTGCTCTTAGAATTTCTCCTGTGTAGAACCATGTACCAATTGATGTGGTGAAGGCTGTGATTACTACCCATGTCGCAATTTTGTCTGCTAGTTTGGATATTTTTGTTTTGTTTGAGTCGGCACTTTCTACTAGTTTTATCATTCTTGCCATGGAGCTGTTTTCTGCTGTTTTGCTCGCTTTCATTTCGAATGTGCCAAATTTGTTTATTGTTCCACTGTATATTTCGTCTCCGACGTTTTTGTCTTGAGGTATAGGTTCTCCTGTTAGTATTGATTGGTCTATTGAGGTGTTGCCTTTTGTGATTATTCCGTCTACCGGTATTGTTTCTCCTGCAAGGACTCTTAGTGTGTCGTTTATTTGTATTTGTTCTACAGGAATTATTTTTGCCGTTGAGTTTTCTATTCTTATTGCTGTTTGTGGACTTAGTTTTATGAGTTTTTCTATGCCTTTTCTAGCTTTGGCTATTGTGCGTTCTTCTAGTGTTTCGCCAAGTTCCATTAGTATGGCTATTTCTGCTGCTGCAAAGTATTCTTTTGTGGCTATTGCAGCTGTCATGGCAACTGCTACAAGTAGTCCTTCTTTTATTTCGTGTTCTTTTATAGCATTTGTAAATCCAGCTATGATTATTGGGAGTCCGCAGAGGATTATCGCTATCCATGAGAGGTCTATTCCATGTAGTGTTTGTGGTTTGATTATGAGGCTTAGGATGAGTGTTATTGCTGATATTGTTAGTTTTACGTTTGTGAATGTGGTTGGGTTTATTATGTTATTTGTCTGTTTGTGTTCGTGTGTATGATCGTGAGCCATTTGTTTTGTCCTTTCTCGTTTATGACATTCTGGAGAAGTATTCAAGTGCCTTTGTAAAGTCATTTATTGTTTTTTCTGCATCTCCGTGTTTTATTCCATCTTTTACACAGTGGTGTAGGTGACCTTCTATTAGTTGTTGCCCCGCTTTATGTAGGGCACTTTTTGCAGCACTGATTTGTGTGAGGATTTTCTCGCATTCTTCGTCTTTATCTATCATTGTGTTTATTGCATTTAGTTGACCTATTATTTTGTTTATTCTTTTGTGAAATGTGTCTTTGTTTATACAGTCATGCATTTTTATTTCCCCTTTTCTTTTTGTATACCCTAGGGGGTATGGGTATATGTTATTACTCGTTTTACTTTTTGTCAATTTTACTGTTCTTTTTTCTTTGTTTGTTGTGTTATGATTATTTTAGTTCTATGTGAGAGGGTGATTAGGATGGCTTGTGGTTCTTTGCTGGTTGCTGTTATTGACGGTCAGGGAGGCGGAGTCGGTAAGGCTTTTATTGAGAGGTTGCATTGTGTTGCACCTGATGTTTATGTTAGAGCGTTAGGCACAAATTCTGTAGCTACTTCTGTTATGTTGCGTGCCGGTGCTTCTGACGGGGCTACCGGGGAAAATTCCGTGGTGTTTAATGCCAGGTTGGCTGATGTTATTGTCGGCCCTATTGGGGTTGTTATGCCAAATGGTTTGCTTGGCGAGGTTTCGCCTTCTATGGCTTCTGCCGTTGGTGAGTCTCGTGCCGTTAAGGTTTTAATTCCTTCGAATAAGTGTAGTCTTATGCTGGCCGGTTTGGCAGAGTTGCCTTTTGCTAAGTTGATTGAGTCTGCTGTAGGTTTAACTTTGGAGGCTTTGAAGCGGTAGTTACTCTTCGTAGCCGTATTGTTTCAGCGTTTCGTGGTCGTTTAGCAGTTGGTCTGTTGTAATTTGTTTGTCTATTTTTCCCTGTTTTATTAGTATGACTTTTGTGCATAGTTCTTTTATGGTGTCTAGGTCATGTGTGGCTATTATTGTTCCTTGTGTTAGTTGTTTTATGTGGTTTGTTAGTTTGCGTTTTGATTTTGCGTCGAGGAATGTCATTGGTTCGTCTAGGAGTAGGTATTGTGGCTCCATTACTAGTATTCCCGCAAGTGCTGTTGTCCTTTTTTCTCCCCCTGATAGGTCTGTTATTGATTTGTTTTGTATTTTTTCTAGTTCATAGTATTTGATGATTTCTTCTGTTTTTTCTTTAGCTTTTTCTTCTGTTTGATGTGCGTTTATGGCACCAAAGTTTATGTCTTGATATACAGTTGGCATAAATAGTTGGTTTTCTGGGTTTTGAAATATTATCCCAACTTTTCTTCTTATTTCTTTTAGGTTTTTCTTTTCTACTTTTATTCCATCTATTTTTATTTCTCCCGCTGTTTGTGGTAGCAATCCAACTATTGCGAGTAGTAGTGTCGTTTTGCCTGATCCGTTTTCACCTAGGAGTGCTATTTTTTCTCCCTTTTGTATTGTTATGGTGACGTTTTGGAGTGCAGGCTGGCTGTTTGCGTCGTATTGTGTTGTGAGGTTTGTTATTTCTATCATTTTTTATTTTCCTTTATTTTATTATTTTTGTTATTAGGTTGTTTATGAGTATGCTGATGTTTAGTAGGTGCGGTATCGCTATTGATGTGAATAGCGCTGTTGCTATCATGTATTCCTTTTTTGTTATTTTTTCTTTTTTTGTCGTGTAGTATTTTCCGTTGTATCCTCTGCATTTCATTGATAGTGTTACTTTTTTCGCTTTTTCTATGCTTTTTATTAGGAAGGTGCCTATAAATGCCCCTAGGTCTTTCATTTTTATGTTTTTTGTGTTTCCACTTCGTGTTATGTAGGATTTTTGCATTGTTTCGGTTTCTCTTATGAGTTCTGTTATGTAACGATATGTGAGTGTTATTTGCATTGTTATGAATTTTGGAATTTTTATTTCTGTTAGTGCGTCGTTTATTTTTTCTATCGGAGTTGTTGCCACAAGGGTGAGTACTGCTGTTACTGTTAGTATCATTTTTGTGGTTAGTGTTGTGTATGATATTAGCCCTTTGGTTATTGTTGTTCCCATTATTGCAATAGCAGGCTCTCTGTTTATGTATATGTTTGCAATTCCTGTCATTAGTATTAGTGGAAGTGCAGGTTTTATTCTGTGGATTAGTTGTTTGTATGAGATTTCTGCTGTTTCTGCGACTATTACAGGATAGAGTATCATTCCTATGAGTTTGCTTAGGTCATGAGCAGATACGGAGGTTACCGCCACTATGTAATATAACGTTAGAGTTATTTTTACCAGTGGCGGCAGTTTGTGTATTATGGTTTGCTCTTTTCCTTTTTGCTCGATTTGTCGTAGTTGTTGCTGCGGTGTTATTTGCATTTTTTTGTTTTTCTTATTATGTACCCCGTTAGTATGGTTAGAATTATTGTGATTATGCTTCCTGTTATTCCTGCTGTTGCTGTTTGTGTTGCTTCTGTATGGTTACCTGATTTTAGTGCATAGTCAGGCATTATTGCAATTTTTTCTGTTATTTTTTCACTTTGTTGATGTGCAGTGCTTGTCGTGGTAAGTTCTTTGTCGTTTGTTGTTTTGGCAACTGCCCATTCAAGTCCATCTGGGTTTTGTGATGCATAGAGGGAGAGTATTCCTGCTGTTATTATTGTTGATATTATTATTACACTTTTGATTTTAGTTGTGTTGCTGGGTGTCTGCGTTGTTTGTGCTGGCTGTTCTATGTAGAGGTATTCTTTTTTTGTTTTATAGATGTATGTAAGGACAGCCCCTGTTATTATTCCTTCTACTATTCCTATTACTATGTGTACTGGTACCATGAGGGATAGGAATGTTTCTATTGGTAGTTCTGTGATTTGTGAGATGTGTGTCTGTATTACTACAGATGTTGCACCAAGTATTAGCCCAATTGTCGCTGCTATTATGGATGCCGTGTTTATTTTTCCAATTGAGATGTTGTTACGTGTTATGGGTTTGTATATGAGTGTGTAGGCTAGTACCGATGTGAGTAGCCCCATGTTTATTACGTTGCAGCCCCATGCCATTAGCCCTCCATCTGCAAAGAATAGTGCTTGTATGAGTAGGATTATAGCCATTGTGATGTATGCAGGAGCCGGACCTAGTATTGCCGCAAGTAGTAGCCCTCCGCCTATGTGTCCACTTGAGCCTGTGCCTGGTATGGTGAAGTTTATCATTTGGCATGCAAATACAAATGCACCCATTATTCCCATCATTGTTATTTTGTCTTCTGTGAGTTGGTCACTTTTTTGTAGTTTTCGTACAGCATAGGCTAGTGTTGTCATTGCGACTGTTGTCATTGTTATTGATACAGCGGGTGATATTAGAGCGTCTGACATGTGCATGGGCTTTCCTCCAGTGTGTTATTTATTTGTTTTTTGTTTTTAGTTTATGTCTTTTTTTATTTCGTCATAGATTTTACAAAATGGCTGCCCCGTTTCTTTTGCTATTTTTGCTATGTCTTCATATTCGGGCTTTGTCCTTTTTATTTCTTTTCCTGTTGCTTGTTTGACTTTTATTTTTCCATATTGAGTTTCTATTTCTTTTATTTGTTGTGTTAGTGTCGATCTACCACAATGTTTTATTCTTACTCCATTTGTGAGTGTTTCTTGCAATATCATTTGTGTTATTTTTTCTTCGTTTTCTGTGGAACATATTACTGTTAAGCAATATCCAAGTCGCCCTTTTTTCATTGTTATTGCGTGAGTTGCAACGTCTAGTGCTCCGCTTTCCATTATTTTTTGGCTTGCATAAGCTAGGGCCTCTGCTGTCATGTCGTCTATGTGGCATTGCAGTTCTGTTATTGTTGGACTTTCAATGTCTATGTTTCCTAGTATTGCTCTTATGCAGTTTGCCTCTCTGTGTTCCTGTGTGCCTATTCCATATCCGATGTTTTCTATTGTCATTTGTTTCATTTGTTCGTATTTTTGCGCAAAGTGTTTGATTATTGCTGCTCCTGTCGGAGTGCAGAGTTCACTTTCGATGTCGCCTGAGTAGCATGGTGTTCCTTTTAGTAGGAGTGCTGTGGCAGGTGCAGGGACTGGGATTATGCCATGGGCACATTTGACTGTGCCGTAGCCAAGTTTTATCGGTGTTGCTGTTATTTCGTCCGGAGCAATGATGTGTATTGCAAGACATGCTCCTATTATGTCTGCTATTGCGTCTTTTGTGCCTACTTCATGAAAGTGTATTTCGTTTATTGTTTTATTATGGACTTGCGATTCTACTTGTGCTATTAGGTTGTATATTTGTTTTGCGTTTTCTTTTACCTGTTTTGGCAGTTGCATTGTATCTATTTGTCTGTTTATTGTTTCTATTGTGCTGTGTTCGTGGTGGTGTGTGTGTGTGTCGCCATGGCAATGATCGTTGTGTTCATGGTCATGATCGTGGTGGTGTTCGTGGCAATGTTCATCGTGTTCATGGTCATGGTCGTGGTTTTGTTGTTCTTCTTCCCCATTTATTGTTACTTTTATTTTTGTGCCTGTTATTCCACATGTTTGTTTCGTGATAGCTTCTATTTTTGTGTTTTTTAATCCAATGTTGTTTAGGATTTCTATGTATGTTTTTTTGTCTTCTATGAGTTCATATAGAGCCCCTGTTATCATGTCTCCTGCCGCACCCATGTTGCATTCAATGTGTAGTTTTTTCATTTTATTTTGCACTTTCTGTGTGATTTATTTTGTTTGCTATGTATGCTGCACCAAATCCATTGTCTATGTTTACTACAGCGCTTCCGGCTGCACATGAGTTTAGCATTGACAGAAGTGCCGATAACCCACCAAAGTTTGCCCCGTAACCTATGCTAGTAGGGACTGCTATAAGAGGTGCTGTAGCAAGTCCACCTATTACGCTTGCCAGTGCCCCTTCCATTCCGGCTATGGCTATTATTACTCTTGCTGACATTAGAGGTTCTATGTTTGATAGTAGTCTGTGGAGTCCTGCAACTCCTACGTCATATAGTCTCGTGACTTTGTTGCCCAGTAGTTCTGCTGTTATTGCGGATTCTTCTGCTATTGGGATGTCGCTTGTGCCTCCCGTTGCTATGACTATGCTTCCGTGTGTTTCGTAGTTAGTGCGTTCTAGTGAGGCTATTTGTGCTTCTTTGTAGTATGTGAGGTCGTGGGTTTGTTTTAGTTTTTCTGCTTTGTCTTGTGATAGTTTGGTTATCATTATGTCTTTTTTTTTGTTTTCTTTTAGTACAGTGAGTATTCCTTGAAGTTGCTCTGTCGTTTTTCCTGCACCATATATTATTTCTGTTACTCCTTGTCTGATGTTTCTATGTAGGTCTATTTTTGCATATTCTATGTCTTTGTATGGCGCTGTTTTAAGTTGTAATAGCGCTTCTTCTGGTGATGTTGTCCCATTTTTTATTTGTCGAAGTATTTGTAGTGTGTCATTTTCCATTATTTTCTCCCTTTCTTTTTATTCGCTTTTTCTGGGTTCGTTGTCTATTTGAGCTGTTTTGTAGTATTTTTCTAGGATTGTGATCAGTTGAGCTTTTTCGACTTTTGCTTTTTGTGTTTCTTTTTCCGATATTTGTAGATTTGCTTTTTCTCCATCGTTTTTTATGCGTATTTCTTTGTATCCTAGTTTTTGTATTTCACTTTCTGCCTTTACCGTTTTGCTTAAGAGTTCTTTTGTTATTTGTGTGGCTGTTAATATTCTGGTTGCAGTGCATGAATTAGATGGTCTGTTCCAGTTTGTGAGGTTTTCACTTTTTGCTATTTCTCTTATTTCTTTTTTTGTTATTCCAAGCTCCGCAAATGGAGAGAATATACCAAGTTCTGTGAGAGCTTTCATTCCGGGGCGAGTTTGTGGGTTATCACTTGCGTTTGTGCCATCTATTATGTGTGTGTAACCGTCTTTTGCTGCGTGTTCTTTTATTGTTGTAAATATTATTTTTTTACATAGGTAGCAACGATTTTCTCCGTTTTGCATTATGTTTTTTTCTTTTTCTACTTCAACTTTTATGATATCAATTTGTGCGTTTAGTTCTTTTGCTGTTTTTTCTGCTTTTAGAACTTCTTCTTCTGTTTGGAATATACTTTTTACGTAATATGCTTTGATTTGTGTACCGTATTTTTTTGCCATGTGAAGTAGGAGTGTCGAGTCTATTCCACCAGAGTATGCAATTGCAATATTAGGTACTGTTTTAAAGTATTTTTTTAAGAGTTGTTTTTTGTTTTCCATTTTTATCTCCAATTAAAAAAGAAGGCACACATTTACTGTGTGCCTTCTTGGCTTTTCTATCATCTTTTGATGGTATTGTGAATTTGATAGTTTTCAGTTGAACCCTTCATGGGTTTCGTTGTGATGTTATAGTAATTTATATCAAATTTTTTGTCAATTCCTGTAAGGGCATTTTTGGTACTTCCCATATATTTTTCTCATAATAAAGAGTTATTGCAGATTAAAATTAAGTCTATTTCGTTCTCTCTTATCAGTAGTTATACCTATATCCACTCTTGTCTAACTACTGATGTAGATATACATACATTATAATAGTATTTGAATGTCAAACATATTATAGTGTTGATTCTGTTACTTTTGAATATTTTTTCTTAATTGAAATTCATTTTTAATTCCAGAAACCAAACACTTTGTTACAAGTAAGAGAGGGGCGAAAATTCGCCCCTCTCTTACTTGTTGTGTTTAAGTTGTAGTTAAATAAAAAATGCAGAGAACTTTGTTCTCTGCATTTTACTTTTTGATTTTATTTCTAGTTTGTCTTTCTAATTATCATAAATACAGATTCTTTTGCTGTTGCTGTGCCAGCATAGTCAGCTGATGTTGTTATATCGGCTCTTAGTCCTGCACTTGATGCCATTACACCAAGTTTCTTAGCAACTCCAGCCGTAATAGCTTCACCATTTGTTACAAAGAGACTTGCTCCATCTGTGCCAGCTAGTGCATATTTTGTACCGGGATCCTGGTCAAGATATTTTACTACATCTGCAAATTGTGTCTGTGTGGGCCATTTGTTGTTGTCTGCATAGTACATAAGGCAAGCTGCCTTGATGTTTCTCATATCTGATACTATCTTTGTTGCTTCTGCTTTATCTGTTGCAGAACCTGTTGAGAGCATCATCATTCCGGCAAGAATACCTATAATAATAATTACTATTAGTAATTCGACGAGTGTGAAACCTTTTGACTTTTTCATATTGCATTCCTCCATTTTGTTATTTGTAAATTGTATAAATAATTTGTTTAATTCAAAAAATTCGTTATTATTACTTCTTTATTACCATGTAAACTGTTGCTGTGCCATCATATTTTTCTGTTGCTACATATGGCTTTGCTGACTTGGTAAGTCCAGCTTGTTCTGCCATTGCTGCAAGCTTTGCAGCAACACCTTTATTTGGAGTGAGGACTAAACCTGCTCCGTTCTTAACATAGAGGTCACTTGAGGTACCATCTATTAGTGCATATTTTGTTCCTGGGTCTTGATCAAGGTATGTTACTACTTTTGAAAAATCTGTCGTTGTGGGCCATTTGTTATTATCTGCATAGTACATAAGGCATGCTGCCTTGATGTTTCTCATATCTGATACTATCTTTGTTGCTTCAGCCTTATCTGTTGCAGAACCTGTTGAGAGCATCATCATTCCGGCAAGAATACCTATAATAATAATTACTATTAGTAATTCGACGAGTGTGAAACCTTTTGACTTTTTCATATTGCATTCCTCCAAATATTTATTTATATATAAATTGCATATACATTCATTAAGGCTAAACTAGCTTATCATATTTTAGATGTGTTGTAAATTTATTTTTTGCTTTTTCTTTACATTTAATTTTATATTAAGCCTTTTAAATATAAGGGGCTTTTGTTTAAGTCAAATATTTTTAACGTTAAGTTTTTAAGGTGAAGTTCTTGGTATCAGAGGGTAGGGAAAAGATCAAAACAAAAGCCACTGGACACCGCATAGATTCATTGCGGTGTGACGAACCTTAGAATTAAAAGATAAAAACAAGGTGTGCTTATTACGAAACAACCCTCGGTTTTGAGAAACAAATACGGAACTCAAATCAGCAAAGAGAAGAAGTACTTACACTCTTCAACTAACTAAAATCAAAGAGAAGAAGTGCTTATTACGAAACAACCCTCGGTTTTGAGAAGTGAAGACGTATTGGTCATACGTCAAACAATCAAAACAGAGAGTTGTGATGTAATAAGTGCTTATATTCTTTGATTAAACCTTGAGTACATAAATAACCAAATAAGCCCTGTGC
>JAVVWB010000001.1:312975-358916 GCA_036652335.1 Synergistaceae bacterium | reverse complement strand
AAAAGACTACACTTCAGCGAAATAGTACGGTAATATGTCATACTGACCGGAGGTATCAACGCCAAAGGTCAGCATGAATTACCGCTTGAAGGCTGTCGGAAAGGAGCAAAAATTATGAATAGACAGCCTAATATTGATGCAGCCCTTGGGGAGAAAATCACAGCACTTTATTGCAGATTATCCCGTGATGATGAACTTCAAGGAGACAGCAACAGTATCAAGAACCAAAAAGCAATATTACAAAAATACGCTGAAGATAATGGATTTAGAAACACCAAATTTTTCGTTGATGACGGTTTCAGTGGAACAAATTTTGATAGACCGGATTTCCAAAAGATGATAGCCGAGATGGACGAGGGCAATGTTGCCACCATCATAGTAAAGGATATGTCCAGACTGGGCAGAGATTATCTGAAAGTTGGCTATTACACTGAAGTAGCATTTCCCGAAGCTGCTGTACGCTTTATTGCAATCAACAACGGTGTAGACAGTGCCAATCAACAGGACAGTGATTTTACCCCATTCTTAAATATCATCAACGAATGGTACGCCAAGGATACTAGTAAGAAAATCAGAGCCGTATTCAAAGCCAAAGGAGAATCGGGCAAGCCACTCTGTACCAATCCACCATATGGATATGTGAAAGACCCACAGGATAAACTCCATTGGATTATTGATGAAGATGCTGCTGAGGTGGTGAAAGAGATATTCCGCCTTTGTATGCAGGGATTGGGTCCGACACAGATTGCAAAGGAATTGACCAAACGGAAAATTCTATGCCCGACTGCTCATTTTAAGGAGATAGGATTAAATCCGGGTTATGTTCCCACTAATCCATATGCATGGCAAAGCAGAACCATTGCAGACATTTTAGCCAAACAGGAATACCTCGGACACACTGTGAACTTCAAATCTCACAAGAAGTCCTATAAGAGCAAAAAGAAAATTCAGAATGACTCATCTGAATGGCAGATTTTCGAGAACACGCATGAAGCTATTATTGAAAAAGAAACCTTTGCTATTGTTCAGCGAATTCGAGATGGCAGACGCAGACTGACCTTTATGGGGGAAATGCCAATACTGTCCGGCATGATGTATTGTGCTGATTGTGGCTGCAAAATGTATCAAGTTCGTGCAAGAGGTTGGGAACACGATAAGGAACATATGGTATGCTCCACTTATCGCAAGCGTGGTAAAACCAATTGCGTTTCCCATCAAATCAGAAATGTTGTGGTGGAACAATTATTATTACAGGATTTACAGAGTGTGACCTCATTTGCAAGAGAGCATGAAGCCGAGTTCTTGCAGCTTATTACAAGCAATTCCGAAAAGGAACTGAACAAGGAATTAAAGGACAGCCACAAAGAATATGAGCAGGTGAAGGCTCGTACTGCTAAGTTGGATACTATTATCCAAAGGCTTTACGAGGACAATGTGGAAGGCAAAATCAGTGATGAGCGTTTTATGAAAATGTCTGCTACATACGAATCCGAGCAAAAAGAACTGAATGCCCGTGTGACTGCCTTACAGGTCTTCATTGACCACGCAAAAGAAAAATCCCTCAATGCTGAACACTTCCTGTCATTGGTCAGAAAGTACACAGACATCAAGGAATTGGATGCCGAGATTATTCGAGAGTTTGTTGAAAAGATAATCGTATTCAAAGCTGAAAAGATTGATGGTCACAGGACACAGCGTATTCAAATTATTTATAACTGTATCGGAGCAGTGGAACTTCCGAGCAAACAAGAAAAAACGGCATAGCCAATTGTTACGACTATGCCGAATTTTTCAAGGGAATAAAATCCCTAAGTGAAGCACCCTTTAGGGTCTCTTTTTTGTTTTATTTTATTTAATTTTTTTGTTTTTCTGTACAGGGGATATTGATTCGGCGAATATCCATTCCTCTGCCAGTTTCTTCGTCAATTTCAATTACAACTGCCTGAAATTTTACGTTTTCATCACATATTTCAAATTTACAGGGAGTTCCATAAAGAAATTTCGGTAGCACTGATTCGACAGTCATTCCTATCGACCCTGCGTGTCCTCCAGTCATTCCAACATCCGATATGAATGCTGTCCCTCCAGGGAGGACTTCTTCGTCTGCTGTCTGAACGTGTGTATGTGTGCCTACAACTGCTGACACTTTACCGTCCAACCAACATGCTAATACTCTTTTTTCTGACGAGGCTTCTGCATGAAAGTCTATGAATATAACAGGAACGTCACAGTTTTTAACTAGGGTTTCCGCCGTCCTAAATGGACATTCAAGCGGTGGCATAAACGCTCTACCTTGTAGTGAGATTACAGCAAGTTTTTTGCCATTTTTCTCATATACAGCATAGCCTCTTCCAGGTGTGCCTTCTGGGTGGTTTGCAGGTCTAAGTAGGTTAGGTTCACTGTCCAAAAATGGGATTATTTCTTTTTTGTCCCATATGTGGTTTCCATTGGTGAGTATGTCTATCCCCATGGAGAAA
The DNA here is from genome assembly GCA_036652335.1 of Synergistaceae bacterium. Taxonomy (GTDB): domain Bacteria; phylum Synergistota; class Synergistia; order Synergistales; family Synergistaceae; genus JAVVWB01. The sequence goes on along the minus strand of JAVVWB010000001.1, from coordinate 356,439 downwards.
AGTTCTTTCATCACTTTTTCCGTAAGACCGAAGCCAGCTGCGCTGTTTTCTGCGTTAGCTATTATAAAGTCAAATCCGCTATATTCAGCACGAAGTTTAGGAATTGAAGTTGCTACAGCATCTCTCCCCGGTCTTCCCATTATGTCACCTATAAATAGTATTCTCATTTTATTTTGCGTAGTCTACTATTCTTGTTTCTCTTATTATTGTGACTTTTATCTGTCCGGGGTAGCGCATTTCTTCTTCTATTTTACGCGCGATGTCGTAAGCAAGTTTTTCCATTGCACCATCATCTGCTATTGATGGAGCAACTGCAATTCTTACTTCTCTGCCTGCTTGTATTGCAAATGCTTTGCTTACACCTTCAAATGATTTAGCTATTTCTTCAAGCTGTTCAAGTCTTTTTACGTAGGCATCGTGGCTTTCTCTACGAGCACCTGGACGTGATGCACTTACAGCGTCTGCTGCAGCAACAAGAACGGCATATATTGTCTGAGGTTCTTCATCTTCATGGTGAGCAGCAATTGCGTTGACGATGTCTGGAGCTTCACCGTATCTTTTGGCTAAGTCAGCACCAATTTTTGCGTGTGGCCCTTCAATCTGATGGTCTACTGCCTTTCCGATATCATGAAGAAGTCCGGCTCTGCGAGCCTTGATTTCATCAAGCCCAAGTTCTGCTGCCATTACTCCGGCTATATGAGCAACTTCTAAGCTATGTGATAGTGCATTCTGTCCATAGCTTGTACGATATCTTAGCTGGCCTATGATTTTTACCAATTCCTGGTTCATGTTTTTTATTCCAGTTTCAAGCAATGCCTGTTCAGCTGTTTCAAGGATTTCTATTTGGACATCCTTTTCTGCTTTTTCTATTATTTCTTCTATGCGAGCAGGGTGGATTCGTCCATCTACTACAAGTCTGTCAAGTGAGAGTCTAGCGACTTCTCTTCTTACGGGATCAAAGCTACTTAGTGTTACAGCTTCCGGAGTGTCATCGACTATTAAATCTACTCCAGTTAGAGTTTCAAAAGTCCTTATGTTGCGTCCTTCACGACCTATAATGCGTCCCTTCATTTCATCTGAAGGTAAGTTGACTACGCTTACAACTGCATCTGATGTAAATTCAACACTGCAACGCTGTACAGCCGTTGCTAGGATGTCTTGTGCTTTTCTGTCAGCTTCGCGTTTGGCTCTTTCTTCAAGTTCTTTGAGTCTTAAGCCAATTAGGTGATTTGCTTCTGATTCAACTTCAGCAAGGAGAACTTCTTTTGCTTCTTCTCTTGTGAGTTGTGCAATTTGTTCAAGTTTTGTAAGAAGTTCCTGTTCTTTTTCTGCCAGTTCGTTTACTTTTGTTTGAATCTTTTCATGTCTTTCACGAACTTCGTCTTCTTTTTTGCTGATGTTTTCAAGTTTTCTGTCAAGATTTTCTTCTTTTTGTTCAAGTCGACGTTCTGATCTCTGTATCTCATTACGTCTTTCTTTTATTTCTTTTTCTGCTTCTTGTCTTAGTCTGTAGACTTCATCTTTTCCTTCGGCAAGAGCATCTCTTTTGGCTTGTTCGCCTCTTTTTGCAGCGTCAGAAATTATTCTTTCCGCCTCGGAGAGGGCTCCTTGATATTTCTTTTCTTCTAGGTTCTTGCGGTATGTAATTCCAAGTATGACCCCACTTAGGAGTCCTACTAGTACACACAACAAGGGTATTAAGTAGTTCATTTACACTTTCACCTCATTTAATTTGTCATGGTTCGTTTCATTTTTTGGTCCTTTTGTAGTTAAAGAGTGTTTATATTATTGGTTATAATATTATAAAACTTTTGTGTTACACGCCGATGTTACTATTTTACCTAATAATTGCTTTATTCACAAGTACGAATTGTTTTTTTACTTTATTTATTAACCAATTCTTAGGTTGTTTTTTTCATATTTTGCCATTTTTTTTAAAAATTTTTCGTTTTCTTTATTTTCTTTTGCTTTTTCAAGAATTTCTATCGCATCTTCTTTTGTCTGTTCCAGTAGTTTGAGGTCTTTTCTGAGGTCTGCTATTTTTAGCCCTGTTTCTCCATGTTGTTCTGTGCCTCCTATTTTTCCGAACCCTCTGTTTTTCATGTCTTCTTCTGCTATTTCAAACCCATCTTCTGTTTTTTCTATTATTTTTAGTCTTTCGTTGGTTGTTTCGTTGTTTGGTGTGAGTAGTATGCAGACTCCTCTTTTTTCGCCTCTGCCTATTCTACCTCGTAGTTGATGTAGTTGTGAGAGTCCATACATTTCTGGGTTTTCTATTACTATTACAGAGGCTTGTGGCACGTCTACGCCTACTTCTAGCACTGTTGTTCCTACTAGTATTTTGTTTTTTCCCTCTATGAATTTTGTAAGTTCGTTTTCTTTTTTTTCACTAGGAATTTTACCGTGTATTAGTCCAACTCCAGTTATTCCAAGGTGTTTTTGTAGAAATTTGTATCTTTTTTCGACGGAGGCAATTTCTTCTTCTTCGTTTTCTTCTACTCTCGGGCATATCCAGTATATTTGCCCACCTGTTTTTATTTCATTTAGGATAAATTGCAGTAGAGTTGGCATTTTTCCTTCATTTATTATTCTTGTTTCTCGTTTTTTTTGGTTTTTGGGTTTGTCTTTTAGGGTGCTTATTTCTAGGTCAGCAAATAGTGTCATTGATAGTGTCCTAGGTATGGGAGTAGCACTCATGAGTAGCATGTGAGGAGGGTTTTCCCTGTTTATTAGTTTTGCTCTTTGTTCAACTCCAAATCTTTGTTGTTCATCTATTATTACCATTCCTAGTTTTTTGTATTTTACTCTGTTTTCTAGGAGAGCTTGTGTACCTACTATTATTTTTGCTTGCCCTGTTGCTGTTTTTTCAAGTACCTCATTACGCTCTTTTGTTTTTAGTGAGCTTTTTATTAGTACACTTTCTATTCCATGTGGGTGTAGCCATTTTTGGGCCTGTTTGTAGAGTTGTTCTGCTAGGACTTCTGTGGGAGCTAGTATTGCAGTTTGTATTTCACAGTCAGCTGTTGCTGCTGCTGTTAGGATTGCTATGAGTGTTTTTCCACTTCCTACGTCACCTTGTATTAGTCGTGCCATTGGTATTTCTTTCGCAATGTCGTTTTGTATTTCAAGTATTACTTTTTCTTGGTCGTTTGTTAATGTAAATGGTATGGATTGTTTGACTTGCTTGTATTTTTCGCCTGGTTTTATTTTGTAGATGTTTTTGTTTTTTTGTATTTCATTTTTTCTGATTTGAACAGCACTTTGTAGGGTAAGAAGTTCTTCGTAGGCAAGTCTTTTACGTGCTTCTTTCCATCTTTCTGGTGTTTGTGGGGTGTGCATGGTTTGTATGGCTTCTTTGAGTGACATTAGGTTTCGTTTTTTTATTATGTGATAGGGAAGTGTTTCTTCTATTTGGGGTAGGTATTCTTGTAGTATTTCTGTTGCCAGTTTCCTGTACCATTTTTCTGTTATTCCATTTGTTAATGGGTATAGAGGGATTATTCCACAGTAGTTTTTTTTGTCTGTTTCGGTTTGTATGATTTGAAAATCAGGGTTTGTTATTTCTATTTGTGTATTTCTAATTTTGGGAACACCATGTATTGCAATTGGCGTTCCCTCTTTTAGTATGTATTCTATTCCTTTTTTGTTGAACCATGTGAGAGTAGCTGTGTTGTTGCCGTCGTTTATGGTAGCTGTGAATAATGATATGTTGCTTTTGTATGTCCTTTTTCTTTCAGGGCTTTCTATTTTTCCCATTATTACAGTAGGTTGACCAAGTATGGCTTCTGAGATGGTCGAAATTTTTCTTCTGTCTATGTATTTACGTGGAAAGTATTGGAGTACGTCAAAGACTGTGTTTAGCCCCAGTTTTTGTAGGTATTCCGTCTTTCTTTTACCTATTCCTGATCTATTTTGTAGTAGTTGAGGATTGGTTTCTTTCACTTTTGTTGTGCTCCGTTTTTATTTTGTTTCAAGTTCTTCAGGGTTTACTCCAAGCATAGCATAAGCATTTGTGAGGTCTTTTTCTTCTAGGTTTTTTTCTTCTGTTTGTTCGTTTTCTTCGTATGTTTCTAGTACGCTGCCTACTGCTTCGTTCAATGTTTTGTCTGAGGAGAGGCGGTTTAGCATGCTGTCAAATTTTACTAGCATTCCTCTAAAGTCTTCTTCGTACATTTTTCTTATTTTCTTTATTTGGTATACTCCATCACGAAGTCTGTCTGCTTCTTTTGCTGCATCTTTACATATTTCATCCGCTTGTATTTTTGCATTTTCTATTAGTTCGTTTGCTTTTTCTTCTGCTTTTGTTACTTTTTCTTCTGCACTTTTTTGAGCAGATATTAGGGCTTCATGAAGGACGTCTTTCATGTCTTCATATTCGTTTAGTTTGCTTTTTGTCTGTTTTAGTTCTTCTTCCATTTCTTTTGTTTTCTGAGCATGGATTTGCAATGTTTCTGCTACTGAGTCTAGGAATTCATCCACTTCGGTAGAGTCGTATCCTCTTAAGCTTTTTTTGAATGACTGATTGACGATATCAAGTGATGTTAGGATTTCAGGCATAACAAGTAGATCCTCCTTTGTATTTTTGTCGTTTTAATTATATTCTCTTTGTCCAAATATTGCAGTACCCACTCTTATTAATGTGCTACCTTCTTCTATCGCTATAGGATAGTCTCCACTCATTCCCATCGATAGTTCGGGTATTTTTATGTCGTGTTTTTTTTCTAGTTCTTTTTTCATTTCTCTAAGGTCTGAGAATGATTTACGTATTTTTTCTGTGTCGTCTGAGTTCGGCCCTATTGTCATTAGTCCTTGTATTTTTAGTAGTGGGCATTTTTCCAGTATGTATTCTGCAAGTCCTTCCATTTCCTGTGGAGGTATTCCACTTTTGTTTTCTTCTCCCGATGTGTTTACTTCTATGTATATTGGATATTGAGTCCTGTTTGTTTCTTTTAGTATTCTGTTTAGAGTTTGAGCAAGTTCCAGGGAGTCGACGCTTTCTATTAGGTCAAATATTTCCAGAGCTTTCCTTGCTTTGTTTCTTTGTAGGTGCCCTATTAGGTGCCATGGCGTTTTGTTTTCTTTTGGCCATTTTTCACGTTTTTCTGAGGCTTCTTGTATTTTGTTTTCACCTAGCAGGTTTACTTCTGATGAGGCTAGTATCATTTTTTCAATGGGATGATATTTTGATACACCCATGAGTTTTATTTCTTCCGGGTCACGTCCACTTTTTTTGGCTATTTCTGTTATGTGTTTTCTTATTTGTTTTATGTTTTCTTTTATTTCTTCTACCATAGCTGTATCCTCCCTTCTTTCGTTTCTGAGGCGTTTTCCGCAACGGCATCTCCTACAGATAGTCCATGAGTTATTAGCATTTTTTCATTTTCTATAGGTTTGCATTCTATTTTGTTTTTTACAAGTCTTTGCCCTTTTACGAAATAGACATAGTGTTTTCCTTTTTCTTCTTTGACTGCTGTACGTGGCACTACAGCACCATTTTGTCCTCCTGCTTCTATTATCAATGTGTATTTTCTTGATTGGAGGAGTTCTTTTGAGAACCACGGCAGTGTTACATATATTTTGATTTTATCTTTTGTTTTTTTGTATATGCGAAGTTCCGCTTTGGATACAGTGTCTTTTGTGTCCATCATTACATTTATTTGTTTATTTTTTAGCTGTTTCATGAAGTTGCCTTTTGGTGTTATGTATCCTACAAATCTTATTTCTTGTGGTTGTTTTATTATTTTACCTATTGTTTCATTTTTTGTTACTTTTTCTCCGTCGCTTTTTGTTTTTAGTTGAGAGGGTTCGGTAAGAGGCCCTTTCCCTGACCAGAGTTCTCCGTATCTCCATGTGTCTTCTTGTCCGTCTGTACCTACCATGAAGAAACCACTTATAGTTGTTTTTATTGGTGTTTCAGTCCCACCATTGTTTATTATCGCTACAATTTGCCCTTTGGCTAGAGGTATTGGCCCTTTTCCATGAGGGTATTTTATTGTCCCATCTAACGGAGCTTTTATTTCGTTTTCTCTCCATAGTAGTAATCCGGGTACTTTTATTATTTCTGTTTTTTTACCTGGTACGGCCCATGTGATGTCCGGATGCAGGTAGTCATAGCGCTCGAAGTAGAGTTTAAATCCAGCCACCCATGCAAGTATTATGAGTATTACTGCAAGCCAGTATCCAAGGAGTGATATTTTGCTTTTTTCTTTTTCTGTCGAATCAAAGCGTCTTACCATTGTTATTTTCCTATCATTTTTAGTATTTCATCAGTTGTTGCTATTGTCTTCCATGCACCGGTGTGTTTTAGTTGTTCTGCTGTGAAGTTTCCTGTTGTTACACCTATTCCTTTTATGTTTGCAGCTAGAGCCGTTTTTATGTCTATGTCTGTGTCACCAGTGTAGATTATTTCTGAGGGTTCTATCCCAAGTTTTTTGCATGCAACAAGGAGTGGTTCTGGATGTGGTTTCGGGTGTGTTACTTCTGAGGTTCCAACTATTACGTCTAAATACTCTTTTAGACCAACAGCTATTATTGGTCTTTCTGGAAGTTTCCTGTTTGTTACGACTGCTGTTTTATATCCTTTTTCCTTTAGAGTTTTGAGTGTCGGTATCGTTGATGGAAAGAGTCGTAGTTTAGCGTTTTCTTCTTCTATGTAGTTTTTTCTGTAGTATGTTAGCCATTCTTCTTTGTATTCCCCCCAGAAGCTGATCCAGCTGTCTTCTATGGGTAGACCTATTGCTTTCATTATTTGTTCTCTTGATATTTCTTTCAAGTTAAATTCTTTAGCCAGTAGGTTTGTGCAGTGATGTATTGAGTAGCTACTGTCTATCAGTGTCATGTCTAGGTCAAAGACGAAGGCTTTTATCCCTTTTATTTCGTTCATCTTTTTTCTACTCCAAGCACAAATCCTTTCAGGTAGTCTGTTTCTGGAACTCCTGAAAGTGCAGGGTGGTCTTGTGGTTGGTGAATTTCTAACGCTATTTTGCATGTAGTCCCATCATCACATGCAGCTTCGTTTAGTGTTTCAAGTAGCATTTCTCTCGAGAATGCGTGGCTGCATGAGAGGAATACGAGGTATCCTCCGTCTTTTAGTCTTTTTAGTCCACGAAGTGCAAGTTCTTTGTAGCCTCTTTTTGCTGAGTCTAGCTGTCCTTTTCCAGGTGAGAATGGAGGTGGGTCCATTATTACTATGTCAAATCTTTCTCTTGCTTGGTCCATTTCTCTTATTATGTCAAAGGCGTTTCCACAGTGCCATGTCATTTTTTCGGGGAGTCCGTTTATTTTTAGGTTTTCTTTGGCTACGTCAATGGCACTTTGGGATTGGTCTATAGCTACAACTTCTGATGCCCCGTATTTTAGTGCATGGAGTCCAAAGTGGCCTTGGTAGCTGAAGCAGTCGAGTACTTTTGCATCTTTGTAGAGGTGTTTTATCATGTCTGGCACACAACGTACATCAAGGTATGCACCTGTTTTTTGACCTTTTTCTACGTCAACAAGTTCATTTATTGAACCAATTTTTACTTTTATTGGACCTTTTAGTTCTTCACCATATATAATTTTTACTTCTGTTGGTATTCCTTCTTTTTCAAGGTGTTTTGTTTCGTTTCTTAGTATTATTGTGGAGAGTTTACGTACTTTTCTGAATGTTTCGGCAATTTTGTCTAGGTGTCTGTACCAACCAATAGCAGAGATTTGTAAGGTTAGCACGTCACCATATAGGTCTGCCACTATTCCTGGTAGTCCATCTGCTTCTCCGTGTACCCAGCGGAATGCTTCTTCGTCGGGGAACCATATTTTTCTCCATTCGAGTGCTGTGGTTATTCTTTCTCTTAGAAGTTTCATTTGGTCTGGTTCTTTTGTTCCCCATGTGAGGACTCTTATTGAGAGTGAGCTTTCGCTCCATAGTCCGTAGCCTTTTACGACACCGCCACGATCTGTGAAGGCTATGAGGTCCCCCGGGTTGCAGTGTGGTATTTGTCTTAGGTTTCCTCTAAATATCCATGGGTGAAGAGCTTTTACTTTTTCTAGTCCAGAGTCGTCCAGTATTGCTCTACGTAGATTTTTTTTGGGTGATGTCATTTTTATTCTCCTTGGGTTTGTTCCCCTTATTTTTATATGTCTTCTCTTGTGCAGGTTACAGATGAGGTTTCTGTTTCCCAGAGTTTTACTTCGTGTAGTTCACAATTTTCTCTTTTTACTGCATCATCGAGTTCTTTGAATATCCATTGTGCTATGTATTCTGCTGTAGGCTGAGGCAGTATGTCGTTTATGTATGAGTGATCTAATTTTGAAAGTATTTTTTCTTTTACTTTTTGTTTTAGATCAACGAAGTCGTATATCATTCCCTCTTTATCGGGCTTGCCTCGAAGGGTTATTGAGAGATGGTATGTATGTCCATGTAGCTTCTCACATTTGCCATGATAGTGTATTAAGTTGTGAGCTGCATCAAATTTAAAGTCTTTTGTTATGTACATTAGGTTTTTCTCCTTTTAGGTTGTTGTTATTTATCTGTAGGAATAACGCATTGGTTTTCAATGCGTTATTATGGTTTGTTTTATTGAGTTTTGTTTGTCGTTGTTTCTGTTTCTTCTTTTGGCCTGGGAAAGAGGTAGATTACAACTTTTGACATTAGTTCTCTGCTTTGTAGTTGGTCTGCAAAGTTTACTAGTTCTATGAGTTGTTTCGATTTAGGTCTTATTGTAAAGGATTGGTATAACTGGTTTATTCCCATTATCCAGTCATTCCTGTTGTTTGTAACTTTTGCCAGTGCTAGGAGGTGGTAGGCATATTGTTCTTGCGCTTCATCTTTTGACATTGGGATTTTAAGGGCTTTTCTTATGAGAAGTGATTGTTCTCTTGCATCATAGGTCGTTGTCGATGCTTTGAGATATTTATCTCCCATTAACCCACCTCCGAGAAATATTAGTGCGCTTACGGATAGGGCGGCAATTATGAGTCCCATTAGTTTGTATATTTTGTCGCTTTCTATTTTTATTTTTCCTATGGATGTAGGCAGTAGTTCTTTGTTTACTATAGCAAAAGCAAATGGCATCCATACTATGTTTTCTATTCTGTGGAATGGTCTGGTGAATATTGCATCAAACCATAGCAAGAATAGCATTCCTATTGCCCATTTCGCTTCTAAGGAAATTGTTTTTTTGGTTATTATTGCTTTTATTATTGTGTATAGCCACCATGAACTTAGCAGTAGTAGGAATAGTCCTCCAAATATACCAAATTCGGCAATCCATTGTATGTATTCGTTGTGTGCCCAGTAGGTGAATTGCCATTTCATTTTTGGGTTGTGGTCGTATGCTGCTCTTTGACCTTCCATGTAGTGCCATTTGAAGTGTCCCAGTCCTACTCCTTTTATTGGTTCTTTTTTGAATATTTCAAAGCTGCTTGCCCAGATTTCTCTTCTTTTCCCTATGCTGACGGAGTCTTCTATCATTTCTGTCGTTTTTGACATGAGGCGACTTTCTGGTATTATGCCCATCCAGCTGAGGGTGAGGTTAAGTATTAGGATTGATATTACGATTATAAGTGAGAGTGAGAATTTTTTTATTTGTTTTTTGCGTTCTTTACCAGTTGCAAGTGTTATTAGGAGTGCTGCGTATCCTACAAATAGGGAGAGAATTCCACTTCTTGACGCAGAGGTCCATAGCCCCCATGAGTTTATTACGAGTGCAATTATGTTTAGTATGTTTAGTATTTTTGAGGATGTAGTTTTTTTGTTTGTTTCTTCTTCTGCTATTAGTAGGTATGTGGAGTTGAGTACGTTCATAGCAATCCATAGGGCAAACATGTTTTGCTGTCCAGTGTTTCCTATGTAGTTTCCAGGAACGTCCATTATGAAGAAGAATGGGGAGTTTAGGTTGTATATTAGGAGTTCTGCGAATATTACGTTTAGTGCAGCGTTCCAGCTTGCCATGAGTAGTATTAGTTTGTGCCATTTTTTATCTTTGAATAGTGTATATGTGAAGATGTATATCGCTATTAGGGTGGCAAAGAAGTACCATTCTTTGAAGTATGTTGACCATGAGGTGATGGTTACCCATTGGGTCTGAATTGAGACGTAGAGTAACATTAGCAACCATGACCAGCCGAAGAGGTCGATTTTAAAGTCTGTTTTTTCTGTACCAAGTAGTGCAAGTCTAGTGCCTGTATAGATGGAGATTATTGCAATGGGCACCATGGTTACAGTCCATTTAATTATGTGTAGTGTGTCAAACCACGATGTTCCAGAATATACTAAGTTTGGCAGTGCCATTGTTATTGCCATTAGTATATAGAAACATGTAGACGGCATAAGTTCCGTTTTTATGTTTTGTCCTGTGGTAACTTTTTCTTGTTTTTTGTTTTCTTTTATTTTCACAGTTTTCTACCTCGGGTTTTGTGTCAATATTTTTAGATGTTCAAACCAATTCCATCTTTAAATTTCGCATATTCTTTGAAGAATACAAGGTTTATTTTTCCAGTAGCACCATTTCTATTTTTTGCTATTATTACTTCCGCAGTGGAGTCGTTTACTTCTTCTTGAGCATAGTATGCGTCTCTGTAGAGGAATATGACCATGTCTGCGTCTTGTTCTATTGCACCACTATCACGTAGGTCTGAGAGTTGTGGCCTTTTGTTGCTTCCAGTTCTTTTTTCAACTTCACGTGAAAGTTGTGATAGTGCAAGTACAGGGACTTTAAATTCACGAGCAACTCCTTTTAACGCTCGTGATATTTCTGATACTTCTTGTTGTCTGCTTTCTGATTTTCTTGCTATGTTCATTAGCTGTAGGTAGTCAAGAACAACAAGACCTTTTTTAGATTCCTGTTTAGCAAAAAATCGTCTACATCGTCCTCTTAAATCAAGTGTTGTAAGCTGTGAACTATCATCTATGTGTATGGGGCATACAGAGATTTTGTCTCCGGCTTCCCCTAGGCTTTCCCATTGAGCTCTTTGTGCTTTTCCTGCTTCAAACATTTGTCTTAAGTTTACTTCTGCTTCAGCAGATAGCATTCTTTGTGCTATTTGTTCTGCAGACATTTCAAGACTAAATACAAGTACAGGGATGTTTTCTCTTATTGCCGCATGAGTTGCTATGTTTATTGCCAGTGCCGTTTTACCCATGGACGGACGAGCTGCAAGTATGTAGAGTCCACCACCTTGGAGTCCTCCTGAGATTTTATCAAAGTCTTTGAATCCAGTAGGTACTCCTGTGATGTCTATGCCTTGTGCCAGTTTCATTTCTATTTCGTTCATTGCAGCTTTTATGACTTCTCTAGCGTCTCTCATGTTTTCGCTACGGCCACCAGAACGAGCTACTTCAAAAACTTTTTGCTGAGCTGTTTCAAGGATTTCTCCTACATCAAGGTCTTCGGAGAAACCAAGTCTGCTTATGTCTGTTCCTACTGATATTAGGTTTCTATGTATTGATTTGTCTCTTACTATTTGTACGTGGTAGTCTACATTTGCAGTGGTAGTAACCGCATCCATGAGAGCCGCTATAAATGATAGCCCGCCTATTTTCTCTTCAAGATTTTTTTTGGCAAGTTCTTCCCTAAAGGTTAGGGAGTCTACTGGAGAGTTTTTTTCTGACATTCCCAGTATTACTTCAAATGCCATTTTGTGCCTTGGATCATAGAAGTCGTCTGGCGTCAGCCCTTCAACTACGGATGTAAGAGCTTCTTTTTCGAGAAGACACGCTCCAAGAACAGAGCGTTCCGCTTCAAGGTTATATGGAGGAATTCTGTCTGTTCCGGATGCGCTTATCAATTTATTCTGTCTCTACTTTCAATGTCATTTCTGTTTCAACACCAGGGTGAAGTTTTATTTTGAAGTTGTAGTTGCCTGTTACTTTTACTGCTTCGTCAATTTTGATGTCTTTTTTGTCTATTTCTGTTTTGTATGTAGCTGAGACCGCTTCTGCTATTTGTGCAGTTGTTACACTTCCAAAGAGTTTTCCGCCTTCTCCTGATGTTACTTTTATTGTGACTACTTTCCCACCTAGTTTTTTCTTTTTTTCTTCTGCAAGTTTGAGTTTTTTGTCATCTTTTACCTGCTGAGTTTTCTTCATTTCTTGATTTTCACGAATTTTGCCGTCTGTTGCTTCTACTGCAACGCCTCTAGCTATTAAGAAGTTACGTCCGTATCCATCTGATACTTCTAGGACTTGTCCCTTTTTTCCAATTTTATTTACGTCTTTTGTCAATATTACTTTCATCTTTATTCCTCCCTGATTTTTTCCTGCGTAGGTCGTACCATATATCAAATATGCCAAGCATTGACATTATGTATGATAGAGGTGGAAATAGTAGTGCAAATATTACAAAGAATAGTTTTATTATTTTATGTATGTTTTTCTTGGTCATAAAATACCACATTATGGAGAGTCCCTCAATAATGAATATTCCTCTCGTGACTTCCATTAAGTTTAGAGCAAGTATGGCGAAGATTTTCTCTTCTGGAAATCCTTTTGCAAGTAGTTCCAGTACAACAGATGCTATTAGAGCTATGAAGATGTTTTGAGGACATTTCCATTCACCAAATGGCGGTATTTTAGGTAGTTTTATTTCTGTATTTTTTCTAAAGATGTATGTTATTAGGTAGTACGAAAGTGTCGTGTCCAATATTGAGAAGAGTATTAGCATTGTTGGCATTAGCATCAATATTGAGTCTGAGACAGATTTCGCATAGTCTGCCATTTCTTGAGGTGTTACTTTTATTCCTGTTCCACTGATGATTGGAGCCACAGATTTTACAAAGGTTTCTGTGAATTCCGGAGATATTATAAATGGGTTGTATTTGAAGAAGTATACAGAGATAACTAGAAGACATACTTTTGATATTACAGCAAGAAAGAGGGCTTTTGCCGCATAGTCAATTATGTTTTCTGCTTTGTCTGATATGTAGGAGCATGCTATCCCCAGTAGCGAGAAGATGAATATAAATATTATGACACCTACTATGTCACCAATGTATAACGCAGCCGGCAGTGTAAGTGCAAGGGCGATGAATGCTGTTTTTATTCCAAATTTTTTTGTTATCACAAAGAATGGTACAGGAGCAATTATTAGTGCAATTGGGGATATTACCCGTATACCTATTCCTGATGTATATAGTATCAATGCTGAGATTATCCAGCTAAGTGTTTCCATTATTTTTTTTACTGTCACAAGAGCACCTCCGAAGTCTAATAAAAAAGAGAGAGCCGTTTATCAGCCCTCTCTTTATTATAACATTTTTTCTTAGGATTTAATCCTGTGTGTAAGGAAGTAGTGCAATTATTCTTGCGCGCTTGATTGCTCTTGTGATCTGGCGCTGATGCTTTGCACATGTACCTGTTACACGACGTGGAACGATCTTTCCACGTTCTGTTATGTATTTCTTTAGTTTTTCGATGTCTTTGTAATCTACGTGTTCAATTTTGTCAACGCAGAAGTGACAGACCTTTGGTCTACGCTTGCGGCGTTTACGGTTGAATGCATTTTCCATTTAAGATTCCACCTCTTCCTAGAACGGTATCTCTACGTCTCCCGACTCATCTGAACCATTCATTTCGGAGAAATCAAGAGGAAATTCATCTTCAAATCCCGTTTCTTCACGTAAACTTCCGCCGTTTCCGGATGGCATTGCATCCGACTGTTGCGGGGTTGTTCCGAATGTGGGACGTGACGAAGAATCAAAAGAACCCTCTTCATCTCTTCTTCCTGAGCCAAGAAGAACTACATTGTCTGCTACGACTTCCGTTACCCAACGGTGCTGTCCTGTTTTTACATCATCAAAGTCTCGTACCGAGATACGACCTTCAACTAGTACCGGACGCCCCTTTTTCAGATATTTTTCGCATATGTCGGCTGTTGCTCTCCAAGCTACAACAGGTACAAAATCTGTGTGGCTTTGGAGTTCACCTGTGGCTTTGTTTTTCCACTGGTTACCAATTGCAACCGTTATACGAGCAACTTTCTGTTTGTTGGGCGTAAATCTAACATCGGGGTCTTTTGCTAGGTTGCCCATTAGGACAACTCTGTTATAACCGCGTGCCATGATTTACTTCTCCTCCAGATTTACTACCATTTGGCGTATTATCTGGGTTTTCAAGCTAAGGAGACGTTCAAGTTCCTTAACCTGTGCGGGGTCGAGCTTAAATGTGTAAAGGATGTAGAATCCCTCTAATTTTTTCTCGATAGGATATGCAAATTTCTTTTTGCCCCAAAGGTCAATTTTTTCAACCTCTGCTCCTAAACCGCGCACGACCTCAGCAACCTCTTCAGATACGAGTTTGTGATCTTCGAGATCTGCTTCTAGTATTACAACCATTTCGTATGATCGCACGTACTTCACCTCCTCCCTTTGGACTCTGGCCTCTTTTGTAAAGAGACAGGGATATATACAATAGGGTACTATACCACTTATTGTTATTTATGGCAATATGTCTTTCGAGACTACTTTTATTTCGTATATTATTTCTCCAGATTTTACAAGGTTGAATTTTTCTCGTGCCAATCTTGCAATTCCTTCTGGTGAGGAGTAGTAGTCTATTTTTTCTTCAAGTTCTATGCTTTTTCTTTTTTCTTCCACTAGTTCTTCCATTTTTTTATCTAAAAGAACTGAGAGGTTTTCTATCTTTTTTACTTCTTTCGAGAATGATGTTAGAAGTACGGCACATACAAAAGATATTACTGCAATGTATATTATGAATCTTATTTTGGGGAGTGCCATTTTTGAACCCTCTTTTTGTCTTTACATTTTTTCTGGAGCACTTACGCCAAGGACTGTGAGTACATTTTTCAATGTGATTTTTGCTGCTTGCATGAGTAGTATACGTGATTTCATTACGTTTTCTTCTGTCCCAAGTATTCTTTGTGAGTTGTAGAAGGCATGGAATGCTTCTGCTAGTTCTGTAGCATAGTATGCTATTCTGTGCGGGGCATATTCTTCTGCAGCTTTTGCAATTTCTTCTGGGAATTTCGATATAGCTTTTATTAGAGCAATTTCTGATGCTTCTGATATGGAAGCTACGTCAAGCTCTGTTACGTCTGGTATCCCTATTCCATTTTTTTCTAGTTCTCTGTATATGCTGCATATTCTTGCATGTGCATATTGGACGTAGAATACAGGGTTTTCTGATGTTGCTTTTTTTGCAAGTTCTAGGTCAAAATCTAGTGTGCTGTCACAGCGACGCATTACAAAGAAGAATCTTGTTGCATCTACTCCTACTTCATCAACGATTTCTCTTAGCATGATGATTGTTCCTGCTCGTTTTGACATTTGTACAGGTTTGCCATCACGAAGTAGGTTTACCATTTGGATGAGTAGGACGTCAAGTGCATCGTCTTTGTAGCCGAATGCTTTGTTTACAGATTTTATTCTTGGTACGTATCCATGGTGATCTGCGCCCCATACATATATTAGTTTTTCAAATTTTCTGTCATATTTGTTTTTTAGGTATGCAACGTCTGATGTGAAGTATGTGGGGACACCGTTTTGTCTAATGAGGACTCTGTCTTTGTCGTCTCCAAATAGTGTAGATTTAAACCAGAGTGCACCATCTTGTTCATAGGCGTAGTCTCTTTCTTTTAGTGCTGTCATTGCTGGCTCTACACAGTTGTTGTCATAGAGTGATTTCTCTGAGAACCAAACATCAAAGTTTACTCCAAAGTCACTTAGGTCTTTTTTTATCATTTCAAGTACGATTGTAGCTGTTTCTTTTGAGAAGATTGAGAGGGTGTCTTCAAGAGGCTTGTCTGCTAATGATGTACCGTACTTTTCTACGAATTTTCCTGCAATTTCTATGAGGTATTCTCCATGGTAGCCATCTTCAGGAAATGGCGCTTCTTCTGTTTTACCTATGGCCTCAAAGTAACGTGATTGTGCAGATTTACCGAGAAGTTCCATTTGAAGTCCGGCATCGTTTATGTAGAATTCTCTTTCTACGTTCCATCCTGCATAGTCGAGTATTGAAGCAGTGATGTCGCCTACGGCCGCACCACGTCCATGCCCCATGTGAAGAGGTCCTGTAGGGTTGGCGCTTACAAATTCTACTTGGATTTTTCTTCCTTCGCCTTGGTTTACTCTTCCGTAGTTTTCATTTTTTTCTGTTACCATTTTTATTGTTTCGGCTATCCAGTCTGAAACAAGTGTGAAGTTCATGAATCCGGGACCAGCAACTTCAATTTTTTCTACAACTTTTCCTGTTGGCATTTTTTCGATTATTTTTTCTGCAAGTTCTCTTGGGTTGAGTCCAAAGGGTTTTGCAAGTTGCATTGCTATGTTTGTCGCCCAGTCTCCATGACCGGCCTGTCTAGGTCTTTCTAGTTTTACTATGAATGTTTCTGGTAGTTTATATTCGTTTTCTGTTGCTATTTCTCTTATTACGGCATCAAGTTGTTTTTTTAGTTCTTCAGTCATACTTTGCAACAAGGACACTCCCTCTATTTTTTATAAATCTTTTATTTTTTCACAAATGGCAAGTCTATGACAGGCCAACGCAGTAGTGCGTTTAGCTCTTCTTTCAATGCGTTTGAAAGAGGTGCTTTTATGTCTGTCGTTTTTACTATCCATCTACTTTCAGCGATTAGTTGTGCCTTTTTCGGCCAGTGTATTATTGTTTCTTTTAGTGTCGCTTTTGAACCCTCTCCAATGTTTTTTACAGGTGGGGTTTGGAGTAGTCTGTATCCTTTAGGCATGTCAACTTTTACTGTCTGTTCAATGGTAAAAGGATAGTTTAGTGTGTAGTCGTCATTTTTGCCGACCATTTCACCAACGCTTGACGGTACTCCACCTGGCAAGCGTAGTAATAGGTTGCCAGCGAGTATTATTCCAGGGTTACATTTTACATCGAAGTCAATTTTGTATCCAGATGGTATTGTTTTTACACTTTCAGGCTCAAGTGACATTCCAGGAATTGCAAAGTTTACTTTGTGCTTTACAAGCTGTGTCACTTGTTCTTTTGTTGGGATTGTACCTTTTGAGAATAGTTCTATCCAACCACCTGTTACAAGTAGTGAAAGTTTACCTGTCGCTTTCCCGTTGTCATCTAGAGCAAGTCTCCATGCAAAATATAGTCTGTTGTATGAAGCTTTGCCATCAGATACTTTTTTCTTTGTAAATTCTCCGTTTTTAAGAGCATAGATGTGTGTCCCTGATATTGTCGGAGAGATTATTCCATAGTCTGTGGTTTGTCCTGCTTGGTATATTTCTTTTTTTCCGTTGCCAGGGCCTGTCATTAGTACAGGAGATATCCATGTAGATGTTGATAGTGGGCTTTCTTTGGTTATTTCACCATCTGCTTGCCACCATACTTCACTTTCCCAACCTAGTGTTTTTAGCCATTTGTTTAGGAGAAGCGTTTGTTCCCATTTTGTCCATGGCCCTTTTGTGGGGATTTGCTCTGCCGAGCGAATCCAGTCTTGTGGGTATCCATTTAGCTGTCGTTCTGGAGCAGATAACCAGTCCATAAGGTTTTTTGCAGTTTTTTCACTGCTTCCTTTTGAAACTATTGGTAGGGGGATAGATGGCACACTTTTTACAAGTGTTTCCATGTCACGTAGTCCTTCGTTTACCCCCTTTTTTGAGCTAAATGTGAGAGATGGGAGTTTGTAGACGACAAATCCTTCGCCTGTCCATGCAGGCTGGTTCATTACTGTCCATGTATATTTTTGGACCCCAGATTTTTTGATTATTGTTGGGGTTTTTATTTCTTTACCAGTCCAATATATTTCTTTTCCTTCAGGAAGTTCTGCTGTGACTTTTTGTTCCCATATTGGCAAGTTTGATGCCATTTTTATTGTTGAATCTATTCCATAGTGTTTGGGGTATGTCGTTCTTACGACAAATACTACCGCACGTCCTATTGCTTTTTCTGAGACTTTTATTACTTTTGCAGTGGCTCCACCATCAAGGGTTTCGCCCGTTATAGCTAGATTTTCCTCTTTTAGTCCTGTCATGGGGTTGTAGATAGCTGCTTCGTTAATTTCTACTGTTCCCGAGTCTGGGACAGGAAGTTTTATTTCTTCCCATTCTAGAGGTATTTCTTCACCCATCATTACTACAGTGTATTTAGTATGTTGCATTGTTCCATCTGCAAGCATTTTGTAGTCGTTGTCTCTTAGCCATATAAGTGCTTTTGCTTTTGAGTATCCGTCGATTGAGGGAGCTTCTTTGTTGAGTCTTCTTACTTCTGTTGTTGTATCCCACGCCAGTAGTTGCGAGGTTAGTAGAAGTATTACTGAAAATGATATTAGAATAGATATGGTTATTTTTTTTATTCTGTTCATATTATTTTCCCCTATCTTCCACAACACTGTTTGTATTTTTTGCCACTTCCACATGGACATGGATCATTTCTTCCAATTTTGTTGTCGTTGATGATTGTTTGTGTCTTTTGTGCTGTAGCCGCAACTCCAGGATTTTGTGTGTTGTCGTTGTATTTCATTCCAGGGAGGCTTTCTTCATGTTTTTCTACCCAGCGTTTTTTGTCTGGTTGTTTTTCTTCTGTCACGATAGAGACTCTAAATGCAAATTCAGTTATTCCTTCTCTTACCTGTACAAGCATGTTTTGGAATAGATTGAATGATTCAAACTGGTATTCAAGGAGCGGGTCTTTTTGCCCTATTGCACGAAGTCCTATTCCACGACGAAGTTCGTCCATTGCAAGTAGGTGTTCTTTCCAGTTTGTGTCGAGAACTTGAAGAAATATGTATCTTGCAATTTTTTTTGCGATTTCTTCTCCAAGTTGTGTTCTCTTTTCTACAAACTTTTCTTTTATTTCTTCAATTAGTTTGGGTTCTGCTTCGTCTAGGTCGTTTTGTGTTTCAATTTTTTCTATATGTTTTGATATCCCAGGCCAGTAGAGAGCATTAAGTTTTACACATGCTGTCTGAACTTTTTCTTCTGTTTCTCCCTCTCCATCAAAGAAGTTTTCTAGTTGTGCTTTTGCTGTGTCTTCTACAACTTCGAGCATTCTGTCTAGGATGTTTTCATCTGTTAGAATTTCTTCTCTTTCACGATAGATTGCTTCTCTTTGTTGGTTCATTACGTTGTCGTAGGAGAGGAGTTGTTTTCTTATGTCAAAGTGCATTTCTTCAACTTTTTTTTGTGCATTTTCTATCGCTCTGGAAAGAAGTGAGTGTTCTATGCATTCTCCCTCTTCCATTCCAAGTTTTTCCATTATGCTTTGGACTCTGTCTCCACCAAAAAGTCTAATTAGGTCATCTTCTAGAGCGATATAAAATCTGCTTTCACCAGGGTCACCTTGACGGCCTGAACGCCCCCTGAGCTGATTGTCTATACGTCTTGATTCGTGGCGTTCTGTCCCTATTATGCGTAGTCCGCCTGCTGTAAGAACTTTTTCATGCTCATCTGAGCAGATTTTTGTGTTTTCGGCGAGTATTTCTTTGAAGATTTCTTCGTTCCCTTCTATTGTGAGTCCACGACGAGCTATTTCTTCTTTTGCCATGAATTCAGCATTACCGCCGAGGACTATGTCTGTTCCTCGTCCAGCCATGTTTGTTGCGACAGTAACAGCTCCGAGTCTGCCTGCCTGAGCAACTATTGAGGCTTCTCTGTCGTGTACTTTTGCATTTAAAACATTGTGTGAGATTTTTCTGGCTTTTAGCAGTTTGCTTATTTTTTCAGAGTTTTCTATTGATGTTGTTCCAACAAGTACAGGCTGACCTTTTGCATGAAATTCTGCAACTTCGTCTGCTACTGCGTTGTATTTTTCGGTTATTGTTCTGTATATTGAGTCTGTGTTGTCTTTACGTGCCATTGGTCTGTGTGTTGGGATTACGATTACTTTTAATCCATATATTTCTTCAAATTCTTCTGCTTCTGTTAGTGCTGTTCCTGTCATACCTGCTAGTTTCTTGTACATACGGAAGTAGTTCTGTAGTGTGATTGTGGCAAGTGTCTGGCTTTCTCTTCCTACTTTTACTTTTTCTTTTGCTTCAATTGCTTGATGTAGTCCGTCTGAGAAACGACGTCCTTCCATTAGTCTTCCTGTGAATTCATCAACGATTATTATTTCTCCATCTTTTACCACGTAGTGTATGTCTCTTTGGAAGAGATGATGTGCTTTTAACGATTGTACAATTTTATGTGCTAGTGATGAGTTGTTGAAGTCCGTAAATAGGTTAGGCATTTTTAGCAGTCTTTCTGCTTTTGCTATACCTTCTTCTGTAAGAGCTAGGTTTCTGTCTTTTTCTTCAACTTCAAAGTCAGTGTCTTTTATGAGGTCTCTTGCTACAGAGTCTGCCTGACGGTATGGTTCTGTGTCATCTTCGGATGGACCTGAGATGATGAGAGGTGTTCTTGCTTCGTCTATGAGTATTGAGTCAACTTCGTCTACTATACAGTAGTTGTGGTTTCTTTGTACCTGTTGTGATTTTTCTATTGCCATGTTGTCTCTTAGGTAGTCAAATCCAAATTCACTGTTTGTCCCATAGGTGATGTCTTTTTTGTATGCTTCGGCTCTATATTCTTCTGTGATAAATGGTGTTATTACCCCAACAGTGAGTCCCATCCCTTCATATACAGGCCCCATCCATTCGGCGTCACGTTTTGCAAGGTAGTCGTTTACGGTAATGACGTGTACACCTTTACCTTCCATTGCATTTAGAGCAACGGCTAGTGTTGCAACAAGAGTTTTTCCTTCTCCTGTTTTCATTTCAGCTATGCAACCATCATTGAGGACCATGCCACCTATCATTTGTTCTGTAAAGTGTCTAAGTCCCAATTTTCTTATAGATACTTCTCTTACTCTTGCAAATACTTCTGGGAGGATGTCTGTTAGTGTTTCTCCATTTACCAAACGTTCTTTGAAAATTTTTGCAGATTCTGCAAGCTCTGCATCTGTAAGTTTTCCTACTTCTTCTGCGTAGGAGTCAATTATTTTTGTTTTTTCGAGATATTTAGCTATTGCTCTATCATTTGGGTCAAGACCAAGAGTTTTTGCTATTTTATTTAAAATCCCCATGTTTGTTCCACCTTTCAAAACTTGAGTCAAATTTGTCGTTTTTCTTTAAGTATATAATTGGTTAATTATATCCTTATTTATGTGTTAACGTCAAAGATATTACTCTTTTTTATATTTCTTTATTTGTCATTATTAGTGAGAATACTTTTGTTTCGTTAATAATATGTTTTATTTCTGCATATTCATTAGGTTCGTGTGCTACATCAGCCTCTTGCGCCCATACTACGGCCGGTATTTCGTCATTTCTAAAGTATGCGGCACATGTGCCTCCTCCTACTCCGCCTATTGTGATTTTTTCTCCTATTATTTGTTCCACTGCTTTTTTTAAGATATTTACAACTGGAGAGTCTATTTCTGTTTCTTTTGAGGCAGTTTCTTTTTGTAGATATTTGTATGTTATTTCTATTCCTGTTTTTCTTTCTATTTTTTTTATTTCCGCGTTTATTACTTTTTCAATTTCTTCTGTTTTTATGTTTGGAAGCACTCTGCAGTCAAAGCAGAATACTTCTTTGCCAGGCACGGTGTTTACGTTGTTTACGTTTGCGTTTCTTTTCGTTGGTTCAAAGGTTGAGTATGGCGGTATGTATATTTTGTTTTCGTCTGGAAATGCATCGTGAAGAGCTTTGTCTAGTGACGACGAGAACTCGTTTGCATACCGACAACTGTTTATTCCACATTGAGGCATACTCGCATGAACCTGTTTGCCTTTTAGTTCAAATTCTATCCAAAATATGCTTTTTTCTGCTATTTCTATGAAGTTGCCTTTGGGTGTGCCTCCGTCTGGGACTATTACTAGGTCATTTTTGTTAAATAATTTTTGTGATAGCAGGTATTGTATTCCATGTTTGCTTCCTACTTCTTCGTCTGAAACAAAGCAGAGGTTTACTTCGTATTCTGGGGTAATTCCACATTTCATCAGGGCATAGCTTGCATAGATTGATGCAAGCATTTCTTGCCCATTGTCATTTACTCCACGTCCATATATTTTCCCGTCTTTTATTTCTGCTTTGAATGGATCCGTGTCCCATAGTTCGATGTCTCCTATAGGGACAACATCTATGTGTGAAATTAGCCATAATTTTTGGTCACTTTTGCCTTTTATTTTATATATTAAGTTTGGACGTATCCCATTATCAGCTGTTTCGTCTGGGGAGTTGTATATTTCTGGTTCATCAAAACCAAGCTCTTTCATTCGTTTTATTATTATTTGAGCTTTTTTGTATTCACCATGTCCTCCACTCAACGGTGAGATTGCGGGTATGCTTGTTATGTCTCCTAGGTCTTTTAATATTTCGTTTTCTAGGGTTTCTATTGTTTCAAATAGTTTCGTGTTCAAAGTGTTTCCTCCCATATAAAGAAAAGAGCGGGCAAGCCCGCTCTATGTTTTTATTGAAGTAGGTCTGCGCCATTCATTATGTAAATAGCACCTGACCATACCGTAAGTAACATCGCAACCCACATTACTGGTATTGCATATGGTAGGTTAAATATCAGAAGAATTATCCCTATTATTTGAGTAACTGTTTTTAGTTTTCCACCTTTTGAAGCCGCTATTACTATGCCCTCTGAGGCTGCTATAAGACGGAGTCCTGTTACAACAAATTCACGTGCAACTATTACAACTACCATCCACGCAGGAACTCTATGTAGTTCTACAAGGGCAACAAGGGATGCGACAACCATTATTTTGTCTGCAAGAGGATCGATAAATTTCCCAAGGGTTGTTACTATGCCTCTTTTTCTTGCAATGTAGCCATCTGCTGCATCTGTTATTGAAGCTATTATAAAAACAAAGCCAGCAATTAGGTCGCCTATGTTTACTCCTTCTATGAACCCAAATTGAGCTCTTAAGGTAAGAAATACCATTATGACAGGTACAAGAAAGACTCTAGAAATACTAAGTAGGTTAGGTAAATTCCAAACAGACATGTTGTCTCCTCCGTTTTGATGAGAGTTTAAATTATCGTACTATTTTAACTCTATTTCTTAAATCTTACTACTGTTACTCCATATCCACCTTCATTTGGACCACCTAGGTTGTGTTCCAGTACGTAGGGTGTTCTTTTGCACAGTTCTTGGACTTCTCTTCTGAGTATGCCTTCACCTCTACCATGTATTACCGTTACAGAATCATAACCGGCACAATATGCTTGGTCAAGGTATTGTTCCACAATTGGCATTGCTTCATCAACCGTCATTTTACGTACCATTATTGAGCTAGGAACTCCAACAGGTCTTGAAACTTTTATTTGAACGTCATTTTTGGGTTTCTTTTTTTCTGATTCACTTACTGTTGTGAGTTTCGTTAGTGGTACTTCTATTTCAACAACTCCTGCTTGTACTCTCGCTTTTTTACCTTTGAGTTCCAGTACGGTAGCTGTTCCTTTTGTTCCTATTATTCTTACTGTGTCTCCTACTTTTAGGACTGTCGATTTTGCTGTTACGGATTGTTGTGCTATTTTCTTTTCTTCTCTTTTTATTGCTGAGTCTTCTATTTTGTGGAAGTGGCTTCTTTTCTTTTCAAGTTCTCTTCTTGCATTTGATTCTATTTCTGCATTTCCTAAATTTTTTATTAATGCTTTTGCAGATTCTTCTGCATTTCTCACAATTGATACTGCTTTTTTGTCTGCGTCGGCAATTAGTTTGTCTTTTTTTTCTTCAATTTGTTTTATTTTTTCTTCATAATCTTCTTTTAGTTTTTCAAGTTTTGTTCTGGCTTTTTCTACTTCTATTGTTTCTCTTTCCATTATTTCTCGTTTGCCTTGAAGTTCTTCTATTAATCCTTCCATAGATACTTCATGACCATTTATTGCTTGACTTGCTCTTTTTGTTATTTCTTCTGGCATTCCTAGTTTTTTCGCTATCAATATTGCGTTGCTTTTTCCTGGAATTCCTATGAGTATTCTGTAAGTTGGAGATAGTGTAGTTGAGTTAAATTCTACACTTGCTGTTTCTATTTTGTCAGTTATCAGTGCATATCTTTTTATTGGGTTGTGGTGCGTTGTAGCTAGTACGAGTGATCCTTTGTCTTTTAACCATTCAAGCAAAGCAATGCCTAGTGCCGCTCCCTCTTCTGGGTCTGTGCCAGCACCAAGTTCATCTAGTAGTACCAGTGAGTTTGGGGAAACATTTTTTAGCATGTCTGTTACGTTTGCCACGTGAGCACTAAAGGTGGAGAGGCTTTGTTCTATGCTTTGTTCATCACCTATGTCTGCATAGATTGCGTTTATGTCTCCTAGTTTTGATCCCTCTCCCGCTGGGATAGGAAATCCCATCCAACCAAGTGTGATACATACCGCAGCTGTTTTTAGGGCAACTGTTTTACCACCTGTGTTTGGTCCAGTAATTACTAGAATGTTGAAGTTTTCTCCGCATTTTATGTCTATTGGTGTTGCATTTTCGTTCAGTAGAGGATGTTTAGCCTTTGTTAGGTCAAACATCATTTTTTTTGTTATTTGCGGTATTGTCCATTTGTCTATTTTTTGTTTTTCAGAGAGAGCATAATATAGGTCAATAGTACCTATTATGTGTTCTGCATCTATTATGGCTTTTACTCTTTTTAGAATAAGAGCAGTAAGTGTCCTAAGAATTTTCTGTTCTTCGTGCTGTTCTATGTTTCTGTAGGATGTAAATTCGTTGTTTAGTTTTAGTAGTGAGTGAGGTTCCATGTAGACACTATTTCCAGATCCAGATCTGTCTACAACTGTCCCGGGAAATACACTTAGAGCATCTTGTCTTACAAGGAATGAATGTCTTCCGTTTCTGATAACAAGGACTTTCTCTTGTAGCATAGATGTTATTGCCGAATCGTTCATTATGTTGTTGCTTTTTTTCTTGATTTCTTCTCTAAGTATTCTTATAAAGTCTCTTGCTTCTTTTAATTTTTCAGATGCAAAGTCATATATTCGGCCCTCTTCGTCTATTACTGAGAGTGCTGCTATTTCTTCTGCAAATTCTCGGAGATATTGTGTTATTAAGGAAAAAGCAGGAAAAGATTCTTTCTCTTCGTTTAGTTTGTCTTTTAGTTTCATTGATAGAGAAAGGAGGTTTTTTATTTTTATTAGTTGTGCCCCGGTAAGGATTCCTTCTTCTTCCGCTTCACATAAGTATTGCGCAACAGGGGTAAGTCCATTAAGCCAAGGCAGTTCGCTTTTTTTGTTGCGATAGTTTTCTATTGATATGTATATTTCGTGTCTTTTTTTTAGTTCGTCTATGTCTTTTGCCGGTTTCGTTATTGAAGCAACGTACACACCAAGTTCGCTACGACAATATTTAGTTATTTGTCGTAGTATTTTATCTATTTCCAGGTTACTATATACTCTTTCGTTTAGATACATTTATATTACCATTTTGTTATTTCTGTTTTTAGTTGTTTCATTTTTTAAACCCTCAGGCATTTCGTTCCCTGTCCTATAGGGGCGAAGTATTTGCTCTAGCGTACCATTGGGTAGCTCATAGGCTTGAGGGAAGAAGTCCATTTGTATTATTTTTTTTCTGACATAAGGCCAGTGGCGTCCAGCATAACGTAAGCAACTACTTTCTGTCATCCATACAGGAGATATTAGTGGTGTTAATAGTAAGCCAATTATTAGGAATACATATACTGAGATTGTCAATTTGCATAATCCTGAACAGATTCCAAGTAGTTTGTCTAGTGCACCAAGTGATACAGCTTCAACTAGGCAAGCAAATACCTTTTTGAGTATTATTACTATGAGTGTAATTCCAGCCCATATTAGAAATATTGTTATTATCTGCGCTACAATTGTGTTTAAGTCACCTATTTTCCCAAGCGTTTTCGCTATCTCTCCTGAGTACTTAAATGAGATGTAAGCAGATGAGATAAAGCCTATAAGTGTTATTAGTTCTCCTATTAAGCCACGAAAACATCCTCGGATTATGAAGTATAACCCGAGGAGTAAAAATATAGTATCAAGCCAGTGCAAGTCTATAAAAGACATTCTAGTTTTTATCTTCCTTTGTTAAATCAGATAACTTTTCTGTTATTTGATTTGTAGCATTGACATAGTTCATGAAAGCAAGGAACAATCTGTCTGACTGAGATGTAATTTCGCTCGGAAGTTCATTTACAGCACTTTGCACCGATCTTACAATACAAGAAAATGTTTCTTGGGGCAATGGTGTGCTAAGTGTGTATCGTTGGTCTCCTACTATAAAGGAGTAACGACCATCTTTAAGCTGTTCTATTTCAGATACATCACTCATTTAGGACACTCCCCTCTTTTAGTTCTTTTTCGTTAAAATCTAAAGTTGCTATATCCGTTGGTGTTGTTATTGATATTGTTGTTGTTTTCGTTAGTATCGTTGTCTTCGTTGCTTTCTTTTATGTCGCTTTCGTAGGTTTCTTCTTCAGCGTCATCTAGAGAGATTTCAGTCATTTTACCCAAAAGAACTTGAAGTCTGCTTTCAACTTCGTTGTTGTCAGAGTCTTTCTTTTCTTCTATTTTCTGTAGGTCTTCTTGGAGCTGAAGTATTTCGATGTCTCTGTCTTCTATTATGCTTTTTAGTTCTGTTGTCTCTATTTTGAAGTGTTCATTTTCTCTTTTGAGACGAGATATTGTTTCTTGAACATTTTCTATTGCCTTTTCGAGTAAATCTAACTGTTCTATCATTTATTCTCTCTCCTTTTGTGGTTTATGCTCCACGTACTTCTCCACCAAGTTTTTTGGTTAGTTTTTTCATTACCTGCTTTGAGACAGTTTCAATTTTATCTGATGTCAAAGTACCTTCATCTGATCCAATTTTAGCTCTCAATGTTATAGATTTCTTGTTTTCTCCGATGCTTTCATTTCTGTATTCTTCCACAAATGAAAGCTCTTTTACGAGGTCTGTTTTTATTGCAAGTTCATATATCTGTGACCATTTTACATTTTCATCAAATACTACGGATAGGTCAAATTCTACCAGTGGGTATGCAGGTAGGTGTGTAAATTCGTTGTTTCTTGATGCAAGAGGCATGAGTTCTTCTATGTCTATTTCTGCTATTACGGTAAGAGCTCTTTTTATTCCTGCGTCTCTTGCGACTTTAGGAGATACTAGTCCGATGTAGCCTATTACTTTTTCTCCAAGGAGTACATTTATCCAGAGTTTGTCTTCTGCCCATAGGGGTTTTGTGACTTGTGTAAATGTTAATGGCTCCATTTGTACAACTCTGTACATGTATTCAAGTACACCCTTTGCTTCACGGAAGAGTGTCATTCCATCGTTTCCTACAAATGCAATCCCAAGGTGGCGAGCCATTTCAGGTAAAATTTCTGCTGTATCGTTTATTGAATGGAAGTTTTTGTTGAAGAATACTTGTGTTAGTTCAAATAAACGGAATGAGTTGTAGTAACGAAGGTTCGTTGTTATTGATTTTAGTAATCCAGGTACTAATGATGCTCTTAGATGACTTTCGTCTGGTGCAGGGGGCGTGCTTAGGGCAAGCATATCAGCAAAGTCACCTTTTGACGCTGTTATGTATTCATCTTCTATCCATGGATATGTGAATATTTCCTGCATGTTGCATCTAAAAGCAAGGTATTCTCTTATTGAGCGTTCCATTTCTACAGGTCTTTGGTTTATTGCTTTTTCTAGGCTTACTGTTGGAGCAATAAATTCAAAGTTTTCATAACCCATTAGTCTTGCGACTTCTTCAAGTATGTCATCAGGTAGGGATATATCACCTGTAGATCTCCATGTTGGGGCTTTTACAAGGAGTTCGTCTCCTTTTACTTCTACTTCAAAGCCAAGTCTTGCAAGTGTTGTTTTTACTTCCTCAGCTGTGAGGTCTCTTCCAAGTCTTTTGCGAAGAAATTCGAGTGATACTTTTACTTCCTTTTTATCTAGGATGACAGGATAGTTGTCTAGATAACCGGTAATTTTCATTTCAGGGAAGTAGTGTTTGAACATTTGTACTGCAATTGCTATTGCATCATCTACACGCTGTGGGTCAATATTTTTTTCAAATCTTGAGGAAGCTTCTGTTCTAACATCAAAACGCTGAGAGGTTCTGCGTATGCTAAGTGCATGGAAGTTTGCAACTTCAAGGATTAGGTCTTTGGTTTCAGGAAGAATTGAGTCAAGTTTCCCACCCATTATTCCTGCAAGTGCAACAGGAGCTTTTTCGTCTGCAATTACAAGGTCTTCTGTAGTAAGGTTAAGTACTGTTTCATCTAGTAATTCTAGTGTTTCTACCTCTGTTGCTTTTCTTACATGTATAGCACCTTTTATATGGTTTTTGTCAAATCCGTGTGTAGGTTGTCCCGTCGCAAGCATTACGTAGTTTGTAATGTCTACTGGTAGGTTGATAGGTCTTATTCCTACACGCCACAAGAGACTTTTGAGTTCAAAAGGAGAGAGTTTGTTCTCTATGTTTTCTATTACGAGTCCTGCATAGCGTGAGCATCTTTCTGGAGAGTCTATCTCTACTGCTAACGCACCTGTTTCGGAGGGAAGTTCAACTTTTTCAATGGGTTTGAGCTCGCATCCGTAGATGGCAGCAAGTTCCCTTGCCATTCCATAGTGTCCCCATAGGTCAGGACGGTTTGTCATAGATTTGTTATCTATTTCAAGTATTATGTCATCCAGGTTGAGTGCTTCTGCAAGAGGTGTTCCTGGTGTAATGTTAAATTCTGTTAGGTCTGTGATTTCAGCAGGACGTGATGCTGGGAATAGGTCCGATAAGCCTATTTCACCTGATGAGCAGATCATTCCAAAGCTCATTATACCTCTTAGTTTTGCTGGTTTTATTTCTACGGGGTCTCCCTCGCCATGCCAACGAACCCATGCTCCAGGTTTTGCCACAACTACAGACTGTCCACATTCAAGGTTTATTCCTCCACAGACGATTGTGCTTGGGGCCATATCACCAACATCAACAGTACAGATACGAAGTTTGTCTGCATCTGGATGTGGTTCTACTGTTATTATTTTACCAACTACGAGTCCACTGAGTGATTCCCCAATGTTTACAGCATCTTCTACTTCAACTGTTGACATTGTGAGGTCGTATGACAATTTTTCCATTGTGAGGTCGTGTGGCAAGTCTACATATTTTTTTATCCAGTTAAAAGAAAGTTTCATTTTTATCTATCTCCTATTTGAACTGATTGAGGAAGCGGAGGTCGGCACTGTGGAATAGTCTTACGTCGTCAACTCCATAGCGCATCATTACCAATCTGTCCAGACCTATGTTGATGTAAAATCCTGACCATACAGATGGATCTAGCCCTGCCGATTTGAGAACGTTTGGATGGGGGGTACCACCAGGCATGACTTCTATCCAACCTACATGTTTACATACTTTACATCCGGCTCCACCACATACCAAGCAACGCATGTCAATTTCAAAGCCAGGTTCAACAAAGGGGAAGAAACCAACTCTCATTCTTACTTCAACGTCACGTCCAAATACTTTATCAAGTATTGATTTTACAAGGACTTTGCCTGAGGCAAATGAGAAGTCTTTTTCTACTATGAGTGCTTCGTACTGAAAGAAGGCTCTTTCGTGACGAGCATCTGTTGTTTCATTACGATATACGCGCCCAGGATAGACAAAACGTGCCGGGGCTCCATGTTCTTTTAGGTATCTTACACTGGCACCTGTAAGATGTGGACGTAGACAAAGTCTCTCTGCACCGTGTCCTTCATCATGGTCTTTTAACCAGTATGTGTCCATACTTTCACGAGCAGGGTGTTCTGGAGCAAAGTTTAGGTTGTCAAAAGCAAATAGTTCACTTGTTATTTCGGGTTCTGAGTATACTTCGAAGCCAAGTGATCTAAATGCATCATTTAGGTCATAGCACATTTGTGTAACCGGGTGTAGTCCTCCTTGAAAGGGGATTATTCCTGGTAGTGTGATGTCTGCTTCTCCATCTACAGCGGAGGCTGAGTCAAGTAGTTGTTCGTGGTGCTGTTCTACTGCTTCACTTAGTATTTGTTTCACTTCATTTGCTGCCTGGCCAAGAACTTTTCTAAGTTCAGGAGATGCTTTACCAACACTTTTCAGTATTTCTGTTACTTCTCCCTTTTTGCCAAGTAGTGTGGTTCTTACATTTTGTAGTTCTTCTGGTATTGAGGTTGATTTAATTTTTTCAATACCGCTTACTTTTATCTGCTCAAGCTTTTCCATAATGGCTGAGTCAGATACGGCGTCTATACCGTTTTTCGTTATTTCCTTCAGTTCATCTAGCACGGTTATTCCCCCAATTTATAAGAAACTTAACCTAGTTCAGGTAAGTCTAAGACCTCTATTAAACCGATGTCACTTGATTTCTTATCTAGTAATTTATCCATGTCTTTTCTGTGAGCAAGTACCCACATTGAGTCTTGTTTTTCAAATACACGTGTTGCTGTAGGTGCAAATTGTTTGCCCTCACATTCAACAAGTATTACAACAGAATTATATTTCTGGGAGAAACGTAAGTCTGCTATGCTTTTCCCTATCATTTCGGGTAACGGTTTAATTTTGCCCATGACAAAGTCGCCACCCTCTATGTTTGTAACAGAAGAATACCATGGACGCACAAGTAGGTCTGCAAGGCGCTGTCCCATGTCCCATTCGGGCATTACAATTTTGTGAGCACCAATTCTTTTTAGAACTTTTGCATGACGTACATTGCACGCACGTGCTATTACTGTTTTTATTCCCATTTCAACAAGGATAGAAGTGCTTAATATACTGGCTTCGATACCCTCACCGATTGTTACTATGGCAATGTCAGCCTCTTTCGCTCCTATTTTTACAAAAGCGCCTTCGTCAGCAACGTCCAGTTGTGCTGCGATGTCAATTTTGTCTGCCATTTCATTTACTACAGCATGATCTATATCGACACCTATTACTGTCTGCCCACTTGCTGTGAGGCTTTCACATAGAGATCGTCCAAATCGCCCAAGACCTACAATTAAATATGTTTTTTTGTGTTCAGGCATAGTACACCTCTTTCTCTCTGTTGTTTAGAGAAGATCTATCCTATCGGGATGTTGACATCTGAGTAGTGTACTTCAGATGCTTTTTCTGTTGTTACAAGTGATGTGAAGAAAGATAATATTCCAACTCTTCCCCAGAACATTAGAAATACTAGGAGTATCTTTCCTGCTGAAGAAAATTCTGGTGTTATCCCTACACTTAGTCCTACCGTTCCTATTGCAGAGGCTGTCTCAAATACAACAGCTCCAAAAGGTAGTCCTTCAAGAGCAGTAAGGATTACAGCTACAAATATAAATGTGAATACATATACCACGAGGAGAGCAAGAGCTCTTCTCTCTGCAGCATAAGGTATTTTTCTGTGCATAAATATGCTTTCGCTTCTTCCATGTAGTTCATTCCACACAGAGATAGCAAGTATTGCAAGTGTTGTAGTTTTTATTCCGCCTCCTGTAGAAGAGGGGGATGCCCCTATTACCATTAGTAATATGGTTATAATTTGTCCTACATTTGAAAATTTAGCATAGCTGACTGTATCAAAACCAGCTGTCCTAGCTGTAACACTAGCAAATAAACCATTCCATAATTTTGACCAAATTGGCATGTCTTTGAATGCGTGTCTCCATTCAGAAAGAGATAAGAAGAGTGTGCCAAAGAGGAGTAATGAGGCTGTTATTATGATAACAAGTTTCGCATAATGAGACAACCGTCTTTTACTCTTAAAGAAGAGAAATATCTCGGCAAATACAGGAAATCCTATTCCACCAAGAATTATAAGAGACATTATTGTTCCAGGGACAATGATGTTGTTAGCATAGCTCTGCAAACCATTCGGTATAGGAGAAAATCCAGCATTACAAAAAGCACTTACTGAATGAAATACCGCATAGTATAGAGATCTTATTATGCTTAGTCCTCTTGTTATAAAACCTATGAAGAGAATGGAGGCACCAATTGCTTCAAAGAAGAATGTGAATTTTAGGACTACTTTTAGTAGTCTTATTGCACCCTCTAAGCCATCAACACCTAGCCCTCCGAGGAAGAACATCCTGCTTTTTATCCCTATTCTGCGACCTACAGTTACAGATAGAAACATCATTGCTGTCATAAAACCAAGCCCTCCTATTTGTACGAGAGCGAGGAGTATGATTTGAGATACAAGTCCCATTTCACTACTGAAGTTAATAGAGCTAAGTCCTGTAACACAAACAGCAGAGGTGGAAAGGAAAAGAGCATCTACTGGAGAGAGAGGCATTTTATGGAGAAAATTGTTGCTTATCCATAGCAAAAGGGCTCCCACCATTATTACTAGCAGGAACCCATTTACAATAACTCTTTCTACTTTATGAGTAGTATGAAATCTCAATTTTTGCCTTATTAAAGAGCTGCTTTTGCCTTTTCAACAAGCTGTGTGAATGCTGCAGCATCATTGATGGCAAGGTCAGCAAGCATCTTACGGTTGATAATTATGTTGGCTTTTTTTAGTCCATTGATCAATGCACTGTAGGCAATTCCGTTTGCACGGGCTGCTGCATTGATACGAATAATCCAAAGTTTGCGGAAGTCACGCTTTTTGAGCTTACGACCTGCAAATGAGCTTGAAAGTGCATGTAAGTATGCTTCACGTGCACGACGGTATACGTTCTTTTTACGTCCCCAGAAACCTTTTGTTATACTATATAGTTTTTTAAGTTTATTGCGACTTGCGCTAGATCCTCTTACTCTCATTTATTTCACTCCTTAAAATTTAAAAGCTTCTATTCCCAACACTTACGCGTATGGGAGAACTTTCTTAATGTGTGCTTGTACGCTCAATGGAAGAATTCCCTTTCTTCTAAGGGAACGAAGTCTTTTTGAGTTTTTTGATGAAAGAAGGTGTCCACGGCCGCTCTTCTTAAAACTAACTTTACCTGTACCTGTAAGCTTAAAACGTTTTTTTGTTGCTGAGTGTGATTTCATCTTAGGCATAACATATTCCTCCTATTTATCTATATTCATAAAATTATCGCCTTAAATTATGCTTCTGTTTCGTTTGTTTGTTCTGCTGCTGTTGCTGTGTTTTCTGTAGGTTCTGAGATTTTTTTAGGAGTTGATTCTACAGGTTTCTTTTTTACAGATTCCATGACGCCAGGGGCTATCATTATCCTCATGTAAGAACCTTCCATACGAGGTTCAGATTCAACCTTACCAAATTGTTCAACTTCTTTTATTACTCTTTCGAGAACCTCACGTCCTCTATCAAGAAAAGCCATTTCTCTTCCACGGAAGAATATTGAAACTTTTACTCTGTGTCCGGCTTGAAGGAAGGTCTTTACAGCTTTTGTCTTAAAATCATAGTCGTGCTGGTCAATTTTTGGACGCATTTTAATTTCTTTTACAGCTTGGTTCTTCTGCTTTTTACGGGCGTCCTTGTCCCTTTTCTGCTGCTGGAAACGGTACTTTCCGTAGTCCATTATGCGACACACTGGCGGAGTTGCCTGTGGTGCGACCTCAACAAGATCAAGGGATACTGCTTCTGCCATCGCTATGGCTTCTTTTGTGTTGACTACTCCACGCTTTTCATTTTCTTCATCAATTAGAAGAATCTCAACTGCTTTGATATCATAATTTACCCGTGGTTCGTCTTCTTTAATGTTTACTACTATGGCGCTACACCTCCTAAATGTTTTACCAAAAAAATATTGGGTTAGATGCAAATGCACCCAACCCAATACAATAAAATCTGTTTCGGGATTTGCCTGACTACCCGTTTGGCGGCAGGCGAGAGATGCATTCTCTACTTTTAAACCCGTTGATATTTATCAACTGTGCAATAGTAACACATGAAGATTAAATATGCAAGTAGTAATTATAAGATTAACTTTCAAGTTTCCAATATTTAGAATTTGTGTAATTCGGGGTCATCTGGTAATTAGCAGAATATGTTGTAAATCCTTTTAAGGCAATGTAGTATTGCCCTTTATACCAAACTCTATCACCTGTGCTGTATTTCGCATTTTCGTAACTATATGTAGTAGCTACTGCTTTCCATGAACCATTTTTGATTGCATTATAGTCACTCGGTGAAGAGTTGTTGTTGTTTATTCCAGATTCATAGAGTTTGCCATTTATTGAGCAGTATTCCCCTTTGTTGAATGAAGTACCTGATGTATATTCTTTTGCATTGTAGTTTTCCTCGGTTTTTGGAGGTTTTTGGAGCTCATCAGTTGCAGGGGTCCAGTGCGTTTTATTGCTCGGATCAAGATACGAGTATCTTGAATCATTTAGCTCTGGTGTAAACATGTACTTTTGACCGTTATATTCAACTATTGTACCTGGAATATAATATTGACCACTTACGTATGGGACAGCCTCTCCATCTTTTCCACCAATTACTCCCCAAGTAGGATTATATATGTCCTGTCTATTACCAGGAGCATAAGCTGAGTTTGACGATTTATTGGAGTTTAAACAACGGTAGTAGACTCCGTCTTTTAGTACAATGTCTCCATATTTGTATGTTTTCCCCTCTTCATATTCCAAAGCATTTTCATAATTGTAGTTTTGGTCATAAGCAGGAACAAAGTCTGGAGTGTTTTCTCCTCCATCTTGACCTAGGTCATGAAATGAGCACTGAACGTAAATATAACCTTTGGGGTCTAATTTTAGCTCATATGTGCCATTTGATGGACATTTTGCAATTTTGTCCACGTATTTAATGATTCCTGAATTCGAGTCGCTTAGACTAATGTCCACTAGTGTTTTATCCGCATGCTCCATGAGATATATGTCAGAAATTCGTTTTATTTCTCTACGGTTTGATAAGCACGCAGCTTTTTCTGCTTTCTTTATTGCTTTGTCATAGGCAAATAGTCCTATTCCTACAAGAATAGCAACTACTAGCATTACGATTAGCATTTCTACTAATGTAAAAGCTTTTCTTTTTATTTTTGTTGTTCTCAATTTTTCACCCCATGTTTTTGTGTTATTTTTCAGCATAAATTAGAGTTTAGTTTCTACTGTCAATTGAGACTATTTATGAAATTGGGTTGTACTGACTTTTGAATAGTTCAATTAGTTCGTCAAATGTCATAGAACCTAGGTCTCCCTTTACTTTGTCTCTTACAGCAACTGTTCCTGTTTCTGCTTCTTTTTGTCCTATTACAAGCATGAATGGAACTTTTTGTAGCTGTGCATCTCTGATTTTCTTGCCAAGCTTTTCATCTCTGTAGTCAACTTCTGTTCTAGTTCCTGCAAGTCTTAATTTGCTGTTTAGTTCCTGTGTGTATTCTTCAAACTGTGAGCTTACTTGGAGAAGTTTCGCCTGTACAGGAGCCAACCAGTAGGGAAATGCGCCTGCATAGTTTTCTATGAGTATCCCCATAAATCTTTCTAGGCTTCCAAGTATTGTTCTGTGTAACATTACAGGTCTGTGTTCTGCTCCATCTGCACCTATGTATGTCATGTCAAACTTTTCTGGCAACTGGAAGTCAAGCTGTATTGTTCCACACTGCCATGTTCTTCCTATGCAGTCTTCAAGGTGGAAGTCGATTTTGGGACCATAGAAAGCTCCGTCTCCTGGGTTAAGTCTGTATTCTGTCCCTGTTTCTTCAAGTGCTTCTTTAAGGCATTTTTCTGCAAGTTCCCAAAGTTCTGGGTCTCCCATTGAGTCTTCCGGTCTTGTTGAGAGTTCAACGTGGTATTTAAATCCGAATACTTCCTGATAGAAGTAACGGTCGATGTCCATTATTGCTTTTATTTCGTCTTTTATCTGTTCAGGTGTGCAGTAGATGTGAGCATCATCCTGTGTAAATGCTCTTACTCTCATGAGTCCGTGGAGTGCACCGGAGCGTTCATGACGGTGTACAAATCCAAGTTCTCCCATGCGAATAGGAAATTCTCTGTAGCTGTGGATTGAGTTTTTGTAGACGAGTATTCCACCAGGGCAGTTCATTGGTTTGATTGCAAATGGAGCTTCGTCTATCTCTGTGAAGTACATGTTTTCTTTGTAGTGATCCCAGTGTCCTGACTGTAGCCAAAGAGCACGATCTAGTATCATTGGTGTTTTGATTTCTACATAGCCACGTTTTGTATGTTCGTTTCTCCATACTTCTATTAGCTTGTTCATTACTACCATTCCTTTTGGATGGAAGAAGGGGAAACCGGGGCCTTCTGGATGTATACTGAAGAGGTCAAGCTCTTTACCAAGTTTGCGGTGGTCACGAGCTTTTGCTTCTTCTAGTCTGCGAAGGTGGTCTTTTAGTTCGTCTTCTGTTCCAAAAGCTGTACCATATATTCTAGTGAGCATTTCGTTCTTTTCGTCGCCATGCCAATATGCACCAGCTACAGAGAGAAGTTTAAAGAATTTACAGCATCCTGTATGAGGAACGTGAGGGCCACGACAGAAATCTACAAAGTCACCCTCTTTGTATATTGATAGAATTTCTCCTTCAAGGTTTTCTATCATTTCTACTTTGAGGTCTTCACCACGGTTTGAGAAGTATTCTTTCGCATCTGACATCGAGAGTTCTTCTCTTACAAGAGGGATTTTTTCTTGAGCTACTTTTCTCATTTCACTTTCAATTTTTTGAAGGTCGTCTTCTGAAATTGGGTTTGGAAATCTTACGTCATAGTAGAAGCCATCTTTGATGGATGGACCTATACCAAATTTTGCTTCAGGGTAGAGTCTTAATATTGCATGAGCCATTAAGTGAGCTGTAGAGTGCCTAAGCAAGTCTAGCCCCTCTTCTGTGTCAGGCATTACAGGTGTAAATTCTGTATCTACTGTGAATTCTTTATCACAGTCAACAATTACACCGTTAACTTTTGCACCTATTGCTTTTTTTAGACGCCAAACTTCTAGAAGTTCACGAACAGTTGCTTTTTCCGCTTCATATCTTTTACCTTCTGTTGATGTAAATAGTACCATTATTATTTCCTCCCTATTAACCTATTAAAATACAATAAGTCGCCCCCTGATTGCTCAGGAGGCGACTTTAATTTCGCGGTTCCACTCCGATTCGACACGTATATAACGTATCCTCTTTGTCGCTGTTAGGGGCGTACCCCGATACCTTATCTTTTCAGCTTCGATATCTGCTCTAAGGTGGTTTTCAAAGGGTTATATGAGAATTTCGCAGCCGAGAATTCTCTCTCTGAGATATAAGTGACCTTTTACTCGTCCTTGTCATCGCAATTTATAATTGTTTTAACTTGAGTTGTTATACCTCGATAAATAGTATTTGTCAAGTTTTTTAGTTTGTCAAATAGTTAGCTTTTACTTTCTTCCTGTACTTCCAAAGCCACCACTTGAACGATCTGTTTCTTCTAGAGAATCAACAAGTTTTAGGTTACCCTGTGTTACTTCGGCAAAGACTACTTGAGCTATTCTGTCTCCAACTTCAATTACGAAGTCTTCTTTTCCCATGTTTATGAGTATGACTTTTATTTCTCCTCTGTAGTCTGAGTCTATGGTACCAGGAGTGTTCAAAACTGTGACTCCATGTTTAAACGCAAGTCCACTACGTGGTCTTACCTGTGCTTCATATCCAAAAGGTATTTCCATGAAAAGCCCAGTAGGTACACATGCCCGTTCACCTGCTTTTATGATTGCTGGCTCTGATGCACGAATGTCCATCCCGGCTGATCCCTCAGTGGCATAAGTAGGAAGAACAACGTTTTCTGCTGTTCTTACTTTTACGTCAATCTTTTTCACTTTGTTTTACTTTCTTCCGTCTCTTTCAAATCTACGGATGGGACGACCTTCTTTTTTGTCTCCACGTTCTCTGTCGAATCTTCCACC
Source organism: Synergistaceae bacterium (assembly GCA_036652335.1). Lineage (GTDB taxonomy): Bacteria > Synergistota > Synergistia > Synergistales > Synergistaceae > JAVVWB01. Next base: position 318,762 of record JAVVWB010000001.1, on the reverse strand, counting down.
TTCACGTTTTGGTGCGTTTTCTGTTTTAGGGAAGGTTGCATATTTTTCATCTCTGGCTGTTTCGACTAGAAGCTGTTCGGCAAATTCAGGATTGTCTTTTAGTTCTTCTGCTCTTTCAAGGATGCGTCTACGGCTGAGGTTTACTCTGTGCATGTCATCAATTTCTTTTACAGTTACAAGAACTTTGTCTCCAATTTCAAAAGCATCTTCGATTGTGGGGACACGGTGTGTGCTTATTTCGCTTACATGGAGAAGTCCTTCTTTTCCAGGAAGTACTTCAATGAATGCTCCAAAGGCTAACATTCTTGTTACTGTTCCTACAAAATCTTCTCCTGCTTTTACTTCACGTACTAGGTCTGAGATGATTTTTACTGCCATTTTTGATGATTCATCGTTTACTGCTGCTATGTATACTTTTCCTGAATCTTCAACATCAATTTTTGCTCCTGTTGTTTGAACGATTGAACGAATCATTTTTCCACCAGGGCCGATGATGTCACGAATTTTTTCTGGGTTTACTTCAAGTGTTACAATTTTAGGTGCAGTAGCTGCAAGGTCTGTTCTTGGCTTTGATATTGTTTCATCCATTATGTCAAGCAGTTGCATACGGGCTTCTTTTGCCTGTCCAAGTGCCTGTGTAAGAATTTCTCTTGTAATTCCACCGGCTTTGTTGTCCATCTGTAGGGCTGTTACACCATCACGTGTACCAGCTACTTTAAAGTCCATGTCTCCGTAGTGGTCTTCGAGCCCCTGGATGTCTGTTAGGATTCCAAATTTACCGTGTTCGGCGATGAGTCCCATTGCAATACCTGCGACAGCTTTCTTTATCGGGACACCGGCAGCCATCATTGATAAGCTTCCGCTACATACACTTGCCATTGAGCTTGAACCATTTGATTCCATTATGTCAGAGACTTGACGTACTACATATGGGAATTCTTCGTGCTCAGGGAATACTGCGTTTAGCGCTCTTTCTGCAAGGGCACCATGGCCTATTTCACGACGTCCTGGCCCACGCATTGGGCGAACTTCTCCTACTGAGTATGGGGGGAAGTTGTAGTGTAGTATAAATCTTTTTGATGGTTCGTCTAATTTAAGTCCGTCAAGTACTTGGTCATCTGTTCCCATCATTCCAAGTGTTGTTACACCAAGTGACTGAGTTTCACCACGTGTGAATAGTGCAGAACCATGTGTCATGGGAAGTATGTCTGTTTCACATGTGATTTTACGAAGCTCGTTCATAGCACGTCCATCAGAACGTTTCTGTTCGTCTATTAGGAGTGTACGGACGCAATCTCTTACCATTTCGTCCATTTTCATTGCTATGTATTTTTCAGATCCTGGGATTGTCTCTGCAAAGAATTCTTCTGTTTTTGCCTGAGCAGCACCTATTGCTGTACCACGTGGCTGTTTTTCGTGAATCTGTACTGCTTTGTATATGTCGTTGTAGACGTTTGCTTTCATCCATTCGTCTATTTCTGTGTTTACTTCTGGTGCAGGTAGCTGTGCTTTTGGTTTTCCAACTTCTGCACGTACGCTGTCGATGAAGTCAACTATTTGACGTATGGCTTCGTTTGCCAATTCCATGGCGTCTACGAGTAAGGTTTCTGATACTTCTTTTGCTCCAGCTTCTACCATTGTTATTCCACCACGATGACCAGCTACTGTAAGGTCAAGTGTGCTTTTTGGCATGTCTTCTTCGTTAGGGTTGACGACAAGTTCTCCATCTAGGCAACCAATACGAACTGCTCCGATAGGTCCTTCCCATGGGATGTCAGAAACTGCGAGTGCTAATGATGCACCGTTGATAGCAAGTATGTTTGCAGGATTTTTCTGGTCAACGGACATTACTGTTGCTACAACGTGAACGTCATTTCTCATCCATTCAGGGAAGAGTGAACGTATTGAACGGTCTACCATTCTTCCACTCAATATTGCTGTTTCTGAAGGTCTTCCTTCACGTTTGATAAATCCTCCCGGTACTTTTCCGGCAGCATAGTATCTTTCTTCAAAGTCAACTAGCAATGGGAAGAAGTCAAGTCCTTCTCTTGCCTTGTCTGCCAGTACTGTTGTTACAAGTACCGCTGTGTTGCCATGTTTGGCTAAGAACGCTGAGTTTGCCTGTTTGGCAATACGTCCCATTTCAAAAGACATTGTCTTTCCGTAGAGCTCAAGCTCAAAAACTTTTTTCATTTTAAGTTCCTCCATTTTTCCATCTTTCTTAATCTTTGATAGCATATCACAAAAGTCAAATTTCAACACTAAAAATATATAATTTTATTTAATTTAGCAAAAAAATAAGCACAAAAAATCCTCGCAAAAGTTTGCGAGGATTTAAGTAAACAGTTTTATTTTTTCCGTTAAAATTAATGACGGAGTCCGAGCTTCTGAATGAGTCCCTGGTAACGTGAGAAGTCTCTGTCTTTGAGGTAAGCCAAGAGCTTACGACGTTTACCAACCATGATAAGAAGTCCACGACGTGAGTGGAAGTCTTTTTTGTTGGCTTTCATGTGTTCTGTGAGTTCACGGATACGTGCTGTAAGGATAGCAACCTGTACTTCTGTTGAACCTGTGTCTGATCCGTGTACCTTAAATTCTTCAATTATTGCTTCTTTTTTTTCTTTTGTGATCATGTGAATCACTCCTGTCTGAGCCTAATGCGCTCGATTATTCCCAAAACTCAGAAATACGTATATTCGCATATCCGTGTAATAGGCTAGAGTATGATAGCAGAGAGTTGCATTTATTGCAATAGTAAGAATGATTTCGCTTTTTGAAAAGTTTTATGTAAATTTCGGTTCTTGTAAGAGAGCATAAAGGGCTAACTCACAGAAAAAATATAATTTAAAAGCACATCAACATTTTATAAAATGTAAATTCATTAAAATTATTTTTTCAACAGTTCTTTCTTTTTTTCTATAAATTCGTTTTCTGTTATTATGCCTTTTTCTTTTAGGTTATACCATTTTTCTATTTCATCACTCGCACAAAGTTCAGGTTTATAGCTTTGTGAATTACGTAAATATTGCCCTCTTTTTTCTTCTGCTCTAGTTTTTATAATTGATAAAACAGAAGCAAACTCTTTGGCTTTTGAAACTCCTCCCGAATAAAAACATGAACCCCTTTTCGTTTCTGTGGTAATTAATTCTATTTTGATTTGTGATTTTTGTAAATCATTCACTGTGATGTAGAGTGTCATCTCATCACATGTGTCTTTTATTTCTTTCGAACTTGAAGCACCTGCTATCGCCCCAACTACACCAAATAGCAATCCTCCTACTACAGCATCTCCTGTTGTACCTTTGATAAGGGTATTGCCATTCTCAAATATTTGATACTCTATCAGATCTGTATAGTTATACAATCTATACTCCGAGTTTTCTGCATTTACTACTGTCCATTTTTCATTTACCTCATCTACTAGTAATGAGTGTTTAATACTCGTGTCAGTAACTTGTTTTGAAACAACAAAACCGGATTTTTGCAGCGATGTTTTTGCTTTTGATATATTCTCTTCGCATTTTTTTGTATTTTCAATAGACCGACTAATTGTAAAGTATAACAGGAAAGCTATGACTAATATAATTAAAAATAATTCAGCCAAAAAAAAACACCTCCGTAAAGTTAGTAAAGTAATAAGGTCTCACAAATAATAGAAATTGTAGAATAATAGCATTACTGCAAGTTTGGGCTTCTATTTTTATTTTGTGTTAAAAAATATTTCCATATCTGTTGGGATACTGGCCACAAAGGTTTTACCGCTTATATTTTGGGGTAACATTTCGTCTTGTGGAAATGTTAGTGAGTAGGCATGGAGTAGAGGGCGTTTTGCACCAAAGCCATTTCCATATTTTCTATCTCCCAATAATGGGTGTCCTATTGCGGACATATGCACTCTCGCCTGATGTGGACGTCCTGTAACTAGGTCAATTTCTACAGAACTGTTCTTCTCTCTTGAAGAAAGTTTTTTGTATACGGAAAGAGCGCTTTGACCGTTTTTGTCTATTTTTACGGTGTTACTTTCTGCATCTTTTTGTAAAGGGAAGTTTATTTCGCCTTGTGATTCTGGGACACCTGATACAACAGCACGGTATATCTTTTTAATTTTTCTTTCTCTTATAAGCTCTGATAGATGTCTCTGCGCTGTACCAGACATAGCAATTATTATTATTCCCGAGGTGTTTCTATCTAACCTCTGTACTGTGGAAGGTTTAAAGTCTGTCCGTTCCCATTCTAGTTCTAGAAGAGCTCTAGTAATGAGAGAGTCTCCCCCTTTTTTATCCGGTTGTGTTAGAAGTCCGGCAGGCTTGTTTACAATCCATAAGTAGTTGTCTTTGTATATTGTGGCAAGTGGAGGGTATTTCTTTTTGTTTTCTTTTGTTTTGTTTACAGAGTCAGAGTTGTTGTCGTCCCAAGGTACTTGCAAAAATTGTCCCTCTTCTAGTCTTGTATCAGCAGAGACTTTTTTTGCATCAAGTCGCACCTCACCTTTTCTCAGTGCTTTCATTATCGCACCAAGTGGCACGTGTGGCCAAAGAGTACGGATAACTCTGTCCACACGACGACCTTCATTGTCTTTTGATATGTATAATTCTTTACCCATTTCAGTCACCTTGTCGGCTATTTATATTTGTTTGTTCCAAAAACGTCTTCCTGTTGAGTTGTTCCATTGAGAGATATTTTGGTTGTCTGATAAATCTTTTGTGCTGTCGTTCCAGCAGAACATTCTAAAGTCCAGTTCGTCTGCACTGGAGATTATCATTGCTTCTGGGGTTACAGGTACTACGGGAGAACCAAATTCTCTCTGCCCGTGGTGGCTTAATATTATGTGTCCTAGGTGAAGTTTTAGTTCTTCACTTAGTCCGAAGTCTTCTGCTAGGTTCATAAATTTGGCATAACCTATTGCAATGTGATCCAGTATTGCTCCCTCTAATGTTATTTCTGGGATTGATTTCATTTTGTAGGAAGCAATTTTTCCTAGGTCATGAAGCAAGGCTCCTGTAATAACGATATCTATATCTATGTTGTAACCTGAGATTTTCATTGATTCTGCCATAGCTTTTGCTCCTGATGCCACTGATAGTGAATGTTCAAGTAGCCCGTTCGCATAAGCGTGGTGATGACTTACAGCAGCAGGCCAATCACGAAACTGAGTCCAGAGTTCATCTTTATATACGTATCTCAAGAAGTCAGAGAGTTCTTTCCTACAAGAGTTGACTAAGTTTTCATATCTATCAACTAGGTCATTTAGTGGAAGAGGTGATCTGGGTAAAAACTGTGAAGGCATAAATTTCTCTTGATTTAGAAGTGTTATTTTGTTGAAGTTAAATTGCAGTTGACCTCTATATTCAGAAGTTTTTCCCTCTACTCCTACCGTTTGCCCTGTAACTGATGTTATTTCTGTGTCTGGCAATATTACAGACGGTGCGGAAGGTTCTAAGTTTATATCACTTCTGTCAAACCATGCGGCATCAGACCAAATTTTTGCATCTATTCCGCTCGTGTCATCACTTACAGAGATTTCATAGTAGGGTTTACCGTTTTTATCTGTCTTTTGGAATATTGAATTTACGACAACTATTGCTTTAAAAGCAGTACCTGATGGTGTTTTTTTAATTTCTTGTATTGTTTGCAGTGTGGCCATTTATATCTTCCTTTCGTTAATTCATGTCTTGATATAATAGCCTTTCTATATGCTTTATGTCAAAAAAAATAGTCTATGAAATTTTAAAATTTCATAGACTATTTAACAAATAATACAGACATATCCATCAGAGAACTAAAACC
>JAVVWB010000001.1:0-312875 GCA_036652335.1 Synergistaceae bacterium | reverse complement strand
GTATAAGTTTATCAATATCCATCAGAGAACTAAAACCTTAAATTAATTATACTCGTTTTCATTTATAATTCAATGATGTTTATGGGAGTTAAGAAATTTTCAGTAGCAGTCTTGTTCCCAACCATTATAAGCATTGAATTATATTGTTTTTCTGTTACAGTTAAGACCCTAACAGATCCTCGTTGTGGTAAATTTTTACTTAATCTTATGATGTGTTTCTTCATATCATCGTGGTTCAGAGTTACTCTTCCGTAAACGGAGTATTGGATCATGTCGTAACCATCATTTATAAGAAATTTGCGAAAGTTAATATATTGTTTTTTTGCAAAAGAACTTGTTACAGGCAAGTCAAACATTATAAGTATACGCATAATCCTATTCATTCCATTCCTCCAAGATAAAATTATTCCGTATCATGTAAGGTATTTTTAATTTGCTAATGTCACCGGTTGTCATTACAGTACTAAAACTTGCTATATATCTATCTATTGCATTAATAACCTTCATTTTTTTGTTGTCAATGAGAACATAATTATTTGTTAGGTTTATAATTTCTTTTCTCTGTTGAGATGTCAATCCGCCAAACAAGTCTTCAGCATTTTCATCGACCCACCTATCCACCAAAGGTCGCAGTGGTTCCATCAAATCATCTGCTAAATTGAAAGGATTGTATTCATTTATGTGATGTATTCCAATCACACAATTATATCCATAGGCTACTAGTGTCTTTGCAACAGCAGACCTTATTATTGCATAGCCATAATTTAATGCTCCATTTATTGCATCATCATTAAATCTTAAGAAATTAGAGCCAAAAATTGAATGGAAGTAGAGCTTTGCAGAAATTGCTTCTCTGTTACCAATATCGCCTGGCTCTACTTCCTCCATCCACTTATACAAACAGTCTCTTTTTTCAAGAGATGCTCCAAGGTATTCCATAGTTTTTGCTTGATTATATATTTTTGCTTTTATGATAATTTCCCATATGTCGTCCTTAAATTCCTCACTCATCAAAAGTTGTTTTCTCAATACATTTAATGGTCTGTAATGAGAGTTTAGTGGTAATATCTCAACAGCAGGTATATGCGTATCGTCACACAAAAGTATATGAGCCCCGCTTTTTGCAAGAGCATTCACAGCTGGTAAAGTGATTATAGTTTGTTGGTTATCTATAACTACCGAATAAATATCTTCTATTGGAATTTTGTGCTCCCCTTCTCCTTCCATGACCACAAGCCAATTGTTTTTGACTTTGACTTTTTCTCCTTCACGGATAATAACGGTTCGGAACATTTTATCTCTCCTCCCTTATTTCCCAGTAAGTCTATGTGATATTTTATTATTGATGTATTTTGACCGATATTTACTTCAACAGATGCGGTTTTATTAACCTCTTTAAAATAAAATTTGCTTCTCTGTACAGTCTTAACAGAATAATAATTTCCGCTAAAAATTAGAGTCCCATTCTTATCATAAAGTTCTAAGTAGTCCCCTTTATACAGGTAGTGTATATGTGTATCATAATCTTTTGGCAATGCATTTTCTCTAATAAATAACTTTTTATCTTTCTTAATTAAATCTACAAAGCGAACTCCAAATGTTTTTGTTTTTTTATTTTTGTCTTTGTAAATATCTATGCAGTAATATTTGGGCATTCCCATAATACTGTAATTATTATCTGATATCTCTTTCTTATAATAACTACTTACTTTCCCTTCATTGATAGAAACTTTATATATTCTCTGCCCATAAGATGTTCTAAATGGATTAACACTATACTTTTCCATATAGTCTTTTATGGTTTTTATCCCATCTTCTGTGAGTATTTCACGCAATTCTACTTTTAGTCTACTGTCATTCGTATAGATATTATCAATGTCTTTTGCTTCTAAATCTTCTATTTTCTTTCTTTTAATTTTAACAAATTCGCCCTCTACTTCACGTAATTTTATAGGGTTTGAGTCAGCAACTGCACCTTTGAATTTTCTTTCTTGTTTATATGTAATCATTATTTGATGAGGTGGAATTATGAACTCTTTTAGTCTATTTCCATAAAATTCTTTTATATCACTGTCAAATTTTTCTTTATCACTGATATTCATACGAATATCCACTTCTTCTCTTATTTTACTCAAAAAAGCGGGTATAGCACGGTCATTAGACAGCAATAATTTTGTATATGATTCTTCAAAACCGTAATACTTTTTCATATTTCCAAGACATGTGTCAAGAAGAGATTCATATTCCCTTGTGTTACTACCTCTTCTGCTTAGTTGATTTAACCTTATAGCATTTGAAGCTAACTCAACATAAGCAGGGACTAGGTTGGCTATTACAACAGCATCTACTGCATGGTGCAAATTACCGTTTCTATCCTTTTCTCCTCCCCATGTATCTCGGTTTAACCAATATCTTCTAAATTTCGATGTAAGAGCTCCTTTTATACCATATACATTAGACTTTGAACTCCCCGCAAACTTTAAGTTGTTTTTTAACATAGAGACAATGTACCTAGTTATGTATCTTGTGTCATTGATGTTTCTCGATTTCCATGCTTGTAATATTTCGTGAGCTTCTTCACCATATATGCTTTTTAACATATAGTATCCATATTTTTTAGCTGATATTTCATTACTTTTAGAGCTTCTCATGTGATTTACTCGCTTAATAAATTCACATTGTTCTATTTTATCTGTAATGTACATCAAAGGTGTTCTTTGTCCCTTTCTCTGATTTTCTGAGGCATAGACAAGGGCTTTATTATTTAACGTATTGTCCAATATTAGAGATTGAGGAACAATATGGTCTATTTCATAGTCCATAGGATTTGAGTATATTACTTGATCTAACAGACCAAGTTTTTGGCCGGAATAGACACAGAGACCGTCTTGCTCTTTGTAAAGTCTGTATTTTTCTATATTTGTTTCCGTAGCATATTTTTCTCCATATTTTTTTGTTAATTCTTTTTTTATTTTATCTTTTGCTTTTTCATTTTTACCTTGAGCATCTTTTATCTTTTTACGTTCTGTATAAGATCTATTCAAATCAGAAGCTACTTCTATATTTATATATTCAGGGCTTCCATAATGATTAATTATTGCGTTTACTATTTTTCTCGTTTCGTTTATAGCCCTTAATACAACTGGGTTCTTCTTTATGTCTGGGTCATTTAAAAGTATTTCTGCCGGTAATTTTTCACCTAAAGTCTTATTAGTTTCTTCATCTCTTTTTATGCGTTCCGCTTGAAAAACACCATATACCTCACCATTCATGAATGCATCTATTGCATCACACATAAAGTGGTAAGAAACACGACTGGTACCACCTGCTTTAAGTGTCATCAAAGATTTTACTAGTGTTTCATCTATAAATGAAAGTGATTTAAGTGCATTTCTTCTCCGTTTAGGCGTAATATTCTTAGACAATATCTCTGCTAATATAAAAAGTTTAGAGGGCTTGTATATATCAAACTGTTCCTCATTGCAATAATCTTCCCAATTTCCCCCGTTTAACTCAATAGTCTTTTTTACCTTAGGAATAAATTTTAATAGGTCAGAGTACTTTTTATCGTCAATATCACCATTTTCCAACATTTCTACATTATATTTTTTAAATACATTTTTTATCATTGTTTTGTTTATTTTTGCTTCATTAATGACTACTTTTATTATTTCTTCTGCTGCTTTTTTCGGTAATTCGTAACTACCTGTAATGATATTACGATAATTGTTTTGAGAAAGTTTATTTATAACTGCATATATGTCCCCCAGCGGTGTTGCTCTAAATCCACGCAATTCTTCTTTATAGAACGGACAATAGCCAACTGAGTCCAAAAATCCTGAATATTGCCTAAATTTTTCATTGATATTTCCAGGACCTTCCTCAAAGTCTCTTTGAGAAAATATTATCTTTTTGCACATCTCAACAACATCTAACGTCAATTTCTTATGGTATTTCATTTGAGCAAACAAAATCTTATTTACTTCCTCTTCTACAAATTCTCTAGCTATAAGCCAATGTTCTTGTCTTGAATCTACATTTTTAAAATAAGGTTGTCTCGTTTCTTTATCAATGCACTTTGTGCAAATAAATTCCGATATTGTTTCACATTTGCTTTCTGAGTATAAATGTGCAAAGTTTTTTACATATTGTTCATTTTTTTTATTTTCTTCTTCAGTTTTATCTTCTTGTGTCTCCAACTCTTCTGTCTCGTAATCTTCTATATTTGACTCCGTCAAATCTTCTGTCTCATAAAATGACCTATATCCTCTATGATTGCAGACATGTAACAGACATGCAAGAAGTTCTTTGGGAGAAATTTCTTCTTTAATCGCTTTCATCTTTAATTCATATATGTTGGTTGACTTCTCAAGATAGAAAGAGTCTATTTCTTCTTTTGTAACAAAACCTATATTTTCTAGGTGGGCTTTTAATCTTTCTTTTCTGTAATAGCGTCTTCTTATAATTCTTCTCTCTCCTCGAAATAAACGCCTCTCTTGGCTTAATCTATCTCGACCATTATTGGATTCACCAGACTCGAATAGATGAACTCCAAGATTTTCAAGGATTGCATCATTTTTCTCTCCGCTCAATACAGACCAACCAACAGAACTTATTCCTACATCAAGACCTATACGATACGTTGAATTTTTTTTCATTTCTGCTCCTCCTTATATTTGAGTGGAGATTGACATTTTTACAGATAAATTATATACTTCGATAAACTTAGAATTATCTGTATGTATGAGTTTATCAATATCCATCAGAGTTGATATTTTTTATTTTTAAACTTTATAAGTTTATCAATATCCATCAGAGTTCTAAGATAAGGCTTACCTTTCTAGGTTGCCGTGGGGTATGGTGGTATCCTACAAACAAATCCACCATTTTTTTGTAAACAACTCCGTCTTTGACGGAGTTTTGTTTTTATGTTTATTATATACACATTATTCTGTTTTATATAGTTATTTTTATTTATAAAAACAGAGTTGTAGAAATTTATTATTACAATTTCTACAACTCTGTTTTTATATTTTATTCTATTCTAAATTTTTAACCACCTAAGTAGGCATCTATTACTCTTTTATCTGTTAGTAGTTCTTTTCCTGTTCCTTGTAACGTTATTTTACCTACTTCTAGTACATAAGCATAATCAGCTACTTTTAATGCGGCAAACGCATTCTGTTCTACAAGTAGTACTGTTTTGCCTTCTTTGTTTATTTCTCTTATTATGTCAAATACTTCTTGTACAAGTATAGGTGCAAGTCCTAGAGATGGTTCGTCCATCATTATGATGTCTGGGTCGCTCATTAGGGCTCGGGCTAGTGCTAGCATTTGCTGTTCTCCGCCTGAGAGTGTTCCACCTTTTTGCCATGAACGCTCTTTTAGAAGTGGAAATAGTGAGAATGCTTTTTCTATTCCTTTTTCGGCTTCTTGTTTGTTTTTGCAAAGGTATCCGCCAAGGTTTAGGTTTTCAAGTACCGTTAGTTGAGGAAATATTCTTCTTCCCTCTGGACAGAGCGCCAAGCCCATATTTAGTATTTCTTCGGGTAGCATATTTGATATTTCTTTGTCTTTTAGTAAAATTGAACCTGATTTTGACTTTATCAGTCCAGATACAGCTCGCAGTGTGCTACTTTTTCCTGCTCCGTTTGCTCCTATCAGTGTTACTATTTTACCTTTCGGCACTTCTATGTTTATTCCTTTTAGAGCTTGTATTCCTCCATAGTTTACAGAGAGGTTTTCTACTTTAAGCATTTGAGAGAGCCTCCTTTCCGAGGTAGGCTTCTATTACTTTTGTATTGGCTTTTATTTCGCCGGCTGTTCCTTCTGCAATGAGCTGACCGTAGTCTAGGACTCGTATCCATTCTGATATGCCCATTACAACTTTCATATCATGTTCAATTAGGAGTATTGTCAGTTCAAAGTCATCTCTTATTTTTCTTATGAATGACATTAGTTCCTGTGATTCTTGGGGATTCATTCCTGCAGCAGGCTCGTCAAGAAGAAGTAGTTTCGGATCAGTAGCAAGTGCTCTTGCTATTTCTAGTCTTCTTTGTGCTCCATAAGGCAGTCCTGTTGCAATTTCATCTGCTACTCCATCTAGCTCAACAGCTTTTAGGAGTTTCATTGATTTTTCTTTCATTTCTTTTTCTTCTTTTATAAATGAGGGAAGGCAGAAAGGAGCTGCCCACCATGGACTTTTTTGCCTTACCCAACAGGAGGTCATTACGTTTTGGAGTACGGTGCCACCTTTAAATAGTCTTATGTTTTGGAATGTTCTTGATATTCCTGATTCACAGACTTTGTGAGCTGGCATAGCCGTGATGTCTTCTCCTTTAAAGTAGACGTTTCCTGTGGTTGGCTTATAAAAGCCTGTAATTATGTTAAAGCACGTTGTTTTACCGGCGCCATTAGGACCAATTAAGCTGGAAATTCTACCTTCTTGTAATTCGATGTTGAAGTTACTTACAGCTGTAAGTCCTCCAAATTTTATAGATACGTTGTCTGTTTTTAAGATAGGGGCTGACATTTATGCGTCCCCCTTTCTTGAGAAACGTTTTGTAATTGAGTCCCAGCTAAATTCATATCCACCTATTATTCCTTCTCTGCGGTATAGGATGATAAATAGGAGTACAAGTGAGAATATTACCATTCTCATTCCTGGTATTCCGGGAAGTATAAATGAGCCTATTTCCACTGTTTCTTCTACAAACCGCAACCATTCAAGTAGTACAGTTATTACAACAGCTCCAACTACGGAGCCTGTTATTGATCCAAGTCCACCAGCTACTACTATCATTAGTATGTTAAATGTAAGTTGGAAGTTAAACATTTTTGGGTCTATGGTGGTTATTAGGCTACCCATGAGTGCTCCACCTATTCCGGCGAAGAATGCACCTATTGCAAAGGATATTGTTTTACATTTGAATACGTTTATTCCCATTGCTTGTGCTGCAACTTCGTCGTCTCTTATGGCTCGTAGGGTGTTACCAAAGTTGCTAGATAGTAATTTTACTATTACGTAGAATGTGGTAAAGCACCAAAAGTAGTTCCAGCCTAAGTTTGCATAAGGAGGAATTCCTTTGAGTCCTAGTGCTCCATTTGTTACAGGGGTTATGTTTGTAAATACGACTCTGATTATTTCTGCAAATCCGAGTGTTGCAATTCCTAGGTAGTCTCCGCCAAGCCTAAGGACAGGGATAGCTATTATGAGTCCAAATAGCGCAGCAATTAGTCCTCCCGCAAGTACGGAGATGACAAAAGGAGCGTGTATTACAGAGAATGGCCATATGCAAGGCTCTAGTATGTACATGAGTTCTTTCTGTACAGCAGGAATTATTAGTAGTGCACTAACGTAAGCACCAACTGCCATAAATCCGGCATGACCAAGTGAGAACATTCCTGTAAAGCCATATATTAGGTTTAGACTTACTGCCAATATGGCATTAACTGCGATTAGGTTTAGTATTTGTATTTTGTATCCGTCTAAGTTCCCCTGTGCCCACCATAAGAATAGTGCGAGTAAGAGCAGAAGAACAATATTTAAGGTAAGTTTAGTTTTCTTATCCATTATATTTTGTCCTCCAATTTCTCACCCATTAGTCCGGTGGGTTTTATGAAGAGTATCATTATTAGGAGTACAAATGCGAATGCGTCTCTGTATCCTGATAGTGATGGGAAGAAAGCAATTATCATTATTTCTATAAAACCAAGCAATAGACCGCCTATCATTGCACCTTGTACTGAGCCTATTCCGCCAAATACAGCTGCAATGAATGCTTTAAAGCCAGGGAACACTCCCATAAATGGGTGTATTTGAGGATAACGAAGTGCCCACATTATTCCTGCAGCAGCAGCTAGTGCAGATCCTATTGCAAAGGTGAGTGCAATTATTCTGTCTACCTTTACACCCATGAGTCTTGTAGTTTCTATGTCCTTTGAGATTGCTCTCATAGCAAGGCCAGGCTTCGTTTTATAGAGTACCCAAAGAAGTGATGCAAGTAATATAGAGGTCATTATTGGAACAAATATTGCAAGGGGTAATATTCTTGCATTGCCTAAGGTTATGACTGAGACAAGTGAGTCTAGTCTTGGCATTGGTTTTGGTACACCTGTAAATACAACCAAGCACATATTTTCAATGAAAAATGATACACCAATGGCACTTATAAGTGCTGATATTCTTGGAGCGTCCCGCAAGGGTTTGTATGCTATACGGTCAACCATTACACCAAATAGTGATGTTGCAATTATTGCTATTATTACCGCAGGTATCCACGGAAGATTAAATACTGATACTGTTATGAATACAAAGTAGGCGCTTATCATAAAGATGTCGCCGTGTGCGAAATTTATTAGACGCAATATCCCATATACCATCGTGTAACCGATGGCTATGAGTCCATATAAACTTCCTAGTGTAAGAGCATTAAAAAAATGCTGGATGAACATATCCAGAGTCATCGTTATTACCTCGTTCCTTATAGTAAGGGGACGGCTTTAATAAGCCGTCCCTTCGCTTTATACAGTTTTGTTTATTTGGGGTTTACTACGGTAAGGAATATTCTCTTTCCGTCTTTAATCTGCATGATACCTACTGATTTTTCTGCGTCATGTGTTGCGTTGATTGTTGTAAGTCCTGTTACTCCAGGGAAGTCTTTTGTTGATGCAAGTGCATCTGTGATTGCCTGTGGTGCTGCGTTGTTTGCTGTTTCGATTGCGTTTGCAATTATCATGTATGCATCGTATCCGCATGCAGCAAGGGCATTAGGATCTTTTCCTGGGAATTCTTTTTTCCAGTTTTCTGTGAACTGTTTCTGTGTTTCGTTCATTTCAGGCATCTCTGCTGCGTATGCAAATGTTGTGAAGCTGAATCCTTCAACTGATTCTCCACCGATTTTTACGATTTCTGGGTTATCCATAGCATCGCCACCGAGGATTTTGAATTTTGCTCCAAGTTCTCTTGCTTGACGCATTACGATTGCACCTTCTGCAAAGTTTGCAGGAATATAGAGTACGTCAGGTTTTTTGCTGATGATTTCTGTTAATTGAGCTGTGAAGTCCTGGTCGCCCTTCTGGTAGTTAAGTTTTGCTACTACTTTTCCGCCACTCTTTTCAAAGCTACGTTCGAAGAATGATGAGAGTCCTACTGAGTAGTCTTCTGTTACTTCGATAAGACATGCTGCTGTTTTTGCTCCAAGCTGTTCTTTTGCAAATGTTGCTGCACCTGCACCCTGGAACGGGTCGATGAAGCAAACTCTAAATGAGTATTTCTTTCCCTGTGTTACGAGTGGGTTTGTGCATGAAGTACCAACCATTGGTGTTTTTGCTTTTTCTGCTACTTCTCCACCTGCCATTGCAAGTGATGAACCGTAGCTTCCGATGATTGCGTTTACTTTTTCTTTTTCTGTAAGTTTCTTTACTGCGTTTGCTGATTCAACTTTGTCACTTTTGTTATCAATTACAATGAGCTCGACTTTTTTACCAAGAATTGTTGGCTTTTGTTTGAATGCAAGTTTTACGCCGTCAAGTTCGAGCTGTCCACCTACCGCGTTACCACCTGTTACAGGAAGGTATACACCAATTTTGATGACATCACCATCTGTTGCTGATGTGACATCTGTTGCTGTTTTACCAGATTTTCCCATATAGAAATATCCGGCTACCGCTAGAACAACCAATGCTAAAATAATGACAAGTTTTTTCACTGCAAAGCACCATCCTTTTTTATTTGTAGAGATACCTATTAAAGATTATACATCAAAAGTATTTGTAAATAAACAACTATTTAATTAATTAAAGTATTTTCGCTATCCTCTTACTTTTATTAGTGGAAGTATTTTTTTTATTTCTTCCGGAGTGGTGGCTTTTACTTCAAGTAGGGTTTGATCAAGGCAGTTATTTGGTTTGAAACATTGAATTACCCAATGTTCATCATCAGAGATATTTTCTCTTATTCTTATTAAATCTTTTTCATTTAAGTAATAAGGTGAGTATGTTGTTCTGAATTCATAGGATTTTGCTTTTTCTTTTATCATTTTTACGCTTTTTATTATTGTTTCTGCTTTTACTTCGCTTTTTGTTATCTCTTTTATTTTTTTATCTTCAAATGGAGCTTTTATGTCCATTGCAATGTGGTCTACCAGACCTTTATCAAGTATTTCTTCTAGCTTTTCATTAAATGACCCGTTTGTGTCTAGTTTTATTTCAAGTCCCATTTCTTTTATTTTTTCCATTGTTGAAGTTAGGTGTTTCCACATGCAGGGTTCACCACCGCTTATGACGACACCATCTAAGAATGTTGCTCTTCTTTTTATGTCTTGTAATACTTCGTCTAGGTCGAGTTGGCTACTTTCACCATTTACAAGTGTGCTGTTGTGACAGTAAGGACATTTAAAGTTGCAACCTGTTGTAAATATTACAGCAGATAGATGTCCGTCCCAGTCAAGAAATGATGATGATAGGTATCCACCTATTGTTATTTTTTCCATTTTTTATCTCTACCTTTTCCTTTGTATCTAAAAAAAGACCTGAGTTATCTCAGGTCCTTTTTTGTTTTTTTATTTGCTTAGTACTGGAGTTCTGGTTCTGTCGACGAGTTCGCCTCTTTTACCTGCATTCCACGATGAGGTTCGTGTGAAGTATCCTGTTACTCGTGTTATTCCATCTACATCTTCTGATCCACACTGTGTGCATTTGTCTGTGAGTCCTCGTTCCATGTGGTCACATTCGTTGCATATTGTAAATTCCGGGCTAAATGCTACTTGTGCGTTTTCTGAGTTTTTAAATACTTTTATTACGAATGACGCAAGTGCCTTAGAGTCTGGTTTGTGTTCTCCCATCCATACGTGAGTTATTGCACCAGCTTTTATCATTGGGTGAAGTTCTCCCTCACGTACTACTTTGTCAATTGGGTCTTGTACAAGTTTGTAGTTTAGATGAGTGCTGTTTGTGTAGTAGATTTCGCCTGTTTCTTGGTTACCTTTTATGTATTTAGGTGCTGTTCCCGGGTAGGAACGCATATCAAGTTTTGCAAAGCGAAGTGCTGTGCTTTCTGCAGGTGTCTGTTCAAGGACTATTTTCAAACCATATTTTTCAGAGAGCATTTGGCATTTTATGTCCATGTATTGTATGACGGCTTTGCCTAGTTCTGCAGCATGTTCGCTTTCGTGTAGCTGTTTACCGGTCATTATTTCAACCATTTCATTTAGTCCCAATATTCCTATTAGGTGGCTTGCTTTTCTCATTCTAAGGTATGCTTCGTCATCATGTGATATTGAGAGTGCAGCAAGGGGCCCTTTTATTCCTAGATCCAATATGCTCTTTAGGAATGAGCGTTTTTGGAGATGAGCTTTCATTGCTAGCTCCATTTCTGCATCTATTATGTCAAATAGCGTTTCTTCGTCTTCATTAGCTTTGTAAGCTGCTCTAGGCAAGTTTAGAGTTATGTTTTGGAGTGCGCAGTAACGCATTTTCCATGGGTGTTTCGCTTCATCTAAGTCTTCTGGTGTTAGCTCAAATGAGAGTCTGCAGCATTCTGAGAGTTTTGCAACTCCGCCTCTGTCAAAGACAAAGTATGTGTTGCCTTTTTCAGCTGCCAGTTTACATGCTAGGTCAAGGAATTCTTCCCATCCTTCTTCTTTGAAGAAGTAGTCTGTTATGTGAAGAAGTGGCTTCGGAAAGAAGAATGGCTGTCCCCTGCTGTCACCTTTCATGTATACATCAAAGAGAGCTTTTACAAACATTTTTGCTTCTTTGTCGTAATCAGCATAGGTTTTGCCTGTAAATTTACCTCCTGGTCCTATTGCAGGTACGTCACGGAAGTGGTTAGGAATTTCGTAGTAGAGGTTGATGTCTGTAAATGCAATTTGTCCCCCACGTCCACCAGCAAGCTGGTTAAATTCAAATATTAGTTGCTGTGCAAGCTGTTTGTGCTGTTCATATGTCCAACCAACAAGGTATGGAGCAAAGTACATGTTTATAGCATCCCAACCAATTGCACCAGCAAAGTGATTTTGTAGTACAGAGGTCATTTTTAATATGTGTGCTAGTAGTACATCTGCATGTTTTGCAGGGTCAGATACACTTGTTATAGAAGGGATGTTAAGTCCATAACGTGCTACATAGGCAACACTTTGCCCGGAGCAGTAGGGGCGGTTTACCATTCCCAAGTCGTGTAAGTGTATGTCTCCACTAAGATGGGCATCTGCGACATCTTTCGTAAATACTTTTGTTAGTGCATATTCTTTTAGCACCATTTCTGCAATAGATAGGTTTATGGATTCCGGGTTGTGACTTGTGTTACTGTTTTCTTTATTTTTTGTAAGTATCATTTTTTCCAGGTCATGAATTGGTAGTCCTATACGACTATGGTCAGCAAGTTTGGCGTCTAGTCCTCTTTGGAAGAGTTTCACGTTTACCATTTCACGAATTATTGTTGTGGTTATACGTTTGCGGTTGTATTTAAGTAGGTCTTCTTCTATTTCAAGTGATATTGCTTCTGCTGTTACAGGATCTACTCCTGCTTCGATTATCAGGGCATCACGTATTCTTCCAGCATCCCAAGGGGAGCTTTCTTCTTGTGCAAGAGCATCAACCATCAACGCAAGGTCTGTTGATTCTCCTACACCACCAAAAAGCTGTGCTTGTTTTCCGAACGATGATACGTAGTCTTTATTTGTTTCATTTGTCATGTCGAGAGGCCTCCTTATCTTCTAGCAAACGTGTAATTTCTGCTGTAAAGCTTGATATATCTGTAAATTCTCTGTATACAGATGCAAAACGAACATAAGCTACTTTGTTTATCTTTTTTAGTTCGTCAGATGCAAATTCACCAATCATTGTTGCAGTTACTTCGCCCTGACCTGTACTGCGAAGCTTTTCTTCTATGTGTGCTACTGCTTCTTCTATTCTATCTAATGAGACAGGTAGTTTTTCACATGCGTGCTGAATGCCCCTTGCTAGTTTTTCTCTATCAAAGGTTTCTCTACTTCCGTCTTTTTTCTCTACCCATAGGTAGGATTTTTCTTCGAGTCGTTCGTAGGTTGTAAATCTGCCTTGGCATTCCGGACATTCTCTTCGTCTTCTGTTGACGCGTCCGTCTTCTGCACTTCGTGTTTCTATTACTCTTGTCTCTGCTGCTTTACATATTGGACATCGCATTTAATCACCTCAGGACACTACATATATATTCAATTTATGTATTATAACACTATATATAGTTTCTTGATAGCTGAAAAAAGATAAAAAAATACAGTTTTTACTTAAAAAGTAGAAACTGTATTTTTATTTATTTGTTATTTTGTGCAATTATTTGTTCTATTACGTCCATTCCTTTTTTTACTAGCTCTATGTTTGCTTGACTTCCCATGTGTCCTATTCTAAAGACTTTGCCTGCTAGGCCGCCATAGCTTCCTCCTACTGCAAGGCCTTTTTCACGAAAGGCGTTGTCTAGCTCTTCCCATGTCATTTTTTCCGGTATTATTACGGCTGTGACTGTGGGTGAGGAGAGTTTTTCATTTTTTGCATATATTTTTAGCCCCATTTGTTTAATTCGCTCTCTGCAATATTTTGCAGTTTCAGAATGTCGTTTAAATGAGTTTTCCAATCCCTCTTCTAGTACAGTTTTTAGAGAGATGTTTAAAGATGCCACAGAGTGCCAGTTGTGGGTGTAGGGCATGTATTTGTCTTTTATTGCTGTTTTCCAAGGAAGTATTGCGTCATATCCTGCATAGTTTACTTCTTTTGCTTTTTCCCACGCTTTTTCGCTTATTGTTATTATAGAAAGGTCTGGCAATAATGATAGACATTTTTGACTTCCTAGGAGTCCTAGGTCTATTCCCCATTCATCTACTTTTACATCAACACCTATAGCACTTGCTACAAAGTCTACACAAAATATTGCTCCGCTTTGCTTGACTATTTCGGCTATTTCTTCGATAGGGTTTATGAGTCCACTCGGAGTTTCACAATGTACTGCTGTTATCATGTCAGGTTTGTATGTTTTTATTTTTTCTTCTAAAATTTCTTTGCTTACAAATTCTCCGGCAGGAGCGAGGAGTATTTCTGCTTCTGCTCCAACAGCACGAGCCATGTCAGCAAAGCCACTTCCAAATATCCCGTTTGATATTGCAAGGACTTTATCTCCCGGTTTGAGGGTACTTTTTAATGCACCCCAAAGTATGAGCATTGCTTCTCCGGATTGTACTGAGATGTCGTTTTTCGTGTGAAGTATTTGTTGGAGTATTTTTTCATTTTCTTTGAGTAGGTCAAAGAATTCTGTTTCTAGGTCTGTGCTTGCATAGTCTGTCATATACGGCTCTCTGTTTTTTAGAGGGACAGATGTCGGACCCGGTACTAGAGGAATTTTGTATGTTTTCATGTTATCACCCCATATATTATTAAAAAAAGCGCCGAACAATAGTTCGACGCTTTGGTTGATCAAGAAAGATTGTATTATGCCATAGAGGAAAGATGTTTCTGTACTGCTTCTTTTATTCTGTTTCCATCGGCACTTCCTTTTGTAGCTGCAACTGCACGTCCCATTACTTTGCCCATATCTTTCATAGATGTGGCTCCAACCTGGGTTACTACGTCGGCAACAATTTTTGCAAGCTCTTCATCAGAGAGCTGTGCGGGAAGATATTCTTCAAGAATCACAGATTCAGCAAGTTCAGAGTCTGCTCTATCAAGAGCTCCTCCGGTTTTATACATTTCTGCGGCTTCTTTCCGCTGTTTAACAAGTCTGCGGATAACGACAAGGACATCTTCATCGTTTAAAAGATTGTCTTTGCCTTTTTCCACTTGGGCTAGCTGAAGAGCTGCTTTAAGCATACGAAGTACAGAGAGTTTTAGAACTTCTTGAGACTTCATAGCAGAAACCATATCATCCTGGATCTTCTGCACAAGGTTAGGCATTAGTAGTCAGTCCTCCTACCCTTATTGCGAGCCATTTCGGCTTTCTTACGTTTTTTGATTTCGCTGGGTTTCTCGTAATGTTCATGCTTCTTTGCTTCGCGAAGCACGCCCACCTTACGAATTTCGCGCTTAAATCTCTTAAGAGCGTCTTCGATAGATTCGTTATCACGTCTCGTTACGGTGGTCATCTACATTCCCCCCTTTCTTAGCCACTTACAATATAACAACTATGTGCAAGCGGGGATAAACACTGTATTATTGTATACCATTATTTGGACTCTAACAAGCCCATTTTTTATAATATTTGTGAAAAATCTTTATCTTTTTCACCAATTTCCGTGAATTCCCCCTGTAAAAGTATCCCATCATGGTATTTTTCTGGTATTACTTTTTGTGTTGAGGAAATTTCTGCATTAGATACCTTTGCCATTACTCTTACATATTCTGGGGTAAGACCTTTGATTATTCCATTTTCGTTTTCTTCCACTAAGATTTCATTTTTTTTGCCTATCCATGAGGTGCAATAGGTTTTATGTAGTTCTTCAGCTGTTTGAAGAGCTTCTTTTACTCGTTCTGTAACTATGCTTTCTTTGGGAAGTTCAAAGTGGGATGCTTCTGTTCCCTCTCTGGGAGAGTATGGGAATACGTGAATTTTACCAAATTTCATTTCTTTTATGAAGTTCATGCTGTTTGTAAAGGAGTTGTCGTCTTCTCCAGCAAATCCTATCATTAAGTCCGTGCTTATGTGAGTTTGTTCTCCTAGATGTTTTCTTACGTTCTCAACAATTTTTGCATATTGAGCCGAGGTGTAGCCTCTTTTCATCGTTTTAAGTATTTCATCATCACCGTTTTGCAAGGGCATGTGTAGGTGTTTGCAGAATACTTCGCTGTCAGCAAGGACTTTTAGTAGGGTTTCGTCTACAGCAAATGGTTCTATTGAGCCAAATCTTAGGCGCTTTAGCCCATCTATTTTGCTGACTTTTTCTATGAGTTCAGGTAGTTTGTCATATAGACCAAGGTGTACTCCCGTTAGTATTAGTTCGGGGCAACCAGATGAGACTATTTTTTTTGCTTCGTCTATGGCTTCGCCAATATCCCTAGATACTGGATTTCCTCTTACGTATGGGACTATGCAGTAGCTACAGAAGTGATTACATCCATCTTGAACTTTTAGAAATGCCCTTGTGTGGAGTCTGGGTCTGTCTAAGGTCAGTTTGTCCCATGACTTTATTTTGGGCATTAAGTAGTCAGGGAGAGTCTCTATTAGTGGTTCTCCGTCTTCTTCATAGTATTCTTCTATTAAATCAGAAATTCTATATTTTAGTCTGTTGCCAACAATAATGTCTAAACCAAGTTCTTCTCGTTCTTCATTTGTCATTTTTTGCGCATAACAACCCACAGCAATTATAAGAGCCTTTTCATTTTCTCGTCTTAGTCGCCTTATGAGTTTACGACATTTTCTGTCTGCAACAGAGGTTATAGTGCAAGTAACTATTATTACAATTTCTGGGTTTAGTTCATCATATATTGCACCTTTGTTTTCTAGTTGTGCAACTATTGCCTCACCCTCGTATTGATTCGTTCTACAACCTTGTGTGATTATTTTAAATTTTTTTCCTTCTATCAAATATGTCATTTTACCTCACCAACGAAAGCCATCCACAAGCTACAGCAACGGCTGTACTTGCTCTTAGTATTCTTTTTCCTAAGCTTACAGGTGTAAAGCCCATGTCCAGCAATTTTTGTGATTCAGACAAGGACCAGTCTCCCTCAGGACCAATTGCTATTACAAGTGATTCCGGTATGGTCAAATCTTTAAGATTTTTTGAAAGTGGAGAGAGTAACGCAGCATATTTTTCTTTTGGAAGTTCATTAAAGTTTATGTCAGCAAGTTTTAGAGGAGATTTGAGAATAGGCGGAATTGTAGACCCTGCTTGTTTTGTAGATTCAGCAAGTATTTTGTTCCATCTGTTCATTTTTTCTTCCAGTTTTTTACCTTCATAAGACGGGACAGAACGTTCACATGCAAGTAAATGTATAGTGTGAACGCCAGTCTCCGCAGAAAATCTCAATGCATCATCAAATTGATCGTTTTTTAGAAGTCCCAGAAGTAGGTGTACTTCTGTACCTGCCGGAGTTTCTTCTGTGCGAGATATTTCTTCTGCTTTTACTTCTTCTCCATCACATATAAGCTTTAGTAATATTTTTTCACCTGAGAGTAGTCCTTCTACGAGAGAACCTGTGTAGCATCTGCGTACTCTTACTAGATGATGTGCTTGTTCTTCGTCAATTTTCCAAATTTTACCGTTGAGAGTACAGGTCTCAAGCCTTAACCTTGGCTGCGACACCCCACCATTCTCCTCTCACAACTTCTTTAATTGGTTCCATGTTTGCTGCTTCCATTGCAGACATGAATATAGGACGTTCTTTTTCCAACATTCCTGAGAATATACCGATTCCGTCTTTACCTATTACGGACGGCACATCTGCAACCATTTCACTGTTTGGCTCTATCAGTATGTTGGCTGTCAATATGTCTACTTTGTGACCAAAATCTTTTAATAAGTCACCTGTTGCAAGGTCTATTTTATTTAAGTCAAGTGCGTTAAGTTCGAAGTTTTTGCGTACTTCTTCTATTACTGTTGGGTCTATGTCTCTTGCATAAGACTGTTTTGCTCCCATTTTGAGAGCACATATTGTTAGTATTCCAGAGCCTGTGCCTATGTCAGCTGTTACCATTCCTGGTTTTATGTATTGTTCAAGTATTTCAAGCACTATCTGTGTGCTTTCGTGGTATCCTGTGCCAAATGCGCTTCCTGGATTTATATAGAGTGGAAGTAAGCCCTCGGGTTCTGTCCCTTTGTGCCAAGGGGCAAGGACGACAAGTCCTTTTCCTACGGGAAGAGGTGGAAATGCCTCTTCTGCTGCTACGTTCCATGGTTGATTTTCCATTTTTCCAAAGTCAGTTATTTTTAAATTTTTCCATTCACTTGAGAGGTCTAATACTTTTTTCTTCCAATATGAGAGGTCTTCATTACTTCTGTAGTACATTCTCAGCTGTGATATTCCCTCCGGAGTTTCACGTAGTTCTGTGCCGATGCTGTCTGTCATGTCTGCTACAGAGAAGAGAAGCTCGTCTTCGTTTTCTCCTGCCGATATAGTTACATACCACCAATAGCTGTCATTGTTTATCATATTGTCAGCTCCTTTGCTGATTATTTACAAAAAGTTGCTAATTAGATATTTTATAATTTTATCATATTATGAGGAAATCTGTTCCCAAAAATAAAAAATACTCCGTATCTTTAAGATACGGAGTATTTTTTATTTCTTTGTACCACCGAGGTATGCTTCGATTATCACAGGATCTTGTATTAGTTCTGAGGATAGACCCTCGTGTGTTATTTCACCTGTTTGGAGTATGTATGCTCTGTGAGAGAGGAGCAAGGCCTTTTTCGCATTTTGTTCTACAACAAGTATGCTTGTGCCAAATTTTTGGTTTACCTCTCTAAGCTCATTAAATATTTCGTTTATTATGATTGGAGCAAGGCCTAAAGAGGGTTCATCAAGGAGTAGAACCCTTGGCATTGCCATAAGAGCTCGTCCAATTGCAAGCATTTGCTGTTCTCCACCGGATAATGTACCTGCGTATTGATTGGCTCTTTCTTTGAGCCTTGGGAATAGATCATATACTTTTTCTAGCTGTTTGCTCACACTAGATCTGTCTACCAAAGGGAAAGCTCCCATTTTAAGATTTTCATATACGGTAAGAGGGGCAAAAACTTTTCTTCCCTCCGGAGATAGTGAAATCCCTGATGTTACTATTTGGTGACTCTGTGTAGGAAGCAAGGTGCCTTCTAGCAATACTTCACCTTTTGTGTGAGGAACGACACCCATTATTGCATTCATCATTGTCGATTTTCCTGCACCATTTGATCCTATTACTGCAACGATTTCACCGGGATATACGTCTAAGCTTATTCCTTTTAGCGCTTCTATCGCACCATAATTTACGTTTAAATCTCTCACTGATAGGATAGGATTGTTTTCCATTTTATTCTTCCTCCCCTAAGTATGCTTTTAGGACTTCAGGATGAGACTGAATTTGTGCCGGAGTTCCCTCTGCAATTTTTGCTCCAAAGTTCATACACACTATGTGAGGACATATTTCCATTACCATGTCCATGTGGTGTTCAATGAGAAGTATGGTTAGGTCAAAATCTTTATGAATGTCTTTTATTAAGCTGTTAAGCTGTTCGACTTCTTCTGCGTTCATACCTGCAGCAGGTTCGTCAAGTAGAAGCAACCTCGGTTTAAGTGAGAGTGCTCTTGCTATTTCAAGACGTCTTTGAAGTCCGTAAGGGAGTGTCCCTGCTGCCTGCCCTATACGATCTGAGAGTCCTACTCTTTCAAGTAGCTCTAAGCTTTCTTTTCTTATATCTTTTTCTTTCTTGCCCCAACGTCCCATGTGTGTTACTGCTTCAAAAAATGAATATTTATAATGATATTGAGCTGCTGTCATTACGTTTTCAAGCACTGTAGATGCTTGGAAGAGTCTCAAGTTCTGGAATGTTCTGGCTACTCCTTTTGAAACGACTTGATAAGTTTTAAGTCTATTTATATTCTCTCCATTAAGAAGAATGTCACCTTGTGAAAGGTCGTAAACTCCTGTTATAAGGTTGAAGATTGTAGTTTTTCCTGCTCCGTTAGGACCAATAAGCCCTGCAAGTTCACCACTTTTTATTTCAAACGATATGTCATCGACAGCAGTTACCCCACCAAATATTTTCGAGGCATTTTTTAGTTCAAGGGAGATAGACATTATTCAGCCTCCTTTGTCGATTTTTTCTTTGAAAATATATTTTTAATATAGGAGAAAGTTAGTTCATTCGTTCCCATTATACCTTCAGGTCTTATTACCATTACCAAGACTAATACTAATCCATATACGAGCATACGGTATTGTGATATAGGTCTAAATACCTCAGTTACAACTGTAAGTATAGTAGTTCCAAGTAAACATCCGCTTATAGAACCAAGTCCACCAAATACGACTATGGATACTAACTCGGTTGATTTTGCCATATCAAACATTACAGGCTGTATAAATGACATAAATCCTGCAAGCAAAGCACCTGCAACACCACAGTAGAAACCTGAGATAGAGAGGCTAAGGACCCTGCATCTCGCTGTATTAAACCCGAGAAGTGAAGCCGCCACATAGTCATCACGGCAGGCTTTAAAGGAACGCCCAAATGTGCTATTTATAAGGAAGAACATTGCAACAGTAAGGACAAACAAAAAAGCCAATGCTACAGGCAGAGTGGTATATGAGTCTATTCCAGGGTAGCCTCTTGCACCCCTTGTTACACTTTCCCAGTTCTCAATTATTAGTCTTATTGCCTCACCAAGTCCAAGTGATGCTATTGTGTAGTAGTCACCTACAAGCTTTAGGGTTGGTTTACCTATTAGGTACGCTACAAGCATCGCAACTATTCCGCCAATGATTATCGCTCCTACATAGTGGAAGCCATATTCAACAGTAAGTATTGCCGCTGTATATGCACCAACTGCCATATATCCAGCATGACCAAGTGTAAATATCCCCGTAAATCCAGTAAAAAGTGAAACTCCAAGTGCTGCTATACAGTTTACAGCAAGAAGTGTAATTATCCCGCCTGCGTATCCGTCTAACATCGTGCTATACCTTCTCCCCGACTGATTTACCAAATAGACCTGTAGGACGTACTATCAAAGTAATGATTAGTATTCCAAATACGACCAAGTCACGGAATTGGCTTGAAATAAAACCTGCGGTCAGCATTTCTGCTAAACCCAGTATAAGACTTCCAATTACAGCACCAGGCAATGAACCAAGTCCACCTATAACGGCCGCAACAAAAGCTTTCGTTGTTATCATTCCAAGTTGTGGGTAAAGTGTGTAACGAACAGAGAGGAAAATTCCGCCTACAGCAGCAAGGACACCAGCTACAAAGAAGACTATTGAAATCAGTCTATTTACATTTACACCCATAAGTCCTGCTGTTTCAAGATTATATGAAGCAGCTCTTATTGCCAATCCCCATTTAGTTCTGGTTAAAAAGAGTTGTAATGCTATGAGGAATACGATTGAAATCGCAAGTGAAAGTAAGTCAAATGCACTTGTTGTGGCAAGTCCAAACACATCAACTGTATTCATAGGAATTACAGGAGGTAAGGCTCTAAATCTTCCCCCTACAGTAACTACGAATATATTTTCTATAACTATACTCATTCCCATTGAAGCTATTAACATATATAAAGTAACAGGTGTTCTCTCCCTTATAGGTTTATATGCAAACCTTTCTACCAATACGGCAGAGATACCAGCTCCTATAAGAGCGGCAAATGAAGCCATGAAGATGTTCATTCCAAAAGAACGTAGTGCGTAATAGCAAATATATCCACCTATTACTAAAAAGCCTCCATGAGCAAAGTTTGAGAACAACAATACTGAATATACAAGCGAATACCCGACAGCTATAAGTGCATATACTGAGCCTATAGACAAGCCGTTTATTATCTGCTGAATTATATCCAAATTAAAGCACCTCTTTATTTTATGATAACACTTTAGTGTGGTAAATTTTTCGTACTTTTCACAAAAATAGTGTTTGAGCCAAAAGACTCAAACACTATTCTAACAAATTTTTTAAATTTTTGTTATAAAATTTCAAAAATTAATTAAATTTTATTTTGGTTCAACTTTTTTGAAGAATTGAGCTTTCAAGTCTTTGTCTACTTTTAGGATTATTCCTGCCTTATTTACAGGGTTATGATCTTTTGCACTTACTGTCAATGTTGCATGTGCAAGTTTTAATCCTTTTGTATCTTCAAGTGCTTTTGCAATAAGCACATTATCAACTTTGCCAGCACGTTTTATTGCATCAAGCAACCAACGTGTTGCATCGTATGCCATTGTTCCATTTACGAACTCTTTACATTCATCTTTGTAAGTTTTCTTGTACTTTGCAAAGATTGGTTTCATTGCAGGGTCGTTGAGGTATGTATGGTTAATCCAGTAGGTGCCTACCATTGATTTACCTGCGATTTCGTTCATAAATTCGCCGTATCCATCTCCACCTACAATTGTAGTTTTAAGCCCAAGTTCTGAGGCTTGTTTGATGATAAGTGCCATGTCTTTTCCCATTCCGGGAAGGAAGAGGACTTTTGCACCAGAGCTTTTTACTTTTGTGAGCTGTGCTCTAAAGTCAACGTCTGTTTCACGGTAGCCTTCTTCTGCTACGACTTTTCCGCCCATTTTTTCGTAATTTGCTTTAAAGAATTCACGAAGTCCCTGTGCATAGTCAGAACCTACATTATATAGTATTGCTGCTTTGTCTTTTTTGAGGTCTTTCATTGCAAGGTTTGCTGCGAGTGCTCCTTGATATGGGTCTGTAAAGCACATTCTAAATGAGTATGGGAGGACTTTCCCCTTTGAGTCTACTGTGACGAGTGGGTTTGTGGCAACTGTACCAATCTGAGCTGTTTTACCTCTATTTACGATAGGACCTGTGGCTATGTTAATTCCGCTTGAGTTAGCTCCTATGATTGCTACAACTTTGTCGCTTTCTATCATTCTACGTACTGCGTTTACTGCGTCTTCATTACGTGTTTTTGTATCATATACAACGAGTTCAATCTTTTTTCCTAGAACTCCGCCCTTTGCGTTCACATCAGCAATTACCATTTTTGCCATGTTCACTTCTGTTTTGCCGTATGAAGCATAGTCTCCTGTTAGTGCTGCCAAATATCCGATTTTGATAGTGTTGGCTGCAAATGCTGTGGTAGCAAATGCCATAACCATGATAAATACAAAAAAAGCCATAAGTTTCTTAAACAACTTAATTACCCCCTGCATTTTAATTGATAAAATTTTATATTTTCATTTTTATAAAACAAAAAAATAAACAAAAATTGATTTTGTTCCTCAAAAATATAATAAAATATATTCTATCCTCTTTTTTGGGATATGTAAAGGAAAAAATAAATTAAATTTTCACTTTTGTCCAAAATTGAACTTTGGTTTGCATTCTTGTTTATTTATTTTATGCGTTTTTTCAAAATAAAAAAACGAGTGTCTAGACTTTTACGTCTAACACTCGTTTTTAATGTTTTTTGCTTTTTTTGTTTATTTTATTTTTTGAACTTTCCAAATAGACCTTCTTTAGTTTTTACTTCGACTTTCATTTCTGCCGCAAGGTTTTCAAGAAGCTCTCTTTCTTTTGAGGATGGGGATTTTATGACCTGTACTTTTACAAGTATGTTCATGTCCCCTTTTCCATTACCTCTAATTTTAGACATACCCCGGCCTTTTATTCTCAATTTTGAACCAGGCTGTGTACCAGCTGGGATGTCAAGAGTTTCTGAACCATCAAAGGTTTCTATTTTTACTTCACACCCTAGTGCAGCTTGAGGATATGCTATTTCTACAACAGTGTTTAAATCATCGCCTCTACGCTGAAATCTCTTGTCTGGCAAGACTTCGATTAAGATAAAGAGGTCCCCTGACGGGCCACCGTTTATCCCTGCCTCACCTTGTGATGATACTCTGAGTCTTATACCAGTATCAACACCGGCCGGAATTTTAACTTCAACACTGTGCATTTTGCGTACTCGTCCTTGTCCACGACACTCACGACAAGGTGTGGTAATTTTTTTACCCTTTCCTTTACATGTAGGACAGACACCTTCCTGCACCATTTGCCCAAATGGAGTGTTTACGGCATGTCTTACTTTACCGCTACCACCACATGTAGGACATGTTTCTACTTTTGTACCGGGCTCTGCTCCGTCACCATGACAGTGTGGGCATGTTTCAAGTCTGGGGATTTCTACTTTTTGAGATACACCTCTATATGCATTTTCTAGTGTTATTTGCATAGTGTATTCAAGGTCGTTTCCACGACGAGGAGCGTTGGGATCAGAGTTTCTTCTTCTTCCTCCAAATGCACTTCCAAAGAGGTCTCCAAAGAGGTCTCCTATGTCTGCTCCTTCAAATCCACCAAACCCGCCTCCTCCAGGAGGCATGTCACCAACATAACCAAATTGGTCGTATTGAGACCTTTTCTGTGGGTCGCTTAATACTTCGTTTGCTTCATTTATTTCTCTGTATTTTTTTTCAGCCTCAGTATTACCAGGATTTGCATCCGGGTGATACTTTCGTGTCAGTTTACGGTAGGCCTTTTTTATCTCGTCAGCCGAGGCCCCCCGCCCAACACCCAATATGTCGTAATAATCTTTACTTCCGGGAGCGGCCATCAGCGCTTCACCTCAATTACTTGTTGTCTTCTTCGTGGAATTCTGCATCCACCGTGTTTGAATCATCCGCTGTAGCACCGGCTTGTCCAGCGTCACCTGTTGCCTGCTGTGCTGCCTGTGCTTTTTCGTATGCTTTCTGAGCAATAGGGTGCATTGATGTCATGAGTTCTTCTATTGCTTTCTTTATTGCTTCTGCATCTTCACTTGTGAGTAAATCACGGAGTGCTTTGATTTTTTCTTCTACAGCTGACTTTTCTTCCGGTGTTGCTTCGTCACCAAGTTCTTTGAGTGACTTTTCTGCATTGTATGCAGCACTGTCACCTTCGTTACGAACATCGATAAGTTCTTTCTTTTTCTTGTCGGTTTCTTCGTTCAATTCTGCATCGTGTCTCATCTTTTCAATTTCTTCTTCAGAGAGTCTTGAGGACTGTATTGTAATGTGCTGGACTTTGTTTGTTGCTTTGTCTTTTGCAGTTACGTTTACAATTCCGTTTGCGTCAATGTCAAATGTGACTTCGATCTGAGGAATTCCTCTTTGTGCAGGTGCGATTCCGTCAAGTGAGAACTTACCTAGGGTTACGTTGTCTGCTGCCATTGCACGTTCACCTTGGAGAACATGAATTTCAACTTGTGGCTGGTTGTCTGCTGCTGTTGTGAATACCTGACTTTTTGATACAGGGATTGCACTGTTCTTTTCTATTATCTTTGTAAAGACACCGCCAAGTGTTTCAAGTCCAAGTGATAGAGGTGTTACGTCTACAAGGACAACTCCTTTGTGCTCACCTGAGAGGATTGCACCTTGAATTGCAGCACCTGATGCTACACATTCATCTGGGTTAATTCCCTTTGTGGGTTCTTTGCCAAGAAGTTCTTTTACTTTTCTCTGTACCATAGGCATACGTGTTGATCCACCTACGAGTAGTATTTTGTCTACTTCTGATGCTGAAAGGCCTGCATCTTTAAGAGCTGTACGAACAGGGGTTACTGTTCTGTCGAGAAGGTCTCTTGTGAGTTCTTCAAATTTTGCTCTTGTTAGTGTTGTTTCTAGGTGTTTTGGTCCGTTCTGGTCTGCTGTGATGAATGGCAATGAGATTGATGTTTCTGCCATTGATGAGAGTTCCATTTTTGCCTTTTCTGCTGCTTCACGAAGGCGCTGTACTGCCATTTTGTCTTTACGAAGGTCTACGCCCTCTGTCTTTTTGAACTCTTCTGCAAGCCACTGTACTACTGCTGCATCCCAGTCGTCTCCACCGAGTTTGTTGTCTCCTGATGTTGATAGTACTTCGAATACACCGTCACCTACATCAAGGATTGATACGTCGAAGGTACCGCCTCCAAGGTCAAATACCATTATTTTGCTTTCGCCCTCTTTGTTTGCACCATAAGCAAGACATGCTGCTGTAGGTTCGTTAATTACACGGAGGACTTCAAGTCCTGCTATTGTTCCTGCGTCTTTAGTTGCCTGACGCTGTGCGTCTGTAAAGTATGCAGGGCATGTAATGACTGCTTTTGTTACTGTTGAGCCAAGATATTCTTCGGCATCTCTTTTTAGCTTTTGGAGTATCATTGAAGATATCTGCTGTGGTGAGTACTCTTTGTCATCAATCTTTACTTTATGATCTGTGCCCATTTCTCTTTTGATTGAGATTATTGTACGATCAGGGTTTACGATTGCCTGACGTTTTGCAAGCTGACCTACAAGTCTTTCGTTTTCTTTTGTAAAAGCTACTACAGAAGGGGTTGTTCTTTCTCCTTCTGGGTTAGGGATAACTGTTACGTTGTCTCCTTCTTTTACTGCTACACAACTGTTTGTTGTTCCGAGGTCAATTCCTATTATTTTTTCCATAGTCTTTTCCACCTTTTATATGAGAGTTTTATTGTTTCCTGTTTTTGTGTTACTTCTTTATGTAGTTTCCTACTCTTACCTGAGAAGCTCTTATTACTCTTCCGGCAAGTTTGTAACCTTTTCTAAATACATCTACTATTTTTCCGTCTTTTTCTTCTTCGTCTGTTTCCTGCATCATTATTGCTTCGTGACATGAGGGGTCAAATGCCCCTTCTGCCGAGATTTCTTCAAGTCCAAGCGTTGTCATAGCTCCGAAGAATTGTTTCGTTACCATTGATACACCTTTGTAAAGATTGCTTTCTCTATCTTCTACCGCTTCACAAACTCTTTCTAAGTTTTCATAGACCGGAAGGAGTAGGTCTACGGCTCTTTCTGCTGCAAGTTTTTTATCTTTTTCTCTGTCTCTTTCTACTCTCGTTCTAAGATTGTAGTAGTCAGCTCTTGCTCGTGCAGCTTCTTCTGTTGCCTCTTTAAGTTTTGTTTCAATTTCTTCTATTTTTTTTAGAAGCTCATCATTTCCATTTATTTCTTGTTTTATTTCTTCTGGCTGAGTCTGTTCTGCTTCTGTTACTTTTTCTTCAACTATTGGCTCTTTTTTTTCTTTTTTTGTCATTTAAATTCTCCTTCCGAATCAAGTCCTAGAACTTGAAGTACCTTATCTATTGCAGATATTACGTTTTCATAATCCATTCTGTCTGGCCCTATTACGCCTATCAGCGCCTTTTGTCCATTTGAAATAGACGTTGTAGCAACAAGAGATGAATTTTTCATTTCTAATATTTCGTTTTCTTCTCCGATTAAGACGTTCATTCCATCTATTGAACAAGAAGAAATTAAATCCGTTATTGATCGTTCCTCTTCCAGAAATGAGAATAAAGCTTGTATTTTGCTCAAGTCTTGGAAGTCTGGTAAGTTAAACATGTGGCTTTTTGAGCCAGTAAATACTTTTACCGATGGGGTAAGTATTACACCCTCAAGCTCTTTTAGTGCTACTTCACATGAGTTCTTGTATGATGAAAGTTCACCCATGATGTATTCCATTATTGATTGTTTTACTTCGTTCCACGATGAGCCTGCAAAGAAGTTTACTCTTCTTGATAGGTCATCCAGTGCGTCTTGTGACATATCCCATGGCAAGTTTATTATTTTTTGATGAACAAGCCCTCCATTTAATACTACTAATAAGAGGACTACTCTTTCACCCATTCTTACAAAGTCGACTTTTTGGAATTTTATGTCATCTATTGTCGTTATTGCAGCAATTCCAACATAGTTGGAGATTTTGCTTAATATCTCTGTCGCAGATTCTAAAGCGCCTTCTATTCCTTCTCTGTGGTCTCTTAATAACTTTGTCCAATCAACAGAAGGAGTGAGGCTTTCTCTTCTTTGTAGGACTGTGTCAACATATAAACGATAGCCTTGT
Organism: Synergistaceae bacterium; assembly: GCA_036652335.1. GTDB lineage: Bacteria > Synergistota > Synergistia > Synergistales > Synergistaceae > JAVVWB01. The sequence goes on along the minus strand of JAVVWB010000001.1, from coordinate 285,387 downwards.
GTTGTTGGTATTCTTCCTGCTGAGGTATGTGGTTGTTTTAGATAGCCCATTTCCTCTAAGTCAGACATTTCGTTTCGGATTGTTGCTGAACTGTGTCCTGTGAGATAACGCCTAGAAAGAGTTCTTGATCCGACGCTTTCTCCGCTTTTTATATATTCGTAGACTACGGATAAAACAACTTCTAATTGTCTTTCTGTCAGCATTTTCTCGCCTTCTTTTGCTTATTAGCACTCTTGTGGTGTGAGTGCTAACACTAATTTATCGATAAGAATAGCAGTGTTTGTTTCAAATGTCAATACAAGTCAAAGAATTTTTTTTACTTTTTTTGAAATTTTTACAAACTTTTTATTGTGCTGTTGATAAGGTATAATAAATTATTATTATTGACTTTTATTCAATAAATTTTATTAAACTGTGCTACGGAGGATAACTGCTATGACGCCTTATAATGTTAGAATTCTAAATACATATGAGCTTTCAGAGGTTTTACAGAAGATAGGTGCAGATAAGAGGTCTTTGCCATATTTTGATGCAAAGAGAAAAGTAGAAGTTCTTTTTATCAGTGATGTCCTTGCGAAAGCAGCAAATGTTATAAAGCAGGAGATGCTTTCTGTCGGCGGAGATGCCGCAGTGCATGCACATGTGATAGATTGCAAAACAGAGTCAACAGATATTATTTTGTTTGGTTCAAAAAAGCAGTTGGCCATTTTTGCAGATAAAATTTCTACAATGAACTGGTGGTCTTTGCCTGAAATTGCAAATAATGTGAGGCAGGCTCTTTTAAATCTCTCACACAGGAAGTTTGATATGTTATTACCTTGTGGGAAGACTTTGTCATTTGGCGATAGAACTTTGATTATGGGAATTGTTAATTTAACAGACGATTCTTTTTTCTCCGAAAGCCGTGTCTACGGTAATTCCGATAAGGCACTCGAGAGAGCTGTTAAGCTTGCAGAAGAGGGTGCAGATATTCTCGACTTGGGCGCAGAGTCTACACGTCCCGGTTCTCATAGAGTTCCCGAAGAGCAAGAATTGCAGAGGGTTATCGAAGCAGTTACAAAAATCAGACAAGCACTCCCTACAATGCCTCTTTCTATAGATACAACACGTGCTTCTGTAGCAGAGGCAGCGTTAAAAGCCGGAGCTGATATAATAAACGACATATCTGGATTGACTTTTGACGAGGAGATTGCTTCTGTAGCAGGGAAATATAATGCACCTTTGGTAATTATGCATATTAAGGGGAAGCCCGAAAATATGCAGACAATGTGCGAGTACAATAATATAATTAAAGATATTACAGCTTTTTTTGATAGCGCAATAGCAAAGGCTCTTTCTCATGGAGTAAAATATTCAAATATCATATTGGATCCGGGTTTTGGCTTTGCAAAAAATTATAATCAAAATCTTTTCTTGATGAAAAATTTTAATGCTTTTGATACTTTTGGATTACCAATTTTGTATGGGGTTTCAAGAAAAGGTTTCCTCGGCAAAGCTACTCATTCAGACACAGCTCCACAAGAATCTTTAGAGGGTACTTTGGCAATTACCTCTCTTTGTTCGTGGACAGGAGTAGATATAGTCCGTGTCCACGATGTAAAAGAAAACAAGAGAATTATCAAGATGGTAGAAGCAATAAAAGGTTCAACAAATGAATAAAAGAAATGTCGTTTTGGCATTAGGGTCAAATTTAGGAGACCGACTTACTAATTTAAAAACAGCATTAAAAGAGATAGAACTATCTGGTTTTTCAGTAACTGCAAAGAGTTCCGTTTGGGAGACAGAACCATGGGGAGATGCAGATCAGGACTCTTTTTTTAATATGTGTATTACAGCACTTTATGATTTAGATGAAAGTACAATGCTTAAACAGTTAAAAAATATAGAGAAACGTATGGGCAGAGAAAAAACAAGGCATTGGGGACCCAGAATAATAGACATTGATATTATCTTAGTTGATGACGTTGTTTATAAGAGTGATTTGCTCGAAATTCCTCACCCTTTAATGCACCTACGCTCATTCGTCCTAAAACCACTTGCAGAAATTGCACCTAATATCATTCATCCTCTGTTAAATAAAAGCATAATTACTTTGCTTTCTGAAATTAAAGAAGAAAAAATGGAAAGGGTTGCGACTTTATAATGGATATAAATAAAGACAAGTTCAAAAAAATTCTAAAGTCTCTTTGCGTTCCTATTTTTGTCATTATCATTGTATTAACAATTCACTATATTCCGACTCCTAATGTAAAAGGAGATATAAACATAAGGACAATTCGTCCTGCACATTTTCCTATTATCTTGGCTTTGGAGCACAGAGATGGTCAAATTGACTCTGCTTGGATTAGGACACCGGCAGGTGTCCGTGAAATTCCAGATGTCATTGGGACTTCTTTCATAGGAGACAGAACCTACATAAGTGATATTGACGACGACAATCAAAAAGACCTTATGTGGAGACTCTCTTTTATGAATTTTGAAGGAGAAGGCATACATCTTTGGATTGGGATGGTAACAGAAAACCCACAGATATTTATTGCAACTACACCTTATGAATTCACCAGATGGGACGCACTCCCAGCAAAGTTATCTGTACCCAAAGACACTGCTGTCTATATAGCACCCACTTCACCTGGATATATGGGAAAGAAGAAATACAGTGGGGTAGAATCTTATACTTTTGTCTATACAATGAAGATGACAGAAAACGGACTATCCTTTGTACCTGTACCTAGTGTATATAATCAGCTTGCCACTCTTCTAAAAACAGGTATGAGAGGCGAAACTGTAAAGGAAAAAAGAATAGAAAACATACAGTTGCTTACAGAATTTAATAGCCTTGCAAACGCTGCACCACCTTCTACAGAAGCTTTGCTTAATATGCAAATAAAGAAACAAAACACACTATATTGGAAAAAATAAAAGCAGAGCTTTTGCTCTGCTTTTATTTTTTTATTTACTTTATATTTATATTTTTATTTAATTTAATTTTTATTTTATTTTTTTAATTTAGTACTTCAAACCAAATACTGGATGGAATATTCTCTCGTCATGTAAAAATTCTGCCTGTCTCTCAAAGGCTGAAGCAGCACTTTCTCCTAACGATAGAGATAGTATTGAGGTCAATATATTAACAAGATATATAGGACCTATTATGCTGCTTCCAAAAGTTGGACTGTTAGCAGAGACATAAAAGGATAAGTCAGAATATCTACATACAGACGCTGCGGCACTATCTGTAATAGTAATAATTTTCGCACCATTTTTACTTGCAATTTCAACTGCTTCTGTTACTTCTACTGTATAGCTTGGCAATTCACAGACGATGACTAAGTCTCCATTGCCAATACAACGAGCCAACTCCCATAAAGAAAGGCTCGCTCTTCTAAGCAATGTGGCCTTACAGCCCATAACTATAAGACGAATTTGCAATAATTCCATTACCAAAGATGAAATTCCCCATCCAACGCAATAGATATTCTTTGCTTCTTTGACAAGAGAACAAAATGACTCTGAATCTTCATCAGTAAGCTGAGCTAAAGTATCGTTTAAGTTCGCATGTTCTGCTGTAGAGATACTTTTTGCAAAACTATTTCCGCTACTTATCGCCCTTGCTAGAAGAGCAGCAGGATTTATCTGTTCCAGTACAGCCTGTTGCATACATGCTTTTAGTTCTGCATAACCTGAAAAACCCAACATTTGTGCAACTCTTACCAACTGTGCTTTAGAAACCTTTAATTCCTCTGCTATGTCTCCTATAGAACGAAACGATGCTTCCCTCATATTTGCAAGAAGATATTCAGCCACACGCCTTGCTTTATTGGGCATATAATGTGCTTTTTCTATAAGTAATTCTTGTAATTCGCCACTTTCTATCATTCTATACACCTCTTATAAAAACTAAAACGCACTAAAATCTGCAATAGACTTTAGTGCGTTTTTGTATTTTTGTCAACTAAAACAATTTTTTTGAAGTTTAATTCATTTTTGTGTATTTTCGATTTTGGAAATTACAACGCATCCCAATTCCCCTCGTTCCTATTTCTCATAACAGGGCAATTAATCATGCCATGAGCCGCTGTTTTAAAGCAAGCGTTGCAAGAGATACAAGCAGAGGGTCTATCATCTTCTTCTGCCCATCTGTTTATTAAGTCTGGCTCACAATTTAAAGGACGGCTCATAGAAACCATATCACAAACTCCGTCTGTTACCAGTTGAGACATGGTACTTAGCGAGCGTAACCCACCGCAAAGAATTATAACTTGGTCTCGTCTTACTACGCATTTCTTTAGTTCTTCTGAAAATCTTTTAAAGGGAGCTTCGCTCTCTCCGGCTGAAACGCCTATCATTGAGGGAAGATGTTTTATGTCAGCATAGGGAGTACCAGAAGAGACTTCTATACCGTCTACCCCTGCTTTGAGAAGGTTCTTTGCTAAATCCATTCCCTCTTCTGCAGGGTAACCACCAGAAATTCCCTCTTCGATGCTTAACTTGAAGAATATTGGGAAACTCTTTCCTACCGTTTCACGAACCTTTTCATATACTTCTAGGAAAATTCTCTCTCTGTTTTGCAAAGTTCCACCATAACGGTCGTCTCTTTTGTTCAAAATAGGTGAGAGAAATTCATTCAATAAAAATCCGTGTCCGCCATGAATTTGGACACCGTCTGCTCCACCTTTTTTTGCACGTAAAGCAGCATCGGCAAAATCTGAACGAAGCTTTGTTATTTCGAAGGTTGTTATTTTTTGAGACATTAAGTTCGTACCGGGAAAACGAACTCCTGATGGAGATACAGTGCGTGAACCTCGTGCCACTTCCAGTGTTTTGTAGCTTCCTCCGTGTCCTAACTGTACCACAAGACGTGAACCTCTTTTATGTAACGTCTCAGATAAACATTCTATCTCTGATATTCTGTCGTCACTATCAAGTCCACACTGCCTTGGGAAAGATTTCCCGTCTCTGTTTATATAGGAAATACCTGTTATTACAGTTCCTACACAGCCACAGCCCAGTTCTGCATAACGACGTATTTCTGCGCTCGTTAACGATCCTGTTTTTTCTTCTGCACCGGCAAGCCATGTACCTGAACGAACAAATCTGTTTCTTGCCTCGAAAAGTCCACAGTCAAAGGGTTCATATAAGACAGAAATTTTCTCTCGTTTGTTCATAATAAACACCTCTCCTCACACTAAAACAACCACAATAATTAAATAAAATTTAATTTACTCTTTACTTCTTCTACTGTAAACCCAGAAAATTCAGCCAACCTCTTTATGCCCGAACCACTATGACCTGTAAACTTAGAAATATCCTTTCTGTCTACAAACCAAGGACCTTGAGGTGACTCTTCTACCAAGGCTACAGCCATTGAGTAGGAAAACATCAGTTCCCCCAAAGCAGGGTGATGAGGTCCGCCCACGACCTCATTTGCCAAAAGTTCTGATTCTTGTAATCCTGCTCTTATTATAACAAATCCGTGGTTTGTTGCCAGTTTTAAAAGTCTGCCTCCCCACGATATAGCTTGAGAAAGAGTTAAAGGAGTATACTCTCCAGAAAGCATCATATTTTCCAGCTCTGTATTCCTTATGACAAGACAAGGATAAAGCCTCATCTCCCATGGCAAATTACCTTTTATCTCAGCCAAAATGTTTATATCAGAGAGAGAACTTTCTTCTGTTTGCCCAGGGAGCCCTATCATCACCTGTAATGCTAAAGGGACGTCAAGATCCTTTAAAAGTTTTATATTATCTAATATAGCTAATGGGTCTGCATCTCTCTTACATTCTAAGAGTACTTTTGTATCAAGAGAGGGGACACCTAATTCCACTCTGGAAATGGGATACGAAAGCACCAAATCACGAATTTCTTTATCCATTAAGTCGCCGGGGTAAGTGGAAAAACGAATTTTGTTACCAGTGCAACCATTATCTACGACAACATCTAAATATCTTTTAAGATTGTCATATCCGAGTCTACAAAAAGAACCACCAAAATAACAAACTTCTACAGGCTCTTCTTCGTGAGAAAGGGCTTCTGCTACATCATTAGGAGTCGGCATTACGGATATTCCCGTAATAGTCCTCTGATTACAATATACACATCTTCCTTTGCAACCACCAAAAGGGAGAAAAAACGGTAATTTTTTCATTTTTTCATTCCCAGTCAATATAATCATTTTCTTTCCATTCAGACCACATCGCTGCCCATGCAAAAAGGTCCGCTCTATTTTCAAAACTTTCCATAGAATTAAAAGTATGCTTCCAAAAACTTGCACCTTTTGTATGATTTAATAAATGATAAACCTCGTGAAAAATAGCGAACCTACGCCAAAAAAGAGACAGCTGAGAATTTACAAAAATTCTCCCTCTCTCTCCTCTGACCAAATGAATACCCCAAACCCCATCGGGCAAAATCTCATACTTAATTTCCAGCACAAGACCGGTCTTCTCTTCGGCTTTTGCTAATATATCGAAATCACTCAGTCGTTGCCACTCAGCCCCCTCAGTCTCTGCCCATGATGGGATTAGTTCGGGAGGAAGTGGCATCTCTTCATTAAAGTCTTCCAATAAGATCTTCCAATTCTAATAATTAATTTTTATTTTCTTCTGTATCCCAATCATCAAGTGCAGCTTCTACCACACGATAGACTCTGCGAAGTTCCTGCTCAGTAAGCTTTTTACTGCGATACCATATTTCAAGTTCACCATTATCAAGCATTGATTCAAGCTGTACTCTACTAGGATTTTCTGTTGTAGAAAAATCTGCAAGCAAATCCTTTACTTCTACTTCAAGAGCAGGAGCAAGCTTCTGTAAAAGTTTCATAGACGGAAGTCTACGGTTACTCTCTAAAGCTTGAACATAAATCCTGCTTACATCAACTTTATCTGCTAATTTCTGTTGTGTAAGGTGCTGGGCCTTACGTAAAGACTTTATCCTATTACCCAAACTCATATACATACATCTCCTCTATAGTGTCGTGCTAAAAGAATACAACAAAATCTAAATGTTGACAAGTAGAAATTAAAAATTATAAATAAAAATTTTTAATTTTAAAAAACAACAAATAGCGTATTGACTCATTTCGATAAGTCCTAGATACTTAATAATGTGTGAAAATTTTATGAAAAGGGCTATAAAAATTACAATGCTTATGACAATCAAAGAATTCAAAAGAAAAACTTTAGATACTATAATAAAAATAATCAACTTTTGCAAAGGCGAATTTCATATTTTTCTATTTTTTATAATATTACTTTTGTTATTTGTCTTCGCCATTTCCTACCCTCACATAGCTACATTGATAAATAAAAAATCAGAGACGGAATGGCAGTGCGGTTGGCAATATTGGCAAAAGCAAGAATATAACAAAGCATATTCTCATTGGACAAATGCACGCAGACTCACTTTCTTCAATAAAAATCAAAACCCCAAGCATCTTTATTGGAGTTCAGAAGCACTAAAAAGACTTGGCAAAACAAGCGAATCTGAATATTACACAAAGCGTTTAATTAAAAAATTTCCTAACACATATTACTCCTTATTAGTAGAAGAGCAACCACTTTCAACTTTAGATAAAGAATATTTAAAAAACAGGTACCCAAAAAAATGGGAAACTCTTGTAAAAAATGTTTCATCAAAGTCCGATGTATCTCCATATCTAATATGGGCAATTATGAGACAAGAAAGCAAATTTAGGAAAAATGCTATAAGCAAGTCCGGAGCTGTAGGGCTAATGCAACTTATGCCAACAACTGCATCATACAAAGCAAAAAAGTTAAATATTAAAGAATATGACCTTTACACTCCAAAGGACAATATCTTTTTAGGCTCAATATATATAGGAGATTTGCTACGAGATTTTAATTCAAACATCATTTTGTCTCTTGCATCGTACAACGCAGGTAGAAGCCCTGTAAAAAGTTGGGGCAATCTAAACGCTACAAACTGGACGGAATGGATAGAAATGATACCATATAAACAAACACGTATTTTTGTATGCAATACTTTGGCAAACTACATAATGTACCAACGCATATATGGTAACGAAAATAATTTTAAAACGATTAAAGAATATATAAATATATTGCCATCACTAAAATAAAGGGGAAAGCACTATGTCAGAAAGAACATCGCCAGACTTCAATCCTGTATCAGAAGTAAAGAATTTTTTAACGAAATCAGATTTTGATATTGAAATTATTCATACAGATGAGACGATATTTACAGTAGCAGATGCCTCTATAGCAGTAGGCGCACCTGAAAAAGAAATATTAAAAAGCATATTGCTTCGTGTGAACAGTGGTGCTTACTACGGACTAGCTCTTATGTCTGGAGTAAATAAAGTTGATACAAAGAAGATAAAGAAACTTTTACACGAGAAACATCTCTCATTTGCTTCGCCTGAAGAATGTTATGAATGGTCTGGATTTCGTCCCGGTGGAGTTCCACCAATAGGCTATCCTACACAGCCTGTAACTTTACTTGATGAAGATTTATTCCTATACGATACAGTCTGGGCTGCTGCTGGCACAGATCATGACTTCTTTCCTATAGCACCTGATGACCTTCTGAAAATCACAAACGGTGAAAAAGCCGACATAAAAAAGGACGAAGTCCAAGCTTAACCCAAGAACTGTAACTGCGTAGCAAATTAAAATACTATGACTAGATGCTTCAACTCAATAATATTATAATTTTTGCAAAATCTAATTTTACTCAATAACACTTTATACAGGAAGTAGATAGAAATGCCGTTGCTTAAAGGTATCAAAAAGCAGGGTTTTTCAACGATATTCTTAATCCTATTACTATTACCTTTAATACTGATAATTTCTCTGGTAAATGTATTTTTCTCAACACACAATTAGTTTTAGTAATCACATAAATATGACCTACAAAGCAGAAAGCCCCTAAGTCTTTAGTTATAAGACTTAGGGGCTTTTTTAATAAGAATCCGATTTTGCAAATAAAATCTATAAGAGAAAAAATTTTGTATAAAATGAGATTTTCTCATAAAGATATAACTATTTCAAAAAAAGAAAAGTCACACTTTGAAAAATTAAACACTATTTATTACATGGCTAATTCTTACCAGCCAGAACCACCGCCACCGCCACCACCGCCACCGGAGAAGCCACCGCCGCCAAATCCGGAGAATGAACCCGGAGCATCTGTAGTGGTTTGAGAGGGCATATTTCTTACTATATTTGATGATATTGCAGAGTAAAAATTATTCAGCCCACCACCATACATAAATAGGTATGGATTGGTACCAGAGTACCACGTAGGATGATAATCTGTTGCAGAAAGGACTTTTTCAAATCTGTTTCCCCACGTTTTTGCAACACCGAGAGCCAAGGCATAAGGCATAAGCTTCTCATACAATTGTGGTGTCTCTTCTGGTGGGTTTAACATTTCGAGACGATCTTTTTCTGCTGCATTCATATACATTATCAGACCATCTGTCTCATTCAACTTTTCATAGCCATATTCCGTTCTCGCATGCATCAAAGGTCTAAATACAAATATCGCAGCCGATGACAATGCAAAGAAAATTATTGTCCATGAAATACCGCCATCAGATGTAATAGGTTGCATAACAAGCGCATAAATCAGAGGGAAAGCAATTCTTAGTAAAAATTGCAAAGACATTCTTACTTTTCCTATTTCTTTTTTTGTCCCCGGTTTTATCGTTCCAATTATTGTGATAAAACCCAGAAAGCCACAAGTGAGCAGGTTTGATAGCCCGTCTCCGCTAAATGGAAGCAATGCGACTACGCCTATTATATATAGGATAATTCCTATATAAAACTTATCTGTATTTAGGGAATATAGTTCTTCTTCTTTCATTTCCATAATGGCTTCAAGTCCCGCCATCGCATCATACATTTTTTCTGAATTGCCCTCTGTTATATTTAAGGAGTCTGCGCCATCATCAAAAAAGTGGCTCATTATTAATTCCAATTCCTTAGGCAATTTATCATAATCGTCTTTTTCTTTATGCAAAATATAAGTCACACTATCTTTGAGGAAGCCCTTTTCTTTTTGTTCCTCTATTCTAATATAACCTCTTACAGCAAGGTCTAATATATTTGCTGATAGTGAATTTTTATCCACTTTTAACTCCTGTGCATACTTCATAAAAGCAGGAGAAGATTCCTTCGGTGGATAGTAAAGAGGAATAATTGCTTTGCGTTTAATGTCACGCCCCCATTTGTTCCACGAAAAGAGGTACCAAAATAAAGTCGCAAGAAATACAAGAAACGCTATCATTCCATGTGCTGTTTCGTTGTCTTCTTCTGGTGGTGGAGGGGGTGCTATTATACCTTTATTCCATGTGTATACTACAGTTAGCCCCTCTGCTACATCAAGAGGTCTTGCTAGGGAAATTGTTTTGTTCTCTGTTACTTTTGCATCGGACTTTGTGCCTTTTTCCCCATATTTTCCTACATACCACTCCGCAGAATTAAAGCCCTCACCGAAATTTTGATTAGGAAGTGCAACTTTAAAAGAGGCATTCAATATAGGAAAAGTCCACTGATTTCCTGTTACATTCCAGTAAAGTTCATCATAATCTTCAAAGAAGCCAAGTTGCCCTTTTGTCTCATATTCTATTATAAATTTATGAAGTCCATAAGAAAGTTTTCTATTCGGGTTGCCTATAATCAAAGTTGCATAGCGACCCTCTCTGTTTTCTTTCCAATTTGTCGACACTCCATCTAACTTTACATCTATAACATCAAAAGTTACATATACAGTCTCCCCGTCTTTATCCTCATACTCTACAGGAAAAGCTCGCACTATACCTCGGTTTATATTGATATTCTCTACCTTTGCAGTAATATCCTCTTTCACTCTTAGAGTACCATCTTCGAGTATTTGCACTGAGACATCAAAGTTTTTGATTGCTTCCTGTGCAATAGCTTTACTTGGGACAACAGAGAAAATAAAGGAGAATACAACAAAGGCGGCTAAGATGTATTTTTTTGTTTTTAACATCTTTTCTTAGCCCCCTTGTATTATTGTTTTATTATTTTTTAGAATGAAACTTTTGGTGCTACTTTTGCTTCTTCTTCTACTTCAAAGAATGGAGCTTCTGTAAATCCAAACTGACGTGCAATAAGAACTGCTGGAAATCTCTGTATTGTTGTGTTCAAATTTCTTACTGTTCCGTTGTAGTAACGACGTGCAAGCTGTAAATCGTTTTCTATACTGGCAAGCTGTTCCTGAAGCTGCAAGAAGTTTGTGTTTGCTTTCAAGTCAGGGTAGTTCTCTGACACAGCAAATAGCGTACGAAGTGTACTTGTAAGCATATTTTCTGCTTGGAGTCTTGCTTCTGTATCATTACCTGCATTAGATACCGCAGTACGTGCAGCTGTTACGTTTTCTAGTGTTTCCTTTTCGTGTGTGGCATAACCCTTTACTGTTTCGACAAGGTTTGGAATGAGGTCAAAACGTCTCTTTAACTGGACGTCAATTCCGCTCCAACCCTCTTGCATCATATTACGTAAAGTAACGAGTCCATTGTATGTACCCATAAGCCACATTACTATTAAAGCTACTAAAACTCCTACTGCTATCATTCCGTACATGTAAATTCCTCCTGTTTATACAATTATTTTCTTTTCTTTTTCGTCTTTTAGCATTGTGATGAATTTTTCTATCAATGACGGGTCAAATCTACTTCCCATCATCTCTCTTAAACGACTTTCCACTTCCATATCAGAGAGCATTCTGCGTCCCGGCCAAGAGCGTGTAAGCTCATTCCACATATCAACAATCGCATAAACTCTTGCAGTGAGTGGAATGGATGAATTCGCTATTCCACTTGGGAAGCCAGAGCCATTCCAGTTTTCATTCCATGAAAGAGGAATTTCGTAAGCATTTTTGGTTGCTTCCATTGATTTAACAATATCTTTTGAAGTCAAAGGATATTTTAAAAATAGAGCCTGTTCTTGTGGAGTATATGAGGTTGTCCTGTTTCTCATTGAGAATGGTAACCCTATTTGCCCTATCCTGCTGAAGAGAGCTCCTAAATATGCGTTAAAAGCTTCGTCTTCGCTCATTTCCAAATAGAGACAGAATTTTTGTGTCATCTTTGCAGATCTAAGTATACTTGTCCTAAAGTACCCGTCTCCCGGAGAGAGAGCAACAGCCATATCTTCAAGAGTCTTTATGCAAGTGTGTTTGTTCATTTCTGCTTCGTTTTTATATTTATCTAAGTCAGTACGAGTTTTTGTATCTTTTTTATCTTTTATATATTCACGATATGCTATTAAGTCATTAAAAGTTTGTTGTAACCACGTTATTTCGTCTCGTGATGTGTCAACAGTTACAGATCCTTTGCTTGTGGTTTCGTCTCTCATTCCCTCAATTTCTGTACGTAGCCTTGATACTCTTTTAAATATTATTTGATTCATTATTACGTCAAATAGCATTGAAATTAAAAGTGCTGACACAGCCAAGAAAAGGAAGAACTTCTGCATTTTTTTCTCTGTTGCATATGTGTCTTCTTTTTGTGACGCACCATATAGCCAAAATGCCGGCTTGCCCAAGTGGTCTTTTATCAAGATACTTCCTGATATATATGCATCTTTTGGCTTTGTATGATTTACTACTTTTACTGCTATGGATTTATTATTTTTTTCATTTTCTGTAGTTGGCACTATTTTAAATTTAAAGCCTAAGTTCTCTGATATCTCGTGTATTAGCTGGACATTTATAGCTTTTGTCGCAATAAGGAAACCAAACGGCTTACCATGTTTATTGGACGGGAGTACAGGCTTAGCAGAAAAAAGAATTGGGTCTCCGTCTTTTAGTGCTACACCTCTTACCCCATTTTTGTTTTTATTAGGATTTAATATAGCATCGACGTTTTCTTTGTTGCTAAATATTGCCTGAAATTCACTTTGAGGAGTCGAAGGCATTTCTGTTGGACTAAAATCTTTGAAGAGTATTACTTCTCTTTTATCATTCACAAGAATTACAGAGGATATTCCAATGTCTGTTATTACTTCTTTATTAAGTATTTGAGTTACAAACGAACGTTCTCTGTTTTTAATGTAGTTGCACGTGTCATCAGAAAATGCCCAGTTGTTTGCTATATCTGACAGAGCATCTGCTTCAGCAGTAATTGCCGATGATGTCTGAGAGAGTGCCGTCATTAGGCGTTCTCTGTCTGCTTTCTCTGCTGCGTGCCTCAACAGCCCTGTAAATGTTAAATCCAACAAAAGTAAGAGGATTAACATTGTTATTCCCAGATACAGCTGTGTCCTTCTGCGAAGTGTCATATAAAGCCCTCCAGTATGTAGCTATTATTTTGTAATTACCGCTCCTGCTACAACTATCCCATCCCAAGAGTATATTACAAGTCGCTGTCCCGGAGTAGGAGCAAAAACAGGGGTGTCAAATTCTACAGATATTGTGTCTGTCTCATCATCTAAAGTTATGACAGAACAAGGCACAGGCTCTCCTTGAGACCTGATTTTTGCATAGAGTTGCTCATCGTTTGTGAGTTTCTCTTCCGCAAGTACGTTTAATCTATAAGCATTTACCTTAGATAAAAATGTTTCTTTTCTCTCTGCAACTATTATAGAATTTTCGCACGGCTTTATTGCTATGACATATAATGGTTTTCTCGCCGCAATTCCAAGTCCTTTACGCTGACCTAGGGTAAAATTGCTTATTCCGTTGTGTTCCCCTATCACATTACCATTGCTGTTTAGTATATATCCTTTTTTGCTTGGTGTGTTAAGTATTTTTCTGTAGTTATCTTCATTTGCAAAACAAATTTCCATGCTTTCTGTTTTTTCTGCTATGTTTATCTTTGCTTCACGCAAATATTTTCTCGTTTCTTCTTTGTCTTCTACTTCGTTTAATGGAAATATTATTCTTTCTAAATATCTTTCTTTTATTCCACTCATAAAGTAAGACTGGTCTTTATTTAAATTTTTTGCTCTTGCTAACCTTGCTTTTGTACCATTTTTTTCTATTCTTGCATAGTGCCCAGTGGCAATATAGAATTTATCCCCCCACTTTTCTTCTGCTAAGTCTAAGAGAAGTCCAAATTTAATTTTCTCATTACAATCCGCACATGGATTAGGAGTCTCGCCTAATGTGTAAGATTCACAAAAAGGATCCGATACGTATTTCTTAAATTCTTCTCCTATCTCAACATAGAAATGGGGTATCTGCAAAGTTTCACACACGTCTTCTGCACTTTTTATAATACTTTTGTCGTCAAATATAGACATAGTAAAACCGGCAACATTATATCCTGCTCTTTTGAGCATTAGTGCAGACGCTGTCGAATCAACACCACCACTCATCATAACAAGGACTTTAGGTTTGTCTTTTACTTCGTTCCATATAGAATTTTTGGTAGATTTTATTATTATATTTTTCATAGTCTAATTTTACATTATTATGAGGAAAAAGAGTTAAAATATTTATATAATTTAGATTGACCTTTATATAACTTTCCTTGTAATATTGTTACAAGGAAAGTGTAACGCAAAAAACTTACCCAAGGAGCAAAAAATGAGCAAATTTATTTTCCCTGCATTAGTTTCAAATAATTATGAAAATGGCTCTCTCTGGGTAGTAAACTTCCCATCGTTACATGGTTGTTGGGTAGAAGGACCAACAAAAGAAGACGTGTTATCCCGTGCTTCATCAGTATTGCACGAATATTTATCGGGTCTCATCGAAAATGGGCTATCAGTACCAGCTCCTACAGAAATTATTTTAAATGACTGTTGGGATATGGGCGAAGTCGTTCGTATAGAGTGCGTAATATAGATTTTTACTAAAATATAAAGGGAGTTTTTATTCTGAAGAAAATCGAAAAAGTTTCTGCTTTTCTCATTCCCTCATTTTTGGGAATTGCAATATTTTTACTTCCTATTTCAATTCATGGCAACGTAAATACCGTAGTCGGACACATAAAAGAATTTATTATTGCTTTGCTCGGCCACGATATGGGCAAGGTTGCCGTACCTATAGTCACATTTCTTATATTAGTGACAAGTCTTTGGGCAAAGAAAAATCATCCAGATTGGATTACTCATGACCATGTGCTTTCCGAAGCGTTTCTAGGTGGAAAGATATGGTTAATAATTAAGTCTTTGAGTTTTATACTATCCGTTCTGGTTGTTTTTAACCTTTTACCTATTTTGTTTGATGGTACACTTTTGAAGTACGCAAGCAATATTATCCTTCACTTAATTCCTCGATTATTAGTTCTTATTTTAGTCCTCTCCTTAACAGCTCCTCTTTTGCTAGACTTCGGGCTTATTCAGTTTACAGCAGTTTTTACAAGTCCTATTATGAGACCTCTCTTTAAAGTTCCGGGGCGTGCTGCAGTAGACTCCCTTGCTTCTATACTTGGTAGTAGCTCAATGGCAGTCGTAATATCTGCAAAAATGCACGAATCAGGCTTTTATAATGACAGAGAAGCAGCCACTATGATTGCAAGCTTTTCTCTCCCTGGGATATATACGACTTATGCTCTAGCGGCACTCTTAGATATGAACTATTATTTTTCTCAATTATTTTTTGTAATTATCATTACTTCCTTGATTATTGCTCTCATTCTTCCACGCCTATGGCCTTTAGCATTTATCCCAAAGAAATATGTAACAGGGAGAGAGAGATTTTACTCATCACAAGATGATCCACGACATGGGCATACAATGTTAGAATGGGCATTACTTAGGGCTGTGAGTAAAGCATCTCACATGAATTTAAAGTTCTACCTACACGAAACGATTTCAATAGCAGCACCTCTTGTCTGCTGTACAATTCCTCTTATGATTGCAGTAGGAATTCCTCTTATGCTCGTAGCTGAATTAACATCTATAATAGACACTCTTGCTTTGCCTATTTCTACTCTTCTTTCATATGCAGGAATCGAAGATGCTTATGCAATAGCTGCTGCTACCGTACTTGCATTTTTTGAACCTTATGTAGCTACTTCCTACGCTGTAGGACTTGCTTCTTCCGAATCTCGATTTATATATCTTGCAATATCTGCTGTCTCTCTTGTAAACATTATGGAAGTAGGACTCCACGTATGGCATTCCAAAATACCTCTCAACTTCTTTTATATGCTAACTATATTCATTATGAGAGTCACGATAGGAAGTTTCTTTATCATACCAATAGCACATTATTTCTTTGCTTAAATAAAAACACATTATTTCTTCACCTAAATAGCACATAGAGAACTTAATATCACATATAAAAATAAGAGTCCTCAAGTGAGATGTACGCCATCTCATTTGAAGACTCTTGTTTTATTTATATTATTTATTGACTATACCTGTAATTTACAACGTCAATAGACTAATGATAGCTCATAATGCAGATATTATCTTACTAGTGGGAATATGTAAGGTGTGTTGTGTCCCAACCTCCAGCCTGCTATCCCTGCTAGAGAATATTTGTCTATTAGTGTCGCTTTTATCTCTAGTGACTTTTTATTTTCTACCCAAACTTTGTAAGTTTTGCCATATTGGTTGTAGGAATAAAAATACTGTCCTGATCTATCATCCCAAATCGGGTTTAGCCCTAATTTTGAAATTTTTGCGTCAGATTCTGCCATAGTCAATGTCTGTGCTTTTACTGCAACTTTCCCATTCATTAAGCGTGTTTCTTCCCATAGTCTCATATAGAAAGGCACACCAAGCACGAGCTTTGAGGCAGGGACTCCGTCTCTTAATGTATTCTGCACTGCTTTTTCTACCCATGGCATAGATGCTACAGAACCGGAACGGGGACAAGTCCTCCAATGTTCATCGTAAGCCATAAGCATTACATAGTCGACGTATTTTGACAAACTCCCTCTATCATGACTTCTAGAAATATTACTATTTGATGGGACATGAACATCAACAGAGAGTTTTAGCCCCATAGGTCTCGTGTAATCTGATAGTAAAGCTATAAAGCTAACGAAGTTGTTACGATCGTTTACATCTACATTTTCAAAATCGATATTTATTCCATCTAGGTTATAAAGCTTTGCATAGGCCAACACTCTAGCAATATATAAATTTGTTGCTAAAGGATTTCTAAATAGAAAGGTTGTATTTACTTTGCTAAAACCATTCGAGAAAATGGCCCAAACGCTGTATCCTTTTGCATGAGCCGCTTCAACATAAGACATAGAAGCTCTGTTTGCGACAGAACCATTTCCGTCAGAGAGATTAAACCATGTGGGAGAAATTACATTTACTCCGCTCATTTCGTAATGTTTTGATAAATCTTTATTTGTCTTTGTAACATGATCCCATATCAGTGTTACTCTGCCATATTGGTTTATAGGCTTGTAATTCTCATTTGCATAATAAGCTGTTGGGCTATACTGAGAAAACTTTATCTTGCCATTTTCTCTTATAAAAGTTACTTTTGTAACAGGAGACAAATTATTACTAATGTTGAAATAGTTTTCTCCATTTTCCTTTAACAATGGAAATATTAGAGACAAATTTGACCCTGCAAGTCTAGCTAATGCCGGAATTTTTAAAGCCTCTGCCGGTTGATTGACATTGATTATAAAGTTTCTATTGTTTGAGGAAACATAGAGAGGGACATTCATTCTTTTTACTGCATTTTCAGAAATCCATAGGTCTGCTCCTCTATAAAAACCAGTTCCTAAAGCAACCCCACCATTTGCAGAAGCGTAGGTAAGCTCTACAGGTATATCTCCCTCGGCAGCAAAACTCACACCTGTGAGTAAGGTACCAAGTAAGAAGCATATAGCAATAAGTGTGTATATTTTATTTTTCAATTTTAAAGCCCCTTTCATGAATAAAGATTATAATACAGCAAATTCCCTATTTTTGTACATTTTGCTATATAATCTATAGCATATTTATTTAACACAAATGGAGATACTATATGAGAAAGATTTATATCCTTTTAACAGCAATACTCCTTTTGCAGAGTAGTGTATGTTTTGCCTCAGATAATTATGATTCAAATATATCTCTCAATTCTTTTCTAAAAAGGCTTGTATTAGCAAATGCAAGAATAGAAAACTCATTTAGGAGAGAAACAATATATGATTACCAAAAGTTCCCTGATGAAAATAAAATAGTTATATCTCAAGACACTTCTATCATACTTATGTTGTATTGTGATAAAACTTTTACAAAGTTACAGAATATTTCCGTACTTTTCTTCACACATGACACAGATGAAAAAAGGGGGAATTTCTATTTTTACGGAAAAAAACAAAAATCAGAAGAACTTCTCTATCGAAATGTTTGTAAGCAAGTAATTTTTGCATTAAACACAGGACTTTCCAGAAAAGAAGCAAGAAGAATTTTAAGAGCAATAGGCACCTACGATAAATACTTAGATTGTACACAAAGGTCATACACACACGCAGATTATAAGTATATAATGAAATTAAGCAACGACGGCGTTCTTATAATGAACGTTTCACATATAATTTAAAATTACAACAAAGGAGAAGATAATATGTCAATCGAAAAACTCTTAGAGAAACTCGACGAAGCACAGACACCAGAAGAAATTTTTGAAATAGGTCAAGAAATTCTTGCAATAGACCCTGCAAGCCCTTACGGAAAGCTTGCAGTATGGGAAGGAATGCCATCAGACGAAAGCGCAGAAAATCTCGATATGCTTACAGAAGCACTAGATAAAATCCGTGCCATAGTAGAAGCAAAAGAAAATCCCCCTGTCATTGAAAATGATAGAGATGCACAGGTATATTGCACAATCATGATGAACTTAGGTTATTCTTTGCTCGTAGCAGAAAAGCATGACGATGCACTAGCAATCGCAAGAGAATTTGCAAACTTTGACGACGAAGGATTTTTCCCGAGCCGTACACTTCTTTACCGTTGTATGTTGGACATGGGAATGTACAACGACATACTCCTTACACTCGAATCAGATCCCTGTGAATCAGTTGTAGGAGAACATGCAAGAGTTTTGGCACTAATCGAAACTGATGCAAATGACGGAGAAATTCGTGACGCATTGAATTACGCAATATCACTAGCCCCAGACGTTCCTTTCTTTATCCTCAATATTTGGGACTTCCCAGATGACGACGAAGACGTTGATGAAGACTATGAAGACATACTCACATACGCCACATATCTCGCAGATCCATGGACAGCAGATGACAAGCGTATCGGAATTTTGAGTGTTCCTACATTCCTCTTCGGTTACCTCACAGGCAGACTTGAAGATGAAAAAGAAATAACTCTTCTCAAAGAGGGTTATGAAAGTGCAGGACTTCTTGAAGAAGTTGAAGAAGCACAGAAACGTATAGAAGAAATGAATTCAGAGGGCAAAGATGTAGACGAAACAGACGCTTTTGCTCTTGGCTATACAGCAGAAATTGCAGAAAAACTTCTTACACAAGAATAAGTAAACATATAAAAGCCCCGTCCTTGCAATGCAAGGGCGGGGCTTTTTATTTAATTTAGTCAGTTAATCTTTGATTCTCTGTTTGTGTCTTCTTTTACTTTATAAAGGTAGCCTCTGTCTCTGTCCCAAGCATAACTTCCGTTGCTTGCAATTCGACCGAACCCATCTAAGTATGTCATATTTCTATCATCTGCAAGGGAACGTGTAATTGTGCCTTGATATGCAGGGAGCAATGGCATTTTGCCTGTAGTTTTTGTCGTTTCCCATACTCCTGTAAGACCTGTTACTGCAATAATTTTATCTATTGTAGGGCGAAGTCCCTCAGGCATTTCTGCTATGAACTTTAAGTTTCCAGCTGATGATTTACTAAATTGCTGTAAGAGGTATGACGCAGCCCAAATATCTTTATCATTTGTGCTAAGAGATGAGATTGCAACAAATAACGCATCAAGTGCCAAGAGTTGTCTTGGACGTAATGTTGCATGCTCGATAAATCCGTCAATTTCTTCCCAGCGTGATACATCGCCGTCAGGGAACATTTGGGATATCAAAGTTACTGCTACTCTTGATTTCTCTGCATTGCTACTTTCCCATAATTTATTCCAGAGTTCGAGCTCACTTCCGGATACTGGGTTTGCTTTGTATTGTTCAAGGACAGGTAGTCCAACCGTTTCTATTTTTTCTTTCTTTTCCATTTTTGCAACGAATTCGTCCCATGTCTGTTTAGGGGCTGCTTCGCTTGTGGAGAGTAGAGAGAAAACAGATATTATTACAAGTAACATCATTACAATTTTTTTCATTTTTGTCGCCTCCTCAATTTCTAACAATAACAATAGATGTGTATTTATTCTTCAACTTTTGAATTATCAAATGCCATTATTAGTGTGGGTATTCCCATAAAAACTACAGTGCCTATACCCCATAGATAGAAGTTTTTTCCCAATCTTTTTGCTATACGTCCCCACAAATATGCACATGCTACAAGAGCAATTACATTGGAGCAGAGGTCTATTCTAAAAGGAATTATAGAGAAAAGTGAAATTGCATTCACTGCAAAAACGACTACACCTGGTGCTAGTATGCAGAGTGTGAGCCACCTTGTAACTTTAGCACAATCACACAATAACATTACGTTGTAAATTGGAATTAAAAATTCTATAAACGAACCAATTTTAAATTTTGCACCAATTCTGCTAAATATGAAAGCAGATACAAAGCATACTATGAAAGCAATAAATATCACCATTGTAAAAAGAAATGCACCATATACGAGCGTAAACATTTTTATTCCTCCATCTGTGAGAGTATGTTGCCTAATTTCTTTATTTCTTCGCCATAACGAGCCCAGTCACCACTACGTTGTGCCTTTATAGCTGAATCGTATAATTTTTGAGCCTCTTTTACAAGTTTGTTTTGTTCTAAAAGAGGTAGTTTTGAGGACGAATCTTTTTTGTCATTTTTATTACTTTCATCAATTTTTTCGGTTTTTGATGTCTTTGCAGAAATATTTCCACCAATTAGGTTTTTCAATGATTCTGCAAAAGTTTCACCCCAAGCCACTCTTCCACCTGTAGAAGTTATTATACGTTTTAATTCAGGAAGTTCTCCTGTTTCTGCCTTTAGATATAGAGGCTGTACATATAAAAGTGACTTTCCTACAGGCACTACTAAGAGGTCTCCTCTTAATACGTCCGAACCACGCTGGCTCCACAAAGAAAGCTGTGCAGATATTTCGGGGTTTTGATTTATTAGTGCTTCTACTTGATTTGGACCATATACAAGTTTCTGTTTTGGGAATTTGTAGACTAATAATTCACCGTAATTTTCTGGGTCACATCGTCCTGCCATCCAACCAATTAGGTTGTCTCTACCGAGAGGCATATATGGGAGAATTATTGCAAATTCAGCTCTTTTCTCACCCCAAAGTTTCATTGTTACATAGTTTGGAGCTATGCTTTTCTTCCCGTTTGCAGAGATTTCCCATACGTCTTCCCTATTATAATATGTATTTGTGTCATTCATGTGATAAGTACGATACACATCTGCTTGAACAGAGAACAAGTCTTCTGGATAGCGCATATGCTTCCAAAGGTCCTCTGACATTTCTGACGACTTCTTAAACATATCAGGGAATATTTTCACCCAAGTTTTTATGATCGGGTCTTTTTCGTCTACTACGTAAAATTTCATCTTACCGTTATATGCGTCTACTGTTGCTTTTACACTGTTTCTCAAATAGTTGACACCGTTAAAATGAGCCAGTCCGTTATCAGCTGTAATGAAAGGCTTTGAATATGGATAGCGCTGTGACCAAGTGTAAGCGTCTTGTACCCATATAATTTTACCCTTGTATATTACAGGATAAGTATCATCGTCAAAAATAAGGAACGGTGCAATTTTAGTCAAAGCTTGTCTTACATTACGGTAATACATAACCTTACTCTCTGGTTTTAATGCACCGGTAAAGAGGATTTCTGTATCCTTAAATCTAAGTGCAAAGAGTAATCTTCTCCACAGAGAACCTATCTTTACCCCACCATCACCCATATAGTAACCTCTGACATTAGAGTCTCCCATTGGGTAGTCAAATTCTTTTACATCTGTGTCTACAAGCACATAACTATATTTCATCGTGCCAAAGTAGATTTCCGGACGTTCTAGCTTAATGTCTATAGTTTGACGAGTAGGAAGATCTTTCATAAAGAAATTAGGAAGACCACCCGATGCAACCTCGTTTACAGGGTTCATTACCACACCATAACCGTGAGTAAATTCTAAGTGAGTATTTACCCATGTAGGATTTTGCAAATTTGTTAAGTCTAATTCTCTTACAGCAAGCATTACTTGCCTATTTTCTTTATCTAGCTCATATCTATCTATATAGACATCATTAAAGTCATAATATGTCCTTATCGCTTGCAACTGTTTGTATGTGCGTAACAGAGGAGCATAATCCCACAAGCGGACATTGTTTATCGTCTCCTTGTCTGTCTCTGCCTCTTCTGCTGTCACTTCGTTTTCCGGTTTTATAGCGACTGTCTGGACATCGTTTAAACCAAATGCACGTCTGGTATAGTCCAAGTGATAATTTAAGTAGGGCTTTTCCATTTCATATTCATTAGGCTTTACTCTATATTGCTGAATAAGCCCTGGTACAAATGAGCTGGCAAAAATCCCTATCACAAAAAGTGAACCTATTGCAATTCCAGAAACTCTCCACATTGACTTAAATACATTTAGAAGTAGTAAAAGTGCAGCCAAAAATGAAGCCACTGCAAGTACAGACATAGCAGGAAGTGACACGTGTACATCTGTATAGCCTGCACCAAAAACCACACCCGTAGGTGAGAAAAGTAATGTATACCTATCAAGCAAGTAACCCAATCCCCAAAGAGAAAGAATTAAAGTTGCAAGAGTTGCGAGGTGTATTCTTATACTTTTGTCTACAGTGAACGAGCGTCCGTTAAAAGACATCGCACGCATTACAAAGTACAATATTGCAGAGATAAATAGTGATGTGGTAAGTAATCCCTGTAGCCAAGTTTTTAAATAGTTATAGAAAGGCAGAGAGAATATATAGAAAGAAATATCTTTACCAAATAAAGGGTCACTCTCTCCAAATTCTGTAGCATTGAAAAATTTAAGAAGAGTATCCCACTCTCCCATTACTCCAAGAGCATTCATAAATGCCATAAAGAGTGCTACTCCCACTATAATTTTTCCATTAAGAGGCACTGCCTGCTCATTTGCGTAAAAAGCGTTTATTGATTTCGACTTTTTAAAAGCAAAACTCCAGTTAAAATAGTAAACCAAGAAAGCAGGTACTATCGAAATAAAGAACAACTCCCATTGAGCTATAAATTTCTTCCAGAACACACTTTCAAAGCCATATTCCTGAAACCAAAATAAATCTGTCATAAACTTTGCAAACCACGGAAGCAATATTGTGGTAAGAAAAAACAGACCAAGTAATACTATCCAAATTTTTGGTATCTTTGGCATTTTGGGTACTTGTGAAGATTGATTTGTATTTTCATTCTCCCACGTATCGTTAGTACCATTGCCCTCCGACCATTCAGCGTTACCATTTTTCATTATAGAATCTAGCAGTTTATTTATATCCATTTGTCATCTCTCCTAAACAAGAAAGTTTCTTTCTATGTCAATATATAATTATAACTGTTTATCGTCATTGAGTAAAAAAGTATCTTAAAATTTTTCTAATGATATAATAATCTAAAATAAGTAAAGGAGTGGTTCTGTGCTTACCAAAGAAGAAGTCTACGCAAAATTAAAAGAACTCGGTATTAAATTTGACGTCCTAGAACACAAACCTGTCTACACAATAGATGAAATGAAAGAAATAGAGGGTATGGAAATAGAGAACGTACCCAAAAATCTATTTTTAAGAAATGACAATGGCAAGAAACATTATCTAGTAGCACTATCCGAAGAAAAGAACGCAGACTTAAAAGATTTGAGAGATCAGATAGGTTCGTCCCGACTTAGCTTTGCATCAGAAGACAGACTACTAAAGCACATGGGACTTACAAAAGGCTCTGTAACACTACTTGGTCTTTTAAATGAAGAAAGCAAAGACGTCATAGTCGCAATAGACGAAGATTTAAAGAAAAAGCCCAGACTTGGTGTTCACCCTTGCGACAACACAGCAACAGTCTGGATTTCTTACGAAGACTTAACAAAAATATTAAAATTAAGTGGGAACAATGTAGTCTTTGTAAAAATATAAATTATCTATATAAAAACTTTTCGGCATAGTCGTAACATCGGCTATGCCGTTTTTTTATGAGGTTAAAGGGAAATAGCCTAACCATACAAAAGAAAATCGGGAATCAGCTGACTAAATTAGACACATAAACAACTTAACAAACCATTCTTTTCAGAAGTGACCTGTTTGTTAAGCAAATAAAAAAATATATATGATATACTTTATTAAATATTAAAGTATATCTGATTATATACTAAAGAAATGATACATATCATCATTGTTTAGAAAAGATGAAATATGAAAATAATGTATTGGACACAAAATACAAAAACAAAACACAATACATAAATAATCCTCAAATAATACATCAAATAGAGATGAGACCAAATATGATAGATATTCTAGAACAAGAGATTGTGGATATGAGCGAAAAATTGTTTAATGTATTATTAAAAGACCGCACCACAAAAAGAAATATTTGTTGGTGTACAGATCACTACATCTCAAATGGGGTTTCTTATTATCCACAAGAGCCGATTACACAAAATCTTGTTACAAAATCAAACACAAGAATTATTCAACCACGTGTGGCAAAAGATATTGACGAGCAGTTAAGGCGAACAAAAGAAAAAGCCGAAGTTTTCACTCCATCATGGATCTGCAATAAACAAAACAACATTGTTGATGAAGCATGGTTCGGAAGAAATAATATTTTTAATGTCCTATCAGATAATTCGTGGATTTCTGTAAAAGAAAAGATAGAATTCCCAATTGGCAAGTCATGGGAATCATATGTAGATGCAAAGAGGCTTGAAATCACTTGTGGTGAAGCACCTTATCTTGTAAGTCGTTACGACACCGTTTCTGGTAAAGAGATACCAATTGACGAGAGAATTGGACTATTAGATAGAAAAATACGTATTGTCAATGAAAACACTGAAACAGAAGAAGAGTGGTATAAATGGATAATTCGTGCTTATGAAAGCACGTATGGTTATGAATATCAAGGTGACAATATTTTAATAGCAAGGGAAAATCTCTTATATACCTTTATTGAGAACATGAAATATAGGTTTGCTCATACACCAAACAATGAGCAACTAACAAGAATTGCTAGAATTATATCATGGAATATATGGCAAATGGACGGTTTAACGATGACCGCTCCATTTAGCGAAAGGCTACCGGTAATAAGACAATCGTTTATATTTAATGAAAAATTAGAAGAAGAAAAAGAGCCTATCCCATGTCGAATATATGATTGGCGTTCTAATATCAGCTTGGAGTTTAGAAGTTTACTCAAGTGGAGGCAATCATTATGAAAACGAATGATAAAGTAAAATTTAAAAGTGTTTTTGCCTACAAAGTAATTTATATTTTTACAGTGAATGACAATAAGCATAAAAATCTTATTAAAATTGGAGATACAACTCTTCATACTGATACAGCCTTAGATAGTTTGTTCCCTAATAGCACAGAACTCAATCAAGTTGCGTTATCCCGAATTAAAGGGTATACAAATACAGCTGGAGTTACCCCTATTCTTCTTCATACAGAACTTGCTGTTAAAACGGCCAAAGTTAACGATGGGACAATAAAGTTACTGGCATTTCGCGACCACGAAGTACATAAAGTACTTGAAAACTCAGGAATTAAAAGAGCAAAAATTGACGAATCAACAGGTCGTGAATGGTATCAAATTAATAAAGAGACTGCACTTGAAGCAATAAATGCTGTGAAGAAAAATTATGCAAACCTTAGTAATTCAGTTTCTAACGACTATATCCCAATTATCTTCCGACCAGAGCAAGAAGATGCCATCAATCTTACGATTAAGCAGTTTGAGAAAAGCGACCGTATGCTTTGGAATGCGAAGATGCGTTTTGGGAAAACGCTCAGTGCCCTTGAAGTTATAAAGCAGTGCGCATATAAAAAAACAATTATTATAACACACCGCCCTGTAGTTAATGATGGTTGGTACGAGGATTTCACAAAAATATTCTACGGTACGAACTATCTCTATGCCTCAAAAACTAATGGATACACAGTAGACAACTTACTGAAAGAGAATAAAAATTTTGTTTATTTTACGTCTATTCAAGATTTGCGTGGTTCGGAAGCCATAGGTGGTAAATTTGAAAAGAACAAAACTATATTTGATACAGTATGGGATTGCGTAATCGTTGACGAAGCACATGAGGGGACAAAAACTGCTCTTGGCGATGATACGATTAAAGCTATTTTAAAAGAGGAATTACAAAAAACCAAACTACTTGCACTCTCTGGTACTCCTTTTAACATCATAAACGAATACGATGATGGTTCCATTTACACATGGGACTACATAATGGAACAAGAATGTAAATCCGGATGGGATAATAAGTATTTTGGTGACTCTAACCCTTATGATGAATTGCCCGAACTTCGTATATATACCTATGACCTCGGTGACATTCTGCACAATAGTAATTATATAACTTATGAAGATAAAGCATTCAACTTTCATGAATTTTTCCGTACGTGGACTGGTGATTATAAATTCGATTATGCACAAATGCCAAACACTGCAAACATTGGTGATTTCATTCATGAGCAAGATATATGGTCATTCTTAAACCTGATGACTAAAGAAGACGAGAACAGTGCTTATCCATATTCCAAGAAAGAATATAGAGAACTTTTTAAACATTCCTTGTGGATGGTTCCCGGAATCAGAGAAGCAAAAGCATTGAAGAACCTAATGACTAGACATCCTGTGTTTAGTAATGGGCAGTTTGATATCGTAAATATTGCAGGTAGCAATGACGAAGAGTCATTCAACGCACTGAATAGTGTTAGAAATGCCATCAACACAGCAGAAAAGCTTGATAGATATACAATAACACTATCATGTGGGAAGTTAACCACAGGTGTTACAGTAAAAGAATGGACAGGAATTTTTATGCTTTCAGGGTCATTCTCGACTTCTGCTGCAAACTATTTACAAACTATTTTCCGTGTACAATCACCTTGTAATAAAAATGGCAAAATAAAGAAAGCAGGGTATGTTTTTGACTTTGCACCAGACAGGACACTAAAAATGGTATCTGAAGCAATATCTATTTCTTCAAAAGCAGGCAAAACAAAAGATAGCGATAAAAAGATACTTGGTAAGTTTTTAAACTATTGTCCTGTTATCTCTGTTGCTGGCTCTCAAATGACAGAGTATAAAGTTGATAATTTATTACAACAACTGAAAAAAGTTTATGCCGATAAAGTTGTACGTAATGGTTTTGATGACACACATCTTTATAATGACGAACTGCTCAAATTAGGAGAAATAGACATAAAAATTTTTGAGAAATTAAAAGGTATACTTGGTAGGTCAAATGCTATTCAAAAACAGAAGAATATAAACATAAACAATCAGGGTCTTACGAACGAAGAATACGAAGAATCTGAAACTCTTTCAAAGAAATCGAGAAGAGAACTTACCGAAGCAGAAAAATTAAGACTTGAAGAGTTAAAAAAGAAAAAGGAAGTCAGAATTTACGCAATTTCTATTTTGCGTTGCATCTCTATTCGCATGCCATTGCTAATATATGGTGCTGACATACCCTATGATGAAGAAATTACACTCAACCGCTTTGTAGAAAAAGTTGATGATTCTTCATGGAAGGAATTTATGCCTACAGATGTTACCAAGGAAACGTTTGGTAAATTCAGAAAATACTATGATGAGGATGTGTTTATTGCAGCTGGTCGCAGAATACGCAATATCGCCCGTGAAGCAGATACTTTGAATCCTACAGACAGAACAAAAAAAATTGCGGGGCTGTTTTCTAACTTTAAAAACCCTGACAAAGAAACAGTTCTCACACCGTGGCGAGTAGTTAATATACATATGTCTGATACTCTAGGTGGGTATGACTTTTATGATGAAAAACATGAAAACACCCTCGAAGAACCTAGATTTATGGATCAAGGTCAAGTGACATCTGAAACATTTAGTAACGAAAAAGCACAAATACTAGAAATCAATTCAAAAACTGGGTTATATCCGCTATATGTTGCTTATAGCATTTACCGTGCGAGGTGTAAAAATTATCCTGAGGCTGACCTTACTCTTGACGTACAGCAAAAGCTTTGGAATGATACTATACAGCAAAATGTATTCGTAATTTGCAAAACTCCAATGGCGAAACAAATTACACAAAGGACTCTTGCTGGATACTCCGACGTGAAAATCAATGCACATTACTTTGATGACCTTATAAATATTATAAAAAATAAACCAGATCAATTCCGTAAACGTGTGTTACGTGGTAACTTCTGGGGAAAGGGAGCAAACGATATGAAATTTGATGCTGTTGTAGGTAATCCACCTTATCAAGATGCAACAACCGTTAATAATCGATTAGGAGCAATTTATCCATATTTTTATAATACAGCAGAACAACTATCTAATAAGTACAGTCTAATTTCTCCAGCACGTTTTTTATTTAATACAGGTTTGACCCCTAAAAAGTGGAATGAAAAAATGCTGGCAAATCCGCATTTAAAAGTTGTTAGGTTTGAAGAAGATGCGACTAAAATATTCCAGAATACAGACATTAAGGGTGGAGTATCCATTATATATTATGACAAGAATATAGATTTTGGCGCTATAGGTGAATTTATCCCTAATGATAAATTACGTTTTCTTGCAAAACGTTTTAAAAATATCCAAGATAAATTTTCTTCAATTGTCTTTAGCGGACGTTCAGATTTAAAATTTACAGATTTATTTATAAAAAACTACCCACAATCTATAAACGATAGATTAGTAGCAATTAAAAAATTACACTCAAACGTCACATCGTTATCTCCAAATGAAGAGTATGAGTTAAAGTCATCTACATTTGAGATATTACCATATGTATTTAAAGATACTGCGCCATTAGACATAGAAAACTATTATAAAATTCTTGGACGGGTTTCAGGGAAAAGATGTTATAGATGGATCGAAAAGAAATATATGGTGCCACGATATCCATCTAACAATATTAATTCGTATAAGGTTCTCATCCCCGAATCAAATGGTGCTGGTTTATTTGGAGAGACATTAAGTACTCCGCTCGTTATTAAACCGTCAGAATCATCAACTCCAACTTTTATTAGTATTGGGAATTTTAAGACAAATATTGAGGCTTCTCATGTTTTAAAATACCTAAAGACAAAGTTCACAAGAACATTGCTTGGTATTCGTAAAAAAACACAGCATAATCCAGCTCCAACATGGGAATATGTACCACTCCAAGATTTCACGTCTGCTTCTGACATTGACTGGAATAAATCTGTATCAGACATAGACAAACAGCTTTATACTAAATACGGTCTATCTGATGATGAGATTGCATTCATTGAAGAGAAGATAATACCTATGCGATAAAGGGCATGAACCATTTCATTAAATTCAAGTATTGGTGGTTCAACTACATTCACAGTACCAGAAGAAGGACTCAATGCTACTATATATGAGCCAGAACCTCTCTATGACTTTGCCAGAGTGGCTGAACCTGAGATACCAACCGAAGAGGATAATAAAAATTAGTAAATATATTAAGAGGGTTCAATTTACACCCCTCTTGATATGATAGCTACTAATAGAAAAATCAAGAAATTTTGGCAAGTGATACGTTATACTTGCTTTTAATTTTCCTACCAATACATTCATACAAAAAAGTAGTCCCCTCATTGAGGGGACTACTTTTTTTATTTGTTATTTGTTGTTTATTTTTAGTTTATGACTTATGGCTTAATTTTCTTGAAGAATACTGCTTTTCCGCCTTTTGCTTCAAGGATGTAGGCGTCTTTGTCTTTCGGGTTGTGGACTTCGTCCATTGTAAGTGTAGCGTGCATCAATTTTACGTTCTTTGTCTTTTCGAGTGCATCACGTACTTTTACAGGGTCGGTGCTGTTTGCTTTTTCGATTGCTGCTTTCAACCAATATACACAGTCGTATGCCATTACTGCGTTCATAAATTCCTGACAATCTGTGCCTGCTGCTTTTTTGTATTTAGCAAAGAATGATTTGAGTGCTGGGTCTTCTTTTGCAACGTGGCTGATCCAGAAAGTGTTGTTCATTGCTTTTCCTGCGATTTCCCACATGAAGTCTCCATAGCCGTCTCCACCGATGATAGGTGCTTTAATTCCCATTTCTCTTGCTTGTTTTACTGCAAGTGGTAGGCATTTGCCCATTGTTGGGATTACGAGAACGTCTGGTTTTGACTGTGCGATTTTTGTGAGCTGTGCTCTAAAGTCGACGTCTTCGCCTCTGTGTCCTTCGTCTGCTACAACTTTTCCACCTAGTGTTTTGTAGTTGTTTAAGAAAAATTCACGAAGTCCGTGTGAGTAGTCGCTTGATACGTCATAGAGTATTGCTGCTTTTTTTGCTTTTAAGTCTTTTGCTGCAAATGTAGCAAGAAGTTTTCCCTGATATGGGTCGATGAAGCACATTCTAAAGTTGTATGGTTTTACTTTTCCTCTGTTGTCAACTGTTACGTTTGGGTTTGTAGGAAGTGTACCTAGGTGAGCAACTTTGCCTTTGTTGAATACTGGGGATGCTGCTATGCAGAGTCCTGATCCACTCGGCCCTATTACAGCTACTACTTTGTCCTGCTGTACTAAACGTCTTGCTGCGTTGACCATGTCTTCATTACGTGTACGGCAGTCATACATTACTATTTCCAATTTCTTACCAAGTACTCCGCCTTTTGCGTTGATTTCGTCAACAGCAATTTTCATAGAAACAACTTCTGCAACTCCATAAGCTGCGAAGTCACCTGTTACAGTTGCAATTTCACCGACTTTGATTGTACCTGCTGCAAAAGAAGGTGTAGCAATCAACATAATCATAAAAATAGCTACAAGATATTTACGCATTATAAAACCTCCCACATTGGTATAGTCCCCTCAGGAACTGCTTTATACTACCACAGAGAAAGAAACTCTTCAATAGACTTAGTCAAGCATTATCGTTTTAATATACTAAAGTATTTAGGGGAAATATACTCATAAAATGAGAAGTGTTTATGTGATTTAACTCCTTTTAAAAGGTCATTTTAAAAATGACGTTCTGTATAAAAATTGTGCTTTTTTATCTTATTTATTTTTATTATTTTTTTCTTTGTAATGAGTCTATGTTATTACAACAGTTTTATTTATATGTATGTGTTGTTCAAATAAAAAAATAAGCGACTTGAAGTGTTTTCAAGTCGCTTTTATGTTTATGTGGTGCCGGAGGGGGGGGTCGAACCCCCACGAGTGTTACCTCGGCGGATTTTGAATCCGCTGCGTCTGCCATTCCGCCACTCCGGCATTTATGAATAGAGTTTACTATATCATTTTTCACTTTTTCTCGCAACTTTTTTGCTAACTTTTTTACTATTTTTTTTATTTTACTATCTTTCATTTTTATGATGTAATATAGAGAGGCAAGTATTCCTTAGGGAGGTCAGTTGGATGAAGACTTTGGTAATTTCTCACTATACGGTTAGAGACGTCAATGCTAAGCCATGGGAGGAAACATGGGAGAATCTGGTGCAGTTTGCAGAGAAGATGACACCTCGTTTCACATCTTTGGATATAAAGTTAAAGCTTCGGAAGGTAATTTTGGACGATGTTACACAGGATACTCTTATGTCTGGTAATCTCGTGACGTTTTCTTGCGATGATTTGGATTTAGCAGAGACTCCTATTGAAGTTTTGCTTATGATGACAAGTGATTTCTCACCGTGCGATTCTTGCGTTACACCAGACGGAGTTGGGTTTGCTTGTCGTGTTTTAAAAGACTTTGAGGGCAATGAAGTGTTTGCTTTGACAGAGGGTTTGTTTTTGGAAGCTTCTCTTAGAGTCGCATTTAAGTCTCAGGAGAGCGGTTGCGATGGTATGAGCTGTTCCAGCTGTGCCAGTGGTTGCGGAGATGAGGAGATCGGCAAGAGTTGCGGGGGCGGTTGCTCCTGTTCTTGCGGACATAAAGATTAGTATTTTTATTAGTTGTTTAGATTAAAAAAATAAGACTAAAGGGAGTAGCCCTTTGGTCTTATTTTTTGTTGTATTTTTATTTGAGTTTGTTATTTTCCTAGGAATATGTGGCTATTTCTGTTTTTGTGTCTGTTTAGTCCATCATGTTTAGGTCTACAGGATTTTTGAGGAATTCTTCTACTATTTTCTGTAGGGCTTCTACGTCGTACATGTGTATTAGTTCAACAGGAGAGTGTGAGTATCTTCTCGGGCATGCTAGTGTAGCAACTGCCGGGCCATTGCCTGCTATTACTGCACCGACTGCGTCTGTGATGTATCCTGCTCCGCAGAATGAGACTTCTTGGTGTTTTACTCCTGTTGTTTTTCCTGCTTTGCGGAGTGCTTCTATTAGTTTTGGATGGCTACCTGCATTTCTTAGTCCAGATGCCCATTGTTGCTGTATTAAGATTACAGGACCTTCTTTTAGTGCTACAGGAAGTTCTTTTAGGAAGTCACAATCAGGAACGTCACCACATGGGATTGTGTCTAGGAAGAGTCCGTATTCTGGGTCTAGGTAGTTTACAGCAACGGCTGATGCTGCGATTGTTGATTCTTCGAGTATATTAAATACTGCATATATTTCTCCGTTTATGTCGTCTGCTGCGAGTTTCTTTATTGTTTCTATGATTACTGCACAAAGGACACGGCAGTCAGCTGCACGTGTTACCATGTAGTCACTGTTTAGCATTTCTGTGCATGGGCTGTCTGGCACTATTTGTGCTCCCGGCCCTATACCAAGTGCTTGAGCTTCTTCTTTTGAGTCAACACATATATCAACGTAGGATTGTCCTACTGTTTGTGGCTTTGCCATTTGTTCTGCTGTAAGTAGGTGTCCTGCTCTTACTCCGATTATTCCAGGTATTGCACCTTTTTCGCCTTTTACCCATACTCTGCGTCCAGGTAAGCAACCTTCTGTTGCCCCACCTACTTTATCAAAGAATAAGAAGCCTTTTGGGCTTATTGATTTTACTATGTATCCTACTTCGTCCATGTGAGCTGTTATCAATACCTTAGGGCCAGATTTATTGCCCTTTTTTCTTGCAATCAGTATTCCATTAGGGCGAACTTCGATTGAATCAACATAACCCGTAAGTGCCTTTTTAATATAACGTGCTACGTTCCATTCTTGTCCACTTACTCCGATAAGCGCTGTCATTTCTTTGATTCTGTTGCGTAAAAGTTCTTTCATTTCTAAATCTCCCCTATCTTCTTCTTTTAAGCTTAGTAGCTAAAAAGTGTATTTGAGTATAGATTTTGCTCTTCTCAAAATTTATTATAAGTTCTAGATTTCCCAATTCTATGTATTTTTTTACAAAAAATAAGTTGTTTTTAGTTATAAAAAAACATTTTAGATCTTATATAATTTTTCTGTTTTTTAGAGTTCTTTAGGTAGATAGTCACATACAGGAGCTTCGTTTTCTACAGTAAAAGCAGCAACTTTTGCTCCTAGTTTCGTCGCTTTTTCAAGGCACATTCCTTTTAGTAGTCCTGTTACTGTAGCTGAGAAGTATGAGTCTCCCGCACCGCTTGAGTCAATTACTTTTGCTTTTACCGCGTTGCATATTCCTGACTCTTTTGTTCTTGTGTCGTAGTAGACAGAGCCTTTCTCTGCTAGAGTGACGATGAGAGAAGGCAGGTGTATTTTGTTTACGTTCTCTTTTATTATTTCCAGAATTTCTGCTGGTGTTAGGTCGTGCATTTCTATTTCAAATAGTCTTCCTGCTTCTATGTCGTTGCAGATGAAGCACTCTATTTTTGATAGGAAGTCTCTGTTGTTTAGTATTGTTTCCATATTTGAGGGGAGTGCATATACTTTTTTGTTGTATTTTTCTGCTACGTTTAGGACTTTTTCTATTAGTTCTTTGCTTAGGTCTATTTCAAGTGCTATGCAGTCATTTTCTTTTACTAGCTTTTCTCCGTTTTTATCAAATATTTTTTCCATTTCTGTGAAGTCTGGCATTTGTGATATTGATGATACCAGTTCTCCGTTTTGGTCCATGACGGCTAGCCATAGTCCCATTCCATTTGATTTTGCTATTCCTATGTTGTCTGTGTTTATTTTTTCTTTTTTTGCAGTTTCTATTATGTCTCGCCCAAGTGCGGAGTCGTCTACAGAGGAGAGGAGTGTAACGTCAATTCCAAGGTGTGCCATGTTTACTGCTACGTTTCTTCCTACTCCACCTTGCACAAAGTTTACAGAACCTATGTTACGTCCTACCGGGTCATAGCGATATGAGGCGTGTCCTTTACAGTCCATGAATGAAGTTCCTATCACAAGTACGTTCATTATTATCATCCTTTTTTTATTTGAAGAATTCGTTATTTTCCACTAAGTTTTATTTCGTATTTACGCACCTTTTTTATGTATTACATTATAATATAATCTATATCATTAGTAGTATATGGAGGTGTATATGGATGAGAAAATTTTTTCTTCTTATTTTGGTATGTGTTTGCTTTTTAGTTGGTGGTACACCTAATGCTCAAGCCGAGGATTGGAAAGTTTTTAGAGGGAATGTTGAGAGGACAGGCAATGGTGTCTCTATTCAACCAAGCTCTTCACTTAAAGGGGTTTTGTTAAGCAAGTTAGAGGTTGCAGATGCAGTGCAGTCTTCTCCTGCTATTTATAAGGACCATGTAGCGATTTTCGGAGCAAATGATGGTTATGTTCGTAGTGTTGATTTTAATATAGGAACTTTGCTGTGGAGTTTTGGTACAGGTAATTGGATTACTTCTTCTCCTTCTATTTATAAGGGGAAAGTTTTCGTAACAAGTTATGATAGTAAGTTGTATTGTCTTGATGCTGAGTCAGGTAAGTTGTTGTGGCAGTTTACTACTCATAGTAGTATTGCCTCTTCTCCTGCCGTTGCAGATGATACAGTCTTTTTCGGTTCAAATGACGGATATGTTTACGCTGTTAATATCAAAACAGGGTGGCAGAAGTGGCGTTTTAAGACTAAGGGAGCCGTTCAAGGTTCACCTGTAGTTTCTGATGGCGTGGTTTATGTAGGCAATGATGAGGGTAAGCTTTTTGCCATTGAGGGTGCAACAGGGAAGTTTTTGTGGAGGGCTGTGGTAGGTGGTGTAATCCGTTCAACCCCTGCTGTAGAGAATGGATATCTGTACTTTACAAGCGACGACGGGAAGCTTTATTGCGCAAGAATTAAGCACCGTGCCGTTATTTGGAAGTATAATTCCAAAGGGCAAATCAATACTTCTCCACTTGTGCTGAATAATAAGGTGTTTTTTGGAAATATTAAGGGCGACCTTACAGCATTAAACGCTTCAAATGGTACTTTTATGTGGAAGTATAGAGCAAAGCAAGCGATTTATTCTTCCCCATCAGCTTCAAAGGGCAATATTTATTTCGGCACAAATAGCGGTGATTTAGTTGCATTAAGCGCTGCAACAGGGCGGCTCGTTTGGTCTTTTAATTCAAAAGACGAGATACCGACTACACCAGCAGTTACATCTAATAAGATTGTCTTTGCTAATATTGAGGGAGAATTGTTTGTTGTCGAGTAGGTCAGTTATGAATATGTAGATGAATAAAATATAGAGAGACTATGTTTTTAGAGGTCTCTCTATTTTTTTATTTTGTTTTTTAGTTTTTTGTTTTACTTTTTTGTTTTGCTTTTTTGTTTATTTTTTATTTATTTTCTTTAAATACTAGCCCTTTTCCCATTGGTGTGTCTGTGTAGTTATATTCCTCAGGAGTTACTCCCATGAGTTCTAGTCCTGCCGGGCCATATAACATATATGCGATTTGAACTTTTGTAAGAGTGGTGTCTTTTTTTGCCAATTTTGTATAGACTTCATCTATGTGTGCCATTTTTGAGTCAGTGACGTCTTTTTTTTCTCTCATGTCATTTACTAGGCTGTTTAAGTTCATCGTTTTCTCTCCCACAATAGAATTTAGTTTTATTTTGTTACTTGTTTCTGTAAATCAATGTTGCAAATTTTATGCTTTTTGGTCTGTCTTTTCTGCTTTTTCTGTTTTTTCTACAAATCTTTTCCAGAAATGTTTTAGTCTTTCTTTTATGCGTTGTTCGTAGCCCAGTTCTGTTGGTTCGTAAAAACGTGTAGGCTTAGGCAAGTATGCTTGTGCAACCCAGTGGTTTGGGAAGTCATGAGGGTATATGTATCCTTGTCCATCATTACGCAGATGAGACGGGACTTCCATTAGGTCTCCACTTTCTACTGAAGCTATTGCGCTGTTTATTGCATTGTATGCACTGTTGCTTTTTGGTGCACATGCAAGGTATATGACTGCCTCTGCTAGTATTATTCGAGCTTCAGGGAGTCCTACTCTGTCTACTGCAGCAGATGTGTTTTGTGCCATTATTAGTGCCATTGGGTCTGCAAGCCCTATGTCTTCTGCAGCAGAGATGCAAAGACGTCTACATATAAATCTTATGTCGTTCCCTGCTACAAGCATTCTTGATAGCCAGTATACAGCAGCATCAGGATCAGAACCTCTTATGCTTTTTATTAGTGCTGATATTACAGCATAGTGGTCGTTTGATTGTCTGTCGTATCTTTGTGTAGCTACTCCTGTGCTTTTGCTTACAATTTCTTCTGTTAATGTTTTGCCTCCAGAGAGAGCTACAGATGAAGCAGATACTTCTAGTCTCGTTAGGGCTTGTCTTGCGTCGCCACTTGCAAGAGAGACTATTTTCATTATGACTTCATCCGTTGCTTCAACTTCAAGCATTCCTAGACCTTTTTCTTTGTTTTCTAATGCACGTCGCAATAATGAAAATAGTTCATTTTCATTTAACGGTTTTAGTGTATAGACTATCATTCTAGATAAAAGTGTTTTATTTATTTCAAACCAGGGGTTTTCTGTAGTTGTGCCGACAAGTATTATGTCGCCGGTCTCAACGTGAGGGAGTAGTACGTTTTGCTGTTTTGAGTTGAAGTGATATATTTCGTCTACAAATGCAATAGCCGAACGACCTGTCATTCTTTTGACGTTCTGTGCATTTTCTACTAAGGTGCGAAGTGTCTCTACCTTAGCACTGACTGCGTTTATTTCGAGAAGTTCTCTGTCTGTGGCTTTTGCCATGAGGCGTACAAGGGAAGTTTTTCCTACACCGGGAGGACCATATAATATACAGCTAGGTACTTTGCCACCATTTAGCATTGAACGCAAAGGAGCATTTGCACCTACGATGTGAGTTTGCCCGGCATATTCATCCAGATTTGCTGGACGCATTCTGTCTGCAAGAGGTGTTTCAAAGGTTGATTTATTTTCGTTTTCAGAAGAAAATTCAAACAAATTTTGCTTTTCCATTTTATTTTTTAGAATATTTTTCTCTCTATAAATCTCATTAGGTCTAATGAATTTTTGGAAGCTTTAAGCGGCTCTTCGCCTTCTTTTAATTCTGATATTACGTTTATTTTGGGGAAGCGTGCCTTTAGAAATTCTTCAACTACTTCGTACATAGGACGCCCCATTGATGATATTGGGAATGATGAGTTGTTTTTCCAATCAGTTGCAGTAAAGATTATATTTTTGTCTACATATATTGATTTTATGCCAAATGCTGCAGCCCTGTTAAGCCAGCAGTCAAGGGTCGGAGATGTGCTGTCTGGCAACATAAATATTGCCTTTTCTACTGCATTAAACCATCTCTCTCCACGCTTAGCATATATTTCTTTGTATTCCCATGGAATTAGCTTTTTCGGTTCTTTTAGCTCTTCTACAAAATCACATAGTGTGAGGTATGAAGAGTCTGTCCATTCATCCCACTCTGGCATGTCTCTTTGCACTAATATAGATCTAGCACCAGACTTTCTGGCACACATTATGTCGTATATAAAGTCACCTACAGAGACGCAGTCATTTATTGAAACTTCCATTTGTTTTGCTGCTTCTATAAAAGCTCTCTGATCTGGCTTGTTGTAGGCTGAGTTGTCTCGGTGAAAGAGGTGTTTGGGAAGTGTTATGTTTAATTTTTTTGCAGCAATTTCTATCGCCTTTTCACAATTACGTGAAACTATGCACCATTTTTTGTCGTTAGCTTCTAACCAGTCGATGAGGTTTATTGCACCGTCTATTAAGGTTGCGTTTTCTGCTCCTGCTATTTCGAGTTTTTCGATGTCACTTAGGAGTTTTGCTTTTTCATCCCCAGGCAGTTTGTTCGCTTCTTCTAGTAAAAGCACATTATCTCCACCAAAGTAGTTGTTTCTAATTTCGGTAAAGTCTAGTTTTGTATCGGCAATTACACCGTCCCAATCTAATATAAATGCTTTTGCTTCTGAAGGGTGCCAAAATGGATGTTTTACGCTCATAAGTTCCTCCTGTAGGACTATCTCAATTGTATATGTAACTCAAAAGGGTATAAAAAACCCCGCAATGCCGTGTACGGGAGGTCTTGACCCGCTCCTAAGACAAGGATTAGAACTCGCTCGTATCACTCGGTAACCGTAAAGGTCTCCACTGCTAACGTATAAAAGTTCAGCCGGGATTGTTTGTTGGCTCAAGACACAACCCATATTCCACGCACTATGCAGGGTTATTAAGCACATTGTCTGCCTGTATGTAATTATAACACAACAGGGGTAAATCGGTAAGGGCTAACGTGCTTTTTATCTTTTAGTAGAGTTCTTTTATCCCCTCTTCTAAGGTGTTTTGTAGCCACAAACCAACGTCAGGAGTAACTAACAAAGATTTGTCTCCATCTAGGGCTTCAACTACTTCGTCTAAATCAAATTTGAATTCACCATTGTCTGTCTTGTGTATGTATACCCAGTGTATATCAGGAGAACCCATTATCAATGTCATGACGCTATCTGCAATGTTTCCCATCGGAGGCGTGTCTATGTTGTTTAGTGCAAAGGTAGCAGTAGTCGTCGTTCCAACACCAACTTCTGAACGAAGCAAAAAAGTCCCGTCACACAATTCTGCCGATTGTTTGAGGAATGGCAGTCCCATTCCTACTTTTCTGGTTGTCCTTGTGGTAGTGAAAGGGTCTGTCACTTTTTTTATAAAATCTTCAGTCATTCCACAGCCATTATCTGAAACTGAAAATAATAATAAGTTTCTAGATTTTTTTTCTTCCACTGTTACAAAGACTTCTGTACTTTTCGCTCTCACGCTGTTTTCTGCAATATCAAGCACGTGAGCAGATAAATCTTCTAACAAGAGTATCACTCCTTTTCACTATATATGACTATTATATGGAGATTATAGTATAATTGATAGAGGAATAAAAACTTGTCTCCAAATTTGGGGTGCTCATATGCGGAACATCGTTATACACGGACATTTCTATCAGCCTGCCAGAGAAAACCCTCAAACGGGGGTTGTTCTTGAGGATATTACCGCTACACCTTTTCATGATTGGAATGAAAAAATTACAGCAGAGTGTTATTTACCAAACTCTTCATCTCGCATTGTTGCTTCTGATGGCAAAATCATTGACACTATAAATAATTATTCATATATGAGTTTTAACTTTGGACCAACTTTACATAGCTGGCTCGAGAGGGAAAACAAACACCTTTCTTCTATTATTTCAAATTCAAAAAGGGCGATAGCCCAAGCTTACAATCATATAATTATGCCTCTTGCTACAAGAGATGATAAGGATACTCAGGTAAAATGGGGGGTATCTGATTTCTTGTACCGTTATAAAAGACTCCCTCTCGGTATGTGGCTACCAGAAACAGCAGTAGATACAGAAACACTTGAAGTCTTAGCAGAAAATAATATTGAATTTACGATACTTTCCCCTCATCAGTGTCTATCTGTTGAGACAAATGGTGAGTTTGTAGATGTAAGTAACAAAACTTTTGATATTACTCTTCCATATAGATGTGAGTTGCCGTCGGGCAAGAGTATAAATATTATTTTTTATGACGGAGCTATGGCACAAAATATTGCCTTTGGCTCTCTTTTGGAAAATGGAGATATTTTCTATGATGAGGTCATATCTCACTCAAGCGATTTGGATGACCATATTCTTCTAGTGGCTACAGATGGAGAGACTTACGGTCACCACCATAAATTTGGAGATATGGCACTCGCTCGTTTGTTTGAGAGACTTCGTTCTGATGTAAGCGTAAATTTGGTTGATATAGCTACATTTCTACGGGAGCATCCACCTGTAAATAGATGTAATATACGTGAGAATACTTCATGGTCTTGCATGCACGGTATAGAGAGATGGCGTTCTGATTGTGGTTGCAGTACAGGAGGAGAAGACGGGTGGAATCAAAGATGGAGGGGACCGTTAAGAGACTCTCTCGATAATTTAAGAGTCCAAGCAGACAAAATTTATAATAATGTTGTCTCCCCTTTTGCAGATCCTAAGGAACTACGAAATAAATATATTTCACTTGTTCTTGATAATTCTAAGTCGAGTTACAAAAAATTTATTTCTAAAGAGCTTAAATCTTGCGATGAAAATAACCTAAATGTAATATTTAAGTTACTTAAAGCACAGAAGATGAGGATGCTTATGTATACCTCTTGTGCGTGGTTTTTTAACGATATTAGCGGTGTAGAGACAAAACAAGTAATCTCATTCGCAATACGTGTGGCAGAGCTTACAAAAGAAGCCACTGGTATAGATATTCTTTCAAGCTTTATCGTTAGTCTTAGTAATGTGCAAGGAAATACAACAGAATATTTAACGGCAGATATTATTGCAAATGAAATTTTAGAAGAAAATAAAGATTTTACAAAAGATAGAGTGCCTACAATAGAAAAGAAAGCTAGGAGTGAAAAATCTATGTCACCCATGAATTACAATAGCAATTTAGCTAAGTCGTTGCTTTCCACATTGGAGAGCGATCCCACCTTTAGAAATATTGCTTATTTCTCTATGGAAATAGGACTATCCCCTGAGATACCTACTTATTCAGGAGGACTTGGTATTTTGGCAGGAGATATTTTAAAAAGTTCGGCTGATTTAGGTGTTCCTGCTATAGGTGTAACACTTCTTTACAAAAACGGTTATTTTAATCAAAAAATAAATTCTGACGGACGTCAAAGTGAGAGTCCTGTCAAATGGAATCCAGAGAAGCATCTTACAATGTTGCCAAATAGGGTAACAATTACAATAAATAAAAGAGATGTAACAGTTGCTGTCTGGACATATACTCTGCTTGGTCTATCCGGTAGCACATTACCTGTGTATTTCCTCGATACTGATTTACCGGAGAACTCAAAGGAGGATCGTCTTATTACTGCTGAGCTTTACGGTGGGGATAATAAGTATAGATTGTGTCAAGAGTTAGTACTTGGTATTGCAGGGCTTCGCATATTGAGAGATATGGGCTTTGATAATATAAAAACTTTCCATCTCAATGAAGGTCATGCAGGATTTATAACTTTAGAGTTATTACGTGAACAGGGCTATGGAAATATTGAGAAGATTAAAAATCAAGTTATTTTTACAACTCATACACCTGTTGCAGCAGGACATGACTTCTTCTCTTATGAACTTATTGATGAAGTTATAGATAATAATTTCGCAAAGATTTTGAAAGGTGCCATTGGTGGTACAGGGCTTTCAATGACTGATTTAGCTTTGACCTTTAGCAGGTACGTAAATGGTGTCTCAAAGAAACATGCTGAGGTAAGCAGAGAGATGTTTGTCAGTAGCGATGTGGACTGGATTACAAACGGTGTTCACTCAAAAACATGGACTTCGCCCAGTTTTGCAAAAGTTTACGATGACTATATCCCCGGTTGGCAGAACGCACCGGAACGCTTAATGCAAGCATTTCAAATTCCGGCAGATACGATATGGAGAGCACATCAAGCATCAAAGATGAAGTTACTCGCACTTGTGTTAGAAGAAACAGGTGAGGAGCTTAGCCCTGATGTTTTGACAATAGGGTTTGCAAGACGTGCAGCCACTTATAAACGTGCAGGTTTGATTTTCTCTGATATTGAAAGACTTGTTAGAATTGCAACAGACAAGGTCCAGTTTATTTTCTCTGGTAAAGCACATCCACACGATGAGCCGGGTAAAGATATTATTCAGAGAATTTATAAAGTTGCACAAGAAATCAATAAGGAGGTTAAAGTCGTATTTTTAGAGAATTATAATATGAGTTCTGCAAAGCTACTCGTAGCAGGGACAGATGTCTGGCTAAACACTCCTGTCAGACCAAGAGAAGCTTCCGGCACAAGTGGTATGAAGTGTGTACATAACGGCGTTATTAACTTTTCTGTTTTAGACGGTTGGTGGATAGAGGGCTGTATAGATGGTGTTACAGGTTGGTCTATAGGTGCTAAACCAGATGAAAAAGACAGAAGCGGCTATAATGAAGTAGACGATATAAATGATATGTATTACAAGCTAGAAAATATCATAATACCAACTTATTATGATAATAGAGGTAAGTGGCTTGAGATTATGAAAGCAACTATTGCAATCAATGCAAGTTATTTCAATACACATAGGGTGGTAAAGGAGTATTGCGAAAAAGCATACGGAACAGTATTTAGGGGGCATTAGTGATGATTGAGTATAATCCTAACTTTGCACTAAAGGTTCTTCATGTATCTCCCGAATGTTCTCCTCTCGCAAAGAGGGGTGGGCTAGGGGACGTAGTAGGCAGTTTACCAAAAGCATTAAATGAACAATCTCTCGATGCAAGAGTTCTGATGCCTGCTTGGTCAGGCGTACTTGAGACAGCACGCAAGATGAATGTGTTAAATGAAGTTCCTCTTGGACAAATAAGTATTGCATTAAATTGGAGAGCATGGACAGCAACAGTATACGAAGCGGTGATTGACGGGGTTACCATTTATCTATTGGATCAGCCTGAGTTATTTTATAACCCGGATATTTATCCAGAAGACCCAGAGGAAGATGACGCTTTACCATTTATTTTCTTATCTTTTGCTTCTTTTGAGCTTCCAAAGGTCGCAAAGTGGAAGCCACAATTTATCCACGCACATGATTGGTCAGTGGCAGCAATACCTGCGGCACTCAAGTGGCACAAGTATTATTCTAAATTTTCTACAGATTACGATACTCTCTTTACCATTCACAATATTGCACATCAAGGGCTTTTTCAGCAGAGCGTACTTCACGGTTGGGGCTTTGATGACGAGGCTTTTTCCACTTTTAATACAGAGACAATGGAGTTTTATGGTCAAGTAAACTTGATGAAGGGTGCAATTATCGCATGCGAGGGACTTACTACTGTTAGCCCAAGATATTCATGGGATATTCAGCTAGAAGAATACGGGTTTGGACTTGATGGAGTAATAACAACATATAGAGATAAATTACATGGGATTTTAAATGGAATAGATTATGATGTTTGGAATCCCAAAACGGATAAAATGATTGTCTCAAATTATTCAAAGACAAATTTAAGGGGCAAGCAAGTTTGTCGTGAAGAGTTACTAAAGATGTGTAAGTGGAAAGAAGACGGTCGTCCTATACTTATTTTTGTAGGTAGGCTTGTAGAACAAAAGGGTATTGATATTATGCTAGAAGTTCTTGAGAGCTTTATCCCTGATAAAGTACGTGTGGTTATAATAGGTTCTGGATCTGATATGTATAACAGAAAAGTTTCTTCTTTTGAAAATGAAAATACTAGTTCCGTGTTTTCCGTTCAAGAGTTTAATGAGAAAGCCGCTCACACAGCTTATGCAGGAGGAGATATTTTGCTTATGCCCTCTGCATTTGAACCTTGTGGACTTTCACAGCTTATTGCTTTTAAGTACGGGACAATACCTGTAGCAAGAGCTACAGGGGGACTCGCAGATACAGTTATAGATGCTGACACTTCGCAGGACGGCACAGGCTTTATTTTCTCTGACTTTGCAACAGAAGAGTTGAGTATGGCGTTAGAACGTGCTTTAAATGCAAAAAAAGATGCTAAAAGGTGGAGCAATATAATAAAAAATGCTATGAGTAGTGATTTTTCTTGGGATAAATCTGCAAAAGATTATATAAATGTATACAATTCTATTCTTACATCTGATTAAAAGTATATAGAGATAAAGTTAATTATAGGCTATAATCGATTTAATAAGCTAAAGCAACAGGGAGGTGTTCACATGATACAGGGCAAATATGGTCGTGTTTTGGGAATGGTTCTCGCAGGAGGTAAGGGCGAA
This sequence comes from Synergistaceae bacterium, assembly GCA_036652335.1. GTDB lineage: Bacteria > Synergistota > Synergistia > Synergistales > Synergistaceae > JAVVWB01. The sequence continues at coordinate 241,114 of JAVVWB010000001.1, read as the reverse complement.
AGACTTCTACCTCTTACTAAGTATCGTGCAAAACCTGCTGTACCTTATGCAGGCAAATACAGAATAATAGACTTTGCACTGTCAAATATGGTAAATAGTGGACTTTTTTCTATTTATTGTTTAATTCAGTTCAAGAGTCAGTCTCTTCACGAACATATAGGTAGAGGTTGGCAATTCGGAGGAGCCTTGAGAGGCAGAGATTACTTTATTAACGTAGTCCCAGCTCAGATGTGGGACGGTGAACGTTGGTATGAGGGGACAGCAGATGCTATTTTCCAAAATCTGCATTTAGTAACTCTCTTCGATGCAGATAGAATTTGCATATTCGCAGCAGACCACGTCTACAAGATGGATGTTGAACAGATGCTTCAATATCATATGGATAATAATGCAGATATTACAGTTGCAGCTTACGTTGTGCCGTCTTCTGAGGCTTCACAATTTGGCTGTATAGCAACTGATGAAACAGGACGTATTATCGACTTTGTAGAAAAACCTAAAAATCCACCAGAAATTCCGGGTAGACCAGGATTTAGTTTTGTTTCTATGGGAAATTATATTTTTGAAAGAGAGATGCTTGAAGAGAGTATTATCACTGATAATGAAAATTCAAAAAGCACTCACGATTTCGGTAAGGATATTCTCCCTAAATATTTTAAAACTAAAAAACTTATGGCTTATGATTTCTCTACAAATGTTCTTCCAGGAAATGATAAACCATATTGGAAAGATGTCGGAAGTATTAAAGCATATTGGGAGTCACAGATGGATTTGCTCCAAGCAGATGCACCTTTGAATTTGTATAACTCGCACTGGCCAATTAGGACAGTATCATATTCAGACCCACCGGGATTTACATATCCTGTAGATAACCATTCTTGCTCTGTAGATGCTTGTTTGAGGGCTGAGTCAAGCAGGGTTTTGGGAGCTTATGTGAGAAAGAGTATTTTGTCACGTAATTGCGTAATTAACCCAGGTGCTGTGGTTGAGGAATGTATTATCGGGCAAAATGTAATTGTAGGTGCAAATTGTCGTTTACGCAGAGTAATTGTAGACGCACACAATGTAATTCCTGATGGCACGTCTATCGGATTTGATCCGGAAGAAGATGCTAAAAATTATTACATAGATAAAAGTTCAGGGATTGTGGTTGTAGGTATGCCACAGTTGCAACTACGAAAAGATATGCAAATACCTGGAGCTTATACTAATATGTTTGAATCTACAGACGGTACAATGTTTTAGTGAAAATTTTATAAATAAAAGTAGATAAATACAAAATGATGGCGGGGGTTGTCCCTGCCATCATTTTATTTTTATAAGAAAGATTTACGTTGTTGCGGTTGGCTTCCTTTTATATTTTTGTTATTGCTTTTGCAATTATTTCTACTGCTTCATCAACAGAAAATCTGGCTGTGTTTATGCAAAGGTCGTAATTTTTTACATCTCCCCATGTAAGAGAAGTATAGTATTCATAATATTCTTTACGGTCTCGGTCTACTTTTAAAATTCTCTTTTTTAATTCAGTGTCACTTATTAGCTCATCTACATTTGCTTTTGCTTTACATCTGTCAATTTTTTCTTCCATTTTTGTGGAATATATAAATACTCTTAATATGTTCATATTTCTGAGAATGTAGTCGGAGCAACGTCCTATGAATACACAGTCACCCTCACCTGCAAGTTTTTTCATAACATCAATTTGCTGCTTGTAGACTTCATCTGACGGTGTAATCATCGGATAGACTAACCCAAAAGAATGACCTATTGTGATAGGAAAGTTTCTCGTTAGGTTGCTTTCACTGTAGTGGTCAAGGTATTCTTTGCTCAGGTTAGTATCTTTTGCAATTTCATTTATAACTTCTTTGTCATAGTAAGCAAAACTCAATCTTTCTGCGAGTTTTTTGCCTATTTCTCTTCCACCACTTGCAAATTCTCTGCTTATAGAAATTACTTTTGTCAAACGAAACCCCTCCTTGAGGTTAGATATGTTTATATTATAAAGCATAAATTTTTACAGTAAAATTATCATTTGGGTTCTAGGAAAAAAGTTTTTGCCTACAGCAAGCTTTTATTGCCAGAGAATATATTCGGCTATTTGCGTGTCTGTCCGGAACCAAAAATTATATATTTGTAGGTGCAAATTTCTTTTAATCCCATTGGACCTCTTGCGTGTAATTTTTGTGTGCTTATGCCTATTTCACAACCAAGCCCGAATTGGTTGCCATCTGTAAATCTCGTTGACGCATTTACATATACACAAGCACTATCTACTTCATTTAGGAATCTCTGTGCGTTTGTGTAATTTTCTGTAATGATTGCTTCACTGTGACCTGTAGAGTATTTTTTTATGTGATTTAGTGCCTCATCAAGGTCAGAGACAGCACCACAAGATATTATATAGTCTTCAAATTCTGTGGCAAAATCCTCTTCTGTTGCTGGCTTTGCTTCTGCTAATTTTACAAAGTCTTTGTCGCCTCTTATCTCTACATCTTTTTTCCTCAACGCTTTTGCAATTTGAGGTATGAATTTTTCTTTTATTTCTTCGTGAACCAGTAGTGTTTCACAAGCGTTACACACTCCGGGACGTTGCGTTTTTGCGTTTATTACTATTTCTTCTGCCATTTGTAAGTCTGCACTTTTATCTATATAGATGTGGCAGTTCCCTACTCCCGTTTGTATCGATGGCACTGTGCTGTTTTGTATTACACTTTGTATCAATCTTGCAGACCCTCTGGGAATTAGCAAGTCAATGTAGGCATTAAGAGTCATCATCTCTTTTGCAACTTCATGGCTGGTATCGGTGATAAGGGTTACGATGTCACTTAATGCACCCTGTTCTGTCAAAGTTTGTTTGAAGATTTCAACGATTGCGTTGTTTGTGGCAAGAGCTTCTTTTCCTCCACGTAATACTACAGCTGACCCAGCTTTTAAGCAGAGTCCAAAGGCATCAGATGTTACATTTGGCCTTGCCTCATATATTATTCCTATAACTCCCATAGGGACTCTTTTCTTGCCAACAGTCATTCCATTTGGCAAAGTGTTCATGGAGATTATCTCCCCGATGGGATCAGGTAAGGATGCGACTTCTCTAAGGCCAGATGCCATGTCTTCTATTCTCTTGTCAGTTAATTTTAATCTATCAAGAAATGAGGATTTCATTCCATTTTCTTTGGCTTTTTTTATATCTTCATCATTTATTTTTATTATTTTTTCACTGTTAGACAAGAGAGCTTCGGCACAAGCGAGGAGAAGTTCGTTTTTACGCACAGTGTCATATAGCGCAAGTTTGTATGATGCCTCTTTTGCTTTTTTACCTATTTCGTTTATGTAATTTGCCATTTATTCACCTTCCGTCGCTGATGCTTGAAAGTATGTGCCTATATCTTCTCCGTCTAATATGTTATATAAAATTTTAGGGTCATCTGCTTTTGCTATTACCATGTCACAGTTGTATTTTGTGCAAGTTTTTGCTGCATTTATTTTTGTAAACATTCCACCCATTGCAAAAGCGGAGCCGGTACCACCAGCCATAGCTTCTATTTCTTGCGTTATTTCTTTTACCTCTGAAATTCTCTTTGCACCGGGAGAACTCGGACTTTTGTCATAGAGTCCGTCTACATCTGTAAGGATTACGAGTAAGTCAGCAGATACAAGCCCTGCAACAACTGCCGCTAGGTAGTCATTGTCGGAAAATTCTATTTCGTCTGTGGCCACTGCATCATTGTTATTTACTATTGGGATTATTCCTAACTCTAGTAATTTCTGGAATATAACAGAAACGACATCTTTTCTCTCTCCCATGTCTTCTTTTGTAATAAGAATTTGAGCTACATGCTGGTTAAAAGCACCAAAGAAATTCTTATACATTTGCATTAGAGATGCCTGCCCTACAGAGGCCGCAGCCTGTTTTAATGTTACATCTTTCGGACGTTCTGAGAGGCCAAGTATTCCAGCTCCTGCTCCAACAGCTCCTGAAGAAACCAATATTACGTCTATTCCCCTGTTTTTTAACTCAGCAAGAGCAACAGAGAGGCTTTCCATTCTACGAAGATTTATTCTTCCGTTTGAATGCGTAACAGAGGAAGTCCCTATTTTTACGACTATTCTTTTTATATTTTTTAGTTTTTCTCTACTTGTCATTTTTCATTCCGCCTATTTCAGCATCTCTTTTTAAAACTGCTTCCACTGCCTCTGCAATGTCTCCTTCAAAAGCATTTTTCCTCAAGGAAAGGACTCCGCAAATTGTCGTGCCAGCAGGAGAGCAAACCATGTCGGTAAGTTCCATAGGGTGTTTGTCTGACAATAAAATCATCTTCGCACTACCAAGTACACTGTGAGTTGCAATTTGAAGTGCCTGCTCCTTTGATAGTCCACTCTTTACTCCGGCACGTGCCAGAGCATCTATGTACATATAAGTAAAAGCTGGGGAAGAACCTGCAATAGCACCAAAAATAGACATATTTTTTTCTTCTATTTTTATTACTGCTCCAAGCCCCGCAAAAACGTCTGTAACAATTTTTTCTTTTTCGTTTGTTACGTTTGTACCAATACAGTAGCCTGTTATTGAGGAAGATACCATTGCATTTATATTTGGCATTACACGCACCAGTGAAGCATCCGGAAATATCTCGGAGAGGTACGAGAGTGACTTTCCTACAGCAATGGAAATTATTATTTTTTCTTTACTATTGAGGTCTGTATATATCGCATTTAATTTATCTTTTAGGCTGTCTAATACGTACGGTTTTACTGCAAGGATTACTACATCACAACTAAAAACTTCTTCTTGTGATGAGAGGAGATTTATTCCACATTCCAAAGACATCTCGCTTACTTTATCTTTGTTAGTGTCGTATACGAAAATATCTTTTGCATTAAAAGAACTATTTACCATTCCTTTAATAATTGCACTTCCCATATTACCTGCACCAAGAAATCCATACTTCATAGTAATCACCCTATTCAATCTATGATTATCAAATTACATTGTTACACTTTATCAATATAATACATCATAGATAAAATATAGGTAGCAAAAATTACTGTTTTTCAATTTTATTTTTTATAAAAGGGAAATAAGGTATTTTCTATTGACAAAGCTTTGCTACTTAATATATCATCACTGAATATAGAAAAATATTATAAAAATGCAATGATGGAATTATGTTCTTATTTGTGACGTTACAGAGAGCCGTTGAAAGCTGAGAAACGGTGCGAAGCAATAAGATACCGTCTCACTCCGGAGCAGAATCCCCGAATATTATAGTTAAGGGATTACGTATGATGTCGTAAACATCAAATTAAGTGACTGCACAAGTGCAGTAAACAGGGTGGTACCGCGAATATTTTCGTCCCTGAGACAATTATGTCTCGGGGACTTTTTTATATCTTTTATACATGAAGGAGAAACAAAAAAATGGGAAAAATCAAAATTACAGATATTACATTAAGAGAATCAGCTTTGGAGAGAGAAGTCTCCCTTAGTTTCAAAGAAACAATAGAAACAGCAAAGATATTAGATAAGCTAAATATAGACACAATATCACTTGCCCCTATCACAAAAGATAAAACAGACTCTTTACTTGTACGGACAATAACCACAGTCGTTAAAAAAAGCACCCTTTCAATTCCTGTCGGTACAACAAAAGAATCACTAGAGACGACATGGAATGCAATTTCTCATGCAAAGAAGCCAAGACTGTGCGTTGAGCTTCCTGTCTCTCCTGTACAAATGGAATATATATGCAAAGCAAAACCTAACAAAGTTATCGAAATGGCAAAATCTCTTGTAAGTGAAGCAAAATCTCTATGCAATGACGTCGAATTTGTAGCAAAAGATGCTACAAGGGCAGAAACAGACTTTTTGCATACGATAGTAACAACAGCCATAACAGCTGGTGCAGAGACAATCACACTATGCGACAGTGCAGGTATAATGTTACCTCACGAGTTTGAGAACTTCATATCAAATTTATACAACGAAATTCCCGAACTAAAAGACGTAACACTCTCTGTAATGGTCTCAGATAATATGTCGTTGGCGCTTGCATCGTCCGTTTCAGCATTAAGAAAAGGGGCAACAGAAATCTGTGTGTCAGTAAGTGGAATAACGACAGCTTCACTAGAAGACACAGTTCTGCTGCTCAAGGTAAGAGGCGAAGACAGCGGATTTGAGTGTAATGTAAAAAACACAGAATTGAAAAGATCAATGAACCAGATAAACTGGATGACACGATCAAAGAAAGATAAAAGCTCACCATTTGACACAGGAATAGATACAAAACACACAAGCGACATAAAATTAGATAAATCAGATGACATCACCGCCATAAGCAAAGCTGTAAAAAATCTTGGCTATGACTTATCAGACGAAGACTTGGCAAAAGTATTTAAAACTTTTGTTGGAGTGGCAGATAAAAAATCTGTAGGCACAAAAGAACTAGAAGCAATTATTGCTTCATCAGCAATGCAAGTACCACCAACATACGAGCTTATAAGCTTCGTAATAAATAGCGGAAACATAATAAATGCAACAGCAAACATCTGTTTCAAACGTGATGGCAAAGAACTTTCAGGTATTGCAGTAGGAGACGGACCAATAGACGCAGCATTCATGGCTATAGAAAACATAACAGGACACCACTATGAACTAGATGACTTCCAAATTCAGGCAGTAACAGAGGGAAGAGAAGCCATGGGTTCTGCTCTTATAAAACTCCGTTCTAATGGAAAGCTATACTCCGGCAACGGACTCTCCACAGACATAATAGGCTCAAGCATAAGCGCATACTTAAACGCTCTAAACAAGATATCATACGAGGAGAATCATAAATAATGAAACTCTCTTTTTCTACATACGGCTGGGAAAACTATACTTGGCAGGAATACTGCAACACAGCAAAAGAAGCAGGGCTTGCAGGTATAGAAATACATAGTGCAAAAGAACCTCTCTACTCTTCAACGAGAGGTGTCTTTGATGCGTCTGCTGCAAATATAATATACAGAGAACTGGTATCACAAGGACTCACTATCTCCTGCATCGATACCTCTTGCAACCTCTGCTCACCTAAAAAAATTGAATTTAACTGTAATTTAATAAAAGAAAACATCTCATATGCTCATAACCTAAGAGTACCTTATGTAAGAATTGGCGTAAGCGACTGCCCTTACAGTGAAAGTGAGCAAAAAGAAACGGTAGCAAAAGTTATAAACGAAATACTTCCTTTTGCAACAGAAAAAAATGTAACTGTATTAGTAGAGACAATAGGAATATATTCAAACAGCTCTATGCTATGTGAATTACTTGACTCATTTGCATCAGACAACCTAGCAGCACTTTGGGACATACAACACACCTATAGAAAAGCAGAAGAAACGCCGGAAACAACGGTAAAAAATCTCGGTGCTTACATAAAACATGTCCACATCAAAGATTCATACACAAATGACACAACAATGGAATATAGACTCATAGGCGAAGGAACACTGCCAATCTCAGAAATGGTACAAGCACTCTACTCCATCAACTATGATGGCTTCATATCTCTTGAATGGAACCCACAGTGGATGAAGGGGCTTGACGACCTCGGACTAATATCACTCCACTTTGCAAACTACATGAACAACTTTGGAGACACAGCAAGACAAAAAAAATCAAAAAGACTATATGACAACAAAAATGGAACAGGTCAATACATCTGGCAAAAAGACACACTAATAGAGAAAACCTTTCCACAAGTGCTTGACAAACTAACAGAAGAATTTCCTGATCAGTATGCATTTAAATTTACAACTCTAGACTACACAAGGACATACTCCGAATTTAGAGACGACGTTGATGAATTTGCAAAAGTTCTTGTATCAATGGGAGTAAAAGCACGTTCACATGTTGCAGTATGGGCGACAAACCTACCACAATGGTACATTGCATTTTGGGCAACAACAAAAATTGGTGCTGTACTCGTAACAATGAACACAGCATACAAAATCCACGAAGCAGAATACCTACTTCGCCAATCAGACACACATACACTAATCATGATTGAAGGCTACCGTGACTCAAACTACGCCTCAATCATAAATGAACTCTGCCCCGAACTAAAGGCAACAAAACAAGGCACCCCACTACGTGCAAAAAGATTGCCCTTCTTGAGAAACGTAATAACAATAGACTTCAAAATGGACGGTTGCCTCACATGGGAAGAATCTCTAGACAGAGCTGAAATGGTACCTATCGAAGAAATACGAAGAATGGCTTCTCTCGTAAACATACATGACGTATGCAATATGCAATACACATCTGGTACTACAGGATTTCCAAAAGGAGTAATGCTAACACACTACAACGTAGTAAATAACGGGAAGTGCATAGGAGACAGAATGGACCTCTCAACAGCAGACAGAATGATGATACAAGTACCAATGTTTCACTGCTTTGGAATGGTCCTTGCAATGACAGCGTCCATGACACACAGTGCATCGCTCATGCCACTACCTTACTTCTCCACAAAATCGGCTCTGGCCTGCATAAGACAAGAAAAAATTACATGCTTCCACGGAGTCCCTACAATGTTCATCGCTATGATGGATCACGAAGATTTTGCAAAAACAGACTTCTCGCACATGAGAACAGGAATCATGGCAGGAAGCCCATGCCCAATATCAAAAATGAGAGACGTAGTAGACAAAATGAACATGAATGAAATAACAATAGTCTACGGGCAAACAGAAGCTTCTCCCGGTTGTACCATGAGTAGCACAGACGACTCACTGGAAGTGCGTGTATCAACAGTAGGAAAAGCACTTCCACAAATTGAATGTAAAATAATTGATCCAGAAACGGGAGAAGAAATGCCTGCAAACGAAACCGGTGAATTTGTAGCAAGAGGCTACAACATAATGAAAGGCTACTACAAAATGCCTGCGGCAACAGCCTCTGCAATAGACAAAGATGGCTGGCTTCACACCGGTGACCTCGCCTGCAAAACAGAAGAGGGCTACTACAGAATAACAGGTCGACTAAAAGACATGATAATAAGAGGCGGAGAAAACATCTACCCTAAAGAACTGGAAGAATTTCTTTACACCTATCCAAAAGTAAAAGACGTACAGGTAATAGGTGTCCCTGACGAAGCATTAGGAGAAGAAATACTAGCCTCAATCGTACTAAAAGAGGGAGAAACAGCCACAGAAAACGAAATCAAAGACTACTTCAAAGCCAACATGGCAAGACACAAATGTCCTAAATACATAGACTTTGTAACCTCATTCCCTATGAATGCAGCAGGGAAAATTTTAAAATACAAAATGAGAGAAGATGCCATAACAAAATTTGGACTTGAAAAAAGTGCAAAAATAGTAACTGCATAAAAGACTAATAGACCTTTCGAAAAGAACGTGTATAATGAAGCGACAAAAAAGAAAGGAGAAACAAATGAAAAAAATAATACTCTCACTTATCTTTGTACTATCATTTTCCACAGCAATATTCGCAAGTCAAATAGGTGACTTGGGATTTGTAACGGAATACTCTGCTATATACATTGAAAAAGATGCCACAACAACTACACAGACAAAAGTATATGTAGCAAGAAACATGATGAGGCAAGACCTAAAAAATGGGGAAGAAATAATCGTAACTCGTTACGACAAAAAAGAAATGTACATAATCTACCCCAAAATTAGAAGATACATCCTCGAAGAATACCCAGGGCAAGCTCCTGTAATAGAAACAAAACCGCAAGAGGGAACTTTTGGTGACATGACAAGAAAGTTCATAGATTACGAAACAATAAACACATACAGAATGAAAAAATACCTTGTAACAATCAAATACAGAGGCAAAAAAGAAAACACTTACCAATACTACGAATGGTATCAAGACAACTTCCCATTGCCTGTAAAAACACAAGACTTAAAAGGTGTCTCTGAGACAGAATACACAAAGATAAAGCTAAGAAAACCTGACATAGAACTCTTCATGAAACCCAAAAGTTATAAACAGACCAACATAGGAGAAATAAATGCACTGCTCCTCGCAAAAGAAAAAGAAGAAAAAAATACAGACAAAAAAATAAATAAATAGAATAACACACTATAGCAGAGGGAAAACTCCCTCTGCTATTTTTATAAAATTTCGTTAAAAACTCTTGACAATGAAGCTATTTAGATGTAATCTACACCAAGTCGGTAGGGATGGTGAGGAATGAAATGATAATTACACAAAAATGCCAATACGCACTACGTGCAATATATGAACTGGCAAGGCATGCTGACGAGGGACCACTCAAAATAGGGACAATCGCAGAGGCACAAAACATACCAGTACGATTCTTAGAAAACATTTTAAGTGGACTTAAAAACATCGGACTTGTTGACTCAGCAAGAGGAAAAGATGGAGGATATTTTCTCCTAAAAAGTGCAGAAAAAATAACAATAGGTGAAATTATCAGATTCATCCAAGGACCACTTGGTCCGGTTGAATGCACAACAAGGACAGACGAAGAATGTAACTTCATAGATGACTGTGTTTTTCGTCCTCTATGGGACAAAGCACGAATAGCTCTAGAACAAGTATATGACGGAACAACAATGCAAGATTTACTCGACAAATCACAAAAGAACTGCTGTTCAGCTTCCTGCAACTGCGGCAAAAAGAAATAACATAAACCAAAGGTGGCAAAAACAATGACACAGCGTAAAGTTTACATGGACAACTCAGCAACAACACAAGTGGATAAAAGAGTACTAGAGGCAATGATCCCTTACTTCTCCGAGACATACGGCAACCCCAACAGCTTACATGCATGGGGAAGAGAAGCACATAAAGGACTAGACAAAGCCCGTCAGCAAGTAGCAGACCTAATAGGAGCAGATGCAAAAGACATCATCTTTACAGGTGGTGGAAGTGAAGCGGACAACCTTGCAATCAAAGGAGCTACATGGGCACGTAAAGAAAAGAGTGGACATATAATCACAAGTGCAATAGAACATCACGCACTCCACGACACAGTAAAATGGCTCGCAAGAATAGGCAACTATGAATATACAATACTTCCTGTAGACAAATATGGACTTGTAAATCCAGAAGACCTCAAAAAAGCAATAAGACCCGACACATTTCTTGTCTCAATAATGTTTGCAAACAACGAAATAGGAACGGTACAGCCTATAGCAGAACTTGGTGCAATCTGCCGTGAACATGGAATACTATTTCACACTGACGCAGTACAAGCCACAGGACACATCAAAATAAACGTAAAAGAACTACCAATAGACATGATGACAATGGCTGCACACAAAATGTACGGACCGAAAGGCGTAGGAGCATTATACGTTCGCAAAGGGCTTAAACTCACCCCTCTAGTTCATGGAGGAGGGCAAGAATTCGGACTTAGATCAGGTACAGAAAACATACCGGGACTTGTAGGCTTCGGCGTTGCAGCAGAACTTGCAAAAGAACGTCTCTCAAACGGAGAAATAGAAAACGAAAAAAGACTTCGTGACAAACTCTTAGACGGACTGGTCGAAAGAATACCAGAAATAATAGTAACGGGACACAGGACAAAACGACTCCCATATCACGCAAGTGTATGTATAAAATACATCGAAGGAGAGGGCATACTTCTTCTCATGGATGCAGCAGGCATAGGAGTATCAAGCGGATCGGCATGCACATCGGGAAGTCTTGAACCAAGTTATGTACTACTTGCAACAGGACTCAACCACGAGACAGCACACGGATCTGTAAGACTAACAATAAGCAAAGACACAACAGACGAAGACATCGACTACATACTAGATAAATTCCCTGCGATAGTAGAACGATTGAGAATGATGTCTCCCTTTTACAACAAAGAAAAACACTAAATAAGGAGAAATAACCATGTACAACGAAAAAGTCGTAGATTACTTTATGAACCCACGAAACGTAGGAAAATTGGACGACGCAACAGCAATAGGTGAAGTAGGAAATCCTAAATGCGGAGACGTCATGAAAATATACCTCAAAATAAACAAAAACGAGGTAATAGAAGACATTAAATTTGAAACCTTTGGTTGTGCAGCAGCTATAGCCACAAGCTCAATGGCAACTGAACTAACAAAAGGCAAAACAATAACAGAAGCACTGCAAATTACAAATGCAGACGTAGCAGAAGCACTAGGCGGACTACCAGCAGTGAAACTTCACTGCTCAATGCTGGCAGAAGACGGAATTCACGCTGCTATAGCAGACTACTACATGAAAAGAGACGGCAAGCTACCAGAGGGCTTCAAAATCCCAAGTACAACAAAGACATGTAGCTGTGGTTACGCAGAAGAAGAGGAAGAAGAATACGTAGCAGACGACCATAGAGTCTCTGAATAAAGAAATGTCTGGCAAAATTATCGCAGTATGTTCTGCCCCACAAAAAGGTATGATTAAAAAAAACATCCAAGAGGGAACTCTAATTGAGGGAATAGGCCTTGAGGGCGACGCTCATGCAGGGTTTATGCACAGACAAATAAGTCTAATAGCATACGAAGACACAGAAACGATGAAAAAGAAATTGCCTACACTTGGACCAGGAGACTTTGCAGAAAACCTAACAACAGAGGGAATCGATTTAAGCACACTAAAAATCGGTGACAGACTCAAAGTTGGAGAAACGCTACTAGAAGTATCTCAAATAGGCAAAGAATGTCATCATGACTGCGAAGTATATAAGAAAGTCGGAATGTGCATAATGCCTCAAAAAGGCATATTCACCAAAGTAATAACAGGTGGAAAAGTCAAAGTAAACGACACTATAGAAAAAATATAAGGAGAGACAAAATGTCTCTCCTTATTCTTTACAAAAATCACAAAATATTCTTTGCAAAAATCACAAAACAAAAATTAACAACGAACAACTTTTGCTAACTTGCAGAGAAAATCTCTTTCAAATACTCATATTTTTCATTAGTCATCTCAGAAAAAGGAATAAACCGCAAAGCAGCTCCATTTATACAAAACCTAGTCCCATTAGGAGACTCTGGGTCATTATAGAAAACATGCCCCAAATGAGAATTAGCAATTAAACTACGAACTTCCGTCCTAACCATATTATGAGAATAATCCTTGACGTAAACGATCATATTTTCATCAATAGGCTTTGAAAAAGCAGGCCAACCACATGAACAGGAAAATTTATCTTTTGAAGAAAACAAAGGCTCTCCACTCACTATATCAACATAAATACCCTTTTCATCAAAATCAAAAAACCTACTGGTACATGGTGCCTCAGTAGCGGAATTTTGGGTAACACCATACTCCTCAAAAGTCAACGACTCCCTAATCTCACTATCTGTAGGCCTCTTATAAAGCAAAGTATCTACAATAGAACAAGAAACTTTTTTAATTTTATCATCACCAATATGGCAATAACCTCTTGGGTTTTTAATCAAATACTTTTGGTGATACTCCTCCGCTTTATAAAAAGAAAATAGCTGTTCGACTAAAACAGAAAAATTACTGTAATGATTTTTTTCTATAGCAACAACTTTTTCTACTATCTTCTTTGACTCAGTAGAAACATAAAAAATTCCTGTCTGATACTGAGTGCCAATATCATTTGCCTGTCTATTTTTCACTGTTGGGTCAATGACATTAAAAAAAGAAAAAAGCAACTTTTCAAGAGTCACGACATCAGGGTCATAGTCAACTCGCACACACTCCTTATACCCCGTAACTCCACTACAAACCTGATCATAAGTCGGGTTTTTTATTGAAGAATCACCATTTGCATAGCCACATACGACATCATGGACGCCACATATAGATGACATAAGCTTATCCATTCCCCAAAAACAACCACCGGCTAGATAAATTCTATCAAACCTGCCTCTTAATTTAGATTCATCATTAGCAAACAAAATAAAGCACCCCCAAACTTAATCCTAAAAATTACTTATATTATAAATGTATAGAAACAAAAACAGAAATTTATTGACGAAAACAATCAAAAGTCATAAAATGATTATGTGCATATGCACACACTAAGGGGCTGATTAAAATTTCAAGAAGTACAAAATGCAGGAAAGTATGTAGCGAACCGACCTGTCTTCGTTTTGTCCCGGAAAGTGACAACAGGGAATTCCTGGATATAACAGTAGAAGAGCTGGAAAGCATCAGACTCTGTGACCTAGAATCAAAAGACCAAGACAGTGCGGCAGACTCCATGAACGTATCAAGAGGAACATTCCAAAGGATACTATATTCCGCAAGAGCAAAAATAGCAGAAGCACTCTGTTGTGGAAAAGGTATATATATAAACGGAGGCAACTACGAAACAGTACATCATGGATGCCACGGCGAGGCAGGGTGCAAACTCTGTCGTTTCCATAAGAATAAAAACAACGAGGAGATGTAACAAATGAGTGAAAACTGTACACATCAATGTGGAAACTGCGAAGAAAAATGCTCCGACAACAAGGAAGCATTTGACTTTAGAGTAGCTCCACACCCACTCAGTAGCATAGGAAAAGTAATAGGAATAGTAAGTGGCAAGGGCGGTGTCGGGAAATCGCTCGTAACATCATTACTTGCAGTAGAAATGCAAAAAAAGGGCAATCAAACAGCAATACTTGATGCAGACATTACAGGCCCATCAATTCCTAAAGCATTTGGTATTACAGAACAAGCAACAAGCAATGCACAGGGAATACTCCCGGTAACAACAACAAACGGCACAGATATAATGTCACTTAACCTACTTTTAGAAGATCAGACAACACCTGTAATTTGGAGAGGGCCTGCAATAGCAGATGTGGTAAAACAATTCTGGAGCGACGTAATATGGACAGGCGTAGACTATATGTTTGTAGATATGCCCCCTGGAACTGGCGACGTACCTCTTACAGTATTCCAATCGCTCCCTGTAGACGGAATAATAATAGTATCATCACCACAAGAATTAGTTTCAATGATAGTAGAAAAAGCCGTGCGTATGGCAGAACAAATGAATATACCAATACTTGGACTTGTAGAAAATATGAGCTACATTGAATGTCCTGACTGCGGCAAAGTAATTAAAATATTCGGTGAAAGCAAAGCAGAAGAAACAGCAAAGAAACACAACTTAAAAGTTCTCGCAAAGCTACCGATTGACCCAGAAATTGCCTCACTATGCGATACAGGGAAAATTGAAGATTTTAATAAAGGCTATCTTGACGAAGCAGTCAAAGTAATAGAAGCATTAGAAGCACCAATCAAGAAAAACAATAGAAGTATACGTGTGGCAGTAACGACAGACCCAACAGACAACACAGTCTTCCAGCACTTCGGCCACACAGAGATATTTACAGTATACAATGTTTCAAATGGAGAAGTTATTAACAAAGAAACAATAGACTCAAACGGAAGCGGACATGAAGCCCTTGGCGGATTTCTGGCAGAAAACAGAGTAGACCTACTACTCTGCGGAGGAATTGGAGCAGGAGCAAAAGAAGTTTTAAAAGAGGCCGGCATTGAACTCATATCAGGAGTAAAAGGCGACATCGACAAAGTTATTACAGAATTTCTTGCAGGAAATATAGAAGATGACCCTACTTCTGAATGTAATCACCACGATCACGAACATAGTGAAGGACACGGACAGTGTCATGGATGTAAAAACAAATCCTGCCACTAAAAATTTATTTTAAAACAAGCGACTTTCATATGAAAGTCGCTTGTTTTTTGTTGTATAATAACGAGATGATTTTTTGTGGAGGTGTATTATCTATGCTCTTTATATGTTATCCTACGTGAAGCACCTGCAAGAAAGCCCGTGAATGGCTTGAAAATAACAAAGTACAATATACAGAAAGAGACATCAAAACAGATAATCCAAGCTACGAAGAATTATCAAAGTGGTATAAGCAAAGCAAATTACCATTAAAAAAGTTTTTTAACACAAGTGGATTAAAATACAAAGAATTAGAACTATCAAAGAAATTACCAGATATGAGCGAAGAAGAACAACTAAAACTACTGTCGTCAGACGGGATGTTGGTAAAACGCCCAATACTTATATCAGATAAATTTGTGACAACAGGATATAAAGAAGAAATATGGACTAAGCTTCTACTAGATAAATAATGGAGGGGAAAAAGTGGAAAACAAAAAAAGAGAACAAATACTAGCTCTATTGGAAAAAGATGCAAGACTAGACGTAAAAGAAATAGCTGTACTGCTAGGATTTAATGAAAACGAAGTCAAAAATGAAATTGAAGCTATGGAAAAAGAACGGTTAATCTGTGGCTACCATGCCCTTGTAAACTGGGACAAAACTGACGACGAGAAAATCTCTGCAATAATTGAGCTAAAAGTAACACCTCAAAGAGGAAAAGGCTTTGATAATATAGCAGAAAAGATATATCAATATCCCGAAGTTGAATCACTCTATCTTACATCAGGTGCTTATGACTTCCTTGTAATACTCAAAAAAGCAACGATGAAAGAAATAGCACACTTTGTATCCTCAAAACTTGCAGTTATAGAAGATGTCCAAAGCACTGCTACCCACGTACTTCTTGTAAGATATAAAGAATTCGGGATAAACATTGCAGAAGACGTAAAAAAAGACACTAGGATGGTAGTAACACCGTGAGAGATTTTATCTGTGACAAAGTAAAAGATATAAAACCATCAGGGATAAGGAAACTCTTTGACATCGCAAATGAAATTCCAGATGTAATATCCTTGGGTGTAGGAGAACCGGACTTTGATACACCGTGGCACATTAGAGAAGAAGGAATATACTCGCTCCAACAAGGACGCACTTTTTACACATCAAATGCCGGACTTCCAGAGTTAAGAGAAGAAATATGTAACTATGTAAAAAGAAAATATAAACTTACCTATGACAGCAAAAATGAGGTCATAGTCACTATCGGTGGTAGCGAAGCAATAGACATAGCACTCCGTGCAATACTTAATCCAGGAGATGAAGTAGTCTATCCTGAACCATGTTTTGTCTCCTATGAGGCATGTATCAAATTAGCAGGTGGAAAAGCAGTACCAATTCCTCTTTCCGCAGAGACAGAATTCCGCCTTACAAAAGAACAACTCGAAGCAGCTATAACATCAAAGACAAAGGCACTAATTATCTCTTATCCAAACAACCCAACAGGGGCAATAATGGAAAAGAAAGACTTAGAGCCTATTGCAGAACTTGCAATTAAGCACGATATATTGGTTATAACAGATGAAATATACAGCGAGCTAACTTATAACAAAAAACATATAAGCATAGCTTCAATGCCCCAAATGCAAGAAAGAACAATACTCATCAACGGTTTCTCAAAAGCTTATGCTATGACAGGTTGGAGACTAGGGTACGCATTGGCCCCAAAAGAAATTATGAAGTACCTCGTAAAAATTCACCAATTTACAATAATGTCTTCTCCTACTACAAGCCAATATGCAGCAGTGGAAGCACTTAGAAATGGCGATAAAGACATAGAAACAATGGCAGACTCTTACAACCAAAGAAGACGGTTTTTGCTTGCATCATTTAAAGAAATGGGGTTACCTTGCTTTGAACCATATGGAGCTTTCTATGTATTCCCAGACATATCACAATTCGGTATGACCTCTGAAGAATTTTGTACAAAACTCTTGCAAAGCCAAAAAGTCGCAGTTGTGCCTGGCTCTGCTTTTGGAAAATGTGGAGACAAACATGTAAGAATTTCTTACGCTTATTCCCTAACACAACTTAAAGAAGCAATGAAAAGACTTAAAGAATTTATAAAAGCACTCAGAGACGATAATAACATCTAAATTATAACTTCTATAATAAACACAAAAAAGCCCGACTTCTGTCGGGCTTTTTATTATTTTATTTAATATTTAACGATATTATTTTTCTTCTAGTTCATATACAGTCCAGAACAATTTCTCTGCTGCCTTACACTGTTTAGGGTCACCTTTTAAGAAAAGCCCCCTCATCTGCTTTTGTTCTAAAGGAGCTAGCTCTGTTTTTGGGATAAAGAAATCACCAAAAGTCTTTCCACGTTCTGTACCAAAGACACAGCTTGCGGAAAATGTTACAGTTTTATCTCCCCTATTTATTATAATCATATTTACTCCGTCTTGAGTGATTTTTAGTCCTCTGTATTCCACTGGTTCTCCTCGTGGAATCTGACCTTTTGAACTAAAAGCAGCGTATGAGGGAGTTGCAAAAAGCATCGCCATAAAAAGTATTAAGAGTATTTTTTTCATAATAAACCTCCGTTTTATTTCTACTTAGTTGTGCTATTGTTCGTCTGGTACAAAAGTACTGCCCGAAATCTTATTAAAGCCATTTTTAGAATCATATGCTACCGTAGCAGTCCCCTTAACAATAGTAGGAGATTTTACACCTACATCTCCACCATTGTATTTATAAACAGTAATAGTATCATTAGCTTTCATGGAGCTTATGTCGGATAAAGTATAGAAAACATTACACTTACCTGTGGCTTTGTTCCACCATACTCTCCAAGATACCTTAGACATATCAATGCCGAGTAACTCACTAAGCTCTGCAGTTATGTCTGGAGCATAGTTTGAACCACCTGAGTTAATGTCAAACCTATTTCCCTTACTCTTAATTGCAATATATTGTGCTATGGTAGAATTAGGATCTTTTATCATGGAGGTAAAACCATCTATGACTTCACCCGGAGTTAAATCCGATGCGACAGATGGGCCTCTTATTTCATGCTTTGAACATGAAATAGACAAACCCTTACCTTCGTTTTTACTTCTTGCTTCAACAATACCGCCAGAAGGACATAATCCTTTACAGCTTGCACTTGTTTCAGTTATTGTTTGGTCTTTGACTCCTGAAATTTCAGATAGAATATAGGTCATAGCATCTTTGAAAGAGTAATCTTCAAGTAAAGTTCTATAGTAAGACGCTTTCAATGATCTTCTATTCGCAATACAGGTTATCTCTTCAGCTTTTGCCTCTACATCAAAAAATTGTACATAGATGAAAGAGGATAGTATGGCTATTATAAGTATTGCTATTGATACTTCTGCAAAGTTAAACGCTTTTCTTTTTTTCATATCAGCACCTCTTTTTTGAAACAACAATAAACTGTCTCTATATAATATCACAAGGCAACATAGTTTTCATCGTCTTTATGGCACTATTTCCCAAATAAAGAAAAATTTCACCCATAATATGAATATATATTACGAAACGACATTATATGAAAAGAAAAAGCAAGAGTCACGTAAAGTGGTTTCTGCTTAATGTTATAAAATACCTATATTGTCAGCATAACTTTGCAACCTTTGTCTTTTGATATCAGTAAGCATTGCAACTATCTGTCACCCAACTGATAATCCTCTTATGATATAGTGCGTAAATCTAAAATACCAACAGCAGTAAAAGTAAGAGAAAGCAGTGCGGCATTTTGCCTTATATCTAGTAAATTGCACAATGCTATCCAGAAAGACATCATTACGTTTGAGTTTTGTTATGTTTGTGTGGGGTAAATTATTAAGAGTGAAAAAGTAGAATAGTTAAATATATTTTAAGATGGGATTTGTTGTAAGTTATAGTTTTGTTTTGGTGTGAGTTTTCTCTAAAATAAAAAAGGGCAAAAAAAATGGCGGAGAGCAGAGGATTCGAACCCCTGGGGCTGTGACACCCAATTGATTTCAAGTCAATCACCATCGACCACTCGGACAGCTCTCCAACCGACTTAAATATTATACACAATTTTTAAAATCTATCAAGTGTTTTTTACATTTTTAGTTATTTACTCTTTTTATGAAACACATAAAATTCACATCTATTATATTTATAATTATATTGTATAATAAAAGTACTTACTATACGACGAAAGAAAGTGATATTATGAAGAAACTATTCACTCTTTTTACAATATCTATAATTGCAGTTTTATTCTCCACTGCAGCCTTTGCACATCCACCTAAGAGTGTCTCTCTGTCATGGGATAGCAAAAGTGAAGTTTTAACTGTAAAAGCAGAGCATAAAGTAAATAGCACGACACAGCACTATGTTATCTCTGTAGCAGTAACGCAAGACGGCAATCAGTTAGCTCAGAAACGATACACTTCTCAAACTTCTGCAGATTCCTTTAGTGACAATATTCATTTAAAGGGTCTTAAATCTGGTTCAAAGATTTCCGTAAGCCTCACTTGCAATATTATGGGTACAGCCCAAACTGATTACATCATTCCATAAACGACAAAAAAAGAGAGAGTTTACACTCTCTCTTTTTTTACTTATTTTTATTATCCTGCTTATTTTTATTATCTTACTTACTCTCTGTTACTCTTCCATCATTCCAGTAGAACCTAGTTATAGGTGTGTTTTCTACTCCGACTGCATTTGTCGTTTTACCGTCAAAGATGATAGATGTCTTTCCTGGGTTTCCGTATCTAATACGAAGTGGCTCGGCTTCTTTTACATCATATATCTTTTCTTCTCCCGGATTTACAAGTCCTTGAAAATAGGTTTGATTTCCTCTACTGACTTTTACCCAAATAACGGAGTTTGCAATTATTTTAATTTTATTTTTTTCTACTGTTATTTCTTGCTTTACTTTGTCCGCAGATAGAGGCGTTACGTCTTTAGTCGGTTCTTTATATGGTTTTCCATCAAGCCAGCCCAAGTCTGTTGATACAGGCTGTGCAACACCATTTAATTGACTATCTTGTGAGGTTAGATTTAGTACGTCAGTGCTTAAAGCATCTCCTGATACGGGACTATCCTCTGATAGAGTAATATCTCCAGATATTAGCTGATGATCTTCTGACGTTACGCTGTTGACACTGCCTCCCATTGTGGGATGTGCCATTAATTGAGAAAAGTCTTGTCTGTTTTGATACATAAAATATAAACCCAAAATAACGATAATAGCTAAGAAGAGATATAGCAATGTTTTTCTTGATGGCTTGAAAACTTCGTGTTTAGGAGCTTTATATGTGACAGAGACAGATTCTTTTGGGATTGAAACTGTTACTTTCAATTTGTTTGTCAAAGAATCGTATTTCTTCCAGATGTCCTCTGCACTTAGAAATATGCAGTACTGTCGAATAAAGCTTCTAACAAAGGGACCTTTGGGAAGATCAGCAATTCGTCCCTCTTCTATGGCAAGAAGGTGATGTTTTTGTATTTTAATTTTTTCAAAAACATCCTCGTGTGAGATACTCTGAGCCTCTCTTATCTGTCTCAGTTTATCTCCCAATGAAATAAGCTCTTTTTCTCTTTCTAGTTTTTCCATTTGCATTTCCTTTTCAAGCTCTTCAACAGTCTCTTCAGCTCTGTCCTCTTTCAATATAATTACCCCCCCATTACTGCAAGTTTCATTTCTCTTATTACATTAGCTGGATTTGGCTGTCCAAATACCGCACTACCTGCAACCGCAACATCACAACCACTTTCCGCTACTAATTTTATATTTTTAGGACCTATGCCACCGTCCATTTGTATGAGGTAGTCTCCGTTGTGAGACTCTCTCCATTCTGCCAGACACTTTACTTTATCCAATACTTCTGGGATAAAAGATTGTCCACCGTAACCCGGATTTACTGACATGATAAGCACAAGGTCAACCATGTGCAATATAGGATATAGGAGTTCGACTGGTGTACCTGGGTTAATCGACACCCCCGCCGGTACGCCAAAGTTTCGTATTTTCTGCAATACTCTGTGTATATGAGGAGTAGCTTCAGCATGGACGGTAAGGAGAGATGGAGCTTCTTCTAAGAACATATCAACAAATGCCTCTGCAGGCTCTACCATTATATGCACATCAATAAAAGTGTCGCTATATTTTTTCCTAAGTGCCTTCAAAAGTGACGGGCCGTAGGAAAGATTGGGGACAAAGTGACCATCCATTATATCTAAATGTAGCCAGTCCGCTTCTCCCTCTAAACTATCTATGTGACGTCCCATGTCTAATACATCAGCCGAGAGTAGCGACGGTGAAATCAGTATAGGATTGTCTTTTTTGAGGTTGATTAGTTGAAACGATCCTGCCATACAAAGTCACCTCCTAAGTATATTGTTACTATCGCATTCCCTGCGTAATTAACATCTATCTTTAAGTATTCTCCACCATTTACAGACATTTCTTTGAGCATTCTAGCTCCATTGCCATCTGTCATCTCTATTCTAAGTGACATTGGCTTTGTAAGGGGAGGTACTTGGTATCTTACTTTTGCTTTTTTTGTTGCAGGTACAGTCTTGGTCTCTGAGTGCACCGGTGTTGCTTGTTTTTGTTCCGTAACAGTTTTTTGTTCTGTAACAGGTTTTGCTTCTGTATGTTTGGTGCTTTCAGAGAGAGGCTTTTTGTTCTCTGCGCTTGTCTGTTTCTTGTCTGAGTCCGAATGTTTCTTGTCTGAGTCCGAATGTTTCTTGTCTGAGTCCGAATGTTTTTTCTCTATGACTTTAGCCTCTTCTATCGGCTTTTTTTCTTTTTTAGCCGGGGCAGGTGCTGTAACTTTTGCTTCTTTGGCTACAAGTTCCTTTACGGCTTTTTCTCTTTCAATATTTTTATCTTTTGCTATATCAGGAATCTCATCTGTTATAGATTTTTCAGAAACGTCTCCTGCTATTCTTAGTGCAACAGTAGCACCATTTGGGACATTTGCACCTTTTCGTGGAAGAGTTGAAACAATTAGTCCTTTTTCATACTCGTCTGTTACAACTTGAGTTATTTCTCCCAAAGTTAAGCCTGACTCTTCTAAAAGTTTTCTCGCCATATCAGGTGTCTGTCCTGAAACATCTGGCACAACGACAAAAGAACTCTTTGAGCCACTTCCTGTGCTAACTAAGAGTGTTACCATTGCTCCCGCAGGAACGACTTGCGGTGAAGACGGGTTATGAGCGATTACTATACCAGGTTGTTTTAATTTATCTGTTACCCTTACAACTTTATCTACTTTAAACCCTGATTCAGAAAGACGACTTACTGCTGCCTCGTATTTCAAACCTCTTACATCTGGGATAGGTAAGGTACTTCCGCCTCTACTAACTTTTAGGAGGACAACCTTTCCTCTTGAAGTAAGCTCTCCTGCTGGAATATTCTGAGATACTACTGTATCTGCTTTTTCTGTTGATTCGACTTCATCTATTTTCGCAAGCAATCCCTCTGACTGGAGAGAGTCTACAGCTTCACGTAAGCTCATTCCCACTACAGAAGGGGTTTTTACATCGTTATTTCCTACAAATACTGTCTTTATGCCAAGCCATGCACAAACAATAATAACAAGTAGTGTCGCAATCATAATCAGGCGATACGTTTTTCCCATAACAATAAGCCTCCGTTACTTTCGTTTTGCTAAAACAGCAAGATAAAAACCATCAACCCAAGGAAGGGCAGGATATATATTTATCCCATAGGGCTTTCCTCTGCTTATAAACTTATATTTTCTAACGTCTAATTGTACTTCCATGATTTCTGGGTGCTTTGACATTACAGAAGCAAGAACGATTTCATTCTCTTCTTTAAAGGAACTACATGTGCTATAGAAAATCATGCCACCAGGTGCAACTAGACTTACTGCTCTTTCTAATAATTTCACTTGTAATTCCGAATTCTCTTTTACCATATCTGGTGTAGCACGCCACTTTCCCTCAGGATGGCGTCCCCATGTACCACTACCTGAACAAGGTGCATCCAAAAGAATGAAATCAGGTGTTTGGTCAGGTGTAAGCTCTAAAGCATTTCCGGATTTTAGTGTAACTCTTTCCTGCGCATTTAGTCTCATCATCTCAAACTCAGCAGCTCTTATTCTTGGCTCAGATAAGTCCCATGCTTCTATTGATAACTCCGGTCTGGAATCAGCAATCTGAGCCGTCTTTACCCCACGGCCACAGCACATATCCAACATTCTTTTTCCTTTAGCTTTTCTAGCAACAGTTTCTCCTACAAATATAGAAGATTCGCTTTGAGGGGCAATCTGTCCCTCACCATAGCCCGGGAGTTCCAGAGGATACGGATTAGACGCAGTACGCACAGACATTGGAAGAAATGTAGATGCCCAGCCTTTGCGACCAGACTTCGTGTATCTTTCAAGGTATTCTTCCATATTAACTCCATTGGAAAGTCTCAAAGAAAGATATGTTTTCATACCCATCATACGAACCATCTTTTTTGCTTCTGGTATTGACATATCTTTTGACCACTGAGATGCGACCCAACCAGGCACTCCCCAGTACAAAGCTTGGTCACGCAAAGCGCTACTCTTCTTCAATCCCAAAAGATACTTTTCGGATTCATCTGCTACAGTATGAAGGACAGCATTAACAAGAGGGACATTCTCCTCCTGGCCTTGTGATTTTATTGATTGTACAATGGCATTTATAAGAACTGGGAGAGCAAAATGTCTAAGCTCAACAATCCCTGCAATACCCACAATAAGAGCATCATATGTAGAATTTGACAATGTACGAGGGTCACGTTTACAAAAATTCATTACCATACTCTTCCAAAGGCCCTCACGACGTAACGAACAATAGACAAGTGTCGCCGCTAGAGTTCTCTCTGATGGGGAAATATTTGTATAGTGTCTTCTTATTGCCTCTGATGCAAAAGCACCATCTTGCACCTCAGCATAAATCGTAAGAGCTGCTTCTATTCCTCTCATTTAAAAAAACCACCTCAAAATAATATGCAAAATGTTATAAATATTTCTAAACCACAAAATTATGAATGAGACTTAGCCACATTCATAAGCAAAAAAAACGCCTTAATCTCTTCTCATATTCCTTAGAGCCAACAAACGAATCAACTGCATTATCGTCATGATAAGAGCACCAACATAAGTGAGAGCAGCAGCACTAAGAACAGATCTAGCCCCACCTATTTCGTCTTGAGCCAAAAGTCCTGTATTACCAAGAAGCTTAATAGCACGTGCGCTTGCATCAAACTCTACAGGAAGGGTCACAAGGTGAAAAACTAATACCCCGCAAAAAAGCATAATTCCTATATTTAGGAAATTCATATAACCAAAAATTAATCCTATGAAAAAGAGTGGCATAGACATAGTTGAGGCTATATTCACGATAGGGACAATAGAATTTCTTATTCTCAAGAAAGAATAGTCCTGTAAATCCTGAATTGCGTGTCCTACTTCGTGAGCAGCTACACCAATAGCAGCAATACTTGAACTGCCATAGACAGAATCAGAGAGACGAAGCACTTTTGCAGAGGGGTCATAATGGTCCGTAAGCTGACCGCCAACTCTTTCTATTCTTATAGAGTTTAAACCAAAATTATTTAACAAAGCACGTGCAACTTCCTCAGCAGTTACACCCTTTTTAGTCGTAACGTTGCTATAACGTGCATAGGTACTCTTTACCTTAAACTGTGCCCACATAGAAAAAAGCATTGCAGGAATTAACAAAATCATTGTACTATCAAAAAACGGATAAAACATATATACGCACCTCCAAAACATGTTATATAGAGAACAAAAGTAATCTAATTAACACTATTATCTCAAATAAATATGTTTATTTTTTGTAAAATTCAGCTATCTTCTCTACTACATATTCCTGCTCCTCAGGAAGCAACTCTGGGAACATAGGAAGAGCAAGGACCTCTTCGGTCAAGGACTCTGACACAGGGAAATCACCCTTTTTAAAGCCAAACTCAGCGAAACACTTCTGCTGATGCAATGAAAGGGGATAATATATTCTGCTTGCGATGCCATTCTCTGCCAAATACGCCTGTAAAGCATCTCTATTCTCTGCTTTTACCACATACTGGTGATAAACATGCCGATTGTTTTCTGCTTCAACAGGTGGTGTAACGACATCAAGAAGTGACTTCTCCGCAAAAAGCAACATATATCTCTCTGCTATGAGACGGCGTTCCTCTGTCCACTCTTCCAAATGGCGCAAACGAACTCGTAAAATAGCAGCCTGCAAAGCATCCAACCTACTGTTTATACCTACTTCATCATGAAAATAAGTCTTACCTGCTCCATGAACTCTCAACCTCTTGATACGTTCTGCACGTTCAAAATCATTGGCGACAGAAACAAGTCCACCATCCCCATAACAGCCTAAATTCTTTGTAGGAAAAAACGAGAAACAACCAACATCGCCAACAGAACCGGCTCTACAAATCTCACCATTTATAATTCTGTGAGCACCTATTGCCTGAGCGCAATCTTCAATCAAAGCGATATTCTTTTCCTTTAAAACATCTTTAATCTCCTCAAGCCTTGCCATCTGTCCAAAAAGATGAACCGGAATAACAGCCTTAGTGCGAGGAGTAATTTTCTCCAAAACCTGAGAAGTTGAAATATTATAAGTATCTGGCTCTACATCTACAAAAACAGGCTTTGCGCCATTTCTTGTAATACAACTTGCAGTCGCAAAAAAAGTAAAAGGTGTGGTAATGACCTCATCGCCCTCTTTTAAATCAAGAGACATCAAAGCCAAAACAAGTGCATCAGTACCAGAAGCACATGTAATAGCATTCTCTACGTTTAAAAACCCTGCCATCTCTTTCTCAAAAGCTTCTATCTCAGGCCCCATAATAAAATGCTGAGTATCAAGCACTCTATCCATGGCAACCCTAACTTCTTCTTTAACTCTCAAATAATTCCTTGATAAATCAAAAGATTTAACTTCTCTCATCTCTGTCAAAAAACACATCTCCTAACAAAAAAATACAAAATAATAAAAACAAAAAATACTTCAACCCCTATATTTTATCACAAAGAGACAATAAAACATTCCTTTATATATAAAAGATAACTTTGACACAAAAAAATCAAAAGCATATAATCATAAAATGATAAAAAAACGCATTGCAGTTCTCATGCTATCTTTTGCCACCCTCATATCTTTTGGGAAAGCCATAAAGGGACTTGGTGGCTACCTAATAAACCAAGGTAATCCGCTCTTAATCGCAACTGGGCTAACAAGCGGAATAGTCTTTGCTTGTCTTGCCATAAAAATATGGAAAAGCTACTTAAACGACATAGAAAAAGAAAAAAGCAAAAACTAACTCCCCTTAAAGAAATTACACACCGTATCTGCAACCTTTAAAGCAGCACCCCTACTCAGATCGAGCATCTCGTATCCTTTGCGAATAGAATTCAACTTCTCCTCTGAAGAAAGCAAATCACACACCACGTCTGCTGCCATAGATGGAGTCATAATATACCTATGTTCAGGCACAATCTCCACCCCAGACAACCTATTAGGCAAAGAGACAAAACGTTCTCTCTTGTTATACCAAAAAACGAGACGTCTCTTAATAGCTCTACCTAAATTTGAAGAAGAAGAAATAAGCCCTGGCAAACCGTCCAAAGGAATATTCTCAGCCTCATTTAAAGGAGCTAACATCACAAGAGGAGTACCTAATGATGCAACCTGTAAATTATTAGTACCAGGCAAAGCAACTACCAAAGTAGAAGCTTTCATCACATCAAAATTATTTTCCTGCACCATATGAACATATCGACCAGAACCGCAATCTACATCCTTTGGGAAGCCCTTTTCACAAGCAAAACCAGAACGCTTCAAAGCAGAAAGCAAAAGTTCCTCATCAACAGTAGGAGCAATAGGCATAACAACAGAACAACAATCAAGACGCTTTAAAACTTCAATAGACATCTCCATAAAAAAGGAACACGATGACTCATACTCGAAAGGTCTACTACCCAAAAGCACAGAAACAAGCCTATCGTCAGAAGACACCCCGAGAAGATTTCTAACTTCATCACAATTCAAATGTTCCACAACAGAATCCACCATCAAATTACCAACAACTTCATACTTTAATGGAGAAATGCCCTTCTTAACAAACCTATCTACAAAAGACCTATCAGGAAGAAAATAAAAATCTACAAAATTACTAAACCTAGGACGAGTACCATAAAGGAACCACTTCCCCTTCAAACGGCGAGAAACAATAAAACCAAAAAATGGATCTCCTCCAAATTGAAGAACGAGATTAGAATCTTTTTTATCAAAACTATATCCGTGCAAAACCTCACCCACAGACAAAGTGCGACTAACCAAAGGCAAAGACTTGGCACAAACAGACTCCCTCCCACTTGCATAAGGGCAAGGAAGAGCCACGAAAATCACATTCACTTCTAAATCTCTCTCAGAAAGAGCAGAAAGGACAGGATTAACCCAGCCACTCAACTCACCGGGAGAATTTGCAAGAATATAAATATTTTTCACCACAGGAAAACACCTCCCACCTGACAACATTCTATAACAAAGAACGATAAAATCAAAAACAAAAAATTAAACTATTAAAGTAGCGAAGACAATATGGTATAATTGATTGGATATTGATAACAACGGAGGAGATAAAAATGTTTATACCTCTTGATGCAAAAAACACAGTATTCTTAGAGAATACACTCGTTATATACAACAACGAAGAAAAAGAAACAACAATATTAAAAAGAAACGGAGAAAAAATAACAACAGCTTTTTCTCCAACGACACTAAAAAAACGTTACGAAAAATTTGAACAAGACACAAGAATTAACGCTGTACCTAACGGAAGGAGTCACCAATAAATGGAAAACAACGAAACAGAATCAACCACATTTTCAGTAACACAAACAGAATACTCCGCAAGTGACATACACGTACTAGAGGGGCTAGAAGCAGTTCGTAAACGCCCGGGAATGTACATAGGAGACCAAGGACCAAGAGGGCTACATCACCTTGTATACGAAGTTGTAGACAACGCAATAGACGAATCACTTGCAGGATTCTGTGACACAGTAGATGTAGTTGTAAATGAAGACGGGAGCGTCTCCGTAACAGACAACGGACGAGGAATTCCTACAGGACAGCACGAATCAGGAGTATCAGCAGCCGAAGTAGTAATGACAGTACTTCACGCAGGAGGAAAATTTGATAAAGGTGCATACCAAGTATCAGGTGGACTCCATGGAGTTGGTGTATCAGTCGTTAACGCACTCTCTGAATGGTTAGAACTCACCATATGGAGAGACGGCAAAGAACACACACAAAGATACGAAAGAGGAACACCGGTAACACCTCTCAAAGTAGTAGGAAACTCAGACAAACACGGGACAAAAGTAACATTCAAAGCTGATGATGAAATATTCGTAACCACAGAATACCAATCAGACATTCTAAAAGCACGTTTACGTGAACTAGCATTCCTAAACTCACACATAACAATAAACTTCGCAGACAAAAGAGAAGAGAAACAGCAGGAACGTACATACAACTACCCTGGTGGAATAACATCATTTGTTGAATACCTAAACAAAGGCAAAGAAACACTACACAAAACTCCTATCACAATAAAAGGAGAAAAAGACCAAACAGAAGTAGAACTATCAATTCAATACAACGACTCATACATCGAAAGACTCTACGGATTTGTAAACCTCATAAACACAGTAGAGGGTGGGACACACGTAGCAGGCTTTAGAACAGCTCTAACAAGAGCCATAAATGACGAGGCAAGAAAACAAAAAATCCTCAAAGACAAAGACACAAACTTATCAGGAGAAGACCTCAAAGAAGGAATAACAGCTGTCATCTCTGTAAAAGTAATGGAACCACAATTTGAGGGTCAAACAAAAACAAAACTTGGTAACGGTGACGTAAAAGGAATAGTAGACTCAATCGTATACGAAGGACTCAAAAACGAACTAGAAGAAAAACCAGAAATACTCAAGCCTATAGTAGAAAGCGCACTAAGAGCTAGACAGGCAAGAGAAGCAGCAAAAAAAGCAAAAGAACTAGTAAGAAGAAAAGGAATAATGACAGGACTCACACTCCCCGGCAAACTTGCAGACTGCTCCAGCAGAAATGCGGCAGACTGTGAAATATACATAGTCGAAGGAGACAGTGCAGGAGGTAGCGCCAAACAAGGAAGAAACAGAGAATTCCAGGCAATACTTCCACTCAGAGGAAAAATCCTCAACGTAGAAAAAGCACGACTCGAAAAAATCCTAAGCAGTGAAACAATAAGAAACATCATACTAGCACTAGGATGTGGTGTAGGTGACGACTTCAACGAAGACAAACTCCGCTACCACAAAATATTTATCATGGCCGATGCCGACGTTGACGGAGCCCACATACGTACACTGATACTAACACTATTCTTCCGCTACATGCCACAAATAATAGAAAAAGGCTACCTCTACGCAGCACAGCCCCCCTTGTACAGAGTACAAATGGGCAAAGAAGTAAAATACTGCTACACAGAACGAGAAATGAAAGACATACAGCTAGAAGCAAACGGAAGAAAAATTGACATACAAAGATACAAAGGTCTTGGAGAAATGAACGCAGAACAACTCTGGGAAACAACAATGAACCCAGAAAACAGAATAATAAAAAGAGTAGAAATCCAAGATGCAGTAGCAACAGACGAACTATTCGGAATACTCATGGGAGACGACGTAGCTCCTCGAAGAGAATTCATAGAAACATACGGGAAAAGCGTCAGAAACCTAGACATCTAAAAAATATAAAAACAAAAATGGAGAGAATTTTCAAATTCTCTCCATTTTTTTATATCAAAAAAAGCAGTAACACCAAGATAAAAGCACAAAACTACAAACAAAATAGATGTAAAGAAAAAACACTTGACACCATAGCAAAAAGTCACTATAATCATCGAGTCTTAAAAATAGGGGGCAGAAGAATGTCTGAACTAAACACACTACAACAACGAATCAGAGACGGACTTCTACTCGACACCTACGGTTCACAGCTCACAGAAAAGCAAAAAACAGCTTGTGAAATGATACTACTACAAGACCTATCGCTATCGGAAGCAGCAGAAACCTTAGGAGTATCTCGTCAGGGAGTTCACGATCTAGTAACAAGAGCAAGAGAACACATGGAAGAAACAGAACGCTCACTAAAAATTCTTGAAAAAGAGCAAAAGCTACAAAAAATAGAAACACTAATAGACGAAAACATAACAACAATCCCCAAAGAAATATACAAAAAACTAAAGAAATTGCTAAAAGATTAAGGAGACACAAAAATGTTTGATTCTTTAAAAAATAAATTTGAAAACATCTTTGATTCCATAAAAGGAAAAACGACACTCACAGAGCAAGACATAGACCTTGCATTACGTGAAATAAGAAAAGCACTTCTTGAAGCGGACGTAAACTTCAAAGTTGTAAAAAATTTCATAACATCAGTAAAAGAAAAAACTACAGGACAAACAGTAATAAAAGCAATAAAGCCATCAGAACTCATCTACTCCATAGTATATGAGGAACTCATAAAAACAATAGGCGAACAGCCTGCACCACTCATAATATCCTCAAAGCCACCAACGATATACATGATGGTAGGTCTACAAGGATCAGGTAAAACAACAACGACAGTCAAAATTGCAAGAAAAATGTCAAAAGCTCACAAGCCACTCGTAGTAGCATGTGACCTCCGCAGACCGGCAGCTGTAGAACAGCTCAAAGTCCTTGCAAAAGAAGCAAACATACAATTCTTTGGCCCCGAAGCAGGACAAACAGACCCAGTAAAAGTAGCAAAACAATCAATAAAATATGCAGAAGAACATCTCTGCGACATGATAATACTCGACACTGCAGGACGTCTCCAAATGGACGACGAACTCATGCAAGAGCTCGAGAAAATGAAAACGACAATGACTCCAACGGAAATACTCCTCGTTGTTGACTCAATGACAGGGCAAGAAGCCGTAAACGTCGCAGAAACATTCCACGCAAGACTCGGCGTAACAGGAGCAATCCTAACAAAACTTGATGGTGACTCACGAGGTGGTCCATCACTTGCAATAAGAGCAACGACAGGTGTCCCCATAAAGCTCACAGGTTACGGAGAAAAGACAACAGACCTAGAAACCTTTGACGCACGCAGAATAGCACAGAGAATCATCGGCATGGGAGACATGGAAGGGCTACTTGAAAAAGTACAATCCGCCACAACAGAAGCAGAAATGCAAAAAATGACGGAAAGCCTCAAAAAAAGTCGCTTCACAATGGAAGACATGCTAATGCAACTACAGCAAGTACAACGTCTCGGGCCACTTGAAAAAGTACTCGAAATGATACCGGGAGCAGGAAAAGCGCTACAGGGAGCACAAATCGACCCTAGCAGAATAAAAAAAATAGAAGCAATAATCCTCTCCATGACAATAAAAGAACGCAAAGACCCTGCAATAATAAAGGGTTCAAGACGCAAAAGAATTGCACTCGGTTCCGGAACGACAGTACAAATGGTAAACCAAGTACTAGCGCAATATGAACAAATGAAAACAATGATGAAAACATTTGGCAAAATGGCAAATGGCAAAGGCAAATTCAGAATGCCACCGGGCTTTGGAGGAAAGGGCAAATTCTTCTAAACCAACAAAACAGATTGAACTCGGAACAACCGAATTCAAAAATAAAGGGATAATCCCAAACAGATAAATTACAGGAGGTGTTTGCGCAAATGTCAGTACGTATTCGTTTATCCCGTCACGGGAAAAAGAAGGCTCCTTTCTATCGTGTAGTAGTAGCCGACTCACACTCACCAAGAGATGGTCGCTTCATTGAAATCCTTGGAACATACAACCCATTGACAGATCCTGCAACAATCAAAATTGATGCAGAACGCGCAGCATTTTGGCTACAGAACGGGGCTTCCCCTTCTGACACAGCTAAAGTGTTGCTCAAAAAAGCCGGCGTCATTGATGCTCCGGTAGCAGAATAGGTAAAGCATAATGCCTAACTACTCAAGTCTTGTAGACCTAATCGTCAAAAGACTAGTAACAAAGCCTGAAGACGTGCAAATAACAGAGACCCAGACGGAATCCGGAAGCATCCTAGTCAGCATCAAAGTTGACAAAGAAGACATAGGACGAGTCATAGGGAAAAAAGGCTTCACAATCAATGCTATTCGCCACGTAACGAAAGCTGCATCGATAAAATCCGGTGAAAAGGTCGATGTTGATGTCGAAGAAGATGACTAAGGAACAAACCGGTGCCAGAACAACAATCGGGAAAATAGTTGGTACACACGGTGTAAAAGGAACAATCCTCCTACTACCACTTACCGACTACCCCGAAAGATTTCTTGACATGACAGAACTCTACTTTGAACGGCCCGGCAAACCCACGTGTACATACAATGTACGCACCATCACGCCTTACGAAGGAAAAGGAACATTCCGAGTCCAACTCGAAGGCATAAACGACAAAGAAACCGCCGAACAACTGAAACAATCACTCGTCACAGTAGCTCAAGACGAAAGGGTAGAACTCCCTGAGGATGAATACTGGATAGACGACATGATTGGACTGACAATCGTAGAAAACGAAAGCAAAAATGAACTTGGGACCCTAAACGAAATCATGTTTACAGGAAGCAACGACGTATACTTGGTCAAAACCAGTGAAGGACAAATCAAGCCATTACCTGCGACAAAAGAAGTCATAAATGAAGTTGACATAAAAGCCGGAACAATAACGGTAACCGTACCAGAGGGACTGTGGGACTAACAAATGAAAATAAGTATAATCACCGCATTTCCCGACTTGATGAAAAACTACCTCAATGCAAGTGTACTGGGTAAAGGAATTTCATCAGGGAAACTTGATGTAGAAGTCATAGACCTAAGGGACTATGCACAGGGTGACTACAGACAAATAGACGACTACTGCTATGGAAGTGGCGGAATGGTACTAATGCCAGAGCCTCTAGGAAAAGCACTCGACAAAATGTCTGAAAATCAAACAAAGCCCTACATAATATACCCCTCACCGCAAGGAGTAACATTACATCAAGAACTGGTCGAAGACCTATCGAGAAAAGAACATCTCGTCATACTATGCGGACACTACGAAGGAATAGACGAGAGAATAACACAGAAATACGTAAACCTTGAAGTGTCTCTAGGAGACTTCGTCCTCACAGGAGGGGAAATGCCTGCAATGGCAATAGTAGACTCGGTGGCGAGACTCATTCCCGGAATTGTAGGAAAAGAAAAAGCAGTAAAAGAAGACTCCTTCTACAGTGGAATGTTGGACACACCGCACTACACACGTCCTGCCGACTGGCAAAACGAAAAAGTGCCTGAAATCCTACTAAACGGAGACACAAAAGCCATAGAAAAATGGCGAAAACGTCAATCCGTTGAAAGAACACTGAAGAGAAGACCCGACATCGTAGGACGAGCAGGAATAATGCCGTGGTTAAGCGGAAACGGCTACGTAATGGAAGTACACTACCCTGTCCTAGGCAAACAAGGCGAAAAAGCCTCTACAGCCATAACAGGAATGGACTTACACGACATAGCAAGGGCTTGCAGAACATACGGAATTAAAAAATACCTACTTGTCACACCTCTTGCACAACAGAGAGAAATGGTAAAGAAAATAGTTACACATTGGACAGAGGGCTGGGGCTCAACATACAACCCCGACAGAAAAGAAGCCTTCTCCACACTAAAACTATTTGCCTCAGTTGAAAAAGCTCTCGATTGGGTAAGAGAAAAAGAAAAAAAAGAACCATACAAAATAGCTACAACCGCCAATAAAAATCATACAGCACAACACTGGCTGTCTCTAAAAAGAGAAATACTCCTAAAAGACCACAGCCCCCTATTCATCTTCGGAACAGGATGGGGACTACATGATGACATAATAGACATGGCGGACACCGTAATGACACCCATAATAGGTGGAACAGACGGTTGGAACCACCTCTCAGTAAGAAGTGCTGTCAGCATCACGCTCGACAGATTCTTCGGCTGGAGATAAAAAACAAATAATCCGCAAGGATAAAAAATTAAATCAGACTAAAAGTAAGGAGGGAAACATATGCGTGACCCCAGAATAGCTCTTATCGAAAAGAAATTTGAAAAAGACACAACAGAAATTCCTGCATTCCGTCCCGGAGACACAGTAAAAGTTCACCTTAAAGTTGTAGAAGGACAGCGCTCCCGTATACAGATATTTGAAGGTGTTGTAATCGGTCGTCAGCACGGTGGCATTCGTGAAAACTTCATCGTACGTAAAATATCAAACGGTATTGGCGTCGAAAAAATCTTCCCGGTACACTGCCCAACAATCGACAAAATCGAACTCGTTCGCATGGGTAAAGTACGTAGAGCAAAACTCTACTATCTTCGTAAACTCAGTGGAAAAGCAGCTCGTATCAAAGAACGCCGCGAATTTAACTAAAAACGCAAAGAGAATTGCCCAAAAGGCAATTCTCTTTTTTATTTTTAACAATAAAAATTTAAAAAGACGAAAATTCAAAACAGGGCTTGACTAAACAGTAAAAACTTCGTATAATTTACGAGTTTTGAAGCCGGGGTGGTGGAATTGGTAGACACGCACGTTTGAGGGGCGTGTGGGGCAACCCATACGAGTTCGATTCTCGTCCCCGGCACCATTCAAAAACCCTCAGTAGACCTAACTCAGTTAGGTCTATTTTTTTTACCCACTTGCCTGCTACACAAACGACCATAAACAGGTAGAAATACCTTTGACCTTTTTACTCATACAAAAGATATTTATACAATGAAACATTCAGCCAAGGGGGCAAAAAAAATGATACCCAACAGACAAAAACAACTCGCACAAAAATTTAACGACATGCACAAACAAAAAGGAATAATAATACTGCCAAACGCATGGGACACAGGAAGTGCAGTAATATTCGAAAAAGAAGGCTTTCAAGCAGTAGCAACCACCAGTGCCGGAGTTGCATACTCACTCGGATACCCTGATGGGGAATACATAAAAATAGATGACCTTATATTAACAACCAAACAAATAGCAAAAAGAATAGACATCCCACTATCAATAGACTTTGAAAGCGGATACAGTGACGACATCAAAGAGATAAAAGAAAACGCCAAAAAACTTATAAAAGCCGGAGCTTGTGGTTTCAACATAGAAGACGGCAAAAAAGACGGCACACTAGACACAACAGAACATATGATAGAAAAAATAAATGCACTCAAAGAACTAAAAAAAGAACTAGACATAAACTTTGTAATAAATGCAAGGACATGCACATACTGGCTAAACATCGGAAACGAAAAAGAAAAACTCAAAACGGCAACACAAAGAGGAAACATCTTTGCAAAAGCAGGTGCAGACTGTGTATTTGTACCTGGAGCAATGGACAAAGAAACAGTAACGCAACTCACACAAAACATAAACTCTCCACTAAACATAATCCTAAACCCCACATACCACTACATAAAAGAAATGGAAACAATTGGAGTAAAAAGAATAAGTGTAGGCTCTGGAATGGCTAGACTCATACAGAACAACACAATAGAAACAGCAAAAAAATTAAAAGAAAACAACGTAGACGACATACTAAGCCACAAACTAACCTACGCAAAAGCAAACGAATACTTTGCTTTACATGACACAAACGATAAATAATAGATAACAACTTAACAGACGACTCTCTCACATCACAAACAACATCTCATTAACAGAAAACCCTATTCAAAATACACATAGGCACTCTGATAATAGACAAAAAAAGACAACTTTCACTCCCTTAACCTAATATCACACCAAAATTAATAAAATAAAAAAACAACAAAAAAGACGGAGAAAAACAACATTCTCCGTCTTGAAATTTCACAAAATAATATTTAAACTACTAATCCTTGATAGACCACTCTTTCCATACATTTGCCACGAGATCGGGACCTGGTTTCAAAGTCTTCTTGCCGGGCTTCCAATTAACAGGGGCAACTTCCTTTGCGCCTGTATTGCGTACAAGCTGATATGCCTGGAAGAGTCTGAAAAGTTCATCAATATTTCTTCCTACCGGTGGTGTCAAGACATCATAAGCTTGAAGCACACCATCTGGGTCAATAATAAAGCTACCTCTTGTCTCTATTGCATCTTCTTCGTTATAAACACCGTAAGCCCTACCAATCTCACCATTCTGATCTGACAACATATTAAATGGAATTGAGCGACCAATCATCTTGCAAAGTTCATTATCATTCCAAACCTTATGGACAAAAACGCTATCCACACTAACAGTAAGAACCTCTATGCCAAGTCCCTTAAACTCTTCATACATAGCAGCAACTGCCGCTACTTCCGTTGTTCAGACAAAAGTAAAATCGCCAGGATAGAAGAAAAGTAAAACCCACTTTCCCTTATAATCCGACAACTTAACCTGTTTAAACTGACCCTCAATAAAAGCACTAGCTGCAAAATCTGGTGCCAAAGAACCTACTTTTGCCATAATAAAATCCTCCTCTGAAATTAAAAAATTTTTATATATATGTGAACCAAAAACAGTAAAATTAAACTGTAATTATTTTAAGTTAGCCACGGCTAATTGTCAAGCAGAAAAGGCTGAAATATTGATATACAAAAAACATAGCATTTTAATAAAAAATAGTTGATTATAAACAAATTAGTGTATAATAGTACGTATTAGCAACATAACATTACTACAAGTAGCTTTATTATTATTCACAAAAATTGAAGGGAGTTTTTTTTATGAGCACAGAGAAAGTAAATGTATGGAAAGCATACCGCTTCCCAATCATCCTAATCCTTGCAATTCTTGCAGGATGTGGAATTGGTGCAGTAATGGGCAAGGACGCACTCGTCCTCAAACCACTTGGTGACCTATTCATCAACGCAATGTTTATGGTTGTTGTTCCTCTTGTCTTTACAACAATATGCAGTGCTGTAGCAACAATGTCATCAATGGAACGCCTAGGAAAAGTTATGAAATCCCTCGTGCTAGTATTCATCGTAACAGGTGCAATAGCAGCAGTACTAATGCTCGTAACAGTAACATTCTTCCCACCAGCAGCAGGAGTAAACATCGCACTAAAAGCACCAGAACAGCTTGAAGCATTCAAAACAGCAGACCAGATTGTAAAAGCATTCACAGTTGAAGACTTTGCACTACTTCTCTCACGTCGTTCAATGCTCCAGTTGATACTCTTCACAATATTCTTTGGATTCTGCCTCCAGTCACTTGGTGAAAAAGGACGTGCAGTAGGAAGAGGAATTTCTGTAGTAGCAGATGCAATGCTCGTAATGGTCAAATACCTAATGTACTACGCTCCTATCGGACTTGGCGCATACTTTGCCACACTTGTTGGAGACTACGGTCCCCAGCTTCTCGGTGCATACTTTAGATCAATGGTCGTATACCACATCGCAACATTTGCCTACTTCTTTGTTGCATTCACAATATATTCTTACATAGCCACAGGCGGTAAAGGTGTATCCGTATTCTGGAAAAACATCATAGCCCCTGCTCTAATGGCACTCGGTTCAGGAAGTAGTACAGCAACACTTCCAATAAACCTAGAAGCAGCATCAAAAATGGGAATTCCTAACGACATCTCGGACATCGTGCTTCCAATAGGTGCAACAGCACACATGGAAGGCTCATGCCTAAGCGGAATACTCAAAATAGCATTCCTCTTCGGAATATTCCACATACCATTCACAGGATTTAGCACACTTGCTACAGCAGTAGCAGTTGCAGTCCTATCAGGAGTTGTACTCTCCGGTATCCCCGGTGGTGGTCTTGTCGGTGAAATGCTCATCGTAAGCCTCTACGGATTTCCACCAGAAGCATTCCCAATCATCGCAACAATCGGATTCCTCGTTGATCCTGCAGCAACAATGGTAAACGCAACAGGTGACACATGCTCAGCCCTCTTAATCTCAAGACTGGTTGAAGGAAAAGATTGGTTCACAAAAGCAATGGAAGCAAAAAAAGCATAACTAAGATTTAACTTTAGACAAATATTTTTAGAAAGACTATTTCAATCAAAATAAATATCGTAAAAGGCGGACTGATCATTTGTCCGCCCTTTATTTTGTCTACCCATTAGACGACCCGAAATTCTAAAATATTTCACCATTTGATTATAGATTTCATACCACTACGTAACCATAAAAAACTATCAAAAACACAGAATTTTTATCAAAGGAATTGCTAGGCGGAGTCTACAACAATATGCTTGCAAAAATTATTTCACAGATATATACTAAGCAAATTAGAGGAAGTTATAACCATAGCTTAAATTTTAACAGTAAAAGAACCCATACAAAGGAAGTTTAGGTTTTCTCTATTGATAAAACATCCCAAATATTGGTTTACATGAGCTATATATAACAGGTTTTTAGATATCAACACAAGAAAAACATTACACCTCGCGCACCTAGAGCAACATAATGTGCTAACAGAAAAACGAATTTCTCTTCCCTATAAGTCACAATATTCATACCACTAAACACACGAACGCCAAAAATCTTCTTTACGTGTCCCCAATAAGAAAAAAACTACAAAGAACCACATTAGAAACCTACCAGTATTGAATTTATATCGAGAATAGCAAATACGACTATTTCAAGAAAAGTAAATACATTACATAATATAACTGCTCCAAGCAGGAGGGCAAAAACATGAGTGAGAACAGCAAAGATTCTATAAATCATAATAAATCAATACAGGAATTGGAACTATATCGCAACTCAAGACTCAGCGGTGTATTTATAATTGCTGTAGATCAAGACCTCACTCTAATATACGCTAACGACAACTTTTACAATATTATTGAGTACACAAAAGAAACCATGGAAGAACACCTAAACAATCACTCCTTGAAATTAATTCACCCAGACGATACACCTATGGTCAAAGAGACAATAAGTGATGCATTACAAACGGGCAAAGACTATATAGAATAGGAAACACGCATCATAACAAAAAAAGGCAACGTTCGCTTTGTCCTCTGCAATAGCCATTTTAAAACTATTGATAATAAAGTTGTTATGGACACAGTTCTCACCGACATCTCCACGCAAAGGAAACGTGAAAACAAACTTCGTCTAGGCGAAGAAAAGTTTAGAATCGCCACACGAAACTCCAGTGTATCGTTTTGGACCTACTATTTTGATAAAAAACAAATAGTTCAGTCCGATAATTCTAAAACTCTACACGGACATGATGATGTAGTAAACAATGTTCCTGATTCTTTAATAGAGTCAGGGTACCTACGTCAAGATTCAATTCAAGATTTTTTGACAATGTACAACACCTTAAGAAGTGGAGTAGAAACTGCTTCAGGTGACTTCTGGTTTAGAAACACCAAAGGTCAAGGTTGGTGGTGCGAACATATCGACTACACCAATGTATTCGACACCACAGGCAAACCTATCTATGCCTACGCAGTAGGTACAGACATCACCCAAGCCAAAATTGCCCAAAGACGTTATCAAGAAGAAGCGGAATACTCTGCTGCCATTCAAGAAGAACGACTCCTTGTTAAAGTGCGTTCAAATATAACCCAAAACATTGTAGAGTCATATATCGCTCGAGACAACGTAGGAATTAGCACCAACGGGACATCCTATACTCTAGGAACTGAGCAGTTGGCTTCTACCGGTCTTACAGAAGAACAACAAAACAACATTCGCAATATGCTCGACAGGGAACGGGTACTAAAAGCATTCGAAGATGGAGAGAGATTTTATACACTAGACTATCAGCGCAAAGCACACGACGGCACAGTGTTTTGGGTAAATACTACTGTAAAAACGTTCCAAAATCCTGAGACAAAAGATATCATGTCCTTTATGTACTCTTACGACATAAACGAAGAAAAGCTAAAAGACGGCATAATCAACACAGTATCATTGCTAGAACATGATTTCATTTTCTATCTTGATTTAAAAACAAACAAATATAGATTGTTTCTCGGAAACGCAGAAACTGTTGACGTGCCACCTGCAAGCGGAAACGATTACGTTGAAATGCTAACGGCAATAAATAATGCTGTAATCATTCCCGAAGATATTGAACGTTCTATCCATGACTTTATGCCAGAAACCATCATAGAAAATCTAAAAATTCAAAAAATATTTTCTGCAGTATATGGCGCTTACGACACAAACGGCTTAATCCGACAGAAAAGATTTCAGTGTGCTTATTTAGACAAAGAAACTAAGAAAGTTATAATTACACGTAGCGATGTAACGGAACTCCTTAACTTACAGAAACAGAACCAAGAACGACTCGAATTAGCGCTTATTGCAGCAGAACAGGCCAACAGTGCTAAAAGCAAATTTTTATCTCACATGAGTCACGAAATACGCACCCCAATGAACGCCATTATTGGAATGTCTGCCATTGCGGCTCAGTCTATTGGTGACGACGAACAGATTGCCGACTGTTTAAGCAAAATTGGAAGCTCCTCTCGCTTTTTGCTATCTCTCATAAACGACATCTTAGATATGAGCAGAATAGAAAGTGGCAAAGTCCTGTTAAACAACACAAAAATTCCCTTTGAAGAATTCATAGGGGAAGTCAACTCCATATCTTACTCTCAAGCCAAAGCCAAAAACATTGACTACGAGAGCATTGTTGACTCAAGCGTGAATGACTACTACATAGGTGACAGCATGAAGCTTCAGCAAATAATCATCAATATCCTTTCAAATGCTATCAAATTTACTCCGAAACATGGCAAGGTATTACTAAACATTCGTCAGGTCAAAAGAGACAAAAATAACGCTGTAGTTCGTTTTGTTATCAACGATACTGGTTGCGGTATCAATGAAGAATTTATCCCAAAACTCTTCGAGCCATTTGCCCAAGAACAAACTAGTACAACGGTCCTTCATAGTGGCACAGGACTCGGACTTGCTATCTGCAAAAATCTAGTTTCAATGATGGATGGCACAATCAACGTACGTAGCATTGTTGGTGTCGGTTCAGAATTTACCATAGATGTAAAGCTTGGTATCAGCGAAGAGTCCAAAACTCGATATCTAAAAAAGCCACACATAAATTTCAGCGGACTAAAGACACTGGTAGTGGACGACGACGTACTTATCTGTGAACATGCTGTGCATACTCTAAAGGAAATGGGTATAACTTCCGAATGGGTGGACAGTGGGAAAAAAGCAGTAGAACTAGCCAAAGCCAAACGAGAAAACAATGAACAATACGACCTTATTTTAATCGACTGGAAAATGCCCGAAATAGACGGCATCGAAACCACCAAACAAATTCGCCAAATTGTAGGAGAAGATGGGACAATTATTATTATGACCTCCTACGACTGGATAGCGATAGACTATGAGGCCAAACAAGCAGGTGTTGACCTTCTAATAAACAAGCCTCTCTTCAAATCCTCTTTAATTTCAGCCTTTGAGAAAGTCCTCTCAAAAAAGCAAGAGAATAAAGAGCCTCGATTGAAAGACGACTTCAACTTTGCAGGAAAGCGTATACTACTAGCTGAGGATCACCCTATAAACGTAGAGGTAGCCCGCAAACTACTAGAACACAAGGGATTTTTGGTAGAACACGCTCCAAATGGAGTTAGTGCCATAGAAATGTATGCAAAAGCCCCTATAGACTACTACGATGCCATTTTGATGGATATTCGTATGCCCCAGATGGACGGACTCCAAGCAGCTCAAACTATACGCCACATGAGCAAAGATACGGCACAGACAATTCCAATTATAGCCATGACAGCCAACGCCTTTGAAGATGATATTCAGAAATCCAAAGCTGCCGGCATGAACGCCCACCTTGCCAAACCAATTGACTCAAAGCAGATGTTCCAAACTTTATTTGATTTCATCTACAGAGAATCAAAAGAAATAAATCTCTAAAATAGCAACATTTACGAAAATTATGTAACTACATTGCGTACAAAGTTATCGGCAACTTCACCACTTATCTTAAAAAACAACAACACAAACTAAACAAAAAGTACCGCCTTACTGATCTTTACATCAGAAAGGCGGTACTCTTATCTTTGAATAAATGCAACAAGTAGTAAAAAATCACAGAGCAAAATCTCTAAAGTTAAGCAAATACCCTAAATTTTTAACTCTAATATCCGTCAAAAATCAAAAAAGCAAAACACAGACAACCTAAAAAACAAAAAAAGTAGGAGAGAAGTCAAAAAACGACATCTCTCCTACTTTGAAAATAAAACTTAAAGGAAATAACCTTTTAAATTATTTGCATCTGCAACTCTCTTAATTGCTACAAGGAAAGCTGCTCTACGCATCTTAACGCCATGTTCTTCAGCGTAATCATAAACTCTCTTATAATTATCCTTCATAAGAGCAACCAAACGCTTATTATACTCATCCTCAGTCCAGAAGAAACCGGCCAAATCCTGAACCCACTCAAAATATGAACCGATAACACCGCCACTATTAGCAAGGAAGTCAGGAACTACGACAATGCCACGTTCTGCAAGAATCTTATCTCCTGCCGGTGTTGTAGGACCATTTGCACCCTCAACAATATACTTACACTTCAACAAAGGTGCATTACCCCCTGTAATTACGCCCTCCAATGCACAAGGTGAAAGGACAAGACACTCCTGCTCCAAAATCTCTGTACCAGACATACGAACGAGACCAGGCTGTGTATATCCCTCAAGAATATGCTTGGGGTGTGCTTCTACATAAGCCTTAGCTTTCTTTACATCAATACCGTCTGCACAGTAATAGCCACCTGTAACATCGCTAATACCAAGAACCTTTGCTCCTGCTTCCTCAAGGAACAAAGCATTATAAGTACCTACATTACCAAAACCTTGAACTATAACAGTTGCCTTAGCAACATCTTCATTGTGATACTTCAAAAGTTCGAGAATACAAGTAGAAACACCTAAACCTGTTGCTGCTGTACGTCCCTTAGAGCCAAAATATGAAACAGGCTTACCTGTAACCACACCAGGCTCCATACTCCCTCTAATCTTTGAAATCGTATCCATAATCCAAACCATTTCCTGGCCACCTGTATTAACATCAGGGGCAGGAACGTCAGACCAATCGCCAATCATAGGTGCGATACGTGCTGCAAAAGTACGTGTCATCATCTGTCTTTCACGTGGTGTAAGCTCATAAGGATCTACAGAAATACCGCCCTTAGCTCCACCATATGGAATACCTGCAAGAGAACACTTCCATGTCATAAGAGAAGCAAGAGCTTCGCACTCCTCATAATTTACATCCGGGTGAAAACGCAAACCGCCCTTTGACGGACCACAAGCTGTTGAATGCTGAACTCTATATCCTGTAAAAACTCTAACTGTACCGTCCTCCATATGGACAGGCACAGAAACTGTAATCGCCCTCTCTGGACGAGCTAAAATCTCTACAAGTCCATCCTCAAGTCCCATCTCTTCCGCTGCCGCATAAAAATTCTCAAGTGCTGTAGCTAGAAGAACATTATTTGAAGTACGTTTCTTTACTACCATATCAATTCCTCCCATTCTTCCCTTATCAACTTATATTCCTCGTTACACCACGGATTGTTAACCCCCGTAGAAACAATTCTTTAATATAATTGAATATTGTATACTTAAAACTCAAATGAGTAAAGCATATTTATACAATAAAAACCCTGTTGTAACCAGTATAAAAACAGATATACATAAGGCATAATAAAAAAATACAACTCTAAACAAAAAGTGTTAAATGTAAAAGACATTAAAAAATATTAGCATAAAAATTCTTTCACTTTCTTTTCACTTTCTTTTTGCTACAAATTTAATTTAAAAAAATATTTCCCAAAACAACAGCAAACAAAAGTCCTGGAACCATATTCATAACAAAAATCTT
Organism: Synergistaceae bacterium; assembly: GCA_036652335.1. Taxonomy (GTDB): domain Bacteria; phylum Synergistota; class Synergistia; order Synergistales; family Synergistaceae; genus JAVVWB01. The sequence continues at coordinate 196,515 of JAVVWB010000001.1, read as the reverse complement.
CTTCCACCCCAAAAGATTAAGACCTATAGCCATAAGAATAATACCCCCTGTAGCGGACATCTCAACCAAACCAGCATCAGAAACAAAAGGGCGTAAAAACTGGGCAAACAAAGTCAAAAATCCCTGATAAACAAAAATAGGAATAGAAGAAAAAAGAACCCCAACACCCAAAGAAGCACCCATAGCAACAGAAGTCATTCCGTCCATAAAAGACTTAGTAATCAAAAGTGATGGATAACCACCAAACCCCTGCTCAAAAGCGCCTAAAATTGCCATAGAACCAGTACAAAACAACACAGTAGAGGCGACGAAACCCAAAGCAAAGCCCTCAGCCCTATCACCAAGCTTAAACTCAACCCACTCACAAAAAGAAGAAAACTTCTCCTCCAACTTCAACAAACTACCAACCACAGAACCAACCACAACGCTAACGACCATAATCAAAGGATTAACAGACTTCAGCGCCATAGAAACTCCCAAAGCAAAAACTACAAGCCCCATACAAGTCATAGGCAAAAGCATAACATCTCGTGGCAACTTCTTTCTAAGAAAAAAACCAACCAAAGAACCTAAAATAACTAAAAGGGCATTTATCAAACTTCCACTTAAAATAAAAGAACCTACAAAATCCATACAAACCAACTCCTAAATCACATAAGAAAACTACTCCATATTAAATTATTACACAAACATCCTCAAATACGCAAATAAAATAAGTAAAAAGTGCAAAAAAAGATTGACAACCTCAAATCATAAGGTTAGAATAACCTCTATTGCATCTAAATTTAGGGGAAGGAGACCCAACCACACAATGAAAAACTTAAACCTCACAGCAATGTATGACATGATGATGTGCGACAACAACGGGTCCCTCCTGATGAGATAGACGCGATAATACGTCGTATTCACAGGCTGGGCTCGTATTGAGCTCAGCCTTTTTTTATGCTCATAAACAAATAAGGGGGAACTAACAATGACAGAAAAGAAAAACTACGGACTAACGACAAAAGCGCTCCACTCAGGATGGAAATGTGATCCTCAAACAGGAGCATCAGCACTACCAATATACGCATCATCAGCATTCCAATTTAAAAACACAGCACACGCTGCGAGCATGTTCAACCTCGAAGAAGGCGGATTTATATACTCACGCTTATCAAACCCGACAGTAAATGCATTTGAAGAAGGACTCAACGCCCTAGACGGAGGAGTCGGTTGTATAGCCACATCATCAGGACAAGCGGCATTCACACACCTCATAACCGCACTATGCTCCTCAGGAGACAACCTAGTTGTATCAAGAAAAGTATATGGTGGCTCACTCACATTACTCCAAAACGTATTCACACGCTTTGGAATAGAAACACGATTTGTAGACGGAGAACACCCTTGTCAATTTGAACAAGCAATAGACGACAACACAAAAGGCATAATAACAGAAATAATAGGGAACCCCCTCATGAACGTAGCACCACTTGAAGCACTTGCAAGAATAGCAAACAGACAAGGAATACCACTAATAATAGACAACACATTTGCCACACCGATACTATGCAGACCAATAGAATGGGGAGCACACATAGTAGTATACTCAACCACAAAATACATATCAGGGAACGGCAACCTCATAGGCGGAGCAATAGTAGACGGAGGAAACTTTGACTGGTCAAAATACCCAGACAAATTCCCCACACTAGCAAAGCCAGATGCAGCATACCACGACATCACATTCACAGAACACTTCGGGAAAGCTGCTCTATACGCAAAAATACATGCCTCAATAATAAGAGACATGGGTGGTTGTCCCTCTGCCTTTGACACATACCTCCTACACCTATCACTAGGCACACTACCTCTTAGAATGAGAAAACACAGTGACAACGCTCTTACCGTGGCAAAATTCCTAGAGGCACACCCAGCTGTACAATGGGTAAAATATCCCGGACTCAAATCACACCCGCAAAACGACATGGCAAACGTCTACCTCAAAGATGGTTGTGGTGGAATGATGGCATTCTCAATAAAAGGTGGAGTAAAAGCAGGAGCAAAACTAATTGACAACCTCACACTAATAGGACACATGGCAAACCTTGGCGACTCCAGATCCCTCATAATCCACCCTGCAAGCACCACACACAGCCAACTTACCACAGAACAGAGACAGACAGCAGGAATAGATGATGGACTCATCAGGCTAAGCGTAGGCATAGAAGACGTAGAAGACATAATAAACGACCTAACAGAAGGACTAAAAATCGCGACGGGAGAATAAACCATGAAAGAAATTCTCGACACTATAGCCCTACATGACATAGAACTGCCATCAGGCGCAAAATTCAAAGAACTAAATCAAGCATACGCAATCTATGGCACACCAAACAAAAACAAAACAAACCTAATACTTGTATGTCATGCACTTACAGGGGGGCACAGGCTTGCCGGAGAAAAAATAAATGGGCAACCTGATCCATGGTGGGACACACTCGTTGGAGACGGCAAAACCCTAGACACAAACAAATTCTGCATAATCTGCTTCAACAACATAGGAAGCCCATATGGAAGCACATCACCAATCTCCATAAACCCAGAAACGGGCAAAAAATACCAAATGGACTTCCCCCTCGTCTCCCCAAGAGACATAGCCTATGCACAAAAAAATGCGGCGGAAAAACTTGGCTTCGACCACTTTGAAACAGTAATAGGTGGCTCAGTAGGAGGAATGATAGCATACGAATTTGCAATATCATTCCCCGAAAGCACAGGTAAACTGGCAGTAATAGCAGCACCAGATAAACTATACCCACAAGCAATAGCATTCAACACAGTACAAAGACAAGCAATAATGAACGACCCAGAATGGAAAAACGGATACTACGAAGACAAAGGTCCTACAAACGGGCTATCAGCTGCGAGAATGCTCGCCATGATCACATACAGAAGCGAACAATCATTCTCGGGAAGATACATGAGAGAAATGGACGAAGGGGCAGAAAAAGGCTGGAACAGCAAATTCCGAGTAGAAAGCTACCTCGAACACCACGGAGAAGCCCTAGTAAAACGCTTTGACGCAAACTGCTACCTCTACCTCACAAAAATGATGGACCTACACGACATTGGTACAGGACGAGGTGGAGTAAAAAAAGCATGGGAAAACTTTGCTGGCAAAAGGCTACTAACAGTAGGCATATCCAGTGACATGCTCTTTGCAAACTGGCAAATAGAAGAAGTAATAAACACAGCAAATGAAGCCGGTGTAAACGGGAAATATGAAGAAATAGAAAGTGAAAACGGACACGACGCATTCCTCATAGACTTCGACCAACTAGACGACTTCTTACGTTCATTCATATACAACAAATACTAAAACAAAAAAAGAGCAGGAAAACTCCTGCTCTTTTAAACAACAAAACTAAATAAAAAAACAAACAAAAAATAAAAAAACTAAGAAACACTACCCATAAAATCCTTCAACTTATCAAAAGACTCCTGACTAATAACATGCTCGATACGACAAGCATCGGCAGAAGCCACATCATCATCAACACCTAAAACCTTAGTAAAAAATCCGGAAAGCACACGATGCCTCTCATAAATAGCAGTAGCCTTCTCAAAACCGCCACGAGTAAGAGAAATCTCACCACTTGGAGCGACATCAATCATATTCTTCTTAACCAAAATCTTAACAGCACGAGAAACACTAGGCTTAGAAAAAGAAAGCTCATTTGCCACATCAATAGAACGAACAGCATCTTTCTTCTGCGACAAAATTAAAATAGTTTCCAAATAATTTTCACCGGATTCCTTCATAGCAATGCCTCCACTAATCAAAAATAAACTCGTCGCCCACGCCTACTTCTCTCACATCAAACCGTCTTGCGAAAGCAACCTTTGAATAAAAATCAGTACAATGACACGGATGCATACAAACAGGCGGATTATTGGCAAACCAATCGACGATAAAATTCATCTTCTCATCAGAAACCCTCTGCAAATGAAAACCACCAATTACATCAGCAATCCTAGTAACCCCGGTCAACTTAACAGCATAATCCACGATATTACAAATACCGGAATGAGAACACCCGGAAATAACAACCAAACCATCAACACCCTCATAAACCAAAGCAGAATCATCTAAACAAAAATCGGGTGACTCCACTCCATCAACAACCATAGACCCTAAAGGGACACGAGGCTGGACAGAAGCAGGAATCTCACCAAGCCAAAGCAACCTCTCAGTCAAACGCAAAGGGGAAGAAGAAAGCCTCAAATTAAAATACTTTGCAAGCACCTCTTGTCGTACAGCAAAACCGGCCTCAAAACCGTCAAGCAACTTCCGCTCCACAGCCAAAGGGTGAGCCACAAAATCGGGACGTCTATTGACACGACTCCTATTATAATGCTCCAAAAGCCTACTAATACCCCAAGTATGATCACTATGACCGTGAGAAATAACCAAAGCATCCACACAATCACAATCAATACCCATCTCTCTAGCATTATCTATAAAGATACCGGAATAGCCTAAATCAAACAAAACCTTATAATCTCCGTCCTCAATCCAAAGACAAAAACCCGGCTCTCCTGTAAAATACTTACCAACAAGAGTATTATTATCTACAAGGACTCTAATCTTCAACATAAAAAGTCACCTCATGAAACCATTTTAACATAACAGAGAAAAAATAAAACTAACTGGAGAACAAACAATGATACTAGACCTACTAAAAAAGAAAAACAAACCGTCAGACATAATAAAAACGAAACTAAAACAAATGGGTGGAGAAATTACATACACCTACTCCACAAAAACAAAACCAGCAGAAAACGACAAACTACCAAACATAGAAACAAAACTCAAAAACACCCTAAAATCACTGGGCATAAAAGAACTCTACACGCACCAAACAAAAGCAGCTAACTACGCAATATCTGGCAAAAACATAATAATAGCAACCCCCACAGCATCAGGGAAAACCCTCTGCTACAACATCCCTACACTCAACTCAATAATAAAAGACAGCAACGCAAAAGCACTATACCTATTCCCCACAAAAGCACTGGCACAAGACCAACTAAAAGAACTACAAACACTAATAAACGAAACAAACGAAGAAATAACAGTAAACACCTATGACGGAGACACCCCAAAAGACAAAAGATACTACATCAGAGAAAAAACAAACATCATAATAACAAACCCAGACATGCTACACGCAGCAATACTACCCTGTCATGACAAATGGGTAAAATTCATCTCAAACCTACAATACATCGTAATAGACGAACTCCACTCATACAAAGGCACATTTGGGTCTCACATGGCAAACCTCCTTGCCAGACTAGACAGAATCTGCGCCCTATACGGAGCGCACCCCACCTACATATGTGCCTCAGCCACAATAGCAAACCCAAAAGAACACGCAGAAGCACTCACAGGAAAAGAAATGCTCCTCATAACAGAAAACGGAGCGCCCTCACCAGAAAAAGAACTAATAATATACAACCCACCATACATAATAAAAAAAGCAAACATAAGAAAATCATCGGCACTAGAAGTAGCAGAACTCGCAACAGAAACCATATCGCAAAACATCAGCACCATAATATTCACCACATCGAGAAAAAACGTAGAAACACTACTAAAACTCATAAAAGAAAAACTCATAACACGTGGAGAAAATCCCAAAAAAGTAACAGGATACAGAGCAGGCTACCTAATAAACGAAAGAAGACAAATAGAACAAAAACTAAAAAACGGAGAAATCACAGGTGTAGTAAGCACAAACGCACTAGAACTAGGGATAGACATAGGAGCACTTGAAATCGCAATACTACATGGATACCCCGGAAGCATAGCATCCACACAACAACAAATAGGAAGAGCAGGAAGAAGAGACACCAAAACAACAGCAGTAATAATAGCCTCGGCGACTCCCATAGACCAATACCTTGCACACAACCCGACACACCTCACATCAGCACCCAGTGAAACAGCAAGAATAAACCCGACAAACCCATACATAATGGTAAAACACATAAAATGTGCAATAAAAGAAAAACCATTTATAAAAGGCGAAAAATTTGCAAACAACAACATCACCCAAATACTAGAATACTACGCACTAAACAACATAGTAAAAAAAGAAACAACAGGCGACACAACAACATACAAATGGAACGGGACAACATACCCGGCATCAGAAATATCACTACGCAACGCAACAGACGCCACATACACAATACAACAAAGAGAACAAACAGAAAAAATAGGACAAAACATAAAAACAAAAATAATAGGCACAGTAGATAAACACTATGCTCACACAATGCTATACCCAAATGCAATATACACACACATGGGCAAAAACTACATAGTCACACAACTAGACACAGAACACAAGAAATGCACAGTAACAGAAACAACAACAAGACAATACACAGAAACAATATCATCCTCATCAGTAACAATAACAAAAGAAATAGAAAAAAGCCAAAACATAGGATGGGGCAAAAGCATAATAACCACAACCCCATTCATGTACATAACAAAAGAAATAAACACTCACAAAAAAACAGGACAAGGCAAAATACAAACGCCAAAAGAAGAAACAAAAACCACAAGTGCATGGATAATACTTCCAGAAGAAATAATAAACAGAAGAGACGGGATAGAAACAGCAGACGCAATAAAATCACTACTACAAAACATAATCCCCCTATACCTAATGTGCGACACAAAAGACATAGAAATACACGAAGAAACAGAAAAACTAACAAACGGAAGATTTGCAATATACATATCAGACACAATCCCAGGCGGAATAGGACTTGCAGAAGGCACATACCAATCATGCAACAAAATACTAAAATCCTGCATGGAACTACTCAAAACCTGCAAATGTCAAAACGGTTGCCCACTATGTATAGGAGCACCGGAAGCAGACTCAACACCAAACATGAAAATGCAAACATACAAAACAATAAAACAAATAATCGAAGGAAAATAAAAGGCAAAATGTAACAGATACTTTACATAAAGCATAAAAGTCTAAAATAAGCTCTCTTTTATCATAAAAAATAATTTCCAGTCAACTAATTAGGTGACTGGAAAATTAGAAGTGTATAATACTAGAAAAAAGTAACAATATATGATTAATTGACAAAAACATATTCAACTAACAAAGGGGTATGAAAAATGACACAAATTGACGCAGTTATAGAAGCTCTTACTCAATGGTCAAATAATCCCCAAAATGAACCTTCTCTGAATAAATTAAAAAGTTCTACCATACGTGAAATTACTATGACATTATATCCAGAAATAGACTGTCGCTCGTTTTTACCATCAGATTACTGTTACAACCATACAAATAAGGGAGATAACAACAGAAAATTCTTACTCTACAAAGGAAAAGAAGGTCGTTCTTTTTTATACAAATTTGTAGGAGAAGACTTCAATTACAAATCAGATAAAAACATTTCTGAAGAACAAACAAAGACTCTTTCAATAAAAAATACCGTTAAGTTAGAACAATACGAGGAAGGAACAGTTTTTGAAAAAATTTCTAAGATTATTGAACGTAGCGCCGAAGCAAGAGAAAAAGCGCTAGCTTATCATGGCTATAACTGCAAAATATGTGGGTTTAACTTTCATAAAGTGTATGGAAATATAGGCAAAAACTATATTCACGTACATCATATAAAACCTATATCAAAAATAAAGGAAACCTACTTAGTAGATCCAATTCATGATTTAGTTCCACTTTGTCCTAACTGTCACGCTATGATTCATAAACTTGATGATGTGGAAAATGGGATTGAAATTTTGAAAAATTTACTGAAAAAAGAATAAATAAACTTACTTATATCCATCTAACACAAAGATAAGCAAACTAATTTTGACAATATTAAAAGAAATAAAAAGAATCCATATGAACACTCTACATATGGATTCTCACACATTTTATAATTATCTTATAAAAACTTTTTAGATAGATTTTTATAAATTTATGTTTTTCTCTACCTCAACATCTTTACGGGAAATTTTATAGTAATTATGTGCAATTGAAGAACAAGCAGTTTTAGCATCATATTTATACCATTATAACAACTTTATATAAAAATATAATGTTTTTCACCATTTCTTTTAATCTTTCTATTAGTTAAAGTAAAATATTATTAATTCATAGTTTTGTAGCCAGTATTAATTTCATTCTTTCCTCTTGACTTTCCACCTTTAAAACTTCACACTCATGTTAGTTTCCTTTTATTAAGGAGGTTTTATCATGACTGATTTGTTTTCACGTACAGGGAAGTATGATAAGAAGTTTCTTTTAGAGAATATGATGGGGCCTAATGCTATGCTCGTGCTTGAGGAAGCATTACGTCCTGTTACTTTTAAAGAGGGTATGAGAGTTTTGGATTTGGCTTGTGGTAAGGGGCTTACTTCAATTTTCTTAGCTCGTGAGTTTGGGGTGAATGTCTTTGCTGTAGACCTATCTGTTTCTGCAACAGAGAATTACGAGAGGTTTAGAGCATTTGGGTTGGAGAAGCAGATTGTCCCTATTTAGGCAGATGCTTTGGCTCTTCCTTTTGCCAATGATTATTTTGATGCAGTTGTTTGTATTGATTCATATCATTTTTTTGCAACTGATGAAAATTATTTTGATGAAAAGTTAAGACCATTATTAAAGAAGAACTCAGATGTCGTTCTTACGTTTCCGGGGCTAAATTATGAAATCTCTACAGTTCCCAGTGATATGAAAGAGTTTTGGGACGATGAGTGCCTTAGTAAGTGGCATTGCATTGAGTGGTGGAGAGAACGATTAGAAAGTTCGATTTCTAATTTCAAGATAGATAAGCTTGAGTGTTTTGATGAGTCATGGCGTGATTGGCTTACTTGTGACAATCCCTATGCAGTAGAGGATAGGGAAATGATGAGAGCCGATGGCGGCAAGTATATGGTGTTTTTTAAGGTTACCGGAAAAACGAAGTAATATATCTTTTTAGTTATTTTTTGACCACATTTGGCATCATCAGAAAGCCTGTCGTGTTTTTGGCTTTATGATGATGTCTTTTTTTCTTTTTACTTTTTTGTCTTACTTTTTTATCTTCCTACTATGACAGGGAGTCCGTTTTCTATACGTACTACGACAGGAACTGTTCCTGTCCTGTCTAGTTCTGATGCAAATACGATGTCTTCTGTGTTTCCACGTTCAAGTAATATTTTACCGTGGTGACTTTCTTTTGCTATTTTTTCCATATCTGCACCAAGCTTTTGCCATAGTGCCATTGCGGACATTGCACCGTCTGTGAGTTCCATTTCTTCTGCTCCATTTGATGGTGCAAGTGATAGCAATTTTTCTATTATCATTCCTGCACATACTGTATCTTCTAGCGAGAATTCACCATGTCTGCCAGATGGGATTATTCCTATAAATTTACCTTTGTTAAGTGCGTCCCATGCCACTGCCTCTGCGTTTCTTGCACAACCAATAAGCACGTGTTCGCAGTCTTCGACAGAACGCAGTAGTGCTTTCGTGCCGTTTGAGGTGGTTATTATAGCACGAGTTGCTTTACAATCTTTTATTAGTTCTGTAGGAGAGTTTCCATAGTTAAAGCCCTCTGGGGCTATGCCACGTCTTTCTCCCATGAGAGCCCATTCTTCTCCGAGCTTTTCTTTCATGTCGTATGCTTCTTGTACTTCTGATACCGGCACTAATGTTTCTCCCCCTATGTCAAAGAAGGTTACCATTTGTGTGGTGGCTCTTAGTAAGTCAATTACTATTCTACAATCGTGGTTCTTTAGTCTTTCTGTTGGAAGAAAGGCTACGTCAAATTTGTATTTCATCTTTTTTTTCAGTGTCTCCTATGTGTTTATAAATATATAAAAGCCGAATGTTTCCATTCGGCTTTTTGTTTAGTCTTAGTATCCGATTGGCATTACTGCAATTATTTTTGATAGAGGGTCCATGTTTATTCCGCTTGAGAGTGTGACTCTGTTAAACGAACCCATTATTCTTGTTTTTAGCCCATAAGCTTGTGTTGCTAAGTATACGTTTTGCGACATTGCACCGACTGCGATGTCTCCTCTGTTTTCTGCCAACATACTGTTTCCCTTTGTTGTGAAGACTAATATAAGTGGTATGTTTTCATAGCCGGGTTGTGCTATAGCTTTTTTTGATATGCTTTTGTCTTCGTTTATGAGGCTTAGCAAGTGTCTGTCCCAGTCATATAGGTAAACGGCTTTTTGTGTTATTGCATAAACTGATACGTAGGGTTGCGACCCTTTTGCAAGAGGTATCGTCCAGCCTTTTGGTTGCCTGTTTTTACCTGTTGCTGCCCACATTATTGTGGATAGAGCTTTTAGTGGTATTTCTTTGTTTACAAAGTCTTTTCCTGAGGATCTGTTTGATATTGCTTCTAGTACGGTAGGCCCTCCGGTTTTATCTGGTGTTGTTAGGATTATGTCTCCTGCCGCAAATGCAGTTGTTGATATTAGGACTGAGATTATTGCTATTATTGAGATTACTGTTTTCTTCATTTTGTTCCTCCTCCAATTATGACCATGGCCATTGCAGTGAGATTACTACAGGAAGCAATGATATTATTTCTTCCCCATATAGTAGTGTGATTATAGATGCTACGCTAAGAAATGGGGCTAGTGGTAACGGACTTTTTCTCGTTACTTTTTTTAGTGCTATTAAGACTAAAGAAACTACAGCGCCTATTGTAAACCCGATGTAGAGTATTGCAATAGTTAGTTTTAAGCCAAAGAAAGAACCAAATCCTATCATTAGGAGTGCGTCTCCGAATCCCATTCCTCCACGACTTATTTTACAAATTATATATATTACAGAAAATCCTAGTAATGCTCCGTATATTCCATCAAGCAATCCCGGGATACCACCCATTATTCTAAGAGTAATTCCTGCTGCTCCCATGGCATAAGCCCAAGCATCATATATGTATTGCTCTTCTATATCGGTTAGTGAATGAAATATTATAAAGGGTAATAGCACTAAACCAAAGAGTGTTTCTACTGATATTCCGAATTTATGTACTATGAGGATTGCTATTATTGCACTTATTGTTTCTGTATATATGTGTCTTTTTGGAATTTTTGCCCCACACTTTTTACATTTTCCTTTTTGTAGTAGGTAGGATATTATAGGTATCAATTCAAGCGGTGTGAGTTCTTTCCCGCATGTGTCGCATTTTGAGCGTTCCGCACCCCACCATTTTTCTTCTTTTACTGTCCTCATTGCAACAGCATTTATAAAGGAACCCATTATTGCCCCATATATTCCTGCACATATTATTTGTGTTATTATTGAACTTTCCATTTATTTACCTCTGTTTTTACGTTAGAATATAGGTAGTTTTTCACTTTATTAAAAGGAGTGTTTTGTATGCCTATAGTTGTTGTCAATATTAAAGAAGGACGTTCCCTCGATCAAAAGAGAGAGATGGTCGCAAAAATGACAGATGTCCTTTGCGATACTATGAAAGTTCAGCCCTCTTCCGTAAAAATTATTATCAATGAGATGAAAGGCGATGAGTTTGCACACGCCGGAGTTCTCACTTGCGACGCTGTAGCAGGGGAGAAGAAACTTTAGTCTCCGGTTTTTTCTCTAAATCGCCTGTGTTGCCATAACCACTGGCCGGGGTTGTCTTTTATCATGAGTTCAAGGGCTTGATTGCAAAGTATGGTGATGTCTTTTACCGTGCTATCACGATCTGAGCCCTTTTCCCATTTTATTTCGGGGTATATTTTTATTTTCAATTTAAATGGTGATACTCTTATTGTCATCATTGGAATTATCGGTGCTCCTGTGAGGTATGCGAAGACACCAGCACCTTTTACTGTACCTGTGTTTTCTCCAAAAAACGGAACGTCTATTCCCTCGTTGCCTGCATGCTGGTCTGATAGTAGTCCTATTGCACCTTTTTTTCTTATATGAGAGATGACTTTTGTCATAGGTGCTGTTTTGTCTATTATTTCTGTTCTTTCTGCTTTTCTAAGTTCTTCTATTAGTTCTCTTTGAAATGGGCTGTCTGATGACCTTGCTATTGCAGCAATGTTCATTTTTGTCGCACACCAAGCAGCATTTAGCTCCCAGTTACCTATGTGAGAAGAAAGGAGAATTATTCCTTTCCCCTTTGTTATTGCGTTGTCCAAATATTCTTCTCCATCAACGGACGTTACGTAATCTTTTATTACATCCGGATTTTTATGGAGAGATAGAAGTTCAAGCCCTGTCCATACCATATTGTCATATGATTCACGAAGCATAGCTTCTTTTTCTTCTTTTGGCATTTTGGGAAATACGATGTCCATATTACTTAGTGCTACTTTTTTTCTCGGGGCTATTACCTTTAATGTAGAGGTGAGAACATCTGCTAAAAGTGTAGTCCAAAGCCCAGGCTTTATTGTATGAGCAAAGTTCAGTGCCTGTCTTACCTTCCAGTTCATTTGTTTTCCTCCGTTACTTTTTATCAAATTTTTACAAAATACATGTTTAATTTTACCATATATAAGTATTTTTCGTTTTATCCTCTAACTATTTTTCTTTTTATGATGTAAAATCAAGGTAGTAAATATATTCTTTAAGGGAGGTTTCTCTATGAAAGAAGTTATTAGTACAGATAAAGCACCAGCAGCAATAGGACCATATTCACAGGCAATTAAAGCAAATGGTTTTGTTTTCACTTCAGGCCAGCTACCAATAGTCCCTGCAACAGGTGCATTCCCTGAGGGCGGAGTCGCAGAACAGGCTAAGCAGTCACTCGAAAATATCGGTGCAATTCTCAAAGCAGAAAACCTTGGTTTTGAAGATGTCGTTAAGACAACCGTTTTTCTTAAAAATATTGCAGACTTCGGCGCAATGAATGAAGTTTATGCAACTTTCTTCCCGGAAGCAGCTCCTGCACGCTCTTGCTTTGAGGTTGCCAATCTACCTAAGGGCGCTCTTGTAGAAATCGAAGTAGTAGCTGTAGTTAAATAGTTTAACTTTTATACTAAATATCTGAGATAGGGACACGATTTAGACTCTTTTTGAGTTTATTTTGTGTCTCTATCTTTTTTTGTTTTTGTTTTGTTTTTTGTTTGATTTTTGAGTTGTTTTTGCTTTTTATTTTTTGTTTTCTCTTTATCCTTTAATATATTTTATATCTTGGTCAATATTTGTCAGTCCTCTTTAACTCTTTTTATCTCTGTTTGACTGATTTTTATTTAGAATTTTTTGCAATTTCTGTCTTTATTTATCTCTCTGATTTTCCTTTGTGACGCTTTTTAAATTTTTCTTTCATTTTTTTCTAAAATTCTTTAAAAAAGTGTTGAAATATTTTTATTCAGTGGTATAATACTTCAAGTCGTTATTTAGCGACATTTTGTGCTATTCCTCGATGGCGCAATCGGCAGCGCGGGTGGCTGTTAACCACTAGGTTCGAGGTTCGAGTCCTCGTCGAGGAGCCAGACAATATGAGTCCCTGTTCTTTTGAGCAGGGGCTTTTTTGTATCTATAGACACTCTATACTCTTGATAATTTCTTAAGGAATGATATAATACGCTAGGTTAGACTTTCAGCTATATTCCTCGATGGCGCAATCGGCAGCGCGGGTGGCTGTTAACCACTAGGTTCGAGGTTCGAGTCCTCGTCGAGGAGCCAGTTAATTCAAGTCCCTGTTCTTTTGAGCAGGGACTTTTTTTTATTTGTATTTTTGTTCTCTTTCTGCCTATATTCCATTGCCTTTACCTCTAATAGTCTCACTGCATAATTTATTTTTAGTTTCGCTTCAAATCTCTAAATACTGAGATACCGCATAGATACTTTGCTGTATGGCTAACAAAAGCCGAATTTCTCTTTTGGCTTTGTTTTTTGTTTTCTTTGTCGTTTTTCTCTTTATTTCACTCTCTGTTTCTCTTTTTACTTCTTTAATCTTATTTTTGTTTTTCTTTTTTTCATTTCTATAATTATTCTTCTATATATAGTTTCTTATTTTGTTCTATTTGGTGTAAAATTTACAAGTGTTTGAATATCTAAAATTCATAGTATTTACGTTGTTTTTTACCAATTTTTTTCTTAATACATATTATTTATTGGGAGGTCGATTTTTTTGACAAATAAAGTCCTAGGATTTATCGGTATTGGTGTTATGGGGTCAAGTATGGCTGGACATCTTCTCTCTGCCGGGTACGAACTTCATATTTACAACAGATCAAAGACAAGAGCAGATAAGTTAATTGCAGATGGTGCAATTTGGGAAAATTCTGTAGCTGATTTAGCAAAGAAGTGTGATGTTATCTTTACTATAGTAGGATTTCCAAAAGATGTAGAAAAGGTTTATTTGGGTAAAGATGGACTTGTTGAAAATGCAAAAAGCGGAGCAATTCTCGTTGATATGACTACTTCAAGCCCAAGTTTGGCACGTAAAATTTATAACGTCGCAAAGGAAAAAGGGATAGGTGTCCTAGACGCACCTGTTTCTGGCGGAGATATGGGGGCAAAGAATGCCACTCTTACTATTTTCGTAGGTGGAGACGAGGATATTTTTAATGAAGTTCATCCACTTTTTGAAGTTATTGGAAAGACTATAGCACGTCTTGGCTTTGCTGGAGATGGTCAGAATGCAAAGCTTGCAAATCAAATTGCAATAGCAGGAACCATGACGGGTATGTGCGAGTCTATGGCTTTTGCCAAGTCATGTGGATTAGACTTGGAGCTTGTGCTTAAGCTTTTAAGCGGTGGCGCAGCTAATACTTGGAGTCTTACAAATTACGCACCAAGAATTTTAAAGGGTGATTTTAACCCCGGATTTTTTATAAAGCATTATATAAAGGACATGAAGCTTGCAGAAGCATCGGCAGAAGAGATGGACATGGATTTACCTGCCCTTTCTCTTACAAGGGAGCTTTACGAAGAGATCGCAGAGGGTGGAATGGAAAATCTCGGTACACAAGCACTTTATGCCCTTTATGACCCTGACGAAATTCAGTAAAACTTGTTTTTTTAGTAACTTATATGTTACACATACTCTTTTCTCTACCTAAATATTGTTTTTAGAATTTTTTTCTATTTTTTAGTTTGTTGCTTTTTCTGCTTTTAATAATTTCTGAAGGGTGATTTTATGAAATTAACCGAGCTTTCACTTAGACGGCCTGTTACAGTTTTAATTTTGACCATGGCTCTCGTAATTTTTGGTACATATTCATATTTTAATATGCCTGTAGAGCGTATGCCCAACGTAGAATATCCTATCGTTGTTGTGCGTACTACCATGGAGGGTGCAAGCCCGGCTATTATAGACAATGACGTTACAGACGTACTTGAAGCTCGTATAAACACTATTGAGGGAATTAAGAATATCAGTTCCAGTAGTTATGAGGGACGTTCTGTCATAGTTATCGAGTTTGATTTAGACAGAAATGTTGATTTTGCCGCCGCAGATGTACGAGGAAAGGTGAGTATGGCAACAGGAGCATTGCCTGACGAGTGCGAAGACCCTCGTGTAGATAAGTA
The DNA here is from genome assembly GCA_036652335.1 of Synergistaceae bacterium. Lineage (GTDB taxonomy): Bacteria > Synergistota > Synergistia > Synergistales > Synergistaceae > JAVVWB01. Next base: position 180,991 of record JAVVWB010000001.1, on the reverse strand, counting down.
TGACCCTGCTGATAGACCTATTATGTATATTGCGGTAAAAAATGACGGAACAGTAGACCCAAAAATTCTTTCACGATATGTAGATAAGGTAGCAACAGAGAGGTTGCAGACTGTAACAGGAGTTGGAAGTGTACAGCTCGCAGGCTTTAGAGAAAGAGAGCTTAGAGTATGGCTTAATACAGATAGTATGGAAGCATACGGGCTAACTGCAAAAGAGGTTAAAAATGCAATTTACAGCAAGCATGTAGAGCTTCCGGCTGGACGAATAGAAACAGGTGACAAGGAGTTTGGAATAAGGCTACAAGGCGAATATACCTCAGCATCAGAGTTGGAGTATTTACCTATTAAGTCCTTCAATGGCGCAGTCGTTCGCTTACGTGATGTAGCAAGAATTGAAGACGATTTTAAAGATAAGAGAAATGCCGCTCGTTTTAGGAATGACCCCACTATTATTGTTCAAGTAAGAAAACAGAAAGGTGCAAACGAAGTCGCTCTTTCTCGTGGAGTAAAAGCTCGTTTAGAAGACCTTAATAAGTCTGCTCCAAAGGGTATATCATTTGTTGTTTTAAATGATAATGCACGATTTATCGTTCGTTCTATGAACGGTGTTTTCTGGGATACAGTAATAGCTATCATGCTTACAGCAGCAATTATGTTTCTCTTCCTACGTACAATAAGGGCAACTCTCATAGCAGTCATCACTATTCCTGTCTGCCTATTAGGAAGTTTGTCTGTTCTATATATCATGGGTGTAACTATAAACAATATGTCTATGATGGGGCTTTCTCTTGCAGTAGGTATGGTTGTAGATGCAACTACAGTTGTTATGGAAAATATTACCCGCCATAGAGATATGGGAAAGACCGCTTTTAGGGCTTCTGAAGACGGGACATCAGAAGTTGCTCTTGCTGTCTTAGCAGGAGGTGCCACTACACTTGCAGTTTTTGTACCTGTTGCATTTATGGGTGGAATGATGGGACGCTTTTTTAATTCTTTTGGAATTACCGTCTCTACTACAATAGCAATTTCTCTTATTATCTCTATAACACTCACACCATTCCTATGTTCACGCATTTTAGGGCGCAACAAAGTAACTCCCCTACAGACAAAACTTGAAGCTCCCTTTATAAAATTAGAAGAAGAATATAGAAAAGCACTTTTTTTTGCAGTAAATCATAGAAAAACTATACTCTCTGTTGCGTTTGGACTATTTATACTCGGGATGAGCTTTGTCTCCATTTTAGGCACGGAATTTTTCCCAAGTGAAGACCAAGGCCGTTTACGTATAGAGTTGGAGTTACCGGCAGACACTTCTCTTGCCGTAACCGAGAGCGTAATGTCTGACATGATAAAAGTAGTAGAGTCTGACAGTGCAGTCGACTATACAAATAGTAACGCAGGAAGCGGTGCCGGAGAAGAAGTTTACAAAGGACGTATATTTGCCACACTGACAGACCGTTCGACACGTCCCAAAGCCTCTATTGTAATGAAACGACTTAGGGCAAAACTCTCTATGTTCCGTGATGTAGACATAAAACTCGGCAACTGGGGAGGTTCAGATATTACCCTCGTAATTCAAGGTCCAACCAGCGAGGCACTGGCAAAAATAGGTGACTTGATAAAGGACGACTTAGCAAAAAATGCAAGAGGACTTGTAGATATCACGACAGACTTACAGATGAATAAACCTCGTATCGAATTAGCCCTAAACAGAGGGCTTGCAGACTCTCTAAATATCAACATAAGAGACCTCTCAGACGAACTCATGGCTTGGTTTGGCGGTACTCGTGCTGGTTCTTTTAGCGACAGTGGTTATCGTTATGATATAAGGATAAGAGCAGACTCAGAAAACAGAAATGACACATCAAAAGTAATGAATACCTTAGTACGCACGCAGAGCGGCGAAGCAATTCGTGCAGAGGGGTTATTTACTTCTTCTATAAATATGGCTCCAAACGTAATAAAGAGATATAACAGACAGCGTTCATTACAGATAGGTGCAAATGTAGAGGGTATCTCTCCCGGTGAGGGCATACTCATTATGGAAGAAGTCTTTAGAAAATATGCCCCACAAGATGGCACATATAATATGACCCCGGCTGGAGATTCAGAGAGAATGAAAGAGAGTTTCGGCTACATGATGACAGCACTTCTATTTGCAATATTGCTCGTCTACATGGTTATGGCAGTGCAATTTGAATCTTTCCTCCACCCACTAACAGTCATGTTCTCATTGCCCCTCATGACTACAGGTTCTTTCGGGCTATTGGCTCTTACAGGATTACGCCTTAGTGTCATGAGTAACATGGGGATAATCCTGCTAGTAGGAGTGGTAGTAAACAATGCAATTTTGCTTGTAGACTTTATAAATCAACTAAGAGAAAAGGGCATGGACAAAGTAAATGCAGTATTACAAGCAGGACCATTACGTCTGCGTGCAATACTTATGACAACAGGATCTACTCTTATAGGTTCTCTTCCTGTAGCCCTTGCACTAAGTGAGGGAGGAGAAACCCGACAGCCTATGTCTGTAGCAGTTATCGGGGGACTTTTTACTTCTACCTTGCTCACTCTCTTTGTAATTCCTGTTATATACTTGATTTTTGACGATATGGCAGACAAAGTAAAATCAAAGTCAAACAGATTTAAAGCATATATGAGATTGAAAAGTAAGTAATCGGAGGATTGATTTTATGATAAGAAAAATAATAACAGCCTTTATCTTAATTCTAACTATATCCTCGCCGATTTACGCACAGGACAACATATTGGATATTAAAAAAGCAGTAGAGATAACTCTTGAAAAGAACGCCTCTCTTCGCTCTCTTAGAGAAGAAATAAGAAAAGCGGAAGCATTCAGGCTAAAAGCAGACGGCACATGGCTCCCGTCAGTAAGAGCAACAGGGCAGATGTCTAAACAAAAAGAACCTGTAATCACCACAGATAATCCCAATAAACAAGACACGAAATCTGCTACAGCTATACTTTCTCAGACACTCTATTCAGGTGGAAAAGACAGTGCAATTCGCAGGCAAGCAAGCCAGAAGAAAAATATTGCACAGCTTATGATTGAAAACGGAGAAAACAGTGTAATTGGAGAACTCTTCGCAAAATTTTACAGTGTTTTGCTCAACAAAGAAAAAATTGTCTCTGCCCAGTCATCTGTCAAAACGTCAGAATTACACTTAAAGCAAGTAAGAAAGATGTCCGAATTGGGACTAGCAAATAAGCTAGATATTATAAGAGCAGCACAGCAATTTGCAAAGAACACAGCTGAGCTGTCAACAGCACAGGGCAGATATGAGGCTTCATTTATAGCATTAAAAAATTACATGGCACTTACTCCAGATAGCAACCTCGTAATTTCCTCAGACTTATCGGTGCCAGAACCAAACGGAGATAAAACAAAATCTATATCTTTAGCAAAAGAACACAGAGCAGACTTTAAGCAATTACAAGAAGAATTAAAACTTTATGGCAATCAAATATCTATAGAAAAATCAGGACTAATACCTACAGTAACATTTAATGCTACAGGGGGACGTATAAATCCTTATGCGAGGCACGACACAAACGGTGACACATGGAAAGCAGACATCACGGTAAGCGTCCCTATATTTGATAAAAACATAACCAGAAGCAATGTGATGACAGCAACAGCGGACCTCAACAAAAGCAAAATTTCAAAGGAACAAAAAGAATTAGATATTTTATCCGAAGTAGAAACAGCATGGACAGAAATTGGAATTTCTTCAAAACACCTAACAGCATCAAAAAAATCTTTGGACTTAGCAAAAGAATCTCTTCGTCTTGCACAAGTAGGATATGAAGAGGGAGTAACGCCACAAATTGACCTACTCCAAGCACAGACGACATATACAGAGGCAACTAGCGAATATATAACATCAAAATACAATCATCTAATCACTATAGTCGCACTAAAAATGACAGAAGGAAACATAAAAGATTGGGTTAGGGGAAGTGACTTCAATGAAATTCATTAACAAAGACAATAAATTGTTTGTCATCATAATTTCGGCAACACTACTATTTTTGCTTTTCATAGGCATATACAGTAGGAGAGACTCTCTCTTTACAGGCAAGTCAAAAAGCACAACAACTATACCTCTTGTCAAAACAATGATAGTAGACAGCAACGGGACAATGACCTCTAAAATAACGCAAAACACATCAATAGATGCTATAAAAAGAGTAAAAATTACTCCACGTGTCACAGGGAGATTATTAAACATATATGTAAAGCGAGGAGACAGTGTAAAAAAGGGGCAAATTCTCGCAGTACTTGAGCATGACCAGCAAAATTCCAACATATTAGTTGCAGAAGCAAAGCTCGCCTACGCTCGTGCGCAAACAAGCAAAGCACATGCAGAAATGGCTAATGCAGATGTGAATCTAAAAAGATACGAACGACTTCTAAAAGAGGGGTTTAGTACACAACAGCAATATGACTCAATAAAAACCACCTACAGAAGTGCTGTAGCAAGCCGCAATTCTGCATTAGCAAACGAAAAACAATCAGTAGCTGAAGTGGTAAAAGCGACATCTACAAAAGAAGACTACATCATCACAGCCCCTATGAACGGCATAGTCTTAGATGACTACAATATGACACCAGGCACAATGATTTCTCAGACCACACCGGTATTGGACGTTGCAGATTTAACTTTACTAAAAGCAACATTAAAAATACCTGAATCTAAAATTTTTGTCGTAAAAAATGACATGAATGTAATTTTGAAATTTGACGCACTACCTGACAGGGAATTTATTGGTAAAGTGTCAAAAACAGACCTATATGTAGAACCAGAAACAAGGACAAGTAAAGTAGAAATTGAGCTTGATAACAGGAAAAACGACATGATATTACGCCCCGGAATGTTTGGACAAGCAGAAATAATTGAGAAAGAAGAAAAGGGCATTGTCGTCATCCCGTCTTCAGCAGTACAAGCAAGAGAAGACGGATCATACGTATATGTGGTAAAAAACAAAAAAGCCATATCTCGTAAAGTAGAAACGGGACTAAAACAACAAGAGTCAATCGAAATAAGAAAAGGACTCTCCACGGGCGACAATGTTATAATATTTGGTGGAAACTCCCTAAAAGAAGGCGAAATCGTAAAAGAGAACATAAAATAATTAAAAATATTTCCACATCTTTAAGGACGTGAGAACATGAGTTACTTCAAAAATTTAAAGATTTTTGCCATAGTGCTTTTTATTTGTATTATTGCAACCCCTGCACTTTGTGAAATCAAACAAGAAGAAGAAAAACGTGTGATAAAATTTGGTTATGTTCCCACACGTGAATTTTCCATAAAAAGCAATGGCAAACTGTCAGGTTATGAAGTCGAATACCTATATGCAATAGCCCAATACACAGAATGGGATTATGAATTCATAGAACTAAAGTCCAGAGAAGAAGGCATAGAAAAACTCCTTAACAATGAAATAGACTTAATTGGAGGAATTGAAAAACACCACAAAACAAATCAAATAATTCTTTCAAAGAGCAACTATGCAGTTAATAAGTCTTGCCTAATCGTAAAAACAGACGACATAAGATACTCATACGATAATTTTGATTCATTCAACAACATGAAAGTAGGGGTTCTAAATCCCAACAACAGTCAGAAAACATCTTTTAAAAAATACGCAAAAGACAACAACTTCACCATCAAAATCAAAAATTATCCTACAAGAGAGAAAATCTTAGAAGCTCTTGATAAAGGCAACATCAATGCTGGACTTATCTCTGGTCTTAACAAAATATCAAATAAATACAGAATAGTAGCTCTTTCAGGCTCAATGCCTGTATACTTTGCCACACTATCATCAAATAAACATCTTGCAAAAGCCTTGAACGACGCAATACAATCTATAAACGAGAATGATCCCTATTTCAACATAAATCTCTATACAAAGTACTACACCTCAGAGATGATAAAACCAACTTTTACAGATGAAGAAGAAAAATATATAAGAAGAAAAAAGGAACATATTGTAATATACGACCCAGATCTTCCTCCTATCGAATATCTCGACAGAAAAACAAAAAAATTTGCCGGCTACTCTGCAAAACTTCTAAAGAAAATTTCTGAAAAATCAGGGTTGCGATTTAAGTTTATCCCATCACACACTGTGCAAGATGACGAAGACTATCTTTTAAAAGAACCCTTTGATATATATGCTGCATTCTCCTACGATTTTTCTTGGGCAGAAAAACACAAAGTGAGATTAACACGTCCTTATATAACAAAAGTTCCGGCAGTTATCATCTCATTAGACTCTGACAAAATACGTGCAAAAAACAATAAAATTGCACTTATAAAAGGATACTTCTACCCCAACAAAATAAGAAATAGACTAAAAAACCTAAAACCTGTCTACTACAGAACAACGGGACAGTGCTTAGATGCCGTAATGAGCGGTAAAACGGCCTATGCAGGAGCTAGCTTTTACGATGCAGAATACTATTTATCAACAGAAAAATACAAACCACTTGTATATAGAAATATTACAGAATTATATTACGAATATGGGATAGGGGTCTCACGAGCCACAGACAAAAGACTTTTCTCAATAATATCAAAAACCCTAAACTCCTTCACAGCAGAAGATAAAATGGAGATACTACGTCCCGACACATTAGAAACAAAGCCAAACGGCTGGAAAGATATAGCTGTAAAAAAACACTATACTATGATACGCATTGTTTTTTTCCTCTCACTTATGCCAGTTGCATTCATGCTTTTTGGGTTTATTAAATATAAAGAAAAGTTGCAAATCCTATTACGATACAAAAAACTAAAATTTAAGAAACAAAAAGATTCTCATAATATAAAAAAATGATTTAAATTTTTTTCATATTTGTTTTTTACTCTTAAATAATGTTATACTTTTGTGTAAATACTTTTCAGTATTACAAAAAAATACAAAAACTTCATGGGGGTCGTTTTTTGTGCATAAGTTAGTATTGATAAGACACGGTAAGAGTGTTTGGAACGTAGAAAACAGATTTACCGGCTGGCAGGATGTATACCTCTCAGAACAGGGACTTGCCGAAGCAAGAGATGCTGGCAGACTTCTAAAAGAAGAGGGCTACACATTTGATGTTGCATTTACCTCCATGTTGAAAAGAGCAATCAAAACACTTTGGTGTGCTCTCGAAGAGATGGATCTAATGTGGATTCCCATCAAAAACTCGTGGCGCTTAAACGAACGTCATTATGGTGTCTTGCAAGGCTTAAACAAAACAGACACAGCAGAAAAGTTCGGCGAAGAGCAGGTAAAAATATGGAGAAGAAGCTACAAAACATCTCCACCACTCGTAAGTGAAGACGATGACAGATACCCGGGTAAAGACTTTAGATACTCCTCACTAAAAAAAGAAGAAATTCCAAGAGGAGAAAGCCTTGAACTCACAGTAGACAGAGTTGTTCCTCTTTGGAAAGAAGAAATTGAACCTCTAATCAGAGCCGGGAAAAAAGTAATAATCGCAGCACATGGTAACAGTCTCCGTGCATTAGCCAAGTACCTAGACAACATGTCAGAAGAAGAAATATTACGAGTTAACATCCCGACAGGTACACCTCTCGTATATGAACTTGATGACGATCTCAAGCCCATAAGACACTACTACTTAGGTGACCCAGAGAAAATCGCAGCAGCAGAATCTGCAGTAGCAAACCAAGGTAAAGCCAATTCATTTTTCCATAACGTATAACACCTAAAGCCGAGAAAATATTCTCGGCTTTTTTTTTGCAAACAAACAAAATATTCAACGTCCTAAGGTTGTTTATATAACATAAAGTAGTAAAATAATATTGTACATAGTGAATTATCTCACAATATGAAAGGGGTTATCTAAATGTTAAATATAGTAATCTGCGTAGGCAGTTCATGTCATGTAAAGGGTGCCCCCATAATTGTGGAGACATTTCAGAAAAAAATAAAAGAATACTCACTTGAGAAGAAAATTGATTTAAGTGGTTCTTTCTGCATGCAGACATGCTCAGGAGAGAAGAAAGATTTAGTCTCAATCACCATTGATGGGGAAAAACACTTTATATCACCTGACTTGGCAGAAGAGTTCTTTACAAACACAATTCTTCCGAGGGTAGACTAATGAAGTATATAAATGTCGCAAAAGCAAACTGCAAAAACTGCTATAAATGTTTAAAAGTTTGCCCTGTAAAGTCTATAAAATATGACGATAATAAAATCGAAGTAATAGATAACGGTTGTATATTGTGCGGAAGATGTATAAATATATGCCCACAACACGCTAAATCACTTGAGCATGACATCACAAATCTACTAGAAAAGCTTGCTTCCACAAAAGGTAAAAAGATAGCATCACTAGCCCCATCCTACATATCATCTTTTGGTGTAAAAAACAAACTAAAACTTGTAACAGCATTAAAAAAGCTTGGCTTTGATGAGTTAGGAGAAACTGCCATAGGAGCTCATGCTGTCTCACTTGAATACATCAAACTAATGGAAAATAAATCACGTGACAACATCATTACCACTTGTTGCCCTACAGTCGTTTTTCTCGTACAAAAATACTTCCCTGATTTAATTTCTTCCCTTGCCCCTGTCGCATCACCAATGGAAACACATGGAAAAATATTAAAAGAAACCTACGGAGAAGACTCATTTGTAGTATTTTTTGCCCCTTGTATCTCAAAACTAGAAGAAGCCCGTCTCCTATCCACAAATTCTATAGACGGAGTCATCACCTTTAGACAGCTTCGCAACCTATTATTGCTAAACGACATCACACTTGAAGAACAAGAAGAGACACCTCTATTAAATGGCACGTCTCACTCTTCAATATATCCTGTATTTGAGGGAATAATAGATGACGTAAAACATAATATTCCGAAAAGCAGCGAAATTGAAAACAACTATTCCTTTGCTTCAGTTCAAGGGATAGACAATGTAATAGATTGCCTTACAGAAATTCGCAAGGGCAACATACATAATGCTTTCATAGAGGCAAGTTCTTGCAATGGAAGCTGTGTAAATGGACCTGAAAACATCAAAATTGAAGAAAAAGCAATAACTAAAAATTTAGAGATAAGAAAATATATAAAAGCACAAAAGTCCTTTGAAGAAAGAGAGAACACAGGCCTACCACTATATAAAGAGTGGCAGTCACACCCTTTCAAAGAAAAAATACCTGACGAGGACACAATAATAAAAATACTTTCCAAAATAGGCAAAAACAAGCCAGAGGACGAATTAAACTGTGGAAGTTGCGGTTATCCAAGCTGTCGTGCCAAGGCTATAGCAGTATATCAAGGCAAAGCTCAACTTTATATGTGCATGCCATTTATGAACCAAATATCAGAGTCTTTTGCAAATGTAACTCTCTCTGTCAGCCCTGACTACATAGTGGCAGTAGACCAAAACTTAAACATCTGTGAATCTAACCTTGCAACACAGAAATTGCTTGGGCTTCAGAGAAATGATATTATTGGACGCCCAATCTCTGACTTTTTTGACCCACAGGAATTTGCACAATCAATAGTTGAGAAAAAATCCATTCCTCAACACAAAGTTAAATACAATGTAAGAAAAGTGGTCGTAAATCAAACAATGGTATATATAACAGAACAAAATATATCTGTAGCATTTATGCAAGATATAACGACACAAGAGTACGAGACAGAGAAACTAAACAAAGTTAAATTAGATACCATGACTATGGCTCAAAACGTAATAGACAAACAAATGAGAGTCGCTCAAGAAATTGCAAGTTTGCTTGGAGAGACTACAGCAGAGACAAAAGTAACTCTTACAAAATTAAAAGACTTAATCGTCTATGACGGTAAATGTGATGACGACAAACTTATGCATTGAGACTTGCTACCGAAGTCTCAACAAACACAATGAAGAATTATGCGGAGACAGAGTCCAAATCGCAAGATCTGATGACAGCACTATATTAGTATTATCAGATGGACTGGGTAGTGGTGTAAAAGCAAACATATTATCAACTCTCACATCAAAAATAATATCAACCATGATAAAAAATGGAGCATCAATAGAAGACACGGTAGAGACAATAGCTCACACATTGCCAGTTTGCAAAGAGAGAGGTCTTGCTTACTCAACTTTTATGATCCTCAGCATAACAAAAGATGGTGACGGTTATCTTGTAGAGTACGATAATCCACCATGTGTATGGCTAAGAGAGGGCAAAAGAATAGAGTTTGACTATACAGAAAAATCAATTCAGGGCAAAGATATAAGAGAGTGTCATTTTAAGGCAGAAGCAGGAGACAAGTTTATCATTGTAAGCGACGGAGTAACACAAGCGGGAATGGGAAAAACTCTAAGCTTTGGTTGGGGCTGGGATGCACTTGTCACCTACTTAGAGGAAGAAGAGACAAACTACCTTACCCCTCCAAAGTTAATATATAAAATTTTGGAAATGTGCAAGGAACTATATCTCGGTTATCCGGGAGACGACACAACAGTATCAGTGCTACACATTATGAAACCTGTCAAAGTAGCACTTTTTTCCGGGCCGCCCAAAAATAAAGATGATGATAAAAAGATAGTGCAAGACTATATGAATGAAAGAGGAATACATATAGTGGCAGGTGGTAGCAGTGCAGAAATATTGGCAAGAGAATTAAATAAAGAGATAGAAGTAGATTTGACTTATGTGAAGTCAGAAGTCCCACCTACTGCAAAAATAGATGGAATAGATCTTGTTACAGAGGGTGTCCTTACCCTCAAAGCAACTTTACACATTATTAAAAAATATGCAAAAAACCCAACAGACAAGGAATTATTAGAGAGACTAGAACAAAATGACGGTGCTTCACTCCTATCAAAAATCTTACTAGAAGAGTGTACAACACTCAATTTATATGTAGGGCGTGCTATAAATCCGGCACATAATAACGCAGATTTTCCATCTGACCTTAGAAACAAAATCTATATATTGGATAGTATTGCAAATTCTTTACGAGAGCTTGGCAAAGAGGTAAAAACTTACTACTATTAAAGCAACAAAAGGCAAAAGATACTAATGGTAATACATTAGCTCCTTTGCCTTTTTATATTTGTTTTTAAAATTGTTTTTTTGTGTTTGTTTCTGAATATATTAGTTTTTGTTTTTCTCCATAATTTTGAAGAAAGTTTCTTTTTCTTTTTGAATTCTTACATACTGCTCTTCATAATTTGAATAATCTCCGGCTCTAAATGATTCTGTCATATCAGAGACAACATTATAAAGAGGGGTTAATCCCATATTACCTACTACACCTTTTAAAGCATGCAAGTGCGAGAAAGTATCTTCAAAAGTCTTATTCTTGATATCCGAATCAAGCAATTCAAATTCTTTGTCACATATCAAGTCCGATAGGCATTCTGCATAGAGTTCTTCGTCATCAATTACTCTCTCAAGTGCGCTTTTTACATCTGCTCCCCACTCGGACAAGTCCACACAGAGTTGCTTAATATTCATTCGCCCACCCCTATTCACTTTTGTTTTGTTCTTTTATTAAGTTTTTACTCATATACATATTTTCGTCAGCGGCTTTGTACAAGCTCACAAATGTCGACTCATTATCGGATAATGAAAAACCTATTGAGCAAGTTGCCTTGTATTTCTTACATTCATAAGCAAAGTGGCGGGATATCGTTTTTATTTTATTCTCTACATATTCCACAGTCGGTATATCTGTAAGAAGTATAGCAAATTCATCCCCACCAAGTCGACCTGCTATTTCATCAGACCTTATGGATTTTTTGAGGACAGAAGCCATCTTTCTTATTATTTCATCTCCTACCAAATGCCCAAACTTATCATTTACTCGTTTAAAGTCATCAAGGTCAAGAAGAACAAAGCTCAATTTCTCATTTCCCTTTTTGTTTTTTAATATTTTGTTTGCTTCTTGTTCAAAAGAAACTCTGTTTAACAAAGTAGTTAAAGAATCTCTTTTTGCTTTATCATAGAGCATTACTTCGTTTCTCTTGTACTTTGAAATATCAGAAAATATAAGTGTTACTATTGATTCACTCGTTTTTTCATCTCTTTGTGACATATAGGTCAAGTTGTACCAAGAATATTCTTCGTCCTCGTTGAATCTCATGTTGACTTCTTCGGATCCATACTTTTCTCCGTTTACGACTCTTTCACAACATTTTGCTAACATAAAAGAGGATTGCCTATCAAGATACTTCGTATCTTTCAAAAGAGTAGAGAGATTTTTGACTTCTTCGTCAAAATTTGACTCGATGTTGTAGAGGAATGGTGTTACCTTGTCTTTTGTGAGGTTCACTTCATATAAGTGACAATCTGCACTTGATATTATAAGTTTAAGGTACTCTTCTGTTTTATCATTTTCATCACAAGTGTTGTTCTCTTTGTAATTATTTTGCTTTTTTCCTTTTATTACTTTTGAGAGTTCGTTACATCTTTCTTCTTCTATATACTTCAAAGAACCAAGAACAATAGTTTTCCCGTTTTGTTTATTTATTACCCTTAAATCGATGCTTACCGGCATCGCCTTTTTCCCGTCAAGAGAATATCTTACAAAGGTGTAGTTAAATTTTTCTCCGGTTTCTCTTAGCTTTGCAAAACCTTTTTTAAGGCTTTCTATATCGTTGTCAGGAATGTTTTGCAACAAGTCACCTAATATAAGTCCGTCACTAAAGTGAAATTTTACACAATTTTCATTATATGCTTTATTCCCACGCAAATAGAAAATTGAGTCCTTTGTAAGTTCATATACTGCTATAGCTCCCGGATATACATCAAACATTTTGCTAAAAACTGATTTTGTATCCCATATTTCAGCCATTGGTACTTCAATGATTTGTTCTTCTTTTTTATTTTCTTCGTGAAGTTTAGAAAAATCATAATTTTTACGTACAAATTCGCAGAAGTCTTTTTTCGTAAGAGGCTTGGAGTAATAATAACCTTGCCCTAGAAGCACTCCTATGCTTTCTAAAAAGTCACTCTGTTCTTTTGTCTCTATTCCCTCTGCAACTACAGGCAGGTTCATCCATCTGGAAATTCCCATTATGGCACTTATCATACTGCTTTGAGAAACTGCTTCTAGATCAATGCCTTTTACAAAGTTCATATCTAGTTTGAGTATGTCTATAGGTAGCATACTTAGCATATTCAATGAAGAGTATCCACTTCCAAAGTCGTCCATACTTATGGTAAAACCATGAGACTTCAGACATTCTAACGTCTCCATTAATTGAGTGGAGTTCTCAGCATAGGCACTTTCTGTTATTTCTAGCTTTAATAATTCATGGGCAATCTCGTATTTATCTGCAAGCTTTGATATTACCGAGCATAATCTGGGATTAAATAGGTCAACCCTAGAGACATTTACAGATATTGGGAGAGGACACCCTTTGCTCTGTAAGTATTTTATCTCTTTACAGGTTTCTTCCCACATAAATAGATCCAGTCTCGTTATAAAACCGTTCTTCTCAAACAGTGGGATAAATTCATCAGGGGTTATTATTCCTCTATGGGGGTGATACCAACGTACCAACGCTTCTGCAGATACTATGGTTTCTTTTTTTAGATCATATATTGGCTGGTAATAAGTGACAAATTGCCCCGATTCAAGGGCTGGGAGCATTTCTTCTTCCATCGTTTTGTTGCTTATGAGCATATCCCTTATGGAGTTGTTATAGAATGCTACATGTTTATCAAATAAAGCAGATATGGAGCTTAATGCTATTTCTGCATAGTTATACATTATCTGTACCGGTATGTTTCTGTTGCAGATATGATATACACCATAAGAAAGAACTACGTTTATTTCTCTTGGGTACTCTAATAATTTCTCTGCTACTACTTCTGCCAGTTCTCCTTCGTAAGAAGAGTCTTTATCCAAACTGCTAATAATCAGGCTGAAGTTATCTGAGTGGTCTCTACCGCAAAATCCGCCTCTAGCCTGTGATATTTCGTTAAGGACTTTTGCCACATAGACCAGAAAGGCATCACCTTCTTCTGCGCCGAAGATGTCATTTATCAATTTGAAGTGTTCTATGTCTACACTTATAACGTCATAGTAGGTCTCTTTGTCCTTTTTTAAGAGAGCTTCTGCTTTTTCATAGAATGTTTTTTGATTGTAAACTTTGGTAAGAATGTCTCGTTCCAGAGTGTTTTTTAGTGCAGCATTTTCTCTCAAACGAACAATGTTGGTTAGTCTGTTTTTAACTATTGATGGCTCGTAGGGCTTTGTTACGAAGTCTGTTGCTCCACACTCTAATGTCTTTTTTTCTGTTTCGATGTCACTGCTTTGTGTCGTTATGATAACAGGAATTGCCAACAATGCATCATCGACTTTTCTCTCTTCGAGAAATTCAATACCGGACATTACAGGCATTTGAAGGTCAAGCATTACAGCTATAATCTCATCTGGGTCTTCTTTTATAATTTTTAGAGCTTCTGCTCCGTCAGATGCTTCTATAACTTCATGAAAATCTCCGAGAATCTTGCGGAGAATTTTTCTGTTTATTGGTTCGTCATCAACTATTAGTATTTTGCCAACCACAAGTTTCCCTCTTCTCATGAATAAAAGTTATAGTCAAAATGACATATGCAAAACAAGAGCGCAACGCAATCACCGTATATTATAATACATTTTTGTTTAAAAAATGTATTATTGTATTTTTACTATAGATTTTTATGTTATTTAACTTTATAATATCACTGGTTTTACTTTTGCAAACGGTTGCAAAGAATTTTACGGAGGTGCATTATGGCTAAGAAGAAACTTGTGTACGGTATCAATGACTGTCCACCAACACCAATCCTTATCCTTGCAGGAGCACAGCACGTTTTGACCCTTTTTGGGGCAACAACTCTTGTTCCTCTTATTTTAGGTCCTGCTATGGGCATGACAACAGAGCAAATTGGCGCATTTATTGGGTGCGTTTATTTCGCAATGGGTATAGCAACCTTAATTCAGACTCATCCTAAACTCGGTTCCGGACTTCCTATAGTCCAAGGTTCAAGCTTTAGTTTTATTCCACCTATTATGACAATTATCGGAGCATATAAAGCTATGGGTGCAGACGTGGTTATGCAGTATGTCGGTGGTTCTTTGATTGCAGGAGGTCTCGTATTAGGACTTTTAGGCTATAGCAAAATTATAGGTAAAGTAAGAAAGTTTATTACTCCTATCGTTATAGGCCCTACAATTATGGCAATCGGTTTCACTTTGGCTCCTACTGCAATTCAGTTTAATGCCGCAAACTATTGGCCAATTTCACTTCTTGTCGTAGCACTTATTTTCTTTTTCAGTCTTGTAAGTAAAAATAAATATTTTAATATTTTTGCTATTTTGGGTTCTATTATCATTGCATATTTACTTTGCCTTGGGCTTTCACTTTCAGGCGTTTTTGAGGCAGGACACAAGGCTTTCATTGACCTTTCAAGCGTAGCAACAGCTCCTTGGGTTCGCTTTAAGGTCTTTATGCCATGGGGTGTCCCTAAGTTTTCTGCTTTAGCATTAGGTGCAATTTCTGCAGGTTTCTTCTGTGTAATGATTGAGTCTATCGGTGATTATCACAACTGTTCTTATGCTGCAGGCATAGAAGACCCAACAGAAGACCAGATTAACAAAGGGCTTGGAGCAGAGGGCTTCGGCTGTATTTTGGCAGGTCTCTTTGGCGCCGGTGGCACAACTTCCTATACAGAAAATATCGGGCTTATCGGCCTTACAGGAGTTGCAAGTCGCTATGTAGTAAGAGCTGGTGCTGTAATACTTATTCTTCTCTCACTCGTAGGTAAACTTGGTGCTTTAATTGCAACAATGCCAAGCCCAATTATCGGAGGAGCATATATTACTCTTTTCGGAACAATTGGTGCATTGGGTATCCAAAACTTGATGAGAGCAGATATGGGAAGTCAGAGAAACGTCCTTATAGTTGGTTTCGCTTTCCTTATGGCACTTGGTCTCCCTGGTTGGGTAGAAACAAACCAAGCACTGTTTACAGGAACATTAGGGGTTACTTTTGGTGGTATGATTTGGGCCGTAATGAAAACACCTATGGCCGTTGCAGGTATTTTAGCCGCATTTTGCGATAACATTATTCCCGGTACAGATGAAGAACGAGGAATAATAAATAAGTAGTTTTTACTATATTAACAATTCAAGGGCAAAGAGAGGTTTTTCTTCTCTGTTGCCCATTTTTTTTGCTTGAGTTACATTCACATCTTACTTTTAGAAAATGTATTCACTTATATCTACTCTAATGTATAATGTATAGGTCTAATATATCTATTATATGTGGAGGTAGTTTATGGATCGTATCTTTCAGAAAAAATACATGGTTATAGTTGCTATTTTGGCCGTATTGGCCGTTTACTTTCTTTCTTTGGGTTCTTATGGACTCTTAGAAGAGGACGAAGGGCGTTACTCCGAAATTCCTCGTGAGATGATCGAAAGTGGAGATTATGTCACACCTAAATTAAATTATGTTAAGTATTTTGAAAAACCTGTTCTTCTCTATTGGATGAATGCAGCTAGTTTTCACGTTTTTGGTGAGACAGAGTTTGCAGCACGCTTCCCTTCAACTGCCACAGCAGTTTTAGGAGCTTTGGTCACAGGGCTTCTTGCTACACAGCTTTTTGGTTTTACTTCCGGAATTTTGGCTGCACTTATTACAGCATTATCTCTTCTTTATTTTGCTGTTGGACAAATAAATATTACAGATATGCCTCTCTCTTTCTTTTTAACTTTGGCAATGGCTACTTTCTATTATGCTCATATATCTGGAAAGAAAGCTTGGTATGCTCTTTTTTATGCCTCTATGGCCTGCGCTGTTTTGACAAAAGGCTTAATAGGAATAGTCTTACCTTGTGGAATTATTTTTTGGTATATAATTTTTACAAAAAAGTGGAAACTCTTCATTGAGCCACTTTATATTCCTGGTATTATTCTCTTTTTTGCCATTACTGTGCCATGGTTTTATGCAGTATGTAAAGCAAATGAAGATTTCTTTTATTTCTTTTTTATTTATGAGCATTTTGTCAGGTTTTCCACCACTGTACATAATAGATATGAACCAATATGGTATTTTGTTCCCATGATTCCACTGGGACTTATGCCGTGGACAGGATTTTTCTTTTCTCTTTTCTCTAAGAAGAGTATCATCTTCTCAAAGAAGTCCGAGAAAGATAAAAATTCTGTAATTTTTCTTCTGCTTTGGTTTGCAGTTATATTTGTGTTTTTCTCAATTTCAAAGTCAAAGCTTATTCCTTATGTAGTGCCTTGTATGCCACCTCTTGCAATTTTGATGGGGGTAAATATTTCTTCTATGATAGAGAGTAAAAAATGGTTTGGTGGAGCTATGGTCTCTACTGCAATTATTTCTGTTTTTATTTCTGTAGGGCTTTTTGTTTATGCTTTTGTTGGTAAACTCATCCCCACAAAAGATACTTTGCCTATTGCAATAGAAGCATCAGTGCCACTTCTTTTAGGAACTGGCTTTGCACTTTTCTTTTCGGCAAAGAAGAATTTTAGATATGCAATTCTCTCTTTGGTAATATCTGCGTTCTTCTTTATGTATTCCTTAGCCGGAATATTTGATATTTTAAACGACACACGTTCCTTTAAAGACGTCTCTACTATAATAAACAAAGAACTTAAAGCTGACGAGACTTTAGTCGTATTTGGTGACTTAACACCTGGCATAAATTTCTATACGAAAAAAAGAATTCTCTATGTAGATCATTACGGAGAATTGGAATTCGGTGGAAAAAAGGAAGAGGGCAAGGGTTGGTTTATCAAGAAAAAGGAATTTTTAAAGGATTGGAATAGTGGTAACAAAAAATACCTGTTGGTGGTACAAAAGAAGAGATTTAAAAAGCTTTTCCCCAACGGGGTAACTGGAGAGACAAAGAGAATAGTACATGGAGATACGATTATTCTCTTTAATAGGAGGTAGCATAATGAGAAAAGACTTTTTACCTTTTGCAAAACCATCAATTTCGGAAGATGCCATTCTTGATGTAGCAGATTCTATGCGTAAAGGATGGGTCGCAATGGGCCCAAAAACGATGGACTTTGAAAAGAATTTTGCAAATTGTGTCAACGCAACATGGGCACTCTCTGTAAATTCCGCTACAGCAGGACTACACACAGCTCTTATGGCTCTAGGAATAGGAGCAGGAGATGAAGTTATAACTACACCAATGACATTTGCTGCTACTGTAAACGCAATTTTATTCGTTGGTGCAAAGCCTGTATTAGCCGATATAGAAAGAGACACTTTAAACATAAATCCTGATAATATAGAAAAACTTGTTACACCAGCTACAAAAGCAATTATTCCTGTTCACTTTGCAGGTAAGCCTTGCGATATGGATAAAATTGAAGCAATAGCAAAAAAATATGACTTAGCAATTATTGAAGATGCTGCTCACGCACTCGGAGCATCATATAAAGGCGTAAAAATTGGTTCAGATAAGGGAGCAAGACATCTTTCTGTATTTAGCTTCCACCCCACGAAGAATATCACAACAAGTGAGGGCGGAATGATTTGTACAGAGGACGAGGCCTTAGCTGAGAAAATTATGGTTTTACGCCAAAACGGTATGTCTAAAGGAGCTTGGAATAGATATGCCGCAAAGGGAAGCTCAAATTATGATATTTTCTTCCCCGGGCTAAAATATACTATGACAGATATCCAAGCTGCTATAGGAAATTCACAGCTAAAGCAACTTAGTGATTTTAACGCAAGACGTACAGAGATAGTAAATTTATATAACGAAAAGCTTGCAGATGTAGAAACTCTCATTTTGCCAAAGCCAGCACCTTATGAGAATGTACATAGTTATCATATCTACACACCATTTGTGGATATAGACAAGTTGGGCTTTTCAAGAGATGAGTTTATGTCTCGTATGAAAGAGAGAAATATAGGTGTAGCTCTTCACTACCAAGCATTACACCTTTTCACCTGTTATTCTCATGTAACAGGACTGCATAGAGGAGATTTACCTGAAGCAGAGTACGTATCAGACAGGATTGTCTCTCTACCACTTTTCCCCGCTATGACAAACGAAGATATAGACGACGTAGTGGAGGCAATTTATGATGTCTGTGGAAAATAGCATAGAAATTTCAGTAGTAATCCCTGTATATAACGAGGAACTTTCGTTACACCCATTGTTTAATGAACTGTACCCAGTTATGAAAAATATGGGAAGACCTTTTGAAATAATTTTTATAAATGACGGAAGCAAAGATAATTCTTTTTCAATTCTTTATGATTTCTGGAAAGAACATAACGAAGTAAGAATTGTAGATTTGAATGGAAACTTCGGTCAACATATGGCAATTATGGCAGGGTTTGAAGTGGCAAAAGGAGAAAAAATTATCACTCTTGACGCAGATTTGCAAAACCCACCTATAGAAATTCCAAATATCGTTGCAAAAATGGACGAGGGATATGATGTAGTAGGTACATACAGAATAAACAGGCAAGATACATTCTTTAGAAAATTTGCATCAAAAATCGTAAATAAAATTACAAACAAAATCGCAAAACTGCAGATTAAGGATTACGGTTGTATGTTGCGTGGTTATAACAAGAGAATTATAGAAATAATAAATATTGCAAAAGAATCTACTACTTTTATTCCTGCATTAGGTCAGAAGTTCGCAGTAAATCCAATAGAAATTCCTGTATCTCACAGAGACCGTCAACTTGGAGAATCAAAGTATGGTCTTATTCAGTTGATTAGATTAAATTTTGACCTTATGACAAGCTTTTCACTTATTCCACTACAAATGGTTACAATGGCAGGAATGGCAATTTCATTTTTGTCACTTTTACTTGTAGTTTATATGTTAGCAAGAAGAATTATACTAGGGCCTGAAGTTCAGGGTGTATTCACTCTAATGGCAATACAATTCTTGCTTACAGGGATTGTGCTTTTTAGCCTAGGAATAACGGGAGAATATATGGGACGTATATATCGTGAAGTTTCCAAACGCCCCCGTTACGCAGTGAAAACACTTTTAAGCCATGATGAATAAACCTAAAATAGCCATTTTTGCATATAGTGAAGTGGGAAGTTTATGCCTTGAAGCACTTATAAAAGCTGGTGCAAACATAGCTGTCGTATATACGCACGAGGATGATCCAAACGAAGAGATATGGTTCCGTTCTGTAAGAGAAATTGCTCTTGCAAACAACATTCCCGTCCGCACACCAAATAAACTCACAGACAGTGGTATAGCAGAACTTCGCACCTTTGAGCCTGAGCTTATTCTCTCTTTTTACTACAGGGCAATGATACCAAACGAAGTATTAGATATTCCTAGCCTTGGCTCATATAATATTCACGGTGCATTACTTCCTAAGTACAGAGGAAGAGCCTGTGTAAACTGGGCAGTAATAAACGGAGAAACAGAGACAGGCACTACACTTCACGTGATGACAGAGTTTGCAGACAGGGGAGACATCATAGCACAAAAGAAAGTTCAAATTCTATTTGAAGATACAGCACATGATGTATTTATGAAAGTCGCTTATGCTTCACGTGATATGATTGTAGAAAATATTTCCTCGTTAGAAAATGGTACTGCAAAACGCACTTTGCAGGACGAAAGCGAAGCAACTAAATTTGGCAGAAGAAGACCGGAAGACGGAATAATCGATTGGAATAAATCTGCTCGTGAAATTTATAATTTAGTAAGAGGGGTAACTCATCCCTTCCCCGGTGCATTCACCGAGTGGAATGGGAAAAAGTATTTTATATGGAAAGCACTTCCCAAAGTCGGCACTGGCAAGCCGGGAGAAATTATCTCTAAAAAACCTATGTTAGTAGGTACGGCGGACGGGCTTTTGGAAATTTTAAGAATTCAGCCTGAGGGCGAAATTGAAAGGGATGCGTAATATGAAAATTCTAATGACAGGTGTAAATGGATTTATAGGTACACACTTAACAGAGGGAATACTCGCAAAAACAGATTGGGAGATACAGGGCTTTGATATAGTCTCTGACAATCTTTCTCCTTTCGAAAACAATCCCAGATTTAATTTCAAACAGGGAGATATTTTCAAAGATGATGAATGGCTAGAAGAACAGGTAAAAAAAGCAGATATAGTTGTTCCTCTTGCAGGAGTTGCCAAGCCTGCATATTACCTAGAAAAGCCTGTATGGACTTTTGAGCTTGATTTTGAACAGAATTTAAAAATGGTAAGACTCTGTGCAAAGCACCACACACGCATAATATTCCCCTCTACATCAGAAGCCTATGGAATGAGCGGAGACGGTATATTAAAGGAAGATGAAAGCCCGCTTATCACAGGCCCAATTATAAAGATGCGTTGGATTTATAGCTGTAGCAAACAGATGATGGATAGAATGATTTTTGCATACGGACAGGAACAAGACCTTAACTTCTCAATATTTAGACCTTTTAACTGGGTAGGACCACGTCTTGATACTTTCAAAGATGCAGAAGAACATAAAGCTCGTTCTATAACACAAATGATATATGACGTTCTCTACAGAGGGAAAATTTCCCTCGTCAACGGTGGAGAGCAACGCCGTAGTTTCACTTGGATAGGAGACGCAATAGACGGACTTCTCGCAGTAATGGAAAACAAAGATGGAAAAGCAAAGAGTGAGATTTTCAATATTGGTAATCCTGCAAACAACTACTCAATAAAAGAACTCGCAGAAATGATAATCGAAGAGATGAAAAAGTTCCCATGCTACAAAGAAAAAGCGGACAAAGCAATTCTTGAGATTATACCTGCTGACACATATTATGGAAAAACATACGATGATATGCAGAACCGTGTACCATCTGTAGAAAAAATGGAAAAAATTCTCGGCTGGAAACCAAGTACAGATATGAGAGAGCTTATATACAAAACAATTGAATGGTACGCCAACAGGGAGAACTAGAATTGACACGCCTTGCTATAAAAGTTGATGTAGATACATTAAGAGGTTATCGTGAGGGTGTACCTCGTATGATAGATCTCTTTGCAAAACATTCTATAAAAGCCACGATTTTCTTCTCTTTTGGGCCAGATAATTCAGGCAAAGCCATAAGAAGAATTTTTAGAAAGGGCTTTATCTCAAAGATGTTGAGAACAAAAGCACCATCTACATACGGGCTAAAAACTCTCATGTATGGCACTTTACTCCCTGCACCTCTTATCGTACCCTCTGCACCAAATATATTCCGTCGTGCTGTAGAAGAGGGACACGATTGCGGAGTTCACGCATGGGACCACGTATTAGTACAAGATGAACAGGCAAAACTAACAAAAATAGAATTCAAAGATTTGTACATAAAAGCAGCAACAATGTTTGAAGAAATTTCTGGAGCAAAACCTACAAGCTACGCTGCACCCGGTTGGCAAATATCTAACAAAAGCTTTGAAACAGCAGATGAAATGGGACTTGATTTTTGCAGTGATGTAAGAGGTTACGCACCATTTACACCTGTTTTTGAGGGCAAAAAATACTCAACAGTGCAAGTCCCTACCACTATGCCAACAATGGATGAAATTTTTGGACTTCCAGGAGTCAACGACGAAACTATGCCTCAATGTTGGTTTGACACTATGACCAACGAGTGGAACGTCTTGACAGTTCATGCTGAAATGGAAGGGATGTCAAAGTTACACGTCTTTGACAAATTTTTAACAGAAGCAAAAAACAAAAACGTAGACTTCTACACTCTAAGAGAATATGCAAACCAAGCACCTCACAACGAGTGCGAAGTCGTCATGGGAAATTTAACCGGCAGAGCAGGCACTTTGGCTGTTCAGGAGGAAAAATAAATGGATAAAATTAGTTTAGTTCTTATACTTTCTTCTGCTGTAACCAACGCACTTGGCAGTACAATAATGAAGCATGCCTACGGCGGAGACAGCACAATGGTAACATCTGGGATAATCGGTGCTTTTTTGCGAATACTTTTAAACCCATGGATTGTATTGGGATTAGGAATGTTTGGTATATCCTTTTTCTTTATGGCAGGAGCCCTTTCACGAACAGATTTAACTTTAGCTTACCCTTTAATGTCCGGTATTGTTTATCTAATATTACTATTCGTCGGACTTTTTGTATTTAAAGAAAATATCACAGTAATGAGAGTTGCCGGAATGGCTTTTATACTTCTGGGAATAACATTACTCACTATAAAATCTAATTAGAGGAGAGTTCTCATGGATATTTGTGTAATAGGAACAGGCTATGTAGGCCTTGTAACTGCAACGTGTTTTGCAGAAAAGGGAAACAACGTATCATGTATAGACATTGACAAAAAGAAAATAGAAAATCTCAAAAATGGTATTATCCCCATTTATGAACCGGGACTTGAAGATTTAGTAATAAGTAATCACGCAGAGGGAAGACTTACTTTTTCCACAGATGTAGCAGATGGCTTAAAAGACACTACAAAGCTCTGTTTTATCGCAGTAGGAACACCACCTGCATCAGATGGCAGTGCTGACCTCTCACAGGTACTTGCTGCTTTAGATAGCATTGGAGAATCAATAAATCACTCTTGCTTTATAGTTGTAAAGTCTACTGTTCCTGTAGGTACAGGCACACTTCTTTGCAACAGGATTCAGAAACATCTATCTTACCGCAACCTCGACATCAATCTTGAAATACTTTCAAACCCAGAATTTTTGAAAGAGGGTATGGCAATAGAAGATTGTCTCCACCCAGACAGAGTTGTCGTAGGAGCTCGTTCAGAAGAGGCAAAGTCAGTGATGAGAGAGCTTTACAAGCCCTTTGCTTCAGAAGATAAGATTTTTATTATGGACCCAATTTCGGCAGAAATTACAAAGTACGCAGCAAATACAATGCTTGCTTCACGCATTAGTTTTATGAACGAGATTTCCGCTCTTTGTGATAAAGTCGGAGCTGATATATTGGCAATTAAAGATGGTATTGCCTCTGATAGAAGAATAGGAACTTACTTCCTCAACGCAGGTTGTGGCTATGGTGGCTCATGTTTCCCTAAAGACGTACAAGCATTAAGTCATATAGGAGACGATTTCGGTATTGATATGACTTTGGCAAAAGCAATAGAAGAAGTAAACAATAAGCAGAAGAAAGTCTTGAACTCAATTGTCGAAGAGAGATTTGGACAGAACCTTTCAAATCTTAAAATCGTACTACTTGGACTTGCTTTCAAACCTCAAACAGACGATATGAGAGCGGCTCCTGCAATTACACTCATAGAGGGGCTTTTAAAGGCCGGTGCTTCCGTACATGCCTACGACCCTGTAGCAATGGAACAAGCGCCTCTGTGGCTCCCTGATGGTGTAAAATACGCAAAAAACATTGAGGATATGTTAAAAGAAGCAGATTGTGCAGTCCTCGTTACAGAGTGGCCAGAATTTAAGGAGTTAGATTGGGCTAAGCTTGCACCTCTTATGAGAAAGAAAATCGTAATAGACGGACGTAATATTTATGATCCAGAAACTATGAAAAATTTAGGTTTTGAGTATTACTGTATTGGAAGACATCTACGTCCTTTAAGTAAATAATTCGCTTATTATATAAAAATAGCCGAGGATAACCTCGGCTATTTTTATGTTTTTATAATGAGTTTTCTTCTGCTGATGTAGTGTCCCCTGTAAAGGTAATATCAATGTAAATTATCTCATTTTTACCTTTTACTCTAATAGGAAATTCTCTCGTCCCACACCCGGAAGTTACTATCTTTATTGTGTTACCTTTCATTGTTTTACCGTAGGACTTGTAAGACAGAGGTGCTGTAATTAGATTTATAGGAAACATTACTTTTTCACTGCCTTGAGAACGAAGTAACAAGCTTACTCCCAATTTTTTTAATGTATCTTTGTCAATTGACTCGTTTGTAATAACTATGAGTGGTTTCCAAGAGTCTAGCCCATAATGTATGTCTCTTAAATCTGTTTCTGTACGGAAAGACTCTATTCCTGCTATGTAAATTCCATCTTTTTGGATGCATTTGTTTTTAAGGGGCATTATGCCGACTGCACTCATTAAGTCTTGTATTTTTCTTTCACTTATAAGTGGTTCGTTCTCGTCTGTAAGGATGTAGTATTTACCAAGAGGTGCTTCCACTTTTTTTATTTCTTGCAAAAATGTCAAAAATCTTTTTTGGCTTGTTGTTCTTGAGATTAGTTTGCCATTGATTAAGAGAATATCAGGATTTTCCGCAACTAGCTTTTCTCGAAGTTTTTTAATTCTGTTTTCTCTTATTGCAGAACCAATTTGCAAGTCTGATATCATGGCAATCTTTATATTTTCGTAATCCGCAGATTTCGCAATTTTTAAATTATAGTGAGTTTCTGCTATGTGGTTAGCATTCCACATTCCATAACAAGAAAGTAATAAAGCTATTACACATACTGTTATTCCGTTTTGATATATCTTGGTTAAAAGTTCCTTGTGACTAATAGTAAGCTCTTTTCTTTTTACAATGTATTTGGATATATCAACTACAACAAATAGAAAAAACATATATGTATAAGAACTTGTTGCCAATGTCATAAGTAGTTGAAATGGTGTGCAAAAAGCTTTTCCTGGAAAGAAGATATAGTGAGTAAGCATACAGTAAAGCATAAATGTAAAAGCATAGAGTCCTGCTTTTAATTTCCATGGTTGCACTGATTTAGTCAGGTTGTCATTTATTATTTTCAACTTTTTTAGTATGTATCTGTTTGAGTAGACAATTATTAAGGTAAATACAGAATATATTAGTAATGCTATCATTTTTTCACCACTTTATTTATTTTTATTTGCCATTAAGTTTTTTATCGTGTTTTCTATTTTAACAAATGCTTGGGCAGGGTCATCTGTAGAAATAACACTCTGTTCAAGTGGACAGATACCGTCTCCTGCTCTGTTTTTGATATAAGGCACTTCTGTTTTGAAGCTGTATTTTATACCATTTGAGGAAAGAACTTCTTTTGCATTTGTACTCATGATATTTCCATATACAAATTTTGCTTTAGACAGCACAAGTAGGAGAGAAGCGCCCTTTCCTATTACTTTGTCTGCTACAAAGGCATTTTCAAAGAAATTTTTATTTTCTCTCATAGGTTCAATTATAGGTTTAACAC
Source organism: Synergistaceae bacterium (assembly GCA_036652335.1). Classification (GTDB taxonomy): domain Bacteria; phylum Synergistota; class Synergistia; order Synergistales; family Synergistaceae; genus JAVVWB01. The sequence continues at coordinate 154,873 of JAVVWB010000001.1, read as the reverse complement.
CAAGCCCTGAAGCTATATAGTAGATTTCTTCTCTCATTGCAATTAGTGTGTCATTTGACTTTTCAAGCTTTTCTATTACTTTTATTTCTTTATCTTCCACTGTTTAATACCATTACACTTTTGTTATATATCATAGGGACAAAAATTATTTGAAGTATTATTGCCGGTATTGATACAGGTACAGCCATCAATAATGAATAGAATAGCACATTGTCTATATGAAGTCCCATTATTTTTACCACAAAAAGAAGAGCTATTATGTAGAACCCTCTTCCTAATATAAAAGATATTAGTATTGTAAGTCTCATTTGTAGTTTATCTCTTAGAAAATTTGCAACAAGGGCATATATACCCAATTCTAAGGTGATAAAGTAGAGTAAGGGGACAGGGGGCAAACCTTTTAAGATGTTATTCATTATTGGGGTCATCAAAGCAATAATAATTGCAAATTTTCTAGGTAGTAGAAGTGACCCAAGTATTACAGGAAGAAACATGGGAAGCAACATTCTGCCTATCGCATTTGTGCCTGTTAGTTGGCATATCATTGGCAATACAACTCCTATCGCTATTAGCAAGGAGCTTATTACTGTACTTTGTGTGTTTGATAACCTTATGAATTGCATTTATTTTTTAGGTTGTTTATGAGTCTTTTTGCAGTTGGAGTTACAGCAAGTCCACCTAGTGCTGTTTCTCTTAGTGTAGCAGGCATTGATTTCCCTACTGATGACATTGTGTCTATGACTTCATCAGCTGGTATTATAGAGACAATACCGGCAAGTGCCATGTCAGCAGATAACGCCCCCATGGAACATAACATTCCATTTCTTTTTATACATGGGACTTCTACAAGTCCTCCTACTGGGTCACAGACTAAGCCGAGGATTGATTTCAGTGTGAGAGATACGGCGTTTTCTAGCTGTTCCTCATTACCACCTTGTAGATATACAAGAGAAGCAGATGCCATTGCTGTTGCAGCTCCACATTCTGCCTGGCACCCTCCCTCTGCTCCTGCTAGAGTAGCACGTTCTGCTATTACTTCTCCTACAGCACCTGCTATGATGAGTGCGTTTGTTAATTTTTCATCTATTTCTTCTTTTGTTCCCGTTGCATTTAATTTTTTCCAAGCAAATAGAAGTCCTGGTAGTATTCCGCAACTTCCAGCAGTAGGTGCAGCTACTATTCTTCCCATTGTCGCATTGTAAGAGGCAACTTCTATTGCAATTTCGGAGGCTTTTATTACGAAGCTTCCCGATAGGGTTTTATTTTTTTCTGCATAGTTTCTTATTTGTTTTCCTTTGTTTAGTACCAATTTACAGGGCAATTTATTTTCTTCTGCTTCTTTTACAGATTGTTCCATGTCCATTAGTCTTGAATGTATTTTTTCTTTTATTTCTTCACGAGAGAGACCCGTGGCTTCTGTTTCAAGGTGTAGTATTGCTTCTGGCAGAGATATATTTTTCCCCTTAGCAAGTGAGATTATTTCTGTTATCGATCTCATTAGTCTATCTCCTTTATCCCTATAGCTTTTACTATTGCCTTATGTGATGCTGTTATTTCTTCTAATGTTACTGAGGATCCTGCTTTGTCTACTTCTATTACCATTGTGGCAAGCCCACCTCTTGCATTGCGCTGTAATTTCATTGTAGCTATGTTTATGTCATGAGAAGAGAGGTATGAGGTTACAGCTCCAACAACACCATGCACATCTTTGTTTATTATTATTACGACAGGAAGTGTGCCTGATATGTCTATTCTAAAACCATCTAACTCTTCTAAATTTATTGCTCCTCCACCAACAGATGAGCCTATTATTTCTTTTTTTGAATCATTGTTTGTTATTACAAACCTTACAGAGTTAGGGTGTGCTCCGTCTACGTCTTCCGTGTAGAAGCTAAAGTCCATGCCATTTTCTGTTGCAATGTCAAAGCTGTTTCTTACTCTTGGGTCATCTGGTTCAAAGCCAAGCAAACCCGCTACAAGAGCTTTGTCTGTGCCATGTCCACTTCCCGTGGTAGCAAAGCTCCCTCTCATATATATGTCAACTTTTTTTATATCGTTTCCATTGCACAGAAGAGCCATTTTACCGAGTCTTACTGCTCCTGCTGTGTGGCTTGATGACGGACCTATCATTACAGGCCCTATTATGTCCCATATAGGCATTGTTCACCCTCCAAGCTTGTATAATTTTACTATTATATTACATTTATCATTTTCACAATATAGAGAGTTTTTCTTTTTACGTGTATAATCAGCTCATTCAATTTTTTACGTAAAGAGGTTTTACTATGAAGTGTTTTGTTTCTTTTGATACCACTCATTCCGCTTTGGCTTTTGAGAAAACTTTTAGGTCTTTGGGGTATCAGGTTAAAATTGTACCTGTCCCAAGAGAAATTTCTGCAAGTTGTGGTTTAGCTTGTTCTTATCCTTGCGAATTAGAGAGTGAAGTTAAAAGCATTGTTGAAGAGAGAGGTCTTGAGTTTTCAGAATTCCATAAAGTTTAGTAAGTAAAAAAAGATAGGGCTTTTTGGCCCTATCTTTTTATTTAAGTATGAGTGTTCTGTTTCCTTTGACGAATTGCCCTATTACACATGACTTTTCAAATCCGCCTGCGTGAAGTTCTTTTAGTAGTTCTTCTTCGTGTTCTTTTGCTATTGAGATTAGTAGCCCACCTGATGTTTGTGGGTCAAAAGCTATGTCTTCTGCAAATTGCCCCATAGGTGAGCAGTTCATTACTCTAGCTCCAGAGTGGGCTTTGTTGTTGTAGAAGCCTGCCGGAATTAGTCCTATTTCTCCCATTTCTTTTATCCCCGGAAGTAGCGGAAGTTTTTCTGTTTCTATTTCAACTGATACTCCCTCAGCTGGTAAGTCTAGTGCATGACCTGCAAGCCCAAAACCTGTTACGTCTGTACAGGATGAGACGAGTCCTCTAATTTTTGCAGAGAGTTTGTGAGGAATTGAGTTTAGCTTGCACATATTTTCTTCTGCTATTTTTATATTTTTTTCGTCAAATAGTCCTGCTTTTATTGCGGTTACTGCTATTCCTGTACCTATTGGCTTTGTGAGGATAAGGGTGTCTCCCTCTTTTGCTGTTCCTACTTGCCACATATTTTTCTTTTCTACTTCTCCAAAGACTACAAGTCCATATTTAGGTTCTTCGTCTTGTACACTGTGACCACCTGCCAACATGGCACGAGCTTCTTTTACTTTTTCTGCTCCACCTTTTAGTATTTGTTTTAGTACTTCTAGTGGCTCACATGAGGTAGGAAAGCATACGACGTTTAGTGCAATTATTGGACGTCCGCCCATTGCATATACGTCACTTAGTGAATTAGCAGCTGCAATTTCTCCGTATTTTTCAGGGTCATCGACTACTGGCGTAATAAAATCAACTGTTAGTATACCTATTCTCTCTTCGTCTATTTCCCAGAGTGCTGCATCTTCGCCACCATTCCATGACGCAATTAGCTTTGAACTTTCAAATACAGGTAGGTCTTTAAGTACTTTATCAAGCTCCGCCGGAGCTATTTTAGCGGCTCAGCCACTTGTTTTTGCACGTTCTGTAAGTCTCATTTTTTTACTCCTTTGCTAGTTTGTCTAATGCTTCTATTGTTTTATCTATTTCTTCTTCTGTGTTGAAGTAGCTAGGGGAGAGTCTAAGTGCTCCCTCCGGGAATGTGCCTAATGTTTTGTGTGCAAGAGGGGCACAGTGTAGCCCGGGACGACTTTCTATTTCATATGTATTAGATAGTTCTGCTGCCATTATTGCATTATCTTTGTTTTTGATGTTTATAGCATAGACAGGTAATTTCTTGTCTTCTTCTGCCGGGCCAGCAATACGAAGTCCTTTAATTTTACGAAGTCCATCTTCTAGTCTTTGACCCAGTTTTTCTTCTTTTTCTCTTATTTCTGTCATTCCTGTTTTCTTTATCCAGTTTACAGAAGCAAGTAGCCCTGCTATTGCAGGGAGTGGCGGAGTTCCAGATTCAAATTTATCCGGTAGTTGGGTCGGCTGGTGTTCTTCGTGTGAGAAGCTGCCCGTGCCACCATCTATAAGAGGTTCGCAAAGTTCTGCAAATTTTGGACTCCATACTATTCCACCTACTCCTTGTGGGCCAAATAGTCCTTTGTGTCCGGTAAAGCATAGTGCCGACAGACCCAAATCTGCTATGTTTATTGGTATAATTCCCGCTGTTTGAGCGCTGTCTATTACTAGTGGAACTTTGTGTTTGGCACATACTTCTGCTATTTTTTCTATATCATTTAATGAACCACATACGTTGCTACAATGTGACATTATGACTAGGTCTGTTTTCTCTTGTAGTGCTATGTCAAGTGATGTAGGTGAGAGATACCCTTTCATACTACACTGTATGTATTCGGCTTTTACTCCTGTGTCTTCTAATCTACGAAGAGGGCGAACTACTGCGTTGTGTTCCATTGATGTGGTTACAATTCTCATTTCCGGTTTTATTATGCCTTTGAGTATTGTGTTTATTGATTCTGTTATATTTGGTGTAAATGTTACATATTTAGGGTTCGCTTTGTCATATCCACCCATAAGTTCTGCAATAGCAAGTCTGCATGAGAATACATTGTCAAGTGACGCAAGGTCACGCTCTGTTGCTGCACCTCTTGCCACGTTTGCTCCTTGGTTTACCATGAAGTCATATACTGAGTCCGCAACTTCTTTCGGTTTCGGCCATGTTGTAGCTGCGTTGTTTAAGTATATTGACATTGCTTTATCCCATTATAAGCGGTTTGGCTACCGCAAAGATTTCTTCTGTTATTTCAAACATATTTGATATTGTCCCAACTGTTATTTGTTCTGTTATACCAAAGTGTTTTGTACAAGTTCCACATACAAGGATTTTTACTCCGTTGTCTGATATTTCTTTTAGTGTGTCTGATACAGAATTTTCTGGTAGCGACATCATTACAGCACTGTTCATTAGAGCTATTACTTTTGGAAGTTTATCTGCTTGAGATAGAGTCCCTATGTAGGCTTTCATTAAAACTTCTCCCAGTCCATTTGAGTCTGCGCCAAGTTTGTCAGATAGTAGAAGTACCGAGTAATCTCCAATTTTCCCGTTATCTTCTTGTTTCTCTATTTTTATTTCTCTCTGAATTTCTGCTTTGACTATGTAGTCATTATTTTTTTCTTCTGTTTTTATGGTGTATCCTTTATTTTCAAGAAATCTTGTTACGTTTGATAGAGCAACTTTATTATCTATAATTACAGTTATTTCTTTTTCACCTTTGTCTACAGCTTCTTTTGTTTTTATTACTGGCTGTGGACAATTTAAACCTTTTGTGTTTATTTCTATCATAAAAATCACCCTCTATTTCTTTAATTTCTTCTCCATATCATTTACCCCTATTTTACCGACTTCACATAGTTTTAGAAGTCATTTTTTTACAACCTTTAAAATACAAATTATTAAATGGTTCATTATCAGTTTTTCTGATATAAAGAGTAAAGCTCTTTATGATTTTGGGGTTAATATATTCTGTATATCCCTTTCAAAAAGCCATATTTAATAGTACAATCATCAATACACTTATAAAAATATATTCTTTTGGAGTTGAACACCATGCTTGAGTTTAAGAGTGCCATGGACGTCTTTATGCAGTTAGCCAGTTCATATCTTATCGATAAAGATATCCCGACAATCCTAAGTTGTGTATCTTCAGATGTTGTTTGGATTGGATCCGATCCCGATGAAATTGTTATTGGCAGGGAGAATTTGGAGCTTACACTATCTAAAACTCTTGATAACACTTTTGATTCATATAGTTATGAAATTAGAAATCTCAACGAAAGAGAGATTTCTAATTTTGATACTTTTATTGTTGCAGATCTTATCTTTAAAAAAATCAGTCCCGATACAATGAATCTCGTCATGAAGGTTACTGCCAATATTCATAATAGTGATGGTTCTTTTCTTGTTACTTCCCTTCATACTTCTTTTACATCACGAGACCTTACAAACTTGGCTTATGATAGCGCACTTTTGAATAGAGAGCTGGAGTTGTATAACAATACACCTTTCACTTCTTTCCACATTTGTGAAGATACTCCTAATTTTGAATTTATATATGCTTCTGAGACATTTTTTAATTTGTTTGAGTCTGAGAGAGAAAACTTAGATATTCAAAATAAACTGGATTATAAAAAATATGTACATCCAGATGATTTAGATAAGGTCAAAGATATTTTTGATAGTGCCAGAAAAGAAAATATAAATCCTGTTGATTGGGAAGTCCGTATTTTAACAGCAAAAAACAACATTAAGTATTTGCGTTGTCATACAATTCGCAACACTCTAAATGGAAGAGATGTCCTTAGCACAATCAATATTGATATAACACGCACCAAAACAATAGAGGCACGTCTTTCTGAAGAGAACTCGGCTTTACAGCAAAGATACCAAGATGCTATGGCATATCAGGACGCAACTATTGGAAAAGACGTAATTATGTTGGGACACTGTAATTTAGATTTAGATGTTATAGTCAATATTACTGATATGACACCCAATAATATATCTAAATATTTTTCCACTTCCTGCACGGAGCTTATTTCCTCTTTGTCTGGTTATATTACAGATAAAAGCTTAGTATGTGAATTCGCAAAAAATATAAATGTAGAGAGGTTAAGAGGAAACTTTAAAAAAGGTATTACTTCTTGTACTTTCAAGACAAAAATGCAATTTGACAAAAACACCTCTGAACAAATCTGTGAGGTTAATGTTAAATTAGCTATTTCCCCTGCGTCTCAGCAACTAATTGGTTTCCTTACGATTGTTGATATGACTAAGCAGGAAATTACAAGTGAACTCGTCACTCATGCAGTAGAGCATGACTATGATTATATTTCTTATCTTGATGCAAAAAGGGATTCTTTCTTTTATATAGCAAGCAAAACCACAAGTGCAATGTTGCCTCTTGCCGACCAATCTTATTCTGATACTATGAAAGCTTACCTTGAGACTTGTGCCCTAGGGAAAGATAAAAAGCAACTTTTAGAAAAGTTCTCTGTTGATACAATTGTTGAGGAATTAAAGACAAAAGATTTTTACGCCGTTTATTTTGATGCTTATCAAAAAAATGGGAGTATCGCAAACAAAAAAATTCGCTTTTCTTACATAAAAAAAGAAGATAAAACTATCTTAATGACTCAGAGGGACATTACAGATATATTGAGCGAAGAAGAAAAAAAACGTGCTATTTTAGACGTCGCTTTGCTTTCTGCAAAGCAAGCAAGTACTGCAAAAACTGAGTTTCTCTCACATATGAGCCACGAAATTAGGACTCCTATGAACGCAATCGTCGGTATGTCTACAATAGCAGCAAACAACATTGACAATCCAACTGAGCTTAAAAACTGCCTTGCGAAAATTGGAATTTCTTCAAGATTTTTACTTTCACTTATAAATGACATTTTGGATATGAGTCGTATAGAGAGTGGCAAGATGTTGTTACAAAAAAAGCTTGTGCTTTTTGATGATTTTATACAAAATATCGCAACAGTATCTTATTCGCAAGCGAATATTAAAAATATTGACTTCGATTGCGTAGTAGATAAAAATATTGAACATTCCTACATGTTTGATGAATTAAAGCTAGAACAGGTTATCAACAATATTGTCGGGAATGCCATTAAATTTACTCCCGATAGGGGCAAGGTCACTATTAGAGTAGGACACGTCAAAAATGATAAGGACGACGCAATTTTACGTTTTGTTATAACAGATACAGGGTGTGGTATAGAGGAGAGTTTCTTGCCTCATCTTTTTGAACCTTTTGCCCAAGAACATGATTCTTCAACAACAAGGTATGCTGGTACAGGACTTGGTCTTGCTATTTGTAAAAATATCGTCGAGCTTATGGGCGGGAAAATTGTTGTTCATTCTATCAAAAACAGAGGCACTGAGTTTAATATAACAGTAAAAGTCGGGCTCACAGAGGAAAATATCGCTTTCAGAAAAGCAAAGATAAACTACAATTTTGATCAGTGGAGGACTTTAGTTGTAGACGATGATGCAATTGTTTGTGAAAACACAGTCCAAATTCTAAGCGATATGGGTATTCAAGCACAGTGGGTTGACAATGGGAAAAAAGCTATAGACCTTGTTAAGGCCGAGGAGCTTAACAGAAGCTACTTTAATATGATTTTGTTGGACTGGAAGATGCCTGAGATGGACGGCATAGAAACAGCAAGACAGCTGCGAAAGATTGTAGGCCCGGATGTTACCATTATTATTATGACGGCTTTTGACTGGGCATCTATTGAGGTTGAAGCAAGACGTGCCGGTGTTGATATGTTTATGTCTAAACCTATGTTAAAGAGTACTTTGGTCTCTGCTTTCAGGAGAACTGCTGGCTTAGGACAAGAATTTTTACAGAAGACGGATTTTGAAGATTTCTCATTTGAAGGAAAGAGGGTTTTGGTCTGCGAGGATCACCCCATAAATGTTGAAGTTGCAAAAAAACTACTTACTGCAAAAGGTTTTGAGGTAGATGTAGCAGAGAACGGCTTGATTGCTATTAAGAAGATTTCTTCTGTACCTGAGAATTATTACGATGCAATTTTGATGGATATTCGTATGCCTATTATGGACGGACTAACTGCGACAACAACTATCCGTAATTTAAGTTTACCGGGTGTAAAAGAGATACCTATTATTGCAATGACTGCAAATGCTTTTAGTGATGATATTGATAAGAGTATTGCAGCCGGTATGAATGCCCACTTGTCTAAACCAATAGAACCACCATTGCTTTATAAAACTCTTTACGAATATATATATAAAACAAAGAGAAAATAAATCCTAATATATTAATAAGCCCCACACTTAACTAAGTGTGGGGCTTATTTTTTGTTTTGTGCCATTTGAAAATTATGATGAGATAAGTTACTTGATGTGACTCTCATAATTTTGTGAAGCTTTTGGTGCTTTTGGTGCTTTTGCTTTGTCTAGGCTATACTCCGTAGGATTCAGGAGAAACAGGGGCTTCAAGCCCTACATCTGTTTTGTTTTCTCTCACATATTTAGCAGGGATAAAGTCTTTTGCTACCTGTGGGAACATTACATATGACAAGATGTCTTCGGGCTGTGTTGCGTACATTCCTATTTCTTTTTCTGCCTGTGCTAGTTCAGGAGCAATTTTTTCGCCCGGTCTGCATGTTATAGGCTGTTCGTCTCCAAGAACGATTTTCTGGATTGCTGGGTCAACAGGTGCAGGTGTTTTCCCGTAGTAACCTAGGAAGTATTGTTTTACTTCTTTGGGTATTACTTTCCAACGCTCTCCTGAGATTACGTTCATTGTTGCTTGTGTACCAACTATTTGGCTTGTTGGTGTTACAAGTGGAGGGTAGCCCATTTCTTTTCTTACTCTAGGTATTTCTTCCATTACATCTTTGAGTTTATCTAGGGCATTGCCTTCTTTTAACTGGCTTTGGAGGTTTGAGTACATTCCTCCTGGAATCTGGTAGAGGAGTATGTTTACGTTTACTCCGCTTATTCCCATTATGATGTCTTTGTATTTTTCTCTTAGTCCTTTGTAGTAGTCAGCTATAGGAATTAGTTTTTCCAGTTCTATTCCTGTGTCAAGGTCTCCGCCTTTGAGGGCTGCTACGATTGACTCTGTAGCAGGCTGGCTTGTACCCATTGCAAATGGTGATATTGCACAGTCAACTACGTCTGCTCCCGCTTCTAACCCTGCAAAATATGACATAGCTGCCATTCCACTTGTGTAGTGGCTGTGTAGCTGAATTGGAATGTCTACTTTGTTTTTTATTGCCGTTACTAGGGCTTTTGCAGATACAGGAGAGAGGAGTCCTGCCATGTCTTTTATACATATTGAGTCTGCACCCATTGCTACCATGTCTTGTGCCTGTTTCGCAAAGAGGTCAAGTGTATGGACAGGAGAGATTGTGTAGGAGATTGTCATTTGCAATTCTCCGCCCTCTTTTTTTACTGCCTCTGCTGCTACTGACATGTTACGCAAGTCATTGAGCGCATCAAATACTCTGATGATGTCTACTCCGTTGCCTATTGCTCTTTTTACAAATTCACGGACGACTTCGTCTGAGTAGTGTCTGTAGCCAACTACGTTTTGACCACGCAATAGCATTTGTGTTTTTGTCTTTTTGAGTTGTGCTCTTATTAGTCTAAGTCTTTCCCATGGGTCTTCGTTGAGAAATCTCATACATGAGTCAAATGTTGCTCCACCCCACATTTCTATGGAGTGGTAGCCCACTTCGTCCATTGCTTCGCATATTGGTAACATATCTTTTGTGGCAAGTCTGGTCGCCATTATGGATTGGTGTGCATCACGGAAACATGTTTCTGTGATACCAACTTTTGCTTTTGGTTTGTTTGTTTGTTTGTTTTCACCTGTTGCTGTTGGAGCCGGTGTTATTTCTTTTTTTATTTCATTTACTTCTATTGAGGGAGCTACTTCGACTTCTACCTTTTCTGGTACAGGTACAGAAGATACCTTTTTTACTATCAAGTGACCTTTTGAATTTACTATCTCTTGCTTGTAAACTTCTTTGCTCATTTTGATCTTTAGTCCTCCATAGGCATTTCAGCTAGGTGTTTGTACATGCGCCAACGCTGTTTAATATCTTTTTCTTCTTCTGCAAGTAAGAGTTCTGCCTCTTGCTTTTTAATTACTGTGAGTCTCTTGTATCTTGTTTCGTTGTATATGTAGTCTTTTAGTGGTATTGATGGCTCTTTGCAGTCGATTATGAGTGGGTTTTTGCCCTCTTTTTTGAGTTCAGGGTTGTAACGCATGAGCATCCAATGCCCTGATTCTACTGCTTTTTTCTGCTGTTCCAATCCTTTTGCCATGTCAATTCCATGTGCTATACAGTGGCTGTAAGCAATTATCAAGGAGGGACCGTTGTAGGCTTCTGCTTCTTTAAATACTTTTACCGTGTGAGCATCGTTTGCACCTAGTGCAATTTTACCTACATAGACGTTTCCATAAGACATTGCCATCATTGCCAAGTCTTTTTTGCCTGTTGTTTTTCCTGCTGCTGCAAATTTGGCGACTGCACCTCTTGGTGTAGCTTTTGACATCTGTCCACCTGTATTTGAGTAGACTTCTGTGTCAAGTACAAGAATGTTTACGTTTTTGCCTGACGCGATTACGTGGTCAAGTCCACCGTAACCTATGTCATATGCCCAACCATCTCCACCTATGCACCATACGCTCTTTTTGACTAGGCAGTCTGCAAGTGACATCATTTCTTCTGCACTTTCGCTTCCTACATATTCAAGGCGTTCTTTTAGTTCTTCGACTTTTGCCTGTACTTCTTTTATCTCTTCATCTGTTGACTGTGGAGCGTCAAGTATTGCAGATACAAGGTCACTCCCTATTTCGTTTTCCATTTTCTGGAGTAGCTCTGACGCATATTCTGCATGTTTATCTAGTGTGAGTCTAAATCCAAGTCCAAATTCTGCTGCATCTTCAAAGAGTGAGTTGCTCCATGCCGGACCTCTTCCCTCATCATTTACACACCATGGTGTTGTCGGGAGGTTTCCTCCGTATATGGAAGTACAGCCTGTTGCATTTGCTATCATTGCTCTGTCTCCGAATAGTGCTGAGAGTAGCTTGATGTATGGCGTTTCTCCACATCCAGCACATGCTCCCGAAAATTCAAAGAGTGGGCGAAGTAGCTGTACGTCTTTTACTGTTGATGTGTTTAGTTCTTTTCTGTTTACTTCTGGAATTTCGAGGAAGAAGTCCCAGTTTTTACGTTCTTCTTCTCTTACTTCCATTTGAGTTACCATTTTAAGCGGTTTGTTATCACCCTTTATCGGGCATGCATTTACGCAGAGTTCACAACCAGTGCAATCTTCTGGTGCAATTTGAATGGTGAACTTTTTACTTTCAAAGTTTTTCCATTTTGCATCTGTTGATTTGAATGTGGTTGGTGCTTTTTCGAGTAGGTCAGGGTCATATACTTTTGCTCTTATTGTTGCATGAGGACATACCATAGAGCATTTACCACACTGTATACATTGTGATGGATCCCATGATGGAATGTCTATTGCAATGTTACGTTTTTCGTATTGTGTTGTTCCACTTGGGAATGTACCGTCTTCTGATAGTGCAGAGACAGGAAGGTCATCTCCTTTGAGTATCATCATTGGAGCAAGGACTTCTTTTACAAAGTCAGGAGCGTCTTCTGCAACAGGGAATTTGATGTCAAAGTTGCTTGTAGCTTCCATAGGCACTTTTACTTCGTATAGATGATCAAGTGTTGCATCAACTGCATTGATGTTTTTGTCTACTATTGCCTGTCCTTTACGTGTGTAGCTCTTTACGATTGAATCTTTTATTGCTTTGATTGCACGTTCTTTTTCAAGGACTCCGCTTATTGCGAAGAAGCATGTCTGCATTATTGTGTTTGTCCTGCTTCCCATGCCTGTTTCTTTTGCAATTTTAATAGCATCAATTGTGTAGAATTTAAGGTTTTTGTCTATTATTCTCTGCTGTGTGGTGCGTGGTAGTTTATCCCATACTTCATCTGGTCCGAATGGGCTGTTTAGGAGGAATGTACCACCATTTGCAGCACTTGCCAGTATGTCTAGTTTTTCGAGGAATGAGTATACGTGACATGCTACAAAGTTTGCTTTGTTTATCATGTAGCTTGCAAGGATTTCGTTAGGACCAAAACGCAAGTGACTTACTGTTATTCCTCCAGATTTCTTTGAGTCGTAGCTGTAGTAGCCCTGTGCATATAGGTCTGTTTCTTCTCCTATAATTTTTATTGAGTTTTTGTTTGCTCCAACTGTTCCGTCTGAACCAAGTCCGTAGAATAGACAACGTACTGTCTCTGGGTCTTCTGTGTCAAATGTTTTGTCGTAGGTGAGGCTTGAGAAGTTTACATCGTCTTCTATACCTATTGTGAAGCCATCTTTAGGCATTATTTTTTTGAGTTCTTCATATACAGCTTTGACCATTGCAGGTGTAAAGTCTTTTGATGAGAGTCCATAGCGACCACCAATAACCAATACGTCTGTTTCTGATAGTGCTTCTTTTACATCCATGCAGAGAGGCTCACATATTGAGTTTGGTTCTTTGCAACGATCAAGTACAGCAATGCTTCTTACTGTAGCAGGAAGTGCGTTTAAAAATCTTGATATGTCAAATGGTCTAAATAGACGCACTACAAGTACTCCGACTTTTTCTCCATTTGCAATTAGTTTTTCTATTGTTTCTCTTACTACAGCTGCACCAGATCCCATTATGACTATTACTCTTTCGGCTTCTTCTGATCCATAGTAGTCAAAGAGGTGGTAAGAACGTCCTACTCTTTTTGCGAAGGCGTCCATTGCATTTTGTGTAATATCAGGCACTGCTTTGTAATATGATGAGCAGGCTTCACGAGCTTGGAAGAATGTATCAGGGTTCTGTGCTGTTCCTCTGATAAATGGCATATCAGGACTCAATCTGTTGTATCTATGACTCCTTACGAGTTCATCGTCGATGAGTGCTCTCATGTCATCGTAGTCAAATTCTTCTACTTTCATTTCTTCGTGGCTTGTTCTAAAACCATCAAAGAAGTGAAGTACAGGAACTCTGCTATCAAGCGTTGACATTTGGGCAATTAGGGCCATGTCCATTACTTCTTGAACTGTGGAAGAACATAGCATTGACCAGCCTGTGTTACGGACTGCCATTACGTCTGAATGGTCCCCGAATATTGATAGTGCGTGTGTAGCAATTGTTCTTGCTGTTACGTGCATTACAGTACTTGTTAATTCCCCTGCTATTTTGTACATGTTAGGAATCATTAGTAGTAATCCCTGTGATGCCGTAAATGTTGTCCCTAAGGCACCTGCCTGTAAGGAGCCATGATAAGCGCCAGATGCTCCGCCTTCACTTTGCATTTCTTCAACATGAGGTACTGTGCCCCATATGTTTGGTCTTCCCTCAGCTGTCCATTGATCCGACCATTCTCCCATTGGCGAAGATGGTGTGATAGGATATATCGAGATTACTTCGTTTACCGCATGAGCAACGTATGCAGCAGCTTCATTGCCATCTAAAGTTACTATTTTACGTACCATCGTATAGACCTCCTGAGCGTCAACCTTTTTATAAGTTTTAGGATTATATTTATATACAATCGCTTACTGTATATTATCTCACAAATATTTTTAAAATGATATATTGAGAAAAAAATAACATTCATATTTTTTATGTTTTTTAATAAAAAGAAAACTACGTATCTCGACTTTTAAACGAAATACGTAGTTTATGTTTACATTATTGTTGCAAGATATACGTGTTTCTTACAAATTTCGCATACTTTGCTTATTTTTTATTTATTTGTATTTTTTTACATTTATTCTTCTGTTTCAGCTCTATCTTCTACATACTTTAGGCGCACTTGAAGTATTCTGTGGCTTTGTACTTCTACAGCTGTTAAGTCCCATGGCCCAAATTCTATGGTTTGCCCTTCACTTGGGAAGTTTCCTGATATTTCAAGCATCATTCCTGCTAGAGTGTCTACCTGTTCGAAGGAGTCACAGAAAGGATAAGATAACGCTTCTGATAAATCTTCTAAGTTTACTTGTGCTTGCACAAGGTATGTACCATTGTTTTCTTTCATTATTTCAGGCTTTTCTGTGTCATATTCGTCTTGTATGTCTCCTATGATTTCCTCTATGAGGTCTTCAAGGGATACAAGCCCTGCCATTCCACCATATTCATCAACTACTATTGCGATGTGTTTTTTCGATTTCCTCATTATGTCGAGGGCTTCGTCTGTTTTCATTGTCTCTGGCACGAAGAGTGGCTTTCTCATTACGTTTAGTATGGAAATGTTTTTTGCTCCTGCGGCAAGTGGTGCAAGAAGGTCTTTTGCATATAGCACTCCAATTACATCATCAAGGTCTTCTTTGTATACTGGAATACGTGAGTGTCCACTTTCCAAGAAGATTTTTACTGCTTCTTCTGCTGTGCCCTCTTCATCTATAGCGTAGACGTCTATTCTCGGTGCCATTACTTCAGAAACTCTCGTCTCTTCAAAAGCAATTACACCATGTATCATTTTTTGCTCATCTTCTTCGAGTGCGCCAGATGCCCCACCCTCTGATACGATGTGCTCTATCTCTTCTCTTGTAACAAATCCACCAAAAGACATTAAGTCGGCACCGACAAGTTTCCCAATACCGTTGATTATGAGGTTTAGCAGTCCTGTTATAGGGGATATTATTATGCTTAATAAATAGAGAGATGGTAAAACCTTCAGTAAGATAGATTCTTTTTTTACTATTGCAAAGTTTTTAGGAAGTATTTCGCAAAATACTACTATTAGAAGTGTCATCACAGCAACTGCATAGACAGGCCCCATTGTACCGAAAAACGAGATGGCTAAGGTTGTCGCAACAGCACTTGATGCAATATTAACAAGGTTGTTACCTATCAATGTTACGTTAACGGCTTTTGAGATATTATCCATTAACCAGCTTAGTTCTTTTTTTCTACCAGGAAACTCATCCAGCAATGCCATAAATTTACTTTTCCCCATTGCTGTTATAGATGTTTCTGTCGCACTAAAGTATCCAGACAAAAACAATAATACGGCAAGCAAAAGTATACTGCCGCTTAGGTCGGAACTCACCAAAAATCATCCTCCTTAGGATGTTAAAGATTTAATATTTTGTATTATATCATAGAAGTAGGGCGAGTTTTGTAATAAAGAAGCATTTTCAATACATTTATGTAACAACTTCGTGTGACAATAAAAAGGTGTTGAAGTTTTTAAAAAAAACTCAGCACCTTATATTTTTTATCTTGGGTATTTTTTCCTATCTGACTCGTCCATTTTTTTATAAAATTCTTCGATTTTATCGAGAATATATTTTCTTTTTGCTTTTTCATCAAAATCAGTCGGTATCAAAGTGGGGTCTATTTCTTTTCCATAAGTTACTGTGATTTTTGAAGGACGAGGAAATTTCATGTGAGGTGCCATTGCCCTATAAGAACCCCCAACCCACACCGGTACGACAGGAGAGTTTGTTTTGAGAGAGAGCATTGCAACTCCACCCTCTATAGGCTGTAAGTTGCCGTCTAAAGTTCTATGCCCCTCAGGACATATAAAAATACTGTTGCCATTGTTTAAGAAACCCATTACCATACGAAGCAAGCTCGCAGAGCTGTTTTTATTTTCGTGGCTCACAGGGACAGCGCCCATATTATCAAGGTAAGTACCAAGTACAGGGACTTTAAAAAGTCCTTCCCATGCAATAAAATTAAGTTTCTCCGGGTAGAAGCTCAGGCCCACCACAGGGGGATCTAAATAGCTTGCGTGGTTAGACGCAAGAATTATAGGTCTCTTAGGTGTTATATCCTCTCGTCCAAAAACTTCTAACCGATGATAAATATAGAAATAAAGTTGTACAATAAGTTTAGTAACAAAATAAAGCATGACCATCCCCCCATTTACTATCTACTGCTAGGATAATCAAAAGGGGGCAAGTTGACAAGAGAAGGAGTTGAATTTTGTGGGAACAAATTCACATAAATATATTAAACAGGGTTTTTTCACTAAAACTTTAAAAGATTTTGCTCTAGGTTGTCTTGCATTTATACCTCTTGGTGTATTTGCGTTTGTCCTATTCTATTTATTTAAAATAGGTATGAATATTACGCACTTTATTTTTGGTATCACAGATTCAAGAACAACTTCCTTTACTATAGGGTTTCTCATTATTATAATAATTACCTACACAGGAAGAAAACTGAGAAGAAAAGAAAAGTGGTTTTTGGACATAGTAGAAACATTTATATCCAAAATTCCCCTCATTGGTGGCTGGTATACTACTTTCTGCGACTTAATCCAGACATTTACCAGAAGTAACGGGAATAATTATATGGGTACAGCAAAAGTCCCTTGTGGAAATGGCTACATTATAGGATTTGTAACAAAAAAAGAAACACAAAAAGACGGCAAAATAGAAGTTTCGATATTTGTACCAACTTCGCCTAACCCCACTACTGGACTAGTGTTCTTCTATCCAGAGGAACAAATAGAATATATTGATATGTCACCTGAAAGAGCTTTTACAAAAATAATATCTCTTGGCACAAAGTAGGAAAATAACCGCATAAAAGTGTATAATTACAACTCATAATACGTTAAACATTTTAAACAGAATAAAATCTAAGCATTAGGAGGAATAAATTGTGGAACAAATAAAATCTCTCTCAAGCCTATTAACTCATGCTCAAAAAGTTGGTCCTATGAAAATAAGCGTAGCATGTGCAGAAGACTACGAAGTAATGGAAGCAGTAGAATCTGCTCGCAAACTCAAAATAGCAGACGCAATACTCGTAGGTAACAGCGACAAAATAAATGAAGTTGCAAAAGCACTAAATATAGACCTCTCAAACTATGAAGTACATGACACAAGAGAAGGGGAAGTAGCGACTGCACTTACAGCCGTCGAATTTGTCTCTAGTGGCAAAGCACAAATAGTAATGAAGGGCATGGTAACAACAGCAAATTTCCTCCGTGCTGTGCTAAACAAAGAAAAAGGACTCCGTTCCGGGAAGACCCTCTCTCACTCATACATACACGAAGTAAAGGGTTATGACAGACTCTTCTTTATGACAGATCCAGCATTTAATATGTATCCTGACTTAAAAGTAAAAGCGGAAATTGTGAAAAACGCAGTAGAGCTTGCACACGCTTTTGGAATTGAAACTCCAAAAGTTGCTGCCCTTGCTGCAGTTGAAGTTATAAACCCTGATATGCCTGCCACACTTGACGCTGCGAACCTTACACAAATGAACCACAGAGGACAGATAAAAGGGTGTCTCATTGACGGGCCTTTGGCGCTAGACAACGCAATCTCACCAGAATCCGCAAAACACAAGAAAATCGTTTCTGATGTTGCAGGATACGCAGACATATTGCTTGCTCCTAACATTGAATCTGCAAATATGATGTCAAAAGCACTTATATACTTCTCAGAAAACAAAACAGCAGGAATCGTGCTTGGAGCTGCTGCGCCAATAGTTCTAACGAGCCGTGCTGACACTTCAGAAGCAAAGCTACTATCTATAGCTTCAGCAGTTGCACTCGTAGCACACAACAAAAAGTAAGAAAGTTAAAAATGTGTAACAAACTAAACTTTGCAAAAGAAACAGTTCATTCAATATTAGAGGGGACTTTCGGAGATAGGGAAGTTCACTTATGCCGTTGTGAGCCACAAAATTTCAACGGTACGAATGTAATTTTGCTCCATGGCGTACATAGTAGCGCCAATTTGTCACACATAAACAAATTCAAATATCTTGCCGAATCATTAGTAAAAAGAGGATTTCGTGCCTGGCTCATAGAAACATCTAGAAACACACGCAACAGAGACAACTACCTTGACAATGTAGGTGCATGGATAAAAGCTGCATTCCTGGGCAAAACTTTTGCACAGGAAGAAGAAGATGTATTTATCGCAATAAGAAAAATTGCATCTATAGTAAAGGATGAAACAAAATGGCTTTGGGGCTTTTCACTTGGCGGGATAATTGCTTTATCGGTTGCGGCAGGCAACGCAGAGAAAGAAAATTGCGAAAAGATTACCATAGACACACTTGTGCTAAGTGGGACAGGCACTAAATCATACGAAGAAAAAAATCCATATATAATGAAACTCCCCATACTATCATCACTATGTGACTCAACAAACATAGAAATATTAAAAAAAGTAACAACAAATAAATTAATCTCTTTCCGTGGAGAAAACGACGAAATATTCCCAAAAGACAACTGTAAAGAATTACTAGAAATGGTAAACATACCGGAAAACAACAAGATATTTATAGAAATATCAAAAGCCGACCATTCTCTTAGAAACAGAGACGGAAAGAACTCGCCCGAAATAATGGAAGAAATGGTTGACTTTGTCGTCGACTTCTCTACGACGTAAAAAAAAATAAATGAGGTAGGCTTAATAATGTTCAATAACGACAAAAAAAGCAATATACCTACAAATACGTCAATAATAAAAATTAAAGATATACAAACAGCAAGAACGACAAAGAGACAAATAATTCTTGTCCTTGTACTTTGTGCAAACCTTTTCCTCATCTCCCCTTCCTCTGCCAACACAATAGACTACAAAGAGCTAAGAGAAGACCCACTTGAAACAGCTCTTAGAAACATCACTTCCACAGGAGAAACTAACTGGGACTCAGAAGAAATACTATCAGGAGAGACTCCTGCATTAGTAAACAAAATGTCATGGCCAATAAAAACGGGGAAACTTGTCGGCAACTTTAACAGAAACAGAAAAAAAGGACACAGACGTCACCACGGGCTTGACCTAGTAGCACCTCAAAACACTCCCATACACGCAGTCCTACCCGGCACAGTAGAAATAGTATCAGGGGGGGGAAAGGGCTTCCGAGGTTATGGAAAAGTCTTGATAATACAGCATGCAAATAACTTGTGGACACTATATTCACACTGTAATATAATCAAGGTAAAAGTAGGGCAAAAAGTTGAAAAGAACCAAGTAGTAGCCACAGTAGGGCGTACAGGAAGAGCGACAACAAATCACCTACATTTTGAAGTAAGAAAACAATTCGGCTACCCGTTAGACCCATTAAAGCATTTACCAAAGGACTCAACATATATAAATCTCGTATCAAAATAGCACCACATCACAGGAGGGATTTTTATGAAGAAGATACTTATCACACTTGCAGTTCTCGTAGCACTCTTTTCAACAATGGCATTTGCAGCTTCAAACAAGAAAGTAATCATCGAAGAAATAGAATACAACGGTAAGGGCGAAGTGGAAATAGACGTAAAAGACACCACTACAAGAAAGACAAATATCATATGGACAGAGCAAGAAACACTCTCTGTAAGAGACTCTAGTGGCAAAAATGTGCCGGCAGTATTTGTAAAAGATGACAACGACACATACAAACTACACATCCAAAACGCCAAACAAAACGAGACATACACATTCCAGCTAAACAACGTACAAGTTGGCGAACACAGAGGTGTAGACCTAGAAGGAATAGTAAAAACAATAAACGACTGGAAAGTAAAAAATCCAGATAAGCAACAAACAAAGCATAAAACAACACCTGTAACAGAAAAAGGCAAACTCTACATACATGAAATAGAATTTGAACACGGAAACGAAGTTGAAATAGAATTTAGAGACTCAAGAAGAATTCGTTGCAACATAACTTGGAACGATACAACAAAAATAACAGTATCAGACTTAAAAGGTAAACATTACAAAGCGTCAATAATTGGATATGACAACGATGACATAAAGTTACGTGTTGATGGTCTTACAAATGGAGAAAAATACAGAGTAAAACTTGAAAACATTCCTTTTGACAACACAAACGTAACTCTTGAAACAGAATTCGTAGCCGTTGAGGGTTGGAAATACAAATCATACAACAAAAAAGCCCAAGTACAAGCAACATCAGGAGCAACACAGCAAATTAAATGTAACAATGAGCATCTAAATCTCTACATTAAAAAAATCGAATTTAACTACACAGACCAACTAAATGTAGATTTTAACGACGTTAGGACAAAGGACTGCAACATCTACTGGAACAAAGGCGAAAAAATTAACGTAAAAGATGCCCAGAAAAAAGTATATCCAGTTAAGATAATCACTTATGACAATGATGACATCACATTACAAGTACGTGGACTTACAAAAGGACAGACATACACCGTATCATTTGAAAACTTAAAATACGATGCAAAAAACACAACACTAAAAGCAGAATTTGTAGCCACAGACGGTTGGAAAGCAAAAGATTACAAACACCACAAATAAACAGAAAAAAGACGAGGGCAATCGCTCTCGTCTTTTTTTATAGAAAAACAAATTCAAATAGAATATTCTATTTAAGCTCTTGAAACATCTCAGTAACTCTATTAAGAATTCCTGATAACTCTGCCATAGCCACTCCGTAATTAGTAATAGGTACGGACTCACTCTCTGCTTGAACAAGACGAGACATCAACTGCTTTCTCGTAAACATACAACCTCCGCAATGCAAAATCAAATCATAACTTTTCAAGTTATCTGGGAAAGTCAATCCTGTCGCCACATCAAATGAAATCCCATTACCAACTCGACTACGCAAAAGGGCTGGGATTTTTTCTCTTCCTATATCCTCTGTCAAAGGTGCATGAGTACAGGACTCAGCTATTAAAACCCTGCTATTTTCTGTCAAATTTTTAATAGCAGAAGCACCACGTACAAAAACAGAAAGATCTCCTTTACTCCTTGCCATAATAATTGAAAAAGAAGTAAGAGGCACATTTTTAGATACCATAGAATTAACTTCCTTAAAAACTTGTGAATCAGTAATCACCAAAGCAGGAGGGGTGTTCAAAGAAGCTAAAACCCCTTGCAAATTATCTGTAGTAGTGCAAAACGGCATAGCTTTATTATCAAGAATATCCCGCACGACTTGAACCTGTGGCAAAATTAGCCGTCCCTTAGGGGCTTGAATATCCTGTGGCATAACCAAAACAACAACGTCGCCCTGATTATACAGATCACCTGTCAAAGTATCTGACTCAAAAGCTTCGGGGGCATTTCTAATAATTGCAGAAATCAGCTCAAATCTACCTGTATTATTTAAAGTGCTAACACTAACAACCTCAGCACTCAACTCTGATCTAAGAAAAGAAACCATAGACTCTCTCTCTTTATCAGAAAGCAAATCACACTTATTTAAAACGACAACAACCGGCAAGGCATTTTTTGCAAAAAGTTCTCTCCATGACCTCTCAAAAGTCAAGTCATCTACCATATCACTACCTACAACGAGCAAAGATACATCTGTCTTAGAAAGGACTTCCTTCGTACGTGAGACACGTAGCGCACCTAGTTCACCCTCATCGTCAAAACCTGCCGTATCAATAAAAGTAACAGCACCCAAAGGATTTATTTCCATATTTTTATAAACGGGATCTGTAGTAGTACCTGCAAAACCAGAAGTAATAGATACGGGCTGATCTGTAATTAAATTCAAAACAGAAGACTTGCCTGCATTTCTTCTACCAAAAAAACCAACGTGTAACCTGTTAGCTTTGGGAGTTTCATTAAAACCCATATCATCACCCCGATAAAATTCATAAATTTCTAACTTATCTTACATAATAATGTGTAAAAAGCAACACGAAAGTAAAAGTTTAGATATAATAGAGAAGTTAAAATACAAATCATAACTGTTCACTCGGAGGTTTTCCATGAAGCACAAAAATATTAAGAAAGTTTTATCTACACTATTAACCCTCTTTGTATTTGCGTTTTTGGGCACGCTCCTGTTTAAACCAAAACCTATAACAGTTTCCAGTGAGTCCTACAAGCTAGGAACGATAATAAAAATAACAGCATACGGACGAGACAAAGCAAAGCTAGAAAAGGCTATAGCAGATGCCGAAGAAGAAATAAGCCGTTATGAAGACCTTTTATCAGTCAACATCAAAACATCAGAAGTTTCAAAAATCAATAGGTACTACGCAATAAAAACAAAAGTCAGTCAAGAGACACTAGACATATTAAACTACTCACTTGAAATGGCAAGAAAAACAGATGGACACTTTGACCCTACAATAGCACCAATCGTAACTCTATGGGGTATAGGAACTGATCATCCAAAAGTTCCTACAAAAAAAGAAATAGCAAATCTCCTGCCTTATGTAAATCACAAAACAATAGAGATAACAAGTGATGGTTATGTAAAAAAAGTGCTGGGACAGGAAATCGACCTAGGAGCTGTAGCAAAAGGCTGGATAGCAGACAAAATTGCAGAAGAACTAAGAGAAGATGACATAAACTCTGCAATAATTGACCTAGGAGGAAATCTTTTTGTCGTTGGCAGACGTCCCAATATGATGTTGTGGAGACTAGGACTTCAACACCCGGCAGAAGCAAGAGGCAAACACTTTGGCATAGTAAAAGTATCAGACCAATCTGTAGTAACCTCTGGTTCATACGAAAGATTTTTTGAAAAAGACGGAGTGAGATATCACCACATATTTGATACAAAAACAGGATACCCTGCAAACTCAGACCTCTCATCCGTAACAATAATATCAAAAAGTTCTGCTGAAGCAGACGCACTTTGCACAGCACTTTACTCTATGGGAAGCGAAAAAGCGTGGGACTTTCTGATGAAACACAAAGACATCAAAGCCATACTTTTTTCAAAAGATTATAAAAAAATATACATCACAAAAGCAGCAAAGAAAATCTTCTACTTAGAGGACAGGAGAATAGAATTAGAAACAATTGAGGAGGACAACGGGAAATGAGAACCGGGGATAAAATACTCTTTTTGATATTTTTTTTATTCATGATACTCTTTGCCATACTCCAAACATTTCACCTATATTACTCTACAGAAAACAGAGTGGCATACATATCCCAAAACGGCAAAATAATTAAAAGAATAAACATGGAAAATTTTGGAATACAAGAAAAAAGGACAATGACTATAAATGGTCCTTATGGTACAAACATAATAACAATGAAAAAGGGGCAAATTGCCGTCACATACGCTGACTGTCCAGATAAAGACTGCATACGCAGAGGTTGGCTTTCTCACAACGGAGACTCAGCTGTATGCTTACCAAATAGACTTTCTATAAAAGTAAAAGGAAGAGCAGAAATCTCACAAGTAGACGGAACAACATATTGATGAAAACAAAAAACATTATATTAACAGCACTATTTATAGCAATGGCCATTGTAATAAACATAGCAGAAAACGCTTTCCCTTTGCCTCTTCCAGGAGTCAAACTAGGGCTTGCAAATATTTTTGCCCTCACAGCTCTCATACTACTTGGAGTAAAAGAGGCTTATGCCGTAATCATACTGAGGGTCGTATTGGTGTGGCTTCTAACAGGAAACATTTTCGCATTCTCCTGTTCCATGGTAGGTGGACTCCTTGCTGTGACAGTAATGTCTATACAATACACCAAATATAAAAGACTATTTTCCATATCGGGAATAAGTATATCTGGAGCTTGGGCTTTCAACGTAGGACAAATTCTTGTTGCAACACTCTTTGTAAAAGATATAACAATTATGTACTACATAATACCATTACTCCTAATAGGAACCGCCACAGGTTGGGCAGTAGGATCTACAGCTAAATATCTGTGTAAAAGAATAGAAACATCACTAATTAAAAGATAAAGAGGCGTGACAATGAAAATAACTATAGACGACAACATACTTACAAACTTCCCGGAAACAAAAATAGGTTGGCTCACTGTAGACATAACAGAGGTAGTCAAAGAGAGTGAGTATGTAGACAGAATAAAAAGACAACTAGAAACAAGAATGAATGACATAGGCATATCGACAGACACAATGATGCTACACCCTGACCTATTGAAATGGCGTGAAGTCTTTTCAAAAATGAAAGTAAAACCGAGTAAATACCGCTCCTCTCTAGAAGCACTCCTACGCAGGATATTCAAAGGAGAATTATGGAGTGTATCCACAATCGTAGACCTATATGACACAGTATCTGCTATGAACTTACTCCCCATGGGTGCATTTGATTTAGACAAAATAGATGGAGACCTAATCCTTAGATATGGCAAAAGTGACGAAAAATTTCTACCTTTAGGCTCTGATGAAGAAATTATTGAGGTAAAGCCGGAGCATATCGTATATGCAGATGACAAAAGAATATGTTGTTGGTTGTGGAACCACAGAGACTCAAGAGAAGTAGCTTTAACCAGCACCACAAAAAGAGCATTATTTATGATTGACTCCGCCTTTGAAACAGAATGGAGAACAGTAGAAGAGGGACTTGAAACCTTAAGCCTTGAACTATCAAAAATAGGAGCAAAAGAACTAAACAGAGGAATTTCTGATAAAAAAACTCCTAGCACCGATACGGAGGCAAAAAAATAGATGTCTAATATGGGATGTTGCGGGATGGACTGCGACAACTGTGAGGCAAAAAAAGCAACAGAAAGAAAAGATAATATAACTCTTGCAAAACTAGCAGTTTCAGCAGAACAATCGGGGGCAGAATCTTTTATACTTCCGTCTAGAATGAGGTGTACCGGTTGCCTCACCTCAGGAGCAAAAAGTTTGTCGTGTAACGAATGCAAGATACGTCAGTGTGCAATGGAAAACCAAATTCCTCACTGCGGTTTTTGTGAAGAATTTCCATGTGAGCTAGGAAGCATAGTATGGGAAGCAGTGCCAGAATATAAACACAACATAGAAAGAATAAAAAGCAGATAACAAAGCAATAATATAAAACAATATATAAAAAAACAGACGTCCCCCACTATAACTAGAGGACGTCTGTTTTATATAATAACGGGCCACCCTCAAAAGAGAGTGGCTCGTTGTATTATATTTAGAAATTAACTATTGACCTGAAAATAACGACATGGTCGCTATCTCGCCAAGCTTCCGGTTCTGTTGTATTACCAAAGTCAACATAGTGATACATAAGCTCAAATGCAATTGCAGGTGTATAACGATAAATTATTGCTGCACCATATTCATTTGCATTGTCATAATTCTCTGTATCATAGTCGACATGAGTATAGCGAAGACGTGTAGAGAATTTTTCACTCCACTCTTGTTCTGCCTTTATGTACAGATATTTACCTCTATTATTGTTATATGGTTTGTTTCCGCTTACAGCATAGTTCCAGCTACTTCCACCTATCCCGAAGCGTTCAATTCTTATACCTAAAAAGTTATTATCTTGTTCGTTGTATTCTATCCATAAAGACGTAAATTTAAGCAACTCTTGATCTATTTCCAAAATATACTTTAGAGCTGTAGCACTATCATTCCAGCCATTTGCTTCTGCAACACCACTATCAATATTTTGCCTATAGAAAAGAGCTTTTGCAGTTATACCCTCTGTTATCTTATATCCACCATAAAGCCCAAACGTGCCAAGTCTGTAGTTTAGGTCATCAGCACTTGATGAAGCATCGCCAACTCTTAAATAACCGAGAAGTCCTGCAAAGAGGCTTTCGTTGGGTTCATAGTGCATATTAAATACATAGTTCATATGTTCGTTGCTTGCGTCAAAGCCCAATTCGTCTTCTTCTGATTCATTGTAAGAACCTTTTGGGTTACGACCGACAATACCTGTCATTGTCAAATTTCCAAATGATTTTGAAAATTTAAAACCATCTAAGAAGAAATAACCAAACATAGGAACGTCGTCGTTATACAAGCCGTATTCATCTTCAAAGTCAGTTAAGAAACGTCCAAACTTAAATTTAATATCATAAGGCAATAAGGTAGTGACATTTACTTCTCTCCAGACAGATTTACTCATATCTCCCATACCACCATTTACATCGTCGGCATCATCTGCACCATTTAGATATTCACCAAAGAATGAAGTGTTCTCATCTATCTGCTTTGTAAAATAAAGATAAAAATGTTCTTTTCTGAACTGCGTGTTTGTCTTTCCATAAGCACCCTCATTTAAAAATCGTTGTTTGTCTGTACCAAAAACAGCATCAAACCTAAAAGTACCACTTATCTGCCATCCTGATAGATTTTCTTCAAAAACAGCAATTCTGCTATCAACTTTATCTGATTTAACACCAAGTGACGTGAGTTCATCATTATATTCAAGAACTAATTTTTTAATAATTTCCAAATTCTCTTTTGATACCTTATTTACATCAATTTTTGCCAAAGCACGTGCAACAATAGCTGCTATTTCATAACGAGTGGCGAGTCTATCGCCTTTAAAATTTTCGTCTTTTGTCTCTGCCACAATTCCCTGAGATTTCAGTTGTGAAACAGCGTCATAAGACCAGTGCCCTTGAGGCACATCTGCAAAGGGGTTTGCAGCAAACGCCGTAGAAGAAAGAACTAAAACGGCAATAACTGCGACAATAAAAACCAACTTTTTCAATCACTACAACTCCTTTGATATATTTCTCGTATAAAAGCAAAAAAACAACACACAAGTGATTACTTATACTATTTTTGAAAATCTATGTCAATGTTTTTTATAAAAAAAGGAAGTGCCGACATAATCGACACTTCCTTAATGTAGCCTTATTTGGAAATTTCTTACAAAAACTAGAAGTTTACTGTAGTCCTAAAGATAACTACGTGGTCTTTACCTGTGAAAGGCGCATTGTGTGCCGTTGTATTACCAAAATCTATACGGTCATATAAAAGCTCAAATGCTATTGCAGGTGTGTACTGGTATATTCCTGCTATTTCATACTCCGTTGCTGTGTCATAATCCACTGTATCGTAATTCACTCGTACATAGCGAAGTCGTGTGGAGAATTTGTCATTCCACTCTTGTTCCGCTCTTACAAGGAGATATTTGCTTGTATTATTATTAAATGGTTTATTACCGCCCACAGGTGCGTTATTACCACTTCCACCTATACCAAAACGCTCATTATGAATACCTACGAAGTTATTCTTTTGCTGGTCATACTCAATCCAAAGTGATGTGTATTTAAGTAGGTCCTGTTTGATGTCAAGTGCTATTTTCCACGCATTTGCTCTATCATCAAGCTGTTCATCAATTACCAATTTATCATCTATTTTCTGAGTATAAAACACACCTTTTGCAGAGATATTCGGGGTGAAATTATAATTACCGTAAATTCCGTAAGTACCAAGTGAGTAATTCTTTACCTCTGCTTTCCCCACAGCATCACCGTTTCTTCTGTAACCCAAAAGTCCGGCAAAGAATTTTTCACTGGGTTCATAGTGTAAATTTAAGATGTAGTTCATATGCTCTGTACTTGTGTCAAAACCCAATTCGTCTTCTTCTGCCCCATTATAAGAACCTGTTGAATTACGCCCTATAATACCAGTGGCAGTAAGGTTTCCAAATGTTTTTGCCAACTTAAAACCATCTAGATAAAAGTGACCAAACATAGGCTCGTCATCGTTAAAAAGTCCATATTCATCCTCAAAATCCACATTAAAACGTCCAAACTTGAACTTTATATCATATGGAAGCTTTGTGTTTACATAAACTTCTCTAACTAGTGCACCTTTTCCAAGGTCACCCATTCCGCCCTCTTCATTCCGTGTGTCGTCTGCTCCGTTGAGGTATTCAGCAAAAAAGCTTGTGTTTTCATCAATCTGCTTTGACAAGTAGAGATAAAATTGCTCTTTTCTAAACTGTTTATTTGACTTACTCACGTGTTCACCATTTATATATCCACCGTCTGCTTTATCTGCAAAAACGGCTTCAAACATAAGTGTTCCGTTAAGCTTCCAACCACCGAAATTATCCTCTAATACTGCAATTCTTTTGTCTATTTTATCTACTTTTACACCAAGTGCATCAAGCTCATCTTTAAACTCCATTGTAAGTTTCTTGAGCATTTCAATGTCTTGAACTGTTGCTTTATCTTTGTCTATAGTAGCAATTGCCCTTGCAACAACAGAAGCAACTTCGTAACGTGTTGCGGGCTGACCACCCTTAAAAGCCCCATCGGGATACCTAGAAATTACACCACGTGCCGCAAGCTGCGAGACAGCGTCATATGCCCAGTGCCCTACTGGTACATCCGTAAATGGATTTGCTGCAAATGCTGGTGCTGAAAATGAAATAACTGCGATAACTGCGAAAAGTGAGAAAAATTTTTTCATCCGTACAACTCCTTGTTTTCTAAATTGTGCATTCGTGTTATTCAAGATATATGGTAAGCAAAATTTCTTCCATGAGTCTCCTTGTTTCCTCAAAAAGACAATTTATTTTTCAAAGATAACATTCAAAATATATGCAGTAATACACCTCCTTTAATAAACAGAATGCACATGTCTGGTTAGCATAAGCTAACAGCATAATATATTATTTTATTTGTTTGGGTCAACGCCCGATAAGGTTAGATGTTTTTTATGTCTTTTTAGAGTATGAAACAAAAAAAGAAGGCATACTTATAAAAGTATGCCTTCTTGGCTTTTAATTCATCTTTTGATGTCGTTGTAGAAATTTCTTATTTTAACTGAATAAAAACCCTTCTTGGGCTTTAGCGTATTAGTATATTAATATATCTTTTTGGAGTTGTCAACCCCTTTTTACCCATACTATCTTCACATAAAAAACACTTTGTGTAAAACATGACGTCAGCTCCCTAATCAGATTTAATACTTTTTTGACGTTAGATGAGAGTGCTTTTATTTGCCACACCTAGTTAGCATCTTTATATAAAGTCCAAACAGAGTATACAAAATTTCTTAGTTGAATATAATATATAGTAAGGTTAGTTGTTTTTTTGTGTTCCAATTTATATATAAAAAATTTATTAAGCATTGCTACATCTGTTTTGCAACCTTTTAATTTTTGTGGAAGGAGAGATTTTCTTGAAAAAGTGTACAAAAAAACTTGTTATATCAGTACTCATTACAGCAACATTTATTTTCCTTACAAACTCCCTGTGCTATGCGGGTCAAAATGCTAATGAATTAAAGGAAAATGATTTTTTTACTCTTAGAATTATTCAGACAAATGATATTCACGGGCAACTATATAAGCTTCCACAATTTGCCACAATAATAAACTACGAGAGAGGACGATTTGGAAATTTGCTCCTCTTTGATTGCGGAGATATTTATAAGAGGGGATACCTAGAGAAGCACGAAGCTCTTCCAGAAATCGAAATAATGGGAACAATAAAATATGATGCAATGGTTCTAGGCAATAATGATTTCAAAACAAAAAATATGAAAGAACATGGAGACAGGGTCCTAAATAATATTGTAGATAAGCTTACCAATCATGGGATAGACGTACTCTGTTCAAATGTAAGATACGCAGATGGAGACCCTACTACGGGCGATCAATATCCTTACAAGGATTCCACAAAAAAAGAAATCCGTTCAGAAAACGCAGGAAAGTTATTAGGTGGAGTCAAGCCTTACATCATTAAGAATGTTCGAGGGCTAAAAGTAGGAGTTATAGGAGTAACAGGACCAAAACCTTTTGTAAGAGGTTATGAGCTTGATAAAGATTTTTTCTCACCTGTTAAAGCAGTGAAAAAAATTGCAAAAGAACTAAAAACTTCCGGTAAGGCCGACATTATAATAGTCCTTTCACATTGTGGAATTGAAATAGACGATAAAATTTCTTCCGCTACATATAAGGAGAGTAAATCAGAGAGTGAAAAGAAACTCTGTGCTGATGCAATTCTCTCTGCTGATGACCATTACAATTTTCAAAAGCCTATTTGGAAATCAAAGGGAGACAAGAGGTCTACTCCTATTATTCAAAATGGCGGAGAAAAAAACGCAACAATAGGCTATATAGATTTAATGCTTCAAAAAAAGAATGGAAAGTTCGAGCTGGTAAATTTCAGTGGCAACCAGTTTGAAATAGATGATTTTACAGAGAAAGACTTATCAGTTCTCGAAATAATAAAGAAATGGGAGAACAAATAGAATAGGGATTTTTGTAAAATAGATAGGGGGGCAAAATATGATAAGAGTAAACATTAAAGAGATAGGAGAAGTTCTCCTGACGTGCCCCATTACAGCAAAAGAGTTGCTTTTAAAGTATGCGCCTCAAAAGGAGTGCGATACTATAGCATGTCGTATAAACCATATTCCAAGGCCGTTATCATGGAAAGTAGAATACGCTTCTACAGTAGAATTTGTATCAAAAAACAGTGTAGAGGGGAATTTGATTTACAAAAACTCTCTGGCTTTCTTAATCACTGTAGCTGCAAGCAAAGCTTTTAATGCAAGGGTTCACCTCAAACAATCTATAGGAGATTCATACTATTACTGTTACAGCAAAGGTATTTTCACAAAGCAACACCTTTCCATTTTAGAAAAGGAACTCCGTTCTATAATAGCTAAAGATACTCCTATAACTTTCGAATACGTCTCTTATGATAAAGCAAAAGAGATTATGAAAGAACAAAACTATACAGAGAAAGAGAATTTGCTTAAATGGGTACACAAAGACCCACTTCTCCTCTATAAATGCGAAGATATCTATGACTTTGCGAGTACAGTCTTAGCCGAGAGAGCAGGCAAACTCTCTCACTATGACCTTTCTTCTTACGGAGACGGGTTTCTTATTACATTTCCTTTTTTCTCTGAGGACAAAGATATAACCCAAATAGACCATTCTCTTGCTCTGCCTACAGAAAAAACTTTTGAGATAATGACATCATATTCAAAGTGGCTAACCAACCTCTCCATAGACACAATGGACGATATATATGAAATTGTTGCAAGGGGAAAGACCAGAGATTTAATTCTATTGTCAGAATCTTTGCACACCCAGAATTTATACAAAATAAGTGAGCAAATAATATCTAATCCAGAGATAAAATTGATTTGTATCGCAGGACCATCAAGTTCGGGCAAAACGACTTCTTCAAAGAGACTTCGCATACAACTCCTTACTGCTGCGATAAATTCTGTCACATTAGAACTTGATAACTACTTTAAAAACAGATCAGAAACTCCCAGAGATATAAATGGAAACTATAATTTTGACTCAATAGATGCTTTAGATATAGATTTAATAAATGAGCATTTAGAAAAACTAATGGATGGGCAAGAAGTTCAGCTTCCGGAATTTAACTTCTTAACGGGAGAAAGAGTCCTTGGCAAAAAATTAAAATTAAAAGAAAACGAAAAAATTTTAATAGAGGGTATTCATGGTTTAAATAACTACTTAACAAAAAGCATAAAAAGAGAAAACAAATTTAAAATATTTATATCCCCACTTACAGGAACGTCTATAGATTTACACAATAAAATAGGAACAACAGATACAAGGCTCTTACGCCGCATGGTGCGTGACCACAGGACAAGAGGTCATACCCCTGAGAGTACACTATTACAATGGCAATCCGTAATAAGAAGCTCTTTTAAATACATCTTCCCATTCCAAAATGGGGCTGATGCAATATTTAATACATCTCTTGCCTATGAGTTGCCTGTGCTTAAAAGCTACGTATTACCACTACTGGAGGGCATTCCCGAGACATCTCCTGTATATGATACTTCGTACAGACTGATAAATATGCTAGAGCTAATACCTCTCATTCCATCTGATAATATCCCAAACGATTCAATTGTCAGAGAATTTATCGGAGGAAGCTGTTTCTAATCAATCAGCACAAACGCCCCTTTGCACTAAATGCAACGGGGCGTTTTTCTTTTTCTCGTGACCTTGTGGGGCAGAACTAAAAAGAAGTAAATAAACAACTATTTATTTACTTCTTCATCTGATGTATAATTAAAAATTGTAATACAAAAAATCAGTCATATACAAAAAACACACTTTGTTTTTTGCAAAGTTTTTGAGGTGCATATATGTTAATTCTTCACACTTTTTATATAAATAATTCTTTCTATATATGGGGCGAAAATTCTTTTGAGGACGATACAATCTTTCCTCTCTCACTTGAGAATACCATAAACCACATACCATGGTCATCAAGCTACACAGACTTATCAGACGCACTAAAACGCATGGAAATTCGCAATAAGAAAAAGGCCGTTTTCTCAGATTTTCAGAGACTTTACTTTAAGCTTCCATCGGTTGACGGTATTCCTATACCCTCTTCCACACTCCTTGGGAACATCTCTTTAGGAAGCAATGAGCCAAAGCTACTTCGCTTTTCTGTAGACGCACAAGAGATTTCATACGACGAGTTCTGCGAAATAGCACAACTTATTAGAGAGTGTGACAGCAAGCTACCTGTTAGTGGAATTTTATTTGCAAACGATACTCTTTTTATAAAAAAAGCACTTGATTACGCTCTCACTCTTGCCTATCGTGGACTATATATTCCAGATATGAGCTGTGACGACGATAAATATACAGCACTCTGGTCTCCTATTTACCTTGCAAGAAATGAAGACGAACATCAAACACTAGTGAACCTCGTACCACCAATTTTTTGTTCTGTATCACTAAATGATGACAATAGTGAACTTTCCTCAAAAAGCAAAACTACAGACTTGATACTATCAGGACTTCTGGATCAAACAATAAGAGAGTCATGTAAATCAGGTACAAGAGGCAAGAAAGTCGATTCAGCAAATCCCCACGAATTATGGGTTAGAGCCCTTACATGGCCCCGTTCACCACTTGATATGTGGGAAGATGCCATGAGAGGACTACATAAGCATATTCGCTCTTGGTCAAAGGGATTAAGAGAGATAACAGGTCAGCCTTGGCGTCTTTACATGAAGCTAGAAGAACCCACTGATGAAGAAGAACTTTACTGGACTCTATCATGGCATTTGCAGTCCACAAAAGACTACTCTCTTATAATTCCTGCTTCTTCTGTCTGGTCACCCAGCGAGGTTGATAAGGGCTGGTTTGAAAGAGAGAAGTCAAATCCACGTA
Organism: Synergistaceae bacterium; assembly: GCA_036652335.1. Lineage (GTDB taxonomy): Bacteria > Synergistota > Synergistia > Synergistales > Synergistaceae > JAVVWB01. Next base: position 121,483 of record JAVVWB010000001.1, on the reverse strand, counting down.
AATATTTGCTCCAAATATTGGGTAATTTGTCCTCTTTCATCCCTGCTATAGCAAGGAGTATGAGGTGTGCTACCCCGGAATCTGCAAAGCTCTCTTCTAACGAACTTTTCGATTTTCTACAAACATATCTCCCCTCCATAATGGAACAGGGAATTTTTGTGAAATTTCCAACTTCATGGGGAAACATTGCAGATCGTCCGAGATTAGCAGTAAAAGCTACTCTCGCAGACAATGCTTTATCTCTTTCTTCTTCACAGATTTCATTAAACGACTTACTTGAAGTCAACTGGAGCGTGACACTTGGAGACGAAGTATTAACAGAAAGAGAGATACAGAGTCTCAGAGAACTGAAAAGCCCTCTTACAAAGATAAGGGGAAAATGGGTGTTGCTCTATCGCAGCGAGATAGAAAAAGTGACATCTTCTTTCAAAAAATTACCTACAGAGATAGCAAGAAGAGATGCTCTTATGTTCTCTTTCTCAAATATATATAAAGATGTCCCCATAGCTTCCGTTGTTGGTTCAAAGTGGCTTGATGTAACAAAAGATTTACTCACGGGCAAGAAAGAAATTGAAATTGAGGAGCAACCTGAGGGGCTAAATGCAATACTTCGCCCATACCAGTTAAAAGGTTTCTCATGGCTTTCATGGCTTACAAAACTCGGTTTGGGTGGCTGCCTAGCAGACGATATGGGACTTGGCAAAACAATTCAAACTCTAGCACTTATACAAAAGGCACGCTCCGACGGAGAAAACCGCCCGTCACTTCTTATATGTCCTACATCTGTAATAGAAAACTGGAAAAGAGAAGCAGAACGTTTCTTACCGAATCTACCGATTTTTATACATCATGGTGTGAGACGAAGTAAAGGTGATAAATTTAAAAAATATGCTTCACAAAGTGCATTAGTTATAACATCATATTCTCTATTACACAGAGATAACGAGCTACTTAAAAATACAGAGTGGTGTGGCGTTGTACTTGACGAAGCACAAAACATAAAAAATCCCGACGCAAGACAATCCAGAAGTGCAAGAGAAATCCCTGCTGACTGGCACATCGCTTTGACTGGAACTCCTGTTGAAAACCATGTAGGGGATATGTGGTCAATTATGGAATTTCTCATGCCAGGGCTACTTCCTAACAAAACACGTTTTAAGAGAGATTTTCTCCGTCCTATGCAGTCAGGTGAGATGCACGTAGCAGAAAAAATCCGCAAAATGATAGCTCCTTTTGTATTACGCCGTTTGAAGTCAGACAAAACTATTATCTCTGACTTGCCAGATAAAATTGAGACAAAAGTATTTTGTAATTTGAGTAAAGAACAAGCAACACTTTATAATTCTGTCCTGGAAAATTTAAAGAAAAACCTGAGCAATTCACAAGGAATAAAGAGAAAAGGAATTATTCTTTCTACAATCACAGCATTAAAACAAGTCTGTAACCACCCTGCTCTCTATATGAAAGATAGTTCTGACTTATCTGGGCGTTCGGGCAAAATATCAAGGCTTACTGAAATTGCAGAAGAGTTGATTACGACACAAGACAGAGTGCTTATTTTTACACAATATGCTGAAATGGGAAAACTTATAAAAGCTTATTTGCAAGAGACATTTGGCAAAGAAGTCCTCTTTCTCCATGGTGGTGTGCCTAAAGAGAAAAGAGACGAGATGGTAGCACGGTTTCAAGAAGATGCTGACGCACCACTCTTTTTCGTGCTTTCTCTAAAAGCAGGTGGAAGTGGAATTAACCTTACAAGGGCAAACCATGTAATAATGTTTGATAGATGGTGGAATCCTGCTGTAGAACAGCAAGCTGTAGACCGTGCATACAGAATAGGTCAACAGGATAACGTGCAGGTACATTACTTCTGCTGCAAAGGCACTCTTGAAGAGAGAATTGAGGAACTTATTTTGGCAAAGAAGTCTATGGCAGATGCAATAATTAAGAGTGAAGAATCAATATTTACAGAGCTTACAGATAGTGAGATAAGCAAACTCTTTGCACTCGGCAGTGAAGCAATAGGAGATATAAAATAATGTTCAGTCGCAGATACCAATGGAAATATACAAAACCTAAAACTGCACGTGGTGGTATAAAGTCACGTTTTGGCAGAGGGCTTTTTCACGCCTCAAATTGGTGGTCGAGAAAGTGGATAGAGGTAATAGAGTCTTCTATAGACAGTGGACATCTATCACGTGGCAAAAACTATGCAAAACGTGGGCAGGTAACTTCAATAGAAATAGAACCTGGACTTGTTACCGCTTTTGTACAAGGTACAAGGACAAAGCCCTATCAAATTAAGCTTGGCTTTGAGACTGCAACTGATGAGGCAAAGAGAAGTCTACTCTCACGACTAAGTGAACAAGCTTTTTTTGTTGCAAATCTTCTGGTTCAAAATATGCCAGATGAGATGGAGCAAGTTTTTAAAGAAGTTGGGATACAGTTGCTTCCCACAAGCACAGCAATAAGAAAGTTTAAATGCACATGCCCAGATGAGTCTGCACCATGCAAGCATATAGTAGCAGTTTTGTATCTCTTAGCAGAAGTAATAGACGATGACCCCTTTTTACTATTAAAATTACGTGGTATAGAGCAAGACGAGCTTATTGAGCATCTTACAAAAGAAGTGAATAAAGATAACTTTGAGTACGATGATTTCTATGACGACGAAGATATTTTTACTATGTCAGGCGGCGCAGAATACGAGGGAGAACTCTCTACTCTTAATTCTCCAAAAGACGAATTTGATTTAAAAAATTGGTACGGTAACAGCGTAAATGATGTTACTTTTGAGATAGAAGAGAAAACTAAATCCACTACTGTTTTAGATATTATGAACGAGTTCCCTTTTTGGCGAGGGGAAGTCTCTTTCCGCAAGACTTTCATGCCTTACTATGAGAGAGTTTGTGATAGAGCTTACGAGCTTTTACTGGGAGAGAAAAAAACTACAATAGGAAGACCAAAGAAACTTCTGTAAAGTTGAATATAATAAAAAGATACGTAAGCTTTGTAATATTCAACATACACATATCTTCTATTATTTTAGTAAATTTATAAAATATCGCTATATGAGATAAGTTTTTTGACAATTAGTTTATAGTATTATTTTGCTTAGCAATTACATACAAAAAACAGGAAAAGTGAAAATTCACCTCTCCTGTTTTTTTGTATATTCTTTTCAATTTTTATAGTTTTTAATTTTTTTCGTTTTTCTCGATTTTTTCAATTTTTCCGTTTTTTAGGTATATGGTTGTTTTTGCAATTTTTTCTAGCCATTCTGTATCGTGAGTGGCTATTATTACTGTTGTACCTCTTTGTTTGCACTCTTCCTCTATGGCTTTTTTTATTAGCTCCGCACTTTCACTATCTACATTTGCAGTTGGCTCATCAAGTATTAAAACTTTTGGTTCTATTACAAGACGTGAAGCAAGAGCTATACGTTGCACCTCTCCCCCTGACAAGCAAGACCATTCTCTTTGTGCAAATTCATCGTACAAAAGCCCCACTTTTTCCAGTGCTTCTCGTACTTTTGCTTCTATGTTTTTTCCTTTACGAAGTTTTATTCCGTAAGCAATATTTTCATATACATTCCTTTTTAACAAATAAGGACTTTGTAGTAGATATGTTATTTCTTTTCGTAGTTCTCGTTCGTTTTTCACTCTTTCTCCGTTATATTTTATTTCTCCTTTGGAATATGGTTCTAAAAAAGAGAGTATTTTTAACAGAGTAGTTTTTCCGCTGCCATTTGAACCAACAAAACCAACAATTGTCCCTTTTTCTATATCAAGAGACTCTATTTCTAATGTGTTTTTCTTGTTGTCGTAGCTGTGTAATAGATTTTTTATTTCAAATATTTTGCACATTTTCGTCATCCTAGCAGGTTGCTTTCCGTTTTAAGTACGATGTCATCACGTTTAGCATAAGAGATATGAATACGAGAATTACGCCAAGGGCTATTCCTAATGAGAAGTCCCCTTTTCCCGTCTCAAGTGTGATTGCTGTAGTTATTGTTCTGGTGTGCCATTTTATGTTGCCACCTAGCATCATTGCAGCACCAACTTCTCCTACAATTCTTCCGTAAGAAGTGAGTATTGCAGTTATTATATGAAAACGTCCCTCAAATAATGTGGTCATTGCAAGCCGAAAAGATGAAGCCCCTAATGTTTGTAGTGTTACGTTAAGTCTTTCGTCTAGCCCCTCAACTGCAGTAGCTGTGTAGGCTATGACGATAGGAAGTCCAAGTATGAGCTGTCCTATTGCCATTCCTCTTATGGTAAAGAGTAGGTCGTATTCACCAAGTGGTCCGTTTCTTGATATAAAAGCATAGACAAGTAGTCCTATTACTACTGTTGGCATTGCAAGGAGTGTGTCTACTATGGTTCGTAGTACGTTTTTACCTCGAAAATCAAAGTATCCCAGTAAAAATCCAAGCGGGACACCCATAATTATTATTCCACTCATAGAAAGAAGTGTCAGTTTTAAGGTGGTTACAACTATATTTATAGTCTCTTCGTCCATTGTTAGGAGAAGTTTTATCCCCTGTACGAACCCCTCTGTTATAAAATCCACTTCTTTCACCTCTTTTAATAAGAGAGGGTTATTGCTAAACAACACCCTCCCTTTTAATTTCGTTACTTTCTATCTATTTTGTATTTATTTTTCTGCATTTGGGAAGAATAGCTGTTTTCCCTCCAGCTTGAAGTTTGCTATGTCTTTTTGTACCTTTGCTGATGTTATCCAGTCAATGTATTTGTTTGCAAGGTCTATTTTTACGTGTTTGTGCTTTTCTGGATTTATTGCCATGACACTATATTGATTAAGCAAGTCTTTGTCTCCCTCTACCAATATGACTAGACCTTTTGCTCCCTTTAGCCCTGCTTCATATTTAATGAATGTTCCTCTGTCAGTAAGGCAGTAACCATCTTTTTCTGAAGCAATGTTGATTGTTTTGAGCATTCCTTGACCTGTCTGTACATACCATGTTGCTTTGTCAAAGTCTTTTATTTCTGCTCTTTCAAGTAGTTTTAGTTCTTTTGAGTGAGTCCCTGATTTGTCTGCTCTGCTGACAAGAGGTATTTTTTTGTCTGCTATGATTTTTACAGCTTCAACAGACGTTTTTCCTTTTACTCCGGCAGGATCTGATGCAGGACCTATGATGACAAAGTCGTTGTACATTACTTTACGGCGATTTACTCCTGCACCCTCTGCCATAAATTTGTCCTCTTGGGCTTTGCTGTGCACAAGTACAACATCAACATCTCCATTACGTCCGTGCTGGAGAGCTTTGCCTGTACCTACAGCAACCCACTGCACATCTATTCCGGTATCTTTGAGAAATACCGGCTTTAGATAGTCTAGTAGTCCTGTGTTGTCTGTACTTGTTGTAGTTGCCATTTTAAGTACGGGGGAAGCGTAGGAGATTGACGCAAGTAAGAACAGCGATACAAAAATCAGTGATAACAGGGTAGTAATTTTTCTGTTTCTATTCATGGGTAAAAACCCCTCCTTGTAGAGAAAAATTTTGCCCCATAGGAAAGTAAAGCACAGTTGTAGTATCACTGCACTTCGGTTTTTTAGACCCCTTTCCACAATGGGAGACAAGGCCGTTTCCAACCTTGCCCTAACGACCTCATCTCATGGCATTTGCTTTAGAAATTTCGGTTTCAGGGTGGACCTATTGTCCGTTCTCTATTGTACACTATTTATATTTTCTATTTCATAGTTTTTTATTTATTTTTTAAAAATATTTTTATTCACATTTCCACCCCCGTTTTTCTTGATTACATCAACCTTTCTTCCAAAATTTACTTTTTATTCACTACTTATCCACCGCAATATCCACACAATATACAGCGTTTTGTTCATAACTATACAATATATATAGTGTTTTGCCCTTTACTTTTTTCCATTTCGTGGTTATGATAATATCTGTCGTTTGATGCAACAATTTTAAATTAAATATATTTTTGAAATAAAGTTTTTATTACTACTTAGGAGGATTTTTTCATGCTTATTAAGCCATCATTTAGCCCATCTGCACAAGATATTTTAAAGGACCGCTACCTTTGGAAAGACAATACAGGTAAACATACCGAGAATGCTGAGCAGATGCTTCTTCGTATAGCAAACCATGTTTCAAAAGCCGAAGAAACATTAGCAATGCAGTATAAATGGGCAGATGAATATTACGAAATTATGGCAAAGTTGCAGTTTCTTCCAAACAGCCCAACGATTATGAATTCAGGTCGCCCTGCACCACACGGACAGTTGGCTGCATGTTTCGTTATTGGAGTAGAGGACTCTATGGAGGGTATTTGCGAAGCACTTCGCAAGCAGATGTTAATTCATAAGAGCGGTGGCGGTACAGGATTTAATTTCTCAAAGCTTCGTGGTTGTGGTTCTACAGTAAATTCCACAAATGGTCGTGCTTCTGGCCCGGTTTCTTTTATGAGCCTTTTTGATAAAGCTACAGAAACAGTACAGCAGGGCGGTATGCGCCGCGGTGCAAATATGGGAATTTTGAATATTGACCACACTGATATTAGACAGTTTATCCATTGTAAAGATACAGACGGAACTATTTCTAACTTTAATATTTCTGTAGGTATTTTTGATAACTTCATGGAAAAAGCAACAGCAGATCCCAACGGTGAAGAAGCAAAACTTCTTCTTGAGATTGCAGATTGTGCATGGAGAACAGGTGACCCCGGTATCGTTTTCCTTGATGCAATAAATAGAGGAAACACTACACCTAATCTCGGTGAGTTAGCAAGTACAAATCCATGTGGTGAGTCACCTCTTTATCCAAACGAAGCTTGTAATTTGGGCTCTATTAACCTTACAAAGATGGTTGCCGAAGATGGCACTTTTGACTTTGAACTTCTAAAGAAAGTTGCATCTATTGCAACACGTTTCTTGGATAGCGTTATTGATGTAAACTGCTACCCTCTCCCCGAAATAGGAGAGGCTGTAAAGCTTACACGTAAGGTTGGACTTGGTGTTATGGGCTGGGCAGACTTACTTTTTGCTCTTCATATCGCTTATGACAGCGATGAAGCTCTTGCTCTCGCAGATAAGGTTATGTCAACAATTAAAACTGCTGCAACAGAGACTTCTGTTGAACTCGGAAAAGAAAAGGGCGTACCAGAATCACTTGCACATCTCGGACGTCGTAACGCAACTCTTACTTGTATCGCACCTACAGGAACAATTGCTCTTCTTGCAGATTGCTCCTCCGGTATAGAACCTCTCTTCGCTCTCGAACATACAAGAGTTCGTACACAGACAAACGGAGAGAAAGTTATTATGAAGCAGAAGAACCATTATTATGAACAAGCTTTGAAAGATAATGTTTCAGAAGATGTTATTCGTTCCGTTTTTGTTACATCACATGATGTAGCGCCTCTTTCACACGTAAAGATGCAGGGGATATTCCAGAAATATACAGATCTTGCCGTTTCAAAGACAATTAACCTTTGTCACGAATGTTCTGTGCAGGACGTCCTTGATGCTTATACCTTGGCTTGGAAAGAGGGCTGTAAGGGTATTACAATTTATAGAGACGGTTCTAAGTCTGTTCAGGTCCTTTATCGCAAGGAAGATGAGAAAGCAGAGAAACCACTGGAGTCTTCTTCCGAAGCTAAGGAGCCAGTTTTAGTCGGAGCTACAAAGAAAAAAGTCCTTTATTTGAAAAGACCGGCAAATTAAATTTTTTCGAATTTTTAGATTTGTTTTTGTAGGGCAGAGCTTCGGCTTTGCCCTTTTTTGTTTGCTTTTGTTTCTTCTATGTAGTACTATGACAAGAATTTATTTTTATTTATGAAAGTGATGTGATTGTGATGTTTTTCAAAAATGTTTTCGACAATTTTAATTCATCTGTTTTTTTAAGGAAACTTGTATGTTATCTTGCAGGACTATTTTTAATAGCAGTCGGGATTAATGTCTCCAAAACAGGCGGACTTGGCATATCTCCAGTTTCTGCAACACCTTACGCATTGGAAGTTATCTGGGGAATAGAACTTGGTCGTGCAACTGCAATAGTTTTAGTTTTCTTAGTTTTTGTACAGATGCTTTTGCTTAGAAAGAATTATAAAGTTATTCAGCTTTTACAATTTTTTACTCTTTTTGTATTAAGTTTTTTCGTTACTTATACATCTAGAAAATTTCTACTTTGCTGGTTGCCCTTACCGTCGAATTACATTATTTCACTTTTATACACTGTGTTAAGTTCTGTAATTATCGGAGTCGGAGTAAGTTTCTATCTTATTCCTAAGTGGATTCCTATGCCACCTGAGGGGCTTGCTGTAGCAATTACTCAGACAGGCAAGAAGAGTATCCCAATTCACACAGCAAAAAATATCGTCGATTTGTCTATGGTTACTGTAGCTATCGTTCTTTCTTTGATTATGACAGGCAAGGTCGTGGCAGTAAGAGAGGGTACAATCATAGTGGCTCTCCTTGTAGGACGTTTTGTCGGATTTGGGAATAAACTTTACAAAGACAAAATTATTGAGTGGATTTATAAATAAATATTTATATTTTAGATGTTTTTAACGGATTTCCTTTAGGAAATCCGTTTTTATTTTTGTTTATTTCTTATATTGTAGTAAAATATCTTATAAGGAGGAGATTTTATGAAAAACAATTTTAATAACGAAAAAGGTAGTTTTCTAGCTCTTGTTCCGTTTTTATTATTTATTTTTATCTATTTAAGTGCAGGGCTTTATATGCAGTCAAAGAATGTCCCTATGGCTTTCTATCAATTCCCAGCTGTAGTAGCAATGGCTATCGCTGTTGTTGTTGCTTTTTGCAATAGGAAACAGACGATAAACGAAAACTTTACGATTTTTGCAAAAGGTGCAGGTAATGAGAGTATTATGACTATGCTTATCATTTACCTTTTAGCAGGTGGGTTTGCCTCTGTTGCAAAGGCAATGGGCGGAGTAGATGCCACTGTTAATATGGGACTTTCTTTTATTCCTGCTCAGTTCCTCGTAGCAGGTGTATTTATTATTTCTGCATTTTTGGGGCTTGCTACAGGCTCTTCTATGGGTACAGTAGGAGCTATTATTCCTATTGCATTGGGTGTTGCAGATAAAGCAGGACTCGCATTACCCCTTGTACTTGCTTCTTGTGTTGGTGGCGCAATGTTCGGAGATAATCTTTCTATGATCTCTGATACTACAATAGCAGCAACTCAAACACAGAATTGTGCTTTAAGAGATAAGTTTAAGGTAAACTTTTTAATTGCTCTCCCTGCTTCTATTATTACAATTATTATTTTAGTGGTAACAGGTCAGCCTGATTCTGTTATTCCTTTAGAGGAGTTATCTTATACTTTTGTAAAGGTTATTCCTTATATGCTGGTTTTACTTTTAGCCCTTGCCGGTCTTAATGTTTTCCTTGTGCTTTCACTAGGGATAGTTTCTGCCGGGCTTATAGGTATTTTTGCAGGTGGACTTACTGTTTTCACTTTCTCACAGGCAATTTGGGGTGGCTTTACAAGTATGAGTGAGGTCTTTTTACTCTCTATGCTTGGTGGTGGTCTCGCTGCTCTCACTACTCATTACGGTGGGTTTAAGTGGTTGCTCGGTAAGATTAGTGCTGTAGTCAGAGGAAAGAGAAGTGCACAGTTAGGTGTAGCAGCACTTGTTTCTGCTGCTGATATTGCAACTGCAAATAATACAGTGGCAATTATTATTACAGGAGATATAGCAAAGAAGATTAGCACTGAGTATAAAATTGACCCACGAAAAACGGCTTCTTTACTTGATATTTTCTCTTGCGTTTTTCAAGGTATTATCCCTTACGGAGCACAGTTGCTAGCAACTTGTAATTTGGTAGGAGACAGAGTCAGCCCTCTTGCGATGTTACCATTTATGTGGTACACACACATTCTTGCTATAGTTGCCATAGTCGCAATTTTCGTTCCTTTTGCAGATGGTGTGATACGAAAAGACCCTTGGAATTGGGAGTTTAATGTCCCTGAGTCAGAGGTAGAGGAGAAAAAAGCCTCTTTGGAGCTTCTTACAATATCAGAGTAGTCCTAGATAAAAATATTTTATATATATTTGTCCAAAGCTTTGTATAATATACTTAGCTTTGGATTTTTTTTACTTTTACGTTTTCTTATTTTTCTATTTTTTAAAAAAGGGGGCCAATGATTATGTTTTGTAAGAAGAAAAAATATTTTTTTTTACTTTTGGCTCTTTTGTTCTTTTTTCACCCTCGTTTCGCAGAGTCTATTGAGATTTCTGTTACAACTCCCAATGAGCTTGAGACAGTTTTTGAGTCAACTCGAGATTTCTATGTTATTGGTACTATTGACAGAGAGGGCATAGCCCCGTCCGATTTGCCAGTAGATATTGAGGTTCAAGTTTTTCTCACAGGTCTTGCAAGAGATGATATTTTTATTCCTTTACGTACGGTAAGAAGTCATGTAAGTAGTGAGACTGGTATAACAGATCCTAAAGATATTTATTTTAGGTATGAGGGACGAGCCCCTTGGTGCAATCATTCAAGAGAGGAGCTTATGAAGTCTCCTCCCCCTGATTTAGTTTACAGTCATGGCAACCCTGATTCCTTTTATGATCCATCTCTTAAAGCTGTGGTGACAAATGACACTTTTGCTGTTTTGGTGCAAGGTGGAGCAACAAAGGATTTTGATTCTTTTTATAATTCCGTTTACAAAGAAGATTTAAAGTGGGTTTTGTATCGAGTTTTTGTGCGTGCAAAATCAAATGAGAGAGTCCTTGCTACTAAGAGTTTTGATGTTATGTTTTCTTCTGTACCCGATAAAATTCTTTCTCGTTTTTCACCTAAGGAGCATTTCAATAAGGTGCAGGGCTTTGCCTTGCCACGTGGCATTCGTCTTTATTTAGATCGTTTTCCCGGATATTGGGATTTGAATTTAAAGACTCCATATGAGATTCCACGCAGGTGGCAAGCAAATAATATGTTAGAGTTTAAAGCAGGGCGTGCTTATATTATGGTGTATAATATCTCTTCGTATCGTTGTGCTACTTATGAGGTAGAACTTGGTAAAGTTGCATACGAAGGTTATATGAATAGTGATGAAACTGCTTTTTATGCTTATGATATAGGTGAGCCTTTTGTTATTACACCAGATGGAGTCAGAGAGGGAAATTTTATCCCGTTTGGTGATAATAAGTTGCGTATTACACGAGCCAGATATGGTGTGAATGGTGATAAGTATATTCCTTTTGAGGTGTCACAGAAGTGTGATTTAGATGTTTATAATTCTGTTGCCGCAGATAGAGGAGTACCTCTTACTTTCTACGGAGTTGTAGTACCAATTCAGCCGGAGAAGAATGATGTAGTGCAACATGGTTCCACTTTTGAGATTAAAAACAGGATAGAGTTTGTGCGTTATGATTTTGTCGATATGATTGATGGCGTTTTGTTCAGCGATACAAAAAATGTCGCTATTACAAGGTTTTTTAGGAATGGAGAGTCTCTTTACGAGTCAAAGTCCATTTACGAGTTTGAACATACTTTTGACTTTCCCAGCACTATGTATGGCAAGGTTGTAACAGTTAAGACATCGGGATATGATTGTTACGGTAGATTTGTCCCGGGGACAGAGAATATGTTTTATCTTTGGATAAGATAATTTTAATATATGAGGTATAGATTATGAAAGAAATGACAGTTCAAGAACATGATATTATGATGAGAGAAGAAAAAGCTTCAAAGCTTCTTCTCAAGTTTGCCATGCCTTCTCTTGTAGGTATGATTGCCGGTGCTATTTACAATATGGTAGATAGAATTTTTGTAGGACATTATGTAGGCTCTATAGGGCTTGCAGCAATTACTACTACTTTTCCACTTATGATTTTGATGTTTGCTTGTTCCCTCCTTTTTGGTATCGGAGGAAGTTCTAGAGTAGCAATTTTACGAGGAGCAAAGAAGAGACGTCAAGCAGAACAAGCCCTTTCTCTTGCTATTTTTATGCTTGTTGTTGCAGGATTTGTAGCAATGATTTTGGGTGTCACTTGTACAGATTCAATTCTCCGTTTTTCAGGTACAAGTGATAGAGTTTTACCGGTTGCAAGGTCTTATATGAGAATTATTATGATCGGTGGACCTTTTGCTCTTACTTCAATCGCTTTTAACTCTTTGATTAGAGCTTGCGGAAGCCCTCGCTATGCAATGTGGACTCAGATTATAGGTGCTTTTACAAATGTCGTGCTTGATGCAATTTTTATTATTCACTTTAATATGGGAGTCGCAGGAGCAGCCCTTGGCACAGTGCTTGCACAAACACTGGCAACCATGATTGGTTTTTACTATTTCATTAAGAAGTCTTCTCCTTTGCATATACGACTCTATTTTATTCTCCGCCCGAGCTTTAGTGTGTTGTATAAGATTGTGTCTGTAGGAATTGCACCTTTCTTAGTGGAGCTTTCTTTTGTTGTCTATATTACGATTATGAATAGAATTATTTATTCTTATGGCGGAGATATTGCTTTGTCTGCTGTTGGAGTCTTTTTCAGTATAGATTCTTTGCTTTTCTTACCCGCTTTTGCAATAGCAGAGGCAGCTCAGCCTATTATTGGATATAACTACGGAGCAGGACTACCTAATAGGGTTATTGAGGTTATAAAAAAAGCACTTATTCTCGTTTGCGGTTTTTACTTTTGTACTTTCACATTCGCAGAGGTTTTTGCCGTTTATCTCGTCAGGCTTTTTAGTAATGACCCAGAACTTATAGCAATAGCAGTGCCAGGTATGAGGATTACTTACGTAGGGCTGGTATTTTTCGGATTACCCAATGTTACAACTTCTGCCCTTCAAGGACTTGGTAAAGCTAAACAATCTATTATTCTTTCTGCAATGAGACAGGGGCTTTTTATGTATCCACCTCTGCTTATTCTTCCTCACTTTTTTGGAATTTGGGGAGTTTGGGGTGCTTTCCCTGTAGGAGATATTTTGGGAGCAGTTGTAGCAGCGTTCTTCCTTAGAAATACTTTTGTGTGGCTTAGAAGTCCGGAAGCACAATATCACGAGTAATTTTTGCATATTAAAAGAGAGCCCAAAGGTTTATCTTTGGACTCTCTTTTTTTTGTTTTTTGTTTTTTGTTTTTTGTTTTTTTATAAATATTTGCTGTTTTTATTTTATCTTGTCTAATTTATATCCAAGCTCGCATAGCATTGCGGTGTCGCTTGCTATTGATGTCCCACATGTGGTTAGCATATCTCCTGATATTGTGGCATTTGATGAGGTTTCAAATATTTTTTTGCCAAAGTCAGTTAGGTTTTTTCTTCCCCCTGCAAGCCTTATGGCATTATCTGGGAGTATAAATCTATATATTGCAACTATACGTATCATTTCTTCTTGAGTGAGAGGTTTTATTTTTTCAAGGGGTGTCCCCTCTATCGGCATGAGGAAGTTTATAGGCGTTGATTTTACTTTTAGCTTTTTTAGTTCAAAAGCAAGGTCTATTCTGTCTTCTGCTGTTTCACCAAGCCCCATTATTCCTCCACTACATACAGATATCCCTGCTTTTTGTGCGTCTTTTATTGTCGCTATTTTGTCTTCGTATGTGTGCGAGGTACATATGTAGGGAAAGTATCGTCTTGATGTCTCTAGGTTGTTGTGGTATCTGGTGACTCCGCTTTCTTTTAACAATACAAAATCGTTATATCTAAGTAGTCCATGTGATGCACATAGCGAAATTTTTACGTTTCTATTTATTTCTTTATATATCTTGCAAATTTGTGTTATTTCGTCTTTTGTAAGAGTTCTTCCAGATGTTACGAGTGAAAACCTGGAAATCCCTCTTTCTGCGTTGTAACGGGCTTTTTCAAGTAATTCTGATGTTTCTTCAAGTGGGTATTTTTCTATTTTTGTGTTGTAGTATGAAGATTGAGCGCAGAATTTACAGTTTTCTGTACATAGTCCACTTTTCGCGTTTGCTATTGAGCAAAGTTCAAAGGTATCTTTGCAATAATGCTTTTTTATTTCTTTTGCACTTTGTGTGAGTGTTTCTAGGTCTGTTGTGAGTAAGGTTAATGCCTCTTCTTTTGTTATCTCTTCACCATTTATTATTTTTTCTTTTATTTGTTTAATCATGTCTAAATCCTCTCATCACAGGAATAAGTCTATGTGCTATCCCAGCACATACAAATGATATTATTACGTCACTTGGTGCTGTTATGGCAAAACCATAGAGTAGTACGGATTTTATGCTCATTGACGTTTTTAGGTAAAAGTTTGTTATAAAGTATAACCATATTATCCCTATGCTGTAGACTGCTGTCATATTTAGAAATGATGCAATAAGGAGATTTTTGTAGGTTGGAGTTGTTTTCTTTTCTGCTATTTTCCCTGCAATATAGGCTCCTATTATAAATCCGAGAAGATAACCAAATGTAGGACGCAATATGTATGACGGACCACCTCCACCTGTAAAGACAGGTACTCCTATTAGGCCTGCGATTACGTATACAGAGACAGATAAAGCTCCAAGTCTTGAACCGAGGAGTAAACCTGCAAGTAGGGTAAACATTGGCTGTAGAGTCATTGGCACTAAAGGAATTGGTATGTGCAAATAAGCTCCCACCGTTATTAGTGCAGAAAACAGTCCACAAAAGACAATTTCCTTTGTGGAAATTTTTTTATTTTCTTTCATTACTTTTCCCCCAATAGGATGTAAACCTTATAGTAGCTTTGGTTGACATACATGATATAAAAAAAGGCGAACTTTTATTCGCCTGAAAATTCAATTTTTTGTAAGGTTTTATCTCTCGAAAAACCTCTTGATCAAGTAAGTAAGGACTATTACTGCCACTATTCCACCAATTACCGCAGGGGAAGTTAGTTCTACGCTGGAAGATGCTTCCGCTGGGGTAGAGACTAACATGCCCATCATTGTTATAAAAGAAACCATACCAAAAACATTTTTCATATCTCGGCACCTCTTTCAAAATGTATGTGACTTTTGCCTTTCTCTTAATGTGTATTTATACCATATTTAATATCTGTAAACAATGGCAAAATGTATATTTATTCAAAAACCCCAAAATGTTGAGACATTTCTATTTAATAATGATAGAATTACCTTGTGGTAACTCATAAAAATTACATAAGAATTAAATATAATGTTGGCATATACTATATGCATGAAAGAGGTAATGATGCACACTTCATCTTCTTTAAATATTTTTCTTTTGCGCCACGGTAAACCCGACTTTCCCCATAATGGAATGGTTTATTACGGCTCTACTGATTATCCTCTCTCAGAGGAAGGTTTTGCACAAGCTCGCAGAGTTCAGGGTGACTTGAAAGATGTCGTTTTTGATAAAATTTATGTAAGTCCAATGACAAGGGCGAAGCAAACCACAGAGATTGTCTTTCCCCACCTTTATAAAGAGGCTATTACAGTTGATGACTTTAGAGAAATTTCCTTTGGTACTTGGGAGGGCAAGACTTTTGACGAGGTGCGTAGTGAGTGGGACGAGGTCTACGGTGTGCCTAATACAACTTTTGATAGGTGTACACCACCCGGTGGAGAGACTCTTTTTGAGGTGCAGCAGAGAGTTCTTTCCAAGTTTAATGAAATTTTAGAAGAAAACAAGTCTGGGAATATTGTTATTTCTGCTCATAATGGTGTGTTGTGGAGTATTTTATCTCACTATTTTGCTTTACCTTTGAAAGACGTCTTTTTTTATAATATGGATTATTGCGGAATACATATTCTCTCTTATAGTGATAAAATTATGAAACTTTTGCGTTTTAATTGGAATTCAGATATTACAAACAGTCCTATCAGGAGGATGGTTTAATGAAAAAATCTACAGGTAAGTTTTCCTCTATTTTTACTACGGTTATTTCTATTTCATTGCTTTTAGCATCACTGGTGCTTTTTGCAGGAGCATATAAAGAAAGAAATACCGCGAAAGCAGAGCAATATATGAGTGAGGGCAATACAGCAGAGGCTCTTATTCATTTTAAGAAAGCAGAGAGGTTTGCAATCCACCCTGATGAAAAAATTTTAAAGGGCATTATCGAATGTTCCATTAAAGAGGATGACTTAGAGACTGCCGAGGCTACAACAGAGAAGCTGTTGAAGATTGACCCTGATAATGTCCAGATGAGGTTTACTTTGGGCAAAATCCAGATTAGAAATAATGATTTCGATTCAGCAAAGGAGCAAATTCACAAGCTTCGTGAGATGAGGACAGAAGAAACTCAAAGATATGCCGATGACTTGACAAGCCAGATTCGAGCTGCCACTGTTAAGGATATTATTGAAAATATAATTGATAAGGTTGCCCCTATGTTTGATCTGTCTAGCGGTGCTAAGCCTAAGACATCTTCAGACGATGTTTTATCAGGGGATTCTGTAAAATAATGAAACGCTTTTCTTCTCTCATGGCAACAACTTTGATATGCACTATTTCAATGTTGCTCTTTTTTTCTGCTCATGTAGAGGCAAAAGAGGTTAAGCAAATTTATACGACTATTTCTGAATTTCACGAAAAAGATCTCTTTCCAATTCCCCTTTATATCCGCCCGATTTCTGGCTACACTTTGGAAAAGACAAAACATGGCTGTGCCGATAAAAATAAAAAAATTGAGTTTGAAGCAAATGAGATAAGAGCAAAATATGACGATGTTATAACGATTTTTTCTGACACAAAAGTTGGAAACAGTGATATGGTGATAAAAGACAAGCAGGAAATTCTTTGGAACGGAAAGAAAGCTTTACTTGTAAAGCTTGTTAGCAGAGTAGGAAATCCTTCAAAAACTAGTGTTATTAAGTGGATTTTGGTCGTAGATATGCAGGAGAATTCTTGGCTTCTTTCTGGAATTTGCAATACAAATGACTCCAAGAGAAGCGAAGATATTTTGGCTATGATAAAGTCCGCTTGTTGGCCTACAGAGAGTTCAAAGTTACGAGCATCACTTCCCACAGGGATAATAAATACAGCAACGACCGGTATGAAATTAGCTTCTCTTACTCGTTCTGCGATTATTTATACAAAAGATGGGAAGCTCCCCACTAAGTCAAAAGATGAGTCTATTTTTCTAATTTCACAAATGGATAACAATGGACTTATTACGAATGACCAGAGAATTGAGTTTGCAAAAAATCACATTAAGGGGATGGATGACGACAGAAGTGTAGAAATAATCTCGGAAGCACCTGTTTTTGTTGATTCATTACCGGGAGTAGAAGTCACAGCCTACCTTGTAGACAATTTAACAGCAGAGAGTGGCGCAGCACACTTGACTTTGCTTTTTGAAGGACAAGATATTTATTTAATGGCAGGAATTTCATCAAAAAATGCAATTAAAAATTTAGACCTTTTTCACAATTTAGCATCTACTTACAAAAGAAATCATTGAGGGGGATATTTGTATGAAGCACATAAAAGTTACAGCTATTATGCTCGCCATGTTGTTTATTTTAGCTCCTATATCACAAGCGACAGCTGAAGCATATTGCCAAAGAACTTATAGACGAAGCGAGGTAAGAACTCGTCACAGAACCGTTGTAGCACATGGTCGCCATTATTACAGACCACCTGCACATAGAGTTTATTATCCTCACCCTTATTACAGAGATTATTATCGTTCCTACGACAGGTATGATAATTGGGCTGTAGCAGGAGGAGTTGGGTTATTACTCGGTACTATTATTGCTTCAAATAATCAAGAGGCACAAAAGAGAGAGACAGCTATGGTTGAGTATGAAACAGCAAAAGATCAAGCAAGAGAAGCCTGTACTAATGCTGTAAATACGGAATTACAGCAATTTTTAAGGCTCGTTGGAGAAACAGGAGTAGACAATACTTTAGAGTTCCTCAAAAAGTATTGGGGACAAAAAGGTACAGAGACTTTCTTAGATAATAGAACTAATATTGCAATTCTTACGATATTCTCACCAAACGACAGTATTCGTGTTGAATATACGATTATGAAAGATTACAAGGAAGCCACAGTAAAAGCATCAAATCTAAAGTACAATGTCTCATTTGATAAGAAAGCCTATTTTACTGAGGCAAAGCCGGAACCTGCAACAAATAAAGCTCTCGGACTTCAGCTTGACGATATGAAAAGAGATAAGTTCGGTTGCCTTGTCGTAATGGGAGTATCACAAAACTCTCCTGCATACTACGCCGGAATTAGCGTGGGAGATTCGCTTATTAAAGTTGATGGTTATGATACAAGACAGCTAAGATCAGACCAAATTTCTTCTTATATAGAGAAGCAGAGTGGTACAAAGTCAATTTTGAAGTTAGTAATCTCCACAATGGGACAGAAGAAAACAGTAGAAATTCGTCTTTAATAAAAATTTTTAAAATTTAATTTTTAGCAGACCACTTAATTGTGATCTGCTTTTTATATGTATTTTCAATGTGGAAGATAATAGAAAAGAATGATAGAATTACACTGTTGTTCCTTTTAATCGGAGGTATTAACATGGGAAAATATTCAAAAATTGCACTAGCAGGAGTTCTTGCTATTGCCATAATAGTAATAGGAGTGATGGTTTTGACAGAGACAGCAGAGACAAAAACACCTGTAACACGTCAAGTAGCAACATTTGAAACAAATATGGGTACAATTAAAATTGAACTCTATAATGACCTTGCACCAAAGACTGTAAAGAATTTCACAGATCTCATCGAGAAAGGTTATTATGACGGTCTTATTTTCCACAGAGTAATAGACAACTTTATGATTCAGGGCGGATGCCCACAGGGAAGCGGTATGGGCGGCCCCGGCTACACAATCGATGACGAGTTCGGTAAAGGACTCGAACATAAGGGCGCAGGTATCCTCTCAATGGCAAACGCAGGACCAAATACAGGCGGCTCACAGTTTTTTATCACACTCGTAGATTGCCCTTGGTTAGATGGTAAACATGCAATTTTCGGACATGTCATCGAAGGACTCGATATAGTACAAGCAATAGGCAAAGTACCTACAGATTCATTCGACCGTCCACTCAAAAAGGTTGTAATGGAGAAACTCACAGTTAAATAAGTCTTTATTAAAAGCCCCCGTTATATCAATGATATAACGGGGGCTTTTTTGTTTTATAACTTTTTGCTTTTTCAAATATTATTTTTCGTTATTTATATTTAGTATTTCTATTCAAATACTGAGTAGTCGTTTACAAGTGATATGTTATCAAATACCCAAGCTTTGTTGGCGAGTCTCTTGTCTAAGAGGTCAAAGATAAAGTAAAAACCTTTTAACTGTGTGCCACTTTTGAGGGTCGTTTTTGCAATGGCACTCTTTGAGTTTGTTGCAGGTCCATCCCAAGCAAGGAGGTCTTCTACTCTCACTGCCAACCAGCCTTTGAAGTTGTACATTCCACAGTTCTGTGCAGAGCCAAAGCGTCCGTTACCTCCATGGTTGTATACTCTCCACTTTTTGTCTCCGGGCTGAATTCCATTCCATTCTTTATCTCCCTCATAAAGTACATAGAGAGGTAGGAATTCTTTTCCTACATTATCACTGCTACTAAATCTCGTACCATCTTTTGTGATCAAGCCAAAACCTGCCTGTCTAAAGTCAACTTCTGTAAAGTCAACCCAGACTCTGAGGTATTTTTCTCCTTTATATCCCACTTCTGGGAAGTAGAAAGAAATTTCTGAGTTTCCAGGGCTTACCGGCTTTATGATTTGTAGCCCTTTACCATTTCTTCCCTTTTCTGTATAAGCAGGTAGAGGCTCTTGCCCCTTTGGTAGGTAGCCCTCAGCATTGCAGTCAAGTGCGCATGTGAAGTATGTACCTAAGTTTGCTTTTTCTCCCTTTTGGATTAGGTCATCTTTCATTGTAGGAGTAAAGCCTGATTTGAAGTTTATGAGGAGTTTCTTTTCGTTAAGTTTTTCAGGAATTGTCGTTGTTGTTTTTCCCTCTTCACCTTTTACATCTTTTGGAAGGTGTACGTCTAGTGCATCATTGTAAATCCCATTCTCTTTGAGGTACAACATACGTGTTTCCCATTTTGTGGGGTCGGATTCTTTGATTGTGACGATACGAGCACCCATTACGTCTTCATTACGGTAGCCTACGTGTCCTACTGTTGAGACGTAAGCCATTCGAACCCCAAGGTATTTTCCTACAAAGTCATTTATATGGTCATGACCATGGAAAAGTCCTGTTATGTCTTTGCGTGAAAGAATTGCTGCAAAGAGTCCAGAATTTACTTCGGAGCAGTTTATTGTTTCTCTCTTTTCACCCACCATGCCTGTTTCTTTCGGGTTTAATGGAATGTAGTTCATCTCTGGGAGCGGTATGTGGAAGAACATAATTCCGGGGACTTTTTTGCCAGCATATTTTTCTAGTTCTTCTGATGTGTTTTGATACCACTGAACTTGATCATATTTTATGTAATCCCAGCTACAGCCACCATTTATCGGTTTTGGTAGTACAGCTTCGTTTTTCATACCTTTGTAGTTGTCTTCTAGGTACATATTTGAATCAAGTCCCCATACCATAAATGCCAAGTCTTTTCCGTTGCTTGCATAAATTGGGAGTACGTAGTTGCCTACTCCTGATTTGCAAACACCTATCTTTGACACGTTGTAAGGGTTAGAAGCATAAGTGTTCAGTACTGTTTCTTTTGTTAGTCCCTTTGCATATTCAACGTCATGATTACCAAATACTTGTGCCCAAGGAATTTTTTTCTCATTAAGATATGCCATATTTGTGTTTATGAAGAATTTAAGCTCTTCTTCACTGTTCACATAGGCATTGTCTCCACAAAAGAGGACCAAGTTTGGTTTTTCTTTATCTACTATTGCTTTGATGTAAGAATGTGACTTGTCTACATCACCATGTAAGTCTGAGAAGAATATAACTTTAAATTCTCCATTCTTATCAAACTGCATTTTTTGCTTACTGGCGAGCATTTCTTCTACATATTTTTTGCCTGTTGTGGGGGTAGCCTTTCCACATAGGTTGCAACCGTTATAGAAAACAAATAACAGCGCAAGAACCGCTACGGTCAAGACACCATAAAGATAACTTTTCTTACACATACAAATCCCTCCAGTACAGAATATATTACAGAAAAAACAAATACCATAATCATAGTGTATCTCTTATGTCAAAGAGATACAACATTAAAATTACTGATATTGCATAATTTGCACTTATATAATTATTAAATTAGCAAAAAAGAGATATTAACATTGTTCTATTCCATAACAATGCCACACAATTAGTAGAATTTGCAGTAAGATTGATGAGATAAAATCAACTTCTATGCTAGATTTTTGTCATTTCTGTCAGATATTATAAATATTACCTTTTTATGGAGAGTATCAGAAGAAATCTTTGCTATAATATATATGTAAAAGTATATAAAAATTAGAGGAATAATTTCTTGGAGGGGTCTTGTATGGAGGGTTTGTACAAACTGAAATCTCAAATTAAAAAAATCTTAGATTTTTCTTTTGAAGATTTCGCTTTCTTTATATTTTCCGCAAGTATAATTTGCACTGTTTTAGGCCCTGTTGTTCATTATTCATTATGGCCATTAACACTGATAACCTTAATATATGGCAAAATTCGACACAACACCAACATTCTTCCTCAAATTCACCCTCTATCAAAAAACGCTTTTATTTTCTTTCTTTTATTTGTATTTTGGGCTTCACTACCAAATATTTTTACTGCAAAAACAACTTATATTTGGGCTCACGGAGTATCTTGTTACGCAGAGATTGCACTAGGAGTTCTTTTTACAATGAGGATTTTGAATAGCGAAGAAAAGCTTGAAAAGTTTCTTAAATGGTTTGTTATCCTAAACGCACTATTCTCTGTGGGGTACGCACTCTCACTTTTGACATCTTTTCATATGCCTAACGGCAGTATGCAAAACAATAATGTTTCAGGACACTACGCTTGTTTGGTTATGCCTTTTATAATTTGGTATTCATTTGACAAAGTCAAGAACACTATAGCTAGATTAGCGCTATGTCTATCAAGTCTGTTGATTATTTTAACTTCCACTTCCTCAGGGGCATGGCTTGCAGCCCTCGTTCAGGGACTTCTTTTGCTATATTTCATTATTAAATATAAAAAGATTACTCTAAAGTCACTTGCACTTTTTGCGATACTCGCTCTTATATCTCTTACTGTTTTCAACTTTGCCACAAAAAATCAAATACCCAAGATGATAATGTCAGAGCTAACACAGGCAGAAAGCGTCACAACAGGCAACCTGAACCAATTAACGAACCACCGATATGACATATGGAGGGCAACAATCCTTATGGCTCGTGAACACCCATTTGTTGGATTTGGTAGAAAATCATATGAGAGTGAGTACAACCTCAATATTCCCACTTTCAAAAAAGAGATAGTTGGATTTGAACGTATCATTGAGACTTCTCACGCACACAGTATGTATCTGGAGACTCTGTTTAGTGGAGGCATTCCAGCTCTTCTCTCTTTCTGTGCAATGTATATATTGCTAATTAGCTTATGTATAAAATCTATTAAAACGGATAATACAATGCAAAAATCTTTTGCAATTATTTGTCTAATTTCCTTAATCGGTAATGCTATTTTAGGAACAAATGGAGATATTTTTGAAGGAAGACGAGACCTTGCTACAACATTCTATGCTGTAATCGGAATAACATTGTTATTACCCAAATTTAAAAACAACACTGACTAGGAGACTAATAATGGACACAATTCACATTGCTTTAGCATTTTGTGATCAAAGCGGCACATACGCAAGACACGCAGCTGTAACAGTTGCTTCAATTTTTGATAACACAAAGTCAAAAGTTTGTGTTCATATATTGCATGACGAAACTCTAACAGAGAATAACAGAGAGCAACTCTCTCGTCTTGCATCTTCTTTTAATCAAGAAATAAATTTTATAGACATATCTTCAGAGATGAAAGTCTTTATGGTAAAAGAACTTGAAAAGTTTACCAATGGCCCTGAGAGAGGAATGCTCTTTAGGCTTCTAATGCCTAAACTAATAAGCGAACCCAAAGCTATATATATGGATTGCGACGTAATTGTTGATATGGATATACGAGAATTGTGGGAAATAGATTTACAGACAAAATCTCTTGCAGTTGTACTTGACGTATGGACTTTAGACTATATTGAAAAAGGCACAAAGCTCTCAAAAAGGCTTGCTATGCTTTGGGATTCTATGAATATTCCACATAATTCATACTTTAATTCCGGTGTGCTTTTGATGAATTTGGATAAATTAAGGCAAGATTATGACTTATGTTCATCAGTAATAACATTCTTTAGAGAGTTCAACAAAATTGTTCTTCTACCAGACCAGGATTATCTAAATTATTTATTTGTAGAAGACAGAGTTGTAATAGACGAGAGATTTAACTCGATTAGGACAAACAATATTACAAAAGATAATTATAAAAATAAAATATGGCACTTAGCAGGCGGGGCTAAATCTTATAGGGTGTACAGCAGACCATATGTAGATGAACTCTACTGGAAATACTTTGCATTAACGCCATATTGTCCCGACAGAGAAACCTTGATACACACAATAATGACAGACCTGTCGTCCAAGAAATATACTCATTTACACTCATCGGATTGTGTAAAGCGAATAAAAGAACAGATATATGAAAATGTTTTCAAAGGGCACATATGGCTTGTGATTCCTATGTTTTTTGAAAATATCACAAGAAAACTCAGAGGGAGAAAATAGATGAAAATTATTGAAATACTTCCCGAACTTGACGTGGGTGGAGTAGAACGCCACGTAATAGACTTAGCAAACACTCTTGCAGAGAGAGGACACTCCGTAACAGTAATATCTTATGGAGGCAGAATGATGTGCCAGCTTTCGGATAAAGTCGATCACAGAAAACTTCCTGTTCACAAGAAAAACATTGTGACAGGATACTTATGTGCAAGAAAAATTGCAAAATGGGTAAAAGAAGAGGGATTTGAACTTATTCATGCACATTCAAGAGTACCTGCATGGATAGCTATGTGGGTAGCATCTATGGCAAAAATTCCTTTTATAGTAACAGCCCACGTTGATTTTGGCACAAAAACAAAATGTATATACAAGCCATACCGTAAAGCTAATAAAACAATATGCGTCAGCAGTGCAGTACAAGAGGGAATGAAAAAATGTTTCTATGACAATACTCAAGTTGTACTAAATGGTCTAGACAACCCAAAAGTCCATTGGCAAAAGCCCGAAGGAGAGACGATAAAATTTCTCTTTGTAGGAAGACTTTCCAAAATCAAAGGGCTTCACGACGCATTACGTGCTTTACCACAAGATAGTAACTGGACACTTGATGTACTAGGTGATGGTCCTATCAGAAGTGAGCTTGAAGCAGAAGTAAAAGAACTAAATATAGAAAATAAAGTTACATTCCACGGATTTTCAAACGAGGCCGACAAATTTATGGCGACATCTTCTTGTTTGCTATTTCCCTCATACACAGAGGGAATGCCATTAACCCTTGCAAGAGCGGTACAAATTGGCTTACCTGTATTAGCATCAGATATCCCTTCTGTAAGTGAAATGGCAAGAAAACATGACGGGCTACTTCCTCCCGGTGACATAGAAGCATGGAAAAAGGCAATAGGAGATTACATCAAAACAGGTGTAATACCTGTCTCAATCCCACTTGAAAGTGTACCTACACTTGATAAAATGGTAGATGAGGACGAGAAAATATATAAAGAGATACTTGGAAAATAGAATGGATAAACACGCATATCTAATAATCGCCCATAATCAATTTGAATTACTCTACAGACTTTTGGAACTAATCGATGATAACAGAAATGATATTTTTATACATATCGATAAAAAGACAAAAGATGTAGATTTTAAAAAAATCGCTTCTCATGTAAAGAAAGCTTCACTCTTTTTTACAGAGAGAACATCTGTATGGTGGGGCGGATATTCACAGATAAATGCGGAGTTACTTCTTCTTAAAAAAGCCACTGAAACAGCAACTTACTCCTACTATCACTTAGTGTCAGGAATAGATTTACCAATAAAAACACAAGACTATATACATGAATTCTTCGCACAGCAGAATGGGAAAGAATTTGTTGGATATGACGACACAGAGATAAAGAACTTTTCAATAAAGAAAAGAGTAAGATTCTATCACCCATTTCAAGATATTACAGGCAGGACAAAGTCAATTTATTACTATCTCGAAGAGCTAATAATTGCTATACAAAAAATATTTCACACAAATAGGCAAAAGGGCAATAATACTCTTTTTCAAAAAGGGTGCAACTGGTTTAGTATTACAGACAAGCTTGCGAGATATACGGTAAGCAAAGAAGAAGAAATAAAAAAAACATATAAATTTACTAAATGTTGTGATGAGATTTTTCTACAAACTTTAGTTTGGAATTCAGAATTTAAAAATAACATATATGCAATACCAACTTCCGCAAGTGATGATACAGGTAGTGCTGACACAATGAGATATATAGACTGGAAAAGAGGAACTCCATATACATTTAAAGATGGAGACCTTGACGAGATTATGGCTTCAGATATGTTATTTGCAAGGAAATTTAATATAGATACACACCCCAAAATCATATACGATATTTACGACAAAATTAAACAATTGCAGACATTCTAAACTGTGAAGAGGACGCTAACAAGCAAAATCAAAGATATAATAAAATTTATTGGGTGATATAGAGCTAAAATCATCCCCTTAGGAGGCAACAAATGGAATTTAACTCTTCTCTAAAGCTAATAATGATACTCTCTGATGGCATAAACGGCCATGTAAATCAAAGCCGTGGGGTTGCATACTGGCTTTCAGCGTTAAGTAATGCAGAGGTTGTGGAAGCAGATGTTCCGTCTCTTGATAAAATAAGTAAGTTAAGAGCAAGATTTATGGCGAAGAAAGTGTCAAAAGGCAGTTGTAAACCACAGAAATTTGTAAAAAATTTTCATATAGAGAAATTTATTAAAAAAATAATCACCACTACAAAAGAGTACGACATTCACAATGGAAAAGACGAGATACTTATTCTCTCTGCCGGAAGCACTGCCGCTCCATTTAATTTATTACTATCAAAAATATTGGACTCACCATGTGCAACGATTATGACGCCAACTATCATAGGCACAAAGCCTTTTGATTTTGCCATTGTGCCGGAACACGATTACCCTAACTTTGAAGATAATATATTGCCAACAGTAGGTTCACCTAACTTCATTGTCAGAGAAAATTTGAAAAAAGCGTCAGACGAACTTCTTACAAAAGTTCCTCCTAAGTCAAATAAAATTTGGTCTGTTTTCATAGGAGGAAATGATGCAAATTACAAAATAAGTACAAAGTGGATAGATGAGAATATATCCAAAATTTTACAGCGTGCAACAGAAGAAAATGCTGATGTCTACATCACAACATCAAGGAGAACATCAAAAGAAGCATCGAAATCACTCAAAAAATTAAAGGAAAAATTTTCTTCATTCCATTACCTTTTAGTAGCAAATGAAGAAAATTTCAACCCTATCCCTGCAATGTTAGACTTTTCTTCTCAGATATTCTGTACAGAAGATTCTGTAAATATGGTCTCAGAGACAATAACAGGTGGGCACAAAGTAATTTTAATGAGGACTGAATATGTGATGGGTATAAAGTATTTACTGCAAAAAATGACAGAAGAGCTTGTAACGATGGATCTTCTCTCTCCTAAATTTTTATGGGGAGTTCCGAGGTTTGACAGAGCTTTAAATGGATTTGCAGAATATGACCATATAGTTAAGTTTAGCTCTTGGCTAAATTCAAAAGAACGCAACGTAGAACCAGAAAAAAACATTTCTTTTAACGAAGCAAAACGAGCAGCAAAGTGGATATATAGTTTCTTCGTATAAAACATTAGATTAGCACTAGGTGATTTTTTGTTTTAGTTTATTTGTACCATTTATCTTGACATTGTTTTTCACTATATAGCAACGTTTTTTATAATATAATTTTTCAAACAAACTCTCTGATTTTACTATCTGATAAATATTTTAAGAATCTCTTCTCTCTTTAATATATAGTTTTTGTTATAAAGAGAAGAGTCCTCTAATAGAGGACTCTTCTCTTTATTGTATTTAATCTCATAGAATTTTTTTACTTATTTTTTATTATTTTATAATTACCTGCATAAATTTAAGTATGTCTCTTAACGTGTTTGCATAATCTTTATTACTTCTTGTCTTTGCGATTTCAAAAGGTGTGGCAATTCTATTTATACTAAATATTGCAGAAACACCTATGTCATATACTTCATAGGCATCATCATCTACATCACCAACTATTGCAACGACAGGGACATTATGTTTCTTCGCTCTCGTTGCTACTCCATAAACAACTTTGCCTCTCATACTTTGACTATCAATTTTGCCCTCTCCCGTAAAGACTATATCTGCGCCTTTTAGTTTTTCATCGAAGTCTACTATGTCAAGGACAGTCTCTATTCCGGGTTTTAACTCAGCTCCAAGAAATGCCATAACACCTGCTCCCATTGCACCAGCTGCTCCGGCTCCCGGCACTTGAGATACATGGATGTTTAACTCTTTTTTTATTGTTTTGTCTATTGCTTTGAGTTCATTGTCTAACATTCTAACCATTGCCATATCTGCACCCTTTTGAGGTCCAAATATATGAGCAGCTCCTGTTTTACCAAACATTGGGTTATCTATGTCACACATAGCAGTGAGTTTGACTCCTTTTAGCAATTCTTTTGCTTTTGTTGTATCTATGTGGGCAATTTTTGAAAGGTTTCCACCTGTAGGGAGAAATTCTCTTCCCTCAGAGTCTCTGAATTCTACCCCAAGAGCTGCAGCACAACCGCAACCACAGTCGTTTGTTGCACTTCCACCAAGCCCCAAGATTATATTTGTAGCTCCGTTTTTAACAGCATGATATATTTGTTCTCCTACTCCATAAGTTGTCGTAAGAGATGGATTTTTTCTCTCTCCTACTAATGGTAGCCCTGCACAGGAAGACATTTCTATAATTACTGTGTTAGTTATCTTTGCATATGTGACTTTCATCTCTTCCATATATGGACCATGAGCTTTTGTGACTACTCTTTCCCCTTGCAAAGCATGTAAGAAACAATCTACTGTTCCCTCTCCTCCATCTGCTACAGGCAATGAAATTACTTCGCATTCCGGATAGATGTCCAATATGGTTTTTTCTGCTATTTCGCAAATTTCGATGGATCCTAATGAAGCTTTAAAAGAATCTGAGATAACTATGCATTTTTTCATCTATGTCACTCCTAAAGTAATAACAATTTTATTTTTTATAATTATAGTATAAAATTCTTACATTTTGTATTAAATTGGAAGGTATTTTTACTTATTCTTTGTTGTGATGTTAAAAAAGAGATTTTTCATTAGGGTTTATCCCATAGAAAAATCTCTTTTTTTATTTATTCGATTGGTGTTATTTCGTTTCCTTCAAAATCTTCTGTCATTTCCATTGTGTCATCATAAAATTTTAAATTTCCTCTTGTGTCTTTTTTCGCCTGATATAGAGCTAAATCGGCTTTTCTGTATAGTTCTTCAAAAGTAAGTCCATTGTCAGGATAGACAGAAACTCCCATACTTGATGTTATGACCAAGTTGTCTGAGACTGTAACTTCTGTCATTCCCTTTAATGTAGCTACTCTCTCTTTAAACATTTCTATATCTGGAATGTCAGAGAGAAGAATTACAAATTCGTCTCCACCAAGGCGTCCCACTAGGTCGTAATCTCTGATTTTTTTCATTAACTTCGTTGCTACTTCTTCTATTACGTGGTCCCCTGTCTGGTGACCATAAGTATCATTTATAAATTTAAAATCGTTTAGGTCAATTATTGCAAATACATGTTTTGATGTACTCTCTTCTGCCAGTTTCATATTTATTTCGTCTGTAAAAGTTGCTCTGTTTAAGAAACCTGTTAAGAAGTCTTTTCTTGATTTTTCTTCTAGTTCTATTCTATAACGTTTGTCTTTATCTATGTCTCTTAGTGCCACTAAGGCCTTTATTTCCTCCATATTACTGCTTGTTGCCAGTTTTACAGAAATTGTTGTCCATCTATATTCGTCTTCTGTAATTTTTCTTCTGACTTCTATTTCATTGGTTTTGTATGATTTTCCACGAAAATCTGCTATTAGCTTTTCTTTTGAAAGAAAATCCCTTAGTCTTTGTTTATCATCTTCGTAGATATTTTTCTCTATCCATAAAGTTATGCTTGCCTCTAAATTAGGATCTTTATCTACTTCCGGAAGATTTATTTCTAAATTTCCACTTGATGTCTCAATGATACCTTTTGTTATGTTATATTCCGCTATTTTGTAGTCCCCTTTGGAGAGTTCTTTTATGTATTTTTGCCACAAGTTGTATGATAATTTGCTTTCATATAGTTCTGTTTCATCTCTTGAGTTTATTATCGCATATAATGGCTCTCCATCTCGATTAAACAATACTGTTGAGGTGAGCTTTACCCAAACTGTTTTTTTGTTTATTTCATACATTTTTAGTAGGACGCTTTCGCTTTTACTGCCATTCTCTATTTTTTTACAGAACTGTCTGAGATCTTCTGCACTCTCTTGTCCAATCAAACCTGTTCTTATAAGAGATTCAGGAAAATTTTCCATGACACTTGTAATGTGTAATTCTTTTGAAATTTTCTCGGAAATTTCACATACTTTGTTACGGAAGTCATAGTGAAATACTTCATTTTCTGATTGCTTTAGTGCGATACTTAGCTCTTCTTCCTTAACACGAAGCTTGTCTCTTTCAGACTCTATGGTGTTTCTCAGTCTCTTTTCATGACAAATTATGTATCCTACATAGAACATGAAAATCACAGAAAGGAAAAGAGATAGATAGAAAAATTCTTTTGCTAGTTTTTTAACAGCTAGAGTTATTAGGTTAGAAGAAACGTTGGAGAAGATGTACCAGTCATCAATTTCTAATGGAATGTATTGCATTAATCTACTGTCTTCTTCTATAGAGATTGTAAAAAAGCCTTCTTTTTGTTCAGACATATCTTTTTTTACTTTATTTATCATTTTATTAGAAAGGTGTTTCATTCTTAGCAGTTCAAATAGAGTGTAGTCTCTGTATGGCAAAGAACTCCTTTGGAAGTTTTCAGCAAAGAGACATTGACCTGCTTCAGATATATATGCAACTGTTCCAGATGAAGAGACTATGCTTAAAGGGTATGAGCCGGAAATTTGAGAAGTTAGGTTTAGTTTCTTTCTTAATGTCGAAACTTTATAGTATGAAGAAGCAACAGCAACAACTTTGTCTTTTTCCATTATTGGAACAGAGATGGAGAAGAAATTGCCTTCCTCATTAACAGCAAAAAAGAATGAGAGTGTACTTTTACCTAAAAAGCCCCTTTTTATTTCGTTTCTTTTAAGGACTGTATTGCTTATATCGTGAGTGTTTTTGTAATTAGTGTAAAATTCTCCGTTTGGCATGACATATGATACGTAGTCCAGATTGTATTCTTTGCAAAAAAGTCTTAATGCCACATATATATTTTTTTCATCATGACCTTTTATGATTTCGTGTTTTACAAGGCTAGAGAGGTAGTTCAGACCTTGACTTTCACTTTCTACAAGAGAAAGCACATTTTGCCTGTAGTTATACAAGCCTTTATTTAGTTCTTCGTGTATTCTTAGTTTTTCGTTGTCATATATTCTAAGGTACATGTAAGCAAGAAAAATAATGGCAGATAAAGCTATTAAGACATTTATACCTATGAATTGTATTCTCTTTTTTGCATAGTTATCTTGTGCTTTAATTTCTGCTTTATTTTCCATTGCATACAATTTCAATCACTTCCTTGTTTATTTTTTACAAAAATTGACATATTTTTTGTTACTCTTTAACATTAAGTTAACATTATACACCTAATGTCTTGCTTTTGAAACTTATTTTTGTGCTGGTTTTTCTATTCACTACTATATGTTATCACAAAAACACGAAGGGTACAGTCTGCGTTACTGTGCCCTTCGCGTTTTTGATGAGGTGATGGTTTGGAATATTTTAATGTTTGTGAGTGCTTTCAGATAGTAATGAGCTTCTTTTTATCGCTTTTTCTATGTAGTAACCTAGTATTAGTCCAAGTCTGTGATTAGGTAAGCTAAAGTCAAGTCTTAGTAATACTTGTAATTCTTCTATGTAATTACGTACTGTGTTGTAGTGTATGTGTAGGTTGTCTGCACATGTTTTTGCATTGAAGTCCGTTTCTATGAGAGCTATAGCAAGATCTCTGAAGTCTACACTTCGTTTTCTTGATAATTTTTCATCTTCTAGTGGAGACCAGTATCTTTTCCATACACCGTCTGCTTCCGGTAGTCTTATAAGTCCGTCCAACATTGCGTACAATGATAGTTCTGCATATTGATATACATTTGCTGGTAAGGAGAATTTCCTTACCCAAATTAGTGTTTTGCTTGCCTCTGTGTACGATTTCGATATTTCAAGAGGAGATGTTATCAAAGCACCTATGAGAACAAAGTATTTTCTGCTTTGCAATATGCTGTCAAATTCAGCAGGGAGTGGGGTCATTATGTCTTTGAAAGGCAGTAGCCCTATCCATACATTTCCTACTTGATATTTCATTATTGCTATGTTCGTGTCCCATTCGTTTATTTCTGATTCGTTTGTGGGTGAGACCATTACTATTCTCGTTGCCGGTGGGAAGCATATTCCCATTTCTCTAAGGTTTGCCTCTATCATTTCTATGTCGGAATATACGTCTAAGCATAGACCCTCAAAGAGTTTTTCCCGTCTTATTGTCCTTTTTGAAGATTGCACTGCAATTTCAAGTGCTTCGGCTCGCAACATAGACATTGCTCTCATTATTATGCGTTCTTGTCTTGCCGACGGGGTGTGTTCTCCTTGTCCCAATTTCACTTTTATGGTTATTGGAGTGTTTTTAGGTGCTTCGTATATTGCAAACCATGTGTTGGGGTTGTCTTCTCTTTTTTCTAGGTGACATACTATCTGTCCATGTAACGGGAGTTGTTTTTCTTCAATTATTCTTGATGATGTGTTGCAGAAACGCGTTACAGCATCTCCTGTTTCTGCTTCTCCCGTAGGCAAGAAACAATGATTTAAGTTTAGTTGTTCTGATGTTACCAAAATAGGGAAGTCAAGCCTTTTTGAAAATTCACGAAGTAAATCTTTTAGGTCAAAGTCTTCTTCCCAGAAGGACGACGCAGAGAGATCTATTTTGTTTATCATTTTTTGTCTCTCTTTGCTGATGTAATCGTGTACTATTTCTATTACATCCGTCCATCTGTATGCCAAAGGAATTTTAAAGAGAGGGATTTTGATTTCATCTGCAATTTGGACTATGTCTGAGGGGATGCTGTGGTGGTATCTGTCGAGTTTTATCCCTACAGCTGCCACACCTCGTGAGTTAGCTCTTACCAAAAATGATTTTATCTCTTCTGGGGCTTCCCTAAAGATGTAACCACTTCCGATTAAGAGTTCTCCTCCTCGCATCCATCGGTCAACATCGGGTGCATCAATTACCGACACAGCCGTGACTTCTCTGTTTAGTCCTTCACTTCCTGCAATTAGCTCAAAATCGGGGAAGAGTCTATGTTTGAGTAGGTCTGCTATTATCATTTTCCCCCGCCTCTCTTTTTATAGTTACTAAATTACGCCTTCTGCTTTTAGTTTCTTTAGGTGACTTTTCTTTATGTGCAACCAACGATTGTATATTTCATCGTTGTGCTGTCCAAGCTCCGGTGCAGGACATTTTATTACACCTGGGGTATCTGATAGTTTAATAGGAAGTCCGGGAACTTTCAATATGTCACCCATAGGATCTTTTACTTCTACTATCATTTCACGTGCCTTTATCTGTGGGTCGTTTACGACTTGTTCTATTGTGTTTATAGGACCGCATGGTACGCTGACTGCCATTAGTTCTTCCAGAAGCTGTTCTGTTGTTTTTCTTGTCATGTGTTCTGTAAGAAGTTTTTTCAGCTCTTGCCAGTTGCCTATTCTGTTTGCATTTGTATCAAATCTTGGGTCTTCTATATATTTATCCATTCCTATTACGTTGCAGAGACGTCCCCAAAGGACGTTGTTTCCTGCTGCAATGTTGATAAATCCGTTTTTCGTTGGAATTGTAGCAAATGGGCAGATTGACGGATGGTCATTTCCGATAGGAACCGGTGATTTTCCTGATGTTGTGTAGCGTGCAACTGCGTTTTCTAGTGTGGCTACGAGGCAGTCTAACATTGCAACGTCTACCATTTGTCCACGCTTTGTCTTTTTCCTTGCATATAGTGCAGAGAGTATTCCTATTACGGTAAAGATACCAGCAAATACGTCTGCCATTGAGCTTCCAACTTTAAGTGGGTGCTCTTTGTCAAAACCTGTTATGCTCATGAGTCCACCCATACCCTGTACTATAAGGTCATATGCAGGTCTTGAGCTATATGGTCCATACTGTCCAAATCCTGAGGAAGCAGCATATATGAGTTTTGGATTTATTTCTTTTAGTACGTCATAGCCTAATCCAAGGCGTGTCATTGTTCCCGGTTTGAAGTTTTCAAGTACAACGTCTGCCTTTTTTGCAAGTTCTTTGAAGATTTCTTTTCCTTCATCACTTTTTAGGTTTAGTGTTATGCCTCGTTTGCTTCTGTTTAGGCTCATAAAGTAGGCGCTGTGTCCGTTTTGGAAGGGGGTAAATTCCCTAGCGTCATCTCCGCCTTTTGGATTTTCTACCTTGATTACATTTGCGCCAAGGTCTGCGAGCATCATTCCGGCAAAAGGTCCTGCAAGTACTCTTGTAAGGTCGAGTACGGTTACCCCTTCAAGTGGTTTCATATTAAGTTTCCCCCAATTTTTTGTGAAAATATAGAGGTGATTACCTACGAATAACATAGGTAATCACCATCTTTTTGATGTTATTTCGTGCTGGTTGGTTCTTTTCTTAGTTTAGAGATTTGTTCAAATGCATATGCTATTTCAATGAGTGTCGGTTCTGACCATGGACGTCCTATGATTTCCATTCCCACCGGTACTCCTATTGGTGCTTCTTCTGATGGTGTTGAGAAGCCTCCCGGTACTGCTATTGATGGGAATCCTGTTACAGAACAGAGGACTCCGTTACGCTGTTGCTGTGCGCCTCCTACTTTGCAGACAAGTTGCTGCTGGTGTGGATATACAATTGCATCAAGCTCGTAGTCAGCCATTAGTTTCATTACTTTTGTCTGTGTTTGGGCACGAAGTACAAGTTTCTTATTGTATTCTGGTGTCCCTACAGATAGTTTCATTGCTTTTTCCATGTTGTCTTTTATGCCTGGGTGGTATTTTCCTGATGCCATTACTTCTTCCACCGAGTGTACAGGTGCATAGTCAGGCAATGCGTTTAGGTAGATGTTTAGGTGGTCTTTTAGGTCATCTAGGTGGACGCTTACATTAGCTGTGAGCCAACCTGAGTCTATTTCGTCGTTGATTGTGATGACTTCTGCGCCATTTGCTCCGAGAATTTCAACACATTTACGGAAAGGCTTGTTTACTTCTTGGTTGAACTCTTCTTTTCCTACAAAGCCTTCAAGTACACCTATTCTTTTACCTTTGAGTCCATCAGCGTTGAGGTATTCTGTGTAGGAGTATGGAGCTTTTCCTAGACCCCAAGCTGTTTCGTCATCTTTTTTGTCGTAACCTGCAATGACGTCAAGTGTTCTTACTGCATCTTCTACTGTTCTACAGATTGGACCACCTGTATCTTGTGTGAATGAATAAGGGACTATTCCACTTCTGCTTACAAGTCCTATTGTTGGTCTTATACCTACTAGGCTGTTTGCTGATGACGGTGAGCGGATAGAGTTGATTGTATCTGTTCCCAGTCCGATTATTCCAAAGTTTGCAGCTATTCCGGCTCCTGTACCACCAGATGATCCACCAGGTGTTCTGGTTAGGTCATATGGGTTTAGTGTCTGTCCTAGTGCAGAGCTTATTGTTTCGCCCCATATTGCAAATTCGTGCAGATTTGTTTTTGCCAGTATTATTGCTCCAGCATTGCGTAGCTTGTGTGTTACAAAGGCATCTTCCTGTGGGATAAAGCCTTCTAAGCTTGCAGAACCTGCTGTTGTTGGCATGTCATCTGTGTCAAAGTTGTCTTTTAGTAGGACAGGAATTCCATGTAGAGGGCCTGTGAGTTGACCTGTTTTTTCATATAGTTCGTCCAATTTTTCTGCTTCTTCTAGTGCTTTGGGATTGATGTATATAACAGCGTTTAGGCAAGGGCCTTGTTTGTCATATTTTTCAATTCTGTCTAGGTAAAATTGAACTAGTTCTTTACATGTAAGTTCTTTTTTCTTTATTGCTTCATGTACTGCATTGATTGTCATTTCCATTAGTTGACGATTTTCCATTATTTGACTCCTTTCTTTTTTTTGTTTCTGGTATTAGTTGGTTCTTATACCGGTAAGAAGAGAGTTGCAAGGATAAAGATAGGTCCGCTCAAGAGCATTATTGCTGTGGAGTAACCCATGATGTCTTTTGCTTTGAGTCCTGTGATACCGAGGAGTGCTATTGCCCAGAATGGCTGGAACATATTTGTCCATGTGTTTCCGTATGCAACTGAAAGACATGTTTTGATTATGTTTGCATCCATCATCTGTGCTGACTGGATTGCAATTGGTCCCTGTACTGTCCACTGTCCGCCACCTGATGGTACGAAGAGGTTTA
Organism: Synergistaceae bacterium; assembly: GCA_036652335.1. Classification (GTDB taxonomy): domain Bacteria; phylum Synergistota; class Synergistia; order Synergistales; family Synergistaceae; genus JAVVWB01. Next base: position 85,765 of record JAVVWB010000001.1, on the reverse strand, counting down.
CAAGTGATGAGCTTAGGAATGTCATTAGGTAGAATGTGGTCTGTGAGCTGATTGATACTACGCCGTTTGCGAGGATATCAACGAGTCCTGAGTAACGAACCATTCCCATGATTCCTGCATAGAATGGGAACTGGAAGATTACGCCTGTTACTCCACCAACTGCTGCCTTTACTGCTCTTAGGTAGTTTGCAATATTTCCGTGTAGTGCAATACCAAATGCAAGGAAGATAAAGTTTACGATGTTGATGTCAAGTGAGAAGCCCTTTGTATAGAAGTGAAGAATGATGTATACAAAGCACATGAGGCAAAGTAGACCAGAGACAATTTTGCTGTGGTTTAGCATGTCACCTACAGATGCGTTGTGATCCAATACGTCTGTTGTGGGAGCTTCTGCTTCAATTGCTTCGATTGCAACTGGATCGAGTGGTGCTACGTTTTCGTTTGATGGGTGCATTATATAAGCAAAAAGTGGCGGTAATATAAGTAAGGCTATTGTTACAATGATGTTCATTGGGTTAAACATATAGTCTGTCATTGGTATTACGCCAATTTCTTTTTCAAGGAAGTGTCCTGGTGTTGCGATGAGGAGTCCGACTGAGGCAGAGAGTGTACCATGCCATGTCATCTGTCCTACATATGCTGCTGCTGCGAGAAGTCCATATTCAAACGGAATTCTGTCTTTGCGAAGTTCTTTTGCGATTTCTTTTGCAAGAAGAGCGCTTACGATCAATGTAAGTCCCCAGTGTAGGTATGAAACAAGGACTGAGATAAATGTAATTAGAGCTGCTGCTTGTGCTCCTGATTTAGGTAATTTTGCAAGTTTTACGATTCCTTTTTTTACTGATGGAGCATCAGCAACACAGGATCCTGTGATAATAATAAGTGCCATCTGCATAGCAAATGAGAGAAGACTCCAAAATCCTTTATACCAATGCTGAATCATTTCCATTGGGGTCTGTTTTGCTAAGAAAATTCCTAAGATAAATGCGATAAATGTCAAGAGAACAGCGAAGATACTTGGATCTGGCATGTATTTCATTGACCATCTTGTTAATGAAGCACCGATTTCGGCTACTATGTTTCCATTCTTTTGTGCCATTTGGCTCACCCTTTCATTCTTTTTAGTTGCTGAATAAAATATGTTTTTTTAAAAACCCGGTGTTAGAATTATTTTTTCAGAGTAGCTCCCTTCTTTTTCATTTTTTAGGTGTTACAAGAGATCTCTTTCGTAGGTTTAACTTATACTTTGTAAGATAAATTTTCTATGTAATCTTGTTACATTTTTTACCTTATTCATTGTCACCCCCTCATATATTTCTCATTTATCCTTACATTTTTCCGCTAATACACAGCTTTTTTAAACTTTGCTAAAAAAATCACGATTTGTAACTAAGTAACATTTTCATAGTCTTATTTTGTTTCTTGCCACATTTGCCTTTCCATTTTGGATTTTTACTATATACAAAAAAACCTCCCCTTAGCTCACCAGACTTGCTAGTAATAGGGGAGGTTTTTGTTTTATTTTTAGGCTGATTTTTGTGGCTTTTTTCTGTTTTTTTATTTTTAGATTACGCCTTGTTCTTTTAGTTTTTTTATGTGGCTTTTTTTCATGTGTAACCATTTGTTGTATATTTCTTCGTTGTGTTGTCCGAGTTCTGGTGCTGAACATTTTATTTCTGCCGGGGTGTCTGAGAATTTTATCGGTATTCCCTGTACTTTGAGCATTTGTCCTGTTGGGTCTGGGATTTCCACTATCATTTCTCTGGCTTTTATTTGTGGGTCGTTTACTACGTCTTCTATTGTGTTTATAGGACCACATGGCACATTTTCCGCCATTAGCTCTTTGAGTAGTTCGTTTGTTGTTTTTGTTTTCGTTTTTTCTGTTATTAAGTTTATTACTTTTTCTCTGTTAGCTATTCTTTTTGGGTTTGTGTCGTAGTTAGGATCGTTTATGTATTTTTCTAGCCCCATTGCTTTGCAGACTTTTTCCCATAGTGCGTTGTTTCCTACAGCTATGTTTGCAAAACCATCTTTTGTTTTTAGTGTTTCAAAGGGGCATATTGATGGGTGGGCGTTTCCCGTTGGTGCCGGTGATTTTCCCGAGGCTGTGTAGCGGGCTACTGCGTTTTCTAGTGCAGCAACGAGGCAGTCTAGCATTGCAACGTCTACCATTTGTCCCCGTTTTGTTTTTCTTCTCGCATATAGCGCAGAGAGTATTCCTATTACTGTGAATATTCCAGATAGTAGGTCTGCTATTGAGCTTCCCACTTTTATTGGGTGTCTGTCGTCGTATCCTGTGATGCTCATTAGTCCACCCATTCCTTGTACTATTAGGTCATAGGCAGGTCTTGAGCTGTAGGGACCGTATTGACCAAAGCCCGAGAGGGCTGCGTATATTAGTTTGGGGTTTATTTCTTTTAGTGTGTTGTAGTCTAAGCCAAGTCGTGTCATTGTTCCCGGTTTGAAGTTTTCTATTACTATGTCTGCTTTTTTTACAAGTTCTTTAAATATTTTTTTGCCTTCTTCAGTTTTTAAGTTTAGTGTTATTCCTTTTTTACTCCTGTTTACGCTCATAAAGTAGGCACTGTGTCCATTTTGAAAGGGCGTGAATTCCCTTGAGTCGTCTCCACCTTTTGGATTTTCTATTTTTATTACATCGGCTCCTAGGTCTGCGAGCATCATTCCGGCAAAAGGTCCTGCCAGTACTCTCGTTACGTCTAATACTTTTACCCCTTCAAGTGGTTTCATCTTTTTCCTCCTATTTATCTCTATAAGAATTGTTTTTCTTATTTGTCGTTTGTGTTAGTATCTATGTATTCTGGTTTTGGGTGGTGCGTTATGTCTTTTTCTTTGAGGTCTTGTAGGTTAGTTTTTGGACTCTTTCTTTATGCAGTTGGAATTTTTTTGAGTATTAGAGCAAATATTGGTCTTGCTCCTTGGGACGCTTTTACTATTGGGATTTGTAATTTGACCGGTTTCTCTTATGGTTGGATTTCTATTTCTATTGGTGTTGTCATTTTGGTTTTAGATTATTTTATGAATGAGATGGTCGGCTACGGCACAATTTTGAATATTTTTCTTATTGGCTGGTTTGTTGATTTGCTCGTTTTTCTCAATTTAGTCCCTTATATATCAAATTTCTTTTTGGGCGTTTTAGTTTTGCTTTTAGGCCAAGTTGTTATTTCGTTTGGAAGTTATTTTTATATTGGCGCTGCTTTTGGCTGTGGGCCTCGTGATTTCCTTATGGTAGCTTTGGGAAAGAGGCTTCCTAAGCTACCTATTGGAGTAGTTAGGGGTATGATTGAGTCTACGGTTTTGTTTATGGGGTTTATGATGAATGCAAAGGTGGGGCTTGGAACGGTGATTGCTGCTTGTGGTATTAGTTTCATTATGCAGTACGTTTTTTCTTTTTTGCATTTCGATGTTAAGGGTGTTAAGCATGAGACTCTTGGTTATACTTTAAGAAATCATTGGTTTCGTTAGTTAGTTTCGTTAGTTAGTTTCGTTAGTTTTATAAGTTTTGTTATATGGGTGGACTTTTGTCTGCTCTTTTTTTTATTTTCTTTTGTTAGAATATTCTAATATCTTTTGTCTATTTTGTAAACTTTTGTTTTGTCTTTTTATTGTGAATGAATTTTATTTAACTTTTGTATATTTTCAGGTTTTTTTACTCTTTTTTGCCTTTTTTGTCTATTTTCGCTTTTGCATATATAATTTATGTGGACATTTTGTGTTGCAATGTCATCTTTTCTATGAAAGGGGTTGGATTCCGTGGATTTCAATAGATTTTCGCTCGTTTGTTTTAGCCCCACTGGGGGGACTGAGAAAGTAGGAAGGGCTTTGATTGGCGGGTTTGCCGATTCTTTTAATTTTTTTGATGTTACTCCTTTTTCTAAGAAGTATTTTTCTTTTGAGTTTACTTCAAACGATTTTGTCGTTTTTGCTCTTCCTGTCTTTGGTGGACGCCTTCCTAAACCTGTGGTTGATAGAATTAGAAATTTTAAGGGCTCTTCTACTTTTTGTTCTATTGCTGTCGTTTACGGGAATAGAGATTATGAGGATGCTTTGATTGAGTTGAGAGATTTGGTCACTGAGTGTGGCTTTGTCCCTGTGAGTGCAGGAGCTTTTGTAGCAGAACATTCTATTGCTCGCTCTGTCGCACATGGTAGACCTGACGAAGACGATTTTGATGATATTAGGATGTTTATTGAGGATTCAAAGAGTAGGATTTCTGAGCTTGGTTCACCAGATGATGAGGGTGTCCTTTTTGTTAAGGGTAGTGTACCTTATAGGGATTATTCTGTTATTCCTGTTGTTCCCGAGGCAGTGGAGGGTTGTACTTTATGTATGACATGTATTTCTGAGTGTCCTTTTAGTGCCATTGATGTTCGTGATCCTGCTAAGACTAATAAGGATTTATGTATGTCTTGTATGAGGTGTGTTAAGGTTTGCCCAGAGGGAGTGCGTAAGGTTAGTGGCGAGTTGCTTTCTATGCTTGAGTCTAAGCTTTCTTCTTTGTGTCATGATAGGAGGAAGTCAGAGTTTTTTATTTAATTTTTTTCATTATATGAGCCGACTATTTTGTAGTCGGCTCTTTTTGTTTTGTTTTTAGTTTTTATTTTTTATTATTCTACTTCTATTCCTTTTTCTCTCAGGTATTCTTTGAGTTTTGGTATGGAAATTTCGTTGAAGTGGAATAGTGAGGCAGCAAGTACAGCAGATGCTTTTGCTGTGTGTACTGCTTCGTAGAAGTCTTCGTATGTTCCCGCTCCGCCTGATGCAGTTACAGGAATTTTTACAGCTTCTGCTACTGCTTTCGTGGCTTCTATGTCGTATCCGGATTTTGTTCCGTCTTTGTCCATGCTTGTGAGTAGGATTTCTCCAACACCTAATTTTTCTACTTCTTTTGCCCATTCTATTAGGTCAAGTCCTGTTGCTTTTTGTCCTCCTGCTATGAGGACTTCCCATTTGTTTTCACCGGTTTTAGTTACGTCTATTGCAGATATTATTTTTTCACTACCGAATTTTTCCGAGGCTTTTTTTAGAAGTTGCGGAGTTTTTACTCCGGCTGAGTTTATTGAGATTTTGTCGGCTCCGGCATTTAGTACTTTTTCTACGTCTTCTAGTGTCGATATTCCGCCACCAACAGCAAATGGTATTGTTACTTGGGATGCAACTTTGCTTACTAGTTCTGTTACTGTTTTTCTTGCATCGTTTGTTGCTGTTATGTCAAGAAATACAAGTTCGTTTGCACCTGCTTCTTGGTATGCTTTCGCACATTCCACAGGGTCTCCTGCATCTTTGACATCAACAAATTTTATTCCTTTTACTACTCTTCCTTCTTTGATGTCAAGACATGGTATTATTTTACATTTTTGGTTGTTCATCGCAGCACCTCCGTGCTTTTTGTAGTTTTTGTTGCTTTGTTGCTTTTTATTTTTCTTTGTGTCTTGATGCTAGCTCTTTTAGGACTTCGTTTAACGGTACTTCTACAGATATACATGCTACAAGTAGGTGATATAGTAGGTCAGCTGCTTCATATCTGAAGCCCGGTTTGTCGTTTGTTGCACAAGCAAGGGCTGTTTCTACACCTTCTTCTCCAACTTTTTGCCCTACTCTTGATGCTCCTCTTTGTAGTAGGCTTGCTGTGTAGCTTTCTTCTGGGCTGTCATTTTTTCTTTTGTTGAGGTAGTTCCATAGTCTGCCTAGGAATGTGGCTTCTGTTGTGTTTTCTCCTGCTATTGTGCGGTTGAAGCAGGTTCTTTCTCCTGTGTGACAAGCAGGACCGGATGGCTCTACTATTGCAAGTATTGTGTCTCCATCACAGTCTATTTTGAGTTCTTTTATTTTCATTGTGTTGCCACTTGTAGCACCTTTGTGCCATATTTCTTGTCTTGATCTGCTCCAGAATACAAGTTCACCTTTTTGTTCTGTCTCTTTTATGCTTTCTTCGTTTGCATAAGCAAGCATTAGGTTTTCTCCTGTGGTTGCGTCTTGTACTATTACCGGTATTAGTCCTTTTTCGTCGTATTTGATGAGTTCAGTATTGATTTTCATTATGCTTCGCTATAAGCAACTTTTAGTGCTTGTTCTAGCGTTATGCCCCCTTCATATAAGCTTTTGCCTATTACTGTTCCTTTTATTCCTATTTGTGACAGTGTTTTTATGTCGTCTGTTGTTGTTATTCCACCAGCTGCTATTATTTCGTATTTGTCATTTATGAGTGGTTTGTATAGTTCACTTCTTATTCCACTCATTTTTCCGTCTCTTTCTGTGTCTGTTACGAGGAAGCAGGTAAATCCTACTTCGTTTAGTTCTGTTAGTGCTTGCAGTGGGCTTTTGCCTGTTGCTTCTAGCCAGCCTGAGTGGACGACTTTGCCACTTTTTATGTCTATTGCAGGCATTGCCATTTCTTTAAATTCTTCACTTAGCAATTTAGGCATTTCTGGGTTTTTAAATAGTAAGCTTCCTATCATTACTCTGTTTGCCCCAGCTGTTATCGCATCTTTTACTGCTTGCTGAGTCCTTAGCCCACCACCATATTGTACGAACATTCCAAGTTTAGATATTTCTTCTAGTATTGGCAAGTGGCATGGTTTTCCGACTTTTGCTCCTTCAAGGTCTACGATGTGTATGTATTTACATCCTGCATTTAGGAAGTTTTTTGCTGCATCAAGTGCGTTTATTTCGTAGTTTGCTTTTCTGCCAAAGTCACCTTCTGTGAGTCTTACTACTTTTCCACCATATAAGTCTATTGCTGGAAGTAGGATCATAGCCACATTCCTTTTGTGCTTGGATCAGAGTTTGCTGGTGTGAGGGCCTGTTTTATTGCCATTCCAACACCTTTGTATATTGCTTCTGATATGTGGTGTGTGTTGTCTTGTTCGAGTATCGCTATGTGGAGTGTGATTCCACCTTCTCTTGCCATTCCTTGAAAGAATTCTGGGATGAGTTCCATGTCGAAGTCTCCGCATTTTTGCGATTTGAATTCTCCACTCCAGTATGATCCACCACGTCCACTGAAATCAAGGGCTATTCTTGCTAGGCTTCCGTCCATTGGAAGTAAGCACCAGCCATATCTGTTGATGTTGCCATTTGCTTTTGCAAGTTTGCGAAGTGCTTGACCCATTGCAATTCCTATGTCTTCTGTTAGGTGGTGGTAGTCTATTTCTGTGTCACCTTTTGCTTTTAGTGTTATTCCTATTCCTGCTCTGTGGCAGAGTAGGTCAAGCATGTGTGCGAGAAATCCACATCCTATTTCTATTTTTCTTTCTGTTGTTGTGTTGTCAAGTTCTATTGATATTTGAGTTTCTTTTGTGTTTCTTTCTATTTCTGTTTTCATTTTGCCACTCTCCCATGTGTTCCTTTTTATTTAGGGTTGTTTTTTACATATTGGTGTATTGATTCTACCACACCAAACATTTTTTCCCAGTTCATTTGCATGGAGCCAGTTCCAGCTATTAGTCTCATTGATATTGGCTCAGCTTCTTTTATTATGGTGAGTCCGTTTGCTTTTAGTGTCGTTCCTGTCTGTACAACGTCAAATATGCAGTCGCTTAGTCCAAGTGCCGGAGCAAGCTCTACAGATCCGTTTAGTTTGAGGATTTTTATTTGTATTCCCCATGAAGCAAAGGTTTTTTCTGCAAATGTTGTGTATTTTGTTGCAACTTTTAGTCCCATTAGGCGACATACGTCCCCATCAAATCTGTCTGCCATTTCCGCAGGACCTGCAACTGCCATTACACATTTGGCTCGTCCTGTGTCGAGGAGTTCGGATATGGCTATTTCTGTTTCTTTTATTACGTCGCTTCCCGCAAGTCCTAGGTCTGCTACTCCGTAGTGTACCATAGCAGGAACGTCAGATGGTTTTGTAAGTAGGTATTTGAATCCACTGTCTTCTATTACTAGGTTTCTTCCTGGGTTTTTTAGTTTTTCTACCGGTAGTCCGGCACCACCAAGGAGTTCTATTCCGTCTTGTAGGGATCTCCCTGTGGGGAGCGCAAATGTAAGCATTATAGTTCATCCCTTTCAAAGGTTTCTTGGTTTGTCGTTTCTCCCGTTTTTATGTTTGTTATTTTTTTGTCTGCAAAGTCAAACCACCATTTGTGTTTTCTGAGTGTGGCTATTCTTTGTGATTCTTTTTTATCTTTTGTCCAGCTTAGTTCAAATGATATGCCTTTTTTGCTTAGCCCGTCTGCATAACGGAGTACGTCGGCCGGGTCACTTTGTCCACCCCATAGCATTATTTGTGGCGACATGTCTTTGTTGTTGCAGTGGTCTGCAAGTTCTTTTAGGTTTAGTGCAAAGCCACAGGCTTCTCCTTCTATTCCTACTTTTGTGAGGAGCCCGTCATAGCGTCCTCCGCCTCCAAGTAACGCACCACTTAGTGATGAGTATGCGTTGTATATTGGGCCACTGTAGTAACCAAGATCTCTTACAAATGAGAAGTCTACTCTGATTCTTTCTTCGTATCCAAGTTTGCATAGTGAGTCACATAGTGATTTGAGTGGTGTGACTACTTTTGCGTTTTTGAGCATGGTGCTTACTTGGGATATTGTTGTTACGTTTCCTTTTAATGTAGGTAGTTTTGATAGCAGTTCCTTTTTTTCTTTTGTTGTTTCTATTGTTTCTATTATGTTTCTGTATTCTGTGTATGAGTTTTTTTGTAGTGCATTTATTATTTCTTCTGATTTGTCATTTGGTATGTCTTGTAGTATGTAGGATAGGATTGAGACGTCACCAAGTACAATTACAGATTTTTCTATTCCCAGTTGATCAAGGGTTCTGAGAAGTAGTGATACTGTTTCTACGTCTGCACCTGTGCTTTCCCATCCTATTAGTTCTACTCCGACTTGGTTTTCTTCTAGGTTTGATTTTGGCGTTTCCGGTACCATGTAGACTCTGTCAGCATAGGATAGCCTTAGTGGTCTTTCGTTGCTGTTAAAGTGGGTGGAGAGGTATGCAACTGCTGAGAGTGTGAGGTCTCCTCTTAGTACACACGGTTCTCCATGAGGTGACATTACAGGTATGAATCTTCTCGCTCTGCTTTTTGATACGTTTTCCCATACGCTTTCTACCAGTTGTAGTTCGGCAGGGCTGAATGGTTTGTATCCATAGTGCGCAAAGAGTTCCATAGATGTGTTTCTGCAATATTCTATTTTTTCAGCGACTTTTCCGCCTATGTTGTTGCATCCTTTGGGTGTTTTGTTCATTTTATTTTCCCCTTTTTGTTTTCTCGCTTTAACTAAGTAAAGTATTAGCTTGCTACTTTTGAGCATAGGTCATATAATAACACTCGTTGATTATATTTGCAAATTTTTTTTTGTTTCGGAGGGATTTTATGAATTTGTCTATTTTAGATGATTTTAAAGAGGTTGTGTATTCTTCAGCCCGTGAGGAAATTCGTGATTTAGTTGAGTATAATCCCGGCCCTATGCCAGAGGATGTGGTTCGTGTCTCTGCTAATGAAAATAATTTAGGTGTTTCTCCTTTGGCTCTTGCTTTTATGACAAAGGCTCTTGCCCAAGGTAATAGATATCCTGATAGCACTTGTACCACTTTGCGGTGTAAGTTGGCAGAGCTTAGTGGAGTTTTACCCGATGAAGTTATTGTGAGTAATGGACTTGATGGTTTGTTTACTATGTTGGGTCGTGCTTTTTTACGTAAGGGGGACGAAGTTGTTACAGGTGAGCTTACTTTTTCCGTTTATGCAGATACTGCTTCTATTATGGGCGCAAAGAATGTTCTTGTGCCTATGAGAGACGATTTGTCTTTGGACGTAGAGGGTTTTATTTCTGCAATTAATGACAAGACGAAGTTAGTTTTTTTCTGTAATCCAAATAATCCAAGTGGTTCTTTTGCTTCTATTGAAGATGTGGTAAGGATTGTAGAGGCAACTCCTAAAAGTACAATTTTTGTTTTAGATGAGGCATACATAGATTTTGCAGATGAGTGTGTAGAGAGTGGTATTTCACTTGTAAAGCGTTTCCCAAATTTGCTTGTCTGTAGAACTTTTTCAAAGCTTTACGGTCTTGCAGGGTTGCGTGTTGGTTGGGCTGTAGGCAATAGAGAGTTACTTCGCTTCCTTTATAAGGTGCGTGAACCCTATTGTGTCTCTTATGTCGCAACAGAGGGCGCTTTGGGCGCTTTGAGCGATGTTTCTTACGCAAAGAAGACTTACGACACCAATAAGGAAGAAAGGGTGAAGTTGATTTCTGCTTTGGAAGGTTTGCAGTTAGAAGTTTTCCCCAGTCAGACGAATTTTATTTTTGTTTTTTCTGACAAAGCACAAAAGATTAGGTCAGCACTTTTTGAAAAAGGTATTGTAATTCGTGCTTTGTCTTTTAGAAAAAAACAAGCTTTGAGGATTTCTGTCGGGTTGCCTTGCGAAAATGAGCTTCTTATTAAAGAGCTTAGGAATATATTATAAGTAAGCACACATACAAGCAAAAAATAAAAAACAAGCGAGTCACTAAAGTCTCGCTTGTTTTTTATTTTTTTCTGTTAAAAGTTTTGTTAAAAACCTGTGTTTTCAGAATGTTTGTTAAGTTGTGCTACAGTTCTGCTTACTCTTACCATGTATTTCTTTGATGATGAACCGTAGTAACGAGAGAGTGCCTTTTGGACTGTTCCATAAGCATCTATGTATCTGGAGAGTAGCAGTACGCCTGCCTCCACACCAATTTCCGGATCATGCATTTGTTCTTTTGATTTAGCAATTCCTTTAGCAGAAAGCATACCGTGGTGTACTTTCCATACTACTTGCATTACTCCTACAGCACCCATGTGACTTTTTGTATTAGGGTTAAATGTGCTTTCTGTCTTTGCTACACCTACTACCAAGTCTACAGGTATGTCGTACTTTTTGCTGTGTGTTACTATTGCACATGACTCTCTCCATGCTGTTTTGACATCTACATTTTTGTTTACCTTGCGGATAAATGTAGCAATGTTTGCAACTTCTCTCTGTTGAGATGGTGAGAGCTCGTGTAGTGATGCAAGTGTTGATTTCGGGTGTTGTTCTACCCATTTTGCAATGTCGTCTTCGGTGACTTTCATTGCTTTCAGTGCGCTTAAAACAGAGGCTTCAAAGTTAACATCATCTGCTGTGATGTCTTCCTCATAAACGTCTGTCGTTTTCGTTGATACTTGTTTGAGCTCTCCGTCAGCATCAGCTTCGTAAGATGTCTCTGTTATTGAACAACTTTCAAACATAGCATCAGATGATACCTCTTCATTCGTTTTTCCCATGACAACTAGTGGTGAAGAAACTATTACTATTGCCAATATTACAAGAAAAACAAACTGAATTTTCAGTATTTCTCTTAAATGTCTGTTTTCTCTCATATTTACCTCCTGCAGTTTAAAACACCGGAACCCAACTTTTCGTAGAAGAATTAAAATTTGAAGCCAATTTGCTCCTTCGGTGTTAACTGTTTTGCACGAGATATAATAACCGAGAGATTTTATTAGTCAATGCTTAAACAGAAAAAACAAGCGATTTTTAACTAGAAACCTGTTTTTTAAATTTTATTTAAATTGTGATTTGTGAAAAACTTGTTTTATTTTGTGTTTTGTAAGTTCATTTTATGTTGTTGGTACTTACTACCATTTACATTTATCAAAATATCTTTAATATATTTCTGTATTCAACATAAATATAGACTTGCTTTTCACAAAATGTTAGTGTTTTCTAAAACTATTTACATTCATATCTTATTATGTAGGTATATATGTGTATTCTTTTTATGACATTATATCTTTTTAGAAATCCAATTTATGCTTTTTGAACTTTTTTGAACTCTTTTATAATTTTGTGTTATTTTTACAGAAATTTCTAATTTCTTTCTATCTTTATCACAATTTTTTTAATTTTTTGCGGTTGCTCATCTACGTTAATTCCCGGTTTGTGACCATCCCACGGTGCAAGCATTACTGCGTTACCTCTTTTTATCTTAATTTTCTCGCCTGTAGCAACATAAAATGCAATATCTTTTCCCTCATCATATGGTATTTCTTCCTGCATTTCTTCTATTGGGGCATACTCTACATACTCTTCGCCCTCTAGTACTATTTGCAAATCCCATAGTTTTCTGTGCGCCTCAAACAATACATCTTCTGATTTTTTCGTCTCATATTCGCCAAATCTTAGGTCCAAAGTTTCAAATTTCATTTCCTTTATTTTATCAATTTCGTAATTTGCTTCTTCCAAAGCTATAAAAAATCTGTCAATTTCCGGCAAATCAGAAAAATAAAAATTGCTCTTTTCCTTAAAATTTTTTATTGTGTCATATATCATTTTTTTCTCTCCTTTTATATATACAAAAAATTACTTCCTATATATATATGCAATATACTCTATTTTTCTTTCAAATTCATGCTAAAATTATACAAGATATACTTGGTATTTTGTAATAAAAATGTAACTCAAATAACTAGGAGGAATGTATTGATGAAAACAAACGAAAACTTGGCAACAGCATTTGCCGGAGAATCACAGGCCAACAGAAAATATCTTTGCTTCGCCGAACAAGCAGAAAACGAAGGCTTCACAAATATCGCACGACTTTTCCGTGCAACAGCAGCAGCGGAAACCATACACGCTTGCGCAGAATTTAAGTCAATGGGTGGAGTAGGCTCAACAGCAGATAACCTCAAGGCTGCAAAAAGCGGTGAAGAATACGAATTCACAACAATGTACCCACCAATGCTCGAAACTGCAAAAGAAGAGGGAAATAATGCCGCAATTCGTATCTTCAACTTTGCAAACGAAGCAGAAAAAGTTCACGCTCGCCTATATGACGAAGCATTAGCAAACCTCGGAAACGAACCAGAAGGTCAAGACTACTACCTTTGCCCAATCTGCGGTTTCATCCACAAAGGTTCAACACCAACAGAATCATGCCCCATCTGTGGTGCAAAACCATCAATCTTCAAAAAATACTAAAATTTAATATATCAAAAAAGAGAGTGGCAAAATGCCGCTCTCTTTTTTATTTTCTAAACTTACCCCCTTTACCTTTCCACTGATTTCTCTAAAAACATATTTCAAACTACAAGTACATAGAAAAACCTGTTTTTATAGACACAAAGAGAGCTACGTTCTTGCTTTTTATTATTAAAGGTTGTAGTCTTATGTATATATGTGTTATAATATCAAGATAGTGGAATAAATCTTCCACTATTATTTGTCCCTAGAAAGCGGAGTGACATACTTTGTGGAGATTTATTGTTAGATCTATATTAAGACTATTTTTTAGTGTCGAAGTCAAAGGATGGGAAAACTGGAAGAATGCAGGAGAGGGAGTACTTATCGCCCCCAACTACGTCTCATTCATAGACCCAATGATTTTGGCAGTATTTTTACCAGAGAAAGTCCCTTTTGCAATAGAAAGGCGACTCACAAAAAAGAAATTTGCAAAGATGTTCTTATCCCTTGCAGATACACACATATTAGACGCAGACACCCCGCTTACCCTTAAATACTTTTTAACACTACTTAAAAAGGGAGGAAGATGTGTCATCTTCCCCGAGCTACAACCTACAACAATAGGCACAGCAATGAAAGTATCACAGGGCGTTGCTACAATTGCTGACCACACAAAAGCAAAAATACTTCCTATATATATAAATGGAACACAGAGAACTCCATTCTCACGCATACAGCACAAACCTGGACTTCGTTTCTTCTCAAAAGTAACGATAACAGTATTCCCAGCACAAAAATTAAACATCCCTGACGAACTAACAGGTTCAAAAAGAAACGCAGCATCAGGTCGTGCATTAGAACGCATAATGAACGAAGCAGACGCATTTGCAAGACGCAAAGAAAAGCCATTTTGGGACGTACTACTTGATGCACGTGACGAATTTGGCGGCAAAACAAGACTCTTCTGCGATCACCAGCAAAGACCTGTTACCTACAACGGTTTCATTACACGGGTCCTACTAATAGAAGACGCACTACGTGGAGAAAACCTCGAAGGGGCTAACATAGGGCTACTACTTCCGACCTCACTTGGTGGAGTCGTAACAATGTATGCAGTAGAAAAACTAAACAAAGTCCCTGCAATGCTCAACTTCTCAATGGGAGGCAGAGCCCTTGTAAACTGCTGTCGTACAGCAGCAATAAAAACAGTAATCACATCACGCAAATTCATAGACCTAGGAAAACTTGAACACCTCTCAACAGCAATAGAAGCTGAGGGCATAAAACTACTATGGCTTGAAGACCTCGCACCAACAATAACAACGACAAAAAAACTCAAAGCAGCACTAAAGGCACCATTTTTAAAATCAAATCCGGTAATCCCGGAAGAAAACGAAAAACCCGCTGTACTCCTATTTACCTCTGGTTCTGAGGGTGCACCTAAAGGCGTACTACTAAGCTACAAAAACCTACACACAAACCACGCGCAAATGTACTCAAGAGTTGACTTCTACCGCTCAGACAGAGTACTAAATGCGATGCCTATATTCCACTCCTTTGGACTATGTGGCGTATTTATGCCTGTAACGCTTGGACTCTTCGTATACTTCTACCCATCCCCGTTACACTACAAAACAATCTCAACAATCTGCTATGACGAAAGAATCACACTACTCTTTGCAACAGACACATTCCTAAACGGATTCGCAAAAGCAGCCTCAGACAACTATGACTTTGCAACAATGAGACTCCTCGTACAAGGCGGAGAAAAACTCAAACCATCAACGCAACAAACTTGGTTTGAAAGATTCAACATTAGAATAACAGAGGGCTACGGTGTAACAGAAGCAGCGCCTGTCGTATCAAACAACTACTACGCACACCACAAAACGGGCACAGTAGGTCCAATAGTACCGGGACTCCAATACAAACTTGAGCACATAGACGGAGTAGAAAAAGGCGGCAAACTCTGGCTCAAAGGCGACAACATAATGCTAGGCTACATGAGAATAACCAACCCAGGAGTACTGGAGCCACTAAAAGACGGTTGGTACGACACAGGAGACATAGTAGACATAGACGAAGAAGGCTACGTAAAAATCCTTGGACGTGCAAAAAGATTTGCAAAAATCGGAGGAGAAATGATCTCCTTAGCAGCAATAGAAGAAGTCCTCTGCGAAGTATGGTCAGAAGACAAACACGCAGTAATAATGACACACGGAGGCCCCAAAGGTGAAACCTTAACACTCGTCTCCACAAGACCGGAACTAAAAAGAGAAGAAGTAAGACAAAAACTAGTAGAATTTGGAGTAGCAGAAATAGCAATTCCTAAAAAAATAATATACATAGAAGAAATGCCACTACTAGGGACAGGAAAAACAGACTTCGTCACACTCTCCAAAATGTACGACGAAAAAAACCCTGCTTAAAAAAATAACAAAACAATAAAACAACAAAAGAGGCACAAGACTTATTTGTCTTGTGCCTCTTTTTTGCAAACTCACACATCAAAAAATAAACAACACACAAAACTGAAAAAAACACAACAAAACCCTATAATAATGTATAATATCAACATCTATAAAAGTATAAAAATAAAATGAAAATCTTTCACGTCATGAAAGGATGATAAACATGTGTGGAATAATGGGATATATAGGCAACAAAGACACAGCACAAATACTCCTCGAAGGTCTACAGAAACACGAATATCGTGGTTACGACTCAGCAGGAATAGCAGTAATAAAAGACCGTGAAATAAAAGAAATAAAAACTACAGGAAAAGTTGCCATACTAAAAGAAAAAGTTGAAGCAGAAAACTTCAACGGAGAACTCGGCATAGGACACACCAGATGGGCGACACATGGTGGAGTAACAAACTACAACGCACACCCCCACGTAAGCAGCGACAAAAGAGTCGTCCTCGTCCACAACGGAATAATAGAAAACGCAAGAGAAATCAGAACAGAACTTGAAGCTACAGGTATAGACTTCCACTCCGAAACAGACACAGAATCTGCAGCACAATACCTTGCATACATATACACAGGTGACCCAAAAACGGCAATAACAAAACTAGTAAAAAGAATACGTGGAGCATTTGCTCTCGTAATAATGTTCTATGACAGAAACGATGAAATATGGGTCGTACGCAAAGGCTCACCCCTCGTCGTAGCACACAATGGAACAGACGGATTCTGTGCTTCAGACCCAGCAGCCCTACTAGAATACACACACGACGTATGGTTCATGGACGACGACGAAATAGCACAAATAACAAAAAACGGATGCAAATTCTTCGACTTCAACGGAAAAGAACACAACAAAGAAACCATGCACCTAGACTGGGATGCCTCAATGACAACAAAAGGCAAATACAAACACTTCATGCTCAAAGAAATCCACGAACAGCCCGAAGTAATGCAACAAACACTACTCTCCAGACTAACAAATGGACACATAGACCTCTCAGACGAACTAAACTGGACAGACGAAGAAATCAAAAACTTCAAAAAAATCCACTTCGTAGCTTGTGGCACATCACACTACGCCACAATAGCGGCAGCCCACATAATGGAAACATTTACAGACCTTGACCTAAGGACAGAAGTCGCCTCAGAATACAGATACAGAAACATACCAATAGACGCACAAACCCTTGCAATATTCGTATCACAATCAGGAGAAACAGCAGACACACTTCACGCTGCAAGACTTGCAAAATCAAAAGGCGCTAAATGCCTTGTAATAACAAACGTAATAAACTCAACAATACACAGAGAAGTGGGAGACGCCCTAATAACAAAAGCGGGGCCGGAAATAGGAGTTGCGGCAACAAAAACATACACAGCCCAACTTGCCACACTGACACTCCTAGCACTCTACATTGCAAAACGTAGAGGCGAACTCTCAGAAAACATAGAAAGACGACTCGTAGCAGCACTTGCAGACGTACCACTAAAAATGGCAAAAATACTAAGCAAAGAAACAGAAATAGAAGAAATAGCAAGCCACTACAAAGAAGCAAAAGGATTCTTCTTCATAGGAAGAAGCCTTGCATATCCATCAACACTCGAAGGAGCACTAAAACTCAAAGAAATCTCATACCTCCACGCAGAAGCCTACCCTGCCGGAGAAATGAAACATGGACCAATAGCACTCC
The DNA here is from genome assembly GCA_036652335.1 of Synergistaceae bacterium. GTDB lineage: Bacteria > Synergistota > Synergistia > Synergistales > Synergistaceae > JAVVWB01. Next base: position 68,675 of record JAVVWB010000001.1, on the reverse strand, counting down.
TTGACGAAACACTCCCTGTAATAGCACTTGCGCCCAAAAACATACTATGGGAAAAAACAATATCCAACATAGAAGAATCAATGGCAAGAAAATCCCCCATAATTGCGGTTGCAACAGAGGGAGACACAGAAATACACAAATACTCAAAAGACGTAATATACCTACCGCACACAGAACCGGAACTCTACCCGTTCTTTGCTGCAATACCCCTCCAACTCTTTGCATACTACATAGCACTCCAAAGAGGCTGCGACATAGACATGCCAAGAAACCTAGCAAAATCAGTAACAGTAGAATAATAAAAACCAACAAAATAACAAAACAACAAAAAAATGCCGGAAGAAAATTCCGGCATTTTTATTTTAATTGCAACATAAAAAACTACAACAAAAAACAAAAAACTACTGATCTAACAACGCCTTATCTACACTCCAGAAAAAACACCTCTCGGGAACAGTGCTATAAACATCACACCTCTCAAGAGTGGCCTTAACACGGGGCTGAGCGCCACAGACAAAAACCTTAATATCCTTAGCTCTCAAACGATTAACCTCATCAATAAAAGTCTGAGCACCGACAAAATCTATCACAGGCACACCCCTCAAAGAAAAAATAACCTCACTCACATCATCTGGCAAAGAAATCTTCTCCTTAAAAACAGAGACATTAGAAAAGAAAAGCACCCCTGTAACATAAATAACATAAGCGTTATTATGCTTACTCTCAACATTCGCCTCAGACGAAGTCAGCCTATCATTTGTAACCTTAGATAAATTCACATCAATAGCAACTGCCTTTGCAACAAAGAAAATAATTGCAAGCTCAATACCAATAACAATAGCAACAGTCAAATCAAAAATAACAGTACAAACCATAGTAGCGACAAAAGAAACAATAGCCGACTTAAACTTAGAATTAAACAACTTCTTAATAGCGACCCAATCATTCATCCTCCAAGCGGTCATCATAAGCACACCTGCAAGAGCAGAAAGAGGCAACCTAGACATAACATCACTCAAAAGAAACATCGAAGCAAGAAGTCCTAAGGCATGAAAAACGCCAGTAAGCCTTGTAACACAGCCAGACTTAATAGCAACACTCGTCCTAGCAATAGCAGCAGTAGCAGGGACGCCGCCGAAAAACGGAATCAAAATATTACCAACACCCTGAGCCACAAGCTCCTGATCTGCATCAAAAGAACTCCCCTCAACCATCTGCGAAGCACTAGCGCCACAAAGCAAACTCTCAATCATCCCCAAAGTAGCAACAGTAAAAGCAGGAGAAAGAAAATCCACAAAAGAAATCCACTCAACAGCAGAAAAAGAAAGCCTTGACTCTGGGAACAACGTTCTTGGAATAGCGCCAACAACAGCAGTATCTAAAGCAAAAAACTCACTCACAGCAGTGGCGACAACAATTGCCACAAGAGAAGACGGTGCTTTCTGTGCCAACTTCTTTGGCCAAAAAATCATAATAGCCATAACCAAAAGCCCGACACCCAAAGAAGCGAAATTGACATGAAACCCTAACTCAAAATAAGAAAGCAACCGTGTAATAGCAGTATGTCCACTAGACACCGTGCCAAAAAGTGCATCAATCTGCCCTAAAGCAATAATAATTGCAATACCGGAAGTAAAACCAGCAATAACAGGTGAAGGAATAAGAGAAATCAACTTACCGAGCTTAAAAAGCCCCAAAAGAAGCAAAATAATACCGGCTAAAAAACAAACAATAAAAACGCCCTGAATCCCGTACCTAGCAACAATAAGGGCAAGCACAGCAGTCATAGCACCAGTAGGTCCTGAAATTTGAAAAGAAGCACCAGACAACAAACTCATAACAAGCCCGGCAATAATAGCAGTAATAAGTCCTGCTGCGGCATCAGCTCCACATCCCACACCAAAAGCCAAAGCAAGAGGAAGAGCGACAGCTGCTACAGTAACCCCAGCTGCAAAATCTCGTCCCAACAACGCCACAGAATAGCCACTAAACTCATTGCGTAGCATCTTAAAAAAACTTGTAATCAAAATAACTCTCTCCCATAAAAATAAAATATAAAACCCCCTACATTATAGCCCATAAAAAAAATAACAAAAATAAAAAAGCAAAAATACGCTATAATATACAAGCAAAACTCAAAAAACAGACAAAAGGGGGTAACCATTCTGATTGAAATAAAAAACCTAAGCATAAACTTTGGAGAACAAACTGTACTAGACTCCATAGAATGGTTCATCACACCCAAAAGCAGAATAGGACTTGTAGGAAACAACGGAGCGGGGAAAACCACACTCCTACGTGTAATAGCCGGCAAAACAGAACAAAGTAGTGGGACAATAAGCATACCCAAAGGGCACACAATCGGCTACCTACCACAAGACCTAATAGAAATAGACAAACTACCGCTAATAGACTACCTCAAAAGAAAAGCGGGACTAGAAGAACTCTCAAAAGAACTACGTCAAACAGAAGAAAAACTCTCATCACTAGACGAAAACTCAGACGAGCTCAAAAAAACACTAGCCCTACACGAAAGACTCCAAAGGGAATTTGAAGCAAAAGGTGGCTTCTCCTTTGAATCAGACGCGAAAAGAACCCTAAAAGGTCTTGGATTTAGACCAGAAAAAGACGCAACCAAACTCACAACAGAATTTTCTGGTGGATGGAAAATGAGAATAGCGCTTGCCTCACTCATACTCTCAAACCACGACATACTCCTAATGGACGAACCCACCAACCACCTAGACACAGAAAGCATGGAATGGGTAGAAAACTGGCTCAAAGACTACAAAGGGACAATAATAACAGTCTCACACGACAGAAGATTTCTTGACAACATCGTAACCTCAGTAGCAGAACTAAACAACTCAAAAATCACACAATACAGCTGTGGCTACGAAAAATACCTAACAGAAAAAGAAGAACGCAAAGCACGAATAGAAGCCGAACGTGAACAACAAAAAGAAAAAATAGAAAACATACAAAAATTTGTAGAAAAATTCAGATACAAAGCAACCAAAGCAACCCAAGTCCAAAGCAGAATAAAACAACTTGAAAAAATGGACATAATAGAAACAGAAAGCGAAGCGAAACACATCCACTTCAAATTTTCTGAAGCACCCCGAAGTGGACTAAACGTAATAACAGCAGAAAACCTAGAAAAAACATACGACACAAACAGAGTATTTAAAAACGTAAACCTAACAATACAAAGAGGAGAAAAAATCGCTCTCGTCGGAATAAACGGTGCAGGCAAATCCACACTCCTACGCCTACTCAACAAAACAGAACAACCGACCACAGGGACAGTAACCTACGGACTAAACGTAAAACAAAAATACTTCTCCCAAGAAAGTGCGCAAAACGTAAACTACACAAACACAATATGGCAAGAAGTAAACAACACAGGCTCCAAACTCCTAGAAGGGGCAAAACGCAACCTACTTGGTGCATTCCTCTTCTCGGGCAACGAAATACACAAACAAGTATCGGTACTCTCTGGAGGAGAAAAAGCCAGAATAGGACTACTCAAAATGCTCCTATCAGAATCAAACCTCCTAATACTGGACGAACCGACAAACCACCTAGACTACACGACAAAAGAACTATTTCAAAAAGCGCTACTTGAATACAAAGGAACAATACTCATAGTCTCACACGACAGAGCATTCCTAGACAACCTAGTAGACAGAATAATAGAAATAAGAGACGGCAAAATCTACGACTACCCGGGAAACTACAGCTGGTTCCTAGAAAAAAGACAAAAACAACTTGAACTAGAAACCCAAACGTCAGACACAAACGAAGAACCAAAAGAAAACAAAACAAAAGAACAAAAAAGACAAGAAGCCGAAGAAAGAAACCAACTATACAGAAAAAGAAAAAAATACGAAGACCAAATCAAACCAATAGAAAAAGAAATAGAACAAAAAGAAACAAGAAAAGAAACAATATCACACCTACTATGTGATGCCCAAACACTAACAGACTCAAACAAAGTACAAAAACTAATGATAGAACTCCGAGACATCGAAACAAAACTCACAGAACTAAACGAAAAATGGGAAGAACTGGCAACAAAAATATCCGAAATCATATAAACAAACGAAACGGAGAACAGAAATAATGGAAAATCCCAAAAACAACCTTGGAAACGACATACAAAGCACAACCCCTAAAACCACAGTAGCGCTCACAAAAGTGGGCATAACAGGAGTAGAAAGAGTACTCAAACTAAAAAGCTCACAAGACGGGAAAGGGACACAATTCTTCGCCACAATGGACCTCTTCGTACACCTAGACGCAACAAAAGCAGGAGTACACATGTCGAGATTCATACAAAACATGGAAGACATATCTGTCCAAATGTCCGCAGAATCATCACCCACAATAGAAAACCTTGCTCAAGAAATGGCACTTGCCATAGCCCAAACACAAGGTGCAGCGAGAGCAGAAGTCAGAATAAAAGCACAATTTCCAACCAAACGCCACGCCCCTGTATCAAACATAGCAGTAGAAAGCCTATACAAATTTATCGGACACGCAGTAAGTGACGGACACACCACAAAAAGAGCCATAGGCATAGAAGCAAAAGGACTCACGGCATGCCCATGCTCAAGAGAAATGACAGGCGAATACTCAAAAGAACTCCTCAAAGCAAAAGGCTACACAGAAGCACAAGCAAAAGAAATAACAGACCTACTCCCACTTGCGGCACACAACCAAAGAGGAATAGGCACACTAATAGTAGGAACAGAACAACACATATCAGCAGAAACACTTGTGCGAATAGTAGAAAAATCAATGAGCTCAGAAATCTACCCACTACTAAAAAGACCTGATGAACTACACATAGTAACAAAAGCGCACACAAACCCAATGTTTGTAGAAGACGTAGTAAGAAAAATAATACAAAACGTAATGATAGACCTACCAAACCTAGACGACGACACATTCATAAAAGCAACACAAGAAAACCTAGAAAGCATACACTCACACAGCGCCTATGCTGAAAGATGTGGCATACTGGGAAAAATGAGAGCAGAAACCAAAGGAGAAAACGTAACACAATACCCAGAAATACTCTCACTAAGCTCATGGCTTGACTCACAACTCAAATAACAAAAAAAGGGGGAGCTTTTGCTCCCCCTTTAAAAATTTAAAAATAAAAAACTAAAGCAAAGTTCTAAAAACTTCCAAATCAGACGGACAATTCAAATTAAAAAAAGAACGCTCAAACTCCTCATCACTCGCAAAATCACTCACATCAAGAACACAAACACTCACATCAGAAAAAAAAGACCTAAGTGAACGCTTGCCACAAGAAACAGAGTCCCTCACAGCACACAAACAACTCTTACTATAAAAAGCGTGCAACGGCTCAAGAAAACCACCTCTTGACGAAACAACCACATCAAAATCATCACAAACAAACGAAAACATAGACCTCACAACATCTGGCGAAGCAAAAGGCATATCACAGCCAAGCAAAAAACCCCAATCGCAACTCATAACTTCAAGCCCTCTTGCAAGCCCCTCAAGAGGCCCCACACCAGACACACAATCCTCTACGACAAGAAAATCATACTTATCTGCCCAATGAGACAAAAACTCCTCAGCTCGCTCCCTCTCACCACAGGCTACCAAAAAAATAAACTCACTAAAAAAACCGTCAAAAGAACTAAAAATCCTCTCAACCAAAAAAACACCATCAACAGATGCATACAACTTATTCCCGCCCATGCGAGATCCACAACCCCCTGCCAAAAGCAAAAGAGAAACAGGAATATTCTTCAAAGAACCATCTCGCATAAACCCACCGTCCTTAGTTACACCACCTAAAAATAACTTCCTCCATTATATCAACAAAACAAAGACATAAAAGCAAAATCCACACATTCCATCACGTCATACCTAGTAAATAGATAACCCCAATCTATAATCTTGTGTGAATCATATAATTTCTTCATCTACGGTTTTGGGAAGCAAAGACATATTACTCATACGTCGAGCGAACAAAATCGGGGGTTATGATGTTAGAAGTGCTTATACTCTTCGATTTAACTTTTGTGAAGTTAATGACGCTTATATTCGCTGATTAAAAGACAAATCGAAGAGAAGAAGTGCTAATAACGAAATAACCCTCGGTTTTGGGAAGCAAAGACGTATTACTCATACGTCGAGCGAACAAAATCGGGGGTTATGATGTTAGAAGTGCTTATACTCTTCGATTAACTGACACAGCAGAAATCTTAAACCCAGGCGTCTCCGAAACATCGTCTACAACTGCACAAGTCAACAGATTTGCAGAAGACTCTGCAAAATGGAAAGGCAAGAAAATCATCTTAGGAGAGACAGAATCAGTCACCTTTGCCTTGCCGCTTAACTTACCTCTGCGAGACTCAACCTCTATAACATCTCCGTTATGTATATTCAGCTCATCTGCATCTTGCGGATGAATCTCTATATACATCTCTTTTACATGTCCTGCTGTTGCACTCTTTCTTGTCATTGTACCTGAATGGTAATGAAACAAATTTCTTCCTGTAGTTGCTAGGAATGGATACTTTTCGTCTGTCCACTCGTGTGGGGCTTTCCACTCACATGGAGAAAAAGTTGCCTTTCCATTTGGTCTTGCAAACTTCTCTGTATGAAGTATTGGAGTACCGCTGTGTTCTTCGTTTGTGCAAGGCCACTGCAAATAACCATTCTCTAGTCTATCGTAAGTCATACCGGCATAACTAGGTACTGCTTTTCTTATCTCTTCAAATACGTCTTTTGCACTCTCGTATTTCCAGTCATACCCCATTTTACGTGCCAACTCCGTAATAATTTTGAAGTCGTCTTTTGCCCCTCCCGGTACTTTCTTTGCTTTTCTCAAAAGTTGTACAGCACGAGTCGTATTCGTACAAGTACCCTCTTTTTCTGACCAACAAGAAGAGGGAAGTACAACATCGGCTTTCTCTGCTGTCTCTGTAAGGAAAATATCTTGCACTACAAGAAAATCCAATTTATCTAAAGAGTGTGACACATGATTTGTATCAGCATCTGTCACCATAGGATTTTCTCCCATTATGAAAAGTGCCTTTATATCACCATTACCTGCTGACTCCATCATCTTTGCAACAGACAAACCCTTAACCGAATTATCTGGAAGCTCACAGCCCCAAAGCTCTGCAAATTTAGCTGTTACTGTACTATCTGCCACCCTTGCATAACCCGGCATAGTAGCAGGCAAACACCCCATGTCACATGCTCCCTGTACATTGTTTTGTCCACGAAGAGGATTTACTCCTGTACCGGGACGTCCCAACATACCGCAAAGCAAAGCTAAATTACAAAGGGCTCTGACATTATTTGTACCTGTAGTATGCTGTGTAATCCCCATTGTATAAAATATTGCAGAATTTTTGGCTTTTGCATATATACGTGCAGCACGTTTAATATCATCTGCTGAAATTGCCGTAATCTCTTCTGCATATTCCGGTGTATACTTCTTAACTACTTCTTTAAGCTCTTCAAACTTCTCTACACGGTTTGAAATAAACTCTAAGTCATAAAGTTCCTCTTCTATAATCACATTCATCATCGCATTTATAAGGGCAACATCAGAACCACTCTTCTGCCTGATTTTGACATCTGCATACTTATGCAACTCAATTTTACGTGGATCACAAACTATCAACTTCGCACCATTATAACAAACTTGTTCTTTTATCATTGAGCCTATTACAGGATGTGCCTCTGTAGTATTTGAACCAATAACTAAAATTGTATCTGCACTTTTAATCGACTCAAAATCATTTGTCATTGCTCCGCTTCCAAAAGTCTCGCCGAGACCTGCAACAGTAGCAGAGTGTCAGAGGTGGGCACAGTGGTCAATATTATTCGTGTGCATTACCTCTCTTGCAAATTTTTGTAGTAAATAATTATCTTCATTGGTACAACGAGCTGATGAAAAAATACCTGTGTGCCCCATATTTCTCTCTAATCCATCTGCTACCTTACTTAATGCTTCGTCCCATGTAGCAGGGCGAAGCACACCGTCCTCACGAATCAATGGCGTTGAAAGGCGTTCCTCTGAATTTACAAAACCCCAAGCAAAACGCCCTTTTACACAAGTACGCCCCTTATTTAAAGACCTAAAATTCGTATGATCTGATGTGACATTTGCTATCTTTCCCGTTCTTTCATTCACTTCTACGAGAAGCTCACAGCCAACTCCACAATACGGGCAAACCGTCTTCGTCGTCTTTAACTCCCAAGCACGCCCCCTACCTACAGCAGGCTTTTCTGTCAAAGCACCTACAGGGCAAACCGCTACACATTGTCCGCAGAACTTACAACCTGTCTCCTCAAGCCCCCAACCATCTGGTTCACGAACTTGAGTCTCTATACCTCTATTTTGAAAATCCAAAATAGAATAAATTGCGTGCTGGGAACAGACACGAACACAACGTCCGCACAAAATACACTTATTTAAGTCACGAACAATAAAAGGATTTGCGTTCTCAACAGGCAACTTCTCTACAACCGTACTCTCTCTTATATTAGAAGACTTCTCTATTCCAAGGTCGTACGCGATATTTTGAAGCTCACACCGTCCGTTTGATTCACATGAAAAACAATCCAAAGGATGACGAACCAGCAAAAGCTCAATAATACCTCTTCGCACCTCACGTACTAACTCCGTATCAGTCTCGATAACCATACCATCAAGGATAGGTGTAGTACATGCAGCTTGCAACTTAGGATTACCCTCTATACTAACCACACAAATACGACATGCACCCACAATCTCGAGAGCAGGGTGCTCACACAAAGTAGGGATATAAATTCCTGCATTACGTGCTACCTGCAAAATTGTCATGCCATCTGTAAAAGGTACACTAATTCCATTGATAATTGCGTTCGGCATAATTAACGACTCCTATGATAAAAATATTCACTCAAAAATACTTATACTTCATCTACATTTTACCTTAATATCAAAGAAAAATCAGCATATATTAAGTTAACTTATATAAGACATTTAAAAATAATCAAAAAGCATAAAAAATAAACAATCTATAAAAATAACAGGAAAAAGAAAAACAGAAATTTTTGTTTGTCTGAACAAAATAAATAAAAATTTTTATGGAATCTGACAAAGGGCAAAAAACAGATTGTAAAATCAAAAACACAGCCTCTGACAGCTGATAGTACAACTCAACTCGCATTTTTCCACAAAAACAAAAGAAAAAAACAATAATTTCCAAAAAGGAAAAACCCAGCACACAAGCGATAAAAGCCATATTATGATTTATTTATTGTTCAATTTAACAACAAAACAAAAAAAACTTTGTGTAGTTTTCGAAAAAATTCACAAATTCTTGTTGTTATTTTCACAAACTATAAGGTATAATAAGTAAGCATTACCATATATAATGGATGTAATGGACTAAATTTTAGTCCATAGTGCTTATAAATTATTTAAAGCACAAATACAATAATTTCAAAATAAGTTTCATTCCACAGAGAAATCTGTAGGAAATACAAGGAGGATGCGTTTTATGGTCGAGAAGTCAGCGGAAAAAGCATGGGCTCTTTTAGATGAGATCCTTGACAAATACCGCGGAACAAAAGGTTGTTTGATTCCTGTCCTACAGCAGTCACAGGAAGTCTTCGGTTACCTACCGAAGGAAGTCATCATCAAAATCAGTGATGAACTTGACATTCCCGTAAGCCAAATCTACGGAGTAGTCACATTCTACGCTCAGTTCCATCTTAACCCACGCGGAGAAAACATCATCCGCTCATGCCAAGGCACAGCATGCCACGTCCGTGGTGCAGGTGCAGTTCTACAGGCAATCAAAAACAAGCTGGGACTCAAAGACGGTGAAATCACAACACCGGACCTCAAATTCACACTCGAAACCGTTGCATGTATCGGTGCCTGTGGACTTGCCCCATGTGTAATGATCAACGATGACACACATGGCCGTCTTACAGCTGAATCCATGACAAAAATTCTCGATAACTTCGAAATCTAATCGAGAAAACAGAGGAGGAAAACGATATGGCAATTAAAAGTCTTGATGATCTTCGTAAAATCAAAGAAGAAGCAAAAAAACAGCTTGAAACACGTAAAAACAACGAAAAACAAATCATTATAGGAATGGGAACTTGCGGAATAGCTGCAGGTGCTCGTGAAATAATGAAAGCTGTGCTTGAAGAACTTTCAAAGCGCAACATAAATGACGTAACAGTACTACAGACAGGTTGTATCGGCATGTGCCAGAAGGAACCCCTTCTAGACATAGTACGCCCCGGAGAAGACAGAGTCACATATGGCCCAGTAGCTCCCACAGACGTACCACGCATCATAGCTGAGCACCTTGTAAATGGCATAGTTGTTGAAGATCTGGTTGTAGCAAAGATCCCCAACAAAGACTAAGAGAAGGAGGAATACAAATGTCAGCTCTCGTAAGAGCCCACGTACTAATCTGCACCGGAACGGGATGTGTATCCTCCGGATCAAAGAAAGTACTTGCTAAATTTGAAGAACTACTTGCAACAAAAGGACTAGATAAAGAGGTAAAACTCGTAGAAACAGGATGTCACGGATTCTGCGAATGTGGCCCTCTCGTAATCATATACCCAGAAGGCACATTCTACACAAGAGTACAGCCTGAAGACGTAGCAGAAATCGTAGACGAACACCTCCTAAAAGGTCGTGTAGTGGAAAGACTACTCTACAAAGAACCAGGCACAACAGTACAAGTACCAAACTATGATGACATCTCATTCTACAAAAAACAGCACAGACTCGTACTCAAAAACTGCGGACACATCAACCCGGATTCATTTGAAGAATATGTAGCAGCAGACGGATACGAAGCACTTGCAAAAGTACTTCTCGAATACACACCGGAACAAGTAGTAGAAGAAATGAAAAAATCAGGACTTCGTGGTCGTGGTGGTGGTGGATTCCCAACAGGACTCAAATGGGGCTTCTGTCAGAAATCACCCGGCACAAAAAAATACATAATCTGTAATGCAGACGAGGGAGACCCCGGTGCATTCATGGACAGATCACTCCTCGAAGGAGACCCACACGCAATCCTCGAAGGAATGGCAATAGGAGCATATGCAATAGGAGCAGACGAAGGTTACATCTACTGTCGTGCTGAATATCCTCTTGCAATCAAACGCCTCAAACAGGCAATTGCACAGGCAGAAGAAAACGGACTCCTCGGAGACAACATCCTAGACACAAACTTCTCATGCCACATTCACATTAAAGAAGGTGCTGGAGCATTTGTTTGCGGAGAAGAAACAGCCCTCATGGCATCAATCGAAGGAAAAAGAGGAATGCCACGTCCACGTCCACCATTCCCAGCAGTAAGAGGACTATGGGACAAACCCTCAAACATCAACAACGTAGAAACATATGCAAACGTACCTTACATCTTTAGAGTTGGTGCAGAAAAATATGCCGAACTCGGAACAGAAAAATCAAAAGGCACAAAAGTATTTGCACTAACAGGCAAAATCAACAACACAGGACTTGCAGAAGTTCCAATGGGAATATCAATCCGTGAAATCATCTATGAAATAGGCGGAGGAATTATAGACAACAAGAAATTCAAAGCCGTACAAATTGGTGGTCCATCAGGTGGATGTATCCCAGAACACCTACTCGACACATCTGTAGACTACGACTCACTCATCGCAGCAGGTGCAATGATGGGATCAGGTGGACTCGTCGTAATGGACGAAAGCACATGTATGGTAGACGTAGCCAAATTCTTCCTCAACTTCACACAAGAAGAATCATGCGGTAAATGCACACCATGCAGAGAAGGAACAAAGAGAATGCTTGAAATCCTCACCGACATAACAGAAGGAAGAGGAAGAGACGGCGACATAGAAAGACTGGAAACACTTGCAAAAGCGATCAAAAACGGCGCACTCTGTGCACTTGGACAGACAGCACCAAACCCAATTCTCTCTACACTTCGCTACTTCAGAGACGAATACGAAGCACACATCAAAGACAAGAGATGTCCGGCAGGAGCATGTAAAGCACTCGTTGGCTACAACATCACTGAAGCATGTAAAGGTTGTGGACTTTGTAAGAAACAGTGTCCTGTAGATGCAATATCAGGCGAAGTAAAAGGACTCCACGTAATAGACCAAAGCAAATGCATAAAATGTGGCGCATGTATGGCAAAATGCCCATTCAAAGCAATTGTTCTCGGATAACGGGTAAAGGAGAGAATGAAAATGGAATTAGTAAAAGTAACCATTGATGGAAAAACAGTAGAAGTTCCTTCAAACTTCACTGTAATGGAAGCCGCCGCAAAAGCAGGCATACGCATTCCACAACTCTGCTATCACCCTGAACTTACATCAGTAGGTGCATGCCGTGTATGTATGGTAGAGATAGAAGGAGCACGTGCAATGGGTGCAGCATGTGTATACCCTGTAACAGACGGAATGATAGTACACACAAACACACCAGCAGTACGCTCCACACGCAAAGCAGTAGTAGAACTACTCCTTGCAAACCACCCACAGGACTGCCTTACATGCCAGAGAAGTGGCAACTGTGAACTTCAAAGCATTGCAGCAGACCTCGGCGTTCGTCAAATTCCTTTCACAGGAGAAAAACGTAACCAGCCGAAAGACGACACAAACCCAAGCCTCGTACGTGACCCCAACAAATGTATCCTCTGCGGACGTTGCGTAAGAGCATGTAGCGAACACCAAGGACTTGACGTCTACGGATACATCAACCGTGGATTTGACAGCCTTGTAGGTCCTGCATTTGCACTAGGACTCGGAGACGTGACATGCTCACTCTGCGGACAGTGCGCAGCAGTATGTCCTACAGCAGCTATAGTAGAAAAAGACGACACAGAAAAAGTCTTTACAGCACTTGCAGACAAAGACAAATTCACAATAGTACAGACAGCACCTGCCACAAGAGTAGCCCTCGGAGAAGCCCTCGGACTCCCTGTCGGTGAAATCGTAACAGGAAAAATGGTCGCAGCTCTTCGCAGACTTGGCTTTGACAAAGTATTCGACACAGACTTCAGTGCAGACCTCACAATAATGGAAGAAGGTCACGAATTCCTTGACAGAGTAGTCAACGGAGGCACACTTCCTATGATTACATCTTGCTCACCTGGCTGGATAAACTTCATCGAAATGAAATACCCAGACCTACTAGGACACCTATCATCAGCAAGATCACCACAGGGAATGTTTGGAGCTCTTACAAAAACATACTGGCCTGAAACAACAGGAATCCCTGTAGAAAACATCTACAGCGTATCAATAATGCCTTGCACAGCCAAAAAAGCAGAAGCAATTCGCCCACAGCTCCAGTGCAACGCAGGAATTCCTGATGTAGATGCAGTTCTCACAACACGTGAACTTGCAAGAATGATAAAAGACGCAGGAATTGACTTCAAAAACTTGCCAGAAGAAGAATATGACAGCCCCCTTGGTTCATCAACAGGAGCCGGTGCAATATTCGGAGTCACTGGCGGAGTAATGGAAGCAGCACTTCGTACAGTCTATGCAGTCCTCAACGAAGGCAAAGACATTCCCGGAATAATCTTTGCTCCTGTACGTGGAATGGAAGGGATAAAAGAAGCTACTGTTGAAGTACCAATCAACGGGAAGCCTGTAACAGTCAAAATCGCTGTTGCACACACCCTTAAAAACGCAAAAATCCTCATGGAAAAAATCCGTAAAGGCGAAGCAGACTACCACTTCATAGAAGTAATGGCATGCCCCGGCGGATGCATCGGAGGTGGCGGACAGCCACAGCCAGTAAACGCAGAAATCAGAGCAGCAAGAACAGCAGCTCTCTACAAAGTCGACGAACTAAAGACACTTCGTCAGTCACACAAAAACCCCGACATTGTAGCTCTCTACGACAAATGGCTCGGCAAGCCACTCGGAGAAAAGGCACACCACCTACTCCACACCACCTACTCAGAACAGAGAAAAGCTCTTTAATAAACAAAAATCACATACTAAAAGCGGAGGTTCTTATGAACCTCCGCTTTTTTTTATCTTATTTAAAAAATAAACCAGCCAACACATTTTATAAAGTGATAATAGAAAAAATATCAAAAATATGCACACCACCATAAAAATGGCACATATCAGAAAGCGAAGAAAATTTTACGAAATCCATATTAAAGTTAATATTCATCAATCACTTAAAACTCTTTTTTTGAAAATTATGTAGGCAAATTTATCAAAATATTGCTTTTGTTTCTCAATTTTACAAATCAGTACGCCCTTTCTTTGCCGATATATGCTCTTTTTCTATTAGAGGTGTTGGGATAGATAATCAGCATAAAATCATAGGGATATTTCGTTTTTATTTGGTATATGCATTCTTTTTTCTGGTTCATATTTCGTGTTTTGTGCTTGTCTTTATATTTTCTCTCGTCTTATTTATACTTTCTTATTGCTCTTCTTACTTCTCCTTGCTTTGTCTGCTTCTGATCTAGGCTCTTAGCTTCTGCTCTTAGCTCTGTGTTTAGCGGTTCTGTGCTTTTTGGTTAGGATTAGTATCTGCCTTTTCTCTGTTAGCTCTAGTTTGTATTTTTCTGCCTCTTTTTTTAGTTTTTTACATAGTTTCTCAAATAAATTTGTTGTGAAATTTTGATTAGGTTAGAAGAATTTTTGTTTTTCTTTTCACTGATAGTCGTTACTTTGAGCAATGTTGTCATTAAGCCTAGAATTAGGTTATGTGCATTGTGTTATGCTTTTTATGTATCTATGTAGCAAATAGCAAAGCGGGAGTTTCTGCCTATGACTTTTATATTGTCACAGTGTCAGATTCTCCCGCTTTTTCTTTGCTTTTTCGTTGTTTTTTTATCTGTTGCTTAGTTTTTACTTTTCGTTAGTCGCTTGTGGTGTTATTTGATGTAGAGTTTTCCTGTTGCTGTGTGGCTGTTTATTCCCGGTTGGTACATACATTCGGCATATGATGATGGTATTGTGTAGTTGCCCTCTGTTACTGCTCTAAGAGAGACTTTCCATTTAAGTGGCTTTTCTAGTTTTGTTATGAATAGTATTGTTCTGTCGTCTCTTGCCTCTACTCTTATTCCCTCTGGTATTACTTCACCTCTGTTTGTAAATGTCGGGTTTTCTGTTTCTAGTCCGCTTGCAAGAGGCATTACTGCTACCACGTTGTTTAGTTTTCCTATTGTCGGTTTTATTGTTATTTCTGCTATGACGTTTTGACCTTTTGTTATTTTGTTGCCAATTGTTTTTCCCTTTGTGTCTTTGTATGTTACTGTCATTTCTATTCCGTTGTTTTCATTTTTTATCTCTTTTAGGGTTATTCCCTCGTTTATCCAAGATATAAAGAGTTTTGTTTTACCTCTGTTTTGGACTGTTATTTCATCTTTTTCGTTTGTTTGTATTATTACAGTTTTGTTATTTTCGTTTATTGTTCCTTTTGCTTTTCCGTTGACTGTTATTTGTCCTGACGGTGTGCCTGTGGTCGGCTGTGATTCAAAGTATTTTGAGAGTGCCAAAAGTGATAGCCCTGCTTCTTGCGTGTTGATGTTCTTTTCTTTTTCAATTTTTTCGAGTAGTGTAAGGGCTTGTGATGCACTTTCTGCACTGTTCGGGTTTATGTGTGTGTTTGCAAGGAGTAGCAGGGCTTCGTTTCTTAGGTCACTATCATAGTTTTTGTTTATTGTTTTTGTCCCGTTTGGTAGTGCTATTGTTTTTGTTATTAGTTTTGTTGCATCTTTTTTGTAGCCTGCAACTGCGTAGGCAGAGGCGAGGAGAAGTCTGCCAGATGGGTCTAGTTCGCTTTTTCTGTCTCTTATGCTTTCCATCCAGCCAAGTGGTGCGTCTCCTGCAAGGGCGAGTACGTAGCAAGCATAGGCTTTTCTCGTGAGTATTTCTTTCCACTCTCTGTCGTTGTTCGGGTTTTCCGGTGAGTGTGAGAGTGTGGATCTTATGTATTTTTGTGCTGCTTCAAGTGGTTCTTCTGCTGTTTTTATTCCTGCTTTTTTCGCTTCTGTTAAGAAGTGTGTGGCATATATGCTTTCCCATGGCTGTGACCATGTTTCGCCTTGCCATGTTACAAAACCACCGTCGTAGTTTTGGAGTGATGTTATTTTTTGTATTGTTTTGTTTAGTGCTGTTTTTTGTGCGTTTTTGTTAGCAAGTAGTGGGTCTATTGTTTTTGTCATTTCTGGCATTACTAGTATTGGCCATGTTGCAGATACTGTTTGTTCTAAGCATCCGTATGGGTAGGTCATTAGGTATTTTGTTAGTTTGTTTACGTTTACTGTCGGCATTGCTGATATTAGTGCTGTTCCTTTGTATGTGCCTGAGTACCATTTGCCTTGTTGTGTTAGTTTTACTGTTGCGTTTTGTTTTATTAGTTTTGTTTGTGTTTCTGTCGTTTTTGGTGTTATTGGTCTTACTGGCATTTCTATTGTTTCTTTTGTTGCATTTTTGCTGCTTCTGGCTATGTATGTTACTGTTGCTTTTCCTGTGCCTTGTGCTGTGTATTTTAGTGGTATTGTTTTTGTTTCGTCTTTTTTGAGGCTTATGTTTATTTTATTTTCACCTGTTAGTTTTATGTTGCCTTTTGTGGTTATTTCTAACAATATTTTTTCATCTCTGTCACTTTTGTTGTATATGAGGCATGGCGCTGTTATTTCGTCTTTCGGTGCCATCGCTTTTGGTAGTGTAGGTTCTACTACTATTTCTCTTCCTATTTCTACGAGTTGTTCCGTTTTTCCACTTTCTGTGTCTGTGACTGCTACTGCCATTAGTCTTGCTGTTCCTGCAAATTCGGGAAGTACAAATGTGTAGTTGCATTTTCCGGTGTTGTCTGTTTCTATTTTTTTCGCAAGTGAGAGCATTTTAAATCTTTTTGCTTGTACTGGTGAGAGGCTGGAGTTTCTCATGTACATGTCTGCTGCACCACCTCCTGCTGTAAGTAGCGGGAGTTTGCCGTAGTCAGGCTTTATTAGTACGTTGTATATGTCGTATGTGTCCACACCAAGTTCTTTTTGTCCTGAGTAGTATTCCCATGGGTTTGGTGTTTTGTATGCAGACATGTTGAGTATTGTTTCATCTACAAGCATTACTGTTACTTCTGCTTTTGTGCCTTTTCCTTTGCTGTCTTTTACTTGTAGTGTGAAGTTGTTTTTGCCCGGTTTTATTTTTGTCTGTTTGGGTGTCTCTATTGTTAGTTGTTTGTCTGTCATGTCTATTGCTAGTTTGGTGAGTCCGTAGGCTCTTATTATTCCGTCGTTTTCTTGTTCTTGTGGTCTTATTAGTTGTGCTGTGATCCATCCATTTGGTGCCATTTCTTTGTTCGTTTTTATTTTTATTTCTTCTTTGTTATGTTTGATTTTGACTACTTTGCTGTAGACAACTTTGTTTGTTTCTACGTTGAGCATTAGTGTGCCTGTGAAAGGTGCGTCTATTGTTACTTTCGCAGTTTCACCGATTTTGTATTGTTTTTTGTCTGTTGTTATTTTGATTTTGTTGTCTATTGCACTGTTTTCTGTTTTGTCTCCATATACAAAGAGTTGTTTGTTGATTGTTGCTCCCGTTGTTTTGTCTGTTACTTTTATTAGGTATGTTCCACCCTCTGTTGTAGCTGTTTCTATTGTTCCTTTTCCGTCTTTTACTTTTATTTTTCCTTTGGTTCTTTCTATGTATTCTTTTTCCGTTTTTGTTTCAGTTCTTCCATCTTTTGTGAATATGACTCCTCTTTCTATTGTTCTGTAGAGTGTGTAGTCTAGTGTTTGTGATGGAGATGGTATGCCATCTTTTGTTATTGCTGCGATTTGTATTTTTATTTCCGTTCCCGGTTTCATTTCACGTGGCGTTTTTATTCCAAGTATTGTGGTTGTTGGGAACCATGTTATTTTGTCTGTTTTGTATACCCAACGCCCTGATTCTTCCATTACTCCTGTACGGTAGTTTAGTGTGACTATGTTGTTTTCGTCTGTCATTTCTGGTTTTGTTGTGTATTTGGTTTGTCCTGTTTCGTTTAGTTTGCCTGTGGTTAGGACTGTGTCTATAGGTCTAAATTTTGCTTCTGAGTCTTTGAAGTCATAGCCTTTCCATTTTTCGTGTGTGTAGTTTGTTTGTTCTGAGTTTAGTTTTATTTCATATGGTAGTTCTGACGCAGGGCTTCCAAAGGCATATTTTGATGATATGTCTATTTTGAGTCCTTGGTCTTTTGTGAGTGTTTTTGTGTTTGTTTGTGTTTCTACAAATAGTCTAGGTGCTACAAATTCTTCTACCATTACGTTTTGTGTGTAGCTTATGTCTGTTGCTCCTGTGTGTACTGTTATGAACCATGTGCCAGTGGGAGCTGCTGTTGTGGTATTTATTATAAATTCAGCAGTTCCGTATTTTGTGAGTTTGGCTGTTTGTGTAGTCCATATTTTGTTTGTCGGTGTTTGTACTTTTATTTTTACTGGGAATTGTTTTGGTGCTTTTCCCTCTTTGTCTCTTACTATTATGTTGAATTTCATTTGTTCACCCGGGCGGTAGATGTCTCTTGCCATGTATCCATAGGTGTAGTAACCATCTGTTACCCATGAGGTGCCTGTAGCTTCGTATCCGTCTCGTGAGTCAAAGAGTCCGTTTTCAAGTCTTATGAAGGTTATGTCGTCGTCTTTTTTGACTGTGACTATTGTTGGCTGTTCGTTTTGTTGTGAGTATTCTATTTCTACGGTTCCGTCCGATTTCGTTTTTCCTGTTGCGAGGGGCTGGTTTGACCATGACCATAGTGTGACTGTTGCTCCACTTATTGCTTTGCCTGTTTTTATGGAGTTTATCCAGAAGTTTGTTGTTTTTGTTCCTTTTTTAAAGGTTACACCTAGGTCTGTTATGTTTATTATTTGGTTTGTTTCTGCCCAGTTTTCTACGTCTTCGTTTTGTGCAGAGATTAGGAATATTCCTTTTTGTCCTTTGAGTATGCTGTTTAGATCTATTGCACTTTTTGTTGTTTGGTTACGTTTTGCTTTTACTTTGTATTGTTTTTCTGCAATTATTGCTGAGAGGTCTTTGGGGTAGCCGTTCCATTTGTCTCTCATTCCCAGTGGTATGTTGTTTTCATAAAGTTTCCATATGTATAGGTTGATTTTGTCTACGTTTACTGTTTCTATTGGTATTCTCATTGAGTCTTTGTATGTTAGTATTCTTCCCTCATCAGACAATTTTATTTCCGTTTCTTTGTCTGGGAATATGAATGCTTTTTTCCATTCTTCTTTGAGGCTTGTTCCACCTATTGCCGGTAGTCCTTTTTTGATTGTTACTATTACTCTGTCTTGTGAGTTGAATTTTCCTTTTATTGCTATTCCGTTTTCTCTGGGTTCTATTGTGTATTTGGTTTTTGGTTCTAGTTCTATAAAGGAAGCTATTTTTGATAGGTCTGCAGGTGCTGTGGTTTCTATGTAGATTTCGCCTCCACTTATGTTTGCTGTTGCTTTGGTGTAGGATATTCCCATTTTTGTGTCTTTTAGGAGTTTTATTGTTTCGTCTTTTTCAAGCCCCAATGCTCCTACTTCTGTGGGGAGTCCTTTTGTGAGTTTTATTTTTAGTTCTTTTGTTTCTCCATAAGAGGTGATAAAGAGTTTAATTTTCGTGGATACAGGACCATCTGCTATTCGATATTCTTCTCCAGATTTTAGAGGTGTTACATTGATGTATCCTCTGAGTCTGCTAGGTGATACCGGGTGCGAGAATGTGAGTTCGTATTGTGTCGTGTTTGTGGCTCTGTTGTAATTTGTCTGCGAGGCACTTATAAATTTGAGCGGTGAGGTGTGAAATTCATAAGATTGTGTGCCTGTTAGTTTTTTGCCTTTTATGTCTTTTAGCGTAGGTACTGCTGTCGCTGTGTATGAGGTTGCTGGTGCAAGTTTTCCTCCTTTGGGTGTGTAGAGGAATGTTTTGGTGTTTGTCCATTTGCCTTTTCCATTTATTGACGGTGTGAAGATTATTGGCATTTCATCTTTTTGGATTTCTTTTCCTGTTTTTTCTTTTGTTACTACTTCTTTGTTAAATTCAATTTCTATTTCTGAGTAGTTTTGTATTTCACCTGTAGGAGTAAATTTTTTTATGTAGAAGTTTTTTTCTCCCAGTCCCATGGCAGGGATTGTGTAGAGTATTAGGAGTAAGAGTATTGTCGCTATTGAGGCTATTGTTATTGTGCGTTTATTTACTGTTAGCTTCTGCATTTGGCTACCTCCGTGTAGTCTGTATTTTCTTTTGTTTTGTTGGTTGTTTTGTTCATTTAACTATTTAATTTTTTGTTTATTTTTTGCTTTTTTTTACTCTTTTTGGTCTTTTGGGTCTTTTGGGTCTTTTTTGCTTTTTTTGCAAGGTTTTTCTTTTTCTAATTGTACTCTTCTTAATATTTTTTGTGTATGGATTTTGGCGGATTTTCTTTCTATTAGTGAAATTATGGTGTTTTTTTATTTTTTGTCTTTTTGGGTTTTTGTTTTTTTAGAGTTTAGTTTTTGTGTGAATTTTGTTTTATAAGTGAATAAATTATCTATTTTGATTTTTTTCATTTTCTCTATATAATATAGGAAGTTAATGTATAATTTGTTCTGTTTTTTATTTTAATTCAATTATTTATAGTCATATTTGAGGGGGGTTTATTTATGAAACGTTTTGCACTATTTACCGTTATCGCTTTTGTTTTAGCAGCTGCTTTTGTTTTTTCTCCATTTACAGTTGACAGTGTTTCTTCTGCATCAAAGAAAAGTGACAATGTAACTTTTACAAACAGATCAGGCGTGTCTCTTACGGCTATTACTGTTGTAGTCCCGGGTAAGAACCATAAGGCTGTGGAAGTTTTAAAGGGTAAGCCTCTTGCTGACGGAGATTCTAGAATTATAAATATTGAGTATATCGTTTCTTCTCCTTATAGAGTCGAGGTTAAGGCAAGTAATGGCAAGGCTAATTACGTAGAAAAACGAATTTTCTATTCTTTGAAGTTTGTTACTGTTGAGAAGGGACTCGATGTTGTCCTTAAATAGTTTTGATTTCATTTGAGGTTTCAGTTGTTTTTAATTCTTTATATATTTTAAAAGACCGAGTTTGACTCGGTCTTTTTTTTGTTTTTTTGTTTTATTTTTTTGTGCTTTTAGATTGTTTATTTAATTGCTTTTTTATGTCTTGTTTTAGAAAGGGGAGTTTTCTCCCTCTCTGTTTTCTATTTCTTCGTAATAGGAACCCATGAGTTTTTTCCAATCTACGTTGTCATCGAGTAGGTTGGGGCATGTGTTGTCAGGGTAGAACCATTTACGTCCAAGCCCCATGAGGATTTGCCACCAGTCATGTACGTCTGGGACTAGGATTTCTCCCTCAGGCCCTATTCTTCTTAGTTCTCTGTATACGAGTGCAATCATTTGGCTTTCGTCCATTGATGATGTTGTTTTCTCATAGAATTCTATCATGTAGAAGTATGAGCATGATCCAAGCTGGTAGAGAAGTTCTGTCCATTTCGGTGATATTTTGCTTGTTTTTGCAAGTACCATTTGTTTTTTGCTTCCTGAGTTTTTGTGGTTTACTACAAATAGTATTTTTTCCGGATCTATGTGGTGAAGTTCATTATATTTCTGTATTAGTGCTTCTGCTATGGGTTTTATCTTTTTGTTGCATATTTCGTAATCAAATTCTGCTCCCATGTTTTCACTCATCTTTATCCCTCTTTCTTTCTTTTTGTGTTTGTAGACAGATTATAACACTTTTAGACGTCTTTTTTTATTTTTATATACTTTTTGTGGTGTTTTTGTTTTGTAAAATGTGTTTATGGTGATTGACTTTTACTGACTATATTTTTCGTTTTGCTGTTTTATCTTTGTTTTCTTACTCTTTTTTATTAGTTTTTCTCTTTATAATTTTCTTTATTTTTCATTTTATCTGGTGATAGACTGTGTTTGTATTGTTTTACCTTTTGTTTTTTGTGTGCAAATAAAAAATCCGTACTCATATGAGTACGGATTTTAGTTTGTTTTATTTATGGTCTTTAGTCTACTTTGTTACTTTTGAGCTTTTTACCCATTCTTATAAAGGAGGGTTCATCCCAGTTTGTGTCGTTTAGTTGTGGTGCCGTTCTTGTTCTTTCTGTCGTTATTAGCCAGTCAGGTCCTTTATGTGCTTTATGTGGTGGCTGGTCGTATTTTGGTACTTCTGGTTTTTCGTTTGTTGTTTTGTCTGTTTCTTTAGTGGGTTCTTCTTGTAGCTTTATTGTTTCAGGTTGTGTTTCTTGTTGTCTGTAGAGTGGTTTGTATGGTTCATATGGGTTTGTGCTTTTTGGCTTTGTTGTATTTTCACTTGCTGCTTTTTTTTGCAGAACTTCGTTTAGATCAAAACCTGTTGCTATTATTGTTATTTCTGCTTCGTTTTCTTTTGAGGCATCTTCTACAAGTCCCCATACGAATACAGCTTCATCTGTTATTATGCTTTCTATATATGATGCAACTTGCTGAACTTCTGTTATGGATATGTCTTTTCCACCGGAGATGTTCATTAGTACGCCTTTTGCTTCTCCTGGTGGGAGTTCCATTAGTGGTGAGCTTAGGGCTTTTTCCATTGCATCGACCATTTTGTTTTCGCCTTTGCCTTTTCCAACTCCCATTACAGCGTAGCCTGAGTTCGACATTACTGTTTTGAGGTCGGCAAAGTCAACATTTATCATTCCGGGTTTTGTTACAAGGTCCGTTACTCCTTGTACTGCTTGGCGAAGAACTTCGTTTGGTAGTACGAATGATTCAGTGAATGAAGTAGATCCATCAGAGATGTCAAAGAGTTTCTGGTTTGATATTACGATTATTGCGTCTACGACTTGTGATAGTTTTTCTATTCCTTCGTCAGCAACTTTCATTTTTCTTTTGCCTTCAAAGTAGAATGGCCTTGTTACAACTGCAACTGTGAGTATGCCCATTTCTTTTGCAATTTTTGCTACTATCGGAGCAGCACCTGTACCTGTACCGCCACCCATTCCTGCCGTTATGTATACCATGTCAGCATCTTTTATAAATTCTTTGATTTTTTCTGCTGATTCTATTGCTGATTTTTCCCCAATTTCAGGGTTTGCACCAGCTCCGAGTCCTTTTGTGATGTTTTCACCTAGGATTAGTTTGTTTTCTGCTATAGATTTTTCAAGATCAGTGGCATCTGTGTTAAATGCCATAAATTCAACTTTTTCAAGTCCACAAGATATGATGTAGTTGATTGCGTTTCCTCCGCCACCGCCTACAGCTATTACTTTTATATTTTCATGTCTGCTATCAAGAGGCTTTTTATATGTTTCTGAGTTTAGAGAACTAAACAAAGGAGACACCATCCCATTCTTTAGTTTATATTTATTTTAAATTTCGTATGATGTATAATTCCATTCAAGTTCTTTGCTAATTATATCATTATAAGGGAGTGAATATATGAGTTTTTTACATGAAAATAAAAATTTAGGGAAAAATTCCTTTGAATTTTTTCTTTTTTTCTCTTTTTTCGCACTTTTGGCTTTTAAAGTTGCTTTCCCTCTCTTAGCTCCTATTGTTTGGGCATCGATTTTTGCTTTTTCTTCACGACCTGTTTTTAAATTTTTTGATAAACTTTTGAAGTTTAAGTATCGTTCTGTAGCAAGCGTTTTAACTTTACTTTTTTTGGCTCTTTGCGTTATTGTTCCTCTTTCTTCTATGCTTTCTTCTATCGCTTCCGATATCGCTGATTTTTCTGTAAATAAAGCTTCTTTATTCAATTATGAAAATGCTCACTATTTGCTTATGTCTCTTGGAACATTTTTGAGCTGGTTGCCTGATTCTGTAGAGAATGGAATTTCTGCTTTTTTAAGCGATAATTCCGCTGTTGCCGATGTATTACAGAAGTTTGCTTCTTGGTCAGGGAAGTTACTTACATCCTTTTCTAAGGGTTTTATTAATGGCGTTTCTTCTTTTATTTTTGAATTTGTGATTATGGTTATGGTTTCTTTCTTCTTTATCAGAGATGGAGAAAAAATCGTTTCTTATATTCAGAGTGTGACACCTCTTAGCGATAGTGAGAGTGATTATTTTTTCAAAAAGGCTGAGTCTCTTACAAATTCAGTTATTTTTGGTGTTTTGTTTACTGTTGCAATTCAAGCTGTGTTAGGCGGGTTGGGCTGGTGGTTTGTTGGACTGCCGAACGCTTCTTTATTTGGGCTTTTAATGTTTTTCTTCGGACTTTTTCCTGCTGGTACTGCTGTTATTTGGGTTCCTGGTGCAATTTTCCTTTTTCTTACAGGAGGAACAAAAGAGGGAGTTATGTTGCTCGTATGGGGAACTTTGGTTGTCGGCACAGTAGACAATTTCTTGAGACCGATGCTAATTAGTGGGGGAAGCCCTAATAACGAAGAGGGGGTCCCAACTTTGCTTATTATTCTCGGGTTGTTTGGAGGAGTTATTGCATGGGGTTTCCTTGGTATTTTCTTAGGACCTTTGGCTTTAGTGCTTTTTACTGTTGTTTTAGATATTTACAGATTTCGCCATTTAGCTTCTAAAAATAGTTAGTAGTTTTCTTTTATATTTTTAAGAGTCGGGTGACCGACTCTTTTTTTTTGTGTTTTTTTTATTTTTCTTTTTTAAGGAGTTCTGGTAAGTCTTAGTTTTTCTATTGAATTTGTTTTTTGCTGCGACGGGAAATTTTTCTTTCTTTTTTGTGTGGTTAAAATTTTAAAATTTTTGAGAAGTTCTTTTCCTTGCCTAATATGTTGCTTTTTCATGTTTTTGGTTTTTTGTTAAGGATTGTTTTTTATCAGGAACCTAGTTTTTTTAGGTGGTTGCCGTTTTTGTTTAGCTCTTTTTTTTATTTAGGTTTTCTTCTTTTTTTATTTTATCGTTTGTTTTTATTATATTTTTTTGATAAAGCTTAGGGGTTTTGCTTTTACTCTTTTGGTTTCTGGGTGGCTTTTTCATGTTTTTTGCTTTTCTTTTTCTTGTACTTTTCTTCTTTCTTTTCTCCTTTTCTGGTGTTTGCAAGGGTTTTTTGTTTTTTTATTTCTTCTTTCTTTTGTATATTTCGTTTATTTGTGAGTGTGAAATAAATTTTATCTCTCTTTTCACCTTTTTGTTTCTGTATTGATTAGTCTTTGTCAGTCCTTATATACTCTTTTAATGTCTTGTATTTTACGGTTTTTTCATTTTTTATGGTATTTTCTCTTTTCTTTAAAGGGTCAAGTCAGGGTTATATACTTTTTTCCTTGATGTTTATAGTCATTAGTGCCTTTGACGTGTAATATCAATTGAATCAGTGAGGGTTAAGGGATTATTTCGCTTGTCGAGAGGTAATAGATTACAATAATACCCCCGCTTTATGCACGTCAAAGGCTGTCATATAGACATTTTGTGCGTAAAACGGGGGGTGTTGTGGTTTATGTTGTTTGTTTCTTTACTTGTTTGTTGTTTTCCTTGTTTGCTGCTTAGTTATTTTGCTTGCTCACTGCTTGTCTTTTTCGCTGTTTCTATTAGAGATGCTATTGTGGAGTAGAGTTGCATTGGTTCTATTGGCTTTGAAATATGAGCGTTCATACCAGCTTCAAGTGCTGTATGTACATCTGTGTCAAAAGCATTAGCTGTTAGAGCAATTATAGGCACGTTTTTAGCGTCATTTCTTTCCAGTTCTCTTATTGCTTTTGTAGCTTGATAACCGTCCATTATTGGCATTCTTATGTCCATTAGTATTGCATCATAGTAATCCTCTTCAGATTTATCGAAGAGTTCTACTCCATCTTTTCCGTTTGAAGCTACGTCGACAATAATTCCTTTTCCTGTGAGCATTGCTGTGGCAATTTTTACGTTTAAAGATACGTCTTCGCAGAGAAGAATTCGTTTTCCTATTAAATTGTCTAGGTTTACACTGTTTATTTTCTTATTTGTTGCTTCTTCTATTTGTTCTTTTGTTGCTTGAATAAGAGGCAGAATTATTGTTACTGTTGTTCCCACATTGAGTTCACTCTCTATTTGTATTTCTCCGCCCATGGCTTCTATTATTTTTTTCGTTATTCCCATTCCTAGTCCTGAACCATATTTGTGGTTATCACAATCTCTTTCTTCTTGAGCAAATGGTTCAAATATATTAGGTAAAAATTCTTTACTCATTCCTATTCCATGATCTTTGATTATTATTTTGTCTGTTATTATTCCATTTTCTACTGAGATATTTTTCATGTAGAAATCTAATGTACTCCCCTCTGGAGAGAATTTGACAGCGTTTCCTATTAGGTTCATTAATACCTGTTCAAATCTGCCAATATCAATAAATAACTTAGTAAATGGCAAATTTCCTATGTGGGTGTTTACCGTTATTTTTTTCTTTTCAATTAGAGGGGCAGTTAGCGCCAGCACACTTTTCATTAAGGTTCTTCCGTCACAAACAGTAGGACGGAGTTCAAGGAGTCCGCTTTCAATTTTGTTCATATCTAAAGTATCGTTTATCAAATTCAGTAGATAACGTCCTGCGTTTTCTATATACAATAAATCTTCTTTTGTTTCTTCTTCTTTTGTTTTTGCAAGAAGTATGTCTGTTAGTCCAAGTATTCCATTTAGAGGAGTTCTCATGTCATGGCTCACTATTGAAAGAAATCTCGTTTTTGCTTGGCTTTCTGCTTTTGCTACACGGGTTTCTTCTTCTCGTTTCTCTGCCAATATTTGGCTTGTTACGTCCATAAATACTGCATAGTATATGTTACTGTTTTCTTCTTTTTTAATTTGTGTCGCAGATAGTGACACCCATTTAAGTGTATCCCTTGCATGTTTTATTCTAAATTTTATGTTTATTGGAAGTCCTGCCGGAGCATCCTCTTTTAAAGCCTTTATTAATTCAGGGACATCCTCAGTGTAAAGAACATCTGAGTACTTTTTTTCTTCTAAAATCTCTGTGTGTTTTTCTATTGACAGACCGGTTATATTTAGCAATCCTTCACTTACGTAGAGCCTTTCCACGTCAATTACGTCTGAATTGCCTATTCTATATATTCCTATTCCTCCCGGAATATTTTGTAGTAGCTTATCTGTCATTATTGTTTTTTCTTTAAGTTCTTCTGATATTTTTTTATTTTTACTTTGCGCAATATATATAACTATGATGATTATTGCCATTAGGTAGAAAATTATCAACGCAGGGAAGATTACAGCAAAGTGCTTTTCCATAAAGGACTTATCTGTGTTTACAAAAACGACTCTCTCTTCGTAGTTATCAGGTATAAAATTTTTACTTATTCCAAAGCGTTCAATTTCTACTGCATCCAATTTACATTCAGTATGAGCTGTACGAAGTGGTATTTCTGCAATTTTCTCACCATTTGATAAGTGTAATATTATGTCTGCAGCCTCTGTTGCCATTTCTTTATAAGAGACAACAATTCCACCTAAGACACCATGGCCTATACCAAGTTCGTCAGCTTTGTATACAGGAATATTTGAGTAGTTAGAGACAAATTCGACTGCTTCTATAACAGAGTAGTTTTTGTCGTTTACATCTCTTGTCATTGTTAAAAGTATTAGAATGGTATCGTCTCTTAATTTAGAAATTTTCTTTGCCAGTTCAAGAGGTTTGAATTTTGAAGTATTTATTGTTTCAAATGAAAGGTTTGGAAACATGCTTGAGCATTTATAAAATTGTTTTGAAGAACCTTTTCCCGATAGAGTGTCATCTGTAATTGCAACGACTCTTTTTGCTTTTGGATTTACTGTCAAAGCAAGTTGTATTGTTTGCTGTAGAGGAAATGTCTCTATAATTCCAGTTATTAAGGGATCTTTTGCCATTTTTTTAGCATATTGCACATCATTTATTCCCTCAAATATTATAGGAATTCCTTTAAAAAATTTTTCTCTGTATTCTTCAACAAAGTGCAGAGCATAATCATCAAGAGTGATTACATAATCGTATTTATCCCCATGAGACATTCTGTTGTCTATATCATTAGCTATGTTTTGTTTTATTTCATCATAGCTTGAGTATTTAGTGTCCATGAATATATATCGTGTTTTCACAAAACCTTTTAATTTTTTCTCTATAGCTTTAAGCATTATCGGGTTGCTTTCCCAGTCATAGTTGTAGGAGCTCAATATTAAAACCTGTGGGGTTTGAAATACAATTCCCTCTTTATCAGCGGCATAGGAGCTATTTGTCCTCGTAAAAAACATTATGACAACCAACAACACAATAAACGTAATTCTGTTTATTGAATGTAAAGTTAAATTGTTTTTTTGTAGTGATAATCTTTCTGGTAAAAACACTATATCACCCCCGTAATAACTTGAGCTTTTATAAAACATCTTTCTTTTTTTGTATTATACAGTATTCTTATTGTTTTTCTAGCTATATTTAAAACGAAAAAGAGTCTTTTTTTTATAAATTCTCCCAAATAAACCCAAACACCCCAAAATATAGCCACCTCGCTAAAAACTGTAACTTTTAAAGAAAAAAGAGAGTCAAATGACATATTTATCTATGTCGTCTGACTCTCTTGTTTTTATAAGTTTATATATAATGAAGCATGGTGCTTGATAAAGGGCTTTCTTGTTTTGTCATTTTTTAACTTGCTTGCAACTTGCGGTTTTTGTGAGTGACGACATATATTTAATATGTAAAACTCGGAAAAATCGGATGTTGGGAAGTAAGAGGTTCTTTGCTCTTCAAAGCACAATACTTTTTATAAGGTGACTTTCTTTTTAAAACTTCCAACACTTTGCTTTTTATAAAGTGACTTTCTTTTTAAAATTGCAAAAAATTTGCTTTTTTTGAAGAGAAGAACATTCCTATTACGATGCAACTTGCGGTTTTTGTGAGTGACGACATATATTTAATATGTAAAACTCGGAAAAATCGGATGTTGGGAAGTAAGAGGTTCTTTGCTCTTCAAAGCACAATACTTTTTATAAGGTGACTTTCTTTTTAAAACTTCCAACACTTTGCTTTTTATAAAGTGACTTTCTTTTTAAAATTGCAAAAAATTTGCTTTTTTTGAAGAGAAGAACATTCCTATTACGATGCAACTTGCGGTTTTTGTGAGTGACGACATATATTTAATATGTCGAACTCGGAAAAATCGGATGTTGGGAAGTAAGAGGGTGTTATGCTCTTCAAAAAAACTAGTCCATTATATCGACATCCTCACCCCGTAAAATCTTATTTACGTTTCTTACTGCACACATTTTTCCACACATTGTGCAGGTGTCTTCTTTTTCTGGTTTGGATTCTGCTCTGTATCTTCTTGCTTTTTCTTCATCTATTGCTAAGGTAAACATTTCTTCCCAATCAAGATTTCTTCGTGCCTCGCTCATTTTGTAGTCCCAGTCTTTTGCTTTTGGAATTCCTTTTGCTATGTCTGCTGCGTGAGCTGCTATTTTGGATGCTATTATTCCTTCTTTTACGTCTTCTACTGTGGGGAGTCTTAGATGCTCAGCTGGTGTTACATAACAGAGGAATGATGCGCCGTATGTAGCTGCTATTGCTCCGCCGATTGCAGCTGTTATGTGGTCATAGCCCGGTGCTATGTCTGTTACAAGGGGACCAAGGACGTAGAATGGTGCTCCTTTGCATAGTGTCTGTTGTATTTCCATATTTGCTTTTATTTGATTTAGTGGCATGTGTCCGGGGCCTTCTATTATTACTTGAACATTTTTGTCCCATGCTCTTTGCGTTAGTTCTGCTAGTGTTACAAGTTCTTCTATTTGAGATATGTCGCTTGCATCTTCTATTGATCCCGGTCTGCATGCGTCGCCGAGGCTTAGTGTTACGTCGTACTCCTGACATATTTCAAGTATTTCGTCATAACATTCAAAGAATGGGTTTTCGTTTCCTGTTAGTTCCATCCAAGCAAATATTATTGATCCACCTCGAGAGACTATGTTTGTGTGTCTTTTTGCTTTTTTAAATCTTTCTACTGTGTTTTTGTTTATTCCGCAGTGGATTGTCATGAAGTCGACTCCGTCTTCTGCGTGCATTCTTACTATGTCTATCCATTCTTTTGTGGTTATTTTTTTCAGTGCTTTGTTGTAGTAGACTACTGCATCATATATAGGAACTGTCCCAAGTACTGCGGGGCACTCATTTGTTAGTTTTCTTCTGAATTTTTGTGTGTCTCCAAAGGAGCTTAGGTCCATTATTGCTTCTGCTCCCATTTTTACTGCTGTCATTACTTTTTCCATTTCTATATCTAGGTCAAGGCAGTCTTTTGATGTTCCAAGGTTTACGTTGATTTTTGTTTTTAGTGTGTTTCCTATTCCCTCAGCATTTAGGCATTTGTGGTTTTTGTTTGCCGGTATCGCAATTTGTCCTTTTGCAAGGAGTTTTATTATTTCTTCTGTTGTTTTGTTTTCTTTTAGTGCTACTTTTTCTATTTCTTTTGTTGTTATTCCTTTTCTTGCTGCGTCCATTTGAGTTGTGTACATTTTTCTGTTTTTCTCCTTAGTAGTTAAAGTATCTCGTTTTTTATTATAAAAGTTTTGGCTTTTTTATTTTGTGTGTGTTGTGCATGTGTTTTTTTGTTTTTCTTTTGGTCTTTATATTTCTTTTTTTACTGCTTTTATTGCGTCGACTGTGAAGGCGTCTATTAAATTTTCATTTAGTTTAAATTCGTATTCGTTTTTCTTGAATTTCACAAGGATGTTTCTATTTTCTTCGTGGGTTTTGTTCATTATTTCTGTTATTACTCTTTTTATTATTTTGGTGTCGTTTCTGATGATGGTCGCCAGTTCTGTATGGTCGAGATTTTTTTCTTCTGTTTTTTCTTTGTGCGTTATATTTATTACTTTTTTGTTATACTCTTTTGCTTTTGCTTTTATTCCGTTTTCTCCGTTTTGTACTGTGTAGTAGATGATGTCTATTCCTTTAGTATATATTTGTTCTGCTATTTTTGCGCTTATTTTATCATTCATTAAGTTGTTTACTGTGTATGTTTTTATTTTTACCGCTTTGTGGAGTTTTGTTGTTGCTTTTTTTGCTCCTTTTGTGTATGACTCTATGATTTCTTTTTCTTTTTTGTTTTCATCTTTACCTATTAGTATTGCGATGTGGTTTGTTTGTGTTAGGTATACTGATGTGTAGCCTGCGATGTACGAGGCATTTGATGTTTTGTATTTTATTGTGTATATGTTTTTTTGTTCTGCTGTTTCTTTTGTTTCTTTTCCATCCATGATGATGAAGTTTATGTCTTCGTTTTCTCTTGCTAGTTTTTTTGCATATTCGTTAAAATCCCTGTTGTTTATGATTATGTAGTTCGTGTTTTTTATTGTTGCTTTTATATATGCCCTTTTTAGGTCTTCTTCGTTTGTTGCTGTTATTGTATATACTTCTGTCTTTTCGTTTTCCAGTTCTTTTAATGAATTTATTATGTTTTTCGTGTTATTGCTTTTTTCCATTGGTGTTGTCGTGATGTAGCAGATAGTTTTTTTCTCTGCATATGCCGGTGATACCAAGAGTATTATTAGGGCTATTGATATTATTGTTTTATTTAGTTTTTTCATTTTTTCCCTTTTTTATATTTCTATTAAGTCGTATTTTCTTGTCCCTATTCCCAGTTTTTCACTATGTTCAAGTGTAGTTTGCCAGTGGGTGTCTGGGTGCATTGTGTGGAAGTGGTCTTTTTCTTTTATTCCTTTGCGTATTTGTTCGTCTAGGTATGTTTGTGATATTACCGGTGCTTTTATTACTAGGTCCGCACACGCTTGGTCCAGTGCTACCGGGTCTTTTGAAGCAAGTATTCCGATGTTGGGTATTATAGCTGCATCGTTTTCACAGTGGCAGTCACAATATGGTGATACATCCATTATTATGCTTATGTGGAAGTGTTCTTTCCCCTGTAGAACTGCTTTTGTGTATTCTGCCATTTTTTTGCACATTATGTCGTTGCTTTGTCCCCATAGTGGTTCTATTGCATCAACCGGACATATAGCAAGACATCGTCCACAGCCTACACATTTTTCTATGTCAATTTTTGCTTTTTTCTCTTTTATTTTTATTGCTTCTTGCGCACATACTTTTGTGCATTTGGTGCATCCTATGCAGTTTTCTTGCTGTACTTCTGGCTTTCCTGAGCTGTGCATTTCCATTTTTCCTGCACGTGACCCAGATCCCATTCCTATGTTTTTGATAGCGCCACCAAATCCAGAACATTCGTGGCCTTTGAAGTGGGTGAGGGAGATGATTACGTCTGCATCCATTATTGCTCTTCCTATTTTTGCTTCCTTTATGTATTCTCCGCCTTCTACTGGTATAGAGATTTCGTCGTTTCCTTTTATTCCATCTGCAATTATTACGTGGCACCCTGTGCAAAACGGGTTGTATCCATTTTCATAGGCAGCCTCTAGGTGTTCTAGACCGTCTTTTCTTCTTCCAACATAGAGGGTGTTGCTGTCTGTGAGAAATGGTTTGCCACCTAGTTCTTTTACTAGGTCTGCTACGACTTTTGAGAAATTTGGCCTTAGGTACGCTATGTTGCCCGGTTCTCCTAAGTGGAGTTTGATTGCCACGTATTGTTTTTCTAGGTTTATTTCTTTTATTCCGGCTTTTATTATGAGTCTGTTTAGTTTTTGAAGTATGTTTATCTCTGGTGTGGTGCGAAATGTTGTGAAGTACACTTTTGCGTTTGACATTTAGATTCCTCCATGTCTTTAGTGTTATTTACTTAGCTTCTTTATATTATAAGGTATATTTTTGTATTTTTCGTGTATTAAAGGATTTATTTTTTCATTTTTGTTTTTATATAGTCACTATTGGTCAGTTGTCTTGTACTCTTTTACTTGTTTATTTTTGCTTATTTTTGTTTGTTTTTGTTGTTTCTCTTTTTGTTTTCTTGTCTTTCTTATTGGGAGGGATGGTGTTGTCTCATTTGATTGCTTGGTTGGTTGTTTTTATGGGCTTTTTGGGCAATATCTTTGTTTATTCGCACTCTGTACCCTTTTGGTTGTTTTTTGTTTCTTTTTTTGGATTTTTGGAAAATTTGGGGTGTTTTTTAGTTCGTTTTTTTGTATTCTTCTGCCTTTTTTGTTTTTTTTGCCACTTTTTTCACTTTTTTTGATTTATCCACTTTTTGCCTGTTTATAAGGTTTTTTATTTTTGTTGGATTTTTTCTGTTTTTTTCTTTAGCAAGTTTTTTGCACTTTTTTGTGTTTTTGCTGTTTTTTTCTCATTTTTTTTGTTTTTTTTGCTTTTTTGGCTCTTTTTGGGCTGTTTTTGTTTATTTTTTTTGTTTCTTTTTTTTAATTTGAGGTTTATTTTTGTTCATTTTTGGGGTATTTGTCTGTCATGTGGTAACTAATTTGGATATTTATCCACTTTTCCACGAGTTTTCCCCATTGTTGTCCACATTTTGTGTATATCTTTGTGGGAAAGTCTGTTTTTACTTGTTTAACGACTTTTTCACAAAGTTTTTTTGTCTACTTTTATGTGGATATCTTTTTTTTAGAGGTTTGCTTTTTTGTTTTTTTGGTTTTAAATGTTCTTTTTGTGTCTCTTTTTTAGATAATTTGTTTTTTTCGGTGGAGATTGTGTATAAAAAAAAGAGAGCCTTGTTGCAGGCTCTCTTTTTTGTGTTTTGTTTGTTTTTTGTTTGTGTTATTTAATTTTTATTTCTTTTGAGCTTTCCCAGAGTCCGTGTATGTTACAGTAGCTAAGTGCATATATTGTGCCTGGTTTTTCTATTTTTGTGAATATTGTTGCTGTTGGCTCAGCTTTTGCAGGGCCTTGTGCTGTTATGTCCATTGCTGCTCCATGTGCTGAGAATTCAAAGTTTCCTAGTTCAATAAGTAGTTTTGATCCTTCTGGGAGGTAGAATAGTTTTATCCATACTATGTGGTGTTCCGGTTTGTTTGGGTGGGCAATTTCTTTACCTACTGATGCTTTTATTTCAAAGAGTTGTCCTGCTTCTACTGTTTCTGGTGCTTCTATTACTGGTACGTGTTTTTCGCCTTTGTAATCTCCGCTTTGTACATATTCAAATAGTTTCATTCAATTTCCCCCTTTTGTTTTTGTACTATCTTTTAATTTGAAATTATTTTAGTTTACTTTTTCATTCTATCACTTTTAGCCCATTTTGTCTTTTTTCTTTATATAACAAAAATCTCTGTATGTACAGAGATTTTTGTTGTTTTTTTATTTATTTGTTTTATTTGTTTCTTGCGTTTATTTTTTCTATTGAGAGTTTGATTTTTGCCATTGTTTCTGCAAGTTCTGTGTCTTGTATTTGTTTTGCAAATTCTTTTGTTTCTTCTGTTATTTTTTCTTTGTCTAGTATTACAGGAGCTCTTCTTTTGTAGTCTGGCTGTGGCGGTTTTGCTGTGCTTTTTCTTTCTATTTTGCCTTGTTTTATTTCTACTGTTAGTTCGTGTTTTCTAAAGTATTTTCGTAGTGCTTGTGTTATTTTCGCTTTTCTGAATTTTATTGCTTGTAGTAGTGTGTTGTCTTGGACGTTTATTGTTATTTTTGTTTGTCCTTCTTTTGTGATTTCACATTCTGATATTTGTGTTTTTTCTGATATTAGTGGCCCTACTATTTCTTCCCAGTATTTGTCTATGTTTGTGAGTTTGAAGCAGTTTTTTAGTAGTTCGTTTGTGTTTTTCCCGATGTATTCGTTTATTTTTTTGTTTTCTGCCATTTTATTTGTTTTCTGGTTTTTCTGGTTTTTCTGATTTTTCTCTGCGGTTGTTTTCTATTGTTACCCAGAGAAGTTGTATGTCTGTGGGTGGTACTCCTGATATTCTCGATGCCTGTCCTAGTGTTCTAGGTTGGCTTTTTTGGAGTTTTTGTTTGCCCTCAGCAGATAGTCCTGTTACTTTTTCAAAGTTGAATTCATCCGGGAATTTCAGTTTTTCCATTCTGCGAAATTTTTCTACTTGTTTCATTTGTCTGTCTATGTAGCCTTGGTATTTTAGTTCTGTTGAGATTCTTTCTCCTAGTTCGTTGTCTATTTCTTCGTTTGTTGTTTTTTGCGCTTTTTGTATTTTTTGTATGGTTTCCCATGTTATTTCTGGTCTTTTTAGTATTTCTGCTGTTGTCATTCCTTCTGCGAGGGGCGAGCTTTTTACTTCTTTTAGTATTTCGTTTGTTTCTTTTGTTGGGGGTATTTTTGTTTCTGTTAATTTTTTCTTTTCTTTTTCTAAGGTTTGCCATTTTTTGCAGAGGATTTCATATTTTTCGTCACTGAGCAGTCCTATTTCATGCCCTTTTGGTGCAAGTCTTGTGTCTGCGTTGTCATGACGAAGTATTAGTCTGTATTCACAACGACTTGTGAGCATTCTATATGGTTCTTTTGTTCCTTTTGTTACTAGGTCGTCTACAAGGACTCCTAGGTATGATTCGTCTCTTCCTAGGGTTAGTGGGGTTTTGTTTTGTATTTTTAGTGCAGCGTTTATTCCTGCAAGTAGTCCTTGTGCTCCTGCTTCTTCGTATCCTGATGTTCCGTTGATTTGTCCTGCGAGGTAGAGGTTTTTTATGTCTTTTGTTTCAAGCCATGGTTCTAGTTGTGTTGGGTCTACGTAGTCGTATTCTATGGCGTATCCCGGTCTTACTATTTTTGCTTTTTCACAACCTTTTATTGTTTGTATTGTTTCATATTGTGCTTCTATACACATTGAGGTTGAGAAGTTTTGCATGTATACTTCGTTGCTTTCTAGGCTTATTGGTTCTAGGAATATTGGGTGTGTCTCTTTTTCAGGAAATTTTATTACTTTGTCGTCTATTGATGGACAGTATCTTGGTCCACTTGTTTCTAGTGTCCCTTGTATTATTGGAGATTCAGAGAAGTATTTTCTTATTATTTCATGTGTTTTTTCGTTTGTTCTTGTGAGTCCACATGTTATTCCTGTGTGGATTTTCTTTTCTCCAAAGTGAGAAAATCCCTGTGCCTCGCTAATACTTTCTTGTTTTTCTAGTATGTCCCAGTTTACTGAGTCTATTAGTATTCTAGGTGGGGTGTCTGTCCTTAGTTTGCCTATTGTGAGTCCTGTTTTTCTTAGGCTTCTTCCTAGTTGGGTGGCTGCTACCATTCCTAGTGGACCTGATTTGTGTGATGTGAGTCCTATGTGTATTTTTGAGTTTAGGTATGTGCCTGTCGCCATTATTATTGTTTTGGCGTTTATTGTTTGGCCTGTGGTTATTTTTACCCCTTGTATTGTTCCATTTTCTATTTTTAGTTCTGTTGCTTGTGCTTGGTATATGTCTAGGTTAGCGCATTTCATTAGTGCCATTCTGTACCAGTCACTGTATTTTCTTGGGTTGCATTGGGCTCTTAGTGTCCTTACTGCCGGACCTTTTGATGTGTTGAGCCAACGCAGGTGGTGTGTTGCTTGGTCTGCCGCTTTTGCCATTTCTCCACCAAGTGCGTCTATTTCACGGACTAGGTGACCTTTTGCCGGCCCTCCTATTGATGGGTTACAGGGCATTAGTGCTATGCTGTCTAGGTATAGGTTGAGTATTAGTGTTTTCGCACCCATTCTTGCTGATGCTAGTGCTGCTTCACATCCTGCATGTCCTCCGCCTATTACTATTACGTCGTATTCTTGATTTAGTATCATTCTTTTTCCACGCTTCCCTCTGATACCCTATGTATTTTGCCAGGAAATTTTTCTATGTTTGGTTCTGCTGTTGCTGCTATTACTTGTGTTTTTCTTTGGAGTAGGGCTTGGTATAGTTGTTCTCTTCCGTCTGAGTCAAGTTCTGCTGTTATTTCGTCTAGTAGTAGCACTGGGTTTATTCCAAGTTTTCTTTTTACTCCGTCTGATATGGCAAGTATTATTGCTATTGCTAGTCTTCTTCTGTATCCTCTGCTTAGTGCTTCTACTGCCATTTTGTTTTTTATTTTTATTATTATGTCGTCTCTGTGTGGTCCAACTATTGGTGTTTTGAGAATTTTTTCTTTTTCTTTGTTGATTGCTGTTTGTGATAGGTAGTTTTCTTCTGTTTTGTTTATTGTGTTTATTCCACCCTTTTTGAGGGTTATTTCTGTTTCTTCCGGTACTAGTTCTTTTATTTCTTTTATGCAGTCAGAGATTAGGGATACTCCCTCTTCTCGCATTTTCCATATCCATTCTGCTAGTGGGGATATTACTTTGTCTATTATTTCTGTTTTTTGCCCTTTTTTTAGCAGTATTGATTTGTATTTTATTGATTTTCTGTAGTTGTGTAGTCTTGTTGCGTATGATGGAATGAGTAGTGCTAGCATCATGTCTATTAGTCTGCGTCTGTATGATGCTGAGTCTTCTAGTATTGATATGTCGTTTGAGAGGAAGCTGAGTACGGGTATTTTCCATCTTAGGTCTGTTGCACTTATTGATTTTTCTTCGTATTTTATTATTATTCTGTTTGCTATTTTTATTTTGATTATTTCTTTGTTTTCACTGTCTATCATTCCTGTAAGCCAGACATCTTCTGATCCGCTTTCCCATGTGGAGAGGGATGTGTTTTTTGTTGATTTTTCAAATGGGCCCCAGCCTGATATTATGTTTATTCCTTCGAGTATGTTTGTTTTTCCAGATCCATTTATTCCTACAAGTAGGTTTAGCCCCGGGTCTAGTTCTATCTCCCGAGGCTTTATGTTTCTAAAGTTGTTAAATTTTACTTTTTTAAATCCCATTTTTTTTGTTTCTTACTTTTTCTTTTTGGATTTTTGGTGTTTTTTTAATTTTCTTCTTTTAGTTCTTCTTCCGGTATGTTTATTGGGGCTATTAGACATATAAAGCCTTCTGTTTCTACTTTTTTTACTGCCATGTGTCCTGATAATCCGTTAAATGCAAGTCTTACATATGGATCTCTGAGGACTTTGAGTGAGTCCATGAAGAATTTTGAGTTTATTGCTAGGGTTATTTCTTCTCCTTGTGTTTCTGCGTTTATTTCTTCTCTGGCTACTCCAAAGTCAGGAGCTTTTCCTCTCATTATGAGGCTTTCTCCTTCTTTTATTTCGAGTACTACCATTCTGTTGAAGTCTCTTACTATTACATCTACTCGTTCTAGTGCAGATATTAGTAGGCCTCTGTCTATTATTACTGTTGTTTTGTGTGATGTTGGTATTATTTTTTCATATGGTGGAAATTTAGATTCTACTCTTCTTACGGAAAATTCTATGTTTTCCATTTTGAAGTAGTATTGTGAATCGTCATAGAGTATGTGTATTTCTGCTTCCGGTGTTAGTGTGCTTATTATTCTTTGAACTTCTTTGATTCCTTTCATTGGAAGAAGTGAGAATACACCTTCTGCATAGTTTTCTACTGGCATTCCTGATAGTGCAAGTCTTCTTGTGTCTGTTGATACTATGTTGAGTATTCCATTTGTTATTTGGAAGTTTGTT
The DNA here is from genome assembly GCA_036652335.1 of Synergistaceae bacterium. Lineage (GTDB taxonomy): Bacteria > Synergistota > Synergistia > Synergistales > Synergistaceae > JAVVWB01. Next base: position 30,343 of record JAVVWB010000001.1, on the reverse strand, counting down.
GAGGATAGGTATAGTGGATATTCTTCTCCTGCTGTTGCTGCTAGTGTTCCCTCTTCTAGTACAGCAGAGAGGTCTTTTGCTGTTATTGTGCAGAAGTTTTTTGCGTTTTCTGATGACGGAAGTTTTGGAAATTCTCTTACAGGGTATGTGCTGAATTTGTATTTACTTTTTCCTGATTTTAGTTCCACTTTGCCATCTGATATTGTGAGGCTAAATTCTTCTCCTGGTGCTTTTTTGAATAAGTCTCCTACCATTTTTATAGGAAATACTGCGTCTCCAGGTTCTATTACTGTTACTCCCGAAGCTTTGCATATTATAGAGGTTCTTATATCTGTCGCCTGTAGTGTTACTTCATCAAAGTTTGCTTTAATGTAGACTGATGAGAGTATGTTCATTGAGCTTGAGCTTGCTGTGCTTCTTTCTGCAAGGCTCCAACTTTGTAAAAAAAGTTTTTTGTTTATCGTAAGCTTCATGGAATAACCTCCTGTTTACTTATATATTTATAATTTAAAAAATTAGTGTTCGTAGTAGTAGAGGCTGTGGATTTGTGGAAAAGGACTTTTTCCTTTTTGCCAAACTAGAAAAACAATGTGGATAAAAAAATTTTAAAACACTAAAGTTATCCACATTATCCACATTTTCAAAATCTTTTTTGTTTATAATTTTATTATACACATTTTTTATCACAGCTAATCCACAGAATATTTTATATTATCTACAGTTTACTTACAATGTTTTCCACATATGTTCTCACTCTTATATTTGTTTTGAGAAGTTCTTCTATTTTCTTACAAGCGTGGATTACAGTAGTGTGGTCTTTTTTGTTAAAAGCAAAACCTATTTGTTGTAAACTTTCATTTGTTTTGTTGCGTGCAAGGTACATTGCAACTTGTCTTGCAAGGGCAAGCTCAGCTGATCTGTTTTTAGATAAAAGATCTTCTATTGTGACAGCAAATGTTTCAGAAACAAGTTGCTGTATAAGTGTTACGTTTACTGGGCCACTTCTCTCACTTCTTATCATATCTTTTAACCAAAGAGATACATTTTCCATTGTCATAGGTTCTTTACTAAACTCAGAACATGCAACAACTCTATTTAATGTTCCCTCTAGTTCCCTTATATTACTAGGAATATTTTGAGCAATGAACATTATTATTTCTTCTGGAATGTTGTAATTTTTGATTTCTGATTTTTTCTGTAGAATTGCAATTCTTGTCTCAAGATCTGGTGGTTGAACGTCTGTTACAAGCCCCCATTCAAACCGAGACACCAGTCGTTCCTCTACACCTTGAATATCCTTAGGCGGACGGTCTGAACTGATTATTACCTGTTTTTTTGCATTGTGTAGTGCATTAAAAGTGTGGAAAAATTCTTCCTGTGTTTGCTCTTTTCCGGCTATAAATTGAACGTCGTCAATCATTAGTACGTCAAGATCTCTGTATCTTGACCTAAAAGATACATTAGAATTTTCACGAATTGCTTTAATTAAGTCATTTGTAAATGTCTCTGCACTTACGTAAAGGACTTTTGTTTCGGGATTTGCTTTTTCTATATGGTGTCCAATTGCGTGCATTAGGTGAGTTTTCCCAAGCCCGACTTTACCCCAAATAAAGAGAGGATTGTAGGCTATGCCAGGAGATTCTGCGACAGCAAGACAAGCTGCGTGAGGCAATCTATTTGATTTACCTACAACAAATGAAGAGAATACATAATTAGGATTCAAACCATTTTTATTGTTTATAAGTGGCCTTTTTGGAAGAGCTGCTTCTTCTGCACGTGTTTGTGCACCATTGTCACTTTTGACTTCGTCACTTACAACTATAGATATATCAGAACCGAAGCCCGTTTCTATAAAGGCCTCTTTCATTTTTGTCAAAAATCTTGTTTTTATTTGCTCTCTTGCAAAAGGTGTAGGCACGTCCAATACGAGCATACCTTCTTCCAAAGACACAGGAAGACAAGTGTCCAAGTAAGTTTTAATTGCGTTATCTGTAGGATTAATTTTCTCCACGCACATTTTGGAGAATTCACCCCATATAATATCAAGCTCGTTTGACATATCATTCACCTCAAAATTTTCTAAAAAAACTTCTGCCATTACCAAGAACTTATATTCTATATGAAAACCGAGAAAAAAGAAATCCACAAAACCACACACATGTCCACAAAATTATACACAAAACCGTGTGGATATGTGTAAAAGTCCTTATAATGCGAGTTTGCAAAATTGGTTAAAATATAATTTATTTTAACTTTTATTAACCAAACAGATAAACTAACTGTGAATAAGTTTTGTGTATAAATGTGATTATGTGTATTTTTTGTATCCTCAATAGATACTTTTAAAATATATATGTATATTCATCAACTTGTGAAGTTCATTCACAAGTAAGAGGATAGCAAAAATGTACCAAAAGTCAAAAACTTATCCACACAATGTGGATAAAAATTGTGGGTAAATATACACACAATTTCTAAAAATTTGCAAAATTAAGAAAAAACAAAAATTAAATAAGCAAAAAAAATATAAGCACAAAAAAAATGTAGGGAAAAACAATCCCCACATTTTTTTCTATTTTTCTATTTTTCTATTTTTCTACTTTTCTATTTTAAAAATTCAATTACTTCTGCCAAGTTGCGCCGTTTACTATTTTTTGAGGAAACGAAGTAAGGATAATTGCTTCCTCCGTCATCTTTAACTCCTTAAACTTCACGGGAAACGGAATATCTTTAAAATTCAGCAAAGGATTTATTTTGTTAATAATAAGAGAAGAAATCTCTCTAGGTTGCTTTACATTTACTATATACAAATCGGTATTTCTAAAATAAATCCCGTCTTTTTCGAGAGCTAAATTTCCAGTTGTTCCGATATTCACCTTTAACCCCAAAGTGAAATCGCCCATATAAGCGCCCTTTCCCTTAAAGCCGTCCTTAGTAAAATCGAAAGAAAGATCCTTAAAATCCTTGACATCTTCCTTAATGAAATAATTATTGACATCTTTTTCTAAGAGAATCAACTCGCCCTCTGCAAACTCGATAGCATCTTCGGGCTTATCTTGAAGGAGCTTATCCAACTCATCCTTCAACTTTGCTTTAAAAATGATTTTTTCTATTCTAATATGGTCAATCTTTGCACCAACAGTCTCAATCCACGCATACTTACCGTTAATAGTCACCTTTATATCATCAGGGGTGAAAATTGCGTTCAACGTCTGCCCTAACTTCTCAGCATACTCTTTTTCCTTTGAAGAAGCGAAAAGGGGAATAGCACTGTAAGCTAACGTCAAAACAATCACAAGCAATGAAATCGTTATTTTCGTATTTTTCAAAAAACTCACCTAACTTTCGTACTGAAATACTCCTAATTATACTATTAAAATGTGATATTTATTTGTAGATTTTGAACAATTTATTGACCAAAAAAAGGAAAAAAGAGTTATAAAAAAAACAAAAAAGAAAAAATATAAAAAAATAAAAAAAACTACAAACACACACCAGCAAAAGAAATTCCTGCATCATAAAAAAACCCTCTAAAAAACAAAAAAACAGAAAAAAACAAGACACAGACAACAAAAACCACATATGAAACAAAAAATAATGTTTACAAAAAACACAAAAACACAATAATAACAAAAAATTGATACTTATAGTAATAGAGCGACTTTTTCTGTTTTTTATCTACAAAAAATTATTGACAAAAACAGCTCATTGTTGTAATTTTTAGCCTATGAAACTAACAAAAAAGTAAAATAAAAAAGAAACTTTTAACGAGGAGAAAAAACAACATGAAAAAATCGACATTATTCCTACTCATAACATTCATAACAGCACTTACCGTCACACCTGCGACGGCAGCACCGGTAACACTCAAATTTGCCGGACAATCCCCTCCAGACAACATGGCAACAAAAACAATGAACATGATGGCAAAAGAAATAGAAGCCACAACCAAAGGCAGAATAAAAGTAAAAGTATACCCTGCAAACCAACTTGGCAACTACTCACTTGTAATGCAAGAACTCATCAGAGGCACAATAGACATGTCAATGATGTCCATCGCAAGTGAATTTGACCCCAGACTAGAAATGGTCTACATAAACGGCTACCTCTCAGGCTACGATGATGCGAAAAAAATCTTCACACCTGGCGCGTGGATGCCGACCAAACTCAACGAATTCACAAGCGCACTTGGCGTGCGACTTATCGGATCATACATAGAAGGAATGATAGGAATAGGCTCAACAAAACCACTCAAACAGCCCCTCAACCCAAAAGTTGACAAAGGAGTACTCGTAAGAGTCCCGAACATGGCAGTATACACACTTGGAGCAAAAGCAATGGGACTTCGTCCGATAACAATCCCATACTCAGACGTCTACCAATCAATGCAGACAGGTGTATGTGACGCAGTAGACGGATACGCAGTAGCAGCAGCATACACAATACTCGGAGACGTAATAAAATACTGGTACCACACAAACTACTCAATGGAATACCAAGCAATACTCGTCAGTGAAAAAACATGGAAAAAAATATCAAAAGAAGACCAGAAAACACTACAAGCAATAGCTAAAAAATACACAATCAAATCAATAGACAACGCAAAACAAGAAGACGAAAAATACATGAAACTAATGGAAAAGAAAGGCATAAAAGTCTACAGATACACACCTGAACAGCTTGCTCCAATCAAAAAAGCCTGTTCCACAACATGGGAAACACTAGGCAAAAGAGGAATGACCAAACCTCTAATGAAAGAATTTAAAGAAAAACTCGGCAAATAAAGCTACAACAACAAAAAAGCAAAAAATCACCAAAGAGAAAAGGGTGAGAAACATCCACCCTCTCTCTTTTTTAATTTTAGAAAGAGAAGTGAAAAAATGTCAGACAAACTAATAATAATAGAAGATGAAAACCTAAAAACGCCACAAAACATCTTTGACAAAATAACAGTAAGTTTTTACTCCATAATATGCTTCACAATGTCCGTACTCCTCACAATAATCATAAGTGCCTCCACAATAATGAGATACGTACTAGAAATAGACCTATACGGATACGAAGAATGGATAAAAATATTTGCATTCTGGCTCTACTTCATGGGTGCTGCCTACGGTTCATACAACAAAAGCCACGTATCTGCAGACCTAGTACAATCCTACGTAAAAGACGGCCTCATCAAAAAAATTATAATACTCATAAGAACACTAATAACATTTGGAATATCCCTACTCTTCACATGGTACGGATATGACTTCTTCGTATTTAGCTACCTAGGGCCACTTGGCATAGGAATAGCAATACCCAAAACAGTAGCATGGAGAATACCCCTATGGACAGCAAACATCTCAATACTAATAGGACTTGCATCAATGTCCTACTACTTCTTCTGGGACGTAATCACAGCGACAAAAGAACTAATAAAAGGCGGTAAAAAGTAATGATATACATTGCACTACTCATACTCATACTCACACTAATCATAGGAGTACCAGTACCAGTCAGCTTCATGGCGTCATGTGCATGGTTACTATTCTTTGGTGGTCCAGATGGTACAGGCTACCAAGCGAGCCAACTCCTACCTTATGGATACAACCAAATTGACTCAGTATCCCTCATAGCAATAGCAATGTTCATCATGGCAGGGGGAATAATGGAAAAAGGAAAAATAGCAGAAAAACTCATAGACCTAGTAGACGTATTTGTAGGACACATCAAAGGTGGACTCGGCATAGTAGCCACAATATCATGTGCAGTATTCGGCTCAATATGCGGAGCAGCATGTGCCACACTCTCCTGCATAGGAGCAATAATGTTCCCACGCTTCAAAGCAGAAGGCTACCCCATGGGGCATGCGTGTGCACTAATGGCAAACGCATCACTCCTTGGACTACTCATACCGCCAAACGCAACACTAATCATCTTTGCATGGATAAGTGGAATATCTGTACTATCCTGCTTCCTATCCACAATAGGTCCTGGAATAATAACAACAATACTACTATGCGTAATAAACATGTGGATGCTAAAAGACAACAAAGAACTCATGGTATCGCACAAAAGAACACCACAAGAACGCAAAGAACTATTCCTAAAAAGAGGACGACTTGCAATACCGGCACTATTCATGCCAGTAATGGTACTTGGTGGAATATATGGTGGAATAATGACAACCACAGAAGCAGCAGCACTTGCAGTTCTATACTGCGTACCGATAGGATTCTTCGTCTACAAAGGACTCACATGGAGAAACCTCTACGGAGTAATAGTAGAAAGTGCAATCACAACAGGAGTAATAATGATAATGCTCTACTGTGTTGCAATGCTCTCCAGACTATACATACTAGAAGACCTACCGGGAAAAATGCTAGGCCTCTTCTACTCAATATCCACAAACAAATGGGTAATAATGCTAATGATCAACCTATTCCTAGTAATAATGGGAATGCTAATGGACGACATAAGCGTAGTAGTCCTCACCACGCCAATACTAATGCCGATAATAACAGAACTTGGCTTCAACCCTGTACACTACGCAGCAGTAGTAGGAGTAAACACAGCACTGGGATGCATAACCCCGCCTGCTGCTCCGGTACTCTACCTAAGTGGACGAATAGGAGGAGCGCCAATAAGTGACATAATGAAGCCGGCTCTAACATTCATGATACTCTGCTGGATACCGATACTACTCATAACAGCATACATACCAAAAGTAGCCCTCTTCCTCCCGCACTTCATCCTGGGTGTACCCTGGTAAAACACAAATAAAAAATACAAAAAGCGGAGAAAAACAATGAAATCAAAACTATTTATCATACTCATAATAATATGCTCAATACTCTCAACAATAGAGGGAATCTACACAGGCCAGTGGCAAAAATTCAGCTTCCTAGCATTCATATTCTTGCTACTAATAACACCGACATACATAGCCTCCTACAAAAATTGGAAACTAGGACTACTTGAACCAGCGATAACACTACTACTCTCAGTAATATTTATAACAACCAGACAACTCTACACAATATCGCAAATAAAAGGACTAAGAGAAAAAACAGTAATACTAATAACAGCTGTGGCACTATGGCTCCTCATCTGGGAACTACTTGTAATAACATACAGCTACAAAAACTACACAAAAAACACAGAAAAATACGAAAACTTCTCTGCCTACTTTGCGAAAAAAGAAATACCTGACCTCAGAGAAAAACTAAAAACAGGAATAAAAACACTCCTCAACGGAGAAAAAAAGAAAAAAGAAACAACAAAATAAAAACAAAAAAGGGTTGCCCGTAAAACGGACAACCCTTTAAAAATCCCAAAATCCCAAAACCGTAAAAAGCAAAAAAAGAACTACTTCCTCCGTCTTTCCTTACCCTTACGCCTCAAAAACGCCTCAAAATCCTCAACCAAAAGCACAGCCCACACAGGATCAGCCCAACACTTCTTCTTAGCAGTAATACACAAACAGCCACAAAAAAGTGCTAACAAATACAGCACAAACTCCTGAAAAGCTAAAGCTAAACCAAAAAAAATAAAACACAAAGAAGCAAACAAAGACCTATAAAAAAACATAAAATCCCTCCAAAATCCAAACCCCTAAAAAACAAAAAAAAACAAAAAAACAAAAAAACAAAAAAACAAAAACTAAAAAAGCAACCTAGAGGCAACATCTAACACAACAAAAGAGGCATTTGGACAAGCTACATCCCTCATACAACCCCTCAAAGAACTCAAACGCTCGTCATCACCTAACAAATCGCTGACAACCCTAACGACATCAGAAGGGCAACGCAACTCCAAAGCTGCTCTACGAGAACAGAGAAAATCTAAATTCAACTTCTCCTGCCCGGGAATAGGGTCAGTCAAAATCATAGGCAAGCCAGTGGCAAGACACTCCGAAGTAGAAAGCCCACCAGGCTTAATAACAGCCACATCAGAAGCACAATAAAAATCCTCCATATTAGAAACAAAACCATAAATCATCACATTACAGCCCAAACAAGCTGACTTCAACTTACCAAACAACTTTGCATTATTACCGCAAACCACAAGCACCTTAAACTTAGAATGAGACAAATTGCGAGCCACCTCAAAAACGCTACCGGCTCCAATACCGCCCCCGGAAACCAAAACGACCGAATCATCAGGACTCAAACCCAGCCTAGAACGGGCCAAACCCTTAGAGGGAAGCACATCAAACTTAGAAGAAATAGGAATACCACTCACAGAAACGGCAGAAACGCCATCTGTCAAATACTGCTTAACAGCCACATCGCAGGCGACAAAAGAATGCTTAAAAATTTTATCCCTCTGAAAGCGATGAGAAACAAAATCAGTATTCACATAAAAAACGGGAAAAGTGCCTAAATTCCTCAAAGCAAGGGGAGCAGCCCCGAAATAATGAGTGAAAAACACAGCCTCAGCACCATTTAAACGCAACATCATCTCCAGCTTGGGTAAATACAGCTTACACAACAAAGAATGTACCTTATCGAAGAGATTAGAACAAAAAGACTCCTTATCAGACCCCCAATAAAGCCAGCCCCAAGCGAAAGGCAAATAACGAGCTAAAAAAACATACCCCTCAGAAACAAAAAACTTTAAACAAAAAGGGACAAAATCAAGCACATCAACGCAAATCACCTTTGCATCGGGATAATCCGCAAGAAACCGCTCCCGCAAAGCAAAAGCAGCAGTCTTATGACCAGTACCCTCAGAAGCATAAACAATAGCAATAGATTTCATAGACACACACTCCCAAAAGGTAAAAATAAAAACAAAACATAATACAATTTTACAGCAAAGATATGAAAAAGAACAAACGAAATAGTCAACAACACCAAACAAAGAGTACAATATTACAAAATTAAACAAACAAACAAAAAAAAAGCCAAAATAAAATGGGGTGGAAGCAATGAAAAAAGCAGTGATAGACATAGGGACAAACTCTGTAAAACTCTGCATAGGTGAGGAAAAACAGAACAAACTAACCATATACAAAGACACAAACACAATAACAAAACTTGGCGAAAAAATGGCAACAGACGGAAAAATGACAGAACAAGCAATAGAACGCACATCACAAAGCGTAAAAAACTACGTAAAAGAGGCAAAAGCAGACGGAGCCAACGAAATATCCATAGTAGGGACAATGGCGCTAAGAGAAGCAAAGAACGCAAACGACCTAAAAAAGCGTATTAAAGAGTTGACCAATATTGATGTAAGGACATTAAGTGGGCAAGAAGAGGCCACATTATCATACAAAGCAGCCATATCTGACATAAAAATACCACAAAATCAAGATACACTAATCTTTGATACGGGTGGTGGAAGCACAGAATTTATATATGGGAAAAACGGCACCCCGACAGAACAAACGAGCATAAACATAGGTGCTGTCAGAATAACAGAAAAATACTTCTCCACCCTCCCAATAACAAAAGAAGAACTAGAAAAAGCGATAAAAGAAATAAAACAAGAAATACTAAACGGAAAAATACAACCTAAACAAGTTCAAATAATAGGACTAGGTGGAAACGTAACAAGCATGTCTGCGATGAAAATGAAACTAGAAAAATACGACGCAGAAAAAGTCCAAGGGTCAAAACTAACCAAAGAAGAAGTAACAAAACAAACAGAACAGCTATCATCAATGACAGTAGAAGAAATAAGACAAATCAAAGGACTAAATCCAAAAAGGGCAGAAATAATACTTGCAGGAGCAACAATAGTCCGAGCAATAATGGAAATAAACAAAGCAAATGAAATAACAATATGTGATAGGGGACTAAGACAGGAACTACTAAAATAAATAAAATGCAACAATAGAAGAGAAGAACAGTAGAAAACAGCAAAAAAAACTAACAAAACTTTACTAAACAATGTATAATATAACCTTATAAGTAGGTGAAAAAATGAGAAAAACATTAACAACAATCCTCATAATAACAACTCTTATAATCACATCTTCACAAAGTGAAGCACAACTCTCTCATGAAGATGCAAAAACAGTGTGGCAAAAAATAGAAAAAGCCACAGAACTACACCTGCCATTTGAAGTAAAAGAAGAAAAAACTCCCAACGCATGGGTAAGAAACGGCAACTCCGTAACAGTCACTACAGGGCTTCTCAAAATACTAGACACAAAATCGGAACTCTACTGCGTACTAGCGCACGAAGCAGGTCATGCCAAACTAGATCACCACGAACAAACAGCGACGAGAGCCACAGGACTATCACTACTCTCATTTATATTAGGCAGAATGGTAGACAGCGACATAGGCGAAGTAGCTGCAAACGTAGGAGCACAGCTAGCATACTCAGGGTGGAGCAGAGAGCAAGAAATAGAAGCAGATGACTACGCAGTAACCCTTGCTCACAACCAAAAAGAAAACCCGGTTGGAATGTACACAGCACTACAAAAACTCTCAAAAATAAACAAAACAGAGCCAAGTGGATTTAACTCTCATCCGCCGGATGAAAGAAGACTACTCCACGTACGAAACAAAATCATAGAGCTAAACCCAAAAGCAAAAATTCCAAACCAAACACAAACGATAAACCAGAACCAAACTAACCAAACTAACCAAACTAAATGATAAAAGCAACAAAGGAGAAAAAATGTTTAGACACGATGGACTCATACAAATCTATACAGGCAACGGTAAAGGCAAAACCACCGCTGCAATAGGACAAGCACTAAGAGCCGCAGGACAAGGTGCAAAAGTTGGAATAGTATTCTTCATGAAAGGTTCGAAAAAATATGGAGAATTTGAAGCGCTAGACCACATTCCAAACATCTCAACCTCATGGGCTGGTCGTCACTACTGCATAAATTTTGGTGACGAGACAGACGTAGACTACTCCGAAGCAAGGCGTGGCATACAACGTGCAAAAGAATACATAAAAATGGACTACGACATGCTAATACTAGACGAAATAAGCATAGTCCTCCTGCACCACCTAATAGCACAAAAAGAAATAGAAGAAATCCTCACCACGAAACCCAAAAAAATGGAAATAATCCTAACAGGCATACAAATGCCTGAAAGACTAATAACACTATCAGACCTAGTAACAGAAATGAAAAACATAAAACATCCATACCAAAAAGGAATAACAGCAAGAAAAGGAATTGAATTCTAAAAATAAAAAAACAAAAGAAAAACAAGCGAGGCACTAAAAACCTAAACGGCAAAAGCCGAAAAAAAGGAAAATAAAAAATGACACAGCTCAAAATAGCCACATTCAACGTAAACTCAGTAAAAAGCAGACTACCCATACTAGACACATGGCTAACCACAGAAGAAGCCCCAGACATACTCTGCCTACAAGAAACGAAATGCCAAGACCACGACTTCCCCGCAGAACACTTTGAAACACTTGGATACAAATGCTACTACAAAGGAATGAAATCCTACAATGGAGTAGCGATAATCACAAAAATAGAGCCTACAGAAATAGAATTCGGTCTAACTGACGACAAAGCAACACCAGAAAAAGAAGAATCAGAAAAAGCCCGAGTAATACGCATAAAAATTGGCAACCTAAACATATACAACACCTACATACCTCAAGGAAAAGCCATAGACAACCCTGACTACCCCTACAAACTAGACTTCTTTGCGAGATTTAAACAAATGATCGACAAACAAAACACCCCGCAGGGAAAACTCCTCTGGGTTGGTGACCTAAACATCGCACCTACAGACATAGATGTAACAAACCCAAAAACGAAAAAAGACCATGCCTGCTTCCACATAGACGTAAAAAATGCTTTCACAGACGTAATGTCATGGGGACTCACCGACATATTCAGACAACACAGACCACAAGAGGGAGAATTTACCTTCTGGGACTACAGAGTAAAAAACTCCCTAGAAAGAAACATTGGCTGGAGAATAGACCACATAATAGGCACAGAAAAAGTAGCGACGCACTGCACAAAAGTAGAAGTGAAAAGAGACCTTAGAGCAATGGAAAGGCCATCAGACCACACAGCAGTAGTTGTGTACATAGATAAAGAAATAACCAAATAACAAAACGGCAAAAAGGGGAAAAGAGCATGAAAACAGCACTTGAACTGCTCAAAGAACTTCACAAAAACTTCTACATAGAACGAAATGCAAAAAAAGTCTTACAACTACTTGCAGAAGACTTTGCTGGTTACTCGTCTGCTACCAAACGTATAGCAAAAAACAAACAAGAAGCAAAAACTATAATAGAGCAGAAAATATGCCTCCTACCCCCGATAAAAGAAATAAAAATAACAGAAGAATCCAACAGGACACTAAGCCCTAATGCAAGCATAGGAACAATTGCATATACAACCACCTCAAGAAAAGGTAGAGAAAGAACATTCCTCCTAACAGGTGCAGCAAAAGAAGAAAACGGCGAAACAAAACTTACCATGACACACCTATCAGAAAGAAACACCCTTGCACAAATGTCACAGGGAAAAATAAACGAAATAGTAAATGACCTACCATGTGGGATAGGTGTATACAGAGTAGAAAATGGTGAAATAACAAGAATATATGCTACAGACGCCTACAAAGAGATAGTAGGAAAATGCAACGAAAAACCTACATTCTCGCAAGAATACCTACAAGACAGCATACATGAAGCAGATATAGACGACTTCTTAAAAATCCTAAAAGAAACGCAAAACAGTGAAACACCAAATTCATTCACAATAAGAGTAAAAACAAAAGAAAACGAATACAAATGGGTCGACGGCACACTACGACAAGTAGGCAAAAATAACGACGTATCCATAATATACGTAATAGTCTCCCACACCTCAAACACGGGACAACTTCACCGTAACACGAGTGATGACACAGACATTGGCATAGTTGTAATTGATAGTAAAACAAAAGAAATTTACTATTCAAATAAAGCTGCGCAAAAAATGCTAGGGAAAAAAGAAAAATACTCTGGTCAAAAATGTTACCAATACTTCTTCTCCAGACAAACACCCTGTGAAATTTGTGAAAAATTCAAAGAGGGAGAAAAAGGAACAAAAGGGCAAATTGTAGAGCTAAAAAAGGACCTATGGGTTCATATCAAAAAAAATAAATCATTTCTTGGCAAAAACGAAGTAGACACAATATATCTAACAAACATGACAGAACAAATAAACCTCTCAAAACAGATAAAAGAAATCCTTGAAAACATAAATTGCGGTCTAGTCGTAAGCAAATTCGACAAAAACGACCAACTAAAAATAGAATACATAAATGATGCAAGAATAGAAATGGCCGGCGCCACAAAAGAAAAAGCATATGAAAACCTAACAAAAGATGCTTATTACTACATATATAACGAAGAAGAAAAAATTAAAATAAACAATGTACTAAAAAGCAAAAAAGACCAATATTTGTCATTTACTGCACTAACAGAAAATGGCGAAAAATGCCAATACCTAGACAAAGTTAAATTTGTAAAAAACAGCGATGGCACCACCTCTGTGTACGAAACAATATTTGACGTAACAAACCTATATGAAGAACAAGAAAAAAATAAAATACTCCGGCAGGAAGCACAAATAGCAATAGACCATGCAGGGCTAAAATTTTGGGAATATGACATAAAATCCAAAACAGTAGAAGTATACCAAACGACACCGGATGACCCAGTGCCGGTACAACTACATAACTTCCCAGAAGATTTTTACACGGATGGGTACCTATATAGCGAAGACGTAGAACTATACAAAAAAATGATAGAAAAGTTGCACAAAGGTGAAACAAGAGCAGAAACATCTGTGCGAGTAAAGACACATACTGGATATGTATGGAAAAAAGTAAAATACACAGCAGTACGTGACGAAAAAGGCAACATAATAAAGGCAATAGGAACATCAGAAAACATCCAGTCATACAAAGACATGGAAAGACGCTTCATCACACTCATGGTTCAAAACGAAATAGAAGCATGGATATACAACTACGACACAGGAAAACTAAGCTTTACAAACGCAAAAATGGGATTAAAAAGAGAAGAAATTCCATTAACCATAGATGAACTACTAAAAGAAGCAGCAGAAACCAACTTTATACACAAAGACGACTTCGCAAAAGTAATAGACATATGTGAAAAAATTAAGAAAAAAGAAAAAGAAGCAACCTCAACAATAAGAATGTTTGACGACAAAACAAAAAAATACAGATGGCAAAAAATATCCTTCACACAAATAAACAGTAGAAACGTGGGGCTATATGTATTTGGAAGCACAATAGACATAGACGACATAGTAAAAGAAAAAGAAAAATACGCCGAAGGAATAAGACAAAGATACAAAACAAAAGACGAAGACATCGTAATGCAAGGTCACAGCTCAATCACAAAAGATGAAATAATAGAAATATATGACAAAGACGGGAATGAGATATATAACAAACAAAAAGGTCGTTTTGAGAACTACACAGATACACTAACCAAATTAATAGAAGACAAAACAGAACTTGAAAAATGCCTTAAAACAATCTCAAAAGAACAACTACTAAATGACTTTGCAATAGGAATAACCTTCCACAAATGTGATTTTTCCATGAAAAAAGACAAAATAAGTCGTTTCTATGAACTCACTATAGAAACAGTAAAAAAAATAGACACAAAAGAAATATATGGATTCTTCACACTAAGAGACGTAACAGAAAAGAAAATGGCGGAATACGCACTAAAAGCTATAGGAAACCTCGAATATGACTACGTGGCATATCTATCGCTAAACGATGACACAATCACAATATATGGCGGAAAAAGAGTAAAAGTCGCCTCAGGAACTCACGGTAAACCGCAATCATACAACAAAAGACTAATGAAAAACCTAGAAACAGTACCGAAAAGTGAGCGAGAAAAATATCAGAAAAACATGTCACTAACCACACTAAAACACATTCTTGCTACCAAAGAGACATACGACTACATCTACAACGAACACTATGATGGTGAAAAAAGAATAAAAAGAGTCAAATTCTCAATATTTGACAAAGAAAAAGGGCTTGTCCTAGCCACGAGAAGTGACATAACAAAAATAATAGAGGAACAAAACAGACAAAAAGAAATATTAAAAACAGCACTAAAAACGGCACAAGAAGCAAACCAAGCAAAAACAGACTTCCTATCAACAATGAGCCATGATATAAGGACACCAATAAATGCCATAATGGGCATGTGCCACATAGCAAAAGCAAACGAAGAAAACAAAGAACAAATACATGAAAGTTTAGACGTAATAGAACAATCGTCAAAACTACTACTGGGACTTGTAAACAAAGTGCTAGACATGAACAGAATAGAAAGTGGCAAAATGGCCCCAGAAAAAAGCTACTACTCCATCAAAGACCACATATCAACAATTATTTCGACATTCAAAGTACTAGCAGAAGAAAAAAAGCAAACAATTGAAAGCAAAATTGATATAATAAATGACCACTGCTACGAAGACAAAGCAAAAATGGAAAGCGTAATATCCAACCTACTCTCAAATGCAATAAAATACACACCAGAGGGCGGAACAATAAAATACTCACTAAAAGAAAATGCAACACAAACAAGTGATGGCATATCAACATACGAACTAACAATATCAGACACAGGAATAGGAATAAACCCAGAAGAAAAAGAAACAATATTTGAACCATTCTACAGAGCAAAAGACACCCAAACAAGAAACGAACAAGGCACAGGACTAGGACTTGCCATAGTAAAAGGAATTGTAGAACACAAAGGTGGCACAATAACAGTAAAAAGTGAAAAAGGAAAGGGAACGACCTTCACACTAAAAATACCAGTACAAGTAACAAAAGAAAAAGAAAAGCCGGAGCAACACCCAAAAGAAGAAACAAAAACAGACCTAACAGGACTAAAAGTACTTATATGTGAAGACAACAACATAAACCAAATTGTAGCAAAGAAACTCCTTGAAATAAAAGGAGCAACAGTGAAAATGGCAAACGATGGTCAAGAAGGATACGACATCTTCCGACAAAGTGACAACAACGAATTTAACATAATCATCACAGACATCAGAATGCCCAAAATAAATGGCTACGAAATGGCAGAAAAAATAAGAAAATCAGACCACCCACAAGCACAAACAATACCAATAATAGCAATGAGTGCGAACGCCTTTCTAAGTGACAAAGAAAAAGGCAAAGAAGTTGGAATGAACACATACATAACCAAACCGATAGACCCCAAAAACTTATACCAAATATGTCAAGGCTACAAAAACACAAAATAAAAACAAAAAGAAGGGAGCCAAAAAGGCTCCCTTCTCTAAATAAACCAACAAAAACAAACAGGTCAAAAAGACCAAACAAACCAAACTAAGCAGAAAGAGACAACAAAGAACGATAATTTGGATAAGGCATAAACTCATTAGAATAAAAAACCTCTACATGATCTGCAATATCCCTAATCTCCTGCATCAAAGGAACAGCCCTTGATACAATCTCATTTGCATGGTCATCTATACCAAGAGAAGCCATAGACTCCCTTAACTTCACAAGATTGCCTGTCTTCTCAATCAAATCAATCTTTGCCTTAGCAAGCCTACTAATATGCTTCTTCCACCTATCAATACCGTCAACACCCAAATCGGCAACCACATCATAAGACGGCTTCTCAAGCAAAAGTTGCTTTGAAATTGCAGGAAGCACACCCTCCCAAATCATATCACGCAACACAGCCATCTCAATCTCAACACTATTGACAAAAGCTTCCTTCTTAATAATCCTAAAAGCCTCAATCTCCTTCTTCTTAAAAACGCCAAAAGAATCCAACATCTCGACATACTTAGGTGTAGTAAAAAGATCAATAGCGTCTGGAATAGTCTCAGCAAGCACAATACCTCTACCTCTTGCCTCATCTATCCACTCATGCTTATAAGCATCTCCCTCAAAACGGATATGCCTACTCAACAAAGAAAGCTCACGTGCTACAGACAAGGCTGCTTCCATAGTATCCTCACCCTTAGTAATACGTGCTTCAAAAAGCTCAATAAACTTCTCAAGACCAGCTGCCCAAATTGAAAAAATACAAGTAAGAGGTACAGCCATAGCCTGTGATGCACCTGGGGCACGGAACTCAAACTTATTTCCTGTAAAAGCCAAAGGACTCGTTCTATTTCTATCACTATCATAAGCCACAATCTCTGGCAACTTAGGAAGCCCTAAATCTAAAGTAGACTTTGCTGGCATATCCTCGCTTGACCCCTCATCCTCCAAAGCAGAAACAATATGGCTAACCATATCTCCCAGATAAACGCTAATAATACTTGGGGGAGCTTCAAACCCGCCTAACCGATACATATTACCAGGTGTAGCGACAGAAGCCTGCAAAAGCCCTGAATACTGACTCACGCCATAAACGAAAGAAGTAAGGAACGACAAAAACATAACATTCTTTCTATGATTAGTAGAAGGCTTTAAAAGATTACGCCCCTCGCTATCTTGGAGCGAAAAATTAACATGCTTACCGCTACCATTCATACCACAAAAAGGCTTCTCATGGAAAAGCAAACGCAAATCATGCTGGCGTGCCATCTTCCTCATAGTTTCCATAATAAGCATATTCTGATCGCAAGCTAAATTAGCCTCAGAGAAATTAGGAGCAAACTCAAATTGACAACGAGAAGCCTCATTATGCCTTGTTGCCAAATCAACACCCAAACGAGCTAAATCCCGTTGCACATCCTCCATATAAGCCAACACACGAGTAGGAATAGAGCCGAAATAATGATCCTCCTGCTTCTGATCTCGTGGTGGTGGGCAACCTAACAAAGTACGACCGCAAAAACGAATATCAGGTCTCTTCTGAGCACGAGGCCTATCAAGCAAGAAAAACTCCTGCTCACCGCCTACAGTTGCCTTAACATAACGAACGCCTCTATTACCAAAAAGCTTCAAAAGCTTCAAAGCACGACTCTCAACAGCATCTGTAGAACGAAGCAAAAAAGTCTTTAAATCAAGAGGAGAACCATCATAAGCCAAAAAAACAGAGGGAATACAAAGAGTACCACCCTTAGGACTCTTAATAATAAAAGCTGGACTTGTAGGATCCCAAGCACTATAACCTCTTGCTTCAAAAGTACTACGTGTACCGCCAGATGGGAAAGAAGAAGCATCAGGCTCACTCTGCATCAAATCGCAACCTCTAAAAGACTCAAGAGGGAATCCATTTTCATCAGCTGTAACAAAAGCGGTATGCTTCTCTGCGGTAAGCTCAGTCAAAGGCAAAAACCAATGTGCCCAATGACTTGCACCCTTACTCACAGCCCAATCCTTCATAGCGAGAGCAACAGTATCAGCAATACTTGAATCAAGCTTCTGGCGACCCTCCATAGCGGCCTCCAAATTCTCATAAGCATCTCGTGGAAGACGCTCCTTCATAGCCTTCTTATCAAAAACAAGAGAACCATAAATATCTCTCATCTTCGGAAACTCTCTAAACTCTTTAAAAGATGTCAAAATGAACCCCCCTCATAAAAATCATAACTTTATGTTATTTATACACCCAAACAAGCAAGCTGACAAGCACAAAACGAGGCTTAAAATACTACAGATTACGTCAAAACGACAAAAAATAAAAAAATAAGCAAAAACAGCGAAATTAAACAAAAAATAAAAAAACAAAACGGTAAAAAACAGACAAAACAACCAACAAAGATGTAAAATCAAACTAAAAAAGGAAGGCACTAAAATGTACGAAAACGAAAAGAAAAAAATAACCATAAAAAAAGGTGACATCACAAAAGAAAAAGTAGACGTCATAGTAAATGCTGCAAACACCTCACTACTAGGAGGAGGTGGAGTAGACGGAGCCATACACAAAGCAGCCGGCCCTCAACTCCTCAGCGAATGTTGCACCATAGGTGGATGTCCTACAGGAGAGGCACGAGCAACAAAAGCATACAACCTCCCTGCTAAATACGTTGTACACACAGCAGGTCCAATATGGAAAGGTGGCACACACAACGAAGAACAACTACTCCAAAACTCATACGAAAACAGCCTAAAAGAAGCACTAAAACTAAAAGCAAAAACAATAGCAATACCTGCTATCTCAACAGGAATATACAGATTTCCACCGGCAAAAGCAGCAGAAATAGCACTAACGGCAGTAGCAAAATACCTCCAAGAACACAACACAATACAAGAAATAATACTCGTCTGCTACACAGATGAATCACAAAAATACCATGAAAACGCAAAAACAAACCTATAAAATGAGCGAAAAAAACAAAATAAAAAAACACCTACAAGAACTAAAAAACAAAATATTACAAAAAAGTGATAACAAGGGCAAAATAATTGCAATAATCATCATACTCATGTGGTATACACTAACAAACCTCATATTCCCCAAACAACAAATAACAACATGGCAAAACTCAACAGTAATAACAGACAACACAGGCAACCCACTATGTGCGACACTCTCATCAAACGATGAATGGTCACTATCCATCCCACTAGAAGAAATGGGAGAATGGATGCCCAAAATAATAATAGAACTAGAAGACAGAAAATTTTACTACCACAATGGAATAGACTTTGCGGCAATAATAAGAGCAACAATACAAAACACCAAAGCCAAAAAAACAATATCAGGGGGATCAACCATAACAGCACAAACAATAAGACTTGGAATAGAAAGAGAAAGAACACCCCTAAACAAAATAAAAGAATTTAATCAAGCGATAATACTTGAATACCTCCTCACCAAACACGACATACTCGAGACATACCTAAACAGAGTACCAATGGGTGGAAACATAAGAGGAATAGAAGCGGCATCACTTGCATGGTTTGACAAATCTGCAAAAGACATATCACTTGCCGAAGCCACACTCCTTGCAGGAATACTAAGAGGGCCATCATACTACAGACCAGACAAACACCCAGAACGTGCGCTAAAACTAAGAAACAGACTACTAGACACACTAGCTGAAAGAAAAATAATAACAAACGAACAAGCAGAAAGAGCAAAAAGAGAAAAAATACCAACAGAAAGAAACTCCATACCCTCAAAACGGAGACAAACAGCAGAACAAATAATAAAACAACGTGGAAAAACAACAAACAGAGACAAATACGGAAAAATCAAATCAACAATAGAAATAACCAAACAAAACCTACTAGAAAAAGAACTAAAAAACGCACTAAAAACACTACCTACAAACATAACGGGAGCAGCTGTACTAATAGAAAACGAAAACGGTGCTGTGCGAGCATACGTAGGAAACGCAAAAGAGGGAGAACCAAACGACACATCATGGGTAGACTGTGCTGCATCAAAAAGGTCACCTGGCTCAGTACTCAAACCTTTCACATTTGCACTTGCATTTGAAAAAGGAACACTCACACCCTCAACAATAATGGCAGACACCCCCTACTCCATGAAAGGAAGCGCACCACGCAACTACGACAGATACTACAGAGGGCCAGTCTCTGCACGAACAGCACTGGCAGACTCACTCAACATACCTGCGGTCAGAGTACTAAGACTAGTCAAACCTACAAACACCCTATCTCTATACAGAAGACTAGGATTCTCATCATTCACAAAAGACAGTGAATGGTACGGAGACAGCCTCATACTTGGGGGTTGTGAAGTCTCCCCGCTAGAAACAGCAACAGCATACAGGACACTCGCAAATGGTGGAATAAAAAGCTCCACACTATGGATAGAGGGAGAAAAAAAAGAAAAAGGCGAACAAATAATAACAAACTCGTCATGCTACCTAACACTAGACATACTAAAAGACACAGGAAGAATACTTCCCATATATCGTGAAATATTTGGAGAAAAAGGGACAAAAATTGCATTCAAAACAGGCACATCATACGGGCTAAGAGATGCATGGACGGCAGCTGTAACAAAAAAATACACCCTTGTGGTATGGCTAGGAGACCCTACGGGCAAACCGACAAACACCCTAATAGGGCTAAAAACAGCAACACCACCTGCAATAAAAATAATGAGAGCACTCACACCTGACGGCACAAAATGGTTTGACAAACCACACGACGTAAAAGAAAGACAAGTATGCCCCCTATCCGGCGCACCCAGAAACCAACACTGCCCCCAGGCAATAACAGAACTATACATAAAAGACACATCAGCAACAGAACCATGTACAATGCACAAAATCCAAAATGGAAAAATAACAGTACAATGGCCCCAAGAACTAGAAAACTACTACGAAACAAAAACAGCAAAAGAAGTAAACAAAGTAACAATACTATCGCCACAAAAAAACGCCACATACAAAAAAACAGCAAACAGCACAAAACTGCCACTCATAGCAGAAGGCAAAGGCACACTCTACTGGTTTGTAAATGGAGAACTGAAAGCAGACAACGACAGAGAAAACGCCTTCTGGGAAATGAAAAAAGGCACACACACAATATACGTCACAGACGAACAAGGCAACAGTGACACAGCAAAAATAAAAATAACAGACGGACAAAAAGAACCAAAAAAACAAGAACAACTACCAACACTAGAAGAAATAAACTAAAAAATAAACTAAAAAACAAACAACCTAAAAATGGAGGGAACAACATGGACACCGCAAAAGCCAAAATAGAAACAGCAATAAAAGAATACGTAAAAAACTACCACACAGAAAAAAACACAGAAACTACATGGAAAGAACCAATAATAGGCTATGCAGATGCCACAGACCCACTATTTGAACAACTCAAAAAAATAGCAAACCCGGAACACGAAATGCCGACACAACTACTCAAAAATGCAAAAACAGTAATAGCATACTTCGTACCATTTGGAGAAGAAATAATAAAAAGCAACATAAAAGCAGAAGAAAGCTCCAGAGAATGGGACATGGCAAAAATAGAAACAAACATCATAATAGAAGACATAGCACAAGAAATAAAAAAAATAATAAACGAAATGGGATACGAAGTAGAAACAGACCTCCCCACAAACTTTGACAAAGAAAAACTCCTAAGCAAATGGTCAAAAAGACACGTAGCATACATAGCAGGAATAGGCACATTTGGAATACACAACCTACTCATAACAGAAAGTGGCTGCTGCGGAAGAATAGGAAACGTAATAACAACCATAAAACTACAACCTACACAAAGAGACGAAAAAGAAAAATGCCTCTACAAACGCAACGGCACATGTAAAGCTTGCGTAAAAAAATGTGTAGCAAACGCAATAACAACAGAAAACGGCTACCCCTACGTAGACAGACACCTCTGTGACAAACAAATAGACAAACTCATCCAACACTACCAAAAAGGAGACGGAGACGCCTGTGGCAAATGCAGCTGTGGAGTCCCATGCTCAACCACAAACCCCTCCGCCAAACTAAACTAAACCAACTAAACTAAAACAACAAAAAAGCCCCCTTTAACCAAAAAGGGGGCTAACAAAAAACAAAAAACAAAAAAACAAAAAAACAAAAAAACTAAATCCACTTCTCCCGTAACACAGGATCATCATGCCAAACGACAGAAGAAACAAACCCTCTGGCACACAACTCATCAAGCTCAGGAGAAATAAAAGATTTCAAAGACAAAGGAACGCAAACAGAAAAAGCTACATCAACACCAAACTCAACAGAAAAATGAGCCTCGTCAAAACCCCACTTCCTAACACAAGAAAGCAAAGTCTTAGAAAAATCATAACCACATCTAAACTCAAGAAAATTATGAACCTCAACAGTAACCACCCCGGCGGTAGAAATTGCAAGCTCAGCGGACTCCTCATAGGCATCAATCAAACCACGAACACCCAACTTAACGCCACCGAAAAAACGAGTCACCACCACCAAAGAATTCTCGAGCAAATTACGCTTAATCGAACCCAAAATAGGGCGACCGGCAGTCCCGGCAGGCTCACCTGCATCAGAACAATGCTCCACAAGAGAACTCCCGTGTCCTATACGGTAAGCCCAGCAATAATGATTTGCCTTAGGGAAAAGGACCGGAAAACTGCGTAAAAACTCATTAGCCTCATCGACAGAAAGCACAGTACGAACAGAACCGACAAAGCGAGAACGCTTAACAGTCAGCTCGACATCACAATCCTTCCTAGGAGCAACAAAAACAGAACTACCTAATTCCATACTTCTTTAAGCCTCTTCCAAGTAGAAGAAAGAGCCTCAGAAACCACACGAACCTCACCCAAAGCAGGCATAAAATTAGTATCGCCATTCCAACGAGGCACGACATGCAAATGCAAATGCTGATCAATCCCGGCTCCTGCAACACGACCCAAATTCATACCCAAATTAAAACCATCTGGCTTCATAAGAGAAGTCAAAACCTCGTGACACTTCTGAGAAAGAGCAAAAAGCTCACTAGACTCATCAAAAGACAAACTACAAAAATCCGCAGTATGGCGATAAGGCACAACCATCAAATGACCGGGATTATAAGGAAAAGCATTCAAAATAACAAAACAAAACTTACCTCTAAACAAAATCAACTTCTCTTCATCTCTATCTAACTTCGGGAAATCACAAAAAATACAACCAGAACCTCCCTCATCCTTCTTATCCTCGCCACAACTGGACAAAATATACTGCATACGCCAAGGTGCAAAAAGATGCTCCATAAAAATCAAACTCCTCATAAGAAAAATAAGAAAAATAAGAAAAATAAAAAACTACACAAAACTATTATAAACGAAAATAAGCGAAAAACACTTTTTAAGACAGCAAAAATGTGATATAAACAACACAGAAACACAACCAAAAGGGGGAAAAAAAATGAAAAAGAAACTAATCGCAACAATACTAGCTACATTCATAATCGTACTATCCTTTGCAACAGCAAGCTTTGCAGAAAAAGCCCACGAAAAAAGAATAAGAATGGCAACAAACCTAATAAATGAAATGGCAGAAAAAAGCGATGCAGACTCACTAGCAGACGTCATAAAATCGGGAAAAGGTGTTGCAATATTCCCCTCAGTAACAAAAGCAGGATTCATAGTTGGTGGCCAAGTTGGAGAAGGACTCGTATTCATCAAAAACCCCAACGGCACATGGAAAGGCCCTGCATTCATGACAATAACAGGAGCATCATTCGGACTACAAATAGGAGCGCAATCAGTAGGACTTGTACTTGTAATAACAAACGATGAAGGACTCCGTGCATTCACAGGAGGAAACAGCTTCAAACTCGGAGCAGACGTAGCAATCGCAGCAGGCCCAGAGGGAAGAGACGCATCTGCCGCAACAGACGGAAGAGCAAAAGCAGCAATCTACAGCTACTCAATCTCAAAAGGACTCTTTGCCGGAATATCCCTAGAAGGCTCAGTAATAAACCAAAACAGAGACGCAAACCAAGCATACTGGCACAGAGACATGTCTGCAAAAGCAGCACTAAACAAACCAGCAACAGACAGCAGAATACAGGGGCTAACCCACGCACTAAACAAACTGCAGAAAAAAGCTCGTTAATAAAAAACAAGACATAAACAAAAGCCACTAACTCATAAAAACAAAGAGAACCACCTTGGCGTAGGAGACATATGTCTTCTTGTTAAGCTATTGCAAATAATACAGACGCACCTTATTTCGTAATCAACATCTCTCTTATTTGCTTTTGGAAATAACATAAAATTTATTTTAACTTCACCTCTTTTATTTAATATTTTTTAAAATCCCCTAAATCTCGTCTCACCGCAAGTAGTAATGCGGTGTCCAGTGGCTTTTGTTTTAATCAAAGAGCATAAGCACTTATTACATCACAACCCCCGATTTTGATTGCTCGACGTATAAATAATACGTCTTCACTTCTCAAAACCGAGGGTTGTCTCGTAATAAGCACATCTTCTCTTTGATTTACCTAATATTTTATGTTTTGCACTTGTTATGCCCTTGCTCTTATCTCCTAAACCCTCAATCCCTATCCTTAGCACCACAACCGCATGAACAGGAACCACAACTACCGGGACAAGAAACGCTACTACACACTTCATACTCCTCTGAATGATCCGCCTTAGCCTCAAGCATCATCTTAAAGACAGGCACATAAGCATCAAGAATAGCTTGCACATTCTCAAGACAACCTCTACCAGACGGATTATTGACAGCGCAAGAGCCATCACAAAAATGCACACACTTCATAACACTATCTAAATCGAAACATCCATCAGTCACAGCAAAAAGCACATCATTCTTTGACACATTGCACCTACTACACACCAAAGTATCAGCAGAAGCCCCTCTAAAAAAATCTACAAGCTCACTCATAACAACACCTCTTAAAAATTATGCCAACCCTCGAGCTTCGGGCAATGCAACACAGGAAGCACACCCAAATCCTCAAAGCCAAAAGCAGAATAAAAAGGAAAACCATCCTCAGTAGACAAAAGAACCAAAGACTCATACTTCTCAAAAGCGACAGAAGCGACAGAAGACATAAGACGTCTAGCAAACCCCTTACGCCTACTCCTAGGCAAAGTGGCAAAATAATAAACACCACAACTACTACCGGAATCGCACAACAAAGCGCAAGAAACAGCCTTCTTCCTAGGATTACGTAAAATAAACAACCTATTAAAAGGAGAAGAAAGCAAATAACGGGCAAACTCTAAATACTCCTCAGAAACCTTACCCTTAGTTCCAAACCCTTTCCACACCGTCTCTGCGAACTCCTCAATAGAACCCTCATCTACCAACTCGCAACACTTATCAAACTCAAAAGCACCGCTCCTAGACAAAGCCATCACATGGTGACTCGACTCAGAACAAGCAACCTTATCCTTAACCAACAAAGGCATAAAAGGATCTGTATTAGAAAAAACAGGCACAGAAAAAGGCACACCTACCCCCGGCATCAAACCAACAGCGCAATCTATATGAATAGCATTGGCACTAGGACCAAACAACAAAAAATTCTCATCATCAAAAGGCAACCCGGAAGATGCAATAATAGCGGAAGAAATATTAAGCAAAGACCCCTTAGGAGCCCTAGTCAACATAATAGACATAGCATAAAAATTTTCCATAAACAAATCATAACTGCTCAAAATAAAACATCTCCTCAAAACAGAAAAATGATATAAAATAAAAAAATAAAAACAACAATGAGGTGAAAAAATGGCACGTGAACAAAAAAATAAAAAAGCCACACAAGGCAACGGATACACCCTAGGAAGTGACACACAACTCTCAGCCTCACTGGCATCAATACTAGGCAAACCGGAAAACAAAAAGCCTACAGAAACCACCCAAACCACTCAAAAGCCACAAAAAACTAACACAGCCCAACCCCAAGAACTAAAAATTCCCAAAGTAACACTACAAAAAAAGACAGCTGGATGTGGAGGCAAAACAGTAACAGTCATAACAATATCAAAAGAAAGCAACTGCAAAATAGAAACACTAGCAAAAGAAATAAAAAAAGCCCTCGGTTGCGGAGCACGCACAGAAGAAGGCAAAATAATCCTACAAGGAGACATAAAAGAAAGAGCCGCCGAATGGTTCTCCAAAAAAGGAACAAAACAAATAGTCATCGGCTAAAAAACAAAACTACAAAACTACAAAACTACAAAAACCACAAAAAACAAAAAAAACAAAAAAAACTACTTTGAATGCTTATGACAGACCTCGACCTCAACAACAGGCGGGGTCTTCTTACACTCAGACACGCCCTTAAAATCGGCAAGCTCCTGCCTCAAACGTCCTACCTCCTCCTCGAGTCGGAAAATACAACTCCACAACTCACTTGGATGCACACCACTGGTAGAACAACTATCCACACGCTCACCATTAATCTTAATAATCCTAGCTCTCATACCTGTAACAGTAGAATTAGCAGGCACACTCTTCAAAACGGCACTATTAGCGCCAATCCTAGCATTATCACCAATAGTAATAGGACCTAAAATCTTTGCACCACTACCCACAAACACATTATTCCCCAAAGTAGGATGACGCTTTGCGCCCTTATCCTTACCAGTACCACCCAAAGTAACGCCCTGATACAACGTCACATTATCACCAATCTCAGACGTCTCACCAATAACCACCCCTGCGCCGTGATCCACAAAAAACCCCTTACCAATCTTAGCGCCGGGATGAATCTCAATCCCCGTCCACCAGCGAACCACAAGAGAAATAAAGCGAGGCACAACAGGAATATGCAAAGAACAATGCATAAAATGAATAACTCTGTGAAAGCAAATAGCCAAAAAACCGGGAGTACAAAAAATAATCTCCACAGCGCCCCTCAAATTTCTTGGCAAAGCGGGATCATTATTCATAGCCGCCATAAAATCACTCTTCAAAAAAGTCCAAGCCTTCACACGAGCCACCTCCAAAATTAAAGAAAAAAATCTGCCTCAAAGACAGACCCAAAAAAGCGCCATCAAAAACGCTATCGCTAAACCGAAAAAAATAAAAAAACAAAAAAAACAAAATAAAAACAACGCAAACTTAAAAACAATTCTATTATCAACGACAACCAATGTCAAACAAATAAACACACCAAAAAACAGCATAAAACCAACACAAACGACACAAAAAAAGGGGCTTCCTCAAACGAGAAAACCCCTCAACAAAAACTAACAAAAACTAACAAAAACTAACTAAAAATTAAAAAATAACAAAAAACTACTTCTTCCTAATAGCTGCCATACCTTCCTTAACCAAAAGCAAAGCCAACACCAACAGCAAAACAGAAATACCTGCTAAAGGATAATTAGGATTGGCGCTAGACATAGTAGTCTTAATCTCAATAACCAAACCGGCCATACTAGTAACAAGCATAAACCAGAACGGCACAAGCAAGAAAGTTGCCTTCTTCTTAAGACCACGAATAATCCAAGCAGAAATACCAAGCAAAGCAAGGGCTGCGACCAACTGATTAGAAGCACCAAAAACAGGCCAAATAACCTTCCATGCTGCGATAGCCTTACCTGAAGCATCCTCAGTCTTAAAATAAATAAGGCAAAGAGCTGCGATAATAGCAACCAAAGTAGCCGTATACTTATCAACCTTATTACCGGAAATCTCCTGAATCTGATAACGAGCAAGACGAGTTGCCGTATCAAGAGAAGTAAGAAGGAACCCATTAATAGCAATCATCCCGAGACGTGTACCGAGAACAGGGTCAATACCGACAATAGCGCAAAAATGACCGAATCCGATAGCAAAAGTAGCAGTAGGACCGCCCTCCTGCATTGCACCGGAAACCATAAAAGCGCCAAGTGCGATAACAGCGACAAGCCCCTCAAGCAACATACCGCCATAAGCTACAGGCAAAGCATCCCTCTCATGTGACAACTGCTTTGAAGTCGTACCGCTACCAACCAGCGAATGGAACCCAGAAATAGCACCGCAAGCAACGATAACAAAAAGCATAGGCCACATATGAACCTTAGAAAGACCGAAATACTTAACATTCTCAGCGAACATAGGAATATTACCGGAATTAAGAGAACCACCGAACAACATACCAATAGCGCCGATAATAACGGCAAAATAAAGGAAAAAGGATGCAAGATAATCACGTGGCTGAAGCAAAAGCCAAACGGGAAGCACAGAAGCCAAAAGAATATAAACAGAAATTGCAATATTCCAAGTATCAGAATTCTGAGCAAAAATTGTATTGACGAAAGCCCAATCACCGCCATAAACGGAACAAAAAGCGATAACAAAAAGCATAACGACAGTAACAACCTTAAAATTAACATTAAAACGATAAATCAAAAGCCCAGAAATAATAGCGAGCAAAATATACATACAACCAACAAAAGCAACCACAGGATCAGCTACAAAAGTTGCAGTAGTAAGCACCTGGAAAACGGCAACGACAAGAACAAGAGAAAGAATAGTAAAACCTAAGAAAAGCCTCTCACCAGTCTTACCGATCCACTTCTCAATAACGACACCGACAGACTTACCATCGTGGCGCATAGAAGCAATAACAGCACCCATATCGTGAGGACCGCCCATAAAAATAGAACCGATCATACACCACAAAAACGTTGGAAGCCAACCAAAAATAGAGGCTGCTGTAATAGGTCCTACAATAGGCCCGGCTCCTGCGATAGAAGAAAAATGGTGACCCAAAACAACTGCGGGGTGTGCAGGACAATAATCCATCCCGTCATTCAAACGCTCTGCGGGAGTTGCTTCATTATTATTGAGACCATAAACACCTGCCATGAAATCGCCATAAAACTTATAACCGAGAGCTAACATGACAATTGCAACAATAAACATAACTGCAAACATAAAAAAACCTCCTTAAAATGAAATGAAAAAGCCTATATAATCAAATCCGCTCAAGCGGAAAATGACCCAACCTTATCAAAAGCTCTATTAACAAGAAAAGCCAAATCCTCAACATCCTTAGACGGCTCACTACCTAAAGAATAAAAATGAAACTCCACAAACCCTCTAAAGCCAAACAACAAAGAAAACTTCTTACAAAAAGACTCTCCACTCTCCTGAACAAAGAAAAACCTCTGAGTCAGCAAATCGGACTCATACTTAACGCCCTTACGAAGCCTCCTAACATCATCAGGAGAAAAAGAAAACACCACATAATCATCAACATAATAGCGAGCAACCTCACCCAAAAGGCCTGCCTTAATAAAAGAAACACGCCTAAACAAACCGGAAGCAGAACCGCTCTGCCAAGGTTCAAAACGCCACTCCTTCCAAACCTCATCACAAGAGGCCAAAACGGACAAATCCAAAGACAAAGCACCACCTCCAAAACAACTATAATACTCAACATAATACATCAACAAAAAAACTTAATCAAACAAAAAGAAAAAGGCAAAAAAGTTAAAAAAAGATACTAAAAAAGACAAAAAGAAAAAAGAAAGAACATAAAAATAAAGAAAAGAAAACCAAAAAGACAAAAGAAAAAGGTTCATAAACAAAAAACAAAAAAATAACCTAAACACACATATATATAAAGGAAGAAAAAAACAGCCACAAACTAAACAAAAATAAAAAAAACTATTGCAAAAAGCAAAACACTAAGGTATAATCCTTACACCTATCTTTAGAGATCCGGCATGCCGGGTCTCTTTTGATGTGCTTGAAAACACGCTCACAAGAGCATAAAAACAAAAAAAAGAAACAAAAATCTAGGGAGGCACATGAAAATGGCAAAGGAAAAGTACGTAAGAAACAAGCCACATCTTAACATCGGTACAATCGGTCACATCGACCACGGTAAGACAACATCAACCGCAGCAATCACAAAAACACTTGCCCGTCACGGCGGAGCAGACTTCACACCTTTTGATATGATCGACAAAGCACCAGAAGAAAGAGAACGCGGAATCACAATCAACATCTCACACGTTGAATACCAGACAG